>NZ_LS483446.1:0-1200000 GCF_900476215.1 Helicobacter mustelae | reverse complement strand
CGCAACAAAAACATAGCAATCCTTTAGCAGCTCTTAGAGTCGTACTTCAAAATGGGCTTGTGTTTTTTGCTTGATTTCCTCTAGGGTTACATTGGGTTGGAGTTCTATGAGGTGCATCTTGCCATTGATGAAGTCAAATACACCAAGCTCTGTGATGAGACGATTGACTACTTTTGCTCCAGTAAGAGGCAGGTCGCATTGGGATTTTACTTTACTCTCTCCTTTTTTGTTTACATGCTCCATAACAACGACAATCTTTTTTGCGCCATTGACAAGATCCATAGCACCTCCCATGCCTTTTACCAATTTCCCTGGGATCATGTAGTTTGCCAAATCTCCATTTTGGGAAACTTCCATACCACCAAGGATGGCAAGATCAATATGCCCACCGCGAATCATTGCAAAGGACTCTGCGCTATCAAAAAATGATCCTCCAGCGATGCATGTAGTCGTTTCCTTGCCTGCATTAATTAAATCAGGATCTACTTCATTTTCCCTTGGGTAAGCTCCAAGTCCAAGAAGTCCATTTTCAGATTGCAAAAATACATCAAGGTTGAGTCTCTCTATCTCATCTGCAATCAGTGTCGGGATGCCAATACCCAGATTGATATACATGCCATCTTTTACTTCTTTTGCCGCTCTTTTTACGATTAATTCTTTCGCGCTCAATGCCATGACTAATCCTTTCTTGTAATAATTTTTTCGATTCTTTTTTCATATCCCCTGCCCAGATACACAAAATCCACATAGATTCCTGGCAAGTGGATGGAATCAGGATCAATAAAATCAACAATTTCCTCTACTTCTACAATGGTTGTATTTGCAGCCATTGCGCAGATAGGATTGAAATTCCTTGCGGTTTTGTTGAAGATGAGATTGCCATGTCTATCAGCCTTGTCTGCTTTTACCAGAGCAAAATCCCCCTTTATCGCCTCTTCAAGTAAATATTCTTTTCCGTGAAAATTTTTGGTTTCTTTTCCTTTGGCCACAGCAGTCCCAACGCCAGTGAGTGTATAAAATCCAGCAATCCCAGCACCCCCAGCACGCAATTTTTCGGCCAGTGTGCCCTGTGGAGTGAGTTCTACTTCTAGTTCCCCGCTTAGGAATTGCTGTTCAAAAGTTTTGTTTTCACCGACATAAGAAGCGACCATTTTTTTGATTTGCTTATTTTGCAGCAAAATTCCCAGGCCAAAATCATCCACACCGCAATTATTGCTCACAACTATCAGGTTTTTGGTGCCCAATTCTCTGATTTTTGTAATGCTAAATTCTGGGATCCCACATAATCCAAAACCACCAACAAGCACGGTCATGCCATCTTTTAGATCTTTTAGAGCAAGATCGAGATTTTCTACTATTTTGTTCATAATTTTTCCTTATTCGTTGATTTCAATCACAGCACTGATGCCTTGTCCGCCACCGATACACAGAGTGGCAAGCCCTAGATTCTTTTTTTGATTTCTCAGGGCATGGATTAGAGTCACGAGGATCCTCGCTCCACTCGCGCCAATGGGATGTCCAAGGGCTATCGCACCACCATTGACATTTACCTTTTCTTCTTTGGCGCCAAGTTCTTTGAGGCATGCAATGCTTTGCGCTGCAAATGCCTCATTTGCCTCAATGAGATCAAAATCTTTTATTTGCAATCCGGTTTTTTCCATGACTTTTTTTGCTGCCACAGCCGCACCAATCCCCATGATAGAGGGCTCCACTCCCGCGCTTGCAAAAGCTTTCAAACTTGCTAAAATCTCTAAATTCAACTCCTTGGCTTTTGTCTTGCTCATCAAAACAAGCATTGCAGCACCATCATTGATGCCAGAAGCATTCCCAGCGCTAACACTTCCTTCTTTGAGAAATGCGGGTTTTAATTTTGCAAGTGCTTCGATGGTGGAGTCTTGTTTGACAAATTCATCTTGCAAGAAGATAAATTCTCCTTTTTTTTCTTGGATGCTTATAGGAGCGATCTCTTCTTGAAATCTCCCCTCCTGGATGGCTTTTGTGGCTTTTTGTTGTGAGGATAGTGCAAATTCATCTTGTTCTGTTCGAGAGATATTGTATTTTTTGGCGAGATTTTCTGCTGTGATTCCCATGTGCACATCTGTATTGGCACACCATAGCCCATCTTTAATGATGGCATCAATGAGGGTTTGATTTCCCAATTTATAGCCGCTGCGTGCATTTTCAAGCAGAAAGGGAGCAAGGGACATGTTTTCTACACCCCCTGCCAAGACCACCTCTCTATCCCCTAGGGCTATGGCTTGATAGCCCAGCCAAACCGCCTTCAAGCCAGAGCCACATACTTTATTTACCATAAAAGCAGATTTTTCCAGTCCTCCTATTTCAAGCAATACCTGTCTTGCGGGATTTTGTCCTTGATTGCTCTGTAAAACCTGCCCCAAAATCACCTCATCAATGAGATGGGGATCGAGTTTTATGGATTGCAATATAGCTTTGGCGAGCTGCTTTGCTAAATCCGTGGCTTTAAGATTTTTTAGACTACCTAGAAAAGAACCAATCGCGCTCCTTTTGGCCGCAACAATCACAACTTCTTCCATAGAGATTCCTTTGTTGATATTTGTGACATTATAGAGGCATAATTGTAAAATTTTACAAAACGCTTCAGAAGAAAGTCTCAATCCTGCAACATCGTAACACTAAGGGTGATACATTGCTACTATAATAAACAAAATGACGGAAAATGAGAAAGCAGGGCAGGGGGGTGGAATCCTTCTCATCCCTGCTAAAAGCTCCATTATTTCAATAACCTGACACCTCGATAAAGCCTTAATTTGGCTATCATAGTATTTTGAGTTCGAGGGAAAACTATGAAAAAATTGCTAAGCCAAATAAAAAGATGCATCAAAAGAAACAACACACAGCAAAATCTTATGCTAAAAGATCTCGATATCCTAACGCCAAAAGAAGTGTTGAAAGCGATAGCAAATCACTCTAAGCAGTGGGGGGGGGTTCCTCCCCTTTATCAACTGGATCCAAGGGCAATGGATCCAAAATCTCCACTCAATCCTTGGGCATTCATTCGTGTAAAAAATGAAGAAGCCACGCTTAAGGCTAGCCTAGAATCGATTCTGCCAGCCATCCAGCGAGGCGTGATTGGCTATAATGACTGCACAGATTCTAGTGAAGAAATTATTTTAGATTTTTGCAATCAAAATCCAAGCTTTAAAGCCTGTAAATATCCCCATGAAGTGATGCTTGAAAACCCCAGAAAGCAAGAAAATATGTTACACAATTATTATCGCTTTGTTTTAAGTTTTATCCCCAAAGAGGAATGGATGATAAAAATTGACGTAGATCATATCTACAACCCCGCAATGCTTTTTCAGACATTTTATATTCCTCAAAATATCACACATGCTGTTGTGTATCCTCGTGTGAATTTTGTGATGCAAGAGGGAGAAATTTATGTGCAAAACAACGGTGTGCATGGCTTTATTGATGGCTTTGATCAATTACTTGTGTATAACCGGGGCGTTGATTTTGTCGCAAGAAAAACCTCAAAGAAAAATCAATGGATCAACAACACTCATACACAAGACACTCTTTATTCTGAGCAGCAAGTCACACAAAAACATCTTTGCTTTATTCAAGCACCACTGATACAATGGCATTTTCCAGCAGTTAAAGCAAGGAGAAATGCCTTTGTAAAACATCTTGATCTCTTAAGTCTTGAGGAATTTAAGCAAAAAAATAAAAAACTCCTTGGCTCCAAAATCCCTGATTTTATGCTTGATAGCCAAATCATTCACATGCTTTACTCACGCTTTCTTATCTAGGCTGTCAGGAAAATATTGCAAAAGATGCTCAACTCTAAAACCCCAGATTCACCCCCTAGTGTATGAACAAACACGCAGACCTAACAAAGTAGATTACAAGCTTTTTTGTTGCTAGAATTTGGATAGGAGAGGGGGAAGAAAAAATACAATGCAAGAATTGCAAAAAATTTTGTGATGTTTTGCACGGCATCAAAACTCAATAAAGGACACTTACGACAAGACAAAATTACAAGGGGTGTTTTGCGCGGTATCAAACAATCACTCAATAAAGGAGTAGGAAATCTCCTGAGAATTTTTTATGAATTGAGAAAAGATTGGACCCAGAAGAAATTGGTAAAATTGAAGGATATCTTTTAGAGCAATTGTTAGACCTAAAACACTACTCCATGCAAAAGAACAATCACATAGCATCTGGAATCAAAAAAGCTATTGCTTATGTGGATAAAATTTTGTTTCGCGGGAATATGAATCTCAAAGAACAAAGCGGGGCAGGGTGAGGCAAAGCGGGGCAGGGTGCGAATCCTAATTGCAAAGCGCTGCGTCCTAAGTCACTAAAACAAAGCCGTGCAATTTCAAGCAAAGCTAAAGTAAAACGAAATTTCAAGCAAAGCACCGCCCAGCTCTCACCAAACAAGTCCACACACGCCACGCCAAAAGCCACACGAAATAAAGAAGCACCACGCAAAGCAAGCCCAAACCACCCGAGATCCTAGCCCTTCCCAAGCACACCGCCCCGAGATTTATCTCAATCCCACCGTGCAAAATTCCAAGTTTACCAGCCAAAGCAAAGCGCCTGCTGGCCCCTCCCAACCACCCCCGAGAATTTCTCAAGATTTTGCCAGCCAAATCAAATGCCCGATAGGACAAGCCATCTAGCGCGATTTTTGCGCCCTAAAAGCGCCTGGCTAGAACTTCCTCCCCAACGCATCAAACCTGCACCGATGCCCCGCTAGCTTGGCAGAGCGCCCCAGCCAAGCGCTCAATCTCTAAACCCTCACACCAAAGTCCCACGCGATTTCTCTAGCATCTATTTTCAAGCGCTCTCTCCACCATTTTCCCGCGCCACTAAAGCGCTCTAGAATCTTTGATGGGCAGGAGCACGACTAGACTCATCACCAAAGCAGCCCCACAAATAATAAAGAGCCAAAAATAGCCTAGAAAACTCAGCAAGTAAGTAAAAAGCAAGGAAAACACAGCCTGGAAAATCGCAAAATTTAAAGTCAGTATGCTAGATGCCCTTGCAAAAGCTTCTTTGCCCACGATGTGCAAAGCCAGCGCATTTGTGAGCGCTACATTCCCTGTAGTGGTAAATCCCATGAGAAAGACAGAAACATCTAGCCAAAAAAACTCCCTAGCATAAGCAGCAAGAAAGCAGGAGAGGGCTTTGAGCAAAAGCACAAGAATATGAGCATTTTTGAGACCTATTTTGCTCTCTAGCATCCCGCTGCCCAAAGCCCCAAATGCCGAACCGATGCCAAAAAATGCCCAGGAAGCTCCCGCAAGCATGCTAGACTTGTGCAAATCTAACGCGAGATAATCCACCCAAAAAAGTGTGTGTCCTAGATAGCCTATGGCATTGAGGGCATAAGAGATAAGCAAAAACCAAAGAAAAGGAGAAATGAGAAATTTCTGTTCTTTTTGAAGCTCTCTTCTTGCGGGATTGAGCGTCTTTAGGCCAAAAAGAGCAAAAACAAAGCCCACAAAGCTCATGGCAAAAAGCAAAATCCATACATATGTGATGGAAAAATGCGCCACATAAGGCAGGGTAAAGCAGCACAAACACAGCCCCGATCCCTATGCCACTAAAGATCAAACCACTAAAAAGCGAGTGTTTGTTTGGCCGTACAAGAGGGAGGGACAGGGGAGCGGCAAGCGCCATCAATGCTGCACTTGCCATCCCTGCGAGGAATCGAAAGTTCCAAGCCAATGCAAAGGGTAGGGAGTCAAAAATCAATGCCAGGAAGCTTAGGGCAATGATGAGAAAACTAAGTTTTGCGATCGCTTCAAGGCTGATGTATCGATGCAAAATTTGGATCATAAAGGAGCCAAAGATATAGCCTATCAAAATCGCAATGGCTAGCTGCAGGCTTTGAGCAACACTGTCTTGCCTGAGAGTATGAGCAAGGGGACAAGCACGACATATCCAAAGCGAGCTAGGCCATTGGAGACAAAGGTCGCCAAAAAACAAGCAAAAATTCGCTAAATCATCCAGTCATCCCAATATTTTTGAAAAAGGCCTGCAGGGCTGTATTGGCATCTCTCAAAAAAGTCGACTGGATATGGGGTCTAGGCAAAATAAAAGTATAGAACTTTATCCCCTCTGTAGGTAAGCCTAAGAGAAAAAGGTTTTTTGTTTTTTGATTTTTGGAATTTATAGCCTCAAAGGTTCTATCTATGTGGAAACATTCTAATTCCCTATCACCATTTTTAAATTTTTGTGCGAGTTGATGTTGAATCATAGAATGTAAAAATTTAGAATCTTCAATCACAAAGGGTTTGAGTTTGGCATCTATCATCTTGTTTGCATAATACACATTGCCAAAGGAATCTTGTATCTTAAATCTTTGTGCATTTTCTTGCTCTAGCCTTTGCCTGATAAATGATATTTACAACATTAGCCTGGATCAAAGCTAGTAGCTCTTGTATCCTAACAAGTGGTGGTCCTACGCATAAGCGATTGTTGAGGGGGACAAAAAAATCCATAAAAAATTGATAGGATTTCTCCTCTATTCTTCCAAAATCTACGCACAATCTCAAGATATCTCTCACATCACACATCCATAAAATCCCAAAATATTTGTCTACATGGTAGCATATTATGTTAGCATCATGCAAAAATGAAAGGAGCAAAGATGCCTTTTGTAAATATCAGGATTACCAAAGAAAATGGCGAGCCAACTTCTGCGCAAAAAAGAGAACTAATCTCTGGGGTCACGGAACTACTTGCAAAAGTATTGCACAAAAATAAAGCTTCAACGGTGGTGATTATCGATGAAATCGACACAGACAATTATGGCCTAGGCGGAAAAAGCATCACAGAAGTGAGGGCACAGAGCAAAAACAAACCCTAAATTCTTTGTTGGGGGTAAGGATCTTAGCTTTTTGTCTTGGAGGCATTGTTGCAAGAAATGTGAGAAACACAAGAAGCGCGGCAAATGCAAGAAAGATAGGCGCAGAACAAAATCAGTTTTTTCCAAAATCAGTTTTTTGATGCGGGTTTGGCTTGGGGTTTTTTAAATGTTGGGTTATTTTGCCAATTCTAGGGAGATTTTTACCTCATTTCCTGCAGCGTTTTCCTACATTTATACCACTTTCCCACAGCGTTAATTTTCACTTAAGTTGCCTTTTTGCAATGCTAGGGATTGCATCGCGCTTGCTTGCTTTTGCCCCTGCAAAATTCCGCCTGTTTTTCGCATTTGCAAAAATTCCATTTGCGCTCTGTGCACAAAACCCCTCAAGCAAGAGATTTCCCATCTCTAAAAAACCTGTTATAATGGAAGGCTATACACGATTTTGCGCAGGAAAGGGACCCATGTCAAACACCATAAAAACTTGTATCGTCATTTTTGATTTCGTGCTTTTTTTTGCCTTGATTCATTTTTTGCCCTTCACATTGCAGGTGAATCAAGGTCTAGCCATCCTCGCATTTGCCGCGATTTTGTGGCTTAGCGAGGCGGTGCATGTAACCATCACGGCTTTACTTATTCCAATACTTGCAATATTGACAGGATTATTAAATACAAAAAACGCGTTGATTAGCTTTGCTAATCCTATTATTTTTTTATTTTTTGGCGGATTTGTTTTGGCTGCTACTTTGCACCATCAAGAACTTGATAAAATCATTGCTGCTCGCATTTTGAAGTTTTCTCGTGGTAGCTTTGTTGGGGCTGTTTTTTTAATCTTTCTCACTACAGCATTTTTATCGATGTGGATGAGCAATACAGCAATTGCTGCAATGATGTTGCCTCTTGCTATTGGGATTCTTTCAAAAGTCGATTCTAGCAAGGATCGCAATACATTTGTATTTGTTTTGCTTGGAGTTGCCTATAGTGCAAGTATCGGGGGTATGGGGACACTTGTGGGCACACCTCCCAATGCCATTGTAGCGAGCAATTTGCATATTAGCTTTTCTGAATGGCTTTATTTTGGAATCCCCATCGTGCTTCTTTTTATGCCATTGATGATGGCTGTGCTTTATATTGTTTTAAGGCCAAAGCTGAACCACAAAATTGATTTTGATTCTCAATCCATCCCTCCTATGGATAGAAAAAAAACTATCACTTTGGGTATTTTTATTTTTATCGCACTTTGTTGGACATTTAGCAAGCCGCTAAATTCCTTGCTCAGTCCTTTGCTTGGCTTAGGAAAAAATGTTGCAAATTTTGATAGCGTGATTGCTCTCATCGGGGTTGCTCTTGTATGTATCTTTCGTTTGATTGAATGGAAGCAAGCAAGCGATCGCACAGATTGGGGGGTTTTACTGCTTTTTGGTGGGGGGCTGACTTTGAGTGTGGTTTTGAAGGATTCTGGTGCGAGCAAGGTAATGGCAGAAAGCGTTGTTTGGATGATTGAGGGTAAGAGTCTTTTTATCATCGGTATTATTGTGGCATTTTTTGTCGTATTTCTCACAGAATTTACTAGCAATACCGCATCCGCTGCGCTTCTTGTGCCGCTTTTTATTAGCATTGCCCAGGCTCTTGGTGCACCCCCATTAGGACTTGCATTGATTGTTGGTTTTGCAGCTTCCTGTGCTTTTATGCTGCCTGTAGCCACTCCTCCCAATGCCGTGGTCTATGGCACGGGCTACATCCGACAAAATGAAATGATCCGCGTTGGCATCTATCTCAACATCTTTTGTGCCATCATTCTTGGTAGCATAGCTTATTCCTTTTGGCTCTAAGCAAGGAGGGTCTATCTGCCTTTAGTGGGGTTTTCCAAGGGATCTGAAAGAGGGCTTTGAACTTATTTTTAAGTTTTTAAGGGGGGTGAAGAGTTCAAAGACTCCTGCTGCTTTTTGTGCAGAGTTGGAAAGTGTTGTGTTTTGGTGAATTCTTTTTTGTTTTGTGCTGGTTTTTTGGTTTTGATGCGAGTGGGTGTTTTGATTGGAGTTTTGAAAATTTTTGCGAGATTCAAGAAGGGTTCAAAAAATTCAATCATCCAAAAAACTTGAAAATCTTTAAGAGACTTAAAAGCTTGAAAAATTCTGATAGGAATAAAAAGCTTAACCCCCAAGAGGGGGAGTTGTTAAAAGAAGTACACGAGGCTTGTGCGGATGGAGCTGCGATCTGAGTAAGTATCTTGCAGCAGACGCTTTGTCCCTAGCAAATGACCTGCTTTGGTGGTGAGACCATAGTATTGGATAGTGAAGTTTCCTTCAAAATTTTTGGTGAATTTATAGGTAAAAGAACAGAGCACGCTTTGCTCCTGCGCGCGAGTGGCATTTGTATAGCGCCCTACGACTCTCCATGTCAAATCCTTGTGTGAGCCCCCGACAAATGCCCAGCCTGTGTGAGCATATTTTCGGAAAACATTGTTCCAAGTGGTGAATTGATAGATGGTGCCTGTGAAGCTATCAAAGCCTGTGGGGTTGGCCCCGCCAAAAAATTGATGCGGATCACTAAAGGTGGTATACAATGCTGCACCAAATTCATAATTATCATAAAAAAAGGTCTGCTTGATAAAGAGAGATCCTCCTCCACCTTTGATTTTTGTCTCAGGCTGGAAATTATCAAGACTTGCATCCAAATGCCATGCCCCCCTAAGATAGTACGCATACATTCCTACAACCTGGGTTTTGAAATTAAATCCTTTGCCATCAAAGTCTGGACGAAAATTATAGATTATATCCAGGGTCGGTGAAACAAAGCGAGAATCTTGGGCATAAAACATTGGGTGAATGGTGAAGTTTTTGTAAATCACCTGCGCGCCAGTCCCAAAAAGCCAAAATCCTCTGCCATAATCCCAATCTCCCTTAGTGTCATTCACATTGATATAGCGAAAATCTCGCAGCCACGGCCCACCCTTGGCTACAGCCGCACCTTTGTTTGTGGCAAAAAACCAGAGTGTGGTGTTGGGAATTGCTTGACTCCTTATGTCTACACCCTCTCTAAAGCCCCTTTGCCAATCGCCAATATCCAGACCAAAGCGCCCGATTCGTATAGAAAAATATCTATCATATCGATAGAAGACATTTGCATTGTAGAGTATGTAATTGCGCGTGTCTTTGTTGCCCGGACCCTTGGTGTTGGCAACACCTGCCCAGTAGCCAATGTATTTATAGATTTGTGAGCCGCCTACGAGGTTTTTTGTAGAATCATAGACAACCCCACCAAAACTACCTCCAAGCAGTATGTCAAAATAGTGGCCTTCATGCGTGAGGCTAAAGATATAATCCACATTGGCTCGAATGACACTAAAGCTTTCTGTGGGTAAGATTCCCTCTGCAGGATTGACCTTTGTGGGACTTTGATTGATGTTTAATCCAATTTTGCTAGAACTGGCTGCAGAGCCTGAAAGTTTATTTTTGATTTCGAGTGCCTCAGATTGTAAAAATGCAAGAGCTATTAAGGAAAGAATTTTTGTTTTCATTTTGTTTTCCTTCTGTTTAGAAATTACGCTACAAAAAAAGGCTAACAAAAAGAGCTTAAAAGAAGATTAAGCTAAATGCTAAAAAAGTTGGGGGAAGGCTTCTGTGATGAGATTGATCCCAAAGAGGAAGAAAATCGCTCCAGCAACGCAATCAAGGTGCTTTCTGTAGTGCAAAAAAGTCTGAAAAATCTTCTTAATCGTGAAAAAATGTACGACACAATAAAACCAGAAGCAAGGAATAGCAGTCATTACTATAAGTAACAGTAATGCAACATCTAAGGGGGGTATTGTAGAGAATTTACTCAGGATTACGCTGATGAAAATTGGGGGCTTGGGATTGGAGAGATTGGTGAAGATTCCTGCCATGAGGCCTTTGATAGGGGAGCTATAGAGTTTGGAGGTATCTTCATTCTCTACGCTATTTTTGCGCAGAGAGAGGAAAATCCTCACTGCCATATACACAAGATAACCCCCTCCCACAAACTGCAGTAGCTCAAAAAAAATACTTTTGCGCAAGAGATCGACTAGAAAAAATCCCACAACCAGCCACACAAGAGTGCCAACAAGAATCCCGCCCACTGCGCTGAGGGCATGAATCTTGCTCTTTTGGGTGGAATAGCGAATGACCAAAAACAAATCCGGCCCAGGCATGAGTACTGCAAGGGTCCAGATGCCAAGAACGCTGAGAAATTCCATCGAGTGTGAGATTATAAAATCTAGCAACTTTTTTCCTTCAATTCTTTTCTCAATTCTTCTCTTGCAATCAAATGAAATTTGATGGCGGGAATAATGAGATTTTTGAAAATAAATGGAGGGATTCTAGTATTCTCACGAAAATGGAGGGTTACATGTGAGTGTAATGCGCACAAAACTTTGCAAATGTGTAGAGATTCTACCCCCAGTGTCTGATGCACGCAATCTGCCTTAGTTGCACTCATCATGCGTGTTTCCCAGCGCCATGGACCTTATTTTGGTTTTTTGGCGAGCAAAATTTCTAGTCTTACCCCCGCGCAAAAGTTGCGCAAATTTTCTCGCCCATAAGCAGCTGCCAAAACCATCCCTCCCAAATAAAAAACAAAAAAAGCTCAGCGTAAAGCATCGATAAATCCCTCCCTAAAGTCACGCCAAAACACCGCAAACACCCAAAAATCCTCTACCAAAATCTCATGCTAGAGCTTGTGAGGTTTTTGGGAGTTTTTGTATAATTCCAGTCAAGTTAAATTAAGGAAAAAGCATGCAACTACTTTGTAGTATTAATGATTTTAATGAGGCCAAACAAGTCATTGTTGGTGGGGTGAATTCCCCTGTTCGAGCATTTAGTAGCGTGGGCGGGAGTCCTGTGTTTATCCAGCGCGCAGAGGGTTATGAGCTCATCGATGTGGATAACAATCGCTATGTGGATTTTGTGCAGAGTTGGGGGCCTTTGATTTTTGGACATTGCGATAAAGACATACAAAGACATGTGCTTGAAGCTATTGGGGAGGGGCTTAGCTTTGGTGCGCCCACAGAAAAAGAAACCACGCTTGCTAAAATGATCATAGAGATGTATGAGGGGATTGATAAGATGAGGCTTGTTAGCTCAGGCACAGAGGCAGTTATGAGTGCTTTGCGCCTAGCTCGCGCATATACCCAAAAAGATGATATTTTGAAATTTGATGGCTGCTATCATGGGCATAGTGATAGCCTGCTTGTGAATGCAGGGAGTGGATGTGCGACTTTTGGCTCTCCCAGTTCCCCTGGCGTGCCCAAGGATTTGAGCAAACATACTTTTGTCGCGCGCTATAATGACATCGATTCTGTGCGCCAATGTTTCCAAAAGGGCGAGATTGGCTGTGTCATCATCGAGCCAATCGCTGGGAATATGGGGCTGGTGCCTGCGGATTTGGATTTTTTGGCAGATTTACGCAGGGTTTGTGATGAGCATGGCGCGGTGCTCATCTTTGATGAGGTGATGAGTGGATTTCGTGCTAGAGCCAATGGAGTCCAGGGCTATAGCGATGTGATGCCTGATCTCTTTACTTTTGGCAAGGTGATTGGTGGTGGGCTGCCACTGGCAGCATTTGGCGGAAGAGAGGAGATCATGAAGCTGCTTTCTCCTAGTGGAAGTGTGTATCAAGCAGGCACGCTAAGTGGCAATCCCATCGCAGTCACCGCAGGCCTTGCAGCACTGAGTAAAATTGCCCAAAATCCTTCCATTTATGAGGAATTAGAGGCCCTAGCACTACGCCTTACTAAAGGCTTAGAGGAAGCAGCAAAGAGGAGGGGGATCGCGCTGCAAACCTGTGTGCGGGGCAGTATGTTTGGCTTTTTTTTCAATGAAAATAAAGTGAAAAATTTTGATGATGCCAAAAAAAGCGATTTGGCTATGTTTGCAAAATTTCATTCCCACATGCTGCATAGAGGAGTGTATTTTGCCTGTTCGCAGTTTGAGACTGGATTTGTTTGCACTCCGATGAATGAGGGCGTGATTGATGGCGTATTGGAGAGGGCAAATGACGCATTCCAGGAGATTTAAAAGGCAATGAGTAGGGAAAAAAAAGCAAAAAAAATTATTTCTGGGGTTTATGATTTAAGCCTTGGGATTTCCATTGTTGTTGCAATTTTGCTAGGAGTTGGTGTGGGCTATTTGCTTGCAAAATACAGCGGGATTACCTGGCTTTTTTGGCTGGGGGTATCTTGGGGCATCGGGGCTGCTTTGCTCAATGTCCAAAAGGCCTATAAACGCACAAAAAAGGCCTTAGAAGAAATGGCAAAGGATAAAAGATATACCTACACAAGGGGAAATTTAGAGCATTCCCAAGATGCTTCAAATCCCACACAGGGTTCTGAAACTCCTGCGCAGGAAATTTCGCAAAATAGCGGACAGGAAAATTCCAAAAACTCCGCGCAAAGTGTGCATGACTCTCAGGATTCTTTGGGCACAACACAGGAAAATCCCGCGGGGCATCTTCAAAATCATGCACAAGATCCCAAGAATCTTCTTAGTTCCAAAAACTCCGCGCAGCATCTCAAAAGCCCCCAATCATCGCTATGAAGGAAAATCCCAAAAATCCAAAAACTCCTGCGCAGGAAAATACGCAAAATCGCATGGGGGAAAATCTCCATAATGCTTCTTGGCATCCCCAAAATAGCAAAAAAGCTAGGAAAGATCCCAGACATCCTCAACACACACAAGAACATCCCCCAGGCATAATGCAAGAAATTTCACAAAACCAAGCTCCCCAAGCCCCCGCGCAAATGTGCACGATTTCATGTCTTTTGATTCTTTTGGGGGTCAATGTTTTAGCTGCCCTTGTGTTTTATTTTTGGGATCCTTTGGATTTTGCGCTTCATATGCTTAATTTCGAGATGGGTTTTTTGGGCTTTTTATTTATCAATCTTGCAAATTTTTGGGGGTTAAAAAATCGCATCACAAAAGAAGCAGATTCCCTGCGATCTCTTCCCAAGGAGCAAAAAAAGCAAAAGTCCTCGCGTCTATTTTTGGGTCTTAGGATTTCTGGATTGTGGGCGCGAATCCTAGCATATGCGCTGTTTGGCTGGGGGCTTTATGCCCTGATGCACTCAGGTAGATTTTCCTTTGTATCTTGCGCCATAGGTATTGCTCTTAGCTTATTTGGCATTTTGTTTTTGCAATTCCTCCAGCTCAAAAAGCAGTGAACTCACAGCCAAAAAATAGCGCGGGTTCATGGATGGGGTTTTGCACAGTGATGTTTTTCAAACCTCATAGACTAAAAGCCATTCCACTTCCCCTCATAGAGATGCTCCAATGGTGCGCTGTTTTGGAGGGAGAATGGGATTTTCCATGATTTAAGGAATGCGACACGTTGCAAAAAGAGAATTCTACCCTGGGGTTTTGGGTTTTGGTGAGCGATTTCAAGGACTCAGAGATGCAGAGGGCTTGGGATTTTGATAGAGTTTTTGCAGGGAATTTTGATGCAGGAAGAAAGCCAAGAATGTTTGGAGCATTTGCTGCTGTGGTAAAAAGCTTTAATATCAAAAGGGTTTTGAGGGTTTTTATGCAGTAAAAAAGCCCTGGCAAAAAAGAGATTGCAGCAGCCTGGGATTCATGAAATGGTAAAAATCGAGGCGGCGGAATAGTGTAAAAAGAGATTTTAGATAAAGTGGAGAAACCCCCAAGGATTGGGGATTTTTTAGTTTTTGACTGGCGCGGAAAACTGGATTTCTACCTGTGTCCAAGTAAGCCCCCCATGGAGATTTTTGACTGCCTGAGTGAGGGAGTTTAGCGCATCAGTCACATAAAATTCTGCAAGGTCAATCACTCCTTTTGCTTCCAGAAAATTGTCCTTGATTTCATATTGCATAGGAACCTTTACGATCTTGCCATTCATCTTGATGGTCGCAAAAATCGTCCCCTTATCCTTTCCTTCGATCACCTTTTTGAAGGTTACTTTAATGTCGTCTCTTGTTTTGAATTTTGCGAAAAAATACTCTCGGACATTTTTATTTTTCAAAGCATCATTGAGGTTTACCTTTGAGGGGGTTAAGATGGCTGTTGCGCCCTCTAGGATTTCTTTGATGCTTGCATGGCCCTTGCCAAATTTATACTGAATGTCATCAAAAGTCCCGCTTACTGCAACTTTGTCTGTGGTCTTGAAAGCTGTCCACTTGACCTTCGCCCCAGCAGTGTCTAGCGATGTGGCAAACATAAAGCCTGATAGAATTCCAAATGTCATAAGAGTTTTTAAGAAATGTTTTTTCATGTTTTTCCCTTTAATTTAGATGAGTGCGGTCTGAATTCTAATTCCATTTGGCAATAAAGTCAAGGAAAATCCCCAAGCAAGCGTGATTTTGGCTTCATTCACGGCATCCCCAATGCAAGGGACATGAGTAATATGAGCAAATCCCTGTGCAAAAATCTACAAAAAACAAATGAGTGCTGAAAAATTGCTCGCTAAAGAGTCGTTGAAAATGCCAAAACACTAAGCTTTTGCAAAGCCATCTTAATCACCATGAATGCTAAAAATCCCCTCTAAGCCAGGGAACTAGCTTCATCTCCTCATGCTTTTGGGTAATCCATCCCCAATGCCGCTAGAAATCCCAAAATGTGCGTAATCCCCCTTTTGAATCAACTACTAGATCCAAGCCTAAAAAATCCACCCCAAGATATGCCAAACAAAGCCCTAAAACCCTGCCAAACTCCCCCCTTTTTTATTTTTCAAAGCTCTTGCTTAAAGGCCGATGCTGTAGTTTTTTTTGCGTTCGCTAGAGCTCCCGATATTGAGCTGTTTGCGGTATTTTGTAATGGTGCGGCGTACCATTTTGATGGAGAATTTCTCTTCGATGAGCTCTAAGATTTTGAGATCGCTAAAGGGCTTTTGTTTGTTTTCATTTTTGATGAGATTATTGATGAAGTCCTTGATACTAGCATTGCTTGTGTCACCATCAATTGCTGTAGTAAAAAAGTTCTTAATTGGGAAGACTCCGCGATTGCATTCTAAAAATTTATTCGAAATTGCTCGTGATATCGTGCTTGGGGAATGTCCAAACTCATCAGCAAGATCTTTTAATTTCATGGGTCTGATTTCTCCGCCCATGAAAAAATCATATTGATATTCCACGATCATTAATCCAATTTTTCGCAATGTCTGCTTGCGCATATCTAGCGCATCAATGAGATCTTTGGCATCCTTGAGTTTTGTTTTTAGGTATTGCTCATTTTCCTTGACCTTGAGTGTCTCTATGGTGACCTGGGGGTAGTAGTCATCATTGAGCAAAACAGAGATCTCACCATTTTCCTCTAGCACAAAAATATCTGGGATGATGCAGGGATCGGGCTCTAAAAATGCCAGTGCAGGGGGAGTCTGAAAGGTCTTTATGAGATCTAGGGCCTCTAGATAGAGGGAGTTTTTTTTGTATTTGGTGTGATTTTCTAGATCCCTGATGATTTGTGCAGCGGTATCATGGAGTTCATTGCTGATGTCTTCAATATCTTGGAGATGAAAAAGAAAGCATTCTGTGATGTCTTTTGAGCCAATTCCCCTTGGTTCTAGATAGCAAAAGCGCTGGCGGATGCGCTCATATTCCTCTGGAGTGATCTCAAGATTTTTGGCACATTCTTCTATATCGCCATCAAAATATCCCTCCTCATTGATGTTGTCAATGACATCAAGGGCGATTTTTTGAGAGATTTCTGTGGGGAAAAGCGGAGGGATTATTTGCTCTTCTAGGACTTGGTAGAGCCCTTTTTCTTGGATGCTTAGAGCTTCGATTTTATCGCCAATGGAGTTTTTTATGGGGGATTTCCCCTCTGGTTTTTTGAGCCTGGTGCTAAAATCTTGCGTAATTGCGCTTTGAATTTGGAGATAGGGATTTTCTAGGGCATATTCTTGGATGGTTTCTTCAATTTCTAAAATATTGCTTTGTAAGATGGGGAGCCAATTTTTGAGAGTGGCAGAAAGCTTGCCTTTTACTTGGAGATTTTGCCGAAGTTTGGGCCCTGCCATTTTATACCTTGAAGTTCTCGCCTAGGTAATGCTTGAGTACTAAGGGATTGGTATAGATTTCAGTGCTTGTCCCATTGGCGAGAAGTTCGCCGCTTTTGATGACATAGGCGCGGTGGCATACAGAGAGAGTCTCTCTGACATTATGGTCGGTAATGAGCACCCCGATATCAAGCTTCACGAGCTTTTGGATGATTTTTTGGATATCAATGACTGCAATGGGATCCACCCCAGCAAAAGGCTCATCTAGCAAGATGAATTTGGGATTTTTTACAAGTGCGCGGGCGATTTCCACCCTCCTGCGCTCCCCACCACTGAGGCTTATGCCCCTTCGACGACGGATAGGCTCGATATTAAAGGCTTCTAGCATTTGCTCAATTTTTTCTTGGGCTTGTTTTTTGTTTTTGAAGGTGGTTTCTGCAGAGATGCTTAAATTCTCCTCCACGCTCAAATCCTTAAAAATGCTAGATTCCTGTGGGAGATAGCCAATCCCCATATTGGAGCGCTTATGCAGGGGGAATGAAGAGATGTCTTCTCCATTGAGGAAGACCTTGCCATTTGTGGGTTTGAGCAATCCACAAATCATGTAAAAAGTCGTGGTCTTTCCTGCACCATTTGGCCCAAGTAACCCCACAACCTCTCCGCTATTTACCTCAATAGAAACATCCTTGACAATCAGAGTTTTTTTGATTTGTTTGTTGAGATTTTGGGCGACCAATTTATCCATAAACTACCTTGTAATTCCTTTTGTCCTGCAGTTTTTCGATGCTTATTTTGCAATAATTATACCCACTATTTTTGAGGATGCCCTCTAATTTTTCATCCCCCCATTCCACAAAATGCACACCCTCTTTTTCTAGATTTTCCAAGAGTCCTAGCTCCAAAGCCTTGGCTAAACCATGGTGATAGAGATCATAATGATAGAAATTGTCATATTCTTGCATGAGGCTAAAGGTAGGAGAGGTGGCATGGATGGAGGGGTTGATGTGCTTGATGTAGCGCTGCACTAATGTGGTTTTGCCACTGGCAAGATTCCCACACAGAAGGAAGATGGAGCAATGTTGTGCAAAAAGAGAATCTAGATGCGCAAAAAGGGGTTCTAGCTCCTCTTCTTTGAGTGTGAATTCACGCGTCATTTTTGATCTTTCTAGCACTGGAGATGGGGATGGAGTTGGTGAGGTTGGTAATCAATTCCTTGTTGCGCTCCAAAAAATTGGGTAGCGCTTCTTGTGTTTCTGACCGTGTTTCTTGCACTTCTTGCGATGGTTCTATTTGGGATGTTGGTTCTTGGGATGGGGTGGTTTCATGTGCGGGAGTACTCTCTTTGATGGGTTTTTGCGCAGCCTTAGCATCTAGCATATCCTTAGTAGATGGCGCAGTGCTAGGGTTTTGGGACGCGGGTTTGGCAGATGGAGTGGCTAGGCTTTGTGTAGTCTTAGCATCATGCACAGATTCAGAATTTTGCACAGGTTGGTGATCTAATGCGGTATTTGGATTTTCTTTGGCGCTGTTTTTTTGTGCTAGTGAGGCTTGCTGCTGGGAGATTTTGGTATTTTCGCCAAAGACCTCCTGCACAAAATGCTTGATAATTGCATAATGTGCGGTGAGTAGGGCCTTGTCTTTTGGATCTGCATGGCTTTTCCAAATCAGAGTATTGTCACAAAAATCTACAAAGGTGATGCTGCGCTCAAAGGCATTTCCCAGCTCTAGATTGCGATCATAGATTTTTGTGAGCAATGTAGAGAAGCGATGGGATTTTGCCGCAGGGCTTGGGATAGGATCTTTGGGAGGGGTTTTCGTGGGCACTTGTTGCATCTTGCCAGAGGCTAGGGAGTCTTCTAGGCGTTTGATTTCTTGATCGATGGTGTTTAGTTTTTGGGCTTCTTGCATTTTTAGGCTGGTGAGCAAGAGCACAAAACCTCCATCGCAATTGATATTTAGCAGGATTTTGCTCTCTGCTAGGATTTTGAGATAGCGATCTAGAATGAATAGTCCAGCACTTGCTTGATGGAAGAGATTTTCTTTCAAAAAGAGCATCATCTCATCCAAAATCATCTCTGCATCATATTCCTCAAAAATCTCCAAAGAAGCCTCTAGTATCTTTGCATCTCCATTTTGGATGGCTTCAAAATAATTTTGCAAGATGGAGGGATCTATGACCCCTAGCATCTGCGTGACCTTGGCGCTTGTGATGTCTTGGTTGCAATAAGAAATCGCCTGATCCGTGAGGGTGAGTGTGTCTCGGAGGCTGCCGCTGCCACTTCTAGCAATCATCTCAATGGCTTCTTTTTCATAGGAGATTTCTTCTTTTTCCAGGATGTTATAGAGATGCTGCAAGATGAGTTTGTGAGGGATTTTTTTGAAGCGAAAATGCTGCGTTCTGCTAAGGATTGTGGCGGGTAGCTTGAGGGGATCGGTTGTGGCTAAAATAAATTTCACATAATTTGGCGGTTCTTCTAGGGTTTTTAGCAGGGCATTGAAGGCCTCTTTGGTAAGCATATGGACTTCATCAATGATGAAAATCTTGTAACGTCCAAAACTAGGGGAATATTTGGTCTGCTCAATGAGATTGCGGATGTCATCAATCCTACGGCTGGAGGCTGCATCCATCTCGATGATGTCAAAATGCCTGCCCTCCAGGGATTGGATGCAGTTATCACAGGTATTGCAGGGATCTTTAATGGGTGCTTTTTGGCATTGTAATGCGCGTGCAAAAATCCTCGCTGAGCTGGTTTTCCCGCTTCCTCGAAGGCCACTAAAAAGATAGGCATGTGCGATGCGGTTTTTTTCCAATGCAAGAGAGAGGGTCTTGGCCACACTTTCTTGTCCGATGAGGTCAGCAAAGGTGGTGGGTCGGTATTTGAGTGCCAGAGCTAGAGCCATTTTTGCGCCTAAAATTTTTGGCGTATTTTATAAATTTTTGTTTTAAAAACGGATTAAGTCTTAGGCATGGGGTTTGTGAGATCTTTTAGGAAATTCCTGCGATGCTCTTTTGTGGGGCCCAGGGCTTTGATTTGAGCGATATGTGCGCTTGTGCCATAGCCAGAATGGCTGGCAAAGCCATAATTGGGATAGATTTTATCAAGATGCATCATTTCGCAATCCTTGGCGTATTTTGCAAGGACGGAGGCTGCAGAGATTTGTGGAAGCAGAGCATCCCCTTTGATGAGTGTTTTGAGATAGAGGGGAGGGGGAGGATGGAATCCAAAGGTCGTATTGCCATCCATAATGAAGTGTGAAGTAAAGCTTTGCAGATTCTTAATGATGCTTTGTAGGCATTCTCTCATGCAGCAGCTTAGCCCCTTCTCATCAATCTCCTTTGCAGTTTTTTCTATGATGCAAAAATGAATACCAGGGGTGTGGATGAGAAGATTTGCAAGATTTTTGCGGGTGTTTTTGGTGGTCTTTTTGCTGTCTTTGATGCCTTGAATTTGCAACATCTGTGCCAAATCTTTGGTGCAGGCAACCCCGCTTACAAACAAACTCCCACAAAGGCTGCCTCTTCCTGCTTCATCGATGCCACAGAGCATGTTCTCTTGTGCATTCACAAAAAGCTCTTGTGCATTTTGCCAAGCATCAAAAACATTTGGCGCGCTTTCAAAAAGGCTTGGTTTGCTTTCAAAAAGCCCTTGGTGCGGGATTTTATTTTTTGCTTTTTTATTTTTCATGTTCTTTGTTAGTCTCTAAGTGCAAAGCTGATAAAATCAATGATTTTGCAATGGGGGTGTTCTTGGGGGTGGATGGCGATGATGGTGATTTGTCTTTTTGGATTGTTTTGCAAGATTTTATTGATGTCTTTTTGATTGGGGAAGGGCAGGGCGAAAAACGCATGATTTTCTATCAAAAAATGACATTCCTGTGCATAAAAAATTGGAGCGTTAGTTTGGTTTAGCAATTCCAAAAATACCATGTTTTCAAAGATTGCCTGGAAATTTGGAGCCTTGGAAAATGCATAGGGCAGGGCGAAATCATAGAAAAAAAGTTTTTTGGGGAGTGAGGGGGCATTGATGTGTGGCAGGAGGGTGAGGAAATGGCATGCCTCTAGGGTATTTAGCAGTCTATAGGCCTTGTCTTTGGAGATTTTGATGGATTTTTTCATATGAGTGTAGAGATGATGAGTGGTGATTTTTTGGGATTGGAAGGATAGGAGTTGCAAAAAAAATACATAGTCTTCTTGGAAAAAGAGGCGCAGATGTTCTTGGCGTCTTTGGATTTTTTGAAATTCTGGCAAAAAGAGCATTTCTGGGGTATTGCCATTTTTGAGATAAGAGTTGAAGAGTTGGGTGAGGGATGTGCTTTTTGGGGAGATGCTAATGTATTCTGCAAAATTCAGAGGCAAAATTACTCTAGAGAGGAAACCCTGGGGTAGTCGGGCGATGGGAGGGGTGGTGATGAGGAGGATGTTGGGGAGATTTGGCAGCGTGAGGGAAAAGTCATAATTATCCAAAATCAGCCAGTCGATGCGCTTTTCCAAAAAGGCCTTTAGGACCTGGGAGGTGAGCATTTCTTTGTCATTGCGAGGATCGATGCAGTCGATGTAAATGGGATGCTTGGAATGCTTTGCAATGAGGAGGGAAAGGCTGGTTTTCCCGCTTCTTGGCGGCCCATAGAGATGGATTTTTGCAGGCTTTATGCCAAATCTTCTAGGGAAAATTTCAAAATTCTGGAGTTTTTCTGCCAGGATGTTTTCTAGCTCTTGCATGAGATTCCTTGAGTTTTTTCAATAAGGGGTCTTGAAACTCCCCTAGTCTTTGATTGCCTTAATTTTTGCGATTTTTGAATCCTTGTAGTTTTTTCTTTGTTTAAAGGGCTTGCTATTGCTTTGCCTCCACAAAGCCATTGCAAAACTTTATTTCAGAAGGACATTATAAAATATTTCCTTACAAAGAGGAAAGATTTTTTTTGATTTTTTCCAAAAAATGCGCAAAATGTTTGCTTTCATTGCAAAAATTCAGTAGAATCGCAGTTCCATTTTTGGTAGTACATCACTATGATGAGTTCTTTATGCAAGGAAATTTTACATGGAAAAAATTAGACTTAAGTTGAAAGCTTATGATCACAGAGTTTTGGATCGATCGGTTGTTTCTATCATTGAGGCTGTTAAGAGAACGGGTTCTGATATCAAGGGGCCAATTCCCCTGCCAACAAAGAACCGAAGATATACGGTTTTGCGTTCTCCTCATATCAACAAAGATTCAAGAGAGCAGTTTGAGATCCGAGTCCACAGCAGAATCATTGACATTATGTCAGCTACTCCTGATACCGTAGATAGTTTGATGAAGCTTGATTTGGCTCCGGAAGTTGATGTTGAAGTAACGCAAATGGGTAAGTGAGGATTAGGGCATGGAATTTTTAGTAGAAAAAATTGGAATGAGTAGAACCATTGATACAAAAAGCATCGCAGTTACTTTGCTAAGAGTCATTGATGCAAAGGTATGTGAAATCTATGAAAACAAAAAAGCATTGATTGCATATGCAAAGGGAAAGGCCAGTAATAAAGCAATTGCGGGCCAGCAAAAAAAATACAACCTTAGCAAAGAGTTTAATCGTTTTGCGACATTGCAGGTTGGCAATGCGGAAGTGGGTGATTTGGATAAGAGTGCATTGGAAAATGCCCAAAGACTAAAGGTCACCTTCAAAACCAAGGGAAGAGGCTTTAGCGGTGCGATGAAACGCTGGAATTTCCAGGGTGGTCCTGCTGCACATGGAAGTAGGTTCCACAGGAGATTGGGTTCTATTGGTAATAGGGAATGGCCAGGAAGGGTGCAGCCTGGTAAGAAGATGGCAGGTCATTATGGGAATGAGACTGTGACTGCGCAAAATGAAGTGGTTTCTTTTGATAAAGAAAGCAATATTTTGGTATTGAAGGGATCGGTAGCGGGTTTCTCTGGAGCTTATGGAAAGATCCAAATTATAAAGTAAGGTGAGTGCAATGAGTAAGGCAATAGTATTGGATAAACAATTGAAAAAAAATAGCGAAATTGATTTGCCACAAAGCTACAGCGAGATCAAAGAACATAATCTTTATCTTTATGTAAAATCTTATTTGGCCTCTTTGCGCAATAACAGTGCAAAGGCAAAAAATCGCGGCGAAGTGAGCGGAGGTGGTAAAAAGCCTTGGAGTCAAAAAGGTGGTGGTAGAGCGAGGGCTGGTAGCATCACTTCTCCTGTGTTTGTTGGCGGGGGTGTTTCTCATGGTCCTAGCAATAATAGGAATTATCATCTAAAAATCAATAAAAAGCAAAAAAGATTGGCATTGGAATTTGCGTTGCATCAAAAAGCAGAAATGGGGAAACTCTATGTGGTGGATTCCATTGAGATCGCAAGCGGAAAGACAAAAGATGCCTATAAAATGTTCCAAGAGATCAATGAGAGAAGCACATTATTTGTGACACAACTCAGCAATGAAAATACATTTTTGGCTTTTAGAAATTTGAAAAATTGCTACTTGGCAGATGCAAATGAATTAAACGCATACTTAGTTGCTGCATTCCGATCGGTGGTGATTGAGAAAACAGTTTTTGAAGAAATCATTCAGGCAACAAAGTAAGGGAGATACAATGGCAGATATAACAGATATTCAATCAATCCTTTATACTGAAAAATCTTTGGCGCTCCAAGAGAGTGGTGTGCTTGTGGTGCAAACCTCTAGCAAAATGACAAAAAATCAACTCAAACAAATTTTTAAAGATTATTTTGGTTTTGTGCCTCTTAGAATTAATTCTCTTAAGCAAGAAGGTAAGGTAAAAAGATTTAGAGGAAGAATTGGGCAAAGAAGTTCATTCAAGAAATTTTATGTAAAAGTCCCAGAGGGTGCGAAGATTGATTCGCTCGCAGGTTAAGGAGTAAAAAATGGCAATTAAAACATACAAACCTTACACGCCCAGTAGAAGATTTATGTCAGGGCTTAGTTCCAGTGATATTACCGCAAGGCCTAGTGTGAGAAAATTATTGATTAAACTTCCTGTAGCAGCAGGCAGAAATAATAATGGCCGCATTACAAGCAGACATAAAGAAGGTGGCGCAAAAAAACTTTATAGGATTATTGATTTTAAGCGCAATAAACATAATATCGAAGGGAAGGTATTGGCAATTGAATATGATCCCTATAGAAATTGTAGAATCGCATTAATCGGATATCCAGATGGGGACAAAAGATATATCCTCCAGCCAAGTGGATTGGGAGTTGGGGATGTGGTGATCGCAGCAGAAGCGGGATTGGATATTAAGACAGGCTTTGCAATGAAGCTTAAAAGCATCCCTGTGGGAACCATTGTGCATAATATTGAAATGCATCCTGGTGCCGGTGGGCAGCTTGCAAGAAGTGCAGGCGCTAGTGCTCAAATCATGGGTAGAGAGGGGAAATACACCATCATTAGAATGCCAAGCGGTGAAATGCGCTACATCCTTGGGGAGTGCATGGCAACTATTGGCGTAGTAGGTAATGAGGATTTTATCAATATCAGCATTGGAAAAGCAGGTAGAAATCGACACAGAGGCATCCGACCTCAGACAAGAGGCAGTGCGATGAACCCAGTGGATCACCCACATGGTGGTGGTGAGGGTAAAACAGGTTCTAGTGGGCATCCCGTTTCACCCTGGGGAACTCCGGCTAAGGGTTATAAAACCAGAAAGAAAAAAGCTAGCGATAGATTAATTATCTCAAGAAAGAAAAAGTAAGGAATAAAAGATGGCAAGATCAATAAAAAAAGGTCCTTTTATCGATGATTATCTAGTAAAAAAAGTACTTAAGGCAAAGGAAAACAAGGACAATAAACCAATTAAAACCTGGTCAAGAAGAAGTACTATTTTGCCTGATATGATTGGACTTACATTTAATGTTCATAATGGAAGGGTTTTTGTTCCTGTGTATGTCACAGAAAATCATGTAGGTTATAAGTTGGGTGAATTTGCTCCGACAAGGACTTTTAAAGGGCACAAAGGCAGTGTCCAAAAAAAGATTGGTAAATAAAGGAGCAAATGATGAGTAAAGCATTATTAAGATATACTAGACTTTCTCCTACAAAGGCAAGATTGGTTGCTAGAGAAGTGCAAGGAATGAATGCAGAATTAGCAATTGCGAGCCTAGAATTTACTCCCAACAAAGCCGCAAGGGTGATTGCAAAAGTCGTCGCTTCTGCCGTGGCAAATGGTGGATTTGATGCGCAAAATGTAATCATAAAGTCCTGTCGTGTGGATGCAGGTCCAGTGCTTAGAAGGTTTACGCCTAGAGCCAGAGGTAGAGCTACTCCTATTGCAAAACCAACTTCTCATGTTTTTGTAGAGGTTGCGCCAAAGCCTTCAGAAAAAACTGATGCGGAGAAAAAAAGGAAAAATACAATGAAAAAATCTACAAAAGGTGAGGACAAATAAGCATGGGACAAAAAGTTAATCCGATAGGTTTGAGATTAGGCATTAATAGAAATTGGACTTCAAGATGGTTCCCCAGTACACAGAGCACCCCTGCAAATATTGCAGAAGATTACAAGATTAGAAAATTTCTAAAAAAAGAACTTTATTATGCAGGCATTAGTGAGATTATCATTGAGCGTGCAGCTAAAAAGATTAGAGTGACTGTTGTGGCTGCCAGACCAGGGCTCATCATTGGCAAAAAAGGTGCCGACATTGAAAGGGTAAAGGATTCTCTCAAAGCCATCATACACAAAGAAGCAACCATCAATATCAAAGAAGTAAAACGTCCTCAAGCAAATGCGCAACTTGCCGCAGAAAATGTTGCAATCCAGCTAGAAAAGAGAGTTGCATTCCGAAGAGCAATGAAAAAGGTCATGCAAAGTGCAATGAAATCTGGTGCCAAGGGAATCAAGGTCAAGGTATCGGGAAGATTGGCAGGTGCGGAGATGGCAAGAACAGAGTGGTATATGGAGGGAAGAGTTCCTCTGCATACTTTGCGTGCAAAGATTGACTATGGATTTGCTGAGGCAATGACGACTTATGGAATCATTGGAGTCAAGGTATGGATTTTTAGAGGAGAGGTCCTCCAAAAAGGAATTCAATCCGAAAAGAAAGAAGATTCTCAGGATAGAGAAGTCAAAAAAAATAGAAGAGGGAGACAGTAATTATGTTGATGCCTAAAAGAACAAAATATAGAAAGCAGATGAAGGGCAGAAATAGAGGAAAGTCTTTCAGGGGTGCACAATTGGCTTTTGGTGATATTGGCATTAAGGCCCTAGAGCATGGCAGAATTGACTCCAGACAGATTGAATCTGCAAGGGTTGCACTAACTCGTCACATCAAAAGAGCGGGCAAGGTTTGGATTAGGGTATTTCCTGATAAACCTCTAACAGCAAAGCCATTGGCTACGAGAATGGGTAAGGGTAGAGGTGCTGTAGAAAAATGGGTGATGAATATTAAACCTGGAAGAATTATTTATGAGATCATTGGTATTGATGAGGCTACCGCAAGAGAAGCATTAGCTTTAGCCCAAAGCAAGCTACCTTTCAAAACAAAAATTGTAACGAGCGAGAGTGAAAATGAAATTTATTGACTTGAAAGATAAGGATCTTAAGGAATTGAATAAAATGTTAAAAGAGAAAAAGGCAGAGCTTTTTGAAATGAGATTAAAGCTCAAAACTATGCAATTGACAAATTCTAGCCAAATTGCAGCAGTGAGAAAGGATATTGCTCGCATCAATACTGCGATATCTGCAAAGAATGATTCATTTGGAAGGGATGAGTAATGAGTGAAAAACAAGCGCATAAAAGAATTATCCAGGGTGAAGTGGTAAGTAAAGCCGGCGAAAAGAGCATTACGATATTGGTTGAGAGAAAAGTTGTGCATCCCAAGTATAGAAAAATCGTAAAAAGATTTAAAAAATACACCATCCATGATGAGGAAAATCAAGCAAAGGTAGGGGATGTGGTGATGGGGATTGAATGTCCACCCATTTCTAAAAACAAAGCCTTTAGACTTAAAGAAATCGTTTCAGTAGGAGTGTAAGATGATCCAAAGTTTTACAAGATTAAATGTTGCTGATAATAGTGGTGCAAAAGAAATTATGTGTATTAAGGTTTTGGGTGGAAGCCACAAAAGGTATGCAAGTGTAGGGGATATTATTGTTGCCTCTGTAAAAAAAGCAATTCCCAATGGAAGGGTGAAAAAAGGCCAGGTGGTCAAGGCAGTAATCGTGCGCACCAAAAAAGAGATCCATAGAGAAAATGGCTCCTTGGTTCGCTTTGATGATAATGCAGCAGTGATCCTGGATGCGAAAAAAGAGCCCATTGGTACAAGGATTTTTGGACCTGTAAGTAGAGAAGTGCGATATGCGAATTTTATGAAGATAGTATCGTTAGCTCCGGAGGTATTGTAATGGCGAAGTTTAAGATTAAAAAAGGTGATATGGTAAAGGTAATTACAGGAGATGACAAGGGCAAGACTGCCAAAGTCTTGAGCGTTCATCCTAAAACGTCCCGTGTAGTTGTCGAGGGCTGCAAGGTCGCAAAAAAAGCAATCAAGCCTAGCGATAATAATCCCAAAGGTGGCTTTGTTTCCAAAGAAATGTCTATGGATATTTCCAATGTAAAGAAGGTTGAGGAGAAGTAAGTCATGTATGCATTGAAGAAAAAATATAATGAAGAAATTAAAACTCAACTTGCAAAGGAATTGGATATTACAAATCCCATGCTTTTACCAAAGCTTGAAAAAATTGTAATCAGCGTGGGGGCAGGGGATTATGCAAAGGATACAAAAGTCATTCAAAATATCGCGGATACGATTTCTTTGATTGCCGGACAAAAGGCAGTAATCACTCTTGCAAAAAAATCTGTCGCAGGATTTAAGATGAGAGAAGGCATGCCCATGGGTGTGAAGGTCACTTTGCGGGGGAATCAGATGTACAACTTTTTGGAAAAACTCATTGTGATTTCTTTGCCTAGAGTAAAGGATTTTAGAGGGGTTCCTAGAAATGGATTTGATGGCAGAGGAAATTATAGCTTTGGCCTCAATGAACAGTTGATGTTTCCAGAGGTTATCTATGATGACATCATGATTACACATGGGATGAATATAACAATGGTAACTTCTACAGATAATGATAAAAGTGCATTCAAGTTATTAGAAATGCTTGGTATGCCATTTGCAAAAGGAAGATGATATGGCAAAAAAATCAATGATTGCAAAAACAAGTCGAAAGGCGAAATTCAGTTCAAGATCCTATACGAGATGTCAGGTTTGTGGTAGACCACATTCTGTTTATAGAGATTTTGGACTTTGTAGAGTATGTTTGAGAAAGATGGGTAACGAAGGTTTGATTCCAGGTCTTCGTAAGGCCAGTTGGTAAGGAGTGATTATGGTAAATGATATTATTGCGGATTCTTTGACACGCATTCGAAATGCTTCTATGAGAAGATTGGATACCACAACACTTTATTATGCAAAGATTGTTGTATCCATTTTGGAAATTTTTAAATCCAAGGGCTTTATTAAGGATTTCAACATCAATGACAAAGATGGCAAGCAATCTATTTCCGTGCAGCTTTCCTACGATGAAAGAGGGTATTCTACGATCAATGAAGTTAAAAGAATCAGTAAGCCTGGAAGAAGAGTTTATAAGGCTCGCACAGAGTTGAAGAAATTTAAAAATGGCTATGGGGTTATTGTGGTGAGTACAAATAAAGGTGTAATTAGCAATGAGGACGCTTACAAAGCCAATGTGGGCGGTGAAGCGCTTTGCAGTATTTGGTAGGAGAGAGATATGTCAAGAGTTGGAAAAAAACCTATTCACATTCCCAGCGGCATTGAAGTGAGCGTCCAGGGGAGTAGGATTATGTTTAAGGGCAATAAATTGCAAAAAGAATTAGAGACTCATGGAAGAGTGGAGATTTGTTGCGAAAATAATGAGATTAGCTTCAAACCCATCAATCAGGAACCACAATCTCGCGCATATTGGGGGACTTATAGAGCATTGGCCAATAATATTATCTTGGGAATGAGCACAGGATTTACTAAGGTTTTGGAAGTCAATGGCGTGGGTTATAAGGTCGCGGTATCTGGTAAAACCCTGGAGCTTGCACTGGGATTTTCTCATCCTGTGAAATATCCCATTCCTGATGGTATTGAGATGAGCGTAGATAAAAATACCATCACCATCAAGGGTAGTGATAAGCAACAGGTCGGACAAATTGCAGCCGAGATTAGGGAATTCCGTCCTCCAGAGCCTTATAAGGGCAAGGGCATCAAATATAGCGATGAAGTGATTCTCCGCAAAGCTGGAAAAACTGCGAAGAAGTAAGAGAGGATTGATAGCATGACAAGTAAAATTTTGGCAAGAAAAAAAAGCTTAAGAAATAAGAGAAAATTGCGAATTAGGAGTTCTGTTTTTGGGACAGCACAAAAACCAAGAGTGAGTATTTTTCGATCCAATAGATATCTCTATGCTCAGGCGATTGATGATCAAAATCAAGTGACTTTGGCCTGCGTAGATGGAAAAAAAATGCAGCTAGGCAATAATAAAGAAAATGCCACTGAGATTGGAAGGGCATTTGCCAAGGATCTCAAAGACAAAGGGATCACCACGATCGTATTTGATAGAAATGGTTATCTATATCATGGCGTCGTTGCTGCATTTGCGCAATCTCTCAGAGATAATGATATTAGGCTGTAAAGGATAAAAATGGAAATTAATAGAGAAGAGTTTAGTGAAGTTGTTGTGAATATTGGCAGGGTTACGAAAGTAGTAAAGGGTGGAAGAAGATTTCGCTTCAATGCCTTGGTGGTTGTAGGCAATAAAAATGGGCTTGTAGGCTTTGGCCTAGGTAAGGCAAAGGAAGTCCCTGATGCAATCAAAAAAGCCGTGGATGATGCGTTTAAAAATATTATTGAAGTAAATGTCAAGGGCACAACCATCGCTCATGATATTGAGCACAAATATAATGCAAGCAAAATTTTGCTCAAACCCGCAAGCGAGGGAACAGGGGTTATTGCTGGAGGTTCGGCAAGACCAGTGATTGAATTAGCGGGAATCAAGGATATTTTGACAAAATCCTTGGGTTCAAATAATCCTTATAATGTTGTGCGTGCGACAATTGATGCGCTTGCAAGAATTAAGGCATAAGGAGGAAATATGGCATTAGAAAATATTAAACCCGCTAAAGGAAGTGTGCGCGGTATCAAGCGTGTAGGCAGGGGCCAGGGCAGCGGTATGGGAAAAACTTCCACAAGAGGTGGCAAGGGACAGACAGCCAGAACTGGCTATAAGGCAAAAAGAGGCTTTGAGGGTGGACAGCAGCCTTTGCAGAGAAGATTACCAAAAGTGGGGTTTAGGGTCCAAAATCTTAAGCCCTATGTCATCAACACCGATCGCATTCTTGTGCTCAAAGACTTGAGCGAACTGACTTTTGAAAGCATTAGGAGTGTGCATAAGTTTCCAAAATACATCGAAAAAATTAAGCTCATTGGAATTAGCGCAAAAGAACTGGCAGCAAAAATTAAAGACGAGCGCATTGTTTGCAGCGGAAAATAATTGTTTGTAGTGGAAAATCATAATGAATAAAACTATAGTAAATAAAATCCTTATTACTTTAATGTTTTTGTTTGCCTATAGAGTATTAGCTTATATTCCTATTCCTGGGGTGGATCTTGCTGTAATCAAAGATTTTTTCAATACTGCAGGAAATTCCCAAAATGCATTAGGACTTTTTAATATGTTCAGCGGGAATGCAGTCTCTAGACTAAGCATCATTTCCCTGGGCATCATGCCCTACATCACTGCTTCGATTGTAATGGAGCTTTTAGCAGCCACTTTCCCCAATCTTGCAAAAATGAAAAAAGAGCGCGATGGCATGCAAAAATATATGCAGATTGTGCGCTATCTCACCATCGCTGTTACTGTGGTGCAGTCAGTGAGCGTTTCTTTTTTATTGCGCAATATGGGCAATGGTGCCAATGGGGCGATTATGATTGATATGCAGATTTTTATTGTGTTATCAGTTTTTTCCATGCTGACAGGCACGATGCTTTTGATGTGGATAGGCGAGCAAATTACTCAAAGGGGCATTGGCAATGGTATTAGTTTGATCATTTTCTCTGGTATTGTTTCTGGAATTCCCTCAGCCATCGCTGGGACATTCCGTCTTGTAAACACTGGGGAGATTAATTTTCTTGTTTTATTGGTGATGCTAGTCATCATCGTTTTTACCGTTTTTGTGATTATTTATATCGAACTTGCAGAGAGAAGGATTCCGGTTTCTTATGCGCGCAAGGTGATCATGCAAAATCAAAACAAAAGGATCATGAATTACATTCCCATCAAAATTAATTTGAGCGGCGTGATTCCTCCTATTTTTGCTTCCGCGATCTTGGTATTTCCCTCCACGCTCTTGCAAGCCTCTTCCAATGTTTATCTCAAATCTGTCGCGGATTTTTTGGGACCAGATAAATACGCATATAATATTTTGATGTTTGTTTTTGTCATCTTTTTTGCATATTTTTATGCCTCCATTGCATTTAACTCCAAAGATATCGCAGAAAATCTCAAGCGTCAAGGCGGTTATATTCCTGGTATGCGTCCGGGTGAGGGCACGGTGCACTTTCTCAATGCAGTAGCTGGGAGATTGACTTTATTTGGTTCACTGTATTTGGCCATCATTTCCACTTTGCCATGGATTCTTGTCAAAAGTATGGGGGTTCCCTTTTATTTTGGTGGGACGGCGGTTTTGATCGTCGTGCAGGTTGCTATTGATACGATGAGAAAGATTGAGGCGCAAGTTTATATGAGCAAATACAAGACTCTTAGTGCTGTTGGTTTTTGATGGCTATTCCGATTCGTAATGCAAGCGAGATTGAATTGCTGCGTCGCCCCAATGCGCTTGTTGGGGAAGCGCTGAAACATGTGCGAGATTTCATCAAGCCAGGAATCAGTCTGCTAGAAATTGATGCTCTCATCGAAGATTTTATTCGTGCTCATGGTGCAAGGCCTGCCTTTAAGGGATTGTATGGCTTTCCTAATTCTGCTTGCATCTCTGTGAATGAAGTGATCATTCATGGAATCCCTACGGATTACAAGTTGCAAAATGGTGATATTGTGGGGATTGATGTGGGTGCAGAAATAGGGGGCTGGTATGGGGATGGTGCCATTACCATGGGCGTGGGAGAGATCTCTGCCCTGGATATTCAGCTTATTGATTGTGCTAGAGATACTTTGATAAATGCGATACATTCCATCAAAGAGGGTATGTATTTCAAAGAACTTAGCAAGATTTTAGAGGAGAATATTTGTGCGCGAGGATTTGTGCCATTGAAGCATTATTGCGGACATGGTATTGGCAGGAAACCTCATGATGAGCCAAGCATTCCCAATTACCTAGAATCCAGTAATTTCAAGCAGGGGCCAAAAATCAAGAATGGAATGGTGTTTTGTCTTGAACCGATGGTCTGTGTCAAAAGCGGGGAGCCTGTAGTCTTGGAAAATCAATGGGATGTGGTTTCTAGTGATGGCTTTAGAGGGAGTCATTATGAACACACCGTGGCAATTGTTGGTGGCGTCGCAGAAATTTTAACGGAGGTTTAAATGGCAAAAGATGATGTGATTGAGATTGATGGGAAGGTGGTGGAAGCATTGCCCAATGCAACCTTTAGGGTGGAGCTTGAAAACGGGCATGTTGTTTTGTGTCATATTTCTGGAAAGATGCGTATGCATTATATCAAAATCCTCCCAGGGGATAAGGTGAAGATCGAATTGACACCTTATAGCTTGGATAAAGGCAGGATTACCTTCAGGTATAAGTGATTATTAAAATTTTTTTAGTATAATGGATGATTTTATTCTGTAGCAAGAATAATGAAAAGGTTTGCATAGCAAACAAAGGAGTTTATTATGAAAGTAAGACCATCGGTCAAAAAAATGTGTGACAAGTGCAAGGTCATTAAAAGAAAGGGAGTTGTGCGTGTGATTTGCGTAACTCCAAAACACAAACAAAGACAAGGATAAAATATGGCTAGAATTGCTGGTGTAGATTTGCCAAAAAAGAAAAGAGTGGAATATGCTCTTACACATATCTATGGTATTGGATTAAAGATATCTCGAGATATCCTTAATGCTGTAAATATTTCTTTTGACAAGCGAGTTCATGATCTCAGCGAAGATGAAGTTTCTGCGATTGCAAAAAAAATCCAAGAAAGCTACATGGTTGAAGGTGATTTGAGAAAAAAAGTTCAAATGGATATTAAAGCATTGATGGATCTAGGAAATTATCGCGGCCTAAGGCATCGAAAGGGCTTGCCTGTGCGTGGTCAGACAACCAAAAATAATGCGCGCACAAGAAAAGGCAAGAAAAAAACTGTTGGTAGCAAATAAGGAGGAGAGATATGGCTAAGAGATCCGCGGCAACAAAAAAGAAAGTTGTGAAAAAGAATATCGCAAGAGGAATTGTGTGCATTTCTGCCTCTTTTAATAATACAAATGTAACGATTACTGATGAGATGGGTAATGTGATTTGCTGGGCTACAGCAGGTGGACTTGGGTTTAAGGGTTCCAAAAAATCTACCCCTTATGCCGCACAACAGGCTGTTGAGAGTGCGATGATGAAGGCAAAAGAGCATGGCATCAAAGAAGTGGGAATCAAGGTTCAAGGACCAGGCAGTGGAAGAGAGACCGCGATTAAGAGTGTGGGCGTGGTTGAGGGTATTAAGGTTTTGTGGATTAAAGATGTGACTCCATTGCCACACAATGGTTGTAGACCACCAAAAAGAAGAAGAGTATAAGGGGTAGATATGGCAAGATATAGAGGACCTGTTGAAAAATTAGAAAGAAGATTTGGGGTGTCTCTTGCGCTCAAAGGAGAGAGAAGACTCGCAGGAAAAAGCGCATTGGACAAAAGGCCCTATGGTCCAGGACAGCACGGACAAAAGAGAGGAAAAATTTCTGAATATGGCCTTCAGCTTCGCGAGAAGCAAAAAGCAAAGGTGATGTATGGTGTCTCAGAAAAGCAATTTAGAGCTATTTTTACGGAAGCAAATCGTTTGGATGGAAACACTGGAGAGAACCTTGTGCGCTTGATTGAGAGAAGATTGGATAATGTTGTGTATCGCATGGGCTTTGCAACTACAAGAAGATTTGCAAGACAGCTTGTGAGCCATGGCCATATTTTGGTGGATGGGAAGAGAGTAAATATCCCTTCCTTTTTCGTGAAACAAGGTCAAAAAATCGAAGTCATCGAAAAAAGCAAGAATAATCCACAGATTACACGCGCTATTGAGCTTACTTCACAGACTGGAATCTCTCCTTGGGTGGATGTTGATAAGGACAAAAGATTTGGTATTTTTACACGCTATCCAGAAAGAGAAGAGGTTGTGATTCCCATTGAGGAAAGACTGATTGTAGAGTTGTATTCTAAATAAGGGGGCTAAATGAAAGTAATTAAAACTACGCCTTATATCCCAACCACTGTGGATGTCGAGGAATTGGGTCCTAACAAAGTGAGGGTAATGGCATATCCCTTTGAATCAGGTTATGCGGTGACTTTGGCACATCCCTTGAGAAGATTGTTGCTTTCTAGTTCTGTGGGACTTGCTCCCATCGCCCTCAAGATTGAAGGAGTGGCACATGAATTTGATTCCATCCGCGGCATCGTGGAGGATGTTTCTCCCTTCATTGTGAATCTCAAAAACATTCGTTTCCTGGGAAAGGAGGGGGGATTTTTAGAAGAGGAAAAAGTGGAATTGCATTATTCTTTTCAAGGACCCATGGTTTTGAGTGGTGGGCATTTGGCAAATGATCAGATTGATATCGTAAACAAAGAAGCTCCACTTGCTACGATTAATGAAGATGCTGTATTGAATTTTTCCATCATTGTCCAGAAGGGCATCGGCTATGTTCCCAGTGAGGATATTCGGGGATTGATTTCTGAGGATTATATCCCGCTGGATGCGTATTTTACCCCAGTGAGGAAAGCAGTGTATGAGATTGAGAATGTGCTTGTAGAGGATAATCCCACTTATGAAAAAATCATTTTTGATGTGGAGACGGATGGGCAGGTTGATCCCTATGAGGCATTCAAGCAGGCCATCGCGATTATGTACTCTCAAATGAGTATTTTCAATGCTGATATTAGCTCCATTTCCACTACGCAGAAACAAGCCATAGAGGATAACTTTGATTTCAAAGATCTTTTGATGAAAATTGATAGCCTCAACTTGAATGCTAGATGTTTTAATTGCTTGGATCGCATTGGGATTCGCTATGTCGGGGAGTTGGTATTGATGAGCGAAAGTGAAATCAAGGGTGTGAAAAATTTAGGTAAAACCTCTTACAATGAAATTGTGGAGAAGCTTCAAGAGATCGGCTATCCCATAGGCACAGAGCTTGAAGAAGATAAGAAAATCGCACTCACTAAGAAAATTTCTAAATTAAAGGCTTAAAAATGAGACATGGTAAAGATTACAGAAAATTAGGGAGGACTTCCTCTCATCGAAAAGCCCTGCTAAAAAATTTATCAATTGCTCTGATTGAGCATGGCAGGATTGAGACAGGTGTTTTTAAGGCAAAGGAGTTGCAATCTCATATGGAAAAAATGATTACAACTGCTAGGGTTGGGGATTTCAATACGCATCGAGCGGTGTTTGCTCTTTTGCAGCATAAGGCAGCCACAAAAAAACTCATTACTGAGATTGCACCAAAATACAAAGGCAGAAATGGTGGTTACACAAGAATCCAGAGAACAAGGATTAGGAGAGGTGATGCTTCTGTGCTAGCAATCATTGAATTTGTTTGATCTTGAGGGCATTGATTCTGAGATTCTCTCTCCTTTTAGATTTGTATTTTTGATGCAGGAATTGGGGGTTTAGCTCCTTTTTCCTGGATTAAAATCCAAGAAAGGGCATTTATGCAAACATTACTTATTTTCGGACACACATTTTTTCAAGACTCCAAGGTCAACAAAGCACTACTAGAATCCCTTAAAGAACTCACGCATATCAAGGTTCACAATCTTACCACAACCTATCCCGATGGCAAAATCGATGTGAACAAGGAATTGGAATTGTTAAGAGATGCAGACAAGATTGTTTTTCAATTTCCACTTTTTTGGTATGGGAGCCCAGCAATACTCAAGCAGTGGCAGGATGTTGTCTTGAGCGCAGTTTTGTTTGGGGAAAATCCAAAATTCTTGCATGGCAAGAAGTTTCAAATCATCACCACACTTGGTGGCGCAGAGAGTACCTATGATGGGCATCATGGTGCTACGCTCAAAGATCTTTTGTTGCCTATTTCTTATAGCTTTCAGTATGGGGGTTGCGAGATTTTAGAGCCCTTTGCTATTTTTAGCGCAAAGGTAGAAAATCTTGATTTTTCCGCTTATCACAGGCACTTAGGCGAGTAGAGCGATCACGACTTTTTGCAGGAGGCTTTTCCAAGCTTGCAGTCTTTGTGCTAGCATTTCTTTGTCACCATGCTTGAATGATTTCCCTGCATTTGATTTGCCTAGTTTTATTTATTCTTTGTAACTCAACTCCCTTGATTTGCGAATGCCCCAGTGCGCCCATGACCCTTGCTACTAGCTTTTCTCCCCATCTCTGCGATTTTCCCGCTGCCTAATTTCCTCTAGCCTTGGCATCCTTCCATTCCCCTGGCTCTGGTAATCCTTGTAATGCCACAAAATGCACCATGGGATGCCACGCAAATTCTCCCATTGCCCTGTTTTTTCAAATTTCCCATGTGGTTTTTAAAAAAATTTATTATTATATCCCATGGTTTTTGCGCAATCCCTGGGGCTGCCTTTGCCACAGAGCAACATGTAAAAGAGCAAAAGCCAAAAAGCTAAACTGCCGCATGGACCCAAAGCAAACATACAAAAACCCAAAACCAAATGCGCAGAAAAACATAAAAGTGTAAAAATCGCAAAGCCCAAGAACCCAAATACAAAAAGGAGTGAAATTGCAAAAAATCCAAAATTTCAAGATTTTTCATCTCAAGCCTGGTGAATGGAAGTTGCTTGTAATGGCGACCTCCTTTATCTTTTTGCTATTTTTTAGCTACGCCATCCTGCGCCCCATTAGGGATTCCCTAGGTCTTAGTGGTGGTAGCATGGAGCTCAAGTGGTTATTTTTTGGCACCTTTATCGCCACTGTTGTTGGATCGATTTTGGCGATGGTGTTGAGCACAAGGATCCAGAGGAAACACTATGTCAATGGAATTTTTTTATTTTTTATTACAAATTTAGTGGGATTTTTTATCGCCTTTAGGATTTGGCCGCATGAGAGTGAAGAGTTTTTGTGGCTCTCTCGCATATTTTTTATCTGGGTGAGTATTTTTAATTTGTTTATTATTTCTAGTGCTTGGAGTTTGATGGCAGATGTTTTTACCAAAGATTGCTCTCAAAGACTCTTTGGCATCATCTCTGCGGGGGCGAGCCTTGGTAGTGTCTTGGGCGCAAGCTCAGTGAGTTTGCTTGCCACTCATTTGGGAAACAACACCCTCTTGTTGCTTTCTGTGATTCTACTATCTCTTTCTTTGCTTTGCAAGGATGGACTAATCAAAAGTGCCTATGCATTGCTGGAAAACAAAGAGGAGCGTGCGCAGTTTTCCAAGCATTTTTCACAAAGCATTGGATCCAAAAATCCCTTTATTGGATTTTCTCTGATCATCAGATCTCCCTATTTGCTGGGGATTTTGGCGTTTATTTTGCTGCTTACATCCGTTTCTACTTTTTTGTATATGGAGCAGGCTCGCATCGTGCGTGAGCTATTTGTCACTAGAGAACAGCGCGCCGCTGCCTTTGCTAATATTGATTTGATTGTGCAGATTGTGAGCTTTTTGATACAGATTTTTTTTACCGCTACCCTTGCCAAGAGCTTTGGGATTAAGGGTGTGCTAGGGATCTTGGGTTTTGTTGTGGGGATGGGTTTTATTGTGCTGATTTTTACTCATCCTGCTTTTTTCCCCATGGTGGTGATCATGAGTATTCGTCGCATTGGGGAATATGCATTCATCAAGCCAGGCAGGGAGATGCTATTTGTCCCGCTGGATTCTGATAGCAAATACAAGGTAAAAAGCTTTTTGGATACGGTGGTGTATCGCGGAGGGGATGCATTGAGCGCACAGGTGGAAGGAATGCTTAGCAAAATTGGGATTAGCGCTGCACTGGGATTTGGCGCATTTCTGGCATTTGCCTGGGGGGCTTTGGGAATCTATCTGGGCAAGAAATATGAAAAAGTCCATGAATTCTCTCAAGAATCTTGAAAATCCAGCCAAAGCTCCCAAGACTCTTGGGAATATTTTAAATTCTGGCTAAAAATTCCTCCAAACTTTGCGCTAAAATCCTTCGGGATTATCTTTGGGGTATTTTCAAAAATCTCATGAGCGCAAAAGCTCTATCTAAACCGCCGCCACAGGTCAAAAAAGCCCAAAGAATAGGGTCTAAAACAAATCCCTGGAGTCAAGAACTAAGCCCAGAATCCAGCCTACAAATTCTGGGTGTTTATTGCTGGATTTTGTAGAGTTCTTCTATGATCGCATCAAAATCAAAGAGCTGATCTTCTTCTTGAGTGATAAAATCCTCCATAAACTTTTTTTTCTCAATGGCCTCATCTAGATCGGGATCTGTGCCCTTTTGATAAGAACCAATGCGGATTAAAACCTCATTTTCTTTGAGTAGGGCATAGAGCTTGCGAAAATTCTTGGCTGCATTCCTGTGTTCTTTTGTGATGATGTCATTGCTCACTCTGGAGGCGGAATTGAGAATGTGGATGGGGGGATAGATCCCAAAATCTGTGAGCTCGCGACTAAGCACAATATGGCCATCTAGGATGCTGCGACTCTGATCGGCAATAGGATCGCTTAGATCATCTCCTTCCACCAATACAGTGAAAAATGCCGTGATTGACCCCCGACCTTCTTCCTTCCCAGCTCGCTCCATCAACTGCGGAAGCAATGCCAAAACCGAAGGAGGGTAACCCTTGCTAGTGGGTGGCTCACCAAGGGCTAGCCCGATCTCTCGCTGTGCCATGGCAAAACGTGTAACCGAATCCATGATGAACAAAACATCATGCCCTTGATTTTTGAAAAATTCTGCCACCGCCATAGCAGAAAATGCCCCATATTTGCGCATGAGTGCAGAGTCATCACTGGTTGCTACGACAATCACGGTGTTTTCTAGATTGTTATCTAGGTTTTTTTGGATGAATTCTGGCACCTCCCGCCCCCGTTCCCCAATGAGTGCCACGACCTTGATGGGGGCCTTGGAGCCTTTGACAATCATCCCCATCAATGTAGATTTTCCCACTCCAGATCCCGCAAAAATCCCAAGTTTTTGCCCCTTGCCGCAGGTGAGAAGGCCATCGATAGCCTTGATCCCCACAGAAAAAACCTCATCAATCACCCCGCGCCTCATGGCTTTGATGGGTTGGGAGATGATGGGGATGTGTGCACTTGTGGTAATAGGGCCTTTCTCATCGATAGGATTTCCTAAAGGGTCAATCACCCGTCCAAGCACATCCTTTCCAACGGGCAGCAAAAAGCCCTCCTTTTCGATAAAAACTTTGTCCCCTACTTTGTAACCTTCGATGAAAGAGAAGGGGGTGAAGCCAAAATTTTCGCTTTGACAGAGGGTGACCATCCCAAGCCCTGAACTTCCATCCTCTCGATGCACACAGACGATGTCCCCGATGCTGGGTGTGAGGCCTGAGGCATAGAGAATGGTGGGGGTGATTTTCTCGACCAATCCAAATTTTGGAGAGAGTTGTAGGGGGGCTTCTAGTTTTGCTTTGATGCTTTGCAAAGACATCGGTAAATTGCCTTCTTTTAGTTAGATTAAAGAATTTTTTGCTAAAATCCCGAAATTATACTTTATTTTTGCTGAAGGAAGGTTATGGAGTTAAGAACAAATAAGATCAATAGCGCCAACGTCATCGCAAGCGGCGTGATTACGCTTAAAGATTTGGAAGATAAAATTACAAAGATTGCGACAAGATTAAGCAAAACCATGAAGCTAGATGGTTTCCGAAAAGGCAAGGTGCCCCTCCAGCTTATCCGCTCCCGTTACCAAGATAGCATCAGGCAGGATGCGCAAAAAGATGCGATACAAGAGATGTTGCAGCATGCATTAAAAGATCTGCATCTTGATGCAAGACAGGTGCTGGGTGATCCTATGATGACCAAAATGGAGGAAAAAGATGGTGGCTTTGATGTGGAGATCAAGATTTCTCTCACTCCAGACATTCCTTTGGATTCTGTCCCTGCTTGCATCCCTGAAGTAAAAGTACCAAGGGTGACAGAAGAGGAAGTCAAAACAAGACTTGAAGAGATTGCCAAGAGAGAGGCCCCCCTCATTGATGCTCCCAAGGACAAGAGGCTAGAAAATGATGATGTCGCGGTATTTGATTTTGAGGGTTTTGTGGATGGCAAACCCTTTGAAGGTGGGAAGGCTGAGAATTTTGAGCTAATCATTGGGAGTGGGAGTTTTGTCCCTGGATTTGAGGATGCTATGCTAGGGATGCTTGCAGATGAGGCAAAAGAGATTTCCATAACCTTTCCTGCAGAATACCATGTTAAGCATCTTGCCAGTAAGGATGCGACCTTCAAGGTCAAGCTCCATGCCATCAAGGTAAAAGACAAGCCCCAAATCAATGACGACCTTGCAAAAAAACTACTTCCCCAAAATGCCACTGCGAGCTTGAGAGATCTAGATGCTGAAATCAAAAAGCAACTAGAGCTTGAGGCAAAAACAAAGGTTTACAATGAAGAATTGAAAGAAAAATTGGTGGAGAATTTTCTAGAAAAGATTCATTTTGATCTGCCGGATTTGGTCATCGAGCAAGAGATGGATTTACTTTTTAGAAATTCTTTGAGCAGCATCGCAGAAGAAGAGCTCAAGACCTTGCAGGAGAATCCAGAGAAGGCAAAGGAAAAAAGAGAGAGCTTTAGGGATGAGGCCAAAAACAGTGTGCAAGTGACATTCATCATCGATGCTCTGGCTAAGCAAAAAAATATCACTGTCCAGGATAATGAGGTTTTCCAGACTGTTTATTATGAGGCGATGATGATGGGTCAAAATCCCACCCAGATCATCGAGTATTACAAAAGTAATAATCTCCTTCCTGCGATCAAAATGGCTATGGTGGAAGATCGTGTACTACAGAATCTGCTAGATACCAAAGTGGAGTTTGTAGACAAGCTACCGCAAAAATCTGAGGACAAGGCAAAAGAGGGTGCATCAAAAAAAGAAAGCAAAAGAGCTGTAGGCAGAGTGAGAAGTCCCAAAAAGGGAGATCAGTAATGAATTACATCCCCTATGTGATCGAAAGAACTGGCAAGGGCGAGAGAAGCTATGACATCTACTCCAGATTACTAAAAGATCGCATTGTATTGCTTAGCGGAGAGATTAATGACATGGTGGCATCTTCCATTGTCGCCCAGCTCTTGTTTTTGGAAGCAGAGGATGCACAAAAAGACATCTATTTCTACATCAATTCCCCAGGTGGCGCAGTTACTAGTGCATTTAGCATCTATGATACGATGCATTATATTCGTCCCGATGTTGCTACCATCTGCGTTGGCCAGGCTGCGTCAGCTGGTGCATTATTGCTGAGCTCTGGGGCCAAGGGAAAGCGCTACTCCCTGCCAAATTCGCGTATCATGATCCACCAGCCCCTGGGCGGCGCACAGGGACAGGCCACAGATATCGAGATCCAGGCAAATGAGATTCTACGCCTTAAAAAGATTTTGAATGAAATCCTAGCATCAAACACAGGGCAGAGTCTCAAGAAAGTCTCACAAGATACAGAGAGGGATTTTTTTATGAGTGCTATGGAAGCGCAGAAATATGGCCTGGTGGACAAGGTTTTGGAAAAAAGCTTAAAATAAAGAAATACCATGCCAGAAGATAAAAGTAAAGACGAAAAATTAGATTTTAATAGCAATCCTTATTTTGAGGAAGTTGGAGCAGAGGGTGGAGGGCCTGAGGATGCTGATGGTGCCCTCAAAGAGTTTGAGAGGCAGCTTGTTGAGAAGGTGGAACGCATCTCAGAGGATGCTATAAAGGCGATAAAGAATGAATCCCTCCCGCCATTGCCTGCAAATTATCAGATGTATTTTGAGCGTTTGCTAGAAAAACAAGACCAAGATTCACGCCAAAAAATCCAGACCTTCATTGACTTGCAGTCCACGAGCGAGGATCGGATGGTATTTTTTGAGAAAACCGTAAAAGATGGTTTTAAGAATATCAAGCAGATTCTAAATTTTGTCTCCTTGCTTTATAAAAATTTGCAGGTGGCCCAAAACATCACAGAGAAATACGCTAAAGAACTCTCAAATATCGATAATAAGCTGGTTTTAAACAATCTCATCCAGCTTTTTTTGAAGGATCTAGAAGCGGTGAAGGAAAAGGCAGATAGGGATTTGAATCACCTGAAGGATGCATATCAAAATGCTGCAAAAATCGTCACTTCCATTAGTGAAAATAGTATCTATGATTCTCAATTTGAAGTCTATAATAAACGCTATTTTCTTGCCCTCATCGACAAAGAAAAAGAGCTCATTGAGGGATTCAAACATGAAAGCACCATGCTAACCCTCACGCTTTCTAAAGAAGTTTCTAGCCAGATTACCAGCAAGACCACCGTGCTGATTTTGCTAAAAAGCATCGCAAGGCTCCTGCTAAAAACCTCTCGCCGCAGCGATATTCTGGCTTATTTTAGCAACGGAATCTTTGCCATGGGGCTAAAGAATTCGGATCTCCAGAGTGCCAGGAAGGCCGCGGAGCGCTTGATTGAGGCAGCAAGGGCTACGAATGTTTTTTCTGATGGCAAGGATATTGTGCTGGATATTTGCATAGGGATTGCTAAAATCACCCCCAAAAAAACCACAGAAAACATCGTGCAATCCTCTCTGATGGCGCTCAATCTTGCCTTGGATGAAAAAATTGGCTTCAAGGTATATCCCCAGGATGAAGTGGAATAATGGCGGTTTTAGAAGTTCTCTCCTATCCCCATCCCCTGCTTCGCCAAAAATCCAAAGAAGTCCAGAATTTTGATGCTTCTTTGCATGCGTTTTTGGATGATATGTACGACACGATGCTGGAGAGAGAGGGCGTGGGGCTTGCTGCAGTACAGGTGGGAAGACTGCATAGGATTTTGCTTGTGAATATCCCGCGTCAAGAAGATGGCAAGCAATACAAAGAAGATTTGTTAGAGATTATCAATCCTGTCATTCTGCATCAAGAAGAGGAAATTTTTTGGAATGAGGGATGCCTCTCTGTGCCAGGATTTTATGAGGAAGTCAAGCGCTATGGAAGTATTACTCTTGGCTATCAAGATCGCTTTGGTGGGGAGCAAGTCCTCAGGGCTCAGGGGTTTTTGGCTGTGGCACTGCAGCATGAGATGGATCATTTGGAGGGGATTTTATTCATTGACAAGCTTTCTATTCTTAAGCGCAAAAAATTTGAAAAAGAGCTAAAAAAGCTCAAAAATTCCTAGTGGGCGCAGATGGTACACAAGATTTATTGCGCGACACGCTTTGGGCTTTATGCTAGTATTGTCGAGGTGGAGGCCTCTTTTACCCGCGCATTGCCTGCGTTTGTGATCTCAGGACTTGCGAGTAATGCCATCCAAGAATCCAAACAAAGGGTGCAATCTGCGCTAGTAGCTTGCGGTTTTAGCTTCCCTCCACTAAAAATCACTATTAATCTCTCACCATCCGACCTCCCCAAATATGGGAGCCATTTTGATTTGCCCATCGCGCTTTTGGTAGGCATGCAAAAGTGTCTAAAAGAGTTAGAAAATCGTTGGTTTGCTTTTGGTGAGCTTGGGCTTGATGGGATGCTTAAGCATAGTGATGTGCTTTTTGGTTTGGTGTTAGATGTGTTATTGCAAGAGCCAGATGCCTGCATGATCTTGCCTTATGAGAGCAGGGAATTTTTTTCTTTTGTGCCCAATCTGCGTTGCGTCTATGCCCATGATCTCAAAGAGGCTTTAGAGATTTTGCAAGCAGATGAAATCCCAGAGCAAAATCTACAAAATCTCAATTTTCCTTATTTTGAAGTGCTGGGGCAGAAATACTTCTATCCTAGGGAATTTGGCTTGGATTTTTCTGATGTGAAGGGGCAAAAAAATGCTAAGAGAGCGGCTTTGATTGCAGCTAGTGGATTTCATAATATTATTTTGGAAGGAAGTCCTGGCAGTGGCAAAAGTATGATAGCTAAGCGCATGCAGGGTATTTTACCACCTATGAGCTTAGAGGAGATCTTGCAAAATGCAAAGCTTAATACTTGGAATCATGAAAAAATAGAGCTCACTCCTTTACGAAATTTCAAATCCCCGCATCAAAGTGCCTCAAAGGCCAGTATCATCGGATCTGCATTGCAAAAAGATCCCAAGCCAGGCGAGATTGCATTGGCGCATTTAGGGGCGCTATTTTTTGATGAGTTGCCGCATTTTGAAAAGTCTGTGCTTGAGGCATTGCGTGAGCCTTTGGAGAATAATGTTTTGGCGCTTTCGCGCGTGCATTCCAAGGTGGAATATCCCACTTCATTTTTATTCATCGGGGCGCAAAATCCTTGTCCCTGTGGGAATTTGCTGAGCGTCTTTCATGAATGTCGCTGCAATGATAGTGAGATTGCCAAATACAAAAATCGCCTAAGCCAGCCCTTTTTGGATCGTATTGATTTGTTTGTGCAGATGGCAGAAAATGAGCAAAATGCAAAGAGTGATGTGGATTCAAAAACCATGCAAGAGCAGGTGTTTGTTGCATTTATTCAGCAAAAAGAGCGTGGTCAAAAAAGACTCAATGGCAAGATGAGTGACCAAGAGATCGAGGAATTTTGCCAGATGGATCAAGAAGCGCGTGATTTATTGATGCACGCAAAGGATCGCTTTGGGCTTTCTATGCGCGCACTTAATAAGACCAAAAAAGTCTCCCGTACCATCGCAGATCTTGCTAGAAGCAAGGTCATCCAAAAATCCCATGTTCTAGAGGCGATTAGTTATCGTAAAATCTAGCAGGGATTAAAATCAAAATGATTGCATGAATTTCGAATGAGGAGTAAAGAATGAAAAAAATTTCTTTGAGTGTATGTGCTGTATTGTTTTCTTGCATGGGATTTGCCCATGCCCATGATGTGAGCGCTGAAGGCATCGCAGATGCTTTCTATAAGCTTAATGGCAAAGATCCCAAAATGAAAATCAACCACACCAAGGGGTTTTGTACAAAGGGTGTGTTTCTCTCTAGTCAAGAAGCAAGGGATTCTTTAGATGTGCCATTGCTTAATCAAAAAGAGATTCCCGCATTTGTAAGATATTCTTTGGGAGGTGTGGAGATGGATGATAGAAGTAAGGGCAGGGGTATGGCGCTACAATTGGAGGGTAAGGGCGGCACTTGGACAATGGTAATGACAAATGCAGAGATTCTTTTTGCCAAGAATCCTGAAGAATTTATACAATTCCTTGCTATGAGGACTCCTAAAAATGGCAAGGTAGATGAGGAAAGAGTCAAAAAACTCTCTCAAGAAGTTGCTTCTTATAGAAGATTTGATGCTTATATGAAAAACGTAGGAATTACTCCAAGCGTGGCAAATACCCCTTATTACAGCGTGCATACTTTTATGTTCAAAGACAAAAAAACAGGGAAAATGCTGCCTGCGAAATGGAAATTTGTGCCTGTAGATGGTGTAAGGTATCTAAGCAATCAAGACCTAAAAGAAAAGAAATCTGATTATCTCCTTACTGCATTCCAAGAGCATGTTAAAACTAAGCCCATAGAATACAAGATGTATCTTGTATTTGCAAATAAGAATGATGCGATCAATGATACTACCGCACTTTGGAAGGGCAAGCATAGGGAGCTGTATGCAGGGACATTGAAGATTGAGCAATATGAGGGAATGGGCTGCAATAAAGATGTGTATTTTCCATCAGATCTCCCCACAGGTGTGCGACCTCCCAATGATCCTTTGTTCCAGATCCGAAATGAGGTCTATGGGATTACTTTTGGTAGGAGACAATAGGCATTGATTATCCTTGCGCTTCATCTTTGCGTGATTGTGCTAAAAATCGCGACTGATAAAATCGGGGTTACCCCCACCCCGCTTCATCTCCAAATACCAAAGCATTAAGAATGCAAGAAAAGCACCAAAAACTAAGCGATAAATCCCAAAATGTTAAGTTCTCCCATCATCTTTCCCAAAAAAAATCTTCCCAAAGCCTAAGCATTGACAATCTTTTAGAAAAAAGATAACCTCATCTTGTTTCCAAATCATTTTGACTCTATTTTGGAAAATTCAAAACTCGGTGATTGTAATGAAAAATAAATTTTTCTTATCTTTTTCTGTTTTTTATTTGTCACCACTACTGCAATTCTAGTTTTTCATTCTTTTGGTTTTTTATTTTTTATCAATTGTGTAATTCCAGGTACATAAGCGCATAAGGAGCATGTGATGAGAAAAATACAGTTTTTGGACACTACGTTACGTGATGGTGAGCAAACCCCAGGGGTGCATTTTAGCACGCAGGATAAGGTTCAGATTGCCCTGCAGCTTGAAAGGTGGGGTGTAGATGTGATTGAGGCAGGATTTCCCAGGGCTTCTAAGGGGGATTTTGAAGCAGTGCAGGCAATTGCAAAGCATGTCAAAAGGGCTTGTGTGGCAGCTTTAGCGCGTTGCAATAAGCAAGATATTGATGAGGCTTATGAGGCATTGGAGGCTGCTAAATTTAAGCAGATTCATATTTTCATCGCTACAAGTGATGTGCATTTGCGCCATAAACTAAAAATGACTCGCCAACAGGTTTTGGAAAAAATCAAAGAATTTGTAGGCTATGCTAGAGGACTTTTTGATATTGTGCAATTTTCCCCCGAAGATGCCTGTCGCACAGAGAGGGAGTTCTTGCTAGAATCTGTGCAAATGGCCATAGATTCAGGAGCAAGTGTGATTAATATCCCTGATACTGTGGGTTATATCACACCTCAGGAATATGGAGAGATTTTTGCATTTTTGCGCACAAACTGTAAGAGCCAAAGAGAGATTTTATACTCCTGTCATTGCCATAATGACCTAGGGATGGCGGGGGCCAATGCACTTGCTGCAGTTGAAAATGGTGCAGGTAGGGTGGAGGGCACAGTCAATGGGATTGGTGAACGTGCGGGAAATACTGCATTAGAAGAGGTGGCTGTGGCATTGCATATTCGAAGGGAGCATTATAGGGCGACAAGTAATATTGTCTTGGCATTGACAAAACAAACTAGCGATCTTGTCGCAAATCTTTCAGGCATCCCTGTGCCTAAAAATAAGGCTATAGTTGGAGGTAATGCTTATGCGCATCAATCAGGAATCCATCAAGATGGAGTGCTAAAAAATCCAGAAACCTATGAGATCATCACTCCGCAGCTCGTGGGAGTAGCAAACAATAGCCTGCCTCTTGGCAAACTCTCAGGCCGTCATGCATTTGCACAGAAGCTCAAGGCACTGGGGTATGATGAGGTTTTGGAAGAAGAAATGAATTCTCTTTTTTTGCGTTTTAAATCTCTTGCAGACAAAAAGAAGCAAGTAGAGGATTCTGATATTTTGGCGCTTTTATCAGATAACTATAAGGCGCAAGAAGATTTTGCAATCAAAAATATTCAATTGCAATATGTTTCTAGTGGCTATCAAAGTGCAGTGGTATCGCTAGAATATGATGGCGGTGTGCATGTGGAATCTAGCATCGGAGATGGCAGTGTGCAGGCGATTTATAAGGCCATTGATAAATTGCTACTTCAATCCCCAGAGCTTTTGAGTTATGAAATCAAATCTCTAAGCTCTGGGGAGGATTCTCAGGCACAAGTGTTTGTGAGCATTGCAGATAAAAATGGTAAGAGATTTAATGGTAGTGGTGTGGATTTTGATGTGTTGTATGCTAGTGCTAAGGCCTATGTGCAGGCATATAATTCTTGGAAAAAGGGAAGCAATGAAATAAAAATTCAAGGAGTGTAAATGCAAAAAATCGTCTGTTTGAAGGGGGATGGGATTGGTGGTGAAATCATGGATAGTATGCTGGAGGTATGGCATGCGCTCATGCCAGTAAAAGAGCATTTCGCGCTGCAATTTTGTGATTTTGGCGGGGTGGCAATCGATAAATATGGCACACCATTGCCAGATTCTACATTGGATGCTTGTTTGAATGCCAAGGCAGTAATGCTAGCTTGCATTGGCGCGCCAAAATATCAACATGCACAAAAAACCCCAGAGCAAGGATTGCTAGAGCTTAGAAAATCCCTGGGGCTTTATTGCAATCTGCGTCCTATTTGCGTGAGTGAGGCGCTGAAAAATCGCGCACCCCTTCGATCAGAAATCCTGCAGGGAAGTGATTTTGTGATTGTTCGTGAATTGATTTCAGGGATTTATTTTGGCACACCAAGGGTACTACAAGAAGATCATGCAATTGATACTTGTTCTTATCGGCGTGAAGAGATTGAGAGGATTTTGCGCTGTGCATTTGAGCTTGCTAGATCGCGCAGAAAACATGTTGTCTCCGTAGATAAGGCAAATGTGCTTGCCACTTCCAAGCTCTGGCGCCAGGTCGCAGAAGAGCTGCATGAAGAATTCAAAGACTGTGTGTTAGAGCATCAGTATGTAGATTCTATGGCGATGAAAATCTTGCTGCAGCCGCGGGATTATGATGTGATTGTAACAGAGAATTTGTTCGGAGATATTTTGAGCGATGAGGCCTCCGTGCTTTTGGGAAGTCTTGGAGTGTGTCCAAGTGTGAGCATGGGAGAGGGGGGAAGAAGTCTTTATGAACCCATACATGGATCTGCTCCTGATATCGCAGGCAAGGGGATTGCAAATCCTGTGGGCATGATTTTTTGTCTTGCTTTGATGCTAGAGTTTAGCTTTGGAGACAAGGTCCATGCCAATCGCATTAGAAATGCTGTGGAATCTTGCTTTGCTAATGGGATTTTTACTCCGGATTTGGGTGGAGAAACAAATACCAAGGAATTCACAGAGGCTGTGGTGGATTGTTTGAAAAGGGATGGCGCACAATCCTGATGGGATCTGCGAAATTTGACAAGGTCCATCCCAATGGATGGAATCAGCGCGATCAAGAAACTTGATGCGACTAGTGCGATTGGCGCAATAAATAGAATCGCAAAATTTCATAAGATCACGGGGAAATCCACAGGGTAAAATAAAGAAAAATAAAGAGGAATTTCAAAGAAAAATGATAAGGAAAAAATGATAAGGGAAGGGTATAGAGATGGAAAAAACTTTGTTAGATAAAATTTGGGATTCCCATGTCATTGCAGGGAAAGAGGATGAGGTGCAGTTGCTTTATGTAGATTTGCATTTGATTCATGAGGTGACTTCTCCCCAGGCATTTGAGGGTCTGCGCAATCAAAATCGAGTGGTGCATGCTCCACACAAAACTTTTGGCACGATGGATCATAATGTCCCTACAAAAGATATACATCATATCAAAGATGCAATTGCCAAAAAGCAAATGGATACCTTGCGTCAAAATTGCAAAGATTTTGGAATAGAGCTTTGGGATCATGGCAGCCAAGAGCAGGGGATCGTGCATGTCATAGGGCCAGAAAGCGGGCTTACTCAACCAGGGAAGATTATCGTATGTGGAGATTCTCACACAGCTACGCATGGAGCATTTGGAGCCATTGCTTTTGGTATAGGGACAAGTGAGGTAGAGCATGTCCTTGCTACCCAGAGCATCTGGCAAAAAAAACCCAAAAAAATGGGCATAGAGATTACCGGAAGGCTTCCAGCAGGCGTTTATGCTAAGGATATGATTTTGGCACTTATTGCGCGCTTTGGAGTGGATTTTGGCACAGGATATGGAGTAGAATTTTTTGGAGAAGGTATAGAGGCCTTAGAGATGGAAGAGCGCATGAGCATCTGCAATATGGCAATTGAAATGGGTGCAAAAATAGGAATGATTGCTCCGGATGAAAAAACCTTTGCTTATTTGCGAGAAAAACGCTTTGCTCCAAAGAATTTTGAAGATGCACTAAAGGATTGGAGATTGCTTTATAGCGATAGCGTGAGGGCATTTGATAAGCTTGTACATCTTGATGCAAGTATGCTTGAGCCAATGATTACTTGGGGGACAAATCCGCAAATGGCAGTGGGGATTTTGCAAAATTTCCCTCAAATCCGCACAAAAGAAGAGCAGAGCGCTTATGAATACATGGGATTAACACCCCAGCAAAGTGGCGAAGATATTCCCATAGAATATGTCTTCATTGGTTCTTGCACGAATGGGCGTTTGAGTGATCTCAAAGAGGCGGCAAAGATCCTAGAAAATCAGCATGTCAAAGAGGGTGTGCGTGCTATCATTGTCCCAGGGTCTAGAGAGGTCAAAAAAAGAGCGGAAGAATTAGGACTAGATAAGATTTTTTTAGAATCAGGTTGTGAATGGAGGGAGCCAGGGTGTTCGATGTGTTTGGGAATGAATGATGATAGGGTGCCAGAATTTGTGCATTGTGCCTCTACTTCCAATCGCAATTTCATCGGCAGACAAGGCAAAAATGCTCGCACCCATCTTTGCTCCCCGGCCATGGCAGCTGCTGCTGCAATCCATGGGAGATTTGTAGATGTTAGAGAATTATCAAGGAGGAGCAATGCAGAAATTTGAAATCCATAAAGGCAGGGCAGTGGCGCTTTGGTGTGATAATATCGATACTGATCAATTGATTCCAAAAACCTATCTGAAACGTATTGAAAAGAGTGGTTTTGGAGAGTTTTTGTTTGATGATTGGCGCTATAACAAAGACCGAAGTCTAAATAAAAATTTTGTACTCAATGCCCCAGAAAACCAAGGTGCGAGCATTTTGGTTACAGGAGAGAATTTTGGGTCAGGAAGCTCTAGGGAGCACGCAGTTTGGGCATTGATGGATTATGGATTTGCTGTTATTATTGCAGGAAGTTTTAGCGATATTTTTTATAATAATGCAATCAAAAACGCACTTTTACCCATTTCCCTTCCGCTTGAGGTGCGCAAGCATTTTGCAAAGGGTGAGGTGGAAGTGGATCTCAGAGACCAAGTGGTGAGAGCAGGGGATTTTCGTGTAAAATTTGAGATCGACCCCAAATGGAAGCAAAGATTGCTTTTGGGTCTGGATGAGATTGCGATAACCCTAAAACATCTCCCTGCTATAGAATCCTATGAGCAAAACATTCCAAAATATTGGCAAGATTACTAAGTCATGGTCGCTTGTGTATTGGAATGTTTGTGCGAGGATTTTTGAATAAGGTCAGGTGGCTTGCACTGGAAGCATGGATTTTTGAGAAAGGAAGGGATGGTTTTCAAGCAATTGCAAGAGGGCTAGGATTTTTGCCCATTGCATTGAGGCGCATTTTATGGGCGCATTTACAGTTGGGGACATGTTGCTATTTTGGTATTTTAGGGAGTATGGATGAGAAAGATTGTATTAGTAAGCTCCAAACCCCATGCGGATGTAGAAACATTGGTAGTCAATGAGATTGAGCATCTAGATATGCTGGATTCTCTAAGAGAGCTTAGGGGGGATTTTGATGCACTGGTGCTTACCTCCAAAAATGCAGCTCAATCTCTGCAGCAAAATATAAAGAAATATCCACAATTTGAGTATCTCAAAAAAATTCCCGCATATGCAATTGGAGAGTCAAGCGCGCAAACACTAGGCGAGCATGGGTTTTGTGTGGAATATGTGGGGAAGGATTCTCATGGCTCTGGTTTTGCAGATGAGATTATCCCTATGCTAAGGGGCAAAAAAGTGCTGTATTTTCGTGCCAAAAAAATTGTTTCCAAGCTTGATGAAAGGCTGCAGGCTGCTAGGATTATATTGAAGCAGATTGTTGCATATGAAAATAAGCGCAATAACACACACATACTGCCAAAGCCCAAGCCAAAAAGCATCTTAATTTTCACTGCGCCCAGTCATTATCTCTCCTTTGTGCAAAATTTTTCTTGGGATGGAAGCTATATTGCCATTGCCATTGGACTTACTACTTTTAGTGTATTTGATGAGGAAATTGAAGCATTTGTAAGCCCTAGGCAAGACATTCAAAGCTGCATTCATTTTGCCAAAGAGATTGCCCTGCGCCTACCTTGAAGCGCGTTTGTTGGGGGTGGCTTTGCTGTTATTATTGCGGGGTGTGTTAATTTTTTCTGGTGATTGTTGTCTGGGATTTGTGGGTTGAAGTAGGATATTAGAGCAGCGTGGGTGGTTTGTTTGGATGTGTGTGGCTTTGAGTGAGGTTGTGGTGGATCTTTGAGAACGCTTGAGATTTTAAAATTCCTTTAAGCATCAAGTTTGATCAAAGTCTGGTGATGCTATCTTCTATCTTTAGTGAGAATCTGCGACGAAAAACGGGGATGGGACTGGTAAAAACTTTGTTGCTTCTTTGGCTATATGTTTCAAAAATATACATTTCTGTGTAAACGCTCTCCTGCAACCAAGATGTGCCAAGAGTGCCCATCTCGCGCAACAAACCTTTGATTTAATTTTTTGCTATACAATGCGTGCCAAATTTTGAAAAAGGTGAGAGCATGCATTGGCTTTTTGTATTTTTGGGAGGAGGGCTTGGGAGCATGGGACGCTATAGTCTTGCTTTGCTATTTTCGCGTTTTCCAGGTTTTCCCTATGGGACGTTGGCTGCAAATACACTGGGTGGATTGATTATGGGGATCTGCGTGTATTTAATGGTGGAGCGTGGGTTGTTTGGGCAATGGAAATTATTTGTGATGGTTGGGGCGCTGGGTGGATTTACGACCTTTTCTTCATTTGGTTCAGATACGTTCTTGCTGGTGAAGCAAGCAGCCTATCAAAAGGCCATCATTTACGTATTGCTCACCAATTTTGCGGTGCTTTCCTGTGTGTTTGGTGGTTATTTTTTAGCCAAAAAAATTCTCTTTGACTAAACTTTGGCCAAAAAGACCCTCTTTCATGTTGGGCTCTAGCATGATTTAAATTTTTGTTGTAGAATAAGGCGTTCATTCTCAAAAAAATTCATTTATGGAGTAAAAAAATGGTTTACGATAAGATTATTAGCGCAATTGCCGCGAGCATCCTCTTTACGGGAATTTCCTATGCAAAAGATTTAGCAAGTGTTGATGATCAGATAATCACAGAAAAAGATTTTGATGTCTTGAAGCAACAAGCGCCCGATTTTGACTTCAATAAGTTGACCACAGAGCAAAAAAATGGGCTCATTAATCAAAAAGTCAATGAAATTTTGATTGAAAAAGCGGCAAAAAAAGAGAAGCTTGATCAAACAAGAGAGTACCAAGAGGCATTGGAAAACATAAAAAAGCAGTTACTCTTGCAAGCTTGGCAGCATAATGTCGCAGAACAAGCAAAAAAAACCGTCATTCCTGAGGCAGAGGTTAAGAAATTCTATGATGACAATCCAAAGCAATTCATCCAGCAAGAGGGACATGCAAGACATATTCTGGTAAAAACCAAAGAAGAGGCTGAGAAAATTATCGCAGAGCTCAACAAAGCTCCAAAGTCAAGAGTTGAGCAAAAGTTCATCGAATTGGCCAACAAATACACCACTGATCCAAACGCAAAAAAAGCACAAAACGGAGGGGATCTGGGAACATTCCAAAGAAATCAAATGGTGCCTGAATTTGGCGATGCAGTATTTGCGCTTTCTCCTAATACCTATACAAAAACACCTGTAAAAACACAATATGGTTATCATGTCGTTTATTTGATCAAAAAAGGAAGCCCTAAAACCATCTCTTTTGCCGAAGCAAAACCAACAATTGAGAATATGTTTAAGGAGAGAAAATTCCAAGAAATGGCTCAGGATAAGATTCAGCATTTGAGAAGTAATGCAAAAATTACAATTAATCATTAAGGGATAAAATGCTAGTTCAAGGAAATGAAATTCTACAAAAAGCACACAAGGAGTTTTATGGAGTGGGGGCTTTCAATTTTGTGAATTTTGAAATGTTGCAGGCAATTTTTGCAGCTGCAAATGAGGCAAGCTCTCCGATTATCATTCAGGCAAGTGAGGGTGCTATCAAATACATGGGCATTGATATTGTCGTATCAATGGCTCAAACTATGGCAAAGCGCTATCCTCATATTCCTGCGGCGCTACACTTGGATCATGGCACAAGCTTTGAGTCATGTAAAAGAGCCATTGAGGCAGGTTTCACTTCTGTGATGATTGATGCCTCCCATCATTGTTTTGAGGAAAATCTAAAGCTGACCAAAGAAGTGGTGGATTTTGCACATGGACATGGCGTGAGCGTGGAGGCAGAGTTGGGGAGATTGATGGGAATTGAGGATAATATTTCTGTAGATGAGAAAGATGCTGTGTTGGTAAACCCACAAGAAGCTGAGATTTTTGTCAAAGAAACTCATGTGGATTATTTGGCTCCTGCAATTGGTACAAGTCATGGTGCTTTTAAATTTAAAGGCGAGCCAAAACTGGATTTTGAAAGATTGCAAGAGGTGAAAAGGCTTACAAATATTCCTTTGGTGTTGCATGGTGCAAGCGCCATCCCCGATGATGTGCGTGAAGCGTTTTTGCAAACAGGAGGAGACCTGAAGGGGAGCAAGGGGGTGCCGTTCGCATTTTTACAAGAATCCATAAAGGGTGGGATCAATAAGGTCAATACGGATACGGATTTACGTATTGCTTTTATTGCAGCCGTGCGAAAAATGGCAAATGATGATCCCACACAGTTTGATTTGAGAAAGTTTTTTACCCCTGGTATGGAAGCTATGAAGAAGGTAATGGTCGAGCGCATGCGCCTTCTTGGTTCAAGTGACAAGATCTAAGGAGAAGGCATGGCAATTGGTATGAGTGAATTAAAGAAGGGTTTAAAGATTGAGATTGATGGTGTTCCTTATAGGATCGTGGAATATCAACATGTAAAGCCTGGTAAGGGTGCAGCGTTTGTGCGGGCAAAGATTAAATCTTTTTTTGATGGCAGGGTGATTGAAAAAACCTTTCATGCTGGAGATAAATGCGAAGAACCAAACCTAGTGGAAAGGACAATGCAATATCTCTATCATGATGGTGAGGCGTTTCAATTTATGGACACGGAGACTTATGAGCAGTTGGCGCTCAGTGATGATCAAGTAGGAGATGTAGCTAAATGGATGCTTGATGGTATGAATGTGCAGGTTCTCTTTCATAATGGCAAGGCGATTTCTGTAGATGTTCCACAAATTGTCCAGCTCAAGATCATTGAGACTGCCCCAAATTTCAAGGGTGATACTTCCAGCGGTGGCAAAAAGCCCGCAACCTTGGAGACTGGCGTGGTCGTGCAGATCCCCTTCCATGTTCTAGAGGGTGAAGTAATCCGCGTAAACACCGAAACCCACGAATATGTAGAAAGGGTGAAATAACATCCCCTTTAGGCTGCCTTTTGGCAGTCTTTTCTTAAATATTTCAAATCTCTTAGTATTCAAGAATCCGTTGCAAAAGTCTCTCGATATTTTTTGGTTAGACTAGTTGTAGAAGCGTAGTTCTTGGCAAGTTTTCCTTGATTTTATCTAGCGTTTTTTATTTATTCCCAACATTTTTGGTTGGTAACACATATGTGTGGTGTTTCCCTGAAATTCATCCCATAAGCGCGGCATTTATCAAAAAAATATTTTATCTAGCTCTATCCTATAAGCTCGATGTTTCCCCATTGCAAAAGTGAAAATCTCTTAGCATTTTTGTCTAGAGAGTATCACGTAGCATCAAGCCTTTTTAGCCTTTCTAGCCAGTTTCATCTTCCTTGGTAGCGCTGCTTTTTTCAAGGTTCACCCTAGATTTCTAGGGTTTACTCCAAGCACTTGGAGTAGATGCTCCAACCAGCATCGACGCCAAGATTTTGCCGCTTTTTAATAATCAATAAGTGCTTTTGATATGTTTTAGCATGTAGGCAATTGGGCGTGAATTTTCCTTCATTCCTGCGCTTTTGTGGCAATATGCTCTAAGCTTTGTTGCAAGGTGTCAAAAAGTTTGCTTTGATACTGGGATTTTGGCAGGAATTGCTCTTGTTTGGCTATAATCTAGAAGTTTGTATTTTGCAAGCAAATCGCAGAATTTTCATAACTACTGAGATTTTGGATCTGCTAGGGCTGGCTTAGAGCCCAAGAGGGTCGTGAAGTATTGGGGGTAGGGCATTGGGGATCAAAGTCAAAATGCGCTCAAACAACATGACAATAAGCCTAAAAAACTAAAGATATCTCGGATGCAGTGGAGTTTAGCCCAGGTCAAGGAATCGCTCTTTAAGAAGGTTAAATAAGATTCAGGGACCATCAAAATGCGCCCCAAATCAAAAAGTCTAGAGTCTTGCAGGATGTTTAGGCATGCAAATCCCATTACTAAGGAAGAAGAATGAGGCAACAACTCTTTTTAGAAAGACTTTTTTTGCGTTTTGTTAAAAGCGAATCCTTTAGTGGAATTTGTCTCTTTATTAGCATGCTGCTCGCATTCATTGCTGCTAACTCTGGTTTTTCTGATTGGTATTTTAAGCTCTGGCATACAGAATTTGGCTTTAGCTTTGGTGGGCATTTTCTAGGCTTTGAGTTGTATCATTGGATTAATGATGTGTTGATGTCATTTTTCTTTTTGATGGTGGGGCTAGAGATTAAGAGAGAATTTTTGATTGGGGAGCTCTCTGGCTTGCAAAAAGCCATTTTCCCTGTTGTGGCTGCTCTTGGGGGGATGGTGATCCCTGGGATGATTTATTATGGTCTCAATCTAGGGACGGAGTCTTCTCGTGGCTTTGGGATTCCCATGGCTACAGACATCGCCTTTGCTCTGGGGGTTATCTTGCTGCTAGGTAAGCGTGTACCCTTTTCGCTCAAGGTGTTTTTGGTGACCTTGGCAGTGGTGGATGATTTGGGTGCCATTATTGTCATTGCACTCTTTTACACCACGCAGATTTATTGGAATTATTTGTTTTTTGCTGCTCTTGTGATCGTGGTCTTAATCTTTTTCAACAAAATTGGGATCAAAAACCTCATCCCCTATTTGCTACTTGGGGTTTTGTTATGGTATTTGGTGCATCATAGTGGGATCCATGCGACAATTTCTGCGGTTGTATTGGCATTTTGCATCCCGTTGCAACCCAGACTCAAGCAAGCAGCAGTCTTGAAATCTTTCAAAGAAAGCATCTCTAAGCTCAATCAAGCGGTGCAGGAAAAAATCGATGGCTTAGAGCATAAAGAAATCCAGTCTCTCTACAAAAAATCCTCGCATTTCCAAAGTCCGCTAGAGCGATTAGAGCATATGCTTCACCCATTGAGTGCGTATTTTATCATGCCGCTTTTTGCCTTTGCAAATGCGGGTGTGAGGGTTACTAGTGAGATTAATTTGCAAATTGATCATATTTTTTTGGGCATTTTGCTGGGATTATTCATCGGCAAGCCCTTGGGGATTTTTCTCATTACTTTTCTCTGTGACAAAATTGGGATTGCAAAAAAGCCAGAAGCAGTGGGTTGGATGCATATTTTTGGTGCAGGGACACTCGCGGGGATTGGCTTCACGATGTCGATTTTTGTCTCAAATCTCGCCTTTTCTCATCCAGCATCCGCAGAAGTGGCAAAGGTGGCCATTTTATCCTCATCTTTTTTGTCTGCAGTAGCAGGTTCTCTTCTTCTGCTTTTGTTTGATAGATTCGCAAATAAGGCAAAATGATAAATTAAGCAAAAATTGCTATGATTGCATTATTTTTTTATTTTAAGGAGAAATTATGGAAAATGTACAAGGAATCTTGAGCTCTTTATTGCCTTTTGTTGTACTGATTTTGATTTTTTATTTTTTCATTATTCGCCCGCAGAGAAATCAGCAAAAAAAGCATAAGCAGATGATCGAAGAGCTAAAAAAGGGGGACAAAATCGTCACTAATGGCGGTTTTATCTGCGAGGTGCTCAAACCAGAAGAGGGGTTTTTTAGCGTGAAACTCAATGATGAAACCATAGCAAGGGTTTCTAAAGATTTTATTGCCTATAAAGTGGAAGAGCAACCAGCGCAATAATGAAGCAAATATTCAACACTCGCCTTATTATTTTCCTCCTTGCTGCACTCTTTGGCATTTGCCTCTCCATCCCCTCTCTCTTCCAGACCCATGGCCCAAAAATCAGCCTGGGATTGGATTTGCAAGGAGGATTGAATCTCTTATTAGGCGTTAAGACCCAAGAGGCCATTAAGGCGCGCTATGCTTCCTTGGCCTCTTTGATTCGTTTTGATGTGAAGCAAAGGCAGATTTTATTAGAGAAATTGCATCCCAAAGAGGATCAAGTGAGTTTTGAGCTTATTGATTCTGAAGATGCCAAAGTTATCGATGCGATTTTGGCAAAAATAAATGGCATTCAGGTGCAAAAACAGGGGGATTTTTATACCATTACCTTCACTCCTCAAGAAATCGAAGAGATCAAGAAAAATGCTATCTCTCAGGCCATTGCCACCATCCGCAATCGTCTGGATCAATTTGGATTGTCTGAGCCAAGTGTCACTCAGCAGGGCAGGGATAATATTTTGGTGGAGCTTCCTGGGATTAAGAGCGTGGAGGAAGAGAATCGCGTGAGGGATTTGATCGCAAAGTCCGCGCATTTGCAAATGATGGCAGTGGATGAGGATCATAATCTTAGGGTGGATTCCATGAGTGAGTTAGAGGCTCAGAAATATGGGGATGTGATTTTGCCTTTTTCTGTAGAAAATGGCCATCCTGGAGGCAAGGTTTTGCTCAAGGCTATTCCGATTTTGGATGGAGATAGGCTCACAGATGCTCGCGTAGCCTATGATGAATCCCATCAGCCTGTGGTGAGTTTTACGCTGGATTCTCAAGGAGCGAAGGTTTTTGGGGATTTTTCTGGTGCAAATATTGGCAAGCGTATGGCAATCGTGCTAGATGGGAAGGTGTATTCTGCTCCTGTGATTCGTCAGCGTATTGGTGGCGGCAGTGGGCAGATTAGTGGGGGATTTAGCGTAGAGCAGGCAAGCGATTTGGCAATCACTCTGCGCAGCGGCAGCCTGCCCGCTCCCCTAGAGGTGCTAGAGAAGCGCAGTGTGGGTCCAAGTCTTGGGAAGGATAGCATTAGAGCTTCCATGATTGCCCTAATAAGTGGTTTTGCACTGGTTGTGGGGTTCATGATTGTTTATTACTCCATGGCGGGGGTGATTGCCACTTGTGCTTTGGTGGTAAATATCTTTTTAATTATTTCTGTGATGGCAATTTTTGGCGCGACTTTGACGCTTCCTGGGATGGCTGGGATCGTGCTTACTGTGGGTGTGGCAGTGGATGCAAATATCATCATCAATGAGCGTATCAGAGAGGCTCTGCGTGCTGGAGAGAGTGCGGCGCGCGCGGTGCACATTGGCTATGTCAATGCTTCAAGAGCTATCTTTGATTCCAATATCACCTCCCTCATTGCCTCTGTATTGCTCTATGCTTATGGTACAGGTGCAATCAAGGGATTTGCGCTTACCACAGGGATTGGGATTCTAGCCTCCATCATCACAGCCATTGTGGGGACACAGGGGTTTTATCAAGCCATCTTGCCAAAGATTGCCAATACAAAGTCATTGTATTTTTGGTTTGGCATTACAAGGAAATAAAATGGAGTTTTTTAAAAAAGTCAGAATTTTTGATTTTGTCGCCTATTCTACTTACGGCTTGATTTTTTCGACTTTGGTGATTTTGGGTGCACTGGCATTAATTTTTTTCAAGGGTTTTGTCCCAGGAATTGATTTTGCTGGCGGGAGTACTGCACAGATCCGCTATGACAAACCCGCTCCCATTAGTCAGATCCGAGAGAGGCTAGATAGAGCAGAGGGATTTAGGGGTTCGCAGGTGAGTGAATATGGCTCTAAGTTTGAGGTGCAGATAAAGATTCCCTACACTGAGACATTGCTGGGCAAAAATCTCAATACCATGCTTGTGGAAGTCCTCAAAGACACGGGGAATTTTGAGCTCAGAAAGCTTGATACCGTGGGGCCAAAGGTGGGAAATGAACTCAAGCAAAAGGGGATTTTATCCCTAATTTTGGCAGCCATTGCCATGATGCTCTATGTGAGTTTTCGCTATGAATGGCGCTTTGCACTGGCAAGCATCCTAGCTTTGTTGCATGATGTGATTATCACTGCTGCTTCGGTGATTGTCTTTCATATTGATCTCAATCTTGAAGTGGTCGCTGCGCTTTTGACTCTGCTTGGCTATTCCATTAATGACACGATTATCGTCTTTGATAGGATTAGGGAGAGGATGCTAGTAGATAAGAGCAATGACATTCAAGAAGTGATTAATGAGGCTATCTCCCACACGCTCTCTAGGACTCTGCTTACTTCATTGACGGTGTTTTTTGTGCTTTTGACACTCTATCTCTTTGGTGGGGAAAATATTATAGGATTTTCTTTGCCCATGCTTGTGGGTGTGGTTTTTGGGACCTATAGCTCGATGTTTTTGGCTCCAAAGCTTACGATTTTGCTGGGATTTGATATTGAGGAATATCACAGAAAAGAGGCAAGAAAGATAAAAAGACAAGAAGAAAAAAGGCGCTTGAGAGAAATGTATGAAAATGGGCGCGTCTAAAAGGAGTGAACATGGAATATCAAGCACAAAAAATTGAAGCAAAGTGGCAGGAATATTGGCAGGCACATGGTTCCTTTGAGCCCTTGGATGACACCACGCTTCCCAAAAAATATATCTTGAGCATGTTTCCCTATCCTAGTGGTGCCCTTCATATGGGACATGTGCGCAATTATTGCATTGGTGATGCAATGGCGCGCCATTACCGCAAGCAAGGTTTTAATGTCCTGCATCCCATTGGCTTTGATGCTTTTGGCATGCCTGCAGAAAATGCAGCAATCAAGCATGGTGCCCATCCCAAAGAATGGACTTATTCTAATATAGAGGCTATGCATAAAGAATTCAAATCCCTAGGATTTTCTTTTTCTAGGGAGCGTAGTTTTGCTACCTGCGATCCTCTTTATACCAAATGGGAGCAGGAATTTTTTATTGACATGTGGCAAAAGGGCTTGGTGTATCGCAAAAAGGCATTTTTGAACTGGTGTCCTAAGGATCAAACCGTTTTGGCAAATGAGCAGGTGGTCGATGGGAAATGTTGGCGCTGTGACACAGAGATCATCCAAAAAGAAATGGTCCAATACTACATCAAGATTACAGATTATGCAGAGGAGCTTTTGGCGGATTTGGATAAATTAGAGGGAAAATGGCCCAATGCCGTGCTTACTATGCAGCGTAATTGGATTGGAAAATCCCTGGGGTTAGAATTTGCGCTTTTGCTAGAAAAGCCGCTAGGGGAAATGCTGGCCCTAGAGGTTTTTACCACAAGACCAGATACGATTTATGGGGTGACTTATTGCGCCATCGCTCCAGAACATCCCCTTGTTGCGGGCATTTTTGATCAGTTAGAGTCACAAAAACAGCAAAAGATTAAAGACATGCAAAAAATGGGTGCTAGAGCACGTGCGATGGGGGAAAAAGAGGGGGTGGATCTGGGGATATTTGTGCTCCATCCTCTTACAAAGAAAAAAATCCCTGTATGGGTGGCAAATTTTGTATTGATGGATTATGGTAGCGGGGCGGTGATGGGCGTCCCTGCGCATGATGAGCGGGATTTTGCATTTGCCAAAAAATACGCTCTTCCCATCAAGCAGGTATTAAAGGCAGAGAAGCTTCCTTTTTGTGAAGAGGGTGAGCTTATTCATAGCGAGAGTTTTGATGGACTGCATGGCACACAAGCCAAAGAGAAAATTATTTCTTATTTTGAGAGTAAGCATCTAGGAAAAAAAGTGATGCATTTTCGCTTAAAAGATTGGGGGATATCGCGTCAACGCTACTGGGGGGCACCCATTCCACTGCTGCATTGTGAGAAGTGTGGCATAGAACCTCAAAGCAAAGAGAAGCTTCCCATCACTCTGCCTGATGATGTTGTAATTAATGGTGAGGGAAATCCACTGGATAAACACAAAACCTGGCAGGTAGATATTTGCCCCAAATGTGGGGGAGCTGCGCGCAGGGAAACAGATACCATGGATACCTTTTTTCAATCCAGCTGGTATTTTTTGCGCTATACCACACCGCGATCTTTGTGGGTTCAATGCGCCTTTGATGAAAAGAGCACAGGGTATTGGTTGGAGGTGGATGAATACATTGGTGGAGTGGAGCATGCAATCTTGCATTTGCTTTATGCGCGGTTTTTTACCAAAGTCTTGAGAGACCTGGGCTATATTCATTTTGATGAGCCTTTTTCCAATCTCTTGACTCAGGGCATGGTTTTAAAAGAGGGAAGAAAGATGAGCAAATCTTTGGGTAATGTCATAGAGCCCCATGCCATCATCCAAAAATACGGCTCAGACACCGCAAGATTGTTCGTACTCTTTGCTGCGCCTCCTGCAAAAGAATTGGAATGGATTGATGGTGGTGTGGAGGGTGCTTATCGCTTCATTCGCAAATTTTATGAAAAATCCCAGATTCTTAGTCCGCTGCAGAAAAAACCCCAAATCCAGACCCAAAATCTCTCAGAACCAGAGAGACTTGCACGCAAAAAAGTCTATGAAGCCCTGCAAAAATCCCAAGACATTTTTAGCAAAAAGCAACCTGGATTTGCCTTTAATACCCTTATTGCTGCTTGTATGGAGGCATTTAATGCACTCAGTGTGCAGGAAAATCTTATGATTTGGAGTGAGGGATATTATATTTTGAGCAATGTTTTAGAACCAATGATCCCTCATGTCTGCTGGGAAATTTCGCAAAAATATTTTGACTTTGGCAATTTCACTGCATTGGAGCTGGATGAGGATGCGCTAAGAAGTGAGAGTGTGGTGATGGTCATCACTGTGAATGGTAAAAGACGTGGCCAGATTCAAGTCTCTCCCAATGCGAGCAAGGATGAGATTTTAGATCTTGCTAGAGAGAATGCGCAGAAATATTTGGAGGGAGTGGCGATTATCAAAGAAGTCGTCGTGCCCAATAAATTGGTAAATTTTGTGACAAAATGAATTTTTTTGCAATTGCCTTTGTCCTGCTATCTTTTTTCTTGAGTGGCTGTGGTTACCAACCCATTGCGCATTATGCAAAAAAAGCATTGGGGGATTCTATTTTTGTGAATCTCAAAATGAATCTTGCAAACCCGGAGAATTCTATAGAGATCAAGGATATGGTCAATCGCGCCATCATAGCCAAATTCCAAAATCGCCTCGCTAGCAGGGATGAGGCTAGCACGACTTTGACTGTGGAGCTGCAAAATGTCACAGATACCTCCATTGCTACCAATACCGATGGTTTCACTACTTTTTATCGCGTCAATATTCAGATTGCTTTTCTTTACAAAAACCACCTTGGCAAGGAGGGAGATTTTGTAAATTCTGCATATTTTGATTATGCCGTATCCCTAGAAGATCCCCTCATCACCTATATGAATCGCCTAGATGCCATCAGGCAGGCCAGCCTGCAGTGTATCGATAGATTTTTGACGCAGATCGCACATGAAGGAAAGTGATGCCGCTAAAAGCAAGATTAAAAGAGATTTTCTTTGCCCTGCAGGAGCAGGATTTCTCAAATATCGATGAAGAGGTGGAATATTTTTTTGGCGTATTGGCAGAGCAGCATCTCAGATTGGTCGATGAGCTTGATCCCACTCCCACTAATACAGCGCTGCGACCTGTGCCAAAGCCTCAAATCTTCCAAAAGCTTTCCCATCTCTTGCAAGATTGCAAAGAAGACAAAAAAAGCTCACAAGATATTCTTTTGGAGTTGGAGAATCTCTATTATGCCAGGGAGGAAAAGCAGACAGATTTGCTGCTAGGCCAAGATTATTTCATCTCCACGATCAAGGAAATCCAAGAGATTCTAGACACATGCTCTGAGGAGATTTTGCAATTTCATGAAATCTGCCAGCAGCTTTTGAGCCGGAATAAGAGTCTTGTTGAGCAGGAAAATCAAGCAGAATTCTTGCATGTGGTCCATCATTTTTATCAAAACCTCTCCTTGTTTGATCAGTTTTTTTATAACAAAGAAGTCCATATTAGTAGCTTGCATGAGCGATTGCATCGGACAGAAAAGATGCTCAAGCAGATGGAGCAAAAAATCAGAATGGATACATTGACAAGAATTTATAGGCGCTCTTATTTAGAGCAATTGCTGTGCTATTGCGAATCGCGATTCAAAGATTATGGGGAGAATTATTCGATTTTATTTTTTGATATTGATGGATTTAAATTCATCAATGATGCCTATGGGCATTCGGCTGGAGATGCACTGCTTGTGCAATTTGCCAGGGTGCTAAAATCCAATTCTCGAACTTCAGACATGGTGGGTCGCTATGGGGGAGATGAATTTTTGATTCTCATGCCAAAGGCTAGCGTATCCATTGCCAAAGAAGTTGCACTAAGGATTTGTAAAGTCGTTGCAGGGCAGGAATTCCTTTGCCAGGATGTAAAAATCACAGTTTCTACAAGCATTGGCGTGGTGGATCGCTTGGGATTTGCAAGCAAAGAGCAAATGCTACATCGAGTAGATTCCCTGCTTTATGAAGCCAAGAAAAATGGCAGGAATCAGGTGCGATGGGAATGAGTTTTTCTGCTTTTTTGGAGCAAAAGGGAGGGGAGTATGCAGGCTTTGATCCCAATCGTGCAAAAAGGCTCTATAAGCAGCTTTCTGCAAACCTCTCCCTCCCTCCCCATGCCATCCAAATCCTTGGCACCAATGGAAAGGGCAGCACGGGGAGATTTTTAGCACAAGCCTTGCAATCTGCTGGCAAAAGCACGCTGCATTTTACCTCACCCCATCTCCTAGATATCAGCGAGCGCTTTTACAAAAATGGCGCCTGTGTTTGCCATGAGGCACTTGATGCTGCGCAAGAATTTTTACAAGGGTTTGACTTCCTGCAGGAGGCGAGCTATTTTGAATATGTCACATTTGCTGCGCTTTTCCTTGCTCAAGATGTGGAGTATCTCATCATGGAGGCGGGAATTGGTGGGGAGTTTGATGCCACTTCTTGCCTGGATTATGAGCTCAATATTTTTACATCCATCAGCACAGATCACCAAGAGCTTTTAGGGGAAAGTATCGCAGAAATTGCTGCTACAAAGCTGCGTGCGATGGGGAGGCGTGCATTACTAGCAAAGCAAAATCACAAAGAAGTGTTAAGCATTGCCAAAGAGATTGCTACGCAAAAAAACGCAGAATTATTTTTGGCTGAGTCTTGTGATTGGGATTTTTTGGATTCTTTTTCCCTTGCAAATCCCTCTGCTGCTGATGTGATGGCCGTGACTCATCAAACCACATCCCAAAACTTTACCACTCCTCCCCTTGTGTCTTTTTTGCGAGAAAATCTCCATACAGCATGCTGTGCATTGAGGCTTCTTGGGTTTGCTCCTCCTAATTTTCCCATGCAACTGGATCTGCGCGCAAGATTTGAAAAAATCGCTCCTAATATCATCCTAGATGTGGGGCATAATGAGGATGCAAGCCTGCAGATTGCACAAATCCTGCGGGGAGAGAAAATCCATCTCATCTACAATTCCTATGCCCAAAAAAATGTGCGTCCCATCCTTTTGAATCTGCGTGAGAATATTGAGCTTTTAGAGATTTTGCCCATCAAACATCCCAGGATTTTGCAGCAAAGCATTTTAGAAGAAATTTTAAAAGAGCTAGAAATTCCCTATCAGATTTTTGCAAAAATCCTCCCGCAAAAAAACTATCTTGTTTTTGGATCTTTTAGTGTGGTGGAGGCATTTTTGCGGGGTGGTTATGCAAAATAAACTTGTCATTACCATCGTGGATGAAAGGGGATCTAGGCAGTTTCAAGTCCATAAACACATCAAAAAAATCATTTTTTTTGGCGTGTTAGGACTTTTGGCTTCCCTCATTGGAGCGTTTTTTTCCCTGCGCTTTTTGATGAAGAGCATTGAAAATGTTGCAATGGAGCAAAATATCGCGATTTCTGAATATCTCTACATCTATCAGCAAAATGAAAATCTCAAAGACCAGATTCAGAAAAAAACCAATGAGCTTGATGTCATCCATCAAAAAATTGGAGATTTAGAAACCATCATTGATACACAAAAAAATAATCAAAAGCCCCATCATCAATTTGATGACATCGATCTAGAAAATCTAAGCCCCTCCCAAAAGCAGATGATTTTGAATCTGGTTCCAAATGGCGATCCCATTATTGAGTATGAAGACAGGCAGAGGGCCTTTTCTCCTGAGGGCAAAAGAGCCAAAAAACAAAAGCAGCCCCTAGGTATTTCCTATACGCTTGCTTTGAAAACCCCAATTTATGCCACATCAGATGGCGTGGTGGAAAGCATTCGTACGGGCTATAAAAAGGGATTTGGCAATTATGTGAGACTCAATCATTCCTTTGGTTTTAGTTCCTTGTATGCGCATTTGGAGAATGTGGTATTAAAGCGTGGGCAATTTGTCAAAAAGGGTACTTTGATTGGATATGCACCCATGAGTACCAAGGAGCAAAATCCTGCATTGTATTATGAAGTATCCTTTGTAGGAAAGGCCCTAGATAGCGAGCTTTATACACAGTGGAGCGAAAAAAATTTTAATGAAGTTTTGCTTCAGGATAAAAATATTGATTGGAAAAGCTTGGTGTGGGTGATTAAGGATATTTTGAGACTTCAAGACCATCAAAATCATCATGGTGAAAAAAGTCTATGAATCATAGAAGATTGGTATTGATGATCACAGATCACAGGGGAAGTTATTGCATGAATGTCAGCATGCTTTTTAAGCAAATTGCCCTATATGCAGTGCTTGTGCTTTTGGCGTTGATGGTCTTTAGTATCGTTGCAATCAGTGTGGCGCGTACAGAGATTAAAGACATTGATGAAAAAAAAGCAATCCTGCATCAAGAATTCAAAAAAACCATGAAGATTAATGCCTCTCTTAATCACCAAATCCATCAGCGTTTGGAGGAGATGAATATTGCTGGAGATAGAATTGATGATTTAGAGGACATTATTGGGGTTTCAAAACCCGAGGATGCTGTAATACAGGGGAGTTTTTTGGATCGAATTGATGTGGCAAATATCACAGGCACACAAAAGGCCTTTATTATGAAATTCATCCCCAATGGTTTCCCCTTAGATCAGTATGTGAGAATTTCTGCGAGTTTTGGTTCGCGCATCCATCCCATTTTTCATATTTTGCATCATCATTCTGGCATGGATTTTAGCACAAAGACTAATACCCCAATTTATGCCACAGCTGATGGTGTCGTAGAATTTGGGGCATTGGGATGGAATGGCGGGTATGGGAATTTGGTAAGAATCGCGCATTCTTTTGGGTTCAAAACTTATTATGCGCATCTCAATTCCATTTTGGTGCATAAATACCAGTTTGTCAAAAAGGGTCAGATTATTGCTTATAGCGGCAATACAGGAGCATCCACAGGGTCGCATCTGCATTATGAAGTGCGATTTTTAAACACTCCAATAAATCCCTATAATTTTGCGAAATGGAATATGAAAAACTTTGATTTTATCTTTGAAAAGGAAAGGATCGTAGCATGGCAATCTTTACTAGCGCTAATCAGCAATCTAATGCTCCTATCAAGGCAGGAGCTGCAACCATTATCGCACAGGGGACAAAAGTAAAGGGCGAGATTGAGATTTCTTGTCATTTGCATATTGATGGAGAATTTGAGGGAAATATCCATTCCAAAAACACTGTGATGATTGGCAAAAGCGGGCATGTTCATGGGAATATTGTCTCACAAAAACTCATTGTGAGTGGAAAATTTGAAGGTATAGCAGAGAGTGAGGTGGTGGAAATCTTACCCATGGGCAAGATTGAGGGAAAGGTAATTACTCCGGAATTTGTCATTGAGCGCAAGGGCATTTTCATTGGTGAGAGCAAGATCACCTTGAAGGAAAATGAGAAGCAAGGAAAATAATGCAAGCAAATCTCTATGCACATCTCACAAAAAAGCAACCCCCTCAGATTCTTGTTGTAGAAGATGATAAAGAAGCCCAAAGCGCATTCCATCTTGCAGAGTATTGCTATGAAAAAGGAATTTTGACAAAAAAACCTCTAGTGCTGCCAGATTTTCGTGCCAAAAAGGGGGAGGATCTAAGGAGTTTTCAAGAGGAATTTTTGGACTTATTGGTAGGCTTGCGCGAATTTTATGCACAAGATTGCTTTTTGATTGCTCCTCTTTCTAGCGTGCTCTACCCCCTTCCCAAAAAGGAATTGTTAGAGCCCTTTGTGATCTCCAAAGAAGAGCCCTTGGATGTGCGCGATCTCAAAGAAAAATTGGTTCATTTTGGCTATGAGGTCGTGGAGATTGTCGAGATGGATGGGGAGGTGAGTTTTCGCGGGGATATTCTTGATATTGCCATCCCGCAAGACAAGAGCTATCGCTTGAGTTTTTTTGACATAGAATGTGAGAGCATCAGGGAATTTGATGTGCAAAGCCAAAAAAGCAAAACCCTAGAGCTAGAGAGTCTTAGCATTCCTCCAGCGGTGTTTCATCTCTCCAAAGAGCAATATGAAAGGATGATAGAAGAAATTGCAGGTCTTGATACAGATAGTTTTTATAAAGATATTTTTTCTCTAGGATTTTGGTGTTTGGGGGATCTTGGATGGGAGCCATTGAGGCAGATGCATACAATTTTAAGCCCCAATGCAAAAAACTCCCTCACAGAGGTTTTTGATTTTGTGAGCGATAGTCCCTATGGCAAGGAATTTTTCTTGCAATTGCCAAGCTTGCAGGAGCAAAAAGATTATGCAGACATTCGCATAGAAGCCAAGAATTTGGAGTATTTTTTGGATTTGAATGCAGACAAACCCATCACGATTCTTGTGCCAACACAGATGTTAAAAGAGCAATTTGAAGCAAGGCAAATCCATGCAGAAATCTCTAGTCTTGTGGTAAATATTTCCACACCTGATTGTTTTATCATTTCCCTTAATCAAATCCAAAAAAGCAGAAAAAAACAAAAGCCACGCATTGCCATCAATGAACTAAATGTAGGGGAATATGTGGTGCATATTCAATATGGTATCGGGGTGTTTGGTGGGATAGAGCAGGCAAAGATCTTGGGGGCAGTTAGGGATTTTATTCGCATTGATTACCAGGGAGGGGATTCTTTGCTTTTGCCAGTGGAAAATCTCAATCTCATCGATCGTTATGTAGCTGGATCTAGTGGTGTGCCCATGATGGATAGGCTTGGCAAGGGCAGCTTTGCAAAACTTAAAGAAAAAATCAAAAAAAAGCTCTTTGAAATTGCAGATTCTATCATCTCTTTGGCAGCGCGTCGTAAGCTTATTGAAGGCAAAAAAATTGACACCACTCTGCCTGAGATTTTGTTTTTTAAAGAACAAGCAGGCTTTGTTCTTACAGAGGATCAAGAGAGGTGTATCCAAGAGATTTTTGCAGACATGTCAAGTGGTCAGGTGATGGATAGGCTATTAAGCGGAGATGTTGGGTTTGGCAAAACAGAGGTGGCGATGAATGCCATTTATGCAGCGTGTCAAAATGGCTTTCAGGCTTTAATGATTGTTCCTACTACCTTATTGGCTCTGCAGCATTATCACACCTTGAAAGAACGCCTCAAGGGTCTTAGAGTCGCGAGGCTGGATCGATTTGTGAGCGCAAGGTCAAAAAAGGGCATATTACAGGGGTTGTTAGAGGGGAAGATTGATGTGGTGGTAGGGACGCATAGCCTGCTTGGAGTTGGCTTTAAGAATCTAGGACTTATTGTAATTGATGAAGAGCATAAATTTGGCGTGAAACAAAAAGAGGCGATAAAATCTTTGAGCAAAGATGTGCATTTGCTAAGCATGTCTGCTACCCCCATTCCGCGTACATTAAATATGGCACTTTCGCAAATCAAGGGAATGAGTTCTTTGCTCACTCCTCCAAGTGAGCGCCAAAGCACCAAAACTTTTGTCAAGGAAAAAAGCGCCTCTTTGATTAAAGAGGTGATTTTGCGGGAATTGCGCCGCAATGGACAGGTTTTTTATATCCATAACAATATTGCAAATATCCCCATGATTGAGCGCGAACTCAAGGCATTACTGCCTCAGCTAGAAATTGCCCTCCTGCATTCTCAGATTGATTCTAAGACTACAGAGGAAATTCTGCTTTCTTTTGCGGAGAAAAAAACCCATCTTTTGCTTTGTACTTCCATCGTGGAATCTGGCATCCATCTTCCCAATGCCAATACTATTATTGTTGATGGTGCAGATCATTTTGGGTTGGCAGACTTGCACCAATTACGCGGAAGAGTGGGAAGAGGAGATAGAGAGGGGTTTTGCTACTATCTTATTGATGATAGGGAATCTATCACGCAAGAAGCCACCAAGCGCCTTTTAGCACTGGAGAAAAATTCTTTTTTGGGTAGTGGTGCGATGATTGCTTATCAGGATTTAGAGATTAGAGGCGGGGGAAATTTGCTAGGAGAGGCCCAAAGTGGGCATATCAAAAACATCGGTTATAATCTCTATCTCAAGATGTTAGAGGATGCGATTTATCAATTAAGCAGCAACAAGGAGCAGATAGAAGAGAGGGATGTGGAGCTCAAACTCCAAGTCTCTGCCTATCTTGATTCTCATCTCATTTCTAGTGATACCCTGCGCCTAGAGCTTTATCGGCGCCTATCTCTTTGCAAGGACAAGGAATGTGTCTATGCCATTGAAGGGGAGATTGCCGATCGCTTTGGTGAACTTGATTTTTATACAAAGCAATTTTTGAAGCTGATTTTGATTAAGATCCTAGCAAGGGGGCTTGGGATTACACAAATCTCTAATTTCAAAAAAAGCATTACGCTTTTTTTTGGTGATGGGAATAAGAAATTTTTGCAGGCAGATGAGGAGGAGCAGATTTTAGATGAGATTTTAAAATTTTTGCATAAATCCCGGGCCTAGGGGAGAATTTTTAAAATTACACAAGGGATTAAGGGATTTTTTGTAGAATCAAGATTATTTTTTATTTTTAGGGTTTGTGACGATGAGACATTTTTTGACTTTAAGGGACTATGAGAGATCAGAAATTATTGAGATTCTCAAGCTTGCCATTGCAATCAAAAAAGACCATAAAGCAGGAAAAATCAGTGACCTGATGCATAGAAAAACCCTAGGAATGATTTTTGAGAAAAACTCCACTCGCACCCGCGTGGGTTTTGAGACAGGCATCTATCAGCTAGGGGGCATGGGGATCTTTCTCTCCAACAAAGACATCCAGCTAAGTCGCGGAGAGAGTATTGCAGATACTGCAAGGGTGATTAGCTCCATGGTGGATATGGTGATGATTCGGACTTTTGAACATGAGCGCTTGGAGGAATTTGCTAAATATTCCTATGTCCCATTGATTAATGGCCTTAGTGATCTCTATCATCCCCTTCAAGTGATGGCAGATTATCTCACTATGATAGAGTGTGGCATTTTTAACAAAGGTAGCTTTGAGGATTTTGCTCATAAGCAAGATCCTAGAGTGGTGTATATTGGCGATGGCAATAATATGACACATTCCTGGCTTGTACTTGCAGCAAAAATGGGTTTTGAACTCCATATTGCTTGCCCCAAGGAATATCTCCCTAATTCTGAGGTGCTAGAGTTTGCAAAATCTATCAGCACGCATAAGATCAAAATTTTTGAAGATCCGCGTGAGGCCATCAAAGATTGCAATGTGGTGGTCACAGATACTTGGATTTCTATGGGGCAGGAGGAAGAAAAAGAGGCACGCAAAAGAGCTTTTAGAGAGTATTGCATCGATGCCTCCATAATGGCCCTAGCGGATAAAGAAGCCATTTTCTTGCATTGTCTGCCAGCATATCGTGGACAAGAGGTGAGTGCAGAGGTATTGGAAGGTAAGCAGAGTAGAGTATTTCAAGAAGCGGAAAATCGCTTACATGTGCAAAAAGGAATTATGGTATGGCTAGAACAAAGCAAAAAAAAATCATAGAATTTTTTGGATCCAATAATCAGGCTTTTTTGCAAAGCATTGATTCCCAAACCAAACAGCTCCATCTTCATAGCGGGGAATTTTCCAAAAATGAGCCATGGATCTTGAATGATGAAAAAAATGAAAAATACATTGTGCTGCCTCAAAAGGTCCTGCGTAACATGATTTCACTCATTAGGCGCGCTCATGAAGATCGCTTGCGCGTGGAGTTAGAGCGCGATCTCATCAGTCTCACTCCTGTGGACTTTGATGATGCCATGAGTGTGGCAATGAGCAAGATAGAATCCCTGCGCCAAGAAGATGGGAGTCTTCCAAGCATTGATAGCATGAAGATTGCGCAAGAAATCAAAAAAGAACATCCCAATTTATTTATGAATTTTGAAGCTTATAGTGGAGGACTTTCATGATTGATTTTAAAAAATTTTCTTCTTATTCAAAATCTGGGCCGCGCTATACAAGCTATCCCACTGCGGTGGAATTTCATCAAAAATTTCAACACAATGATTTGAGGGATTCTTTTTTGCGCAATGACAAGCACAAGGATCTGCCCCTATCGCTTTATGTGCATTTGCCCTTTTGTCGAAGTGCATGCTATTTTTGTGCCTGCAATGTGATCTATACCAATAGCGAAGAAAAAAAGGTGCGCTATCTTACGTATTTGCGCAAGGAATTGGAGCTTATCAGACAGAGCATGGATACCAAAAGAGAGGTGGTGCAATTGCATTTTGGTGGGGGCACTCCTACGTATTTTAGCGCCAAGCAATTAGAAGAGGTGATTGCTATGATTCGCGAGGTATTTGTGAATTTTTCCAGCGATGCTGAGGTGAGCTGTGAGATTGATCCTAGGCATTTTACAGAGGATCAGATGATTGTGCTAAAAAACGGAGGCTTTAATCGTGTGAGTTTTGGAGTGCAGGATTTTGATGAGAGGGTGCAAGCAGCAGTCAATCGCTTTCAAAGCATGGAATTGATGCAAGAAGTGGTAGAAATTGCGCGCAAGCATGGGATTACCTCCATCAATTTTGACTTGATTTATGGACTGCCCCATCAAAGTCTCTCCCGCTTCCAAGAGACTTTGCAGAAGGCAGTGAGCCTGGGGCCAGATCGATTTGCGATTTTTAATTATGCGCATGTGCCATGGATGAAGCGCACTATGGGGAATATTGATGAGAAGACGTTGCCAAGCGCTGAGGAGAAGTTAAAGATCCTCAAGCATACCATCAAGTTTTTGGAGAATTGGGGTTATAAGATGATTGGGATGGATCATTTTGCCCGCATGGAAGATGAGCTCTATTTGGCTAGCAAAAAAGGTGAGCTTAGACGCAATTTCCAAGGATATACTACGCGAGGATTTTCCCAGACCATTGGCATAGGATTGACTTCTATTGGCGAGGGAGTGGATTATTATACGCAAAATTATAAAGATATGCATTCCTATGAAAGTGCATTGGATAGGGGGATGCTGCCAGTGGAGCGGGGCATCGTGCTAGGCTTTGATGATATATTGCGTAAAGAAGTGATTATGGAGCTTATGAATAATTCAAGGCTGTACTTTCAGAGGATTGAAGAAAAATTCTTTATTGATTTTGGAGAATATTTTGCCAAGGAGCTTTTAGCATTGCAGGAATTGGTGCGGGATGATTTATTAGAGGTCAATAGCCAGGGAATTTTTGTAAATCCCACAGGGAGCATGCTAATCCGCAATATCGCGATGTGCTTTGATGCATATTTAGAAAAAATTCCTCTTGAAGAGAGACGTTTTTCTAAAACTGTGTGATGCAAAAAATCCCCTCTGCTTGTGTAAAATGCGCCAAATGCATCCAAGCATGCACCACCTACCAAGTCCATCGCGATGAGGTGCATTCTCCTCGGGGTTTTTTGGAGTTGATTGAGGGAGTAGAAATCAGCAACAAGGCAGGCGCTGCGCTGCAGTCTTGTTTTTTATGTGCACATTGTGTGAGCGCCTGTCCTTTGGGGCTGCCAGTGGATTTTGCCATCATGCAGGCACGATCTCGCCAAAAAAAGGGAGTCTTTGAGCGTTTTTATTATTTTTTGCTGCGTCATCGTTTTTTGATGAATGTGGTATTTTCTGTGATGGCATGCATCCCTGCATGCGCCTTCAAAAGCAAGGAGATAGGTGTGTTGTTTAAGCTCCCCTTTTCTCATCGCTCCTTTTTGTCCCGTCACAAAAATCTGCCTAGGGGGCAAAAAAGCAGCACTGGCACAAACTCTGCCAATGTCTATAGCCCCGCAAATCCCCTAGCACCCATCAAACTCATAGGCCCTCTAGACCCTAGGAAAATGAGTTTTTCACCCCGAAATCCCTCAAATCTTCCAGCGTCCAAAGAGCCACTAGCGCCACTAAATCTCACAAAGCCTCTAGAGCCAGAAAAGCTAGGGAATAAGGGGCAAAAAAGGCGTGTGGCAATTTTTATTGGTTGCTTGGCAAATTATAATTATCCTAGCACTGGGGAGGCTTTGCTAAAGATCTTGGATGCTCTAAAAATAGAGGCAATTCTACCCCGCCAGGAGTGTTGCGCTGCGCCTGCGCTTTTTGGTGGGGATATGCAAACCACACTTTTGTTGATCAAAAAAAATATTGAGTATTTTGAGGATTTCATCGATGATGTGGAGGCAATCTTGGTGCCAGAGGCCACGTGTGCAGCAGTGATGTGTGAGAATTGGAGGCAGGTTTTGCTGCTTTATGAGCAAAAAGAATGGCAGGATCGCTGGGAGAGGATTGCTCCAAAAATCATGCTAAGCACGGTGTTTTTTGAAAAACACACAGAGCTCTCTTCTTTGCTAAAATCCAAGCCCAAGAAAGAAGCCCTGCTCACCTATCATGATCCCTGCCATGCCTGCCATGTGCTAAAAAGCAAAGAAGAGCCCCGCAGGCTTTTAAAACAAAACTTCGCTATGCAAGAGCTTGGAGATTCTCAAAAATGCTGTGGTTTTGGGGGAGTGGGCATCCAGCTTAACAATCCGAAAATAACAAGAGCGGTGGGAAAACAAAAAATCTCTCACATCGTTGCTAGTGGCGCAAATGTAGTGAGCGCAGAGTGCAGCGCTTGCAGGATTCAAATTGATGCATTGCTCAAAGAAGAGGACCTTCCCATCGTATTTGCCCATCCCTTGGAGCTGATTGCTCAAAATTTATAAAAATCCAAAAATGAGGGTAAAAATTAAGGATTTTGCTTTGTTGTGAGATTTTTTAAGCAATTTGACTATAATTAGCACTTTAGTAGCTGAGGTGATTGTTGAAAAAGAAGATTTCATTTTTATTGACCATGGGCCTACTATCTGCAAGCGGATTCAAGGTCCAGGAACAATCTTTGAATGGTACAGCGCTAAACTCTGCCTATGTCGCAGGGGCTAGGGGTGCGGATGCTAGTTTTTACAATCCTGCGAATATGGGATTTGTCAATGACTGGGGAGAAAACAAGAGTGAATTTGAGCTCGCAGTTTCTCTCCTCCAGATTCCAGCATTCAAATTCCATGTCCCCTCTACAAATCAAGGACTGTATTCTGTCACCAAAATCGCATATACTCCCCAAATGGAGAAATTATTAGGCTTGGCCAATACATTTAAGCCCCTTGTCAATGCTTTTGGGGGGAGTATCCCAGAAGTCCCAAGGACAGTAAATGTCCTAAGTGCTGAGCCCTATTCTCAGGTCGTATCTGGATATACGGGTGTGACCAATTTCATCCTGCCAAAGTTTTTTTACAAATCTAGAACCAAAAATGGCTTCACCTTTGGGGCGGATTTTGTGGCAAGTTCGGGTCTTGCGATGAATTGGAAGGGTCAGGGTGGAGAGTTTTTGCAGGATGTATTCATTATGATGGTGGAGTTTTCTCCCTCAATGAGTTATACGGTGGGAGATCGATTCTCTATTGGCGTGGGTCCTAGGATCATGTATGCCATGGGAAGCTTTAATAACGTAGTCTATGTCCCCATGCAGTGGAATGGCCAAAAACCCGCTAGTGCGCCTTCGACTTGTACAGATCCTAGAAATTCCTGCATGGCGCTCACAGGCGCGGATATGGATTCCATTGGAATCAATCACATTCCCTCTCAATTGATGAGTCCAGCACAAAAGAAAATGCTCCAAGAGTTGATTGACCCTAGCTCAGCAATGCATAATGCCGTGAAATTTTTTGGATTTGGAGATTATAGAAATCTAGCAGACATTATTAAAACCTCAACAACCACTATGTATGGCACCACAAAGGTCTATCAAAGATCCCAGGGCAAGGCTCTCTCTGTGGGGTATCGCCTGGCTGCGAGTCTGCGGGTGTTTGAAAATGGAATGTTTTCTGTGGTTTTTAATTCCTCTGTGCCCTTTAATATGAAGGGTTCGCTAGAGGCCACGAGTTATGTGGGTGGGGCGATGGGAAATGTATTGACAAAGACTAATCTCAATATCGCAGTGAATATGCCCCAAATCCTGACCCTTGCTTATGCGCATGAATTTTTTCACCACAAACTAAGAATAGAGGGGGTGTATGAGCGCACTTTTTGGGAAAAGGGTCCAAATTTCCGAGTCACTCCCAATTTTGCAAATGCCAATTACACGGGCTATGGTGGGTTGGTGCAATATTTCAGCTCAGAACAACTTAAGGGAATGGTGGGCCTGGCAAATTTTTCTGGAGTGAGTAATATGGGTGCGGGCTGGAGGGATACTAATACCTTTCGTCTAGGTGTGACCTATCAAGATAGGAATTTTCGTCTCATGGGTGGGGTTGCTTATGATCAATCCCCTGCACCCCAAGACAAAATCGGAATCCCAGACTCAGATGGGCTTATGTTTGCCCTGGGAGGGAAGTATAAATTCAGGGATTTTGTTTTGGGTGCGGCTTATTCTGTCACATTCAAAAATAATGTCATGACTCTCTACCAATCCCCAAATTTTGGTCAATTTCGAATTTTTACAGCAACCATAGAATATCATTGGTAGGGAGGGAGCATGCTCAATGAAAAAACCATATTGATTACTGGAGGGACAGGTAGCTTTGGCAAGAAATTTGCTGCCAAGATTTTGCAGAATTATCAACCCAAAAAAATCATTATCTATAGTCGCGATGAGCTCAAGCAATATGAAATGGCGCAAAGCTTTAATCATCCTTGCATGCGTTATTTTATCGGTGATGTGAGGGATAAAGAGAGATTGAAACTCGCATTAAATGGCGTGGATATTTGCATCCATGCTGCAGCGCTCAAGCATGTTCCAATCGCAGAATATAATCCCATGGAATGTATTAAGACAAATATTGAAGGTGCGAGTAATGTGATTGATGCAGCACTTGCAAATAACGTGAGTCATATCATCGCCCTTAGCACAGACAAGGCTGCTAACCCCATCAACCTCTATGGTGCCACTAAGCTTTGTAGTGATAAGTTGTTTGTTGCGGCAAATAATATCAAAGGGGCTGCAAGAAGCAAATTTAGTGTGGTGCGCTATGGCAATGTCGTAGGCAGCCGTGGGAGCGTGGTGCCATTTTTCAAAAAATTGATAGAGGAGGGGGCAGGGGAGCTGCCCATTACTGATTTGCGTATGACACGCTTTTGGATTACCCTAGATCAGGGGGTGGAGTTTGTGATAAAAAATCTAAAGCGGATGCATGGAGGGGAGATTTTTGTCCCCAAGATCCCAAGCATGAAGATTGTGGATTTAGCCAAAGCCCTCGCACCTCATCTCTCCATCAAAGTCATCGGGATCCGTCCTGGGGAAAAGCTGCATGAGGTTATGATCCCAAAAGATGATTCTCATCTCTGCTTAGAATTTGAGTATTTTTTCATCCTTGTGCCCACCATTCAGTTTCAAACCCCAATTGATTATTCCATGACGCGGCTGCAGGAAAGGGGCTCAAAGGTGGCAGAGGGATTTGAATATAGCAGTGACAAAAATACCCAGTGGCTGGATCAAAGGGCGATGCTGGGGCTGCTGCAAAATGCGTGAAAGGGATGAAATTCTGCGTGCATGAAGGGGTGATTGTTGTCGCGGATTTTTCAGGAGCGAAAGCTTGGGTGCAAACCTCCCAGCGCCAAGCTCAACCCTGCGCGAACCATGTGCGTGTTTTTTCCGTGCGCTCCATTCCTCATGTGAATTCTCCAAATGTATGAAATAAATTCAAAACGTATTAAAAAAATTAAAAAAATGCAAGCAAAATTATTAAAAAATCACCATCTTCTTTTTCCCAAATTAATAGTATAATCGGGAATTGTCTGGTTTTTATAGATTCTCAAGGGTTTTGGGATACAGGTAAAGTGACAATAGCAAATCAAAGACAAGGGAAGGACAAGGGAAAAACAATGAAAAATGAAGAACATTTATTTAAAAAGATTGCAAAAAGGCTGGATTTTTTGGCAGAGCTTCCTGCGTGCAAGGAAGACAAGAATTTGGATGCAGAGCTCAGTAAAAAGGGGATTGATCGAAGAGATTTTATGAAATGGGCTGGTGCTATGACTGCTACGCTTGCATTGCCAGCAGCTTTTGCGCCATTGACTGCTAGGGCAGCAGAGGTGGCCAACCGCCTGCCAGTGATTTGGTTGCATATGGCAGAGTGTACGGGTTGTAGTGAGAGCTTATTGCGGACAGAAGATCCTAGCATTGATTCCATCATCTTTGATACGATTAATCTAGAGTATCATGAGACCATCATGGCGGCTGCAGGATATCAGGCTGAAGAAAATTTAGAAAATGCGATAAAAAAGCACAAGGGGAATTATATTTTGATGGTAGAGGGTGGAATCCCCACTGTAGAGTATTTCCTCACCATTGGCGCACATGGTAGGACGGGTGCGCAAGCCTGCAGGGATGCAGCAGAGGGCGCAGCTGCGATCTTTGCAATTGGTACTTGTTCAAGCTTTGGCGGCGTGCAAGCAGCAGCGCCCAATCCTACCTCCGCAGCACCGCTGCATAAAATCATCACTAAACCCATCATCAATGTTCCAGGCTGCCCTCCTAGCGAAAAGAATATCGTGGGAAATGTGTTGTATTTTGTGATGTTTGGGACATTGCCTGCAGTGGATGCATTCAATCGTCCAAAATGGGCTTATGGAAATAGGATTCATGATCTTTGCGAGAGAAGGGGACATTTTGATGCTGGAGAATTTGTGCGATCTTTTGGGGATGAAAATGCCCAAAGAGGATTCTGCCTCTACAAAATGGGTTGCAAGGGCCCATACACTTTCAATAACTGCTCCAAACTTCGCTTCAACTCCCACACCAGCTGGCCCATCCAAGCAGGTCATGGTTGCATTGGTTGTAGTGAGCCCAATTTTTGGGACACCATGAGTCCTTTTGAAGAACCCATTGGTAATAGACTTTTCCATACTGGTTTTGATGGAATCGGTGCAGATAGGACTGCGGACAATGTAGGCACAGTGATCTTCACTGCTGTTGGTATTGGAATTGCTGCACATGCCATCATTTCCACCATGACAAAAAGCAAATAAAAAGGAGAGAAAATGACAAAAAGAATCGTAGTGGATCCTATTACAAGGATTGAGGGGCATTTGAGAATCGAGGTAATTGTAGATGAGAATAATGTTATCACGGATGCTTTTTCTTCCTCTACATTGTTTCGTGGACTAGAGACCATTATCAAGGGGCGCGATCCCAGGGATGCGGGATTTATTGCACAGAGAATTTGTGGAGTTTGTACTTTTAGTCACTATAAGGCAGGAGTTATGGCGGTAGAAGATGCTTTAGGTATCAAACCTCCACTCAATGCGCAGATGGTGCGAAGTCTTATGAATATTTCTTTGATGTTGCATGATCATGTGGTGCATTTTTATACCTTGCATGGACTAGATTGGTGTGATATCACTTCTGCTCTGAAAGCAGATCCTGCCAAGGCTTCTAAAGAGGCGTTTAAATATACAGATTTGCCTACAAATACAGGGGAGGATGAATTAAAAAGAGTGCAAAAAAGAGTGGGGGATTTTGTAAAACAAGGCGCTTTGGGACCATTTAATAATGGTTATTGGGGGCATAAAACTTATCATTTTACCCCAGAGCAAAATTTGATCGTGCTTTCTCATTATCTCAAGCTTCTAGAGATTCAAAGGGAGCTTGCTAAAATGATGGCCATTTTTGGAGCCAAGCAGCCCCATCCCCAAAGCCTTACTGTGGGTGGCGTAACATCTGTGATGGATATTTTAGATCCTACAAGACTGGGGGAATGGAAGGCCAAATTTGACATGGTTTGTGATTTTGTGCATCATGCCTATTATGCGGATTTGGTTATGGCAGGAAGGGCCTTTAATAAAGAGCAGTCTGTGTTAAAAGGCTGCAATCTCAAAAACTTTATTTCTCATGCAGAAATGCAAATTGGCCCCAATGAATTCCTTTTCACCACTGGTGTTGTGCTAGATGGAGATCTCTCTAGAGTCCATCCTATTGATGAAAATCTCATCAAAGAAGAGGTTACAAATTCTTGGTACAAATATGAAAACACCAATGAAGTGGCATTGCATCCTTATGTAGGACAAACCAATCCCAATTACACAGGATTTAAAGATGGAAAGAGTCTTGGACCTGAGGGGAAAATGGTGGATTCTAAGCTTTTGGATATGAAGGGCAAATATTCTTGGATCAAGTCTCCAAGATATAATGAATTGCCCATGGAGGTAGGACCATTGGCATCTGTGGTGGTGGGACTGGCTGGTAAGAATCCTTATATCACTCCCGTGGCGACACAATTCCTCAAAGACACGGGACTGCCAATCGAGGCACTTTTTAGCACCTTGGGTAGAACTGCAGCAAGATGTATTGAGGCTGTAGTAATCTGCAATCATGGAGCAAAGGCATTTGAGACCTTGGTAGAGAATCTCAAATCCGATCACAGTACTTGTGCGCCCTATATCATCGATAAAAATAAGGAATATCAAGGAAGATATATTGGCAATGTACCACGAGGCATGCTCAGCCATTGGGTGAGGATTAAAAATGGTATCGTGGAGAATTATCAGGCTGTGGTGCCCTCCACCTGGAATGCAGGTCCCAGGGATCACAAAGGGTTGCAGGGAGCTTTTGAGACAAGTTTGATTGGCACCAAAATCGTAGATCTCACAAAGCCCCTAGAGATCATTCGGACCATCCACTCCTTTGATCCATGCATCGCCTGCTCTGTACATATGATGGATACCAAGGGGAATGCGCTTGGTGAGTACAAAGTAGAGCCAAATTTTGCGAAAATCTAAGGAGTTGGCTATGAAAGAGCGAGTTTTTTTTGCAGAAAGAGAGTTTTCTAAATTAACTGCCCTGTTCCATTGGATTCGGGCATTTGCTATTTTTGGGTTGATTTTCACAGGTTTTTATATCTTCTATCCTTTTTTGCAAGGAGATCCCAATCATCAACCTACGGGATTTTTATTGGCCTATGTCAGAAGTTTCCATTTGATGTTGGGCTTTTCTCTGATAGGAGTCTCTATTTTTCGTCTCTATCTCTTTATCTTTGATAAACAAAGTGCTCCAGAGCGCATTTCTTTCAAGCAGTTTTTGCAGCCAAAAATCTGGCTTGGAGTTATTGGCACTTATCTGTGGATTGGCAAACATCCTCATATCAAGGGTGCTTATAATCCCTTGCAGATCATTGTGTATTTTACGCTTGCAGTCTTGGTGCTGCTCATTTCTCTCACGGGATTGGCTCTCTATGCCAATGTTTATCATGAAGGGTTTGGTGCATTTTGTGGGAGATATTTCAATTGGGTGGAGGTTGTTTGCGGCGGGCTTGCCAATGTGCGTTATATCCATCATCTTTTAACCTGGGCATTTATCTTTTTTATTCCCGTGCATGTTTATCTAGTCGTCTGGAATTCCATCAAATACCCCAATGGTGGCGCGGATGGAATCATTAGCGGGATTCGATATCACGAAAAATCATGAAGATTTTGGTCTTAGGAGTGGGGAATATTTTGTTTGGAGATGAGGGCATTGGCGTACATCTGTGCAATTATCTCAAGGTCAATTATAAGTTTAGCAGCCCCCATCAGCTCGATCTTATCGATGGGGGCACACTCGCTCAGTCCCTCATTCCCATGATCACAGATTATGATGAGGTGTTGATACTAGATTGCGTGAGTGTGGATGGGGCGAAGGTGGGGGAGGTGTATCATTTTCCCTTTTCCAAGGTGCCCAATGTCGTGACTTGGGCGGGCAGTGCGCATGAAGTAGAGATGTTGCACACCCTACGTCTTATTGAAGTCATGGGAGATTTGCCACCAGTGTATATTGTGGGTATTGTCCCCTATGTCATCGGAGAAGATACGACTTTTGTGTTGACAGATGAGCTTTTGGAAGGTGCCAAGCTCATGGAAGAGGTTGTAATTGATTTTTTAAAAAAGCGTGATGTCTCCTGTGTCAGAGTCCAAGACCTTCCTTTGCAGACCATCGCCAATCATTCCTATAGGGGGGTTGATGATCTTTGCATTTAAATTTGCCCTGGCAAATAAAGAGCGCGCAAGCATTCTTTTTGAGATTTTGTACTTTCAGGCAAACACGCTGGGGTTAGAGTTTGCAGAGTCTTTTGGGGAGGAGTGGGAAGAGAAGATTGACTATTATTTCTATCTCTTTGCCAAGCAAGAAGAGATGCTAGAGTTTGCTGATGCAATCTCCTCTCGCATTCCCATATCCATTTATTTTCAATTTGACTCTATCAAAGAACTAGAAGACTTGAGAGACTTAGAGCTTGCACCAAAGCGCCCCATGCCCCCATTCCCGCCCCTAGATGCCAAGGTCATACAGGAGGTGATAGGGGATTTTTCTCTCTTGCAGGGCTATCTTAGTCCTCTAGAAATCTTTGCTCCTATACTAAGCCCCACAGCGCTTCAAAATGCTCTCAAAAAATGCATAGAGCTACTGAGAGAGGATGCTTTGATTGTGCGGAGCACAAGAGGCAAGGTACTGCTTTCTTGCAAGAAAAAATCCAAGCAAGTGCTATTTTGGGATCTAAGCAGTGTCAAAACTTATATGCGTGTAGAATCTTTGCAGGCACAATTCCTAGCAAGTTATGAAAAACCCAGCCAAGATCTTTGTGCAAAAGAGGTGTTTGCAGAGGAATTTGGGACATTGTTTTTGGAATGCTTTTTGCCCTATGATTTATTTTTGAGCATCTTGGGCGCTGCTTGCTTGAAGCAAGAAATTGGCTATGTGTTCCTCACGCAATTAGACAATTTCCAAGAACCCCTAAATGCGAAAAATTCCCCAAAAGCGCAAAATTCTAGCGGGCAAGGCTCTGCAAACAATTTAGAGAATTCTAGCGGGCAAAACACCACAAACGCGGGAAATTCTCCAGAGGATTTGAGGGATTTAAGCCCGCAGGTTTTTTATGAGCAAAAGGGCCAAGTCCCACCAAAAGAAAAAATTGTAGTCGCCCAAAATGGCGTAATTTTGCATACAAAGAGCTTTAGGGGGAATGTATTTGAGCTCATTGCCGCACATGAAAAAACTCTCTCTTTTGTGAATAATAAGCGTTTGCAAAACGACAAAAATCTCATTGTTTGCTTTAGCAAAAATCATCCGACATTTTTTTGGCTAGGCAAAGAAGAGAAATACCAAAGTGTGCTGGGACTGGAGCTAGATTGTAATGCAAAAAATGTGATAGAAAAAATCAAAAAAATCCCTCATGGAGAGAAATTAATCAAGAATTTTTTTGCAGAATTTCCAGAAATGCAGAAAAAGATTTCTGCACTGCCAGATGCACCCATGCCTACAAGGAATCTTTTTGCATTTTTTAGCGTGCTTTCTTTTGTTGCGGGCTATGAGGAAGAGTATAATCCTCATTCCACTCGCGTTTTGGAAAATGCGAGAAAATATGTCCGTGACAAGGGTCCACGCATTGATTACAAGATTTTAAAAGATGAAAAGGGGCATTTATTTTTGGACTATCCCAAAATCCTGCGCTCTATGATGAGTTTTTTGCTCGCAGGGGTGGATGAGGCGACTTTGAGCTATGGGGTTTTTGACTCTATGGGGGAGTGTTTTGGTAATTTCATCCAGGATCTTTGTGTCAATTTTTCTCTGCAAAATGTGTTAATTTTTGGAAATTTGCTTGAAGAGAAGATTTTTTTGGATAAGATTCTACACTATGCCCCTAGGCAAGTGAATTTTGTTTTGCCAAAAAATGGTTTTTTGGATGTTCAAAGAGGCAAGAATGCAAGTAGAGATGCTCTATAGCAAGATCCATCGCGCTCGTATCAGCGATGCAAATCTCAATTATGTGGGCTCCATCACAATTTATAAGAAATTGGCAGAGGCTGCGGGATTATTGGAGGGGATGAAGGTGGATGTCCTAGATGTGAATAATGGCCAGAGATTTTCTACATATGTGATCTTTGGGGATCAGGATGGAGAGATTTGCATCAATGGTGCAGCAGCGCGCAAGGTGGCAGTGGGTGATATTGTGATCATCGTGGCATATGCCAGCTATGGGGCTCATGAACTAAGGGATTATGCACCTAGGGTTGTGCTTGTGGATGAGGGCAATGGCATTGTCTCAATAAAAAATACAATAAAGGAATGAGGATGTTTGATGCAAAGGGTTTGCAAGATTTGCTAGGAAATATGCAAAAAAGTGTGGGTGATCTCCAAGAAAAGGCAAAGTCCAATGTTTTCACTGCAAAAAGTGGCGGCGGACTTGTGAGTGTGAGCATCAATGGCGCAGGAGAGCTCATTGATCTAAGCATTGATGATAGCCTGCTAGAAGATAAGGAATCTTTGCAGATTCTTTTGATGAGCGCGCTCAATGATGCTTATAGAAATGTCGAAGAAAACAAAAAGAACCTTGCTCTGGATCTCTTTGGGGGAATGAAGCTCTCTTGAGAAAATTGCTACTTCTTTTTTTTGCTAGTTTTTCTTTTTTGTGGAGTTATGATTTTTCTTATTGTCAAAAGCACTATCATGAAATCGCACAAAAATTTGACAAAAAAAATTTCTCCACACCCGTTTTTTACAAGGGAAAGACTTATTTCATCCTCTACTCACAAACCCCATTAAAAAACAAAAAAATCCTAAGACATGATCCCTTTGTGGGCCTTTATCTCATCGCTCCGCAAAAGGAGGTGCGTGGTTTTGTATTACGCTCTGTGGATGAGATTGCAAAAGAGCTTCAAGTAAGCATCATCGGCCCTGACTTTTTGATAAAAACCCAGATTTTACAAAATCAAAGGGGCTTTCTTGATTTTGCCAAGTTAAAGATAAAGGCTCCTAGCCCAAATCTTGTCATTAGCAACATCTGTTATCAAATTTATGGAATTACTACCCAAGAGGGAGGATTTATCACAAAGCCTTATATCGAGCGATTTTTATCCCAGGAAAAACCCTATTATGGAGATATTGGCGTGCGTACCCAGGGAAATATCGTGTTGCAAATTGATCCCTTTTTCCCAAATAATCCTTTTTTACCCGATGACAAAATTTTAAAAATTCAAAACAAGATCGCGCGAAAATCCCTCAATGTTGAGTGGGTGATTAGCAATCTCAAGGAGGGAGAGAGGGTGCGTGTGCTTGTGGAGCGCAAGATAGACAAAAAGACCATCACCAAAGAGCTCAGTGTGGTGGCAAGAGCACGCTATGGGGGATTTTTACTCCAAGATAGCTTTTTGGAGAGCCAAAAGATTGGGATTGATAAAAATCTCAAAATCACCAAGGGTAATGATTTGCTAAAAAATGGATTGGAAAATCTTCAGGCTGGAGATAGGATTTTGTGGATTGCTAGGGTCAATCCCTTGGATCTCAAGGGCGATGTGTTTGATAATCTTAGAGAGGTGTTGATGCGTGCGTATCTGCGTTATGGATATTTGGAATTTTTAGTAAATCGCAATGGATTTCAGTTTTTTACCAAGGTCTATCCCAGGGGGCAGTAATGCGATATCTAGAAATTTTGAGGGAATTTGAGGAATTTTTGCAAAGCTATCCCATAGAGATGGAGGGCTTTCACCCTGTATTTGCTAAAGCATTTTGGGAGATGCTCAAAAATGGTGGCAAGCGCTTTCGCCCTGCATTGTTGTTTGCAGTGGTGTGTAGTCAGAATTTTTCCCTGGCAAAAAATGCCTTTTTACCAGCGCTGGCTTTAGAGTGTCTGCATACTTATTCTCTAATTCATGATGATTTACCTTGCATGGATGATGCGAGTTTGCGCCGCGGATATCCTACATTGCATAGGAGCTATGATGAAGTCACTGCCACGCTTGTGGGAGATGGGCTCAATACTTTTAGCTTCTATCTCCTAACAAAAGCCCATCTTGATCCTAGCACTAGGCTTAGGCTCATTGAGATGCTGAGCCATTATGGAGGCATTGGGGGCATGGTGATTGGGCAGGCAATGGATTGCTATTTTGAAAATCAACATCTTGAAATAGAAAAGCTTTATGCCATCCACCTCAATAAAACCGCCAAGCTCATTGCCACAAGCCTCTGCATGGGTGGGGTGATTGCAAATCTGCCTGATGGAGAGTTGCGCAACCTTTGGGATTTTGGCATGGATCTTGGGATTTTTTTCCAGGTGCGCGATGATATTATTGATCGGGTGGAAAATGCGCAGAGTGTGGGGAAAACCACAAATAATGATTACAATAAAAATAGCTATGTAAATCTTTTAGGACTCTCTGGTGCTAGAGAAGAGCAGAGGAGGCTCAAGGCTCTGATTGTGGAGCGCTTATTTGCATTTCCCCCACTCTTGCAGGAAAATCTTAAGGTCTTACTACAGAAATATTTTGAGGAAAAATAATGAGAAAAATTTTGATTACCAATGATGATGGATTTGAATCGCGTGGATTGTTGGCACTTAGAGATGCGCTCAGTGATTTGGCTCAGATTTTGGTTGTAGCTCCAGCGAGGGAAAAATCTGCCTGTGGCCATGGGCTCTGCCTCACTTCTCCTTTGAAATTTATCAAGGTGGATGATGATTTTTATAAATTAGATGATGGGGGCCCCACAGATTGTGTTTATCTTGCGCTCAATGCGATTTATGAAGATGGACAAAAACCCGATCTCATCGTCTCTGGCATCAATTTAGGTTCAAATATGGGAGAGGATACTACTTATTCTGGTACGGTGGCTGGAGCCATAGAGGGGGCCATCCAAGGGATCCCATCCCTGGCTATCTCTCAGCTCATGAAGGATAAAAATCTCTCAGATGAATATGATTTTGCCCTGGCAAAAAAGGTAATCCGCGAGATTGTACAAAAGATTTTTAGTCATTCTTATCCACTAGGAGATCGCAGGCTTATCAATATCAATGTCCCTCAGCTTGAAATTGAAAAATGCAAGGGATATAAAATCACGCAAAAGGGTTATCGGCTCTATGGTAATAATGCCCATCTCAATCGCGACCCCCGTGGCAATGAATATTATTGGCTAGGACTCCAGCCTCTTGCATGGAAGGATCGCGATGGCATACTCTCTGATTTTACCGCGACAAAAGAGGGATATGTCTCCATCACCCCCATCACCCTCAATCTCACAAGCTATGAAGATCTAAACAGCCTGCAGACATGGATGGAAATTTGATAAGACCAAAAATGCCTTGGTGTTTTTTTTGGCTTTGGATTTTGCTCTGTCCTTCTGTGTTTGGGCAAGATGCCATCGCACTTGATGGAGAGCCAAAATACAAACATTTCAAACATTTTGATTATGCCAATCCCAGCGCTCCCAAGGGTGGTTCTCTTAGAAGTTATGTTTTAGGCAGCTTTGATAGCCTCAATCCCTTTTTGCTCAAGGGCAATCCCGCAGAGGGCTTGGAGTTGGTTTATGATACCTTGATGGCCCAAAGCCTAGATGAGCCCTATAGCCAATATGGACTTTTGGCAGATTCTATTGAGGTGGCAAAGGATCATTATTCTGTGATTTTTCATATCAATCCTTTGGCGCATTTTAATGACGGCGTACCTGTGAGTGCTGAGGATGTAAAATTTAGTTTTGATACCCTAATGAGCAAGGGATCAGTGATTTATCATCAGTATTATGCGGATGTAAAAGAGGCAAGAGTACTAGATCGCTCCCATGTGCAATTTTTATTTAGAACCAATCAAAATCGTGAATTGCCATTGATTCTTGGGCAGTTGCAGATTTTGCCCAAGCATTTTTATTGGAAAAATGGAAAGAATACCTTTGGAGAAGATGTGTTGCAAAAGCCCCTAGGCAGCGGTCCTTATAGCGTGAAAAGCTATGATTTGGGCAAAAAGATTATTTATGAGCGCAATCCCAATTATTGGGCTAGGGATTTACCTGTAAATGTAGGCTTTTACAATTTTGACTTTATGGTGTATGAATATTATAAAGAAGAAAGCGTGGCACTCAAGGCATTTTTAAAAGGGGATTATGATTGGCGCTTAGAGACCACAGCAAAGGTGTGGGCGCGCGGCTATGTGGGCAAGGCCATAGAGCAGGGCAAGATTAAAAAAGTCCTAATCAAAAATGATCTGCCCAGCGGCATGCAGGGATTTTTTATGAATACTCGCAAAAAGCTCTTTCAAAATCCCTTGGTGCGAGAGGCATTGCTCTATGCCTTTGATGCGCAGTGGAGCAATAGAAATCTTTTTTTCTCTCAATACAGCCGCACATTGAGCTTTTTTAATCATTCCATTTATGCTATGTCTGGCCTCCCCAGCAAAAAGGAATTGGAGATTTTGCAGCCCTATGCAAAAACCCTCAATGCGCGCGATCCTAGGATCTTGAAGGATGTCTATATCATCCCGCGCACAGATGGAGAGATAAAGCGCGGGGAGAATTTGCGAGAGAATCTCAAATACGCACGTGATTTGCTAAAAAAAGCAGGCTTTGTGATAGAGAATTTTGCCCTTGTAGATGAGCGCACCAAAGAGCCTTTTGTCTTTACGCTTACACTTGGAAGCCCTGCATTTGAGCGCCTGGCTTTGAGCTTTGCCAAAAATTTGCAAGTCCTTGGCATCACGATGAATATCGAGGTGGTGGACTCAGCGCGCTATAAGAATTTGGTGCAAAATTTTGATTATGACATGATCGTAGCAGTCATTGGCCAGTCGCTTTTTCCAGGCAATGAGCAGAATTATTATTGGGGGAGCAAGAGTGCTGCAGCAAAGGGGAGTCGCAATTATGCAGGCATCAAGGATCCCGTGGTGGATAGTCTCATCAAGCGCCTAGTGAATGCCAAAAACAAAGAAGAGCAGATTTTTATTACAAAGGCGCTGGATCGAGTTTTGTGCTGGGGTTTTTATGTGATCCCGCATTTTTATCTGCCCTATTATCGTATCGCCTATGATGATAGAATCAAAATGCCAAAAATCCCACCGCGCTATGGCATCAACCCTGCGCTTTGGTGGAGCGCAGATTGGCATAGTGAGGGAGAGAAATATAGTGGGAGAGAGAAATAATGTATGCCTACATCCTCAAGCGCTTGATGCTCATGATTCCCACCCTTCTTGGCATTATTACAATCAATTTCTTTATCATCCAGCTAGCCCCTGGGGGTCCAGTGGAGCAAATGATGCAAAAAATTGATGCCCTGCAATCTGTGGGGGGCGAGGTGTTTAAAGGCAGTGCAAAAGTGGGGGCCTATCGTGGTGATAGTGGAATGGATCAAGAGATGATTGCCCAGCTCAAGAAAATTTATGGTTTTGATAAGCCCATATGGGAGCGTTATTTCCTCATGCTCAAACAATATCTAAAACTCGATTTTGGGCAGAGCTACTATCGTCAGATTAGTGTGCTAGATCTCATCAAAGAAAAACTCCCTGTTTCTATTAGCCTGGGTGTATTTAGCACCTTGATTATTTATCTTTTGGGCATCCCGCTTGGGATTTTTAAGGCTTACCGTGATGGTGGGAAATGGGATGTGATAAGCAGCGTAGTCATCATCATGGCAAATGCCATCCCTGTGTTTTTATTTGGGATTTTGTTGATTGTGTTTTTTGCAGGAGGGAGTTATTTTGATTGGTTCCCATTGAAGGGGTTAGTGGGGGATGATTTTGAGAATTTGAGTTTTTGGGGCAAGATCAGAGATTATTTGTGGCATATTACTTTGCCTGTGCTGTGTTTGTCTATCGGGGGATTTGCTACTTTGGTGCTGCTAGTGAAAAATTCTTTTTTGGATGAGATGCAAAAATATTATGTGATGTATGGACGCATCAAAGGAGTGGGTGAGCAAGCTCTGTTGTATAAGCATATTTTTCGCAATGCCATGCTTTTGGTGATCTCTTCCTTCCCAGCGGTGTTTTTGGGAATGTTTTTTTCAGGATCCTTGTTGATCGAGATTATTTTCAGTCTTGATGGACTGGGGCTTTTGGGGTATGATAGCCTATTGCACCGTGATTATCCTGTCGTTTTTGGGACATTGTATATTTTTACATTACTGGGATTGCTTGCAAGTTTGGTGAGCGATCTTTTGTATGTGGTGGTTGATCCAAGAATTCATTTTGAAAAAAATTGAGGTAGATATGAGAGAGATTGGAATTGGAATTATTGGAGTGGGGGTGGTTGGCAGCAGTGTGGTGAAGATTTTACAGGAAAATGCAAATATCATTAGCGCAAGAATTGGTGCAAAACTTGTGGTCAAAAAAGGAGTGGTGAGAGATCTGAATAAAGTGCGGGATGTGGATGTCGCGCTAACCACAGATAGGGATTGTGTGATCCAGGATCCAGAAATTGAGATTATTATTGAGCTCATGGGAGGTGTAGAGGAGGCCTATGAGGTCGCTAAGGAAGTGTTGCAAAAAAATAAAAGTCTTGTTACTGCAAATAAGGCAATGCTTGCCTATCATCGCTATGAGCTTGAGCAGATTGCCAAAAATAATCCAATTGGTTTTGAAGCCAGTGTGTGTGGTGGGATCCCCATCATCAAGGCACTTAAAGATGGACTAGGCGCAAATCATATTCTTTCATTGCGCGGTATCCTCAATGGAACAAGCAATTACATCCTCACACAAATGAGTAGCCAAAAAATTAGCTTCAAAGATGCTTTGAAGAGTGCCCAGGAGCTAGGATATGCTGAAGCAGATCCTAGTCTTGATATTCATGGGCAGGATGCAGGGCATAAGCTTTTGATCCTTGCGTCTTTGGCATATGGTATTGATGTGAAGCCAGAAGAGATTATTATTGAGGGAATCACGCAGATTGATGAGGATGATATCGCATTTGCAAAGGAGTTTGATTTTGTCATCAAGCCCTTGGGTATTGCAAAAAAAATCCATAATGAAATCGAATTGAGGGTGCATCCTGTTTTGATTGACAAAAATAAAATGATTGCAAAAGTGGATGGCGTGATGAATGCTATTAGCGTGATTGGAGATTGTGTGGGTGAGACTTTGTATTATGGAGCGGGGGCAGGGGGGGATGCGACTGCTAGTGCGGTGATTAGTGATTTGATTGAAATTGGTAGAGGCAAAAACTCTGCTATGCTTGGCTTTGAAAGGGAGCATTTTTCTTTTAAAATTCGCGATAAAAGAGAGATTACTAGTCGTTATTATTTGAGGTTAAGCACTTTTGATCGCGCAGGCGTTTTGTCAAAAGTCGCTGGGATTTTGAGTCAAAATGATATTTCTATTGAAGTATTTTTACAAAAACAAGCCAAAGAAAATATCGCAAGACTTTGCATCATTACTCATGTCAGTTTAGAGGCAAATATCATTCACGCATTAGAAGAGATTGATAAACAAGAATTCATCGTGGATAGGTCTTTTTTTATACGTATTGAGGATTTTCAATAGGCACATTGAAGCGGGGTCTTTTCTGGCATTAGTGTGGGGATCTTAGGAGACTTGGGTTTTTGGCGTATTGGGGCCATTGGACTAGATGTCGTTTGGCATTAGGGGATGTGGATGAGTAGAGAAAAGGGATTGTTGGCAGAGAAAAAAGCAGGGGAATATCTTTTGGAGAGGGGTTTTGAGATTGCAGAATATAATTTCTTTTCTAGATATGGAGAGATTGATATCATCGCATTGAGGGATGATGTTTTGCATTTCATCGAAGTCAAAAGCGGGAAAAATTTCAATCCCATCTATGCAATCACTCCTCAAAAGATGAAAAAAATCATTAAAACTATTGAATATTATAAGTGTAGAAATTCTCTGGATTTGCCTTTTTGCATTGATGCAATTTGCATTGAAAATGATGAAATTTTATTTTTAGAGAATATTACCCTTTAAAAAAACTGTGTATAATTTTTTCCAAATTTTGATTAAAAGGAGTAGTAATGGGACAATATGTTGAATTGACTTCAGAGAATTTTGTTTCTGTGACACAAAATGGCGTGGCAGTGGTGGATTTTTGGGCACCTTGGTGTGGCCCTTGCCGAATGTTAGCGCCCGTGATTGATGAGCTTGCCAAAGAATATGAAGGCAAAGCAGCAATCTGCAAGGTTAATACCGATGAGCAAGATGAGCTCTCTGCAAAATTTGGAATTCGCAGTATTCCAACAATCCTCTTCATGAAAAATGGAGAAGTCGTCGACCAGATCGTAGGCGCAAGCTCCAAGCAAGTTATCAAAGAAAAAATTGACTCTCTCTTATGATTTTTTAGTAATCCTTTTTGGATTACTAAAGATTGATATTTCCATAATACCATTAAGGATAAAAATTATTGTTTAAGGAGCTATCATGATAGATTTAGCAATTATTGGTGGTGGTCCTGCTGGGCTTTCTGCAGGCTTGTATGCGACTCGCGGAGGCATAAAAAATGTCGTTTTATTCGAAAAAGGCATGCCTGGTGGACAGATCACAGGAAGCAGTGAGATTGAAAATTACCCTGGTGTTAAGGAAATATTAAGCGGATTGGATTTTATGCAGCCTTGGCAGGAGCAGTGTTTTCGCTTCGGACTCAAGCATGAGATGGTGGAAGTAGAGCGAATAGAAAAGAGAGGAAATCATTTTGTAATCCTAAGAAATGACGGGAAAGAGGATGAAGCAAAATCTGTGATTATTACCACGGGTGGAAGTCCCAAAAGAACAGGAATCAAGGGAGAGAGTGAGTTGTGGGGCAAGGGGGTTAGCACCTGTGCTACTTGCGATGGCTTTTTTTATAAAAACAAAGAGGTAGCAGTTTTGGGAGGCGGAGACACTGCGCTAGAAGAGGCAATTTATCTTACAAAAATGTGTAAAAAGGTCTATCTCATCCATAGGCGTGATGGCTTCCGTGCAGCTCCTGTGACTATTGAGCATGCCAAAAATAATGAAAAAATTGAGTTTCTTACTCCCTATGTGGTGGAGGAAATCCTAGGTGATGCGATGGGTGTAGTAGGCGTGAGGATCAAAAACACACAAACCAATGAAGAGCGCAAGCTTGATGTGCCTGGGATTTTTATCTTTGTGGGATATGATGTGAACAATCAGATCTTAAAGCAAAAAGATGGCAAAATGCTCTGTGACACTGATGAATATGGCAGTGTACTCGTGGATCTTTCGATGCGCACTAATATCCCGGGGTTCTTTGCTGCAGGAGATATCAGGGTCCAAGCACCTAAGCAGGTGGTGTGTGCAGCCGGTGATGGTGCCACAGCAGCGCTGCAAGCAATCGCATATCTTGATTCTCATAAATAAAGGGAGAAGGGATTGAGAGTAGGAGTATTTGGAGCGAGCGGGAGAGTGGGGAGATTGCTTGTAGAGCTTCTTTCTCAGCATGAATCCTGCTCCCTTAGCGCGGCTTTCTTGCGTGATTCCACCTCTCTCAATCTCCCAAAAGACTGCCTAATCACCAATGATGTTGTAAGCTTTATTGCTGCAAGTGACATCATCATTGATTTTTCCCTTCCTCACGCCACGCAACTGCTTTTAGCAGCATTGCAAGACGCACCAAAACCCCTGGTTTGTGGGACTACAGGCCTTGGGCAGAGAGATTTTGTGCTGCTAGAGTCTTTGTCTCAAAGGGCCCCAGTGCTCTATGCGACCAATATGTCAAAAGGTATTGCTATCTTGAATGCAGCCATTGGCATGGTGGCAAAAAATTTTGCTGATGCAGATATTGAGATTTGTGAGATCCATCATCGTTACAAAAAAGATGCACCCAGTGGCACAGCGCTTACTTTGGCAGAGACTTGTGCAAGGGCGCGCGGTTTGGAGCTAGATAGGGTGCGCGTAAGTGGACGTGATGGAGACATCGGCGCAAGAGGCAGGGAGGAAATCGCAGTAATGAGCCTTAGGGGTGGGGATGTTGCTGGAAGGCATGTGGTGGGATTTTATGCAGATGGTGAATATTTAGAATTTTTACACAATGCTACTTCCCGCCTGACTTTTGCTAAGGGCGCTATAGATGCAGCCCTTTGGCTTTTCTCTAAGCCTAGTGGAATGTATCATATTCAAGATATCTTATGTCTAGATGCTTAGAGATTGATAATCAAACAACTACGCTGTTAGAAACTGCACGATTAGAAAAAATCGCACAGACCCTAAGCCCCCAAAGAATGATTGAGCTATTGTTTGTTGATGAAAATATGATTCAAGGCATGAACAAAGAATATCGCAACCAGGATAAGCCCACTGATGTGTTGAGCTTCCCTTTAGATGCTATGGGGATTGCCAACATGCCACTTGGCAGCGTGGTGATCTGCATTCCCATCGCACAAGGTGCTGCGCATTTTTTTGGCCATAGCTTGGAGGAAGAGATCGCATTGCTTTTTATCCATGGTGTATTGCATTTGCAGGGCTATGATCATGAGGTGGATTTAGGGGAGCACTATGCAGCAGAAAAGCAATGGATTGAGTTTTTTTCCCTCCCCTCTGGCTTGATTGTCCGCACCTTGGAGGAGCCCTCTAAAAAACAATAAGAATGATGGGATAAGCAGGACCCTTGCATAGAGAAGCGATCCACAAGGTAAGCAATTGATGACATAGGAGAGAGGAATGAAAAAAGTTGTCGTAGTTTTTGATGGCCGTGTATTGGCAAATGTGGTGCGAAAAACAGCTAATAGAAGCGGGGTGTATTTCACAGCCTATAACTTTGCACAATACTTTAGTAAAAAATGCGACTTTTATCTCTATGCTGATATTGCTTCGCACTGCATTTTGCAGAAATCTTTCCCAGAGTGGAAAATTCTACAAAAAAGAGGTAGGATTTTCTGCATGCTTTCTCATTTGTTTTATTACAAAAGCAAGAGCAAAAAAAGAAATCTTTTCACTCGTGCATTTTCTTTTTTTTTGGCGATTGTGCAAAAAGTTTTTGCAGATAGGAGGGCTCCTCTCCCTCCAATAAGTGACATTGCTTCTCTTTTTTCTAGCAAATCAAATCCCCATGAGATCGCCAGTTTTAAAAGAGCGATTTTTTTCTCCCCCTTTTTTATGGTGCCCCCCCCCTTTCAAGCTAGCAAGCATTTTATAAAATTTGTATTTTTGCATGATTGCATTCCTTTGGTTTTACCAGAATATTTCCCCAAACCCTCGCTCATCCGAGATCTTTTTTTTGGGCATCTCTCTTTTGAGGCATTATCTCAGTCACTAAATGCCAAGGATTTTTATTTTGTTAATTCCCAATATACCAAGAAAGATTTTTTAGAGTTTTTTCCTTTTATGGAAGAAGGGAAAATGCAAGTGATTCCTCTTGCAGCGGATTCCAAGACTTTTTATCCTGATTTTGATGCGCAAAAAAATCAAAAAATTCGCTCCAAATATGGCATTCCCCAAGATGTGCAATATGTTTTTAGTCTTTGTTCTTTAGAGCCTAGGAAAAATTTGGTTTTTGTCGTGGAGAATTTTTTGGCATTTCTGCAAAAGCACAAGATCCAAAATCTCATTTTTGTTATGGGCGGGGGAGGATGGGCGCAATTTCTGCCTATTTTGCGTGAAAAGATCAAAGGCTTCAAAGAACTAGAAGAAAAGATTTTTATGATTGGCTATGTGGATGATGAGGATTTGGCAAATCTTTTTGCTCATAGTTTTTGCAGCATTTATCTCTCCCATTATGAGGGGTTTGGTATGCCTGCACTTGAGGCCATGCAGTGTGGTGCTCCCATCATCGCATCTTCTACCACTTCTTTGCCTGAAGTAGTGGGGGATGCGGGGATATTGGTAGATCCTAAGGATGCAGAAGCATTGCAGGAGGCATTGAAGCGATTGTATTTTGATAGGGAATTTTATCATCATTGCAGAGAAAGGGGAGTGGAACGCGCTAAAAAATTTGACTGGGAGAAGAGTGGCGCGCAAATGCTTCAAGGCTTCCAAAAATCCTTGCAATGAGTTTGGAAGGGTTTGTGTTTTTGCAAATTTGTTTTTAGGATTTGTGGGGGGTTGGCTTATAAATCCCGAATCTAGCGCTCTGGTATCAGAGTCTTTAAAAATGAAGCACCCCCCTGCTTGTGGATTATGGCAGCTAGGATTATGGAGTCTATGAGTTTGAAGACAAAAGCACCGCGTAAAAACTCTGCCCCCGTGTTAAAACTTTGGTGATGCCATCACACATGAAAATCCCTTATTGGGTGAGCTCTTTTTTAGCTAGGTTTATTGCCAATGCTTTGTAGGTTCGTCCATTTCAAAAGGAATGCCACTGCAACTAAGGCCAGCAAAAAGTGCCACACTACAACATAGCCTACAGACACAAAAGCTAGCTCAGCGCTGCTTAAAATCAAAATTGCTACAGAGGCAAGACGCGAAATGCTAGACTTTAATGAGATGAGGCTTGAAATTTTTTGCTTTGAAACGCATAGCGAAAAATGATAATCCACACAATAAGCAATCCAGCTAAAGATCGCAACCACGAGCGCATACAATGCAATGAATACTATGGGCACAGAACTAAGAAGCCCTAAGATCAAGGGCAGACCGGCTAGAAGGATCCAAGATTTTTTGGATACTGCGGAAGTGGCTGGGATGAAGTGGATCAACACTCCTAGAATTTGAAAGCCCACATAAAAATAAAATAAATGCGAAGTGGCAATATCTTTGGCGAGAAAATATGCCTGCCAGAGCTGAAAATGTGTCTGAAAAAATACCTGCAACACTAGGCTACAAATCATAAGCTTTTTTAAGTGTGGCTTTTGGCCTAGTTCTAAAAAGCCCTCTTTGATATGTCTTTTTAACAATTCTAGGCTCTTGCTATGTACTAGGACTTCTCCCTCTTTGAAGCCTAAAAACACGATGATCATGCAGAGTGCAAGCAATAGCAAACCCATGATGTACACAGAGGCCCCATATCGCACATACAGAAATGAGCCCAATACACTGCCTAGGATCATGCCAGCAAAGCGCAGCTGCTTATCGATGGCAAAAAATCTGGATAAATTGGCCTTTTGCTCTTTGATCGCATTGATGAGGCTCGCATCTATGGTGCCCGAATCTAGCGCACTGGCTAGCCCATAGAGCGCCCAGGCTAGAAGCATCCATGTAAGGCCTTCACATAGCCAGATGATGCTAAAGCTACACATGAGCACGAGTTTAGAGAGCAGGAATAATCTCTTGCGTGCCATGAGATCGGCTAGCACTCCGCTGGGATATTCTGCGAGCAGCATTGCCATACTGTAGGTGGCCTGCACCCACATGATTTCAGCCAAAGACAGCCCTTTGGCCAGCAATAATGGCGTCAAAATGGCATGGGGCAGGGCTTGCGCGCTTATGGCAGTCAAGATGCTTGCATAATAGACGAGGATATTTCTTTTAAGAGGCATGTTGGCAATAAGCGCAATTTGCATCCAAGCTAGAAGCAAGAGTGCATGGTTCAAAAGTATTGTTATCCATCCCAAAACGACAGTTTATGGATTTGATATTTTCCAACTGATGGGCCATATACTGGATGATATCTGACATAGCCAAAGCAAGAGCATTATTGATGAAACTCGATGGAGCTTGCGCGCGATTGTTAATCCTATCCATAATTGCTTGTATTTTTGGATCTTCTAGATGGGTTTGCTCTAGTGAAAAACTGTTATGACAGAACGGGCAGCAAGAAATATTCGGAATATAAAAAGGGCCAATGAGGGAAATGTCATTGAGATAACCTACATTGAGAAAAGGTACTTTGGCTTTACAAAACACCTTGGCTGTTATCTCTAGAATATGGTGATCATCCCCTGAAACAATGCCTAAAATATTGTATGAGCTATGATTGGCAACTATATTTTCTAAAAGCTCTGTTGTAGTAAACTCGTAAAAACTTTCTATGTTTACTCTAAATCTTTTCTGCAGCTCTGTAGTCAAGATTTCAGTTTTTGGAAGATTTAATGAATCTTTAGAAAACATAAATTGACGATTCAGATTACTTTCACTTATATTATCTCTATCAATGAGAATGATCTTATGAGGCGAATAGCTTGCTATAGCATAACTTAAAAAATTTCCAATGCCACCACAACCCATAATTATAAAAACTGTTTTATGGAAATTCTCCACAGTGACATCTAGAGGATCCACAAGTAGATCGAGATAGAGGTGATTTTTTTCTTCCGGGATAATTTTCCAAGAAGATGTGATAAGTTTATGCTCTTTAAGTTCTTGAAATATGTGGGGGTTTATGCAATTGTTATGCAAAAAGTTCTGAATTTGTTCTTTATTTTTGGCTTCAAGAAGAAATTCTAAAAGCAACAATGAATGGTGAAAATACTCCGTAGAAACACAATACTGATGGGTCCCAACTCCTAAAATATTCTCTTGCTGTGTTTTGCCTGCAATGGCTGTATAACTTGTTTGAAAGAACTCCTGCATAAAAACACCTATATCTATTTAAATTATGTTTCCCCTCCCACCTTACCTAAATCACAGTCTTATTTAAATCTTTGTATTTAAGGCTTTAGCATCACTATAATTTTTTATTTTTAAAATAAGCTTAATTTTAAAAATAAAAAATTACTAGTTATTAAATGTTTTATAATCGCAACATTGCAAATGTTTGACCTTGTTCATTATCCCTCTGCAATAGTCATGCGAGCATTCCTCTCCCATGCAAGGGAGCTTCATGGGAGAGGAAGGATGATTGTGTATCGCTAGAAATGAGGAGAGGGAACTCTCTTTCTTTAGCTTGCTTGACAAATTCTTGATTTGCTAACAAGTTCGCTTAGATAAATTAAATTTTGCAGAGGATTCCTACTCTCACAAAAAGCGCAGCCCAAGAGCGCTGTCTCCAAAAATCACCCGCTCACGTAGCATCGGAATTTTGCAAATTTGTTTTTAGGATTTGTGGAGATTTTAGATTTTTTAGATTTTGTGCTAGGGTTTTAGAATTTGCGTGCTTGTGCTTCAAAAGACTGCTATTCCAAAACCATGGCGGTTTGGTTTTCCCCCAAAAAATTTAGGGGGTTAGGATTTGATAATCTCAAGTGCTTTGAGAAAGCTTAGACAGTCTAGCTGTATGCCCGTGGTCATATTTTTTAGTGTGAGGGCTCTATTTTTGTATTCTTCCTCGCCGATAATCACGCTAAATTCATGTCCCTTTTGATCAGCATAAGAGAGTTGTTTTTTGAGTTTTGTAATTTCGGGATAAACCTCTGTATTCACTTCGCTGCGGCGGAAAGATTCTGCTATGCGATGCGCAAGGGAGAGGTATTTTTCATTGGTGCAGATGATGAGAATCCTTGCAGTGGTGGATTTTTGACTCAAAAGTCCCAGATCTTCTAGCCCCACCAACAGACGATCAAGTCCGATGGATGCGCCCACACCACTCATGCTTTCTTTGGAAAATGTTTTGGTGAGATTGTCATACCTCCCTCCAGAGCATACGCTGCCAAGGGATTTTAGGCGAGTGATAGTGGTTTCATAGATAATTCCTGTGTAGTAGGCAAGTCCCCTAGCAATGCTAAAATTCACACGGTAGGAGCTTTTGTCCATTTCTAGATCTTGGAGGATTTGATACATCTGCTCTAGCTCTTCAATCCCCTTTTTCAGCTCTGCATTCCATTGTTTCATTGGAGCAATTTCTGCGAAAAATTCTTCTTTATCCTGGGTTTGCTTGATGCTTGTGGTTTTTAGCAATGCCTCAATAGTCTTGTCTGTGAGTCTTAGGGCTTCTTTGAGCTCGGCGCTCACTCCCTCTGGGCCAATTTTATCTATCTTATCGATGATGCGCAGAGCATTTTGGATGTCTGTCTCTTCTTTGATCCCAAAATATTGGCAAATGCCATTGAGGATGCTTCTATGATTGAGCCAAATAGTAAAATCCTCAATTCCAAGGCTTAGCATCGAGGCATAGATCACCTGAATAATCTCAGCATCACAGGCGATGGAATTGCTGCCGATGAAATCAAAATCACATTGCGTGAATTCGCGATATCGCCCCCTCTGTGCGCGCTCCCCACGAAATACATTTCCCACGACATAGCGCTTGAAGGGTAGGGGCAGCTCGTTTCTGTATTGAGAGATGAATCGCGCCAATGGTACGGTTTGATCAAAGCGCAGCGCCACATCCCTGCCTCCGTGATCTTGGAAGCGGTAGAGCTCTTTTTGGATTTCCTTGCTGCCCTGTTTAATCAAAACCTCAGCATATTCCATATGGGGTGTCTCAATGGGAACAAAGCCAAAGCTTTCAAATACTTGAGTGACCTTTTTAAGCAGCTTCTCTTTGGCGATGGCTTCTTTGGGCAAATGATCGCGAAAGCCGCTCAATGTGCGGGGTGTAACTAACATTCTAAACTCCAAAATTAAAGAATACAACTTCTTAATTTTACCTACTTTTTTGTGTATTATTATGGGAAAAAAATCAAATTTCTGAGGGAAAAATGAGGATTTTGTTGCGATTGCCCAATTGGGTTGGGGATGGTGTGATGCTCACTCCTGCCTTTGAGGCACTCAAAAAAAAATACCAGGATGCCAAATTTGTCATCGTGGGAAATGCAGCAGTTTGTGATTTGTATAGGCGCGATGCGCGCGTGGAGGAGGTGTTTGTCGATCGCTCCAAGCAGGCTTTTTCTCGCTTTTTTGCTACGATGATTCTGGCACGCGAGATTGGAGCCTGTGATCTTGCAATCACCTTTGCCAATCATTTTTATCCCGCGCTGCTTTTGTATTTCACCCGCAGTAAAAGGCGCATAGGATTTTGTGGCTTTTTGCGTCGATTTTTGCTCACAGATGCAATCAAAAAACAAAGCACGCAGCATCAGGTTTTGAGTTATATGCAGCTGCTCCAATGCCTTGAGATCTCTCAAGATGCTGGCAAAATGCGACTTATCAGTGAGCCTATGCAAAAAGATTTTTTGACTCCATCTTTGCCTTGCAGGGTCGTTGGCATAGGTGCTGGAGCGGCTTATGGTAGTGCGAAGGCTTGGCTTAGGGAATATTTTGCAGAGGTGATTACATTTTTGCTAGAGCAAAAATGTAGGGTTTTGTTGCTTGGATCTAGCGCAGAATCCATGCTCAATCAAAAAATCATCGCTCTGCTCAAGCAAAAAGACCCTTCTTATCCCAAGGAATTGCTGCATGACATGAGTGGAAAGACTAGCATCACAGAGCTTGTGGATGTCTTAGCAGGGCTAGATTTATTCATCGGTAATGATAGTGGTCCCACACAGATTGCCGCAGCGCTGGATACTCCATTGATTGTGTTTTTTGGTCCCACTCCTCCTACCACTCTGCCCTGGAAGACAGAAAATGCCATCATTTTCAATAAGCATGTTTCTTGTGCGCCCTGCAAGCAGCGCGAATGTCCCCTAAAGCATCATGCCTGCATGAGGGAGATAAAGCCAGAGGAAGTCATTTCTGCGATAAAAGAACAATTTCAAAGACTCCAGAGGTGCTAGATGCAAATCAAGCTTGAGCAGATTAGCTCTCTTGCAAAGCTTAGGATCTTGGATAATGCCATCACTCCAAGGCCTATTGCTTGGATTGTCTCAGTGAGCGAGGAGGGGGTGGTGAATCTGGCTCCCTTTAGCTTTTTTGCTCCTGTGAGCAGTGAGCCCATTGTATTTTCGATCTGCTTTTATTCCAAAAGCAATGGAGATCCAAAAGACAGCCTTAGAAATATCCTCCAAAGCAAAAGGGCTACCATTTGCATCTGTGAGGGTATTCATCTTGGCGCGATGCACAAAAGCGCTAGGGAGTTGGATGCAAATATTAGCGAAGCGGCTCTTTTGGGTATTCCCATGCAGGCCGTGATTGAGGGTTATCCGCCCATCGTGCAGGGTGTGAGGCTGGCTTTTATGTGTGATTTTTATGATTTGCTAGAAATTGGGAAATTTTCCAAAACTCTGCTGCTAGAGGCTAAGGAGTTGTTTTGTGCAGAGGAGCTGCAAAGAGAGAATTTTGAATTTGGGCTAGAGAATATCGGGCAGGTGGGGAGAGAGTATGCACTCTCCTATCAGCTCATCCCTGCGCGGAATGTGAAGTGATGTATTCGATCATGGCGAGCTTGCGGATGGAGCTTTCCAGGATTTTTTGCATCTTTTGATTGATTTGACTGTGTTTTGAGAGACTATCAAAGGATTGCATGTCTAGATGGGGGGATTTTTGGGCAAGAAAGTGTAGGGCGATTTTTTCGTTGCCATCGATGAGATTGTCAGATTCTAGTCTATTAGTAAAATGCAAGAAAGAATCCTTATCTTTAAAATACTCTTCTTTGGGTTGGAGATTTTGGATTTTTTGATATGCCATGGAGGGGGTGAAGATATCTCCATCCAAACCCTCTATATCAAAAAAATTTCTTGGTTTCTTGAAGTGGTATTTTTTGGTAAAAATTTTGAAGAGGGTGTTTTTGATTTGCATCATAAGCCTTTTGGTTTTGTGCAAATGAAGCAAAAAATATGCCAGATTATTTTTTGAGCAGGAAAATCAGGGACTGTGTCATTAGACTAAAAAATACAAAGAAGCAAAAGCAAAGGATGGCAAAAATGAGGCTAATAAACACCCCCAAATAAGAGAAGAAAAAGAATAGGAAAACCGCGCCAAAAATGGCCATGCCAAAGAAAACCCCCACAAAAACTTCCAAAATTTTCAAAAATCTTTGTAGGTTGTCAGACATCAGAGACTATCTTCTTCTTGGATGAGAATGGCCCCTGCGAGATAAACATAGGTCAAAATCATGAATACAAAGGCCTGCAAAACCGCCATAAACAAGAGGATGAAGAAGGGTGCAATAGGCGCAAGCCAGGGTACAAGCATCAGCATGACAAGCAAAAACATATCATCGCCCTTGATATTCCCAAACAAACGGAATGCAAGCGAGATGATACGCGAGAGATGGGAGATGATTTCAATAGGAAACATCAAGGGAGCAAGGATCTTCATAGGACCCATAAAATGCGCAAAGTAATGGATGAAGCCCTGTGCCCTGATCCCCTCAAAGTGATAATAAAAAAATACAATGAGGGCGAGTACCAGAGTGAAATTCCAATTGGCAGTGGGGGATTCAAATCCTGGGATGATCCCAATCATATTGCAGAAAAAGATAAAAATTGCTAGGCTCCCTGCAAGAGGAAAATATTTCCTGGCATTTTGCTCCCCAATCACATCCTTAGCGATGTGTAAGATTCCTTCAATAATCGTTTCATAGACATTTTGCAAACCAGTGGGTACAATCTGCATCTTTCTTGTGGCAAGTCTGCTGATAAAAATAGTCAGAATCGCGCATAGCACGGTATAAAAGCCAATGATAAAATCATGATCATGGCTAATGAGACTAGCAAAGGTAAAAAGACGGTTCTCCATAATGAATCCTTCAAACAAAATAGCAGGTTTTGGATTCTAGCTAAAGAAAGATTAAGGGTAGATAAATTTTTAAGGTTTTAGAAGTTTTTTGCAGCTGTTTTGGGATTTTTGGAGCCTTTGTTTTTGGGATTTTTGGCCTTGAGATTTGATGTGGTAGAATCCTTGCTAGGAGCATTGGGATTCTTAGTAGCACTAGAGCTTCTGGCCTCATCTTTGGCGCCAGATTCTTTAGCAGTTAGATCTCTTGGCTGGAGGATGATTTTTGTTTTGCAGAGCACATCATGCAGGCATTGGTGATTTCTTGTAAAAAATGGGAAAACAAAACCAATCACAAGCGCCATGGACAAAAGCCAGAGCAAGAAGCGCGCAAATGCCCTCAAAAAACCAACATTCCCCCCTCTTAGATCAATGAGTTTGATTTGTGCATACTTAAAGCCTGGGGTTTGAGCCTTTGTGGCCAGGAAGCTGGAGCTAATCATCCCATACAAAAAGACGCACAAAAAGATCGCACTCTGATTGTTTTGAAAGGATTTGGCTCCATCTAGCACAAAATAAGTCATCACATAAAGGATGGGGGTGTAGATCATAAACAAATCTGTGACAAAGGCTTTGATGCGAGGAAGGATGAGGGCTTTTTGCAAAGTGGTTTTAAACAAGTTTATTGTCCCTGCTGCCAGGCTTGATGGGCTTGGATCCAGCTTTGCACAGAGGACAATTCTCTGGCTCATACATCTCAAAGACAAAATCCTCTAGTGCAAATAATGGCGCATCATCAGGGAGCTTGCATTCGACTTTTTTGTTAAGCCCGCTTCCTACGCGCTTGCAAAATCCTCGATTAGCAAGACCAGCAAATGCCACCACCACTCCCTCTTGGTCCTTGATGCATTGGGCTGCTTCTAGTGCAGAGCCCCCCGTGGTGATAATGTCCTCACACACCAGCACCCTCTCTCCTTTTTTTAGGGAATAGCCACGGCGCAGGGTCATCTTGCCATCTACGCGCTCTGTAAAGATAAATCGCACCCCAAGTGCTCTGGCTAGCTCATATCCTGCCAAGATCCCTCCAAGTGCAGGAGAGCAGATGCAATCAATCTCTAGTCCATAATCCTTGACTTGTTTAGCAAGGGACTGGGCTAGGATCTCTGCGATTTTTGGATCTTCTAACACCTTTGCAGATTGCAAATACGTATCGGAGTGATTTCCGCTACTAAGGAGGAAATGCCCCTTTAAAAGTGCGTTTGCATCTTTGTAATACTGCTCGATATCCAGTTTCATCCCATCCTCCCTCACACCTTCATGACTTCGTCTTCTTTGTGCTTGACCATTTCATCGATTTTTTTGGCATATTCATCGGTGTATTTTTGGATGGTGTCATGGGCCTTTTTGCTTTCATCCTCCGTGATGCTCTTGTCTTTTTCGAGTTTTTTGATCTGGTTGTTGGAATCTTGACGGATGTTGCGGATAGCAATCTTTGCCTTCTCCCCCATTGCCTTAGTGTCTTTTGCGATTTCTTTGCGCTGCTCTTGGGTCATGGGAGGAAAAAAGAGCTTGATGGTCTCTCCATCATTATTGGGATTTACTCCGATGTTGGCCTCTTGGATGGCTCGCTCGATGTCTTTGAGGAGATTTTTTTCCCAGGGGGTGATAAGAATGGTGGTGGCATCTTGTGCAATCACAGATCCCACTTGATTGAGGGGAGTGGGCGTGCCATAATAATCCACCTTGACATTGTCTAAAATGTTTACAGAAACCTTGCCGCTGCGCAATGTGAGAAAATCCCGCTTGAGCGCATCAATGCTCTTGTCCATGTGGGTTTTGGTGTGTTGGAAAATTTCCTGTGTCATTTTTGTTCCTTTTTTTGAAGTAATGGCGCACTTGGCGTGGCGGGAAGTTGTAATTTATTTTCGAATGGATTTTGTGGAATGAGGCTTTTTTTCTCCACATTATCTGTGATGCTTCTCCCATAATCTTTGTTGTAGAGATAGCCTAGAGAGACAGTATTGATTAGAAAGAGGATGCCTAGAAAAAAGGTGAGCTTTGCTAGAAATCCCGCTGGGCCCTTCGCGCCAAAAAGCGACTCATTGCTACCGCTATAAACGCCTAGCCCGATGCTAGAACTTTTTTGCATTAATACAATGATGACAATGAGGATTGTCAAAATGATTTGTAAAATAAAAAGAGTGCTAATCATGAAAAACTCCCATTTATTTGGAATTAAGTTTGCGTATTTTAGCCAAAAAAACTTGAGGAATAAAGAAAGGCTCATAAAGAAAATGTGGGAAAATGGATATAATCTAGGTTTTAGAAAATTCCAAGGAGTGATGCAGATGCAACGTGTTTTTTCAGGGATCCAGCCTACAGGGAAAATCCATCTAGGCAATTACCTAGGCGCAGTGAGAAATTGGGTGGATTTAGAGGAGCAATTTGAAAATATTTTTTGCATTGTAAATTCTCATGCCATCACCACCACCCAAGATCCCAAAGAGCTTAGAGGAAAGACCTATGAGCTTGCCAATATGCTTTTGGCCTGCGGGATTCATCCAAAAAAATCCCATATTTTTATTCAGAGTGAAGTGGAGGAACACCCAGCGCTTGCTTGGATTTTGGATTGCAATATCGCAATGGGAGAAATGAGTCGCATGACTCAATACAAGGACAAATCCCAAAAAAATCCCAAAAATATCAATGTGGGACTGTTTAACTATCCCGCATTGATGGCAGCAGATATCTTGCTCTACCAGGCAGATCTTGTACCAGTTGGCGAGGATCAAAAACAGCATCTAGAGCTCACGCGTAATGTTGCCCAAAAATTCAATCGCGATTTTGGAGAATGCTTTAAGATCCCAGAGCCCATGATCCCCAAAATCGGAGCTAGGGTGATGGGGTTAGATGATCCTAGCGTGAAGATGAGTAAATCTCACACCGGGGCTAATCATGCGATTTTTTTGATGGATACGCCAGAGGAAATTCTCAAGAAATTCAAAAAGGCCACCACGGATTCTGAGGGAATCATCGCTTTTGATGAAAATCGCCCAGGAGTTTATAATCTTTTGTGCATGTATGAGACTTTTAGTGGACTTTCTCGTGATGCTATTGAGAGGCATTTTGATGGCAAGGGGTATGGGGATTTGAAAAAAGAAGTTGCAGAGCTAGTAATCTCTGCGCTCACGCCCATAAAGCAGCGATATAAGGAATTGGCAAATGACATGGGCTATGTCGAAAAAATCTTGAGTGAAGGTAGGGATCGCGCCCGCCAAATCGCATCTGTGACGTATAAAAAAGCCAAAGAACTCATTGGATTAATCTAGTTTGTTAGAAATTTCTCTCACTTGATTTTAAAACTTTCTCGCTTGATTTTTGGTGTTCTTGTTGTTGAAATCCCTTTGATTGATCTTTGGAACTTCTTTTTTGCGAGATTTTGTGGGATTTTTTGTGGGTGTGCCCCTGCCAAATTCCCTCGCGTCTCTATGTAAAAATCTTTATGCTTTGATTTTTGTGCTTTTTAAAAATCTCACACCTCTTTATGTTGCACGAGAGTCTTTGCATCCTTGCCAAAAGTCTCTGTACAAAACTTCGCAAAAGCAAGCCCCCTTGCAAGGATTTGGTCATCTAAAAATTTAGCGATCCAAAAAATTGGGATCGCTAAAAGTGTTGGCATGGAGATTGGAGAAAGCATTATTTAGGGATTTGAAAAATTCTGGATTTCCTTTTTCAAGTTCTGCAAGAAAGTTTTTGGTCGCAAGCCTTGCGATGGGGGGTTTGTCAGAGTCTGGCTGCTTGGCGGGGCAGTTGCAATCTGGGGCGGTTTTGATGTTTTGGGATTGCACAAAATCTATGCTTTGGCGCTCTCTGATGTGGATGAGTGGGCGGATGACTTGGATGCCATTTTCTGCGCGATAGATGGGGGGCATGCTGCGCAGGGAGCCGTTGTAGGTGAGATTCATAAAAAAGCTCTCAGCAGCATCATCGAGGTGATGAGCGATAGCGACTTTGTTGTAGCCTAGTTCTTTGGCTTTGTTATAGAGTGCCCCTCTGCGCATGCGTGAGCAAAAGCTGCAATAAGAGCTGCCCTCTCTGCGCTTCTCTCGTATGGTCTCTGCGATGCTTGTGTGATAGATTTCATGAGGGATGCCCTGGCGCTGGCAAATCTCTGTGAGATAGGAGAAGTCCTCACCCAGTCCATAATGGATGGTCACTGCTTTGAATTCAAACTTAAAAGGGGCGTGGCGTTGCATGCGCTCCAAAATGCAGGCAAGCAAGATGGAGTCTTTCCCGCCGCTAAGCCCAAGCAACACCTTGTCGCCCTCATTGATGAGATTGTATTTTGCATTGGTTCTTCCTACGGTATTGAGAATTTTTTTGCTAATTTGATATTTTTCCATGGGATTTTCCTAATTCTGAGATTTGTTGCTCTAGTTGCTCGGCATGGATGAGGTCTGTGTCATACTTGATGATCAGGATTTTTTCACCTTCATTGATATAAACCTCGATGACACCCTGCAGCCCTCCGATGAGAGAGAGGATCTTTCTTAGATTTTCCTCCAGCGGGAGGTAGAGATTTTTTTGTTTTTGTGGGGGGCGCAAGAAGAAGATGATGCCAATCCATAGGATGCAGAGCACAGCAATCATCCAGGCCAAAACTCGAAAATTCAAATGGTGATAGGCGAATGCTCCAAACATCCCGCCTACAAAAGATCCTAGATAAGAAGCTGTAGTGAAATTTCCAAGAGCCCTGCCGCGCAGATGTGCCTTTGCATATTTGCTAGCTAGGGATTGCATGATGGGCTCTAGCATCGCAAAACCCACAAAAAAAATCAAAATCCCGCAAACAAACATCCACAAAATATTTTCAGAATAGGCAAAGAGAAGATAGGCAAGCAAGAAGCAGGAGATGCCAAGGAAGAGCACAAGCTTTGGCTTATTGTATTTTTCTGCCAAGATGCTTGCAGGGCCCATGGCAAAGATGGCGAGGATTGCGCTTGGGACATAGATTTTCCACAAATCCTGTTCGATGATGTGGAAATGATCAAAAGAAATCAGCGGAACGACCACAAACACCAAAGTCATGAGTGCCTTTTCCAAAAAGGAGCTAAGGTTCATAATCCAGAGATTTTTGTTTCGTGTTTCTTTTGGAGTATTTTCTTTGGTGTCAAAAGAATAGGTGAGTTTTGGGCTTTGTGGGACTTTGTAGAGAAGAAGGATGGAGCAAAAAGTAAACAAAGCAGTGATCCCAAAAAGCCAGGAAGCTCCGATATGCCCGCCGATGATGGGCCCAACGATCATGGCTAGGATGAAGCTTGCAAAGATGCAGCCCCCCATGACTGCCATTGCTTTGGTGCGCTGCTCTTCGCGGGTGATGTCAGTGATTTGTGCGCTCACAATCCCTCCCACTGCGCCCATCCCCTGGATGAGTCTGCCGACTACCAGCCACTCTGGGGTTTTTGCAAATGCGCAGATTACAGAGCCGAGCAAAAAGATTGCAAGCCCTATGAAAATGATGATTTTGCGATTGTAGCGATCGCTTAAAATTCCCAAAGGAGTCTGAAACAAAAGCTGTGTGAGATAGGCTCCCCCGATAATGAGCCCCACCATCAAAGCAGAGATGTTTTCAAAGCTTTGTGCATATAAAGAGATCACGGGCAAGACGATGAAAAGCCCGAAAAATCGAATGCTAATAATGATGACAAGCAAGAAAATTTGCCGCGACATTCCAATCCTTAAATTTTGTGAGTATTATACCCAAAAGAGTTTTGAAGGAATGAGGTAAGATGCAAAAAATCAAAATTGTCATAGCCAGCCAAAATGTGGGAAAAATCAGGGAAATTAAAGAGATTTTGGGAGAGGAATATGAGGTGCTTGGCAAGAAAGAAATGGGGATAGAGCAAGAGATAGAAGAGAGTGCCAAGGATTTTTTGGGCAATGCCAGGCTCAAGGCCGTGGGAATCTTTGAGGCATTGAAGGAAAAAAAAGATGTTTTGGTCTTGAGTGATGATAGTGGGATTTGTGTGGATGCACTAGATGGAATGCCTGGGGTTTATAGTGCGCGATATGCCAGTTTAGATCCTCTGAATGTGCAAGAAGAGAATGATGCCATCAATCGCGCCCATCTCATTTCTGCACTGCAAAAAAAGAATCTTGCAAGTTCACCCGCTCGCTTTGTCTGCGCAGCAGTGCTCTATGGGAATTATCAAGGGAGGCTTATAAATCTGCATGCCCAAGGGGAATGCCTAGGAGTTGTGCATGATTATGAAAGAGGGGAGTGGGGATTTGGCTATGATAGTCTATTTGAGCCTCTGGGGATGAGTCAAAGGATGGCCGAACTATCCCCTCATCAAAAAAATCAGATTTCTCATCGCTTCAAGGCCCTGTACTCTTTGTTTGAAGCATGGGAAAAGCACAAAAATTTGGCATAAAGATTTTTCATGCAGAATGTATTGCTACTGGCCTATAAGCCGATATTTATGAGCTCCAATCAATATCTCTCCTACTTGAAAAAAAAATACCAGCAAAAAAGTGGCGGCTATTTGGGTACATTGGATCCATTTGCCAAGGGATTGATGATTGTGGCATTTGGGCAATATACCAAGATTTTTCCCTATTTGCAGGGCTCAAAACTCTATCGCGGGGTGCTGTGGCTTGGTGCATCTAGCAGGAGTCTAGATATTGAGAATATTTCTCAGATCCAAGTTCTACCTCCCTTTGATGCCATGCTTGTGCGTGAGATTGTTGAGTCTTTGAGAGGAAAGATCTCCTATGAGCCTCCGAGATTTTCTGCCAAGCGTATCCAGGGTAGGCGTGCTTATGATCTTGCGCGCAAAAATTTAGATTTTTCCCTGCCGCAGTGTGAAATGGAGATTTTTGATAGCAAATTTTTGGGCTATGAGCATCCCTTTGTGAGCTTTGAGGTGAGGGTGAGCAAGGGAGCGTATGTGCGCAGCATCGGAGAGCTTATCGCACAAAGGCTTGGGGTGAGTGGGGCATTGTGCATGCTAGAGCGCAGAGAAGAGGCAGGGGTGACCCTGCAAGAAGATAGGGGGGAGAAAATCCTAAATCCCCTAGATTTACTGCAATTTCCACTCTTTCCCTATCAAGATAAAGAGTGGAAAAATGCGATTTTTCATGGCAAGAAGCTTTGCATAAAAAATGTAAATTTTGGCATTTATGTAGCTAATTTTGAAGATTTTTTCTCTATAATTGAGGTTAAAAAAGATGGTGAGATGCATTATTTACAAAATAGGATTTATAAGTGCTGATTTTATCCAGAAAAATCGAAGAAAGTATTGTGATTGGTGACAATATCGTTGTGAAGGTGATTTCTGTGGATCGAGGCAGCGTGAAGCTAGGATTTGAAGCACCAGCAGATACATTGATTTTGCGTGCAGAGCTCAAAAGGGCTATCGAACAAGAAAACCAAAAGGCAGTGGCAGAGCCAGGAATGGATGTCTTTGATGCATTGGGGAAGCATTTCAGGCACTAAGGAAGAAATTTGATTCTTGATGTTTTTCCCAAAGTCAATGTTTTTTTGAAGATTTTAGGGCAGGATGTGCTGGGCTATCATCATTTGGTTTCTCGTTTTTGCTTGGTGCAAGGAGGATTGCGTGATGTCATGGAGGTGCGCGAGGGGAGTGGCTTTGCTTTGCGGGGAAATTTTGATTGTGAAATACAGCAAAATACCATTTATAAGGCTATAATTTCACTCAAAATGATGCTCAGCACTCAAAACAAAGATGCTAGGATTTTGGATTTTTTGGAGATTGAGGTGGAGAAAAACATCCCCACAAAAGCTGGGCTTGGCGGGGGGAGTGCGGATGCGGGGGTGTTGCTTCATGCGCTCAATCGGGCATATTTTGATCTCAGGCCAGAGCAGCTGCTTTGTGTGGCCAGGGAAGTGGGAGCGGATGTGAGTTTTTTTGCGATGGGTTGTGGGAGTGCGAATGTCAGTGGGATTGGTGATTGTGTGATGGTGTATGAGGAAGAAGAGCTAGATTTTGAGATTTTCACTCCGGAGTTTTCTTGTGAGACCAAAAGAGTCTACCAAGCCTATGATACCTGGCAAAAATCCCAAAAGCACGGGATAAAAAAATCCAGCGTGGAGAAATCTATGATAAAAGACTCTAAAGAGCTCTCTGACATTAAGAGTCGTGAGATTTTGGAGAGTTTTACTCGCACATCTCTCAATGACCTGCTAGCCCCTGCTCTCTCAGAATATCCGGGATTGGCAGAGATTGAGGCGGGCCTGGGTAGAGAGTGGTTTTTTAGCGGCAGTGGCAGTAGCTTTTTTAGGATAAGGAGGAGTGATGCACATCATTGCACGCAATAAAAAGGCATTTTTTGATTATGAGATTTTGGAGAGTTTGGAGGCGGGCATTGTTTTGTTGGGCTCTGAGGTCAAGGCACTGCGCAAGGGTAGGGTGAATCTCAAAGATAGTTTTGTGAAGGTCGTGAAGGGCGAGATGTTTATGTTTGGCGCGCATATTTCCTATTTGGAGACAACATATTTGTATTATAAGCCAAATGAAACCCGTCCTCGCAAGCTCTTGCTGCACCGCAGGCAGATTGATAGGCTTTTTGGCGCGGTTTCTCAGCAGGGTCTAAGCATCGTGCCGCTAAAGATTTATTTTAATGCTAGGAATCATGCAAAGCTTGAAATCGCTCTTGTAAGAGGCAAGAATTTGCATGATAAACGAGAGAGCATCAAAAGAAAGATGCTGGAAAAAGAGGCGCGTGCAAATATGAAAAATTATACAAAGGGGTTATGATGAAAGAATGGGTGGATTATGGGATTCTTGGATTCTTGATGTTTTTATCGGTAATTGTAATTAGCATAGGGATTGAGCGCATTTGGTTTTATGCCACGGTGCGAGTGGATGATTACAAGGATAAAAGGGAGTTGGAGCTAGATTTGCACAGGCGTTTGACTTTGATTGCAACCATTGGTTCCAATGCTCCTTATGTTGGACTTTTGGGGACGGTTGCTGGGATTATGCTGACTTTTATTGGCATCAGCGGTTCTTCTGTGAATGATACCTCAGAGATTATGAAGGGTCTAGCACTTGCTCTCAAGGCTACGGCCATGGGGCTTATTGTGGCAATTCCTTCTGTTGTATTTTATAATATGCTAGTGCGCAAAAGTGAGATTATCGCTACAAAATGGGAGATCTATCATCATCCTGTGCAAGATGAAGAATCTGCCCCCAAGCGCATCGATGTGCATGAAAAGTGAGTGAAAATGAAAAAAGTTGATTCACTAAATCTTGTGCCCTTTATTGACATCATGCTGGTGTTATTGGTGATTGTGCTCACCACAGCTTCTTTTATCAATACCTCAAAGCTCCCCATTGCCATCCCACAGGTGGATCAAAATTCCTCCAAAAACAAGCAGCAGCTTGACAAAAAGCAACGCAATCTCACTATCAATGACAAGGGTCGGTATTTTTTGGATGATGTGCCCCTGACGCTAGACCAACTCAAAAGGAAGCTCTCTAGCATACCCAAGGATACACCCATTGTTTTGCGCGGGGATAAGCAGAGCAATCTCAATAGCTTTATCCAGGTTTTTGATGTTTTGCAAAATCTCAATCTCAAAGAAGTCTATGTGCTCGTGGAGGAAAAAAAGAAAAGTTAGGCTTTTTGTAGTATAATTACACTTAATTTATCTCACTGTAAGGATTTTACTCATGAAAAGAACATTTCAGCCGCATAACACGCCAAAAAAAAGGACGCATGGCTTTCGCGTCAGAATGAAGACAAAGAATGGTCGAAGGGTCATCAATGCTCGTAGAGCAAAGGGAAGAAAGCGTCTGGCGGTTTGATTTTTGCAGTCTTTAAAAACAAAGCAAGATTTTGATTTTGTTTACAAAAGAGGCAAGAGAATCTATGCAAAGAGTTTTTTGATCTATGTATTGAAAAATCAAAAGCAGGAAACATTTTTGGGCTTAAGTGTATCCAAAAAAATCGGGATTGCTTGTCGGCGCAATCAGATTAAGAGGCGTTTTCGAGCGATATGTCATCTGCATCAAAACAAATTACAATCCCTCTCTTTGATTATCGTGCCAAAAATCGAAATCCTTGCTTCGAGTTTCAGCGATTTAGAAAATGATTTTTTGAAATGTATAAAATTTTTTTCCAAACAACAAGATTTCTAGCAGCGCGCGTTCCTCTGTGGTTGATAGAGAAATATCAGAGATTTCTCTCCCCTCTTTTTCCGGGGACCTGCCGCTATTATCCAGGTTGCTCAGAATATGCAGCTTGGAGCTTCAAAAATCAGCATTTTCTTCCCGCGATTTGGAGCATTCTTTGGCGCATTTTGCGCTGCAATCAACTTTTTTTAGGTGGCATTGATTATCCTGTTGTGCAAAAGAGGCTAAGGCCTGATACCTTTGCCCCCTGCAAAATCGCATTTTGGTTTGTTCCTCTGAAAAAGTCTCAGAAAAAGTTTTTTATTATCAAATCAATTCTCTAAGGAAAATCTATGAAAAACAATTCAAATTTGCGCATTATCTTGGCGGTGGCTTTTTCATTTATTTTTATTGCAATTTATAGCCGCTATTTTGTTACCCCCCAGCAAAATGCCAAAAATTCCGCCAAAAACTCCACTTCAATTGCGCAGAATCAGGCTCCAGTCAAGACAGAGAATGCTAGCTCGCCAGCGCCGATTTTGGAGGCAGAGTCAAAGAACATCATCGCAAGGATTCAGGCCAAGGAATTTGATTTGGAGATTGATTCTCTAGGGCGCATTGCGCAAGTGTATCTCAAAAACAAAAAATACACGGGCGAGCAGGAGCTTGGGTTTTTTGAGCATTTCAAGATTTTACTAGGAATGATGCAAAAGCCAAAACCCCTCTCAAAACTCCCCTTATTTCATCCCTCCGAGCTTAAACCCCTTGAGATTCGTTTTGCAAATCAAGAACTAAACCTCCAGGCATTCAAGACTTCCTATGAAGCTTCTAAAGATTTTATTTCTCTAGACAAGGGACCAGAAGTGCTAGTCCTCACCCAAAAGCTCCCAGGTCTCACTGTCAAAAAAACCCTTACATTCTATGAGAATCTCAAATATGACATTCAAGTAGAGCTTAGCAATCCTAGCGAGAATTATTTCATTACAAATGGCGCTAGACCCATGACAGACAAGGAAAATTATGCGTTTAATGGTGTGATTTTAGAAAAAGTTGATGGCAAGATTGAAAAGATCGAAGACAAAGATGCTAAAGAGCTTAAGACCTTTGATGGGGCCAAGTTTGTTGCCAGCGTGGATCGTTATTTCACCACTCTTTTTTATGCAAAAAATAGCCAGCTTGATGTCATCATCGATAGCAATCCCAAAAACAAAGATCCCATGCCCTATGTCCATGCCACTGGCAATCTTGGCATGGGTGGCTTCATTGGGCCAAAAGATTATCAGGAGCTAAAAAGTGTAGACCCCGCACTTAGGAATGTTGTGGAGTATGGCCTGATTACTTTTTTTGCCAAGCCTGTGTTTTTGTTGCTGGAGTACCTCCACCAATATATTGGAAATTGGGGGTGGGCGATCATTACGCTTACTGTGATTGTCAAGCTTGTGCTCTATCCGCTGAGCTACAAGGGTATGGTGAGCATGCAAAAACTAAAAGATCTCACGCCAAAAATGAAGGAAATCCAGGAAAAATACAAGGGAGATCCACAAAAGCTCCAAATGCATATGATGCAGCTTTACAAAAAACATGGTGCAAATCCCATGGGTGGCTGTTTGCCGCTGCTTATTCAGATCCCTATTTTTTATGCGATTTATCGTGTGCTTTATAATTCTGTGGAGCTTAAAAGCGCGCCCTTTATTCTTTGGATCCAGGATCTCTCTGTGATGGATCCTTATTTTGTGCTACCCATTTTGATGGGGGTGTCGATGTATGTTCAGCAGGCCCTCACTCCCAATACCTTCACCGACCCTATCCAGGCAAAGGTCTTTAAGATGCTGCCTGTTGTTTTTACAATTTTCTTGATTTTCTTTCCTGCGGGATTGGTGCTTTATTGGACAATCAATAACATCCTTTCTATTTTCCAGCAGCTCTCCATCAACAAAATGCTCAAGCGCCAAAAGCAAAAAGAAATTGCTGCACATAAAGAGCCACAGTCATGAAAAAATTTACCGCACCCACCTTGCAAAATGCGCTAATACAAGCCTCTGAGGCACTGAATTGCTCAGTGGTGGATTTGGAATATGAAGTATTGCAGCATCCAAGCCCGGGTCTTTTGGGTATTGGAAAAAAGCAGGCTGTGATTATCGCAAATAGAAAAACACCTCCAAAAGAGTCGCAAAACTCAAAATTCACACCAGAGATGGTAAAAGTCCAAGAACATTGCAAGATTATCCAAGAAGAGCTCAGGGAGCTTTTGGCCTGCATGCCCTATGAGATTGATGCGATTGAAGTTACACCCTATGATCATCAGACCTTGTTTATTTTTTTGGATGGCGAGGATAGCCCGCTGCTCATTGGGGAGAATGGCTATCGCTATAGAGCGTTTTCTTATATGCTCTTTTATTGGGTTCATTTCAGATACGGCTACAACATTCGCCTAGAAGTTGCGCGATTTTTACAAATGCAAGAAGAGATGGTGGATCAATACATGCGTAGTATCCATCCTTATATCGAGCACTCCAAGCATTTTAAGACAAAAAAGCTCAATGGGACATCTGCATTTTTGCTGCTCAAGCGCCTGAGGGAAAAATACCCTGGTAAATATATCTCCATCAAACAAGAAGAGAATGAACAATATATTTTGATCCGAAGTTTTGAATGAATTCAAAAGACACGATTGCAGCCATTTCTACACCAATGGGAGTGGGGGCGATTGGCGTGGTGCGTTTGAGCGGGAAGGATGCACTTTCCATCACCCAAAGGCTCACCCAAAAAAAAGAATTCCTCCCAAGATATGCCACACTATGCCATGTGTATGATGAAGGAGAGGTGGTGGATGAGGTGATTGTGCTCTATTTCCAGGCACCCCATAGTTACACATGCGAGGATGTTTGTGAGATCCAATGCCATGGTGGGGTTGTATTAGCGCGCGAAATTTTGCGCCTGTGTCTGGTAAATGGTGCGCGTATGGCGACAGAGGGGGAATTCACCAAGCGCGCATTTTTGCATGGCAGGATTGATTTCTCTCAAGTCCAGGCTATTGGCAATCTTATCCAGGCCCAAAGCTTGCAGGCAAGCAAGATGATGAGCAGACAATTGATGGGATCATTGAGGGATTTTGTTGAGCAGAGTAGAGAGAGTCTGCTTAGAGCTCTAGCATTTTCTGAGACCATGATTGATTATAGCGATGAGGACATCCCTGAGGATGCCTTGGAGGAATTAGGGAGGGATATTTCTTCTTTGCAAAAGCAGCTAGTCCAGATTTTGGAATTTTCCAAAATGCGCAGCAAGATTTTGGAGGGTCATGTGCTTTGTATTGTGGGGAAGCCAAATGTGGGCAAGAGCTCCTTGCTTAATGCGATTTTAATGCAGGAGCGGGCGATTGTGAGCAATGTGGCTGGCACCACGCGTGACACCATTGAAGAGGTGATTTTTATCGATGGGCATTTGGTACGCATTATTGATACTGCAGGGATCCGAGAAGGGGGGGATGAGATTGAGAGCATCGGGGTGCAAAGAAGCCTGCGCGCCATAGAAAAGAGCGATATTGTCTTGGTGGTTTTTGATGCTTCTAGGCGCTTGGATGAGGAAGATTTGCAAATCATCGCGCATCTAGATGCCCTCCCAAGGAAGCAGGTGTTTGCCATCTGCAACAAAAATGACCTTGCCCCTCTTTTGGATGTGGAGTTGCTTAAGGGCAAGCTCAAAGGAGTGGAATTCTTTTCTATGCAGACCCAAAGTGTGGGGGATATTTTGGAGCTAAAGGCGCGTATTGGTCAAAAGATCTTGCAAGAAATGCCTGCGCAAGAAAATATCTTGCTCACAGCAGATTATCAGATAGACTGCGTCACTAAGGCCATTGCCACGTTAGAAATGGCAGAAAAACACCTCCAAACCCTAGAGCTTGAGCTCTTTTCTTATCATCTCAATGATGCAATAGAGCAGATTTCCCTGCTTACCAAACCCTACAATATCGAAGAAATGTTTGATAGGATGTTTAGCATTTTTTGCCTGGGGAAATAAATCACAAGGCGAGGGGAATTTTGAGAATCTGGGGGAGGAGGTTAGAGTCATTTATTTTGCAAGACTTTGCAGATGATTTTGAGGCTTTTTAACTTGAGATTCTAGAGTCTTGGGGTTTCTTGGAATTTTAGATTTTTTAAAATTTAGGGAGATGTTGTGGGATTTTTTATGGCTTTGGTGCGTTTTTGAAATCTTGGATTGCTTTTGGTGGTCTTAGTTTTTTGGATGGAAGGGAATGGTGGAGCATAGCGGGTTCGAACCGCTGACCCCAACGCTGCCAGCGTTGTGCTCTCCCAACTGAGCTAATGCCCCTTTCATGACCAGGAATTATAGCAAAAGTTTTTTGATTTGCCAACAAAAAGCCAAAGCCCGCGAGTTTCAGGGCACAAGAAATTTTCTAGACCCACAACATAGGCCACTAAGTGAAAATTTTTTTTTGCCAACAATACAAGCCCTAAGGCTTGCTTGAGGGTTAAGATTTTTAAAGCCTCACAGGGCTTTAAGGCAAACCAAAATGCCCTAAAGCCCAAAGAGCAAAAAATCCATTAGGCTTTTGTATGCATTGCTGCATTCATTTGATGATAATGCTCCAAATAAGTCGCATGCATCTGAGATTTGAGTTCCTCATACCAATTAGCATGGTTTTGATAATCGGGCTCAAAGGCTTCCAGACACACCACTCTTGCGCGACTTGTCTGCGTTTCTAGGGGGGAGGTATTGTAGAGCTTTTTTGTGTGGACAAAGAGGATGGGCTGGATTTTGAGTTGGAATTTCTCTGCTAGGATTTTTGCTCCAGGTTTGAAGGGGAGAAAATCCTCTAATCCCTTGCTGCGTGTGCCTTCTGGGAAAATGGCTATGGGGCGATTTTGAGAGAGTTTTTCTTTGACGCTTTTTAACAAAAATGCCAGCCCTTTTTTGTCTTCGCGATCAATGAGAATCATCTCTGGGCCCCTTAGCGCATAGCCATAAAAAGGGATTTCTCCTAGTTGCTTTTTGGCCACCCAGCAGATATTTTGAGGATGATAGGCCTCTAGGCACATGATGTCTGTGAGGCTTTGGTGATTCATGATGATGAGCGTGGCGCTTCTGTCAAACTCTCCGATTCTCTCTAACTCAAAGCCACAGAGTGGAAACCAAATTTTGCATGCGCGCCTAGCTTTTAGTGCGTTGTTTTTGTGTTTTGTAAGAAAGATAAAAAACATGATGATTGCTAGGCCAATCCCCATGACAAAGGTTGCATAGATTGCTTTGAGTTTTCTCATTTTTTCTTCTTTTTGATCCAGCCGATGTGGCCATCTTTGGTGATGATTTTATAAAAATTCTCATGCGAGCCAATGATCTCTGCCTCCATGGGTGAGGTTGGCACAAATAGGGTGGTAGAATTTTGCGTGGGCAGGATTTTGACCACATCATTGGGCTGCAAGATGATGTCATTGCGATAAAAAATATGCCAGAGTAAATAGCAAAGCAGCAATACAGCGAGCAAAAGAAGCCATTTGCTGCGCCACAGGAAAATATAAAGCAGGACACACACAAGGATGCCCAGGATCAAAAGCAGCGTAAAATATAGCAAAAAGATATTTTTTGGCTTGAGATCATCCTGGGCTGCGACATTATCATGAGAGAGGATGACTGGGATGGTGAGGGTCTTGAAATGGTTGGTGGTAAGGGAGAAAAAATCAAAGGAGAGGGAAGAGATATTTTTGGGAAAAATACAATAATAAATCCCATGCCCATCTTCTAGTTTTTTGGCCTCTTGCTTTTTAATTCTGCTATCTGGCAAGACAAAATCTTCAAGATTGGCATTTTTCCCCTCAAGTTCTAGCACCATAATATAATCCATGTCATCATAATTTTTGGTCTTTGTGCGCAAGATTTTGAGATCATCTGCCACCACACCAGAGTATTTGGGATTGCTCTTGAGGTCATAGATATTGAGTGCAATCTTTGGGGTGAGTGCACTATCTTGGTATTTCCCATCATCTGAGATGGCTGTGGCCTTGATTTGGGGAAGACTTGCATTCTTGCTTTTAATCTTGTAGGTGAAGGTAGCTTGATAGCTCTTATCTGGTTGGAGATCCCATGTGACATCTGGGTTGGTGAGCTTGATTCTTTGGGGATTGATGGGGGTGGTGAATTCTGTCTTTGCAAGAGAGGCGTTTGAAAGCGGCAAGAGATTGTAGGTGATGGAGATGCTTTGGCCAACATAGATCATTTTTTTGAGATTTTTTTCTGGCGTGATGTTTTTGATATAGATGATTTTGGAGGGTGAGAGAGGGAGGCTTGGATCATAATCTTGCAGGATGGTATTATTTTTGATGCTTTTGGGGTTTTTGGCATTTCCTTGGGATTTTTGCTGGGCTTGCAGGGAATTTTGCTGGGCATTTGCGCAGAAAATGCAAAAGAAAAAAACAAAGAAAAATCTTAACATGAGCAGAGATTTCTGAGCATTTTTAGGCCAGCATCATTACCAAGTAAGAGCTCTGAAGCTCTCTCTGGATGGGGCATGAGCCCAAAGATATTTTTTTCTTTATTGCAGATCCCTGCGATATTTTCTACAGAACCATTGGGATTGTCTTTGTAGGTTAGTAGAATCTGCTCATTTTCCCTCAATCCCTCTAGTGTCTTTTCATCTGTGAAGTAATTTCCATCAGCATGAGCGATGGGCAAGGTGATGGAGGTGTTTTTTTGGTAATTTTGTAGAAATTTATTGTTTGTATTTGAGAGGATTAGCTCTTGTTGCTTGGAGACAAAGTTAAGATGATGATTGCGCTTTAGCACCCCTGGAAGGAGCTTCGCTTCTGTGAGGATCTGAAAGCCATTGCAGATTCCCAGCACCAGCCCTCCGTGATTTGCATAGCGAACTACACCTTTCATGATGGGAGCAAAGCGTGCAATCGCACCGCTGCGCAAATAATCTCCATAGCTAAAGCCCCCGGGAATGACCACAAGCTTGGTGTTTGAGGGTAGGGATGTTTCTTTGTGCCAGATCATGCCTACTTCTTGACTCAAAAGATCTCGATAGACATGCTGCATGTCTTTTTCACAATTTGTGCCAGGAAACTGCAGAATCGCAATCATCTTCTATTCTCTTATTTCAATGCTAAAATCTTCGATCACAAGATTTGCTAACAGCTCTTTTGCCATTTTTTCTGCCTGAGCTTTTACTTTTTGCGCATCTTGAGAGAGGAAGTGAATGGTGATCTTTTTGCTCATTTCCAAATAATCAAAGCCTTCAAACCCCAGGCTTTTGAGTGCATTTTGGATGGCCTTTGCCTCGGGGTCTAGTACGCCCTGTTTGAGTTTGATAGAAATATCAGCTTTCATTTGCACTCCTTATGCGGTAAAACACTTCTTCATATGCGGCATAAACATCGCCTAAATCCTGGCGAAAGATATCTTTATCGAGTTTTTGGTTGGTGTCTTTGTCCCAAAATCTGCAGCTATCAGGGCTAATCTCATCTGCTAGCAGGATTTCTCCTTGTGCACTCTTTCCAAACTCTAGTTTAAAATCAATGAGTCGCAAGCTTTTTGCAGCAAAAAATTCCTGCAAGATACCATTGATCTTGCGCCCCTGATTTTTGAGAAATTCTAGATCTTCTTGATTTTGTGTGATGCCCAAAATCCTGCAGTGCTCATCATTAATGAGGGGATCACCTAGCTCATCATCTTTGTAATAAAATTCCACCAGGCTAAAGGGCAAAACCTTGCCCTCTTCTATGCCAAGCCTTTTGCTAAGCGAGCCTGTGGCGACATTGCGTACAACAACCTCGATGGGGATGATTTCTACTTTTTGACAAAGCATATGTGTGGAATCTAGGGTTTTTTTATAATGCGTGGGGATGTGGTTTTTTTCTAGCAATGCAAAAAGCAGGCTAGAGATTGCGCAATTAAGCGCCCCCTTGCCCACTTCCTGGCCCTTTTTCTGCGCATTAAATGCAGTGAGATCGTCTTTAAATTCAGCGATGACTAGCCCTGCATCCTCTGTAGCAAAAATCCTCTTTCCCTTTCCTTCATACAAAAGTTGTTTCTTTTCCATGGTTTGCTTTCTTGTTTTTGTCTCTTTGCATTTTGGCTTGGCTTTGTTAAACCCGTCTTTATCTGTGTTTTTTGTCAGATTTTTCCTCTGTTATTGCTTCTGTCTTTTTCTCAGAGTCATTCTGAGCTTCTGTGATTTTTTTTAGTTCTAGAGGGGATTTTACAGGGGATTTGATGATGTTCCAGGTTTTTAGCAAGTCAATGGCTGTTTTTAACTGAATGTCATTGTTGATGTCACTCTCTGTGATGATGTTTTTTTTGTTTTCCTCTTTTTTGGATTTATTTCCTATTTTGTCATTTTTTGCTCTATCGCCCTTATTTCTGCCTTTTTTGTCAAATTTTTCCTCTGTTGTTGCCTCTGTCTTTTCTTCATTGAGCTTAATGAGCTCATTTCGTAGGTGATTTTTGAGATCTGCTTCCTTGATCTCAAATCCCCCTTCATTTTGGGGTACCTTGCCTGCATAGACTAGAATATCAGGGGTGATCCCAATGGCTTGAATGGTGCGGCCGCTAGGGAGATAATATTTTGCGGTGGTGAGCTTGATGGCAGAATCATTATCCACCACAGGTAAAACCACTTGCACGCTGCCCTTACCAAAGGACTTTTCTCCAACAATCAATGCGCGCTTATAATCCTGTAGCGCACCTGAGACAATCTCGCTAGCACTCGCTGTCCCTCCGTTGATGAGCACGACGATGGGGAGTTTTTCATAAGGGGCCTTGCCATTGGCCTTGTATTCGACATTTTCATTTTTTACCCTGCCTTTTTGTGAGACAATCACCCCATCCTTGATAAATAGCTCAGAAAGCCCCACAGCCTGGTTGAGTAGGCCGCCGGGATTGTTGCGAAGATCTAGGATCAACCCATCGATCTTGCCAGCTTTTTCTAGCGCGGCCTTCACAGAACTGGTGACATTTTTGTCAAAATTATTCACGCGGATATAGAGGAATTTCTCTCCCTCAATCTTGCGGGCATGCACGGATTTGATCTGCACGATGTCGCGCGTGATCTTAAACTCAAGAGGTTTGGGTGCACCCTTGCGATAGATGGTGAGATTGATGGAGGTTTTTGGCTTGCCTCGCATGAGATTTACCGCATCATCAATGCTCATATTCAGCGTGCTTTCATTATTGATTTTGAGGATGATATCCCCACTTTTTAGACCGGCTTTTTGCGCGGGGGAATCATCAAGGGGAGAAATGACAGTAAGTGCGCCATCTTTCATGCCCACGGTGATGCCAAGCCCGCCAAACTCACCCTCTGTCTGGGCCTGTAATTCTTTGAATTTCTTTGCTGTGAGATAATCAGAATGTGCATCCAGATTGGTGAGCAGCCCAGAAATGGCCTTATCTACGATTTGGGAGATGTCAACGTCATCTACATAAACCTTTTCTACGGTATTAATTACCTTGGTAAGCTTGTTAAACGCATCGATGCGTTCTTGTTGGGTGCTTTTTTTGTGAGGGAGAGTCTCTGCATGGATGTTTTGAAACAGAAGAGCCAGGCTCACAAAGCCAGTGGTCAAAAAGCCTGATAGGAAATATTTACTCATTTTACACGCCTATTTTCTTAAAATTTTTGCGCTTGATTTTATCACAAAGAATGCACAAAATGGATATAAGGAAAAAATTTCCTATTTTTTGGCTTGCATCTCTGGGTATCTCTGGGTATCTCTGGGGCAGGTCATCCCCTGATATTTCTGGATTATTTTTGAGTTTTATAGGAATTTACTTATAAAACTTGACAACATTACACTAAAGTTATATAGTGGCAGGGTTATAAAAGTTAAGGAGTTTATGATGAATATTTTTGAAAAACTTACCAATCCACTTAAGGAAAATCTAGATTCTGCCGCTGCACTTGCGCTACATCAAAAAAATCAAGAGATTGACCTCATTCATATTGCTTGGGCATTGCTAAACACCCCCCAATCCCTGCTCAATCAAGCACTGGATAAAATGCAGCAAAATAGCCGAGAGATCGAGCTCATTGTGCGCAGCAACGCAGAGAAGCTCCCCAAGGTCTCGCATATAGAAAAAGAAAATCTAAGCCTCTCTAAAGGCCTGCAAAAGGCATTGCAAGAGGCAGAGGGCCTAGCCATAAAAAATGGGGATAAATTCATAGCCATTGATACATTAATCCTTGCAAATCTCAAGGAATTTGGAGAGATTTTGGGAGGAGGCATAGAGTTGCTTGAGCTTAAAAAGACCCTGCAATCCTTGCGTGCAGGACGCAAGATCGAAGATGCGGGCGGGGATTGCATGCTAGAGGCATTGGAGAAATTTGGCATCGATCTCACCAAAAAAGCCCAGGACAATCTGCTAGATCCCGTCATTGGCCGGGATGAGGAGATCACAAGAATGATGCAGATCCTTATTCGCAAGACCAAAAACAATCCTATTTTGCTGGGCGAGCCAGGGGTGGGGAAAACTGCTGTGGTGGAGGGGCTTGCCCAGCAAATCATCAAGAAAGAAGTACCGCTATCTCTGCAAAATAAGCGCATTATTGTGCTGGATATGAGCCTGCTAGTGGCAGGGGCGAAGTATCGCGGAGAATTTGAGGAGCGATTGAAAAATATCCTAGAGGAAGTCAAAAAGGCTGGCAATATCATTTTGTTCATCGATGAGATTCACACCATTGTTGGTGCTGGGGCAAGTGAGGGGAGCATGGATGCAGCAAATATCCTAAAACCTGCTCTTGCGCGCGGGGAGCTGCACACTATCGGGGCTACAACACTCAAAGAATATCGCAAATATTTTGAAAAAGACGCCGCACTCACTAGGAGATTTCAGCCCATCTTCCTTAATGAGCCAAGCATCTCTGAAGCACTTCAAATCCTGCGCGGGCTCAAAGAAAAGCTAGAGACCCATCATAATGTAAGCATCACAGATTCTGCATTGGTGGCAGCTGTGAAGCTCTCGCATCGCTATATCACCGATAGATTTTTGCCTGATAAGGCTATTGATCTCATCGATGAGGGAGCTGCGGAACTCAAAATGCAGATTGAATCAGAACCCAGTGCCCTGCGCAATATCAAGCGTGTGATCCAGCGCCTAGAGGTAGAAAAAGAAGCGCTGCATATGGAAAACAAGCCCACAAATGCAAATCGCTTGGAAGAACTAGAAAAAGAGCTTGCCAATCAAGTCGAGAAGAAAAATTCCCTGCAGATGCAATTTGACAATGAAAAATCCGTATTCAAAGAAATCGCGCAAATGAAAAATACCATTGATGCATTGAAGCGCGAATCTGAGATTGCCAAGCGCAACGGGGATTATAACAAGGCTGCAGAGATTGATTATGCAAAGATCCCAGAGGCTCAAAATCAAGAAAAATCCCTGCAGGATAGATGGGAAGAGATGCAAAAAAATGGCACGCTTTTGCAAAATGCGCTTACAGAGGAGAGCATCGCAGAAATCGTCTCGCGCTGGACACAAATCCCTGTGAAAAGAATGCTCCAAGAAGAAAGAGAAAAGATTTTGAACATAGAACTAGAATTGCGCAAAAGTGTGGTGGGGCAGGATGAGGCATTGCATGCCATTGCCCGTGCGATCAAGCGCAACAAAGCAGGTCTAAGCTCTAGCAATCACCCCATTGGCAGTTTTATGTTTCTGGGTCCCACCGGGGTGGGGAAAACCCAGAGTGCGAAATCTTTGGCGGAATTTTTATTCCTCTCGCAGAAAAATCTCATTCGCATTGATATGAGTGAATACATGGAAAAACATGCAGCAAGCAGGCTTGTGGGTGCACCTCCTGGGTATGTAGGCTATGAAGAGGGTGGGCAGCTCACAGAGGCCGTGCGCAGGAAGCCTTATAGTGTGGTTCTTTTTGATGAGATCGAGAAGGCACATCCTGATGTGTTTCATATTCTTTTACAGGTGCTTGATGATGGGAGATTGACTGATAATAAAGGCGTGGTGGTGGATTTTCGCAATACCATTATTATCCTTACTAGCAATATTGCAAGTGATAAAATCCTAGAGCTCAAAGACAGGGAAGAAAAAAAGCGTGCGGTGGAATCCAGTCTCAAGCAGTATTTCAAACCAGAATTTCTCAATCGCTTGGATGATATCGTGATCTTTAATCCCTTGGATCTTGGGGGAATTGTAGAAATCGTGGATATTATGTTTGACTCCATTGCCAAAAAGCTCATAGAGCGCGGGATTGTCGTTGAGCTTGAGTCTGCAGCCAAGGAATGGATTGCGCAAGTGGGATTTGATCCCATCTATGGCGCTAGGCCTCTGAAGCGTGCGCTTTATGAGCAAATCGAGGATGCGTTAGCTGAACTCATCTTGCAAGATAAAATCAAAGAGGGCAGTAAGGTGGTCTTTGCTGTCAAAAACGATGCTATAGAGGCGCAGATTTCTTAAAAGATTGCTTGAGGGGGTGTGTGTGGTGGGTTTTGTGGCATGCGTGGTTGAAAGATGTGGGGGAGTGAGAGGAGGGGTGATTTTACTTGGTATTTGATGCTTTGATAAAGCCCTCAAGAACTCTGCAGCAGATGGGGTAGATTTTCAAATTCCTACTTGAGGATTTTGCACAGAGGATGCTATAATGACGCGCAATTTTTCTCAAAAATCTTAAGGAGAGTTGAATGTCTATTGTGCAAACCCTCAAAGAGTCTCTATTTTCCTCCATAAATCATTGTCAAAATCTCGCCACAAATCCTGCGCAAAAACTCCAAAATCCATGCTTTTTGTACTTAGATTGTCTTAAGAGAGTTTTCTCCTGCCCCCCCCCCCTGGCAGCTTTTTTCTCAATCCCGCCATCTTGGCTCTCTAGTTTTGCTTGGAGGGCTATATGTTTAGCAAATTCAGAAGACTTGCATACTATGGGAGGATGTTCCTTGACTTTCTTAAAACCTCACGCAAACTCGCACTTTATGCAGAGAGTCGCTTCCTCTATGAAGCCAATCGCAGGATTTTAACTACCAATTATCAGAGCGAGGAGATTGAGCAAAATGACATCATCATTAGTTTTACCACGCATAGGGAGCGTATCCACTATGTGCATTATGTGCTAGATTCTCTTTTTTTCCAGACAATTAGACCCCAAGAAGTGCGCCTTTATCTCACGCAGGGAGAATACCAAAGTCTCCCCAAGGTGCTCAAAAAATTTGGCTCTTGGCTTAAGATTATTGAAGTAGAAGACCTAGGGACATTCAAAAAATTCATCCCTGCCCTGCAAGATGTCTCACGCCATCAGACTCTAATTAGCCTAGATGATGATCTCATCTATCCCCCAGACTTTGTACAAAAGCTAGTAGATCTCAAAGCAAGGCATCAAGACTCTATGATTACATTCATGGCCTATCGCGATAGGAAAACGGGTTTTTTTGATAGGGTCACAGGCTGTGGGATCTTGTGGAATCTGGATGTGTTTAACACAGAGGCAAATCCAGATTTTTTTAAAAAAGAGCTTTTCATTGATGCGGTTGGCTTGCGAAATCTTGATGATGCTTGGACGAGCTTTTATTGCAAGGCTCTTGGGGTAAATATCCATGCCGTGCATGAGAATTATCTGCGTACCTATTACCATCGCTTCATCCCACTACCTAGTGAGGTCCTGCATGCAGTCTCTATGGCCAAATCAGAGCTAAACATCAGAAGGGGTGGGCGCAAGGCCGAGAAGCGTATAAAAAAGATCATCAAGGAGTTGATGGAAAAAAGCACAAGATAGGCTAATGACGCGCAATTTTTCCCCTATGCTGGGGTTTTGGCAAAAGTTAGGCTTTTTCAAATTCCTACTTGAGGATTTTGCACAGAGGATGCTATAATGACGCGCAATTTTTCTCAAAAATCCAAGGAGAGTTGAATGTCTATTGTGCAAACCCTCAAAGAGTCTCTATTTTCCTCCATGAATCATTGTCAAAATCTCGCCACAAATCCTGCGCAAAAACTCCAAAATCTATGCTTTCTGTACTTAGATTGTCTGAAGAGAGTTTTCTCCTGCCCCCCCCCCTGGCAGCTTTTTTCTCAATCTCGCTATCTTGGCTCTCTAGTTTTGCTTGGAGGGCTATATGTTTAGCAAATTCAGAAGACTTGCATACTATGGGAGGATGTTCCTTGAGAATGTCAGGGCCCAAAAAAAGCAGATGCGCCATGCAGAGAGTCGCTTCCTCTATGAAGCCAATCGCAGGATTTTAACTACCGATTATGGGGCCCAAAAAATCCTGCAAAATGACATTATTGTAAGCTGCACGACCCATAGGGATCGCATTGATTATATTCACTACATGCTAGATTCTCTTTTTTTCCAGACAATTAGACCCCAAGAAGTGCGCCTTTATCTCACGCAAGGAGAGTACCAAAGCCTCCCTCTGGTTTTTGAAAATTTTGGCTCTTGGCTTAAGATTATTGAAGTAGAAGACCTAGGGACATTCAAAAAATTCATCCCTGCCCTGCAAGATGTCTCACGCCATCAGACTTTAATTAGCCTAGATGATGATCTCATCTATCCCCCAGATTTCATCAAAAAGCTAGTAGATCTCAAAGCAAGGCACCAAGACTCTATGATCACTTATTTGGCTTGGCAAAATAGTAATCATGGTTTTGCATCCGTGGCAGGCTGTGGGATCTTGTGGAATCTGGATGTGTTTAACACAGAGGCAAATCCAGATTTTTTTAAAAAAGAGCTTTTCATTGATGCGGTTGGTTATCGCAATAATGATGATGCTTGGATTGGTATCTACTGCCAAGGGCTTGGGGTGGATATCAAGGCGGTCTATGAGGATTATGATGAGGCTTATCTCAATAACTTCCTCCCGCTGCCCAGCGAGAGATTGCATGCGATCTCCACTGCTCCCTCAGAGCTCAATATCGCCTCCTATGCCTATAAGGCTGAGGCACGCATGCTAGAGATCGTAAAAGAATTGATGGAAAAAAAGCACAAGATAGGCTAATGCACCTGGCCATAAGGCTTGGTGCTAGTCTTTGCTTTGTTGCTGGTAGGACACTAATTTACTGGGTCTCTATCACAGGAAAATACATCGTGCTCATCCCTGGCACTTCTCTGCATAATTTTCCCCCTACATCGTGGTCTTCTTGATTTTGAGATTCTACCCTAGCGCTAGCCTTCAGCTGTGCCCCAAAGAAAAACTCCCCTAGAGCAAAGCCTACCAAATCCAAAAACACTACTCCAAAAGTATAGAGTGATTAGAATAGGGCTTCAATCCCCATTAGGCGGGCTATCTGTCTGTAAATTCCAAAAAGCATAGAGCTAGGATAGCAGCCCTTCAATCCAGCGCAGGATTTTTTGGCGATTTTCTGTGGTGTTGAGGATTTTTGCAGCCCTATCAGAGGCAGTTTTATAGGCTGCAATCTCTTCTTTTTGCAATGCGTTGATGGTGGAAGCTAGGGATTCTGGGGTGAAATCCTGGCTCATTTTTCCCACCTGCCACAAGGATAGGAAATCTCTTAGGCTTGGGAGTGGGGGGGCTATGAGTGCTAGGCGCGCTTGGATGTATTCAAAAAATTTATTGGGGAGGGCGTGGGCGTTGTTGAAGGTGTTTGGTGAGAGGGTGAGGATGCCAATGTCAAAATTATTGGTAAAAGGAATGATTTCTTCCATGCTTACGGGTGCTAGAAAATTGACATTTTTTGGGGCATTTTTCTCTAGCGTTTCTAAAAATCCTTTGATATTGCTAAGTCCTAGGATTTGCATGCAAAAATCCCCACGCAATTGATGGGCAATCTCTAGCAAAAAAGCAGAATTGCGATCTGGGCTTAAAAAGCCATGATAGATGATGTTGATGGGAGTTTTTAGGGGGTTTGGTTTGAGCTCATGATAGGGAGGTAGGGAGTGGAAGACTTCACAATGCAGACCAAATTCCTCTTTGTATTTTTGCGCGATGCCTTCACTCACTGTGATTGCAAAATCCACATGAGGCAAAAATTCCCTGCAAAGAAAGCCAAAAAACTCCCCAAAGCCTGCCATCCACTCAGGGTCATTTTCATATTGCAGGGGATAGTATTCGCGCAAATCAATTAGGATTTTTAGCGAGGGGTTGTAGGATTTTTTGTAATCCAGTCCAAAGGCAAGCAAAGTGATGTCCTCGATGATGAAAAGATCCATCTTTGGCATCTTTGTAAAAAATTCTAAAATCTTTAAGCGATTGGGGGTGTAGACCAAGGGAAGAAAATCCTTATTTTTTAAGCGCTGCTCTAGGATTTTTTGCTCTTCTAAACTTCGCTCTTTGGCATTCTTGCTTGCAGGATAGGCAAAGCACTCCACTCCCTCTATGGGGCTGCAATCCATGGCGATGGCATAGAGTTCATAATGCCCCTTTAGCATATCTAGCATACGCTTGGGTCGTGGGCGTTTGGTGATGTCAAAATCATTGAGTAGGGCTATTTTTGGCATGCCTCTCCTTTGAGAATGAGACCATTTTTTGGCAGGATGCAGATTGTTGTGGAGTGGGAGTTTTTAGAAAGTGTAATGATGAAGGGCTCTTTTAGAGGCGTTTGCTCCCTCCCACAATATGGCCTCCCCAAAAAATCAAAATAGATCCTTGCAGTTTGGCTCTCCTGGCAGCTTTTTTGCGCATGGATGGCAAGATGGATGCCAAAGCTCTCTTTGAGTCTTGTGGTGGTATCAGCATTATCTTTGCAAAATTCAGAGATGTTATTGTTGTTGTAGCCGCTGATGCAGTGCAGATCCCTCCCAGAAACTGCGATCAAATCCCCTGACATGGGGCGATGGTCATAGTGTGTGGTGTGGGCATAGCGGGGTGTGTCAAAATAAATGCTAAAGCTATCTTTTGTGTATTTTCCCACCAAATGGAATTGCATCTGCCACATCATGGGTTCTTTGACAAGGAAGGGCAGGGCCACAGAGGGGAAGTAGCCTTTTAGGAAATTCCCCTGCTCTGGCTTGGTGTAGCGAGTGCTGTGGGTGAGGGCTAGATTTTTGGCATAGAGGAGATTTTGGTAGAGGTATTCCCTTGCGCGCTCTAGCTGGCGATTGGAAAAGGGTCTAGCAAGAGAGATAAGGATGCCAAGCATCACAAAAACAAATAAAATTTCTAGCATCCCAAAGGCTTTTTGCATTATTTTTTCTCGAGATTGAAGCGCACAATGGCAGTGTGATTGTAGCGGATCTGGATATCGGCTTTTTTGCTTTTTGTGGGCTCTAGGATGAAATCTCCCCCTTTTTGGATCCCATAAAATTGCAGGGGCAGGGTGAGGGACTTTGGTGCTTTTATGGCAGTGATGCCATAGTCTTTGAGGGCCCTGGCGATTTCTTTGGAAAAATAATAATTGGCGGCGAAGTTGGGCTTATCAGAGAAGAAATAAGTGATTTTGTTGCCAAAAATCATAGCAGTTTGCAAAAAAAGTGCAAATAAAAGGATGCTAGAGATGATGTAGTGCTTGGTGCGAAATTGGGGGAGATGGGTGCGCAGGTCATTCAAAAAGCACTGCACCATGACAGGAATCCCTACAAGGCTTTGGGGGGCTAGGGTATAAAAGTCGATATTTTGGCGCAAAGAAAGCAGGATGCAAAATACAAGGCTGGTGCCTGCGATATAGGCAAGGAGGCTTTGTTTGTGCACAATCCCCCAATAAATACTATAGACATAATAGACAAAAAGCAGCGGGCTATAGAGGAGGGCAAGCTGGCCTAGGGTATCTAGGAAATACCCCCTAGGGATGCCATCGATGCCAAAATCATAAAGACAATAATTTAAAATCGCACAGGCAAGACAGAAAATCGCAGTTTTGTAATGCTTGGTCTTTAACATAAAAAGCGCGATTCCTAAAGAGAGGATGAGGACCCCAGAGCTAAGAAGTGCAAGAAAAAAGAGCAAAAATAGCGGCACTTGCTTGTAACGTGTGAGAAAATAGCAAATGAGCAAGGAGAGAAAAAGCACCCAACCACTTTCCACCAAAAGCAGCGCAGAGAAATTCACTGCAGGAAGTGTTATGCAGATCAAAATTGCAATGAGAGAATCGCATTTGTGTCTTAGTGTGTGTCTGCAGATCCCATAGAGCAAAAAAAGATTGCAAATGTTGAGGAATAAGAGGGGGATTTTGAGGGTGTAGTCACCCCCTAGTCTCAAAAAGGCTAGGGCATGGAAAATGGCGCGAAACGCGGTGAAAAAGGGATCTTCATTGAAGAAGAAATTCCATGCTTCTTTTTGGCTAAGCGAAATCTCCCCCACCATAAAAAGCAGTAAAAAAAGCCAGCTGCATGCAATGCAAACAAAAAGAATGTCCATGATGTCTAGGCGTCTTGAGGTTTGGTGTGTTAGATGAAACCATAGGCGCAAATAAAGAACAAGGCTTTTGAAAAGATTCATTTTGTGCACCTGCTCAATGACTGGCTCCATTTGTGTAAGTATGTAAGTCTGGGATTTGGCCTGATGTTTGGGCTTAACTTGTGATAGGGTGTCAAAAACAGCAAAAAAACCGTTTCTAATGCAATGGGTCTAGGGTTAGAGAATTTTTGCATTTTTGATTCTTTTGATGTCTTTGAGGAAGATGGGAAATGCGATAAAGAGCCCTGAGAAAATCACTAGCCCAATGCCTAGAAATCCATGCAGATTGGGGAAGGGATCGCCCAGATAAGTCCCCATTACAATCCCCCAAACAATGCGAATATAATCCATGGGGGCGAGGATGCCCGCTGGAGCACTCATATAAGCCTTGGTGAGGAAATGCTGTCCTAGCGTTCCCATAATGCCAACGAGCAAAATGAGCTCCCATTCCTTGAGGTTTGGACTGTGCCAAGTATTGTCTAAAATCTCCATGGGTGGGAGCAGTAAGAGGATACCCCCCACCAAAGTCATACTAAATCCAAAGAAAAAAATGATGAAATTATTGCTGAAATAATCCTTTAGCGTTTTGAGGGTGACTAGTGCTAGTGCGGTGCCTGCGCCGCTGATGATGCCCATGAGGATGTTGTCAAATCCAAGCGGAACGCCGAAGGGATCGCAGATAAGCAGCACCCCGAAAAATCCAATGAGTGCGGCAGTGAGATTGCTTGTGGTGATTTTTTCTTTTAAAAAAATCGCAGCAAAAATGATGGTGTAAAGCGGTGTGCTTTGCATGAAGGTTGTGGCGATGCTTAGGGGAATGGTGGCGATGTTATAAAAGAGTGCGAGCATGGCTGTGCCACCAAGGAGTGCGCGCATCCATAGCTTGAGCCATCCACCAGGTTTTTTGATGGCTTTCTCCTTACCTGGCTTGAAAAAAATAAAACACAAAAAAAGCATCATTACAAGGGAGCGAAAGAAGAGATTTTGGATGGGTGGGATGTCTGGGGAGAGGATTTTGATGAGGGCATTCATGAGAGCGAAGAAAAAGGATGCACTGAAGGTGAAAAATAAACCCAGGGAAAGATACTGCACAAAAACCCACGCTAGAAAATTAGTATAATTATACTTCATTTTAGAAATGATAAGAGCGAAGGAATTCTCAGAGAGGTAGAGATGAAAATTGGGATTATTGATTATGGCGCGGGGAATATTGGCAGTGTCTTGCAGGCCTTTGGTGCCTTTGGTGTGAAGTTAGAGCGTTTGAGGGATCCAGATGCTTTGAGGCATTGTGACAAGCTGGTTTTGCCAGGTGTGGGGGCATTTGGCGATGCGATTATGCAGCTAAGAAAAAGCAATATGGAGCAGGCGATTTTGGAATTTATAAAAAGTGGAAAATATTTTTTGGGCATTTGCGTGGGGATGCAGTTGCTCTTTGAGCGAGGCTTTGAGTTTGGCGAGCATAGGGGGCTTGGGATTTTTGAGGGGGATGTGAGGAGATTTGATGCTGCTATGCTCTCCCCTCTCAAGATCCCTCACATTGGCTGGAATCTCTGTCTTAAGCAGCGTGAGGATGAGAGATTTTTCAAGGGAATGGAGGGGGGGTTTTATCTGTATTTTGTGCATAGCTTTCATGCCATTGCCCATGCCAAGGATATCTTAGCGACCTGTGAATATGGGGTGAGCTTCCCTGCCATCGTGCAAAAAGAAAATGTCTATGCCATCCAGCCTCATCCAGAAAAATCTGACAAAAATGGTCTAAAATTACTGCAAAATTTCACGCAACTCTAGAGCGGAGTGTTTCTAAGCCCTACAATTCTCCTCCCTCTCCTATTAAATCTCTAGTGTTTTTAATTTCCTAGCCCTAAGTCTAGAATTGGTTCCCTTATCTATTTTTACACCAAATCTCGCGGCTTATTTTTGTGATTGGCTTTGTGCTACACTGTGTGCCTACGTGATTTTGTCTAAAAGAGACAAATCTCTCATGCATCCCCAAGCTCTCTAATCTCTAACCCAAATGCACCCCGCTTCTTTCTTGGAAAATTCCTAGCCTTAAATCCCGCCCCTGCATCTGTAATGCAAAAATAAATATCCAGAATTTTTATCCAAACATCGCAGCACAGGGATTTTTGAAATTTCACACTTAGCGTGATTCTTTAAGCAAAAATAGTGTAAAATGCGGACTTATTTTTATTTTATAGATCAATAAGATGCTTGGATTTTGCAAAAATAAACACAAGGGGATGGAATCATGAAGAAGACAAGGATTTTGATTATTGGAGGAGGTTATGGAGGACTCAAATCCGCACTGACCTTGCAAAAACGCCATGTAGATGCAGAAGTTACACTCATTAGCAAACACGACTACCATTACCAAACCACGCTTTTGCATAAGGTCGCCATAGGGACTCTTAGCGAACGGAAGGCAAAGATCTACTATCGTCCATTGCTAAAGAGCGTGCGATTCATCAAAGACAAGGCCATGGAGATTTGCCCAGAAGAAAATAAGGTCATTGGCAAGCTTGATACATATCATTATGATATTTTGGTCATTGCCCTTGGCTTCAAGCCTGATTTATGTGGGATTAAAGGCGTGCAGGAGCATGCCTATAAGCTTTCTTCGCTCAATGCGGCCCTGCGTCTGTGCCGGAATATTGAGTGGAAATTCAAAGACTATCATGTCACCAAAGACAAAAATAATCTTTCTTTTATTGTATGTGGTACGGGATTTACGGGGATTGAATTTACTGCTGAGCTTGCACATGATATAAAGCGTGTTTGTGCGATTTATGGACTCAACAAAGAGGATATTAAAATCACTTGCGTGGGAAGATCTTCAAGAATCTTACCAGTATTTGAAGAAAAACTCAGCCAAGTCGCAGAGAGAAAACTAAGAGATCTAGGGGTGGAGATCGTCAATAATGCCAGTGTGGAGGAATGCCAAGAGGATGGCATCATTATCACTAGAAATGGCAAGCAAGAAAAGATTTTTGGTAATACCATCTTGTGGAGCACGGGAGTCAAGGGTAATGACACTGTGGAGTATTATTCCAAAATGGAGAGTAAAAAAGGCAGGATTAAGGTGGATTCTCAGCTCAAAAACACAAATTATGACAATGTGTATGTGGTGGGGGATTGTGCGATTTTTGGTGAAAAGGATGCCATCTGTGCTCCCACTGCACAGATTGCATCGCAAATGGGAGAGTATATTGGCAATTTGCTCGCGGACAAATTAGAGGGCAAGGAGATAAAAAAAGATTTTCATTTTATTAATCGCGGTTCTATTTGCTCCATCGGACATCTGGATGCTGTGGGCATCGTATTCAAGAAAAATATTTCTGGGAAATTTGCGGCATTTATGAAGAATGTCGTAGAAAATCGCTGGCTCTTTGGCATCGGAGGGCTAAAAATGATGCTCAAAAAAGGACAGTTTCGCTATCGCAGCAGTGATTGATTTTTGCAATCCTTTTAGCAACTGGGATTGGTTTGTGATTGGGTTTGTTGGTTTTCATGAGGCTGCTTAAACTTTTGTGATTTAAGCTAGACTAAATGCCACAGTGATTGGTTTTTGTGTGGGCTGGGTTAAGCTTTTGTAGCCCTTAGGGTATGTGCAGCATCAGAGGGTTTATCATACAAAGGCTTGGGGTGAGTGGGGCAATGCATACTAGAGTATGGGGAAAAGGCAGGGATGGCCCTGCAAGAAGACATTAGTGTTTTTTAGATTTTTTAGCCCATTAAGAAACTCAAATTCCTCACCTAAACTTAGACTCTCAATTTTTGTCTGGCTCTCTTTCCTCCCCTAGACTCTCAATTTCCCCAATTGCAAAGGGCATTATTCGATATTGGTATAGACTGCCTGCACATCATCATCATCCTCAATCTTATCTATCAATTTTTCTGCTTCTAGGAGCTGCTCCTCTGTGAGCGTGATGGGAGAGTTTGCAATCCTTTGCAAAGAGGCTTTTTTGATGGGAATGCCAAGCTTTTCAAATCCCTCATTGAGCTTGCCAAAGTTTGTATAATCCCCATAGGCCACATAAAAATCTCCCTCTTCCCCATTAATTTGGCTTAGTTCTTCTAATCCATAATCAATGAGTGTGAGCTCGAGCTCGTCTGGATCGAGATTTGGAATATCAAACTCAAATACGCTTTTGCGCGTGAACATAAATTCTAGCGATCCATTGGGCACGATGCTAGCCCCGGGGGTTTTGTTGAAATAGCTTTTGAGATTGGCAATGGTGCGTGTGGGATTGTCTGTGGTGCATTCAATAAAGATTAATACCCCATTGCTAGCCTTCCCCTCATAAGTCATTTCAGAAAAGACCCCATCCTTGCCATTGGCGCGTTTGATGGCTGCATCAATATTATCCCTGGGCATATTCTGTGCCTTGGCATTGGCAATGGCAGTGCGTAGTTTGGCATTCATCATCGGGTCTATGCCACCTTCTTTTGCTGCGACAGTGATGGCCTTGGCAAGTTTGGGAAATACCTTGCTCATTTTATCCCAGCGTTTTTCTTTTGCCGCTCTTCTATACTCAAATGCTCTTCCCATAATAAGTTTCTCCTTGTAAGATTTTTGCGAGTTCTTTTGTGTGATAACTGATGATAATATCCGCACCTGCCCTCTTAAAGCTTGTTAGTGTTTCAAGCATGGCGCTTTTGTAGTCAATTAGGCCGGCTTTGCCTGCAAGCTTTAGCATCGCATATTCCCCGCTGACATTATAAACAGCCAGAGGCAGGAGTGTGCGCTCTCTGATTTCGCGCACGATGTCAAGATAGATGAGTGCAGGTTTTACCATCAAGATATCTGCACCCTCTCTCTCATCTTCCAAGCTCTCCCTAATGGCCTCGCGTCTATTGGCATGGCTTTCTTGATAGCTTTTGCGATCGCCAAAACTTGGTGTGCTCTGTGCGATATCACGAAAGGGTCCATAGTATGCGCTGGCAAATTTTGTCGAATAGCTCATGATGGGAATATGGCTAAAGTTAGCTAAATCTAAAGCTTTTCGGATGCTCATCACCATCCCATCCATCATGGTGCTTGGAGCGATGATATCTGCCCCTGCCTCTGCAAGGATGACTGCCTGCTTGCCTAGGATCTCTAAAGTAGCATCATTATCTACGCTTTGTAGCCTTTTATCAAGGATGCCACAATGCCCATGATCTGTGTATTCACAAAAACATAAATCTAGGCTTACAATCATTTCTGGAAAATGCTTTTTGATGGAAGCAGTGGCCTTTGCTACGATGCTGGAATCTTTGAGCGCAGCACTTCCAATAGTATCTTTGTGATCGGGAATGCCAAAAAGTAAAACATGAAAAATTCCTAGATTTTGAAGTTCCTCGCATTCTTTTAATAGCACATCAATGCTCATTTGATGGATGTCTGGCATGGAGGCTATGGCATTTTTTTGTGCCCTTCCTTCGATTGCAAAAAGTGGATAGATGAAATCACTTAAGTGCAATCTTGTTTCACAGACAAGCTCCCGCACCTTTTCCTTCATTCGTAGTCTACGCATTCTTGTAAACATCATCTCTCCTTAATATTTGATTTTATTTTCTAGTAAAAGATCGCGCAAATAGCGCATTTGAATATTTTTGTCAAAGCACCACTTAGGCTCGATTAGTAAATCATCATGCGCCCCAGAGCTGATTCTGTGGATCACGATTTCTTCTGGGATCCTTTGGAGGGATTTTACAATCAAGCTTCCATAAGCTTCTAGGGTGATGGGGCTGTATTGTTGATTTTTGTACATCTTGGCAAGGGGAGTGTCTTTGACCACATACAAGGGATGGATCTTAATCCCATCAATCCCCCAATCTAGCACTGTGTCTAGGGAATGCAGCATCATATCTTCATTTTCTTGAGGTAGTCCATAAATCAGATGTGCACAAACCTTGATGCCGTGATCGCGTGTGCGTGAGAAGAGCTCAGGGATGCCCGCGCTCAAATGCCCGCGATTGGTACGCTTCAAACTCTCATCAAAAACAGATTGGATTCCATACTCTAGCCAAATCTCCTTGCCCTCTTTGACATACTCACCCAAAAGCTCTAGTAACCCTTCTCCTATGCAGTCTATGCGCGTGCCAATGCTCATGCCCACTACATCGGGTAAATTCATCCCCAGCTCATAGATGGATTTGAGTGTGGAAAGAGGGGCATAGGTGTTTGTATAGGATTGGAAATAGAGCATGTATTTTTGCACAGCAAATTTATCTTTGTGAAAATTGCTATGCCAAGAAAATTGCTCTTTTAGTTGGCGGAGTTGCAGTGCTAGTATGGGGTTTTCTTTGATTTGAAAATTCATTTTAGTAGAGATTGTGGGGTCTAGTTTTGTAAGGCTTGGAGAAAAGCTCTCATTGCGGCAATAAATACATCCCCCACGTGCTACGCTGCCATCGATATTGGGACAGGTAAAACCCTGCAAAGAAATAGGAATCTTGCGCACTCTTTGCCCAAAGCGCTTTTTGAAATATCTCCCTATAGTGAGCAATTCTCTCACTTTTAGTCCTTCTTTGCTCTTGTGAAATCATCCACATAGTTTTGATCAAAGCAGGCCTGGCAATAGCTAAGATCCTCTGCTCCCACACTGCGTGCTAGCCCTTTTAATGACAAAAACCCCAGGGTATCTGCCCCAATAAAATCCCGCACTTTTTCTAAGGGATGCTGCGCGCAAATAAGATCCTTGACATCAGGAGTATCCACACCATAATAGCAAGGAGAGATGATTTGTGGAGAGCTAATCAGCAGGTGGATTTTTTTTGCTCCTGCTTGTCGCAGGATCTTGATAATTTGCCTGCTTGTGGTTCCGCGCACCACAGAATCATCAATAACGATGAGGTCTTTTCCTGCGATGATGGAGGAGATGGGATTGAGTTTTAGCTTTACTTTGAATTCTCGAATGCTTTGGGTGGGTTCGATGAAAGTCCTTCCGACATAATGATTGCGGATGATTCCTAGCTCAAATGCAATGCCCGATTCTTTGGAATAGCCAAGCGCTGCGGGTAGGCCGCTATCAGGCACGGGGATCACCATATCTGCTGGAATTTTATGTTCTTTGGCAAGTTCTGTTCCCATATTTTTGCGCATGCTATAAACGTTTTTTCCAAAGATATGGCTATCAGGACGAGCAAAATATACAAGCTCAAAAATACAAGGATGAGGCTTTGGCTCAAAAACTTGCAGGGATTTGATTTGTGCGGTTTGATCTTGCATCCCTTCAAAAATAATCATTTCTCCAGGCGCAATTTCACGGATGTATTCTGCTCCTATGAGATCAAAGGCACAGCTTTCACTGGCCACCATATAGCCTATGCTACCATTGGGATTTGTGATTTTGCCAAGACATAGAGGACGCAATCCATAACGATCGCGCACCGCAAACATCTTGCTGCGGGAGAGGAAAACCAATGCATAGGCACCATCAATAGCTTGCAGGGCATCTAGGATGCGATCTTGCAGGGATTCTTTTTTATTTTGAGCAATGAGATGAATGAGATTTTCTGTGTCCAAATAGCTTTGGAAAATCGCGCCCTTAGCGATGAGATTTTGGCGCAAATCTTTTGCATTTGTGAGATTACCATTGTGCACCACTGCAAGTTCTCCCAGATTGTACCTGGCAAAAAGAGGCTGGGAATCCTTCATGGATTCTTTTCCGGCGGTAGAATAGCGATTATGGCCAATGCTCGCATTACCCATGAGTTTTTTGAGATTTTTTTCATCAAAGACTTTTGTAACAAGGCCATTTCCCTTGATGGTCTGCAGGGTCTTGCCATTACTTGTGCTAATACCGCTGGCTTCTTGTCCTCGGTGTTGCAATGCAAAGAGCGCATAATAACTCAGCAATGCAGAGTCTTGCAAGTTGTATGTTCCAACTACCGCGCATTCCTCATTCCATTGTTTCATTTTTTCGCCTCCTTGTTTTTGGCATGATGCAAAAATTCTCTACAACGCAATCATGAATCGTGAAATAATTTATCCCACTTTTGTGTTTGTAGTCAATTTTAAAGCCTTGTGCATCTAGGGTGCTTTTGATGATATACATCCCCAGGCCAAACCCTTGTTCTGTGTTATTTTTGTTTTCATCTTTGAAATAGGGTTTAAAGTATTCATGAAAATCTTTTTGCAGCGCAGAGCCCTTGTTGCTAATAATGAGATCGCTGTAATGGCTGCCTACAAATACTTTTTTGTCCGGGCTGTATTTGATGGCATTATCTAAGAGATTTTTAATCGCCATGGCAAAAAGTTCAAAATCTGCCTTTATGACATCATTGGAGGCATCAAGTATGATGGGATCATTTTCTAATCCGTCAATAAGCAGCATTTTTTTTGTGTGATTGATGAGATCCTCTAGGAGGAATTCCTTTTTGGTAATATTGAGGTTCTTGGAAGCGATTTGCTCAATCTTGGCAAATTCATCAATGAGATTTTGCAAGCGCTTAAACACAGAAACAAGGCGAGTTTTTTGCAAATTATTTTCCAGCATTTCTGTGGTGATCCTGCCCTTGGTGATGGGGGTTTTGAGTTCATGCATGATGGAGCGCAAGAATAGCGAGCGGGATTTTTGGACTGCGTTGAGCTTTGCAAAGGTATTGTGAAATTCATTGGAGAGCTGGCCGATTTCATCGGTTTGATTGGTCTTGCAATTGACATCAATCCCCCCATCAGCAAAGCGCTTAACCTGGGTGGTGAGAGTTTTTAGCGGCAGCAATCCGCGAATCACAAGGATGAAGACAAGGATAAGTAGGGCAATGCCAATGAGTGTGGTAAAGTAAAAAATCCGGTAGTGGTTGGTGGAATCATCCGCATAAAGCACCGCTCGATCTTTGGTCTCTAGCAAAATATAGATCTTGTTGGTTTCTTGATCTTTGACCACCTTGGCCACGATGCCATTGAAAAACATCGAGAGGCGATTGTAATTAATCAATGCTTCTTTGATTTTTTTGTTTTTGGTTACTTTGAATTTCAGTTCTTTGAGGAGATTTTCCACACTTTTAAAGGTGCTATAGGGAGTGATGATGCGATTGATGGCGATGGTTATCTGTTCATATCTCAGCGCAGCGGTTTCTACTTCGTTTTCCTTCTGATATTGGATGAAATAAAAAGAAAACGCAGAAAAACTAATCAGTGAAAATAAAAACAAAAGAGTGATTTTGAAAAAAATAGAATTTCTAATCATTGTCTATTTTATGCTTCAAGCTTATAGCCTACACCTCTGACAGAGATAATATATTTGGGTTTTTTGGGGTCATCCTCGATTTTTGCACGAAGTCTTCCGATGATGACATCGATGCTTTTGTTTGAGCTTTCAGGATTGATGGATTCAGATTCGATGGCGATGGCCTCACGGGAGAATACATGGCCTTTTTTGCTGATGAGCAGTGTCAGTATTTCATATTCTGCGCGGGTTAGTTCGATTTTTTTGTCTTTGAAAAACACCTCTCTGCTGTCTTTTTGGATACGAAAAACGCTGTCTTTTTCTTGCTCTTTTTGCTTGACTTCTTTTTTGTTGTAGCGCCTTAGCAGGGAGTGGATGCGTGCGAGCAGCTCTTTGGGATCATAGGGTTTGGGGATGTAGTCATCTGCGCCATATTCTAATGCCTTGACTTTGTCATCAAGATCGCTTCTGGCAGAAGAAATGATGATAGGGATATTTTTTTGTTTGGCTACACGCTTGCAGACTTCTAGGCCATCGAGATTTGGCAATGTAAGATCTAGCAGCAAGAGATCATAGTTATGCGTAGCTATGGCACTCATCCCAGTATAAGGCTCGTCATAATTGGTGACTTTTATGTCATTTTGCTCGAGATACTCACTCAAAATCTCTGCCAATTCTATGTCATCTTCAATCATTAAAATATTTAGCATTGCTCTAACTCCACTTCTTTTTAGAGCGTTTATACTATCTTATTTTGTTTTAAAAATAGATTAAATGAGGGAAATTGCTAGACCTTAGAGGTGAGAAGAATCAAAGTGGAAAAAATCAATAATTATTGATTTTCATTCTTTCTTTATTCCTCCATGGATGCTGCTTTTTTGATGGATTTTGAGATGTCTCATTGATGGGGATTTATGGATTTTGGAGTGTCTCATCAATCAGGGAGAGTTGGTATTCTAGGTAATTGATGACCAAATCAAGCTTGCTGGCAATGTCTTTGGTTTGACTGGATTGCAGGCCCTCAAAGAGCACCAAAGTCTTTTCGCGTAGCAATTCCAAAAACCGAGAATCAATGCGAATTTCTATATTCTTGCTCGCTTTTTCATGTGATTCTCCTCTCTCATCCTTGAATTCCTTTTTGAAATCCTCTTTGAAATCTAGGGATTCTTGCACAGGGTATGCATCCTGTGCTCTTGGTGATTCATTTTTGTACTCATCAATGGTTTGCAAAATGATGTCTTTTAATTCCATTGCATCAACCACCTTTCAAAGTTTTTTAGCTCTTCGCTTCCGCTCTTGGCCTGCATGAACATTTTCTTGGCATTTTCATTGACATTGCCAAATTTCTTATGGATTCTTAGGCGCTTCATGGCCTGTTTTGCTTCAAAATTATCAGGATCTTTTTTGAGGATCTCCTGATAGATGCTAAGAGCCTCTTCTTTGTGACCCTGTAGTTCATAGATGCTTGCTAAAGTTAGAGTTTTAAACAAAAAAATCCTTTGGCATTTCTCTATATTCTACCCAATTTCATGGATCTTTTTTCTGGATTTTTGTGGTTTTGCAGTTGGTTTTTCCGCAGCCACATCCCTTCGATCCTCTGGGCATTAGCAAGATCACAAAGCCAACGGCCGCGATTATAAAAATTCCAATCATTACAATTTCTTGCATATTTACTCCTATCTTTTTGCAATGTATACCCCAAAAAGAATAATAAACATTCCCAAAATCTCAAAAATACCAATGGATTCCTTTAGAATCAAAAAGCCCAAAATAGCTGCAGTGATTGGCGAAAAAAGCATGATGAGAGAAGAGACTTGTGTGTTGATCTTGCCCATGATATAGCCAAAAAATCCCTGTCCTAAGATCTGGCCAAAGAGCACAATGAGCCCCACATAAATCCAAGCATTAGCGGAGTTTGGTAGCATGAAGCCCTCTTTTATCTCTGCGATAATTCCTAGCAGCAGCGAGGAGCCGATGCACACATATACCATCAATGCCATGGCGGTGTATTTCTTGCGCAGGCCATAGATTAATGCAAGAAAAATGCTATAGGAGACATTGCTAAGAAGTGCCAAAAAATCCCCATAGGGAGTGGCGATGCTGGTATCAGATTTGCCCTTGATGAGGACAAAGATGCCAATGACTGCCACCCCTGCACCCAGCAAAAAGCTTTTGTGTAGATGTTCTTTGAAAAAAAATACACCAATGGGTGCGAGCACAAATACCACAAGGGAGCAGATGAGATTGACATTTGTAACACTTGTGTGATGCAGTGCGGTGTTGAAAAAAACCAAATCCAGGCCAAAAAACACTCCCGCAAGCAGCATGAGCGCGATGTCTTTGATGGGGATTTTGCTGAGGTTACCCTTGCGCAGGGCAAAGAGGAAAAAGATGGGAATTGCCAAAAAAACGCGGTAAAAGCCAAGCAGGATGGGCGGGAGGTCGACGATTTTGACCAAAACACTGGCATAGACGATGAAAGCCTCTGCTAGGAGTGCCAAGAAAAAAAGTAAGGGAAAGGGCATAAAACGACTTTTTTGCGTAATATTAATATTTCTTTTTAAATGATGTTTTTGTGCCTTGGAATTTTTGACTTTTGGGCTTGTTTGTGGTTTGAGAGGCCTTGGATTTGGCATGAGACTGGGATTTTTTGGATGCATTTTTTGATGAGGGGTCGGGATTGATGTTGGGTGATTTTTGAGAAATACCGGGGGTGTGAAATGAAGAAAATTCCTATTTGTAAGGTTTCTGGGATGGTGAGGTTTTTGGAGTGTTTGGATCCTTTGAATGCGATTTAAAAGCATCAAGAGATTCAGAAAAACTGGGGTGGGTGAACTCTCTGGTAGCCAGGGTTTGGTGCTGTGATTTTAGGATGAAGAGGGATGGGGGCTTGCGGGAATGCGGAAAAATGAAAGAAAATGGAGGAGGGAGCTCCCTCCAGGTGAGAGGGGGATTAGAAGGTAAGCTTTGCAAATCCCACGACATTATTTCTTCGATAGGCGCTGTTGAAGCCATTGCTCACATAGCCGCCACCGACTTTTAGAGAGATTCCATTGAGGCTGCCCTTGACTTTTTGGTCAAATATAGTGACAGAGAGGATTGCGGTGAATTCTTTGTGATCCCCATCTGCATAAACTACATCAAGATCTACCCATTGAGACTTGATCCCTGTGAATACATACCAGCTGCTAACCTTGCCCAAGAAATAATTGATGTTGGAGTAGCCAGGAGTGAGATATGTTCCTGTGTAGAATCTTGTGACATTGTTTGGAGTATAGATTCCATTTTTTGTGGTGGTGTAGGCACCTGCACCGATTTTAAACACACCTCCAAATAAGAATTCTTGATCGAGCCAAAAGAGCATGGAATTCTTGCTGCTAGAAGAACCTGAGATATTTTGCCACATATATCTAAAGGCTGTGGTGGATTGGAATGGGCCACCCTCATCTCCAAACTGCATAGCAATTTTAGCACCGGCCTGGATTCTTCCATTGTGAGTGCGATCGTAATTGTCTCGATAATAGTGTACGAATGGATCGATGATCAGCCAGTCAAATTTCAGATTGATCCCAGCACCTACGACATCCCTGTTGCCGATGCTAAAGTGGTTGAAGCTAGAGGGGAATCGATACCAATCAGAGAGTTCTGAAGCGATGCGCCCCTGTGCATAACCATAAGTGGTGTAGTCATTCATCCAGGTTGCCCAGATGCCAAAACTTCTTGATTGATATTTTAGAGTCACGCCCTGCGCATAGGCAGTAAGCCAATCTGATCCTAAAAACTCGTTGTTGAATCTACCAACAGCAATTTGTAACATGCCTGTGTCATATTTGAGATACAAATCAGAAAGATCGATATATCTGTTTGTATATCGGTTCTCCATGCCACGGGTTTTGTAGATGGAAAAACCAGTGTATGCGCCCACGCCAAGGTGAAGGGCATCAAATCCAAAATCCACTCCAAGGTGCCCAGTCCCGCCAGCATACGCGCTCTTTTTTGTATAGCCCGTAGGGATATTGTTCTTGGACAACCCTTGATCATAAAGACCCCCCAAATGACCAAATGCATTGATATCTGCAGCCTCTGCGCTACCTAGCGCCAAGCCTGCCAAGGCAACCGAGCTAAAAATCTTCTTTTTCATGTTTTTCCTTTTCATTAGGGTTCAAAAGATCAAAAATCTTTTTGCAAGTACTATATCGGAGTAAGTTTAAAAATTTTAATAAAAGAATTTGCCAAACAAAATCAGGCTGCTAGTGCCCACAGGACTGCTTGGATGCGCGCTATTTGGGAATGCACTGCGATTGAGTCTGCTAAACACATAGCCAATGCCTGCATTGAAATTCATATTGTTATAGCTCCAAACTTTGTAATCTGCGACAATGGAGTATTCTGTATAGGTCCCAAAAGCAGCCATACCATCAATCCGAATGGGGAGATTTTTGTTTTTTGTTAGATCGATGCGGCCAAAGATGTATCCTGTGAAATTGTGGCTGGCAAAATAGGGGCTTGCAAAATTATAAACCCCTTTGTTTTGTGGGGTGGGGCTATTGATGATTTTTCCATAGAATCTTGAGGGATCATTGAGTGTGTAAATTCCACCATTGTCTTTGGTGCCAATCACCCCAATCAACCCGCCGCCAAATTCAAAAATCCTGTATCTGAATTTTTGATCAAACCACAAAAGTCCTGCAAAGGCATCCTTGGCTTTGATGGAGGTTGCAGGAAGAAATGCGGTATTTCCTAGTTGGAAGATCCCGCGCAGGATGCTAGAAGACTGCCATTCTCCAGCAAAGTTGGTGTGGTATTGGACATCCCCTCCGACTTGGAAGAGCAGGCCGCGGCGATTTTTGAGCATATCTGCTGGGAGCTGGGTGTCTAGTAGACTAAAGGCAGATCCTTTGAGATGCTCTCCTCCATAGCCTACGCCCACTGCAAAAACCTCCCCCCATTTTCCAAAGATATTTTTTTTGCTCAGAGGATAGTAGCTGCTGATGATATTTGTGCCATAGAGTGAGGCGATGGTGTTTTTGTGCACACCTGTCCAGAGCATGGAGTCGATAAATGCCCCCCAGTAGGTGATTTCATCTACTTTTATCTGCGCGCTAGCACCTTGGATATTTCCTGCCACATATTCAAAATCCAAAAAATTTGTATTAAATCGCCCCAGAGAGAATTCTAAGCGGGAATTTTTGTAATGTGCATAGACTTCAGAGACATCTCCCTTGTCTCCGATTCCTCCATAGCCAGGGATGCCATAGGTCCCAGTGCTTTTGAATCTGGTATTCCAGACATTCCATCCGCCAATGGCTCCAAGACCAAAGCTCCAGCCATTTTGCAGGGCGAAATCCACTCCAGTATGTGCCATGAGATTTCCATAATTATGAGAGGAGCCAAGTCCTTGGTTGTAGAGTCCACCAAGCGCTCCAAACGGGGTGATCTTGACATCTTCTGCGCCAAGAAGACCACAAATCCCTATTCCAATCATGAAGGTTTTTTTTAACATTCCCTAGACCTTATAATTTATGAGTTCACGGCCCGAAATTATAGGAAAATCAAGCTTAAAGAAGGATAATTTTTTAAAATTTGTATTGGATGTAGCCGCGGAATAAGGTGTATTTTTTGCTCCCCCCAAAAAATCCCTCTGCATTGGTGGGGTTATTCATGCCAAGGATGGAGAATCCAAGCTCCAAGCCCTTGATATTGCGTAGGGGAGTGCCGCTTACGCGAAATTCCCAGTTAAAAATATTTTTGCCATCCAAAAAGGTCGTACGCATCGCCCCATAGACATCAAGATACCGCAGGCTATAGCGCCCAAAGGCATAGAGAGTCCTTGCATCTCCTCGAAACATTCCAACAGGGCGCTGGAATGGTGTATGCTGCCCAAAGCCATCAATCATAGAAGCTCCCTTGGCACTGGTGAACATCCCTCCAACACCCCCCTCAAGTCCCATCCAGCTCACAGAGCTATTGAGTTCAAAAAGCACTCCAGTGCCAGCATTGGGGCCATACCAACCTTTGTATTGTGTATAGGTGAGAAATTGAGCTTTAGACTTCAAAAAAATCTGTTTGGGCAGGGGGAGATTCATGGTTGCCTTGACCCCAGGGGTGAAGAATACTCCAGGGGCAACATAGATGTAGGGAGTGATGCTAAGAGGGAATTGCGGGATCTGGATGGAGCCTCGAAAAAGCAGTGCTCCCACGACGCGAAACATGCGTCGAAAGACACTGTTATAAAATCTCGTGGTATAGGCGTTACGAAATGCCCAAGAAAAATGTAAGGACACATTTTCTATGCCATCGTAATCGATGCTAAAGCCCTCTGTGTTGTGTTTCATCCATTCTTCATCGATAGCATAGCGCCCCACGCGAATGCCAAATTTTTCATATTGATTGTAAAAGCTTGCATAGAGATGAGAAAAAATAAAAATCTGCTGCACCCCGCTAAAATTTCCAGGTTTTGCATCAAAGAGCTTGCCAGTGAGCCAAAATTCCGCACCAACCTTATAGCCGTGATAGCGCAGTGTGTCATAGGAAAAAGAGGAGTTGATATCTAGATAGGAGGGATCTTTTAGACTGGTGGATTGCTGTGTAAAGAGTCCGACATGCCCTCCGATCTTCCCTCCAGCAAAGGCCTGCTCAATTGTTCTTGCGCTTGTGATTTCTGCTGTGTCTGCATGAGCGATGCATCCATACAACAATCCTGCCAAAGCAAAGAATTTGCTGATTTTTAACATTCCATTCCTTTTTCCATTAGATACTCATCCTTGAGAATTTTACTAGAATTCAAACGATTAAGCAATTTCGATTCCACAAAAAAATCATCTTTTTGCTTTTGTCCAAGGAAAAATTTCATAAACCTTGACTTAATTACACTAAAGTTTTATAATGCACATGAACTAAATTATTTTTTAGAAACTTTATGGTTACAAAGAGGCGGTAAGAATGAAAAAGAGTTTGTATAAAACATTAGAAATCAATGAAAACGCAAGCAGCGAAGAAATCAAGAAAGCCTATAGGAAGCTGGCAAGAAAATATCATCCAGATATTAATAAGGAAAAAGAGGCTGAAGAAAAATTTAAAGAAATTAATGCTGCTTATGAAATTTTAAGCGATCCTAAAAAGCGCGCACAATATGATCAGTTTGGAGATAGTATGTTTGGCGGGCAGGATTTTAGTGATTTTACAAGAGGGCAGGGAGGGGTGAGTATTGATGAGATCCTCTCAAAAATCTTTGGGCAGGGAGGTTTTAATGCAGGGAGCTCCTTTGACTTTAGGGGATTTGGAGGCTTTGATGGGGGTGGGTTTGGTACTCCAGATTTGGATTTGCATTATCAATTAGACATCACGTTAGAGAGAGCTGTTTTGGGAGGCAAGGAAAATATCCAGCTTCCTAGTGGTGAAAGCATCACCATTAATATCCCAGAAGGAATCAAGGAGGGGGAGAAGCTTAGAGCAAAAGGCAAGGGGAAGAGTTATCAAAACATGCGCGGTGATGTGATTTTTGGTATTCATATATTGGAGAGTAAGACCTATCAACGCGAGAATGACGATCTTACAATGATTTGTGACATTCCCATGAAGGCTGCGTTATTTGGAGGCACTATAGATGTCAAAACCCTGCATAAGGATTTAAAATTAAAGGTTCCCAAAAATACGAAAAATAATCAGATCTTTCGCATCAAAGAATTGGGAGTAAAAAATCGCAAAACCAATGCAATGGGCAATTTGTTTTTAAAAGCAAATATTCTTCTTCCTAAGGTGGAAGATTTATCAGAGGCATTGCAAGAGCAATTGCAAAAAGAATTAGCAGATTAAGGAGGCATGAGTGTATAGTTATGATGAACCTGTGTATCTCATTAGTGTCGTAGCAAAGATTTTAGAAATTCACCCCCAGACCCTGCGCCAATATGAAAAAGAAGGATTGATTGAGCCTGGGCGCACAGATGGCAAAATGCGGCTTTATTCCCAAAGAGATATTGACAAGATCAAAACCATTTTGCGGCTTACGCGCGACATGGGCGTGAATCTGGCGGGAGTGGATATTATCTTGCGTTTGAAAGAAAAGCTTGATGAATTGGATCAGATGAATGAGGAATTGTATGCAAAGCTCAACAAGAAAAACCAAAGCAGCGATCTTACTATCAAAAAAAGCTCTTATGAAGTGATTCTTTTCTCCAAGAAATAATGCGGAATCTAGCCTCTTTATTGCGCCCCAAGAGTTTTAAGGATTTTGTGGGGCAGGAACATTTATTTAGCAAAGACTCTGTATTTTCAAGGGTGCTAGAGAGTGGGCATTTCCCCCATAGCTTTTTTTATGGGCCCCCAGGAGTGGGCAAAACCACCCTTGCTAGGATTGTTGCCAAAGAGTTGGAGATGCCATTTTTAGAATTCAATGGGGTGGATTTTGCGCTAGAGTCCCTGCGCTGCGCACTCAAAGAGTATAAAAATACCTTGATAAAGCCTGTGGTATTTATCGATGAGGTGCATCGTCTTAGTAAGAATCAACAAGAATTCCTGCTTCCTGTGATGGAGAATCATCAAGCCATCATCCTTGGAGCAAGCACGCAAAATCCTTTCTCTATACTCACAAATGCATTGCGCTCTCGTAGCATTTTGTTAGAACTGCATCCTCTAAAAAGCCATCATTTAAGAGAAATTTTGCAAAAAGCACTCGATCTCTATCCCTGCAAAATCACATCGGATGCAAGGGTTTATTTGATGGATTCTAGTAATGGCGATGCACGTGCAATGCTGCATTTGCTAGATATTGCCATGCAGGCAGATGAGATCACATTGCCCCTGCTAAAAAGCATCCGTCCCTTTAGGCTAGGAGAGGGAAGCAGTGAGCAAGATACGCATTATCATCTTGCCTCTGCTATGATCAAATCCATTCGGGGCAGTGATGTGGATGCAAGTATTTATTATTTGGCAAGATTAATTGCAAGTGGAGAAAATCCTGAATTTATTGCACGCAGGCTTGTGATTTTGGCAAGTGAAGACATCGGTAATGCCAATCCCAATGCCCTCAATCTGGCTGTATCTACTTTGAATGCAGTAGCAAAGATTGGCTATCCAGAATCTCGCATTATTCTCTCTCAATGCGTGATCTATCTTGCAAGTTCCCCCAAATCCAACACCGCATATAAAGCCATCAATCTTGCTCTAGATTATGTCAAAAATCACGCCCCTCTGCCCATCCCTCCAAACATCCTGCCTCATGCAAAGGACTATCTCTATCCCCATGATTTTGGCGGATATGTCAAGCAAAACTATCTTCATGAGTCTCTAGAATTTGTGCAAGAATCGCGATGTGGGTTTGAAAAAACCCTCCAAGAGTGGCTTTGTAAAATCAAGCAGGAAAAGAAGTGATGGCATTATGAAGCGGCATTGCTTTCTTTTGAGATTCTTGTCTGGCTTTTTGTTTGGTGTTTTTTGTTTGGTGGCAAAGGAGAAGACAAAGAGTGTTGATGATCTCACCTTAGACAGAGAAAAAGAGGGTTTTGATGTGGCGTTTGAATATTTGAATATCAATTTTTCTTCAACCAGCATCAAAAACCAAACCCCCTATGCGAAATTTTCTAATACCAATTTCAAGGGGATTTCTCAACTCATCGCAGAATCTTCCTTGCTTTTTCATGCAAATTATTATGCAAAGAATTTCGTGATTTTCAATCAAATTTCTAGCCAATATGGGCACAATATCCTCTATCCTACCAATGCTCCACGTATTGACAATACCACAGTGGATGGGATTATATTTTCTACAGACTATACACAAAAGCTCTGGAATTTTGAGAGGGCTCTGGGTGGATGTAGCTTGGGGCCTTATGTGCAGTTTTATTATGAAACACAGCTTTTTAGAATCCCAAATATCAATCGCACGCAGATCTTGCATCTAGGGACGGGATGGAAGATTTTTGATGGCAAATATATCAAGAGTTTGTATGTGAATTTTTTTGGAGAGCAAAATCTCACTTATGTCCATCCTGTGCAAAATCTTGGCTATAACATTGGCCTGCGTATGCAATATCCCTTCAAGGATAATGCCAAGCTTGTGGGCATGTTTAGCTTCACGCACTATGTTTACAACAACTATCCCATGGCGTTTAAACCGCAATATTTTCTGGAGTTCAAAACGCGCCTAGAGACTGCGATTTTCAAGTATGTAAGCGTTGCACCCTTTATCAATTTTTATTTACTCAAGGGGCAATTTATCAAACATGCTGCCACAAATTTGATGCTAGGAGTTTCTTTGTCCTATGGGCAGACTTATATAAGTGCAAAAGCACCCAAATCCCTCAAACCCGCAATGAAGCAAGAGCCTAAAAAAGAAGAATCCAAAGAAAATCCCAAGAAAGAAGAGATAAAAAAAGAGAATTCCAAGAAAGGGTCTCAAAAAGAGCAGGCTACCTAGGGGGTGTAATGGAATTTTGGGTGTGGGGTTTATTTGTGTGGAAGGGTTTTTGAAAAGGTGGGGGGCCAATGTGAAATTAGGGGAGCGGAAGGTTAGGGGCTTTGAGGGACGTAGGGATTTTGCAGATGCTGTGGTGGGCATGCTGGGCGGGGCTAGATTTTAGAGGGATAGGAGCTTGTGGGAATCTAAAAAATCGAGAAATTTTTGAAGTGTGGGATTTGTGCGTAATAAGGCCAGCACGCGATAGCTTGGCCAGTGTGCTTCCCCTTGGCGCGGAAAATCTTGGGGCAAAAGCAAGCCAGGCAAGCTAGGAAGGGCGCAGTAGCCAAATAAGGATGTGCAAACTATGGGGATGGGGCAAGGTTGTGTGGCTTAACCCCGTGTTTCTTTTTCTTGCGCAACAGATTCTACTTCCTTGATAAATGCTTCGAGTAATTGTGTTTCAGGGAGTTTGCAAAGAACCTTACCATGCTTGATGATGAGTCCGCTTTTGTTGCCAAAGGCAATGGCAATATCTGCATGCTTTGCCTCACCCAGTGCATTGACAGCACAACCCATTACACTTACTTGCAATGGGGTTTTGATGTGGCTAATGCGCTTTTCTACTTCCTTTACCATTTGCACTAAATTGGCCTCAATCCTCCCGCAAGTGGGGCAGGAGATGATGTTTACTCCAGATTTTTGCCTGCCGCTATATTGCAAAATTGCCCTAGCTACTTTGATTTCTTCTTCTAATTCTCCAGTGATGGAGATGCGCATCGTATCGCCAATCCCCTCCATCAAGAGATTTCCTAATGCCATGGAGCTTTTTATCATAGAATGAAAGAGCGTGCCTGCCTCTGTCACTCCTAAATGAAAGGGATAGTCCACCAATGGACGCAGCATGCGATAGGCCTCTATGGTGCGCTCTACATCACTGGCTTTGAGCGATACTTTGATATTCTCAAATCCAAAATCCTCTAATAGTTTGATGTTATAAAGCGCAGATTCCACCATACCCTTTGGGGTGGGGCCATATTTCTCTTCAAATTGCTTTTCCAAGCTCCCGCCATTCACGCCGATTCTGATGGGGAGATTGCGCACTTTGCAGGCCTCTGCTACAGCTTTTATGCGGTCCTTGCTTCCAATGTTTCCAGGATTGATGCGAATGGCATCCACGCTTTCTGCAGCAATGAGTGCAAATTTGTAACGAAAGTGAATGTCCGCGACTATGGGGAGGGTGGCGATTTTTTTGAGCTCTTTGAGGGCATGTGCATCTTTTTCATCACTCACTGCTACGCGCACAATATCTGCACCTGCTAGATGCAGGCGATCGATTTGTTCTTTGGTGGCTTTGATGTCTGCAGTTTTGCTAAAAGTCATACTTTGCACGCTGATGGGCGCATCTCCACCGATCTTAACATTGCCAATGTGAATTTCTCTGGTTTTATAACGAGATTTCATAAAATATCCTCTTTTGAAATGGTCTGGAAAATTAGAATAAATTGAGTAGAATAATAGGATAACTTTGAGAATTTGTGAGCCAAAATGCTACAAGAAAAATACAATTTAAAGCTTTTGCACACTGTTTTGTCCCTCGCCCACAATCGCGATTATTTGCTGTTTGCAGATTCTCATTATGGGGTGTATCTTTATTCCATCCCAGAAAAAAAAGTCCTCTTTGGTAAGCGTGTATCCCGCGACACCACTAAGCACCATATGTATTCCAAGGCCATTGCCTGTTCTGATCAAGGCTATATTTTCATCGCAAATGCCGGCGATAGGCTTTGCAATCTTTGCAGGGTAAGTGAGAATGGATTCAAAATCAAAGCAAAGATCCAGTGGCACAAGGCAAAGGTCAATAGCGTGGCATTCTCTCAGGATTCAAAACTGTTCGCCATAGGCGGGGAAGATGGAAGAGTCTTTCTCTACACCACCTCAGATGCCAAGTTTTATGCCATTTTGCCTATCCAGCCAGAATACATCTCTTGCATGAGTTTTGATAGCGCCAATCATTATTTTGTCTTTGCCACCTTTGAAAAAAAGATTTTGGTCTTTGATTTGTATTCCTGCACCACACTCAGCGAGGTGGATGTGCCAAGTGTCGTAGAATCTCTAGTATTTTTTAATCATGATAAACAAATTTTATTTGTATGTAAGGATGGGGAAGTTGGGGTGTATGATATTTTCAGCAATCAAACAAGAAATATCAAAATCAATTATACTTGGCTCAATCAATGTGTTTTGCACAGGAATGAAAAATATGCCTATATTGCAGGGCGTGAAAATAAATTACTTGTTTACAAAATCGCTACAAATAGGATTTTTTTAGAGCTCACGCTTCCTGAATCAGGAGTGAGTTTCATGCGTCTGGTTGGTGAATTGCTCTGCATCTGCTTTATCAGTGGGCGTGTGATCTTTTTGGATAGTCGCTATGGCTATCAGGAGTTTGAGCAGCTTTTGCTGGCCAAAAATTATGAAGAGGCAAAGGCCTTTGCAGAGGTAAATAATGTGCTTTTAAAGCTTGAGGATCTCTATGAAAAAACTCGCCTAGAGAATTGGTCAGAGGTACTAAAAGATATTCTCAATTTATTTATCAATAATGAAGTGGATAATGCCCTCCATGTCGCAGAGCCTTATTTGGAGGATCCCATACTAGAGAGAGAATTCCGTTATTATTTTGATGAGAAAGAGGTGATTTTGCAATTTTTGCAATTGATTCAAAAAGAAAAATACACCGATGTCTATGCCATGGCAAATGCTAAGCATGGACTGCGAAAGCTCGTGCTTTTTGCAGAATTAGAGCGGTATTTTTCCTCTATTTTTGAAGCTTGTAAAAATATTCTAGAAAAAGATGGTGTTCGGGGTACGGTGCGTGTGAGGAAGGTTTTGGAACCCTTCATGAGAGTGAGTGAAAAAAGAGAGCAGATTGAATTTTTGCTGCAGAATTTTCTGCAATACCAAAACATCCAAAAAGCATTCAAGGATAATGATTATATTTCGTGCTTTGCCCTTGCTGATAAATTTATATTTTTACAAAAAACAAAGGCATACCAAAAGGCACTGCAGCATTGTAGCAATCTGCTCTATCACATCAAAGAAAATATGCAGAGTAAGAAATATGAAGATTTAGAAAGCGAGATTGCAATGCTCAAAAGAATCCCTTATTTCAAGGATGAGGCAGAGGGGTTGATTCATTTTTTTCTTCATCAAGAGGAATTCAAAAGAGATTTTGACAAGCAAAATTATGCAGCCTGTTATGAACTTTTGGAGCGCTATCCCAACCTCTATGCCTGTGATGCATATTTTGCACTAGAGGAGCTTGTTTTGAATGTGTTGCAAAAGGCCCTAGATCTAGCAAAGCATGGCAATACCAGTGGCGTTTATCATGAATTAGAGAAATTCCTTACCCTGGAGAAGTGGAAAAGACGCATCAAAACCATTTTTCAAATTGCGTATTTTTATGAAATTAAATATAATAACGCCCAGATAAACCCCATTGATGCGCACGCTACTCTGCAACAATACATCGATTTTTTTGGCAAGACCAGTGAGTTTCGGGTATTGTGCGAGCAAAAAAATCTCGAGCAAGTTTTTGATGAGATTTTGGAGAGGCGGACTGAGATGCGCTATCTAGAAACGATTTTGGTAGGAGCAGGACATGCATGAGTATTCTGTGGTGGCTTCATTGATTGAGTTGTGCGAACAAAATGCAGCACATCATCAGGCAAGTGCGGTGGAAAAAGTCATTGTTTCCATCGGAGAGCGTAGTGGCATGGATAAGAGTTTGTTTATGAGTGCATTTGAGACCTTTCGGGAAGAAAGTGCAGTGTGCAAAAATAGTGAATTAGAGATTGTTTCTCAGCCCGTGGTGCTAGAGTGCAAGAATTGTCATTTTAGCTTTGAGCCAAAGAGTCTAGAATATGGCAGCTGTCCGCAGTGCGGTGGGGAAGATTTGAGTGTTTTGAAGGGCACGGAGATGCTGTTATTGCGTTTGGAGCTTGTGTAAGAGGGAATGCAAAAGTTCGAATTTTTTTTTCAGCAATTGCAAGAAAAGATTAATGACATCAAAGACACCTGGGAGATTTACAAAATCTTTGAATCAGAGCGCCAAAAATTTAAAGAAGAAGAAAAGGAATACAGCGGCGAGATTCAATCCTATCAAGAGATTTTGAGGGATTATCGCCAAAAAATCAAACTTACAAAGCTCGAACTAGAAGGCCTGCAAAAAAAGATAAAAGAAGAAGAAGAGGCCCTCTCCTCCCTCAAAGAAAAAAAAGATCAGCACAAGATTCTTGAGATGATGCAGACCTTGCAGCAGCAAAAAAAGCAAATCCAAGAAAAAAAGCGCAAAATCATGCCCAATGCTCTCAAAGAAGTCAAGGTATATAACAAACACGGCAAGATCGCAGGCATGCAGCCAGCAGAAAATCTCTATGGAGAAGAGCTGTACCAAAAATATCGTGTTGCCCTCAAAGAATCTCGTGAACTCAAAAACAAAATCTCTGATCTGGAATTGGAAAATCGTCAACTGCGAATCGAAGTGCGTGATTCTTATGCAGAGCTGGCGTTGCAAGAGCTAGGAGAGAAAATGTGAAGCTGCTTGTAAGCGCACTAGAACCTAGCTCCAATGAGCATCTCAAAGCTTTGCTAAAGTTGCTTCCCAAAAAAATACAGCTCATGGGGATTTTTGATGCAAGTCTTGGCGATCCCTCCTTTTTGCCTGAGGATTTTTCTGTGATGGGGTTTTGGGATGTGTTCAAAAAGCTGCCCTTTTTTTTGCGCGTCCAAAGGCATATGCTAAAGCTTGCCAAAGATGCGGATAAAATCTTGTTTTTGGATTCTTCTTCTTTTCATATTCCGCTTGGCAAAAAGCTTAAAAAACTCTATCCCCAAAAAGAATTGATTTATTATATTTTGCCCCAGGTGTGGGCATGGAAGCCTTGGAGGGCAGGGGTCATAGAATCTACTTTTGATCGTCTAGGGGCAATTTTGCCCTTTGAGCTTGACTATTACAAAAGTAAAGCCCAGTATGTGGGGCACCCATTGCTAGATTCCATCAAAAATTTTCGCGATTGCTTGCATGGGGAGGGGATTGTCTTCATGCCTGGCAGTAGGAAGGGAGAGATTGGCAGAATTTTTCCCATATTTTGTGAACTTGCCAATCGTTTTTTTTCTGATAAAAGAAAGATTCTTGTTGTGCCAATGGCATTTTGGCATTTGGATTTGCAAAAAATCTATGGAGAGGGGGTGGAGGATTTTGAGATTTCTTTTGATGCACATCAAAGTCTTTATGGCGCAGAATTTGCCTTCATCTGTAGTGGCACTGCCACGCTAGAAGCAGCCCTTATTGGCGTGCCCTTTGTGTTGGCATACAAGGCGCGCTGGCTAGATTATATCATCGCAAGGAGTCTGGTGAATTTGCACTACATTGGACTGGCAAATATTTTTTTTAATGCCTTAAATGGTCAGCCTCCTGGCAGAGGGGAGAGTCGCCTGCATCCTGAGATCATTCAAGGTGACATGAGCTCAGAATCTTTATTTGAAGCATATCGCATCATGGATAGAGAGGAATTTTTCCAAAATGCCAAAAAAATTCGCCAATACCTCAAACATGGAAGTGCATCAACAATTGCTAGCTGGCTAGAATAGAAGCCATGTAAATCCCTGTGTTTATTAAACTGCTTTTAGTATCATTGCAGGAAAATTTTAGGAGAACATGGCTATGGAACCAATTACTCAGTATGGGTATGAAAAACTTCGCGCAGAGCTCAAAGATCTCAAAGAAATCCAAAGACCAAACATCGTAAAAGATATCGATATTGCGCGCAGTCATGGAGATCTCAAGGAAAATGCAGAGTATCATGCTGCAAAAGAAAAGCAGCTTTTCATTGAAGCTCGCATTAATGATTTGACTCTTCTGCTTAGCAATGTGCAAATCATCGACCCCCATACCCTCAGCCATGAAAAAGTTAGCTTTGGAAGCAGTGTGAAGATCCGCAATCTTGATACAGAAAAAACCTTCTGCTATACCATCGTGGGGAGTGTGGAGAGCGATCCAGCGCGTGGGTTGATTTCTTTTGGTTCTCCCATCGCAAAAAGTCTGATTGGCAAGATCGTAGGAGATGAGGTGAGTATTGTTTTGCCAAATGGGGAGAGTGATTTTGAAATCCTAGAAGTTTTTTATAAGCCCATAGAATTTGAGATATAAATGCAGGTGAAGATTAAAAAAATCCATCCAGATGCAAAAATCCCCCTCTATCAAACTCAAGGAGCTGCGGGCTTTGATTTGCAGAGCATTGAGGAAGTGGTGATTCCAGCCCACAGTCATGGATTGGTTAAGACAGGGCTATGTATCCAGGTTCCTGAAGGCTATGAGTTGCAGGTGCGTCCTAGAAGCGGATTGGCATTCAAATCTGGCATCACTGTGCTCAATTCCCCAGGAACCATTGATAGTGATTATCGCGGTGAAATTATGGTGATTTTGTATAATAGCACCAAAGAAGATTTTTTCATTGCCAAGGGAGATCGTATTGCTCAGGGCGTGATTTCCCAATATGCAAAGGTGGAATTTGATGCGGTGGAGGATTTGGATCCTAGCCCAAGGGGTGAAAAAGGATTAGGTAGCACTGGAATATAAGGGATAGCGATGGGTTTGAAAAAAGATTTGGAAATTGTGAAGAATGAATTCAAAAGTGATGAAAAAATTTTTGAAAGCGCTTTTAGGGTGGAGCGGTTTTTCAAGAAATATAAAAAGATTTTGCTTGTTTTGCTGGGGATTCTTATTGCTGCAGTGGTTTATTGGCAGGTCTCTAGTATCTTAGAGGAGAATCGTGCACAAAAATCTAGCGAGTATGCCAGAGAGCTCCAAAAGCAGCCCAAAAATCAAGCCCTGCGCGATAAACTCAAGCAAAGCTCACCCTTGCTTTATGAGATCTTTTTGCTGAAAGAGGCCCTAAGAAGCGGTAGCCAAGAGGATCTATCCCATCTTGCTAAGTCTAAAAATCCCTTGATAGCCCAGATTGCCAAATACCAAGATGCCTCCATCCAAAAAGATCAAAAATTGCTCTCTAGCATTGATGCAGGACCCCTCAAAGATCTCGCAAAGATCCAGAGTGCATTTTTGCTCAAAGAAAATCACAAAAACAAAGAGGCCAATGAAATCTTGCAGAGCATCCCTGATGCCTCTGGCTTGAAAGAAATTGCAAAAATGCTCTTGCATTATCAAAATTAGGAGAAGTCGTTTGCGAGCCTTATTATTCATTGGCATTATTGCATTTTTGATTTTTGAGGGATGCAGTCAGCGCAAGGACTTTGTGCCCAAAAAAATCAGTGGTTCAGTCACCTTCAACAAGGTTTTGCCCAGTGAACTGGAGTGGTCTAGTCGCAATTCTGTGATACTCAAAAATGGAGAGGTCATCAGCAAGAGTGGAGGGACTTTGTTGAAATTACAGAAAAATTCTCGTCTTCTCAATGAAAATGACAAATACTATATGATCATGCAGGATTGTCAACATATCGAACTCATTGATAAGGTCACACAAAAAACCAAAAAATTTCCTACTAGAAGTTGTGCGTTTAGCGCCAATATGAAGGATCATTTTTTGGCCTTTGTTTTGATTGATAATTCCTATGGGATTTATGACATCAACACAGGAGAGATGATTTTTAGCGATCGTGGATCCTCTGCCATCGCGGTAGATTCACTCAATGCAAGTCCTGCATTTTTGGATACTTTGGTGGTTTTTCCCACGCTAGATGGGCAGATTTCAGGCGTTTCGCTTAGGACCAAAAAGCTTGAGCGCACTATCATCGTGCATTCTGAGAAATTTTTTAGCAATGTGATTTTTTTGGATGCTGCGGATTCTAGGATCTTTGCAGCCACTCCCAAACGCCTCATAACCCTTGTTGGCGGTAGGCAGTTTGATTATGAGGCAAATATCCGAGATGTGAAGCTTTATAATGGCTATTTGTATGTGCTGACATTAGAGGGTAAGATCTTGCAGTTAGATGCCACCATGCGTGTAGTCAATGAACTCTCCCTCCCCTTTGCAGTTTTAAGTGGCATCGTGATTGAAAAAAATAAGCTCTATACAATGGAGCGCCTGGGCTATCTTATTGAGGTAGATTTGGATGATTTTCAGCACAAAACCTACACTCTGCATGATGTTTTAGGCAAAGTCCCGCGTAATAAAATCGTATTTTATAATGATTCTCGCATCTACTATGACAGGTATTATCTGGACTTTTCGCGAAAATGGAAAAAGAAAAAATGATCCTTTGTGACATTGGTAATACGCATCTGCATTTCTACAATCAAAAAAGCATCTGGAGGGTCTTGCCAGAGCATCTAAACAAAAGTTTTTTGAATGATGAGATTTATTATATCAGCGTGTGCAGGGAATATGAGGAGAGATTGCTCAAGATGTCTAAGCGCTGTTGCAATGTTGGCTCTCTCATTTCTATTGACACCTCTTATGCAGGGCTTGGCGTGGATCGGCGTGCTGCATGTGTGAGCGTGCGAGATGGGGTGGTGATTGATGCAGGCAGTGCGATTACCATTGATATCATGGAGGATTCCACGCATCTTGGGGGTTGCATTTTGCCAGGTCTTTATGCCTATAGCAATGCCTTTGCAGAGATTTCTCCAGCACTCAAAAAACCCCTTCACTTCCAAGTCTCCCTAGAGGACCTCCCCCAGGCCACCCAGGATGCCATGAGCTTTGGAGTTTTGAAGGGCATTTCTTTACTTGTTGCAGACATGGCAAAGGACAAAAAAATCTATATCACCGGCGGGGATGGGAAATTTTTCTCAAAGCTCCTCCCTAATAGTATTTATGATGAGATGTTGATTTTTCGCGGCATGGAGGCTTGCATCCAGAAAGCCATCCAAAAAGGAGTCCTATAATGCTTACCATCGCTTTGCCAAAAGGCAGGATTGCAGAGGACACCTTGCGCATTTTTTCTCAAATTTTTGGCAGGGAATTTCTCTTTGACCAAAGAAAATTGATCTTAAAAATTGGAGATTTTGTATTTTTGCTGGTGCGCAATCAAGATGTCCCCACCTATGTATCGCATCATTCCGCAGATCTTGGGATTGTTGGGAGGGATGTGCTAGAAGAGCAGAGGAGTGATGTTTTGCCGCTTTTGGACCTTGGGATTGGCAGATGCAAGATTGTGGTGGGTTCTGAGATTGGCAAGCCTATTGATTATGGTAAGTCTCAAATCAAGATCGCTACCAAAATGCCTCACATCACTCAGGAGTTTTTTTCTCAAAAAGCCATTGCCGTGGATGTGGTCAAGCTCTATGGATCCATTGAATTGGCTCCTTTGGTGGGCCTTGCAGATGGGATTGTGGATATCGTGGAGACTGGCCTCACTATGCAGCAAAACAATCTAGAAATTGCTGAGGTGATCATGGAATCTAGCGTTTTTTTGGTCGCAAACAAAAATAGTTTTTTGGCCAAGAAGCGTGCGATTTTATCCTTGCAAGAAAAAATCAAAGGACAGGTGGAAAGATGAAATTTTTGACATTGTTTTTTTTGGCGTTTGGTGCCCTTTTTGCCAATTGGCAGATGTTTGCAGATGGGACAGAGACCTATCTTTACAACACCAACACTGGTGAGGTTTATGTCAAGGTAAAAAAAGGCGGGAAGAATTATGAGGATGTGTTTGTAAAAATGCCAATGGGTGTGAGAAATTTAGAATTTCATGACCTAGGTCAAAAAGCTCCAAACTCCCAACCACCAAAAGCTCCAAGCACCCCAAATGCACTGAATCCACAAAATGCAGATGGCAAATCCTCCCAGGACTTACGCATGGAGAGCATCAAAAAAGCTCAGGAGATGATGCAAAAAACTCTAGATGGCATGAAGGATGAATTCTCTCAAACCCAAGACTTCCCCAAAGATAGCATCAAGAGGGCAGAGGAGATGATGCAAAAATCCCTAGATCGCAAAAAATCCCAAGATGCTATAATCCAAAATGCTCAAAAAGCGCCCAATGCTCCCAAAAACCCAAATACCCCAGCAATCAAAAACCCCAAAGCCCCACCCACTCCAGACATCATGAGCACTCCCCAAAATGATCCCTACAAGGCAATGCAAGCCCAAAAATCCCAAGAAATGCACAAGACAAAGAGTGCAAAAAGAATCCAAGAGGAAGAACTGCATACAGAAGGTCTCAAAAAAGCCCAGGAAATGCAAGAAAGACCCATGGATAGCGGAGGTATGTGATTGTTTGTTGGTGCTTTTGTCACGGCTTTTTTGATGTCTCTCTCCCACTGCGTGGGCATGTGTGGAGGCATTGTGGCAGCATATTCCTCGCGTCTCTCTCCTACCAGTACATTTTTTCAGAGATTTTTGGCTCATCTCTCCTATAATCTAGGGCGCATTAGCGTATATTTGCTTATTGGCCTCATCTGCGGTTTCATTGGCTACAAAATCAGCATCCAAAAAGAGCTTAGCGCGGTTTTTTTGATGATTTTGGGGATTTTGCTCATGCTGTATGCATTCTGCTATGTTTTTGCCCCAAAAATTTTGCGCATTATTGAGCCTGATATTTCTAGTAGCTCTTTTTTTCGGCGCTTTTTTTCTTATTTCTTGGGCAGCAAAAGCATTGTGGGATTGTATTTTTTGGGCGTGCTCAATGGCCTTTTGCCCTGTGGCATGATTTATTATTTTGCTGGTGTAGCTCTTGGGGCGGGTAGCATTCTTGGGAGCGTGCTTGTCATGGCTGGCTTTGGCCTGGCTACAGCGGTGAGTTTGCTGCTTTTTGGCATGGTATTTGGAGCCATCCTAACTCCCAGGTTTCGCCGCGTTTTTCTGTGGTTGGCTTTTTTTTTGATGCTGGGTTTTGGGTTTTTGAATTTTATCAAAGGCTTCAAGATGCTAAACACACAGCATAGCCCACCCCATTCTATGCACCATATGCATCATGAGATGTGAGGGGAGAGATATGAGGGCAGTATTTTTTGATCGAGATGGCGTGATTAACCAGGATTTTGGCTATGTGTATAGACCTAGGGATTTTATTTTTTTGGAGGGCTTATTTGAGCTCTTGGCCTTCTGTAAAGACAGGGGCTATCTCTTGATTTTAGTCACCAATCAATCAGGCATTGGGATGGGATATTATAGCCAGAGGGATTTTGAAATTCTTAGTGCCTACATGCAAGATCAACTCCAAAGTGCGCTGGGATTTGGGATGGATGGGATCTATCATTGTCCGCATGCCCCAAAAGAGAATTGTCCTTGTAGGAAGCCAAAGCCTGGCATGATCCTGCAAGCCATAAAGGAGCATGGGATTCATCCAGGGCAGAGTATTTTAATCGGGGATCGCGCGCGGGATATACAGGCAGCGCAAAATGCGGGAGTCAAGTACAAGATCCTGTTAGATACACCAGGTAAAGACAACAGAGAAGAGATTCCAGAAATGTCAAATTTTTATAAAATTACACATCTCAAAGAAATGATAGAAATTCTCAAAAAGGAGATTAAATAATGCAAGATTTCAACCACAAAACCATCATCATCACCGGCGGTGCGGGATTTATTGGTAGCAACCTCGCTCATTATTTCCAAGAGCATTTTCCCAAGGCTCGCGTGATTGTTTTTGATAAGTTTCGCGATGAAGCCAAATTCCCTAGCGGCAATCCTACCTCTTTGGGACATTTCAAAAATCTTAGAGGATTTTGCGGAGAAGTGATCACGGGGGATATTAATAATCCCTTGGATGTTGCGCGACTTAAAGCCCTTGATTTTGACATCCTCTTTCATCATGCAGCCATTTCTGATACCACGGTGATGGATCAAAAACTCGTTATGCAGACCAATCACTGTGCATTTTTGGATCTGCTTGATCTTACGCTTACTAAGGGTGCCAAAATGGTCTATGCCTCCTCTGCTGGCACCTATGGAAATACCAAGGCTCCCAATATCGTAGGATGCGGGGAGAAGCCTGAGAATGTTTATGGATTTTCCAAACTCATGATGGATCAGAGTGTGCGCAATATCCTAGCCAAGGATCCCAATCTCCCCATTGTCGGACTGCGGTTTTTCAATGTATATGGGGAGAGGGAGTTTTTCAAGGGCAAGACTGCATCCATGATTTTGCAATTAGGTCTGCAGGCATTGCAAAACAAAAAAGTGCGTTTGTTTGAGTTTGGTGAGCAGATGCGAGATTTTGTTTATGTCAAAGATGTGATAGAGGCCAATCTCTGTGCTGCTAATGCAAAAAAGGGCGGAATCTACAATGTGGGCAGCGGGGTGGCGCGCAGTTATAATGATATCGTAGGGATTTTGAAGAAAAATTTAGGGGATTTTGAGGTGGAATACATCCCCAATCCCTATGCTTTTTTTCAGACCCATACGCAAGCAGATATTTCTTCTTTCACGCAAGATCTAGGATATAGGCCAAAATACACCCTAGAACAAGGCATAGAATCCTATGTAGAAGAGATTAGGCAAATTGCAGGAGAATTGTGATGGATTTGGCCAAAACACCAAGGATTTTGGTGGTTGGGGATTTGATGGTGGATCATTATATCTGGGGGGATAGCACGAGAATCTCTCCAGAAGCACCTGTGCAGATCGTGGATGTCAAGAATGAAAACAATCGCCTAGGCGGGGCTTGCAATGTGGCGCATAATCTCATAGCCATGGGTGCGAAAGTAGAGCTTTGTGGTGTGATTGGAGGGGATGGCATGGGAGAGTGGCTAATCACACAGCTAGATTCTCTAAAAATTGGAATTCAGAGTATTTTGAGAGATGGCACCCGCCCCACAATAAAAAAAACTCGCGTCATCATTGCAGGTCAGCAGGTTTTGCGTATCGATAGAGAATCCAAAGAGGTGCTCAGTAAAGATTTTAGTCAGAGGCTTTTTTCTAGTCTTGCGCATAGAATGAGGGAATTTGATGGAGTGATTCTATCAGATTACAACAAGGGTGTGCTAAGCCCCTCTTTTACCCAGCAGCTCATTGCCCTTGCGCGCAGTGAAAACAAACCGATTTTATGCGATCCCAAGGGACGGGATTTTACCAAATACAAGGGCGCGACCCTCCTCACCCCAAACAAAAAAGAAGCCCAGATTGCCACAGGTATGGATATTGTTGATGAAAAGAGTCTGCAAGTAGTAGCACAGCAGTTAAAAAAAGACTGTGCGCTCTCTGTCTCTTTGATTACGCTTAGTGAAGATGGCATCGGGATCTTGGATGAGCAAGATGAGATTTGTGTGATCCCCACCATTGCAAAAGAGGTTTTTGATGTGACTGGTGCTGGAGATACGGTGATTGCTGCGCTTGCCTTTGGTCTAGCTTGCAAGATGGATATTTTTGAGGCCTGTAAATTTGCCAATGCAGCAGCAGCGGTGGTGGTAAGCAAAGTAGGTAGTGCCACAGCAAGTATGCAAGAGATTCAGCAGATCCTAGATCCTCATGCCACCCCTGCCAAGAAACTCATCACACTTCCCATGCTGCTAGAGAACTTGCAAGAATACAGGGGCAAAATCGTCTTTACCAATGGCTGCTTTGACATTTTGCATCGTGGGCATTTGCAATATCTCAAAGAGGCGCGCTCTCTAGGAGATCTGCTCATAGTAGGACTCAATAGTGATGACTCTGTGCGTCGCCTCAAGGGAGAGGAGCGTCCCATCAACTCCCAAGAAGATCGCGCTTTTATGCTCTCTGGCCTAGAATGCGTGGATTATATTGTGATCTTTGAAGAAGATACACCACTAGAGCTCATTAAGGACATTGAGCCAGATATTTTGGTTAAGGGTGGGGATTATCATGGCAAAATCGTAGTAGGCAGCGAATATGCCAAAGAGGTTGTGCTCATTGATTATGTGCCAGGGCATTCTACAAGCCACACCATCCAAAAAATCCGATCAAAAAAGGAATAATATGCAAGCTTTTATCCAAGAAGAATTAAGCAAACATCTACAGGTAGCAAGAGACACAGAAGCACTCGCCCCAAGGATCCTGCAAGTAGTACAGGTGCTAGGAGCTACGCTAAAAAAGGGAAATAAAATTTTAATTTGTGGCAATGGAGGAAGTGCTGGAGATTCCCAACATTTTGCCGCAGAGCTTACTGGGCGTTATAAAAAAGAACGCAAGGCACTAGCTGGGATTGCGCTTAGTACAGATACCTCTGCGCTCACTGCCATTGGCAATGATTATGGCTATGAGTATGTATTTTGCCGCCAAGTAGAGGCTTTGGCTCGTGAAAATGATGTATTGTTTGGAATATCTACAAGTGGAAATTCTAAAAATGTCTTGCTTGCAATGCAAAAGGCAAAGAGCCTTGGCTGCAAAAATATTGCACTTAGTGGTAGGGATGGAGGCGCGATTGCAGAGCTGGCTGACTACAATCTCATCGTGCCAAGCAATGACACTCCAAGGATTCAAGAAATGCATATTTTTATCATCCACACACTTTGTGACTTGCTAGAGAGGGAATATTAAATTCCTTTTTGACTCTTTTTTGAGGCTATGTAGTTTTTAAATTTTTGCCAACTTTAATGGGTTTGCAAGTAGTTTTTTTGTGGTTTTGTTGGAGGGATTTTGAGGTGTCGCCTAGCTTTTAGATTTCTTGGTCTTTTAGTAACCTAGTTCTAGCTCTTGGCCTTTGTCTAGTGTGGATTTTTGGCGGGCTTTCTTTGTTTTTCTCTGCGTTGTGGGTTTTAAGGTGCAAAAAAGGGTGGCTTGCATGTGAGAGGTGTTGTACAAAACTAATTCTGGTGAGCTTTCATGGGGGTGGGGTTTGCGCGGTTTAGGATAGGAATGGCACAGGCATGAGTGATGCAAAAAAAGCAGGGGCTGCAAGAGAGTCAAACATGCAGCAAGCTCATAAAGTCACTAGAAAGGCAAAAAGCTGGGAATGCAAAACCCCAAGCGAGGTGATGCAGAGAATTAATACCCTTTTTCGTTTAGGTCTCGATACTTGTCACAGCCATCTTGAGCGCCTAGGTCACAGACTCTTCCGTAGTATTCTTTGGCTGTGAGGAGATTTTGCTTGACTCCGTTTTGACCGCTTGCATAGATATCGCCAAGCTTGGAGCAGGCAAAGGAATTGGATCCATCGCAGGCTTTTTTGAGCAGCTCGATAGCCTTGTCGGCATCCTGCTTCACGCCTTTGCCCTCATAGTAGAGCAGCCCAATGAGATAACAGCCAAAGGGAATATTTCCATTGCAGGCCTTTTCATAGAGCTCAATGCCCTTGCGCTCATCTTTGAGGATTCCACCTTTGCCATCATAGTACAAGATACCAGCGCTTAGGCAGCTGAGTGCATCTCTGCCATTGCAGGCCTTTTCATAGAGCTCTACTCCTTGATTGACATCCCTTTTGACCTCACCCTTACCATCATAGTAGATGGCACCCAGCAAGCGACAAGCCATTGCCACACGACCATCGCAGGCTTTTTGTAAATAGGTCGCAGCGCTTTTATAATCCTGACGCACGCCCTTGCCATCAGAGTACAAGATCCCCAAAGAAAGGCAGGCGATGGGATTGCTGCGGTCGCAGTAGCTTTGATAAATCATCAGCGCCTTTTGATATTGTTTGTTTTCAATATAATTTTTGGCATCTGCGAGCGTTTCTGCATGGATGAAAGAAAAAAAGAGCAGCAAAGCCAGCAGCCATTTGAGAAAAAACATTGATTACCCTTTGATATTGGCGTATGAAATTTAGCCAGTATATCGGATAAAGCTTAATAGCGCTTTATTCATTGCTGCAAAAAGAGGAATTTCTTTGCCTCTTCTTTGCTGTAAGGAGTGAGGCTGTGCTCCTCTTCTCCGATTTTGACTTTGTAGGTTTTTTCTAGCTCTGTTTTGCCATAGCCAAGTGTGATCCTGGCTGCTAGGATCTTGTCATTTGGGCTGGCATCTTTTTCGATGAGCGCTAGAGGACCGATGCAATCTAGCAGCTGGATTTTCTCCACCATGGGATTTGGGGCAGAGAGCTTTTTGTTTTCTTCTTCGTTTCTTGCAATCACACATCTTGCATTTTCTTGCAAGATTAAATACCTGCCCACTTTTATCATTTGTGTATCTTCTAATATCATTTTTCGATGATTGCTTAGATCTTTTAGCTTCAGTGCCACGCTGGTGTTGGTTAGCAGGCAGCCACCTCCTGGCTTTTCGTAATATTTCCATCCAAAATCCTGTGCCATTTTCAGCTGCCTAGTGCGTCCTCTCCCAGAAATATCTAATAATTTTTCTCGATCCACCCAGAGATTTTTTTCCATGAAACTTGGTGGCAGGAGCTTAGCACACATGGGACGTAAGATGAGTTCATCTAGGCTTGCTGGCTTGCTGTTATCGTTTGCATCCTTGGCTAATAGATGGGAGAATTTGGGATGTTTCCCAGCTTCACGGATGAGTTTTTTGACTTGGTCCATGGCCTCTCTGCGCTGGCTTTTTGGCCGCTGGCCTAGAACTTCCCCGCTGATGATGAAATCTGCCCCAAGCTCTAGGAGCTTGTCAAAAGCCTGGATGAACATATTGGCATGACAGTCGATGCAGGGGTTGAAATATTTGCCATAGCCATATTTTGGAGCAAAGAGGATGTTGTCAAAAAACTGCTGACGGATGTCACAGATTAAGAGCTCTACGCCAATTTGTTTTGTGGCATTGAGGAGATATTCCTTTTTGTCATAATTCCCGCCAAAACCAATATTAAAATGCAGCGCGATGACTTCAATATTTTGATCTTTGAGTAATTTCATGGAAATGAGGCTGTCTAATCCACCGCTAAAAAGTGCCAAAGCTTTCATAGGCTATCAATTCTCCTTGTTTTAATTTCAAAATATGATTTTTTATTTTTCGGATCCTAAAGCTTTTTTGCTCAAAACTCAGCGCTCTTTCTTTTTGGATCGAGTTTAGCAGGCTGGTATTATAGCGTAATATCAAAAGCCGCAATTCATTCCTAAAGCCATGGGGCGTGGTGATGAGTTTGGGGTTGATGCGAATGCCAATGAGACTTGGATGGTCGAGATTCTTTGCAAGAAGCGCGCAAAACGCCTGCTTTTGGTGTTGGAAAATTTCTGCATCGATGTATTGGAGTGCCAGATCTAGGAGGGAGGGGGTTTCTAAAATATACCTAATAATGAGCTCTTCTAGCTGGCTTTCTTGGTGCAAAAATCCTAGGCCACCATTACCATAGAGAGTGGGGCTATAGCCAGGCTTGCTAGATCTGCTGCTAGGGAAATTCTCTTGATGTTTTGTAGGCTTTGTGGGGATGAGGCTTGGAGAGATTTGCAAGAGATTGCTAATGAGTGCTTTGTATTCTTCTTGCAAGAGGGGTGAGAGTGTGTGCAAAAAATCTAGCTGCTGTTTTAATGCCTGTTCTTTTTGTAGGGGATTTGTAAGGTCAAATTGCAGGGGAATCTGACGCAGCACAAACTCAATAAAGGGCATGGGATGGGAAAATAATTCCTTGAGATCTGAAATTTGATTTTTTTGCACCATGTCTGCAGGGTCCATTCCATTTTGAAAAATGACTACCCCCCCTTCTTTTTTGAGATTGGCAAGCATGAATGAAGCTCGATAAGCCGCCCGAATCCCAGCGCTATCCCCATCATAGCCCAAAAGGATTTTTGGCTCGCCTTTATTTAGCAGGGGGAGATGCTCTTGTGTGAGTGCAGTGCCAAGGGTGGCCACAGCAGTGCGGAAACCTGCTTGGTGGAGCATAATCACATCCAAATAACCCTCTGTAATAATGATGGTGCGTTCGCGATAGATGAATTCTTTGGCGATGTGATAGCCATAGAGGAGTTTGGATTTGTTAAAGAGTTGGCTTTGAGGACTATTGATGTATTTGGCAGCATGATCTCTTAGTGTCCTACCACCAAAGCCCACGGGATTTCCCGCAGGAGAGTGGATGGGGAAAATAATGCGCTCTGCAAAGCGGGCATAATAGCGTCCATCACTCTGCCCCAAGATCCCAAGCCCCACCAAATTCTTTTTTTCTAGTCTCAATTGATCGCAAAACTTCACCACCTCAAAGCTATTCCCACAGTATCCCAGAGAAAAATCCCGCATGCTTTGTGCGCTAATCCCGCGTCTTTGTAAATATGCAAGGATTCCTGGCTCTTTGGCAAGGGTATCACCAAAAAAATGGATAAAACGCTCAAAAATCTCATATTCTTCTGTATGCTGTTTGGGTTTTTGGTGAGAGGTCTCATATTCTAGGGTGAAGTGGGAGAGTTCTGCGATTTTTTCCACGGCTTCAATGAAGGGGATTTTTTCATATTCCATCACAAATTTGATGACGTCCCCGCCCACGCCACAGCCATAGCAATGGTAGAGATTCTTGCTGGGGCTGATGATGAAGCTTGGGGTTTTTTCTTGATGGAAGGGACAGCAGGCGCTGAAATTGCTTCCTGCGCGTTTGAGCTCGATGTAATTGCCAAGGATGTCAATGATGTCTGCTTGTTGTTTTAGGGCTTCAATCGAGGATGCTTTAATCATTAGGGTTTGAATTTCGTTTGTAATGTCAATCTAGCGCAATGCTCCATATCGATAATAAGCCGCACAGGCTCCCTCACTGCTCACCATGCAGCTTCCCAGCGGATTATTTGGCACGCAAGCCTTTCCAAATACCTTGCAATCCAGTGGTTTTGCGATGCCTCTTAGGATATCCCCACAGCGACAAGCAGCGTGATCTTTGATTTTTTCTTTGCTCAAAATGGAGTCAAAAAGAATTTCTGCATCATATCGCTCATATTCCTTGCGGAGTTTCAATGCAGAGTAGGGGATCTCCCCAAGCCCCCGCCACTCAAAACTTTCTCGTTCTTGCAGGAATTTTGCCACCAGGCTCTGAGCCTTGAGATTGCCCTCTTTGTTTACCACGCGAGAGTATTGCACTTCAAGTTTTGGGGTATCTTGCAGGGCTTGAGTAACAAGCATCAGGATGCTTTGCATCATGTCTACAGGTTCAAATCCACTCACTACAATGGGTACTTGATATTTTTCAAAGAGGGGCTCATAGATTTTTGATCCTGTGATTACGCTTACATGCGAGGGGGCGATGAGCGCATTGACCTTGCAGGCAGGATCTTCTAAGATGATTTCTAGAGGCGGGGGTACTAATACATGATTGATGTGAAAAAATAAATTTGAGATTTTTTGCTCGATAGTGCGCTGCAAAAGCGCTGCAGTCATAGGAGTGGTGGTCTCAAAGCCGATGGCAAAATATACAACTTTTTTGTGTGGATTTTTTTGGGCGATTTCTAGTGCTTGCATGGGGGAATAAACAAATCCAATCTCAGCCCCCAGGCTTCTTGCATGCTGCAAACTACCTTTGGATCCAGGCACTTTTAGCATGTCTCCCAGTGTGAGCAAAATCACATCTTTTTGCATGGCGATCTCATAGGCTTGCTGGATTCTGTTTTTTGGCATGATGCACACAGGGCAGCCTGGGCCATGAATACAGTGGAGATTTGGAGGTAGGAGGGTGGTGAGTCCATATTTCATGAGTGTATGCGTATGCCCCCCGCAAACCTCCATCATATAGAGCTCTTTTTTTAGCCCCTTTGCTTGCTTTTTTATCTTTTGAGCAAGGGCTAAAATGACGTCTTTGTCACGAAAGGATTGGAGTAGAAATGCTTCATTCTTTGTAGATGGGATCAATGTATTCTTCTTCCTCTTCCATATTTTGGATCATTTGCTCATAGAGTTTGAGGGATTCTAGGGCATCTTCTTCATCGATTTTGCTCATCACATAGCCAATGTGTAGCAATACATAATCCCCAATCTCTACAGGATCTTGCATCAGATCTAGGCTCGCATTGCGTTGCACGCCTAGAGTCTGGATGGTCGCAGTATTTGTGCTTTCATCGATGGAAATAACTTTTGAGGGAATAGCCAAACACATGCAAACTCTTTAGAACGAATGGTTGGAAAAGTATTTTTCTTTCTTTTTGTTGATGATAAAATCCTTGATTACAGCCAGGCTCTCTGGATCCTTGGAGCTAGTGAGGAAAATAGGGACCTGGGGTTTTAGTTTTTGCATATCTTCTTTGACTTGTGAGATTCTAAAGCCAAAGTAATCTATCATGTCTGATTTGCTCACAATCACTGCATCCGCGCACATAAACATGCTGGGATATTTGAGGATCTTATCATCTCCTTCGGGCACAGAGAGTAGCACGATATTAAGCGCTGCTCCTAGATCATAGCTTGCAGGGCAGACGAGATTGCCCACATTTTCGATAATGAGATATTCACACTCCTGGATTTGATGCTTTTGCTTGAGTATGCCATAGGCATGCTCCACCATGCTTGCCTCCAAATGGCAGGCTTCCCCGGTGGTGACTTGCTCAGCTGCAATTCCTTTTTTTTGTAATCTCTCTGCATCGCGATTGGTTTGCAAATCCCCTTCTACCACGCAAAATTTAAAATCCTCAAACTGCCCCAGATTCTCTAATAGTGTAGTTTTTCCGCTTCCTGGAGAACTCATGAAGTTGATTACATAGAGCCCATCCTCGACATATTTTTGGCGCAATTCATTGGCCTTGATGTCATTTTTGCTCAAGATTTTTTGGACGATCTGCACGCTTTTTTTATCAAGCGTAGGGTTATTCTCTAAATTTGCTCTCATTGTTATTCCTTATTTTGATTATTGAATCGGATTGAATCGGCGCCCATTATACATAGGGAGGATAAATTTTTGAGCAGGATTTTTGTTTTTGAGCAAAATTCCTGTAACCCTTGGCCCTGTTTTTGGCATGGGATTGGCCTTTTGTTTGCTGCAAAATCTCTAGTGATTACCATTCATTTACTTTAGTAGATTTTTTAAGTTTTTTCTTATTTTCAAGGTAGTAAAATGCAAGAGGCAAAACCGCTTAACAAACAAAAACTTAACAAACAAAAGGGAGATTTTGATGGGGAAAAAAAGTATTCTAATGACTCTGTTTATCATCATTGTTGGCGTGATTGTAGGCAGCGGAGTCTTTACCTTACTATAATGCCAATGGGTTTTCTTATCTAAGCAATGATTCCTCTGCTTGTAATAATTGCCATGTAATGAATGAAGTCTATGATGATTACAACAAAAGTCCACACAAATCCGTGGCGCAGTGTGTGGATTGTCATTTACCTCATGGTTTTGTCAAAAAGTGGGCTGCCAAGGCACAAAGTGGTGTGGGGCATATGATGGCTTTTACTTTCGATAAAAATTTGCCTACCCATTTTGAAGCCAATGAAAAGACAAAGCAATGGGTGCAGGAGAACTGCGTGCGCTGTCACGAAGACTATGTAAAAAATGTTGTAGATCCTACTTTGAGAGCCAGTCATCAAGACAAAAGCTTGCGCTGTGTGTCTTGTCACAAAGATGTGGGACATAAACGGGATTATTAACTTAACAAAGAATCAACTTAACAAAAAGGAGAAAAAATGAAAGTAAAAAGTTTACTACTTTTCTTGGTGCTTGGTGTTCTTATTGGCACTGGGCTTATGTGGTTTGGCAGTGATATTGCCACCAAAAAAGCAGAGAGTGTCGCACTCAAGACTGCGCCTGCTAAGGGGCTTAGCGATGAAAATCCTGATTTTGCAGCATGGGGGGCGAATTTCCCTGATTACTTAGACATGTATATGCAAATGAAAGATTCCACCCATCATGCTACAGAATTTGCAGGAAGCTATCCTTATAGCAAACTCAATCGCTATCCACAACTTACAATGTTTTGGGATGGATACTCTTTCAAATATGATTACAACCAAAATCGTAGCCACTACTATTCTCAAATTGATCAAATGGAAACCTTGAGAAACAACAAAAACTATCTCAATGCCCATGGGCTCAAAAAATTTAGTGGGCAGCCTGGGGCATGTATGAATTGCCACACAGGGAATTTACAAAACCTTGTCAAGCAGCATGGTTGGGTGGAATTCAATACGATGAAATATTGGACTATTATCAAGATGATGAAAGGCCCTGATTCTGTGCATGGCAAAAAAATGGGAAGCACTTGTGCAGATTGTCATCATCCTGAGGATATGAGTTTGCGCATCACTCGTCCCGCAGCCATCAAAGCACTGGTATCTCGCGGATATGTAGCAGATCCCAAACATGGGGTTCAGGCAAGTCGCCAAGAAATGCGCTCCCTTGTTTGTATGCAATGCCACGTAGAGTACTACAATCAACCCACAGGGAAAAAGGTAACCATCCAGGCAGAAAGCAATTATGAAGAATTTGCTTCCCTGCGTGGTGATAATAAGATCATTTCTGTGCAAGCAGACGGAATTGAGCTTGCTTATCCTTGGAAGTTTTGGAAGAAGGGTCAAGCCTTTAGGATTGAGATGCTTGATGATTATTATGAGAGTGTTAGGGCAAGCTTTCCCTATGATTTTATCCATGCAAGCACCAAGGCACCTATTTTAAAAATGCAGCATCCTGAAGCAGAGCTTTATTCTGGCAGCGTGCATGCAGCCAATGGCGTGAGCTGCTCAGATTGTCATATGCCCTATGTGCGCAAAGGAGCAAAGAAAGTAAGCAATCATTTCATCGCCTCTCCCTTGCTAGATGTGAACGCTTCTTGCAAGGCCTGCCATTCTCAAAGTGAAGATTATCTAAAAAATCAAGTCCAAGAGATTCAAAGGAGTGTGGCATCCAATATCCGCAGCGCAGAATATGCAGTAGCAAGTCTTATCAAGGATCTTGCTTCATTGCGCACAGAGCTTGCTAAGCTACCAGAATTCTCTAAAATTGCTGATAAAAAAGCCCAGGATGAAGCTATCAGCAAGGTGGTCCAACAAGCCATGGAATTGCATAGAAAAAGCCAAATGCGTGCAGATTTCTTGAATGCAGAGAATTCTTCAGGATTCCATAACCCAAGAGAGGCCAATCGCATCGCCCTCCAAGCAGTCAGATATGCCAAAGATGGACAAAATGCAGTATTAGCTATCGCGGCAAAATATGGCATCAAAATGCAAGCGAGCAATCTTGGATTTGAAGACATGCGCAAAATCGCGCCAGAGCCTGTAAAAATCCATGGCAAGCGTTATTATGAATCTCCTCTCCAAGATGATGCGCCAAAAGATTTGCTAGAGCTTGACAAAAATCTTGTTCCCTACAACTACAGGGTGCTGCACTAATCTCGCACCAAAATCCCCCCTTGCCCCATCTTTCCCCCTTGGGGGAAACTTTTGTATAATTTCACAAAAATCATTTTTCAAAGGAGATTGATGCAAGGAAGGAAAATTGCCAAGATTATCTTAGGGATAGGCGCGCTTATTTGCGTGGGTTTGTTTGTGTTTTTTTATATCATCAGCAACAAGGTAAAAAAAGAACTGCAAGCCCAGGTGAATTCCACCATCAGCGCATTTAATCAAGACGGCATTGCACAGATTACTTTTGACCCCTTTGTTTGCAAGGGGTTTTTTTCTTATGAGTGCAAGAGCCAGAGGCTAGAGCTCTCCACCCTCTGGGGTCAAAAGATCACAGAGGTTAGAGACATTCGTTTTGGTTTCAAAAACATCACCCCAAAAAGCATCGATGAGACCCTGCATCTTAGTACCCCAAATTTTTTTGGAGACATCTATGAGGCAGAAGATCTTGGCGGTGTGGAAGTGAATTATGAAGGCAGCGAAAGCATCAAGGATGCTAAAATCGGGGAGATATTAAATGACTGGAAGCTAAGTTTTGATCTCTTGGCAGCTTCCTTGAAGCTACAGGGTAAGCGCAGGAATCAAGATCCTAAATGGGCGAATCAAAACATCATCCAGATTGAGATGGCTTCCATGCGAAATCTTGGAGCAAAGCTCTTGAATGCAGGCCAAGATTTAGCCTATCAAGAGCTTGAGCTGCAGATTGATTCCAAGGGTCTTGAGAATTTTGCCTATACATTCTTGCAAAAAAGAGGAATGGAGATGAGCAAGCAAGAATATGAGGAGCAAGTAAGGATGACTGCAGTCCAGCTAAAAAGCACCATCCAAGAAGACCCCCAGCTCTCTTCCTGGAAAGATGCCCTCACTCAGGCTATTGATGGGGCTGCAGAGTTGCTGCTAGGAGAGGCCAAATCCCTCAAACTCAAGCTAAGGAGTAAGGATGGGGGCTATGTGAATCTCAAAAATTTCACACAGCAATATTCCCTAGATACCCTAAGGAGTCTTTCAAAAGTCTTTAATCTTAGCACTGAGGTCAAAAAATGACCCCTCAGAAAAATCAGCGCGATGCTGTGGATCCCAGCTCCGACCCTGCACGCCAAAATTTCATCCCTCAGCAAAATCAGCACGATGCAGGCAATGGAATCGCATACAATGAGCAAAATTCCGCCAGCCAACCCCACTTTATCTATCACCACAGTAATGAAGTTCCTCACGAAAGAAATCGCGACCAAACCCACCGCGCTGGCAATGCACACCAAGAAGACGCAATCCATCGCAATGAAAAAAAGGGAAAAAGAGGCATAGGGCGCTTGAGGAATGCTTTTTTTTATTCCATGGATGGTATTAGGGCTGCATGGAAGGATGAAGAAGCCTTCCGTCAAGTGTTGGTGCTGGGGGTGATTTTTGCGATCTTGGGGTTTGTGATTGGCAGGGAGTGGAGTCACAAAATCTTGTTAGTTTTGCCTTGTTTTTTGTGCGTGGCAGGGGAGTTGGTGAATAGTGCCATCGAAAATGCGATAGATTTTACTAGCACTAAGCTCCATCCTCTTGCCAAGAAGGCCAAGGACATGGGAAGTGCGTTGCAGCTTGTTTGTTTGGGGTTTTTTTTGGTTGTGTGGATTAGCTATCTGCTTTACTTATTTTTTAAGCTTTTTTGAGTTAGAATCCCTTTTTATTTTTTGTCGGAGTGAAGCATGGAGAATTTGCTAGATCAAACTAGTATCATAGATATTAATATTGATGATTCCATCAAGGAGAGTTATTTAGACTATTCCATGAGCGTGATTGTGGGGCGCGCACTCCCGGATGCCAAAGATGGGCTAAAGCCTGTGCATCGTAGAATTTTATATGCGATGAATGAATTAGGAGTGACCTCAAAAACTCCGTATAAAAAGTCCGCAAGAATCGTGGGGGATGTGATTGGTAAATACCATCCTCATGGGGATAGCGCAGTCTATGATGCATTGGTGCGTATGGCACAGGATTTCTCCATGCGTCTTGAGCTTGTAGATGGACAGGGGAATTTTGGCTCCATTGATGGAGATAATGCAGCGGCCATGCGTTATACCGAAGCGCGGTTGACAAAGGCTAGCGAAGAGATTTTACGCGATCTAGACAAAGACACTGTAGATTTTGTACCAAATTATGATGATACGCTCAAAGAACCCGATGTTTTGCCCACACGCATCCCCAATCTCCTGGTAAATGGATCTAGTGGGATTGCCGTGGGCATGGCTACCTCCATCCCCCCCCATCGCATCGATGAAATCATTGATGCAGCCATTTATATGATCCGCCACAAAGATGCAAGCAGTGAGGAATTACTAGAGTTTGTGCAGGGCCCAGATTTCCCCACAGGCGGGATTATTTTTGGCAAGCAGGGGATTCGTGATGCCTACAGGACAGGGCGGGGCAGGATCAAAGTGCGAGCCAAGGTGCATATTGAAAAAACCAAAACTCGCGATGTGATTGTGATTGATGAAGTGCCCTTCCAGGTCAATAAGGCTCGCCTTGTAGAGCAGATTAGCGAACTTGCAAGAGATAAGGTGATTGAGGGGATTGCTGAAGTCAGAGATGAATCTGATAGGGATGGGATTCGCGTGGTCATTGAGCTCAAGCGCGAAGCCATGAGTGAGATTGTGCTCAATCATCTTTATAAATCTAGCGTCATGGAGACTACTTTTGGCATTATCTTGCTTGCCATTAACAACAAAGAGCCAAAGATCTTTACCCTGCCAGAGCTTTTAAATATTTTTATTAATCATCGCAAAACTGTGGTGATTCGCCGCACGATTTTTGACCTTGAAAAGGCCAAGGCGCGCGCGCATATTTTAGAGGGATTGAAAATTGCGCTGGATCACATCGATGAGGTGATTGCACTCATCCGCTCTAGCCAGGATGTAGAGATTGCAAAAAATGCACTGATGGAGAGATTTGGATTAAGCGAGCTGCAAAGCAAGGCAATTTTAGAAATGCGCTTACAAAGACTCACGGGACTTGAGCGCGACAAAATAGAGCAAGAATATGCAAGCCTCTTGCAAGAGATTGAGTATCTTAGTAGCATTTTGAAAAGTGAAGAGAAACTCAATGAGATTATCTCCAATGAATTGCTAGAAATCAAAGAAAAATTCTCCTCCCCTCGCTGCACGATAATTGAGGAAGATTATGAAAGCATTGATGTAGAGGATCTCATCCCCAATGAACCCGTGGTTGTGACTATGAGCCATCGGGGCTATGTCAAGCGCGTGCAGCTCAAGGTCTATGAGAAGCAAAATCGCGGAGGCAAAGGAAAGATCAGCGGCAATACCCATGATGATGATTTTATCCAGTCTTTTTTTGTGGCCAATACGCATGACACGATTTTATTCATCACCAACAAAGGCCAGCTTTACTGGCTCAAGGTCTACAAGATCCCAGAGGCGGGGAGGACGGCTATTGGCAAGGCGGTGGTAAATCTCATCCAGCTTTCTTCTGATGAAAAAATCATGGCCACCATCACTACTTCAGATTTTCATGATGACAAATCTCTGGTATTTTTTACCAAAAATGGAATTGTCAAGCGCACAAATCTTAGCGAATATAGCAATATAAGAAGTATTGGTGTGCGTGCAATTAATCTTGATGCTGATGATGAGCTCGTGACTGCGAGCATCATCACTCAAGATGTCAAAGAGCTCTTTGTGGCCACATATCAGGGCATGTGCATCCGCTTTGACATCAATGATGTCAGAGAAATTGGTAGAGCCGCGCGCGGGGTGACTGCCATCCGCTTCAAAGCCAAAGAGGATAGTGTGATTGGTGCGACTACGATTAGGAGTGAGAATGATAAGCTTTTGACGGTGAGTGAGCAGGGGATTGGTAAGCAAACGCTCGCAGGGGCTTATCGCTTGCAAAGTCGTGGTGGCAAGGGTGTTATTGTAATGAAACTCACCGCCAAAACTGGCAAGCTTGTAAGCATCATCAATGTCAATGATGAAAATATGGATCTCATGGTGCTAACCACCAGTGGCAAGATGATCCGCGTGGATACAGAGGCCATCCGCGAGGCGGGTCGCAACACAAGCGGTGTCAAGATCGTGAATGTCGCAGGCGAAAAGGTAGCCTATGCTAGCAGCTGCCCCAAAGAGGAAAAAGAGCCAGAGGATGGGGAATGATTTGCTAAAAATAAGCCCTTTGCTAGCAAAATTCGCATTTTTTTTTCTGCTTTTTTTTGGCATTTTTTGCGTGGGGCTTTTTGCGCAAAACTGGAAGCAAAATCCCTTAGTTTTGCAAAATCCTGATACCTTTTTGTGGGACAAAAAATCTCACCCAAATCTCCCCTTTGATACTCCTCTCTTTTCCCCGCCCAGCTCCCTTTGGAAGGGCTGGAGATACCCCATGGACACATATCTGCAGCCTCCTTTCTCACCCCTCATCCCTCAAGTCATCCCCCATCCTTGGTTCCTGCCAGAAATGCCTCCTCCAAAGGAAGTGATGTTAGAAAAAGACTATGTCATTTCCTATCAATTTTTACTAAAGAACGAAGTCCCCCAAGGAGAAAAATACAATCTCTCTGTGCCTGTTTCTGCTATGAGGGGTAGGGTTTTGGATTACACCTGCGAGATTGATGTGAATGTCACAGAGGATGTGGAGCAGCCAGGGCTTTTTTCTGCGCTGCTTTCTTATCTTTTGCGCCAGCACAAAGATGATGTGTTAGAGTGCCTATATAAAAGTGGTGTGAAATTGCGTGAGGATAGCGCTGGAGACAAAAATGCCATCCAAAACAAAATCCTCTTTACTCTGCCGCCTACTTGGGTTCGCGCATCCCTGCAAAATGGATATTTGATTCTAAAAATTTTTAAGGAGAAATCATGAAAGTCGGTAACTCTACAAAGGGAGGGGGAGGTATGTTTTTAAAATCCCCTGCATTCAGCGCTAGCTGCTTTCAAAAATAATAAAATAAAGCAGCGTGTCGGGGTGGGGGATGGATAAGGGTGCAGCGCGCAGGGGTGCACGGGAGCCAGGAGCCCAGGCTCTTTCCTATGCTTGCCATATAAGCCCCTCCCCCTTGTCAAAATGGATATAGGAAAATTTTTAAGGAGAAATCATGAAAGTTGCCATTGTCGAAGATGATATTAATATGCGCAAAAGCCTAGAGCTATTTTTTGCTGATGTCAAAGAGCTAGAGGTCATCACCTTCAAAAACCCCAGAGATGCACTCAAAGCATTGGATGATAGCTTTGAGCTTGTGATCACAGATATCAATATGCCTCAAATGGATGGGTTAGAATTCCTTGCCAAGCTCAACAAAAAATATGAAGCGATTGTGATTACAGGAAATGCAACTCTAAACAAAGCCGTAGAATCCATTCGCCTAGGAGTAGCAGATTTTTTTCAAAAGCCTTTTGAGCCAGAGCTTTTGTTAGAGGCAGTGTTGCGCACCAAAAAATTTCTAGAATTCCAAAAAAAACAAGCTCCCAAAAATCTCCCAAAGCCTCCAAAAGAAAAAAAGCATTTTGTCGCAGATTCTCCTGCGCTAGCCCAACTGCGCAAAATCGCGCAAAAAGCCGCAACGACAGATGCTAGCATATTGTTGCTAGGGGAGAGTGGAGTAGGCAAAGAAGTTTTTGCAAATTTTATCCATCAGAGTTCTTTGCGCGCATCTGCTCCTTTCATTGCGATTAATATGGCAGCTCTTCCTGAGCATCTATTGGAATCTGAGCTTTTTGGCTATGAAAAAGGCGCATTTACGGATGCCACTACCTCAAAAGCAGGACTTTTTGAAAGTGCCAATGGAGGGAGCGTGTTTTTGGATGAGATCGGAGAAATGCCCCTAGGTTTGCAAGCAAAGCTCCTTCGTGCAATCCAAGAAAAGGAGATCACACGACTAGGCAGCACCAAAAGCATCAAAATTGATGTGCGCTTTCTCTCTGCTACCAATGCAGAACTTCAAAAAAAGATTGCAGATAAGGAATTTCGAGAAGATTTGTTTTTCCGCCTTCAGACCATCCCGCTGCATATCCCACCACTGCGCGAGCGCAAAGAAGAGATTTTGCCTTTGGCAGAATGGAAGCGCCAGGAGGTCATAGCCCAATATGGCTTTGAAGAAAAAAAATTTAGCAAAGAAGCGGTGGAGAAAATGCTTGCGTATGAATGGCATGGCAATATTAGAGAATTGCTCTCTGTGGTTGAGCGTGCAGTGATTTTGAGCGATGGGGTAGAGATTTTAGAAAAAGATTTATTTCTAGAGCCAAAGCAGCCAAAAAAAGAAAGAGAAGGGAGAATCGCAGGGCTTGAGAGCGAGCTGATTTCTGAAGTACTAGCAGATTGCAAGGGAGATATTCAAAAATGTGCAGAAGTTTTGGGAATGCAGCTAGATGTACTCAAGCATAAGCTGATCAAATATAAAATTGAGTAGCTAAATTTTTGCGCGCTATCTGGAGGGATTTTTATAGCTTTGGGGGTAGGGGGTGTTTTGGAGAGGGGAGAGAATTTGTGTTTTTAGAGGGATCAAATGCCAAGTGGCTGCGTGAGAATTTGAGGCCATCATTGGCATGCTTTGTGTGGGATTTTACTCCCTGCGGGTTATTGCTAGAGCTTTTTGCCACACTGGGAGTGCAAAGAGGATTGCAATGACTCTAGTGGTGCAGGGAGCTCTAGATAAAATTACAGCAATCTTAGCATTAGCATTATTTTGTACAGTTCCATCAGGCGCGCCGCCGCTGCCAGGGCTAGAAGTTCCATTATTTTGGAAGTAAAGGTTATTTCCACCCACACCCGCACCTTCTGCTTGATTTGTTACTGCATTTCCTGTGAGCAAGATAGGATTACTTACGATATTGCTAGTATTCATTACTAGCGTATTCACTCCTTGCCCCATACTATTTACTGCTGCATTCACAAGCCCACCATCGGTAAACACGAGATTATTAGCACCATTATTGTTGCTGTGATATTTGCATGCTACAGCTGCACCTCCACTTGCTGCACCTGCAGCATGCAAAAAACTCGACTGTAATTCCTTGAAAGTCTTCTTAATGTATGAAAAATAAAGGAGTAGGATGATTGCTATCCACAATGCAAAAGCCAAAATTTGGGGCAGGAAAAGAGGGCTAAGAGCTAATACCCTCCGCAATACGCGGAGGCTTTACCCTAGAATTCTGATTATTAACCAAATTATAGCTATAATCAGTTGCAAGAGTAAGATGATTAACTCTTTGTTCATTTTATAGCCTCCTTTCTTAATAAAGTAGGCTACCTTGAGAGGTTGCGCCCTCTTAAGGCAACCTCTTTTATAATTATTCCATAGAAACCATAACCCCGCTTATCCTCCTTAAATAAATGCTTTTATTAGCATTCCCTATTTCCCACATAAGCAACCTGATTTAGCACTGTTTGAGCAGGATTATTGTTAACAGTTCCACCGCTAGAGCTGCCGCCAGGGCTAGAAGTTCCATTATTTTGGAGGATTTGCACAGTGTTATAGCGATTTCATTCCCCCACCTCTACTGTTGCTGGATCTGCTTGACCTGCACCACCTGCTGCATTTGCACCATTAAATGTAATATTATTTGTTCCTGTACCACTGGTTCCATTAGTATTTCCTGTTACGATGTTTCCAGTCATGGTAGCACCACCACTAAAAGTAGCATTGAATGTTGCGCCAGTATTGACATTGATTACAGGCCCTCCGCTTGCGATGTTTGTATTTAGAGTTGCATTTCCAGCGCCAAGGATGTTGAGATTCCCAGTTAGTGCATTAGCATTACCTGCACCACCAAGATTCAGGGTGAAGGTTTTAGCAGTGCCACTACTTGCAATCCCACCAAAATCAAAATTCAAGTTTACTGGCTTTCCTGTAGCGCCTAGATTTTGATTTGCTGGATCTGCTGGGTCTGCACCTTGTGCATTTCCACCTGCACCTACTAGCTTGGCATCCCCGTTGCATTTGCGCTATCGTTATTAAATTTTTGCAAATAATTTTCTATCTGCTGGCCTCTTGCTTGAGCATTAGTATTTCCACTTACACCACCAAGCCCACCTGCTTGTTCCATCAACTTTCCTAGATTGCCAGCAAGCCCAGTAGTAAGCCCAATTGAAAAATATTTTTGGATTTGTCGCTGTGATATTTGCAGCGGGCGCTGGGGCTGCTTGATCTGCACCTGCTACTGGATTTCCTTCAAGCTTGATTTGTGTCTGCACCAGCTGGGTTTGTGCTAGGGGGGCTTTTGTCTGTGTTATCCAATGGATTGCCATTAAATTTATCCAAATAACCTTGGATCTGCTGGGATTTTGCAATAGCATTAGCACCTGCACCACCTGCATTCAGCCCGCCTACTTGCATCAAATTTCCTAGATTTGTAGGAGCCCAGTACAAGCCCAATTGAAAAAATGACTCTTTTTACTGTCACTGTGATTCCTTCTGCATTTACAAAGCTTGAAGCAAGGGAAAATGCAAGAGTAGTAGCAATGAGAGGTTGGAAGAATTTTCTATTTCTCAAAGAAGAGCTCTTCTCTTTTCTTTTCAAGAAATTCTTTTCTTGAACATCAGAAATTTTTAGTGATAGCTCCCCGGGATGCTTGATTTGTCACTGCTGTTCCATTTACGGTGGTGTTAGCACCATTGGTAAATGTAAAAGTAGCATTCCCGTTATTTCCGCTTACCGTCGCAGTTTGATTTGGATCTGCTGGATTTTCTACTGTCACTGTGATTCCACTTACCACAGCGGGCGCTGGGGCTGCTGGTTGTGCTTGATCTGCTTGATCTGCTTGATCTGCATTACCTGCTTGATCTGCATTACCTGCACCTGCTGCATTGCTTGGCATCCCCGTTGCATTTGCGCTATCGTTATTAAATTTTTGCAAATAATTTTCTATCTGCTGGGATTTTGCTTGAGCATTAGCATCTCCACCACCTGCATTCAGCCCGCCTACTTGCATCAAATTTCCTAGATTTGTAGGAGTCCATTGCGTTGAAAAATATTTTTGGATTTGTCGCTGTAATATTTGCAGCGGGTGTATTTCCTGCTGCTGCACCTGTTACTGGAGTTCCTTCAAGCTTGGCAAAGTTATAGAAATTGAGGGTATTTACTCCTTGATAGGCACTCTTGATATTGCCCTGGAAAACAGTGGTCTGATTTGCTGGATCTGCACCTGCTGGATCTGCCTTACCATTTACCGTAAAACTATTCACTCCGCTTGCGATGTTTGCTACTATGTTCGTCCCTGTTACTGGATTTGCTGGATTTGCTGGATTTCCATTTATGGTGGTGCTAGCACCAAAGGTAGCACTGCCACCAGTTCCATCAGATGCGGGCGCGCCGCCGCCAGGGCTAGAAGTTCCATTATTTTGGGATCGTGCTAATGTTTCCTTAATGTTTCCTGTCAATACTGTTTCTGGATTTCCATCTGCACCTGCACCTGCACCATCAAATGTAATCTTATTTGTTCTTAGATTGTAGCTTGCGCAGTTTGATTTGGAGCTTGTGCTTGATTTACTTTCACTGTGATTGCATTTACCGCGCTGTGCTTGTGCTGGATCTGCTGGATCTACACCACCTACTAGCTTGGCATCCCCGTCGCATTTGCGCTATTGTCATTAAATTTTTGCAAATAATCGCTAATTTGCTGGGATTTTGCATTAGCATTAGCATTATTTGCACCACCAAGCCCGCCTGCTTGACCTATCAACTTTCCTAGATTGCCAGCAAGCCCATTAGCAAGCCCAATTGAAAAATATTTTTTGGATTTGATGCTGTAATATTTGCAGTATCTGGATTTCCTAGTGCTAGAGCTCATTGCATTAAAACAGTGGCATTTGGATTTGCTCTTTTTGCTACTGCTGTAGCGCCTAGATTTGTATCTCCACCTGCTGCTGGTTTTCCTGTCACCGTAAAGCTATTCACGGTATTTGCAATATTGACTTCAATGTTTTGCCCTGTAGCATTTTGTGGTGCTGGATCTGCTACTGGAGTTCCATCTTTTATCAGACTGCCATTGTGGGGGATTTGCTTTGCATAGCATTGCCAGTAGATCCATCACTAGCAACACCCGCAGCGCCGCCAGTGCTAGAAGTTCCATTATTTTGGAACAAAAGATTATTGGATCCAGCCCACCCTGGTGGTGTGGTAATCACATTGCCCTCAATACTACGGGATCTCCACCTGCTGCACCTGCACCATCAAATGTAATCTTATTTGTTCTTAGATTGTAGCTTGCGCAGTTTGATTTGCTGCTTGTGCTTGATTTACTGTCACTGTGATTGCATTTACCGCGCTGTGCTTGTGCTGGATCTGCTGGATCTACACCACCTACTAGCTTGGCATCCCCGTCGCATTTGCGCTTGCACTATTGCCGCCAAATTTATCCAAATAACTCTGGATCTGATCAAATCTTGCATTAGCATTAGCATTATTGCCACCACCAAGCCCGCCTACTTGTATCAAATTTCCTAGATTTGTAGCAAGCCCCAGCGTTGAAAAAGGAGTTGAAAACAGTGGCTTGACCTGCACCACCTGCTGCAGCTGGTGTGATTGTCGCATGAGTAAGGGTTGGGAAATTTTGCTTTATTTGCGTTATTCCATGCGATTGTCTGGAATTGCATTTCCACCACCAAGGATGTTAAGATTCCCAATCAAATTTTTTGCATTAGCATCCCCAAGATTCAGGGTGAAGGTTTTAGCAGTGCCACTACTTGCAATCCCACCAAAATCAAAATTCAAGTTTACTGGATTTCCTGCAGCGCCTAGATTTTGATTTGCTTGACCTGCTTGATCTGCACCTGCTGGGTCTGCCTTACCATCCACCGTAAAACTATTCACTCCGCTTGCGATGTTTGCTATTATGTTCGTCCCTGTGGCAGTTTGTGGATTTGCTGCTGGTACTGCTGTTCCATTTACAGTGGTGTTAGCACCATTGGTAAATGTAAAAGTAGCATTCCCGCCGCTTCCGCTTACTTCAGCATTTTGATTTGCACCTGCTGCTGGAGTTACTGTCACTGTGATTGCATTTACCGCAGCGGGCGCTGGGGGCGGGCTGGCGCGCCTACACCACCTACACCACCTACACCACCTACTTGGCCCTGGATGTCATTTAAAAGCACCTGCCTTAGTAGAATCGTATCTGTTATTGTTAAGGGCCTCCCTAACTCATGACTCCGCCTGCCTATCTGTCCTCCCTTGGTGTAGCCTCATTGCTCGATGATGTCAATGTTATTTGGCGGGGTAAAAACAAAAATCCCATCACTCAAAGTGGGATTGACCTTGAGATTTTTCAAAATAATCTCGATTTTGTTTTGCAACTCATCAATAAAGGTAATTTTATGCGGCAGATTTTTGGCAAAGGAGAGCACATACTGCGCATCCCCCACCTTCGCGTGGTATTTGCCATCTTGCCCCAGAGTGGCTTTGTGCAGGATCGCAAAAAAATCCACCTGCTTTGTGAGATGTGTGAAAGTGGCTTGCTCAAGCATAGGCTCATAGATAATGGCCTCTTTTTTGTTGAGATAGATGGTTTTTTTCAGTGGGGTTTCATAGATCCATTTGGCCAGACTGGGATTTTTGGCATAGAGCTTGCCTGTGTAGATGAGCTTTTGGCTCCCTTGGTGAGTGATCTGCACGAAATCCGCTTCTATGCTAATAAGCCCATTTTTCCAAAAATCCCTCTTTATGGCTCCTGTTGTGGTTTGCGTGGGTGTAGCTGCTGTGTCCTTTGCTCTCTTGCTATCGAGTGCAAAAACAAAACTCCAAAAAATCAAAAATGAGAAAAAAATCTTTTGCATGAGCGGCCTTTTTTGGAATTTTTGAGAAATTACAAAATTTGTGCGGGATTTTATCTGAAATTTCCTTGCTTTTGCATCTTTATTGACATTGATTACAGGCCCTCCGCTTGCGATGCTTCCATTGGTGTTTGTATTTAGAGTTGCATTTCCAGCGCCAAGGATGTTGAGATTCCCAGTTAGTGCATTAGCATTACCTGCACCACCAAGATTCAGGGTGAAGGTTTTGGCTGGATTGCCAGCAATCCCACCAAAATCAAAATTCAAGTTTACTGGATTTCCTTCAGCGCCTAAGCCTGCACCTGCTGGTTTTCCATCCACCATAAAACTATTCACAGTATTTGCATTCCCAAGATTCAGAGGAATCCCCCCCTCATCCCATCTCCTTTATTGTGGCTAAAAATCCATAAAAATCTATAAAAATCCCCATTTGACAAAATTTCATGATATTTTTTTGGTACTTGGCGGGATTTACCTAGGATTTGCTGGGTTTGATTGAGATGTGAGTGGCACAGCTAGTTTGGTGATGGGAGTTTGGCGGCATCAAAAAAGCCAAAAATTCTAGAAAATTGTGATAGAATCCTAGCCGGAGATTTTAAAATTTTCCCGCGCGCCACTTTCAAGCGCAAGTAATACCAGGGATGAGCTTAAGGGCAAAATCTCATCAAAAAATGAGCAAAAATTAAAATTTTCCCGCGCTTGCGCGCTTAGTTTATGCAAAATTTTTCGCCTCGCTGCGCGAGATGTATAGAATTTTTGGCTCATGTGCCTATCTTTGAGTCTTGTAAGTACTTGATAATAAGCAAAGCCTTTTGCCAGTATTTTGGTGGGATTGCCAGCAATCCCCTAGGCTTTAGGATAAGAACCCCCCCCGCGGCTCTTTGCCCTCAAATGCCGCGCCGTGCCTGGCTGCTCCCCGCTAAAAATTTTCCAAAAAAACTACAAAATTAATTTTTTTTTAAGCTTTTTTTATGTAAAATACAGTGCGTAATTTTTTTTTGCGACAAAAAACAAAATTAACCTTAGGAGATCACAACATGACAAAAATTTCTGATGTTCAAGAAAAGAATTTCTTGAAAAGAAAAGAGAAGAGCTCTTCTTTGAGAAATAGAAAATTCTTCCAACCTCTCATTGCTACTACTCTTGCATTTTCCCTTGCTTCAAGCTTTGTAAATGCAGAAGGAATCACAGTGACAGTAAATCAAGCAGCAGGTGCAAATCCAAATGCTGAAGTAAGCGGAAGCGGCGGGAATGCTACTTTTACATTTACCAATGGTGCTAACACCACCGTAAATGGAACAGCAGTACCAGCAGCAAATCCAGCAAATCCAGTAACAGGGACGAACATAGTAGCAAACATCGCAAGCGGAGTGAATAGTTTTACGGTAAATGGTAAGGCAGATCCAGCAGGTGCAGATCTAGGCGCTGAAGGAAATCCAGTAAACTTGAATTTTGATTTTGGTGGGATTGCTGGCAATCCAGCCAAAACCTTCACCCTGAATCTTGGTGGTGCAGGTAATGCTAATGCACTAACTGGGAATCTCAACATCCTTGGCGCTGGAAATGCAACTCTAAATACAAACATCGCAAGCGGAGGGCCTGTAATCAATGTCAATACTGGCGCAACATTCAATGCTACTTTTAGTGGTGGTGCTACCATGACTGGAAACATCGTAACAGGAAATACTAATGGAACCAGTGGTACAGGAACAAATAATATTACATTTAATGGTGCAAATGCAGCAGGTGGTGCAGGTCAAGCAGATCCAGCAACAGTATTGACAGGAAACATTAGCACGTACGGCGGTATCAACAATGTAACTTTTGAGAAAGGTACGATGAAAGGGGATATCATAGCAGGTAATGCGACGGGGCAATCTCTGGGAATGAATGTGGTAACCTTTAAAGAACAAGGCGTTCATTATACAGGGAACGTAATCGCTTCAGGAACTGGCGGAGTGAATAACACCCTAAATTTTGGGAATGTGACTGTGAGTACCACCAATGGAGGAAACACTCTAATCATCCAGAATTCTGGAATCACATTCAATAACACCAATGGAGTGAATAATTCTCCAGCCCTTACTCATGCAACAATCAAACCAGCAGCAGGTGGTGCAGGTCAAGCAAATCCAAATGCCACTGTTTTCCAGGGCAATATCAAGAGTGCCTATCAAGGAGTAAATACCCTCAATTTCTATAACTTTGCCAAGCTTGAAGGAAATCCAGTAGCAGGTGCAGCAGCAGGAAATACACCCGCTGCAAATATTACAGCGACAAATAATGGGGCAAATAACATCGTATTCACAGATGGAGGTTTGGTGAATGCCAATCTCACGTCTACACTGGACCAAGGAATCAACACACTTGTGATGAATACAAACAACATCGTAACTAACCCCATTTTGCTTACTGGAAACGTAGTAACAAACACACCAGGGTGGGCTGGATCCAATAATCTTTTGTTCCAAAATAATGGAACTTCTAGCCCTGGCGGCGCTGCGCCCGCATCTGATGGAACTGGTGGCAGTGATCCTGCTCAAACAGTGCTAAATCAGGTTGCTTATGTGGGAAATATCGTAGCCAATGGAGGGTCTGTACAAGCAATCTTTAGTAATACTTACTGGGCTCCTACAAATCTAGGAAATTTGATACAAGTAGGCGGGCTTGGTGGTGGCAATAATGCTAATGCTAATGCAAAATCCCAGCAGATCCAAGGTTATTTGGATAAATTTAATGGCAATAGTGCAAGCGCAAATGCAACGGGGAACTTAACTGCCACAAATGGAGGTACTGCTACTTTGGTGCTACGAAACACCACTACTCTTGCAAATCTTCCAAGTCAAGCAGCGCAATACAACGTCACTGTAGGTGGAAATAACAGTAGCGCAAATATCGTCTTAGAGGCACCTGTAAATGCTAGTGCAACCATCACTTATGGAGGTTATTATTTAGGTGGAAATGGGACTAGTAATTATGTTTGGAATGGTAGTCAAAATACTTCTAGTGTGAATTTGATCTTTGCAAACGCTGATAATCGCGGGACTCCTACGCTTAATGGGGCAACAGGGAGTAGTACGCTAGTAAGCGATGCGTTTGGAGGGCAGTTTAGAAATGATCTAGGCGCTGGGAAGGTGCTAGGAGTGACTTATCAAAACGGGATTCAAATGAGCCTAAGTGATAAAAATGTGACCTTGCAGGGACAAAATGGGCTTTATTCGGGGTCTTTCATGGCGTTTTTTAAGGATGCTATCTTAGCAAAAATTGCGAAGGTGGACTCCGATGCAAAATTTGCGACTCAAGGAATCCCTCTAAATGTTAGCCTCGTGAAGAGTGGTAATGGAACTTCTAGCACTGGCGGGAATAGCTTTGTGAATAACATTACTTTGGAAGGGGTTGCAGTAGGAAACATCTCTGCTCTTACAAGCAAACAAGCTACAGGGACGAACGGCATGAATAACACCAGTGGGATTGTGAATCTCGTCTTAAAAAGTGATAGTGTTTTGCTTGGCACCATTGCGGGCGAAAATCAAAAAGGCCTCACAATGAATATGCAGCTCAATCAAGGGGCTAAGCTGATTTTGCAAAATAGCGGCGCTGGGACAGGGGGAGATGTGGCGCTCAATAACTTGACAATAGCTTCGGGAAATAACGGGAATGGTGGCAATAATGCTAATGCAAATATCACATTCCAGGGTGGAAGCGTGAGCTTTGATAAAAATCAAGCTAATGACTATACTGCACTCCAGAATAATACCGTCATTGACCTAGCCACAGGTGGGGGTAGCAATAATGTCCCAAGTAGAACATGGTTCAACCTCCTTACTGTCGGTCAAGCAAATCAAAATGCGACTACGGTTGGTAATGGGCAACAAGCTTCAGGACTTGGTGGGAACAATGCGCTCTTTAAAGTCTATGTAAACGCAGATGCTAACCAAGGAAATGGTGCTGGGGGTGGGCGGGGGAACGCGACTCTAAATGGTCAGAATTCTTTCAACGGATCTGGACTCTATGGAAACATCTATAGTGACCGTGTGATTGTGTACCAAACCCAGAACAACGCTCTTGTGACAGAATATCTCCAAATCCTAGGCAATGGAAATCTTGATGGTGTAAGATACCATGGCGGAGGTACTGAGAGGGCAGGTAACGTTGCGGTAGCCACTGTAAAAAATGAAGGTGGGCAGGCGAGTGTGAATTTCACAACTGTGGGTTCTGTCATTGGTTTTGATGTGTTTGATGCAAAACTTACTGCGGTAAAAACAAATGCCTTTGGTAAGGTAGAAACAAATAATGCTAATAACGCAGGAAATAGTACTCCAGCGCCAGGGCTAGGTAGTATCCCAGGACTAGGTGGGACTGGTGGCACAAGCAGTGGCAATAATGCTAGTGGCAGCCAAGATCAGGCAAATGCTCAAGACTATACTACTTACTTCATCAGTCAAGCAGTGGCAAATACTTCAGAGGCCAACCAACTCGCAACAGCAACAGCACTTGCTAGCAACTACTATCTCTACCTAGCAAACATCGATAGTCTCAATAAGCGTATGGGTGAGCTTCGCAGCAATCCGCGCAGTAATGGCTTCTGGATGCGTATGTTTAATGGTATGCAAACCACAAAATTTGCACTTCAGACTACCTCAATCTACACCACAGTACAGGCAGGATGGGATCATGTATTTGGCAGCGAGGGTGGAAATGACTTTTTAGGTTTTGCTGTGGCTTATGCAGGTGCAGCGATGAGCTCTGAGAAGAAAGAACAGCTAGTAAATGGTGCACAAAAGGGAGTAAAATCCAGCGGTGGAAATGCCTTTGAAATCTCGCTCTACAACTCCTATGTACAAGATGGTGCTGCTTCTAGCACAGATTTCAAGTATGGTTTTTATAGTGATAGCGTGGCAAAATTCAGCTTCTTGTGGAACAAGCTTACAATGTTTGGTGAGGACAGCTCTCCTAACATGCAAAACTTTGGTTTCACCTTCTCTCAAGAGATTGGTTATCGCTTCTTGCTAGGAAATCACAACGAGTGGTATATCACTCCACAAGGGCAAGTTGCTTTAGGTTATTTCAACCAAAGCAATATCAAGCAAACCCTAGGAAGCCACTGGCTAAAAGGCGAGCAAAGTTCTATCTTCACAGTGCAGGGGCGAATTGGAAGCAACTTTGGTTATAGATTTAATCAATTCACTGAAGACAAGGGCTGGGCTTCAGAGCTTTATTTGGGCTTGTGGTACATCGGCGATTATATCAGTGGTGGCAATCTTACCCTCGTGTCTGACCTAGGTTCTGTAAACACTTTAAGGACTTTGAGCTCTACTGGTAGATTTGCCTTTAACATTGGTACAAACTTCGTCGTCAAAGATAATCATAGATTCTACTTTGATTTTGAAAGAAGCTTTGGAGGCAAAATCATCACAGATTACCAATTCAACATTGGCTATCGCTATAACTTTGGCGAAAACAGAAAATACGTTTCTCTTCTTGCAGGTAGTATGAAAGACACTATCAAAAAAGATGATAAGAAAGAAAACAAAGAAGAGACAGAAGAAATTGAGTGATTTTCCAAAAAATCACTCATAGTGATTCAGTCCGCCTTGGGCTGAAGTAAGCACGAGGGGAATATGGAGGGGATTCCGGGGGCTTTTGTCTTGGAATTCTAGAAATTTTTTGGTGCGCAACACTGCCTCTAACAAAAGCTCTGGTTCAAAAGGCTTTTGATGGTGGCGTGAATCTAGACAAGCCTAGTAGCAATGCAGTCAGTGTTTGTATGACTAGTCTCATGTAGAAGGTGTGGATTAGGTTCTGGGCGTGAGTGAAGAGGATTTTAAGACATGCTTCCTCCTTGCTTTGTGTGATATGAGGAAGGGCCTCTGGGCTACTTATAGGTTTAAATTTTGTAATTTCTCAAAAACACAGCTTTTAGAAGTGATAGAAGTGGTGATTTTGAAAGGCTTTGAGGATTTTTATCCTTGAGGCTACTTTACTAGTCTCTGGCTTAAGATGTGAGCTTGTCAAAGCGGGGGTAAAAACTAATGCACCTGTTTGAGTCTAGGTCATGACTTAGGTTTGAGACTCTCTTGCAATAGCGGGATTGAGCTAGCTCAATCCCTAAGTTGACAATTTGTCGCAAAAGATGCTCCATAAAAAGGAGCATCACTATTTTACTAGGGTTAAATAAACTGCCATAAGTAGCAGGAATTTTTGCTAGGGCTAATAATCTACCAAGATGCAACCACACAACTCTGCAATTTTGCGCCAAGAGCGATGAAAAAGGCCTCAAAAATACAGCACAAAACTGGCTCTCTAGCGCAAAAAATTTCACGATTTTGTAATCCCACCAAAATCAAAAACACAGCAAAACCTACAAAGACATAAAAGATGCACAAAAACCACAGGGCAAAATATTGAAGTCAATATTGCAAATACTGTGAATAATTTTACGGTGGATGGTAAGGCAGATCCAAGGTTATTTGGATAAATTTAATGGCAATCCATTGGATAACACAGACAAAAGCCCCCCTAGCACAAACCCAGCTGGTGCAGACACAAATCAAGCTTGTAGGAACAGGAGTAACAGGTGCTGCAAATATTATTTGCTCTTATTTGTAGCTTGTACTGGATCTACTTTCACTGTGATTGTATCTGCTGCATTTACAAAGCTTGAAGCAAGGGAAAATGCAAGAGTAGTAGCAATGAGAGGTTGGAAGAATTTTCTATTTCTCAAAGAAGAGCTCTTCTCTTTTCTTTTCAAGAAATTCTTTTCTTGAACATCAGAAATTTTTAGTGATAGCTCCCCGGGATGCTTGATTTGTCACTGCTGTTCCATCTTGCATTAGTTTTTAGTGGCCACTTGATTTGCTTTGCATAGCATTCCCGCCGGTTCCGTCACTGGCAACACCCGCAGCGCCGCCGCTGTTAGTGCTAGAAGTTCCATTATTTTGGAGGATTTGTCTAGTGTTACAGCGATTTCATTCCCCCACCTCTACTGTTGCTGGTTTTCCATCTGCACCTGCATTTGCATCAGCAAATGTAATCTTATTTGTTCCTGTACCACTGGTTCCATTAGTATTTCCTGTTACGATGTTCCCAGTCATGGTAGCACCATTATTGAAGTTAGCATTAAATGTTGCGCCAGTATTGACATTGATTACAGGCCCTCCGCTTGCGATGTTTGTATTTAGAGTTGCATTTCCAGCGCCAAGGATGTTAAGATTCCCAATCAAATTTTTTGCATTAGCTTGATTTGCATCCCCAAGATTCAGGGTGAAGGTTTTTGGAAAAATGGTAGGGGCGATTTGCACTAGGTGGTGGAGATTTTAGAACTGCGTGCAGATGCTTTGTGTGTCTTTGAATTGACTTCTATTGTTATTAAATTTTTGCAAATAATTTTGGATCTGATCAAATTTTGCAATAGCATTAGCATTAGCATTAGCATTATTGCCACTACCAAGCCCGCCTGCTTGTTCCTTCAAATCTTTTAGATTTGAAGGAGGGTTGGAAAACAGTGGCCTGATTTGCTTGACCTGCACCACCTGCTGCTGGTTTGATTGTTGCATGAGTAAGGGCTGGAGAATTATTCACTCCATTGGTGTTATTGAATGTGATTCCAGAATTCTGGATGATTAGAGTGTTTCCTCCATTGGTGGTAATCCACAGTCACATTCCCAAAAATCCCTACCAGGCTTTTGCATTAGCATTACCTGCACCACCAAGATTCAGGGTGAAGGTTTTAGCAGTGCCACTACTTGCAATCCCACCAAAATCAAAATTCAAGTTTACTGGCTTTCCTTCAGCGCCTAGATCTCCACCTGCTACTGGTTTTCCATCCACCGTAAAATTATTCACAGTATTTGCGATGTTTACTTCAATGTTTTGTGCTGTTACTGGTGCTGCGGGATTTGTCACTGCTGTTCCATCTACAGTGGTGTTAGGCATCATAGGTAGCATTGCCACCAGTTCCATCAGGCGCGACGCCGCTGTTAGTGCTAGAAGTTCCATTATTTTGGAACAAAAGATTATTGGATCCAGCCCACCCTGGTGTGTTTGTTACTACGTTTCCAGTAAGCAAAATGGGGTTAGTTACGATGTTGTTTGTATTCATCACAAGTGTGTTGATTCCTTGGTCCAGTGTAGACGTGAGATTGGCATTCACCAAACCTCCATCTGTGAATACGATGTTATTTGCCCCATTATTTGTCGCAAATACTACAGCGACAAATAACCCAAGAAGGATTAACGTTTCAAAGCAGGCAGCGACAGAGACTCGCCCCTGTGGTTTTTGTGCATCTTTTATGTCTTTGTAGGTTTTGCTGTGTTTTTGATTTTGGTGGGATTACAAAATCGTGAAATTTTTCGCGCTAGAGAGCCAGTTTTGTGCTGTATTTTTGAGGCCTTTTTCATCGCTGGAGGCGTAAAATTGCAGAGTTGTGTGGTTGCATCTTGGTAGATTATTAGCCCTAGCATTTAAATTCCTAGCATGTGGTGTTTTTATTTGCGCTGCTTTATTGCATGTCTTATTATCCAGTTTATGAGCCCCATCCACCAAATCCCCCACAATACCTGCTTTTGTGCTCAAAAGGCTCCTGCTTTTTTTGCTTTCAAAAAGTAGATGTGAGTTTTGTGTGATGTATTGCACAATCGCCTCTCCTGCGTGGATGAGCAGGCTTTTGTTTTGGAAATAGGCTGCGATGGGTTTTTGCAATAGTGGGAAATGCGTGCAGCCTAGAATAATAGCATCGGGAACAAAATCAATGCCACCAAAATAATACCTCAAACATTCCTCTACTAGAGGACCTTCAAAGATCCCCTCTTCTACAAGCGAAACAAAGAGACTCGTAGGAATCGCAGTGATATTGGAATAACCAAGCTTTTCTAGATGCCTTTGATATTGTGCAGATTGAATTGTGGCCTTGGTGCCTAGCACTAGGATTTTTGCATCAAGATTTTTGAGTCTGTTTTTTATTGCTAGGATTCCTGGCTCGATCACGCCAATGATGGGGATTTTTGGCGCGGCTTTCTGCATGGCATCAAGGGCATGGGCGCTTGCAGTATTGCAGGCAACAATAATTATGTCTACATTTTGCACGAGCAAAAATTCTAGTGCCTCAAGACAAAAACAGATAATGGAATCTGGGTGTTTGGTGCCATAGGGGAGGCGCGCTGTATCACCATAATAGATAATGGAGTCAAAGATCTCTGCACGCAAAACATGCTCAAGCACGCTAAGTCCACCCGCCCCGCTGTCAAAAATACCTAATTTCAATTTATTCTTTTTCATTCATGAGTTTTAGGAATTCTTCATTATCCTTGGTTTTTTGCATTTTGGAGTAGATGAAGCCAAGGGCTTCTACATCATCCATTTGTTGCATGACATTGCGCAGCATCCAGACCTTTGTAAGCTTTTCCCTTCCTAGTAAGAGGGAGTCTTTTCTGGTGCCAGATTTGAGGATGTCAAAGGCGGGGTAGATCCTGCGATCTGCGATATTTCTAGCCAATACGATTTCGCTATTTCCTGTGCCTTTGAATTCTTCAAAAATCACTTCATCCATTCTTGATCCTGTTTCAATCAAAGCAGTGGCAATGATGGTGAGGCTTCCGCCCTGTTCGATATTTCTGGCCGCACCAAAAAATCTCTTTGGCTTGTGGAGGGCATTAGCATCTACCCCACCACTTAGCACCTTACCGCTACTTGGAGTAGTGGCATTGTAAGCGCGTGCGAGACGAGTGATGGAATCTAGCAAAATCACCACATCTTGTTTCATTTCTACCAGACGCTTTGCTCGCTCAAGCACTAGCTCTGCTACGCGAATGTGATTATTTGCAGGCAGATCAAAAGTGGAATTAAAAACCTGTCCCTTGACGCTGCGCTGCATGTCTGTGACTTCTTCAGGACGCTCATCTACGAGCAAGACGATGAGCTCGACTTCTGGGTGATTGGAAGTGATGGCTTGGGCGAGCTCTTTCATAAGTTCGGTTTTGCCGGTGCGTGGTGGGGCGACGATGAGGGCACGCTGACCTTTCCCAATGGGACTAAAGAGATCAAGCATCCTGCCTGTGACTTTGAGGGGCTGGTATTCGAGTTTGAGCTGTTCATCAGGGAAGAGGGGTGTGAGATTGTCAAAAAGAGGGCGATTTTTGATCTCTTCTAGTGGGAGGTAGTTGACTGCCTCAATCTTTAGTAGTGCATAATAGCGCTCCTGATCTTTGGGGCACCGCACCTGTCCTGTGACGATGTCGCCATTTCTAAGGGCAAATTTTTTGATTTGGGATTGGCTTACATAGGTGTCATTTTGACTGTCTGTAAAATTTTCATCAATCCCTCGTAAAAACCCATAACCATCTGCTACGACTTCTAAAATCCCGGTAAATAGGATGAATCCTCCCTGACTCACTTGGTTTTTTAGGATTTCAAAAATAAGGTCTTTTCTTTTGTATTCTTGGGGGTTTTCTACTCCGAGTTCTTTGGATATTTTTATGAGTTTTTCGATTTTGTAAGTGCGCAGTTCTTCAATTTTATACCCTTCGACGGGTACATGGGTACGAGTCTTCTCCGATGCCATTCATTTCCTTTATGAATTTTGGTGTGATTGTAAAAATGTAGAAAAATGAGAAGCCAATTCTATAATAACGTCTCTCTAAAGTCAAGAGAAATGCGCATTTTGCTTGAGGATTTTGGGATTTTTTGCGTTTTTTTGCCGTAGTTTTGTGGATTTTTGTGTGCTAATACTGTCAAAATATGTTGAAAAATTGAGATTTAGGGAGAAAATCTAAGTCGAGGAAAATGGATTTTTTGCAGGCTTGTTGAAGGGTGGGAGTGTGGGGATTTGCGCAGAGGAGAGAGGCAAAAGGGGCTTAGCAGGTGCAAACATCAAAAAACGCGGTGGGAAAAATGCCTCAAGCAAGAAAAAGACTTAAGCGGGATGTTGTTTTTGGTAATGACTCACTAAGTATTTTGCAAAATCCCCGCACAAAAGATAAAACTTCTCTTTTCTCATGAAAAATTCCGCATCCAGATCCTGGATTCTATTCTCATAGATCTTTAGCTTTTGATCGAGATCTTCATTGTCTTGCTTGAGCTTGTTTATCCCATCTTTTAGGCGCTCTTTTTCGGCAAATAGGGCCTTTTCATTGCTCTGGCTTTCTTTTTCCCATTGCAGACCCTCACCCTCTTTTGGGCCTTTTAGGGTTTTTTGGTCCTTTTGTCTTTGTCTTAGCTCTTGGATTTCTTGATCTTTTTTGAGGGATTGTTGCTGGAGGTTGAAGATGGTTTTGCTATTTTCTTTGATCTGGGATTGTAGATTTTGGAAGCTATCTTGTGCGTGATTCTTGGCATCTTGAGTGGCAAAAAAATCTTTTAGGATCTGCTCTTTTTGCTTGGGATCTTTGCTAATTGGCGAGTCTTCCTGGGCTTTTGTGAATGCAAAAAACCTCTCAGAGACAAGGACATATTCTAGCATCTGCTTGCTTAGGGGATAGAAGCTATCCCAGAGATTTTCCATGACATATTCCCTCGCATAGCAGGTTTGATAGATGCTAGGGGTCTTATTGCTTAGGAATTTGCCAATTTTTAGACGGAATTTTTGTGTGGTATTGTGTAAAAAAAGCTCATAAAAATCCAGTTTGAGCTGCAGTGGGAATGCCTCAAAGCTGCTAGCTGCTTCTTCTGCGCTTTTTTGTAAAAGCGTCTTTGTGTGGGCATTTTTTAGCAACATCATGATGTTTTTTTTGTCGCTAAGAGTGAGGAGTTTTGAGGGGTCTAGCTTTTTGAGGCTGCGGAGCTCTTGATTGATTTTTGCAAATTCATGATCAAATTTTTTGATGCGAATGTCTAGATTTTTGAAAAATAAAGAATCGCGCACATGCAGATTGAGCGATTTTTTGAGTGCAGCGCGCAGGATGTCGCGAAACAAAAATTCATCTTCTAGATGCAGGCTCTGCTTGGCATGCACCAAAATATCATGCAGAGTCTCTTGGGTGAATTTCCTCTGGTTTCTAAACTGCGCTTTGATCCATTTAGTAAGGAAGAATACATATGCGTTATCGCTGGGATTGGTGATTTTTGTCGAGATTTTAAGGAAGTCCTTTTGGATTTCAAAGCTAGCTAGTAGTCCTTTTGAGCTATAAAATTCACTCAATGCTCTTGTAGTCTCTGCATTAATAGGGATTTCTTGGCTATTTAGGATGCGCAGGAGATTGTTTGCGATGTTGTTGTTGAAATCACAGAGATCATGAGAGGCAAGATAGAAGTCGCGCAGGATTTCCAAAGTACTCTGATAGGCGGGGCTCATTTTTCTCCTCAATCTTTTGTTTTGCTCTTCATTATCAAATATGTTAAAAATATCCCCAATCAATGGGTGAAATATTGTTCAAAATATTATAAAAAGAATCTAAAATATTACATTTGTAAATTCTACTGAATTAGAGTAAAAAATAAGGAGAGAGTCATTACAGCGGTATTATTTGTCATATTAGTTGGACTTGCAATGTCGATTTTTTTTAACCTGATTTTGAAATTTTTCGACATTCCTGTGATTATTGGCTATATCGTCACAGGGGTTTTTATCGCGCATTTTTTCAAGTTCAATGATTTCTCTATCCTTAGTGAGCTAGCAGAATTTGGCATTGTGTTTTTGATGTTTATGATTGGGCTAGAATTTAGTTTTGATCGGCTCAAGTCCATGAAAGAGGAAGTGGTCTTTTTTGGGATTTTGCAGCTAGTGGGGATCTCTACTGTATTTTTTTTGTTAGCGCATTTTGTATTGGGGCTTTCAAGCGTAATCTCATTAGTGATTAGCATGAGCTTCTCTCTCTCTTCCACTGCCATCGTGCTCAAATCTTTTGATGAAACCAAGCAGCTTGGCACCATCCATGGCAAGAGTGTGCTAGGCATTTTGATTATGCAGGACATTGCAGTTATTCCTATTTTGATCATCTTGGCATTGCTTAGCAACAAAGATTCTCAAGTTTCCACCATGCTGCTAAAGACTTTTACCTCCATCTTCATTATTTTGATTTTATTGATTTTGCCAGGCAAATATTTTGCTTCCAAGATCTTGAGATTGGCTGCCAAAAGCCAGAACAATGAAATCTTCATGGCAAGCATTTTGCTGATTTTGCTGGGTGCTGCTGAGCTTAGTGGGTCTTTTGGTTTTTCGATGTCTCTTGGGGCATTCATCGCTGGGATGATGATTGCCAAATCTCCATTAAAGCACCAGGTAGAGTCTGATCTCAAGCAGTTTCGCGATATCTTTTTGGCGCTGTTTTTTATCACTGTGGGCATGCAGGTGGATCTGCCTTTTTTGCTTTATAATTTTTTCAATGTTGTGTTGCTGGTGTTTTTTGTCATGAGTGTGAAGACTTCGGTGCTGTATTATATTTTGCGATTTTTCCGAAGTGACAAAAGTGCGCTAAAAACCGCCTGTGCATTGGCGCAAGTGGGAGAATTTTCTTTCGCGATTTTTGTGAATGCTAGTGGTGCAGATCTCTTTAATGCGCCATTGCAAAATGGATTTTTGAAATACCTCCAGCAAAATGGGGTGCTGCATTACTCCTCTCAAGATCTGCATCAGTTTTTGGTGCTTACCGTGGTCTTTTCCATGGTGGCTACGCCATTCATCCTCAAAAATCTCTCCAATATTACAGCCTATTTCCTCAAAAGACACACTCATCTAGGCCTGCACAAAGATAGGGGTGTGGAGATGGTGAGTGTGCCTTTGTTCAATCATGTCGTAGTGGCGGGTTATGGGGCCTTTGGCGAGGTGGTGGTAGAAAAACTCAAAGAAAAAAACATCAATTATGTGGCGATGGATTATGACATCCTCAAAGTAGAGAAGGGCGAAAAACGCAAGGATCGCGTAGTCTTTGGCAATATCACGCAAAATACATTTTTAGAGAAATTCCACCTACAAGATGCCAAATGCCTCATCATCGCCATTGACAACACCAGCATCATCCATGCAATTTGCAATGCGGTTTTAAAAATCGCACCAAACATTGATATAATTGCCAAGGTTGACTCACAGATGCAAGAAGAAGAACTCAGACAGTTGAATGTCACAAGCATCAATACGCATGTGCAAATTGCTGATTTGTTGGTAGAGCGCGCGATAAAGGAGAGAGAATGAGCCATACATGGGATTTGAGTGTGCTTTTTGAGAATTTTGAAAGGCTAGAGGAGTTTTGTAGAGATCTCCTAGATGCCGCCAAGGATTTTGAAAAAAAGCACAAGGGCAAGCTAGAAAAATCCAAAGATTTTCACAAGAGCTTGCAGGAGTATGAGGAGGTTTTAGAGGGCATTGGCAGGGTGATGACCTATGTGTTTTTGCATTTTGCCAGTGATACAAAAAAAGGCGCCATTTATGCCGAATATGAGATGAAAACCCATGAGATTGAGTCGCATGTCTTGTTTTTTGAGCTGGAATTTTGCGCCCTAGATACAGAGACTCAAAAAGATTTGATGGAAGAAGCAGGGCAGTATGGCTATTATCTTGAAAAACTCTTACTCAAAAAATCCCATCAATTGAGTCTAGAAGAAGAAAAAGTGCTTTTGCAGGTCTCGCCTGTTGGTGTGGATGCTTTTGCCAGGCTTTTTGATGAGTTTTTTAGCACGCTAAAAATCCCCTACCAGGAAGGAGAAAAAAGAGAGGAGGAGATTTTGGCGCTCTTGCATAGCAGTAATAGAGAGGAGCGAAAAGAGGCTCAGAAATGCTTTAGCAAAGAACTGAAAAAATCCCGCATGCTTTTAGGCTATATTTTCAACATGGTGCGCAAGGACTTGCAGATCCAAAGTAAGATGCGCAACTACCCAAATAAGGAGGCTTTCAGGCACCAGAGCAATCACATCAGCCAAAAGAGCGTAGATAGCCTCATTGACGTGGTCAATGGCAACATGAAGCTGGTGCACAAATACTACAAACACAAATCCCAGATCCTTGGCTACAAGCTCAAAGACTATGATCGTTATGCGCCCATTTTGAATCAGGAGTTTTCTTTGGATTATGCAGAGGGGGTTGGGATGGTGCTTGCATGTTTTGAGGATTTTTCACCCAAATTTTATAAAATCGCCAAGCGAGCCTGTGAGGGAGGCTGGGTGGATTCTCACCCAAGAGATGCCAAGAGGGGTGGTGCATTTAGTCATGGTGCGGTGCCAAGTGCCCATCCCTTTGTGCTGCTCAATTACACAGGCAATTACCGCGATGTTTTCACCATCGCACATGAATTTGGCCATATGGTACATCAAGAGCTTAGCAAAAAACAGGGTTATCTCAATATGGACACTCCGCTCACCACTGCAGAAACTGCCTCGGTATTTGCAGAGATGTTGCTTTTTGATAGTGTCAAAAAAACGCTAAGCAGGGATCAGCTGCTGGGAATCTATGCCTCAAAGCTAGAAGATATTTTCTCTACGATGTTTCGTCAGGTGGTAATGACCAATTTTGAGCGCGCGATCCATGCAAGCGATCGCGAGTTAAAGGCAGAGGAATTGGATGAAATGTGGATGGAAGAGAATCAAAAGATGTTTGGCAAAAGCCTAAAACTCACCAAAAACTATGCGATGTGGTGGAGCTACATTCCTCATTTTGTGCATTCTCCATTTTATTGCTATGCCTATAGTTATGGGCAGTTACTCGTGCTCGCACTCTTTGGGCTGTACAAAAAACAAGGCCAGAGTTTTGTGGGAGTGTATGAGGAATTTTTGAGCAGTGGGGGCAGCAAGAGCCCCAGGGAGCTAGTCTCTGCATTTGGTTTTGACATCGAGGACCCCAAATTTTGGAACATCGGCATGAAGGAGGTCAAAAAGATGCTTAAGGAATTTGAGGAGCTATTATGAAATTTGACAAATTGCAAGACAAGCATTGCGAAAACATTATTAAGTTTTTGATGCAGAAAAAAAAATCCTTCATCCTGTGGTGCAAGATTGATGAAGTGTCTTTTGATCCTCCACTTCCAGCCTCTATTTTGCAGGATTTTCGCCCTATCAGCCCCTTTGTGCTGGCGGGCTATACCTTTGAGAGTCTGGCCCTTACAGAGAGAGGGATTAGCTTTGAGGCGGGTTTTGGGAGTGAGAACATCGGCAGCATTGTGGAAATGGATCTTTCAAGTATCTTGCAGATTGCCATCACTGTTGGGGAAAAAGAAAGCGTGATTTTTGTACGACTAGATAGCAAAAAGATTTTTGTGGAGGAGAGCTTGGAGGAAGAAGAGATGAAAAGATCCATGGAGGCGATTCTATCAAATCCTCATAACAAGCAATATCTCTAGAGGGTGCTAGCATCAAAAAGCAGCGGGCAGGGAGATTTCTAGAGATACAGCGGGATTTTGCGCCGTGTGCATGGGGTTTTGCTATTTGAGAACACGCCCTAATAATCTAGAGGCTGCTGGGCTGGTCAGAGACTTGGAGCTCAAAGGATCTGGGAGTCTTTGCAAAAGATTCCAGCTCTAAAAGAGCTGCTAGAGGGTTTGACTCATGCCGCCAAAGTAAAACCAGGTAGGGTCAAGGGAGCACTTCCTACCAGTTAAACACCAAGTGTGCTTCCCTCTGTTATTTGAGGCTGGTGTACCTAAAGAGAGTAGGAGCTTTTTATTCCATAGGCTAGCTGGTGCGCCCCCTCTAGCAGGAAAGCTACAGGGTTTATCCCGGGTGATTCTTTGGATTGCTAGTTTGAAGGTCACTGGGTTGTGTGAAGTTGCCTAATCCAATAAGTGGAGGCACAAGTAAGAATGCTGGGGTAAAGGCGGCAGGAGGAGTAAAAAGCAAAACATGCAAGCAGCAAAGGAGTGAAAATGAAAGCAAAAGCAGCCACCCCAAGGGGGCAAGATGTTTAGAATTCTTTTGAGATTGATTTTTGCAGGATGTATTGCTTGGTTTTGGCATTATATCAACCCAAGTGATCCGCCCATCATCTCTGTATCTGTGTTTTTACTAGTATTTTTCATCCTCACCCTGCGCCCTATTGGCTTTTCCTTCCCGCTAAAAAGAGAGGAGTATATCCATCAAATGCGCAAGAAAAACGAGCGATTGCTAGCCATTGAGGAAAAGAAAAAAGAAGAGCGTGAGCGTGCCAAAAAACTCACTCGCCTCAAAAAAGAAAAAAATCAAAGCAATCTTTAGGAATGAGAAATTACAAAGGAGTATCATGGAATATTTATTATTGATTATCGCTGCTGGGGTGGTTTTCTATCTCTATCAGAGCCTCAAGGAATATCTCAAAAATCCCATCGAGCCTAGAAGCAAAAAAGAGAAGGCAGAAAAGCTCGAATATGATCTCAAAGAAGATCCCTACTATGTCACGCCAAAGACGCAAGAGGAGCAATTTGGTGCCACTGAGCTTGGGGTCTGCCTGGCAATCTGCGCCAAAACTCCCAACCGTGCAAGGATGCAGGAGGGCTATGATGTGTTAATGGATCATCTTTTGGAGCAGTATTTCTCAAATAATCCACTTGAGGAAAAATACAAAGATCTCGCAAAGCAAGCCTGTGGGAAAGAGGATACTCGAGGTCTCATCGCGCTAGCAAAGGAGTTTTTGACTCTGAGCTATGCAGAATACAAGAAGCGCCTAAAATTTGTAGAATTTTTGCTGCTTTTGGGCTATCTAGATGGTGTGCTAGATAATGAGGAAAAAGAATACCTTCTAGATGTGGCGGCAAATCTTGAGCTTGATAATCAAGACTTTAACGCACTTTATGATGCGTATGCGGAGAAATTTGCCAAGGAAATCCCAGCTTTGCCAGATTTTGAGAGTGAAGAAGCCAAGCTTTTGGCATTGCAAACACGAGTGCGCGGCTCTAATAGCAACTTTTTGGATGTGAAGTCTAGGGATTTTTTAAGCCTTGCATATGATTGCGCACAAATCTGCAAAACCCCCATCCAAGAATCAAACTCTAGTCTAGATAATCCCGCCTAATCTCCCCTGGCATTGTAGGGGGTATGGTAGGCCTAGAGAGGATGCAGCAAAGGATGGCTGGGGAATTACCCAAGAGACTGCGTGGGAGTCTCACAAAGCTCTAAAATCCTTCTTTGACTCTACTTCCACACTCCCCCATTGCCAAATCTCACCTCCTCTTTTTTGCTTAAAAACTTCTCTCTTTTTTTGTTGTTTGAAAATTAAGGGCTAGTTCAAAAAATCTTCACAAGAGCCAAGTCAAAATAAATCCAGCCAGGCCGCAGCCAAAAAGTGGCGGGGGGAATTTGTGGGAAAGTTAAGATTTGTTAAGGGATTCTCGTTAAAATGCGGGCTTTTAAGAGATTATTTCCGCCACTGTTTTTGTAAATTTCTTGGCTTTTTTTGGAGTAGATTTTGTTAAAGTTTTTTTCATTGATTGTTGTTTTTGTATTGAGTGGTTGTGGTCTGCTAGATCTTTTTAAGGGCAGTTTTTCTGGCAATAACTGGGAGATTGAAAAGATTGTTATACAGGGGAAGAGTTATGATGGGCTTAGGGGTATGAAGGATCATGCCCTAAAGCTCCTAAGCACAAAGGATGAAGTAAAGGATGACGCCCAAAATAATCAAGATCCTCTAGCAAGTATGGATGGCAATCAAGAGATGAGCCCAGAGGATCTACAAGAGCTCGCGCAAAAAGACAATGTTTCTTCTCTGCGCTTTGATACCAAGCAAAATCGCATCTATGGCGATGCGGGTTGTAATAATTTTTCTGCAGATTATTCTTGGAAAGATGCAGATGACATTGAGATCTATGAGATTAATATCACCAGAAGGATTTGCAATCCACCAAGTCTGATGGATTTTGAACTCCTCTTTGCTCAGAATCTCAAGGGGCTGTTTTTCGTAGAAAAAAAGGGCAAAACTGCCATGATCTTGAGAAACAAAGATGTGCAAATCTATCTCAAGAGTCTATGAAAAAGATTGTAGGAGAGGCGTTTTTTGAGCTAGAAGCCAAAAAATCTAGTTTCCTTGGCTTTTTATTTCCTTGGGAACATTTTGCAGAAAAACTCCAAGAACTCAAAAACACTCATCTCAAGGCTGTGCATTTTGTCTATGCGTATCGGGTGTATGATTCTGGGAGGGTAGAAGAGGCTTTTAGCGATGATGGTGAGCCCCGCGGGAGCTCTGGCATGCCTGTGCTCAATGTCTTGCGTGGCAGGGATTTGGTGGATTCTGCTGCGATTGTGGTGCGATATTTTGGGGGGACGCTTCTTGGGGTAGGGGGCTTGGTGCGCGCCTATACTCAGAGTATCGTGGAATGCGTCAAGATCGCAGAGTCAAAAAACCTCCTGCAGGATTTTGTACAAGAATGCCAAAGGGAGTTTTTTTGTAGCTATGCATTGCTAAGTCGGGTGGAATATCTAGCCAAGATTTTAGAGTTAGAGCTGCAAAAAGATCGCTTTTGTGATGCTGGGGTGGTTTTGCACATCCGTGGCAGGGAGGGGAGTGTGGAAGAATTTGCCGCACAGGTTGAGCAAATGCGCTTTGTCAATAAACCCAGCCAAGGCTAAGGATTTGGATTCCATTAGAAAAACAAGCGGGGCTGTGAGGGATTTTGGGATCTAGGAGTTTTGTAATCTAGCATATATAAAAGTGAAAAAAATGATGAGAATAGCAAGGTCAGTGCAAGTCCAAAAATTGCAAAAATCCTGTAAGTAAAATGCCTACCAAAAAATAAAGGCATCAAATGCACTCAGGGCAGAGCGCGGAATATTTTGCTCAAAAATTCTCATGAAAGGTGAAATAAAAATGAAATAAAGGCAAAAAAATCAAATCCAGGGACAGAAAAATCACAAACACAAAATACAATGCAGCAATAAAAATACAAAGGAATCAAAATGGATGGTGCACAACTCTATCTCTATGTCAAGATTTTTCACATCGTGGCTGTGATCTCTTGGATGGCAGCACTTTTTTATCTTCCAAGGCTCTTTGTCTATCATAGTGAGTATTTTGAAAATACAGGCTTTTGTGAGGTGGTCAAGATCCAAGAGCGCAAGCTTTTCAATGCCATTGGCACCCCAGCCATGCTAGCCACTCTACTTAGTGGAGGGACGCTTTTGCTGCTAGATCCTGGGATTTTCAAAAGTGGCATGTGGATCCATGTTAAGCTGCTTTTTATTATTTTTTTAGTAATTTTCCACTTCCTATGTTTGTATTATATGAAGAAATTTGCGCAGGGTCAAATGCCAGCCAGTGGGAAATTTTTCCGATTTTTTAATGAGATTCCTACCATCGCTTTGGTGGTAATCATCACCTGCGTGGTGCTACGCTTTTAAGGAGCAGAGATGGCAAAACTATGGGGCGGGAGATTTGGCAAGGAGAGCGCGAAGTTGCTCGAGTTATTCAATGCTTCCATCCCCTTTGATTATAAATTGTGGCGCTATGATATTTTGGGCTCCAAGACCCATGCAAAGATGCTGCATCAAATCGGCGTACTGGATGCTGCTGAATATGATGCCATTATCAAGGGGCTTTTAGAGATTGGCAGAGAGATTGAGGCGGGAGAATTTGTCTTTGATATTGTAGATGAAGACATTCACATGGCCATCGAAAAAGCTCTCATTCAAAAGATCGGGGATGTGGGCAAGAAGCTGCACACCGCGCGCAGCCGCAATGATCAAGTGGCACTAGATTTTCGCCTCTATGTCCTAGATGCTAATGCTAAGATTCAAGCACTTTTACAAAAGCTCATGCGCACTTTGCTAGAGATTGCCAAGCATCACACAGAAGACATTATGCCAGGCATGACGCACCTCCAGCATGCCCAGCCTATCAACTTTGGCTTTCATTTGGTGGCATGGTGTGCAAATCTCAAGCGCGATATTGAGCGTCTGCAAGCAAGCTTTTTGCGCAATAATTATCTTCCGCTAGGATCGGGTGCGCTAGCTGGTACTCCTTACAAAAATGACCGTCTTATGATGGCAGAAGAGCTTGGCTTTATTGCTCCTACGTTGAATGCCATGGACAGCGTGAGTGAGAGGGATTTCGCACTGGATCTGCTCTATGATATTGCTATGATTTCTATGCATATCTCTCGCATTGCTGAGGAGTTGGTGCTTTGGAGTAGCTATGAATTTGGATTTATCAGTCTCTCAGATGACTATACCACGGGCAGCTCCATCATGCCGCAGAAAAAAAATCCCGATGTGCCCGAGCTTTTGCGCGGCAAAAGTGGTAGGATCTTTGGCAATCTCATTGCCTTGCTTGTGGTGATGAAGGGCCTTCCCTTCGCGTATAACAAAGACACGCAAGAAGACAAAGAGGGAGTGTTTGATAGTGTGGAGAATATCCAGATTTGTCTAGAGATTTTATCTGCGATGCTCCAAAAAATGCAAGTAAATCCCAAAAATATGCTACAAATGGCAAAAATTGGGCATTTGAGCGCGACAGATCTAGCCGATTTTTTGGTGCGTGAGTGTGGGGTTCCCTTTCGTGAGGCTCATCATATCACGGGAGAGATTGTGCTTTTTGCCGAAAAAAAGGGGCTAGATCTCTCAGAATTAGAAGAAGAGGAGATCCTCTCTCTAAACCCCAAGATCAAAAAAGGGGTAAAAGAGATCTTGGATCTGCGTGCATCTATGGATGCTAGAGATTCTTTGGGCGGCACAGCAAGTGCACAAACAAAAGAGCAAATAAGGATTTTGGAGGCCTATCTTGATGGATTGGAGCATGGAAAATAAGCAAGAGCAAATTCTTGAAAACAAGCAAGAGAAGATTATTGAGATGTTTAATGAAATCGCGCCAAATTATGACAGGATTAACCGCATAATGAGCATGGGGGTGGATGTTGCATGGCGCAGGGATGCTTGCAAAAGAGCCCTAGAACTCCAAAAAAACAATCCTCTGTGTATCGCAGACATCGCTTGTGGCACGGGGGATATGATTTTGCACTGGGAGAAGCAGAGTAGGGATAGGAAGGTTTCTTTTATTGGGATTGACCCCTCTAGCAAGATGCTAGAAGTGGCCAAAGAAAAGCTTAGCAAGATCCCAGCCAAGCTGCATGAGAGCATGGCTCAGGATCTCTGGGTATTAGAAAATGAGAGCGTGGATGTGCTCTCCATCGCCTATGGCATTCGCAATGTCGTAGATATCGAGCGCGCACTCTCTGAGTTTTGGCGCGTGCTCAAGCCCAATGGTGTGCTGGTGATTTTGGAATTCACCAGAAAGGAGTGTAGGGGCTTCTTGGATAAGATGATGCAATTTTACACTCGGAAGATCCTGCCAGTGGTTGGCGGCATGATCTCGCGCAATTACCGTGCTTATGCCTATCTACCCCATTCCATTGATGGGTTTTTGAGCACTGAAGTCTTGGAGCAAAAAATAAAAGAGAGAGGCTTTAAAATGATGATGGTAAAAGGCTATAACGTAAATATTTCCACCCTTTTTCTGGCTAAAAAGGAACAATGATAACCAAAGGAGGATTAAGGTGGGTAGCAATTTTTTGAATTCGTTTTTGATGGTATCTAAGTGGCAGACTTTAGTGATTTTTGCGATTTTATTTTTTGTATTTTTTGTGCTAAAAAAACTCCAAAACAAGCAGGTGGATTTTTCTATTCGCATGCTTGTAGGGCTTGTGGCAGGTCTTTGCTTTGGCTTTATCTTGGAGGCGCTTGCTGACTATCCTGAAGATTCCAAAAGCGTAGTCTGGCTCAATGAAGCGCGCAATTGGTTTGGATTTTTTGCTGATGCATTTGTGGCATTTATCAAGATGCTAGTCATCCCCATTATTAGCATTTCCATCATCAAGGTGGTCATTGATATTGACAAAGATATCAAGATCTCTTCCCTGCTTAGCAGATCTCTTTTTTGGATCCTCTTTACTGTGGCGATCGCTGGGGGTGTTGGGGTGATTTTGGGATATGTCTTTGATTTAGGTTTGCAGACTAAGGACTTTGTCCCAGAGGCAAAGATTCGCGAAGTCAAGACCATCACACAGATTTTGCTAGGCCTAATCCCTGGCAATATCATTGACTCCATGGCAAAAAACAATATCATTGCGCTAGTGATTTTTTCTTTTTTCATCGGATTTGGTGCCAAGTCCATGGGTCGGGCAGAGGGGTTTGAGCAATGCTCTTTGCTCTTTGAGAGATTCGTGCATGCGGTGCATAAAATCATCATGGATATCACGTTGTTTATTATCCGATTTATGCCTTATGCGGTGGTGTGCATGATGGCAGAGGTGCTGCTTTCCAATGGTTTTGGCGCCATCAAAACCGCAATAAAATTTATCATTTTGATTTATGTGGCGATGGTCATTATGCTTGTGGTGTATTGTGTGATCTTGGCACTGCGCGGGCTCAACCCCTTTATCTTCATGAAAAAGGTTCTGCCTGTGATTTTGTTCTCTTTCACCTCTCGCTCCTCTGTCTCAACCTTGCCTATTACCGTTTCCACGCTGCAAAACAAAGTAGGCGTGAGCTCTGGGGTGGCAAATTTTGTGGCCTCCATTGGCACGACTGTGGGGCTCAATGGTTGTGCGGGCTATTTCCCAGCATTGGTGGCGATTTTCATTGCTAATAGCATTGGCGTGCATATTGATGTGAGTTTTGTGGTGATTGTGATTTTGATGGTGATTCTGGGCTCACTTGGGATTGCTGGGGTGCCAGGGTCTGCCACGATGGCCGCATCCATCATGCTTGCTGGGATTGGCTTTAGCGATCAGTTTGTCTTGCTTAGCATTGTTTTGGCCATCGATCCCATTATCGATATGGCGCGTACTTCTAGCAATGTGACTGGCGCCATGGTAGCAGCAGTGTGCACAGACAAGGATCTCAAAAATCTGAATCGTGAGGTGTATTATGGATGATGCTAGGGTGGAGCAGCGGGATTTTGAACAACGAGTTGAAAGGATTAAGGAGATTTTAGCAAGCCTCTCAGATGCAGATCTCAGTCTCAAAGAAGGCCTATCCCTCTACAAAGAGGGCATAAAGGAGCTCCAAGAAGCCCAGGAAATGCTTGAAATTGCAAAAATGGAATATGAGGCCATCAAGATCAATTCAAAGGATAAGAGTTGAAGATTGCGATCTGTCAGACCGCTGCGCTCCCTTTGGAAAAGGGGGTTTGGAGTCATTATTTCAAGCATATCGAAAAAAATAGCCTCGTGGTATTTGGCGAATATGTCTTTGATCTTTTCATCCAGGATTGGACTTCCAAAGACATGATCGCTCAGCTAAGCCCTCAAAAGCTTGCCATGCTAGAGTCTATGGCAAAGGCTCATCGTGTCAAGATCATCGCCCCCCTCATCACCACGGATGCAAAGCATAGGCTCTATAAGCAAATCGCAGTGATTGATGCGCAAAGTACAGAGTTTTACATGCAGCAGCGCTTGATTCATTATGAGCATTGGGATGAGGAAAAATTCTTTGATAATCCCAAACGCAAAACCCTCAAAGCCCCTCTGGCCTTTGAATATGAGGGCATCAAAATTGGCGTGCTCTTTGGGTTTGAGCTGCATTTTGATGCATTGATGCTCAAGCTCAAAGAACAAGGCGTAGATCTCATCATCACCCCCACTGCCTCTACCTTCCAGAGCAATGAAAGATGGCAGATGCTCTGCCGCATGCGTGCTTTTTGTAATGGCTGCATGCTCGTGCGGGTCAATAGCGTGGGCAAGGTCAAGATCAAAGATCAGAATCTAGAATTTTATGGGGAGTCTTTCGTGGTCAATCCCAGTGGGCAGATTGAGGAAAAACTCCATGACAAAGAAGGCATCGCATGTCTAGAAATCACAAAAGAGCAGATTCATAAGGCTGCTAGGGAGTGGGGATTTCGAGAAATCAAACAAGAAATTTATCAATAAGAAGGGAAAAATATGAGTGCAAAAGAATTGAGTCAAAAATTAGAAGAGATTTTTAGTGAGCATGAAAAAGACTTTTTGTCTTTTGAAAAAATCGCTGAGATCTTGCAAAAGATGCCAACAAGCGCGCAGGTCAAAAAGATCCGAGAGCTGTGCCAAAAGCATCAAGTCACCCTTGTGAGTTCCTCTGAGCTTGCCAAGACGCTAAATACCAAAGACAAGATTAAGCAGGCTGAAGAGCGCAAAAAAATCTTGAATGAAGAGCTCAGTGATGAATTTGACCTCATGAAGGAGAGGGATCTGCTAGAGTGGAGCAGGAGTGATAGCCCTGTGCGCATGTATCTGCGCGAGATGGGGCAAATTGAGCTTTTGACCAAAGAAGATGAAGTAGAGCTTAGTCGTCAAATCAAGCTTGGTGAAAATATCATTTTGGATGCAATTTGCTCTGTGCCTTATTTGATTGATTTTATCTATGATTATCGCGAGGCATTGATTAATCGTGAGCGCAGGGTCAAAGAGCTTTTTAAGAGCTTTGATGATAGTGAGGAATCTGGTGATGAAGATTTAGAAGAGGAAGAAGAGGGGGATGAAGAAGAGGGCAAAAAGCCTATTTCCAAAAAAGATCAAAAGCGTGCCGAAAAGGTGCTAAAGAGCTTTAGGGCATTGGATACTGCCAGAAAAGATTGGCTCAATTTCCTAGAAAAGGGTGCGCTAGAGCAGCATGAGGATGAATGGATGTTTATCCTAGGCTTAGCGCATAAACAGCAAGTGCTCAAAGAGAAATTACTCGACCTTGGCCCCACCAGCAAGCTCATCACTGAGCTTGTCAAGGCTATGGAAAATACCCTAAAAAGTGATGATGGCTTTGAGAGAGAGCTTAAGCGCCTAGAATACCGCCTGCCACTTTTTAATGAGCATCTCATCCAAAACCATCAAAATATTTTGGCAAATATCACCACCATGTCGCGTGAAGATATTTTAGCAGCAGTCCCTGAGGCCACGATGGTTAATATCTACATGGATATCAAAAAGCTTTTTCAGACCAAGGAAGCCAGTGAGGAGGGCTTTGATCTCGATCCAGAAAAACTCAAAGAGATTTTGGAGCAAATCAAGCGGGGCAAGATTATCTCGGATAAAGCAAAGAATAAAATGGCAAAATCTAACCTAAGGCTAGTGGTAAGCATCGCTAAGCGTTACACCAATCGCGGCCTGCCCTTCTTAGATCTCATCCAAGAGGGAAATATCGGGCTCATGAAGGCCGTGGATAAATTTGATTATAAGCGAAATTTCAAATTTTCCACTTACGCGACTTGGTGGATCCGCCAGGCCATTTCGCGTGCCATCGCTGATCAAGCGCGCACCATCCGCATCCCCATCCATATGATTGAAACCATCAACCGCATTCACAAAATCATGCGCAAATACATCCAGGAGACGGGAAAAGAGCCCGATGTCGAGATCATCGCAGAAAAAGTGGGCCTAAGCGTGGATAAGGTCAAGCATGTCATCAAGATCACAAAAGAGCCTGTTTCGCTAGAAGCTCCCATTGGCAGCGATGAAGATGGGAAGTTTGGGGATTTTGTCGAGGATAAAAATTCCACCAATACCATGGATCAGATCATGAAAGAAGATCTGCGCGCTCAGATCTTTGAAGTGCTTGATCAGCTCAATGAACGCGAGCAGGCTGTGATTCGTATGCGCTTTGGATTGCTAGATGATGAAAGTGATCGCACGCTAGAAGAGATTGGCAAAGAACTCAATGTCACCAGGGAGCGTGTGCGTCAAATCGAATCCAGTGCCATCAAAAAGCTCAAGCATCCCAAAGTCGGTAGGAAGCTTAGAAACTACATCGAGGAGTGAATTTTTGTAGGATTTCCCAAGCACCCCAGGGGTTCTTTCTCTGTCCCCTTTACGCGGGCAAGAAGTAATTGAGTGCAAAAAAGTGTCTTGAAAAATGTGGGCCACTGCCCACGGTAAAAATAAGGTAGAGCCTGACCGGAGTGGGGGATTAGAGGGGAAGCAGTGTTTAAAACCCATGCGGGCCCCGCCCACGGTAAAAAGTAGAGCCTGACCGGGGTGGGGGTCCATAAGGGGGAGGGGTGACTTCGCGCACGAGCGAAGCTCTTGCCCACACTTGCACATATAAGCCCCTCCCCCTTGTCAAAGAAAAAGAAACTTCTCAAGTCATCAAAAAGCAACCCGCTTAGGTTATTCGAGGAAAGAGATTTTTAAGAAAGCGTGAAAGAAGAACCCCCGCAGGGGATAAAGGGAAAAAAACTCCACGCAGGGGAAGGGGGGGAAGTAGCCTCCTTGATCCAAGGAAGAAAAAACAAAATTTAGATAAAAAAAGTGTTTTTTTTGGGAGGGGCTTGAGGGGTTACTTGCATTTTTGGTTCAACCCACCAAAAGGGCGGGGCAAAAGCCCCAAAGCGTTACCTCTTGAGTAGAATCTCCAACCTAAACCAAAAAAGGCTAAATTTGAAGTATAATACCCTCGTAGGACGCTTTTTGCTATGTCTCTTCATAGCTCGTCCTTTATGATGGTTTTGCCCCTCTTTAGAGGGGCGTTTGTATTATAGCAAAGCACTTAGATTTATTAGCTTCCCCTAACCTTCATCACCAAAGAATAAAATCCTCCCCCCATCATCCACGGTAAAATAGAGCCTAATGTTAAGAATGCCGCACTAGCCTACTCGGCCAGCCAATAGGATAGGGGAATCCCATCCTTTTCCCCACTTGTGCCCGTGCACCGCAACCACACCACCCTGCGCGGGGTTGCTTCTTTCTTTCACAAGGGGGAGGGGCTTGAATGGCAAAGTCGCTCCCTCCCCCTTATGGACCCCCACCCCTGTCAGGCTCTATTTTTTACCGTGGGCAGTGGCCCACAGGAGTTTAAAACCGATTTTTTACGCTCCTAACCTATCGCCCGCTCAAGGTGCACGGGAGCGGGGAGGGGATAAAGCCTTTTTTGCGAGAAAAGCCACTCGAGCAAACGAGGAAAAAGCAGCCCCGCAAGGGAGCAAGAATCCCCCTTTAAGCCATTGAAAGAAAATTATTTTAAATTCCCCAGCGGAATTTTTCTGTGCCATTTTTCTTGATTCCCCCAGTGAGATTTTTTAGAAATTTTCTCAATCTCCCCCAGTGATTTTTTGCAGGATTTTTGCAATTTTCTTGCAATGCCTTTCTTGCAGGCAGCGCACATCTAGCAGGATTTTTTCATTTTTGCTGCGGGTGATTACACCCTCTTGTCGCAAGAGTCTTGCCAATTCCTTGGTGGCAAGGCTCTCGCATTCTAGCGCCACCCCATAGGATGGAAAGCGCATATCTGGCAGGCTGCCACCCCCCGCGCAGGATTCTAAAAATACCAGAGAGCTCTCCAGACTAGGCAGGGGTGTAATGAGGCTTAGCAGCATTTTAGCTCTTTGCTCCAAAACATGGAGGGGGGTTTTTAGCATAGCGATGGTGGGGATTTCATCAAGTCTATTTTGCAGATAGCATAAAAGCGTCTGTTGTAAGAGTGCTAGATTTAGCTTATCCATGCGCAGAGCACGCAAGAGATGATTTTGCCTAAGCTTTGTGATAAGTTCTTTTTTGCCAAAGATGATGCCTGCCTGCACTCCTCCTAGCAGCTTATCCCCGCTAAAACTCACCAAAGAAGGACGCAATTCTGCAATATCTAGGAGTGAGGGCTCATCGCAATCTAGCCCACAAATATACCCACTTCCCGCATCATAATAATCTAGCACCCCATGCGCTTTAGCTAGCGCGATGAGTCTACTAAGCTCTATGCTTGAGACAAAGCCACTTTGGTTGAAATTGCTTTTGTGCACCTTGAGTAGCATGGCAGTATGTTCACCAATAGCCCTCTCATAGTCTTGTAAGTGGGTTTTGTTTGTGGTGCCTACTTCCATGAGCCTAGCACCCGCATCCTTGATGATCTCAGGGATGCGGAAACTCCCCCCAATCTCAATAAGCTCCCCGCGCGAGAGGATGACTTCTTTTTGCTTGGCAAAGGTGGAGATGATGAGTAGGAGGGCTGCGGCATTGTTGTTGACCACTAGCGCATCCTCACAATCTAGCAGCGCGCAGAGGATCTCGCGTACATGCTCATCCCTGCTGCCTCTTTGGCCGCTTTGGAGGTCATATTCTAGATTGCAATACTCGTTAAAAAGCCCAAAGACTCTTGAGAGCAGTTTTTTTGAGAGGATGCTGCGTCCTAGATTTGTCTGCAGCACGACCCCCGTGGCATTGATGAGCGGCCTAAGTGTTGGGGAGGTGATTTTTTGATACTCCTGCTTGATTGTCTTTAGTAGATCTTGCAGAATAGGGGGCTTTGTGAGGGTTTTATTTTGGATTTGGGTTTGGTAGGAGGAGAGGGTTTTGCGCGCGATTTTTTTGAGCAGGATTTTGTTATAACTTGCAAAGTCTTTGTGATGGAGGATTTTGTCCATTTTTGGGAGCTGTGAGAGGAGTTTTTGCATCATTGGCCCTTTTGCTTTTTGAAATTTTATATTTTTTCATTTTTTAAAGTTGTGGCTTTTTGGGATCTGTGTTTTTGTCTTGGCTTCTCTTATGTTTTTATAACCTTTAGCCCCTTTGCAAATGCGCAGGCCTTGTAAGTAAGAGCAAATCCTGTCCTTGCAGTGGGCTTGTGGGGCGAATAAAAAGGGGAGCTGCATTGCTGCGTGCCAAAGCTCATAAAATTTTCAGCCCAAAATCCCGCGCAAAAAGCTCTGTTATGTTAGTGCTTCATCCACCAGGTAGGCGACATTGAGGAAGGGGAGTTTGAGAGATAGGCCGATTTCACAGGTGCTACTAGAACTCACTCCAAGATCGCAGTGATCCAAGGAGAGCGGGGTGATGTTGCACTCATTGAGCTCAGGGGTGAAAAATCCCTTGTAGCCAGAAAAGCCACAGCAAGAGAGCTTTTCAAGCACATGGTAATGATCGCTGCATCTTTGCACAAGCTCAATGATGAAATGCTCCTTATGGAGTTTTTTGAGCGCACACATTTGGTGAATGGCTATCTTTTTTTCTATTTTTTTGAAATGCAGATTTTTTGTCGCAAGATAGAGGAATTCTGTGGAGTCTAAGATCTCTAGCGGCAGGTTTTTGGCAACCTCTAGGATCATATGTGCGCTGCACGCGCTATGATCTACCAAAATAGGAATTTTTCCATTCTGGCTCATCTCCATAAGATCCCTTGCTAGCCCCTCATCCTTCTTTATGGCCTCAATATGGCTAAAGGGCTTTTTACAGCAGAGTTTCTCTAGGTTTTTGGGATAAATCAGCCTGATGCCAGCTTTTTTTGCGATGCTTTCCATGACTTCTTGCAAGGGGCGATTGTTGGGTAAGAGCTTGGAGGGCTTGAAGCTGCGATTCATGCAAGTGGAGAAATAAATCACTTCTTTGAGCTCTCTGATTTCTTTTGCCTCCTTGGATGCTTGAGGATGTGGGGTGATTTTGTGAGCTTGCGCTGCTTCATTTTGCGCTGCTTCATTTTTTTGCACAGGGGTGTGGAAGCAAGTGCGCTTTTGTTTGGCAAAAAAGTCATTTTTCTGGGGCAAAAATGGTGGGATGATGGGCAGGAAATGAAATTTTTGATGCAGGGATTTTGAGAAATGATAGAGCTTCATGGGAGGGATCACGCTCTGTGCGAAATTCCCCAGGCTAAGCATCCCGCGCGCGACCTTCAAAAACCCACCAAAATGCTTGTACACATACTCAAATCCCTTGTGGTGGGGCTTTTTTGAGAGTTCTAGCGCGATGTTTGCTGTGTCAATCTCTAGCGGACAGGCAATTTTGCACATCGAGCAGGTGGCACAGGTCTCAACGCCAAAATATTGATATTCCTGCTCCATTTCTTTGGCCCTTAGGATGTCTTGGGGGTCTTGGGAGTGAGAGAGGCGCTGGATCTCTTTGGAGCTTGCGATGCGCTGCCTTGGAGTGAGTGTGAGGAAGCGCGATGGGCAGGATTTTTCGCAAAATCCACAGTCCATGCAATGATCCACAAGATCTAAAAAACTCTGGCTAGCTTTAAAATGCTGCAGATGGACATTTTTGTTTTGTGATATGATGACATCAGGATTGAGTAGGCCCTTGGGGTCAAAGATCTCTTTGATTTTTTTGTGGATCTCATAGGCCTCCTTGCCCCATTCTAGCTCTACAAATGGCGCCACCATCCTACCCGTGCCATGCTCAGCCTTGATGGCTCCATGTAATGCCACCACTTCTTTTGCCAAGTCTTCCATAAAGAGGCCAAATCGCTTTTTTTGTCTCTCATCATTGAGGTTTGGTGTGATGACAAAATGCACATTACCACTGAGCGCATGCCCAAAGATGATGCCGCTAAACTGAAAGCGCTTAAAAAGATTTTGGATGAGTTCTATGCCCTGGCAAAAATAAGGAATCTCAAAGCAGACATCCTCAGTGATTACGATGCTTTCTTTGGGGCGATTGCCAGCACTAAGTGGCAGGAGGGATTTGCGGATCTTCCACCAGAGATTATAGGTCTTTTCCTCATGCGTATAGAGTGCTTTTGGCATGTGCACATCTTGGAGGCTTTCTTTGATTTTGCTGAGATTTGCCTCTAGGCCTTGAAAAGTTTCATGCTGGGTTTGGAGCAGGATGCAGGTGGTATTTGGAGGGATGTCTTGCAAAATCTCTGCTAGTTCTGGCACCCTTTGGCAAGAAGCTAAGCAGGCATAATCCATGATCTCTGCTGCATTGAGCACTTCTCTGCCAAGCTCTGCGAGAATAGTGATGGCCTTACTCGCGCTAGACAAATCTTCAAAAAACAAAAGCCCGCAAGCCTTGTTTGCAAAATCTTCTACACTTGTGTACACCACCTCGCTTACAAAGGCCAGGCAGCCCTCGCTGCCAACGAAGATATGATTTAAAATATCTTGGATATCTTCAAAATCAACTAGGGCATTGATACTAAATCCGACAGTATTTTTGATCTTGTATTTTCTCTTGATTTGTGCGATGAGCTCGGGGTTTTGTAGCATGCTAGCGCGAAGATTTAGGATCTCTTCTACCAGCGCGCTTTGGGTTTGCAAAAATTCATACATGCTTTCCTTTCTGCTGGTATCTAGCACCACTCCTTGAGCAGTGATCACGCGCACAGAGTTAATCGTGTGATAGCTATTTTGCTCCACCCCGCAGCACATTCCACTGGAGTTGTTATTGAAAATCCCGCCAATGAGTGCGGTGGCTATGGTGGCAGGATCAGGCCCGATTTTTTTGCCAAAGGGTTTGAGTGCCTTGTTGGCATCCTCTCCCACTACGCCACATCCTAAGCGGATTCTTTTGCCAGCATCTAGCACTGTGATTTTTTTCCAGCCTTGATTGGCGATGATGAGCACGCTTTCACTGCTTGCCTGGCCACTTAGGCTGCTGCCCGCACCTTTGAAGGTGATGGGGGTGTTGCAGGCATTGGCTAGTGCGATGAGCTTTTTAATCTCTTCTTCGTTAATGGCATAGACTACGATTTTTGGTGTGGTACTGTAGCAGGAGGCATCAACCCCATAGGCAAAGGTGGTCAGCGGCGAGGTAAAAACGCGTTTTGGACAGATTTCTCTAGCCTCATGTGCAAATTTTTCATAATCTCGCACCACAAATTTGGAGCTCATCCCTTATCCTTGTGTACAGAGAGCCCTGCAGGGGCTTGGGTGGTGGGCATGAGTTCGATGCGATTGATATTGACATGCTCTGGCAGTGATGCACACCAAAACACTGCCTCTGCGATATCCTCAGGCATCAAGGGATGCGCACCCTCATAGAGTTCGTAGGCTCTTTTTTCCTCACCCTTGAAGCGCACCAAAGAAAACTCACTCCCTCCACTAAGTCCTGGTTCGATATTGCTCACACGGATATTTTTGCCTAGGAGATCTGCGCGAAGATTGAGACTGAATTGCTTGAGGAAGGCTTTGGTGGCACCATAGACATTGCTACCGGGGTAGGGGTAGGATCCCGCGATGGAGCCGATGTTGATAATATGGCCGCGCTGTCTTTTTATCATATGGGGCAGGAGAAAATGCGTGAGTCTTATAAGTGAGAGGACGTTGGTCTCTATCATCCTCTCCCAGTCTGCGAGTTCGCACTCATAGGCTGGCTCTATCCCTAGAGCTAGTCCTGCATTATTGATAAGCACATCAATGCTTTCTGCAAAATCCTCTAAATTTGCCCTCAATTTCTCAAAATCATTGATGTCTTGAGCAAGAATCCCCACGCAATTTTTGCCAAGCTCTTTTTGTAGTGCTAAAAGGCGCTCCTTGCGTCTTGCTAGCAAAATCACCTCATGGTCATTGGCGCTAAATTTTTTGGCGATTTCTGCACCAAATCCCACACTCGCTCCCGTAATCAAAACCCTCATGAATCCCGTCCTTATGCTGTGTTGGTGGAGGAGTTTAGCACTTTTGATTAAATCAATATTGAAAATACAGCCTTATAATTGCACACAAAAAGTTACAAAAAATCCACAGAAATTTAACAAGGAGAGAGAATGCTTAGCATAGCGCATAGTCCCGATGCAGATGATTTATTTATGTACTATGCGATTGTCTTTGGCTGGGTGGAGAGCGAGCTAGGGCAGAGATTTGAAAATATCGCTCTAGATATCCAGAGCCTCAATCAAAAAGCACTGCTTGGGGAGTTTGATATCAGTGCGATTTCTTTTGGAGTTTATCCGCTCATTCGTCAAGATTATGTGCTGCTTCGCACAGGTCTTAGCTTTGGCAATGGCTATGGCCCAAAACTCATCAAGAAAAAGGGTGCAAGGCTTAAGCGAAATTTCAAAGTCGCACTCAGTGGGGAGCATACCAGCAATGCGCTGCTTTTTTCTCTGGCATATCCTGATGCGCGCATTGTTTACAAAAATTTCTTAGAGATTGAGGGTGCGGTGCTTGGGGGCGAAGTGGATGCGGGTGTGTTGATTCATGAATCGATTTTATGCTATGATAGCGCCCTTGAGGTAGAGCGTGAGCTCTGGGATATTTGGAGGGATTTGGCAAAAGAAGATTTGCCTCTGCCACTAGGTGGGATGGTGTTGCGCCGATCTCTCCCACTCAATCTGGCAATCGACATCGAAAAAACGCTCACCAAGGCTGTGCGTGTTGCACTAAGCGGCAAAGAGATACTTTCTGCCATGCTTTTGGAGAGAAATCTCATCCGCGTGGATGAAAAGAAGCTAGATGCCTATCTAAACCTCTATGCCAATCACGATTCTATAGAGCTTAGTGATCTGCAAAAAAAGGGGGTGGAGAAGATGTTTGCGCTAGGCTATGAGGCGGGGTTTTATGATGTTTGGATCAAGGATTGTGAGGATTATCTCATCCCTAGAGAATATGAGATGCTGCGCCATAGCTAAGTGGCTTGCCAAAATTCATCACATGAAGATGATGGCAATCAAGTCCAAAAGTTTTGATAGGCTTGTGCATGGAGCTAAGGAATTTTGGAGATTAGAGAAAGGAGAAAGAAATGATTTTTATTGATGCTTGCAAGAGATTAGAGACTCCCTATACCCCCATCTGGATGATGCGTCAAGCAGGGAGATACCTAGAAGAATACAGGGCTACGCGCGCGAAGGCGGGAAGTTTCTTAGATCTCTGTCAGGATGTCACACTTGCTACAGAAGTCACCTTGCAGCCTGTGGAGATCTTGAATGTGGATGCAGCGATTTTGTTTAGCGATATCTTGCTTATACCCCTTGAGATGGGTTTGCCTCTAGAGTTTATCGCAGGGGAAGGGCCTAGATTTCAAAAGAGTATTGAGAGTTATTCTGATGTCTGCGCGCTCAAAAAAGATGCGTTTGAAAGGCTAGATTATGTTTATGACACCATTTCTAGCGTGCGCGCTCGCCTCCCCCAAGACAAGGCACTCATTGGCTTTTGTGGTGCTCCTTGGACTTTAGCTACTTATATGATCGAGGGGGAAGGGAGCAAAACCTACACCAAAAGCAAAAAGATGCTCTATGCCAACCCTCAGACCATGCACTACCTGCTAAAACAAATCACAGATGAACTCAAGGGCTATCTTACCAAGCAGATACAAGCTGGGGCTAATGCTGTGATGATCTTTGATTCTTGGGCCAATGCACTGGCAAAAGATGCGTATTTTGAATTTAGTTGGGGCTACATGAAAGACATCGCCAAGCATGTCAAGATGCATCATCCAGATATCCCTGTAATCCTCTTCCCTAAGGGTGTAGCGGGATATCTCAAGCACATCGATGGAGATTTTGATGTATTTGGAGTGGATTGGAGTACCCCGCTTGAGCTTGCAAAAACCTTGCTTGGCAAAAAATATGTCCTGCAGGGCAATCTAGAACCCTGCTGTTTGTATCATGAAGATGCTATGGAGATGGGAGTGGATGAGATTTTGGCCGTGATGGGCAAAAAGCCTGGCCACATCTTCAATCTGGGTCATGGGATGCTGCCTGATTTGCCCAGAGAAAATGCCATAAAACTTGTAGAACTCATCCACCAAAAAACAAAGAGATAACGCGCTTTAATCCCCTGCGCCTTCTTGGCGCGTTCCCCCCAATCGCTTAAGCGCGTTACTTTTCCTCGATCTCCTACACACTTTTTTCCTTGCTTATCTTATGTGTTTCTCAATTGAACGCAAAAAATCAGTTTTTAAAAAATCCCTGTGGGCGTATGCCCACGGTAAAAAGTAGAGCCTGACCGGGGTGGGGGTCCATAAGGGGGAGGGAGCGAGCTTGCACATTCAAGCCCCTCCCCCTTGTGAAAGAAAAAAGCAGCTCCCGCGTAAGGGTGGCAATAGCAAAAAGAAAACCCTCCTCGGGAAAACGAGGAAAAGAGCAGCCGCGCAAGGAGGGTAGAAAAAGAAACCTCGCAGGGGATAAGGAAAAAAGAAACTTCTCGAGTCATCGAAAAGTAACCCTCCTTGAGCTATCGAGGAAGAACCCTCACACAGATCTAAAAAACCCCGCGCAAGGGAGCAAGAAACCCCCTTGAGTCATCAAGAGAAAGGCCAGAGAAAATAAAGCTTAATTTCATCAGAGGGCTTTATACCATCACCAAAGCCACTCCGCATAAAGAGAAGTGAGCAAAGAAAACACAGCCTTTGCTTGATGTCTTTGATAAACTCGCTTTGTATTGGTAAAATTCCCTTGTAATTTTTGGAATTTGATAAAAGAAGGTGATGGGATGCATGCTATAAAGACACAGGAAAGCCAAAAGAAAAAAACACTAAAAACAAGCCAAGTCAAAGAAAATAGGATGCAAACCCCAAGTCAAAGAGATTCAAGGAGTTTGAGGAAGGTAATAATATGAATAGATTTGAGAAATTACTCCAAACCCTCTGCCCTCATGGTGTGGAGTTTAGGAAGTTGGGGGAGGTGATAAATATTTGTAAAGGAAAACAACTTAATAAAGAGTTTCTTTCAAATTATGGAGAATATCCTGTTATGAATGGAGGAATTTATGCTTCAGGATATTGGAATACATATAATACAAATTCTCCAAAAATTATTATAAGTCAGGGAGGAGCTTCTGCTGGATATGTGAATTATATGACTTCAAAATTCTGGGCAGGTGCGCATTGTTATGTTATTGAATCCGATTCCAAAAAAGTGAATTACAAATTTCTTTTTTATTTCTTGAAAAATAAAGAAAGCTTTCTTATAAAATCTCAATTTGGTGCTGGTATTCCTGCATTAAATAAAGCAGACATTGAGACTCTCCCCATTCCCCTTCCCCCTCTGGAAGTCCAAAGAGAGATTGTGAAGATTTTAGACACATTTACAGAATTAAATACAGAATTAAATACAGAATTAAAGTTACGCAAAAAGCAGTATGAATACTATCGCAATTGGCTGCTCTCTTTTAGCGATGTGGATGCAAGCAAAGAAGGAGCAGAGCAGAGACTAAGAGATAAATCCTATCCCAAAGCCCTCAAAGCATTGCTACTCTCTCTCTGCCCTCATGGTGTGGAGTTTAGGAAGTTGGGGGAGGTGGGGGAGTTTCAAAAGGGAGCAACGATAAGCAAAAAAAATGCAGTTCCTGGAGAGGTTCCTGTTATTGCTGGAGGAAGACAACCCGCATACTATCACAACCATGCAAATCGCATCGGGGAAACAATAGCAATCTCTTCTAGTGGAGCATATGCTGGCTATGTTAGTTATTGGAATATCCCTGTTTTTCTTTCAGATTCCTTTTCCATCTCTCCAAAAAAAGAAAATTTAATACCAAAGTATCTTTTTTATTGGCTTCAAGTGAAACAGGATGCAATTTATGCAACAAAAAGCACAGGAGGCATTCCTCATGTCTATAGTAAAAATTTAGATAATCTCCCCATTCCCCTTCCCCCTCTGGAAGTCCAAAGAGAGATTGTGAAGATTTTAGATGATTTCTCCACCCTCACAGAGGACCTTAGCTCTGGCATCCCTGCAGAGATTGCTGCAAGAAAAAAGCAATATGAATATTATCGTGACAAACTACTGACCTTCACACCCCTCATAAAGGAGGGAGAATGATGCTTTTACTCACTTGTGCCCCTGCACTGCCAGTGCGGGTTTCCTCTCGATGACTCGAGGAGATTTTTTCCCCCCTTTTTTTTGCGAGGGCTTTCTTTCTCCCCTGTGGGGAGTTTTTTTCTTTCACAAGGGGGAGGGGCTTGAATATGCGGAGTCGCTCCCTCCCCCTATGTCGTACCCCCACCCCGACACGCTCTACTTTTTACCGTGGGCGGGGCCCACAGGGATTTTTTAAAATGCTTCCCCCCCTTATCCCTTGCGTGCGTGCTACTTTCCACTCCTAACCTCTCGCCCGCTTCGTGGTGCAAAAAAAGAGAATCAAGGAGGCAGGAGTGACTCCGCTCTTTTTTTGCTAGAAGTGGATTAAGCGAGGCCCTCCCCTTATTTGCCAAAAAAGCGGCGGCGTTTTTTGAGCTAAGGGGAGCGGGGAGGGGATAAAGCCTTTTTTGCGAGGGAAGCCACTCGAGCTATCGAGAAACCCACTCGAGCTATCGAGAAAGAGAGCTCCTGCAAAGGGGTAGAAAAACAACCCCCTTGGGTTATTTGAGAGAAAGAAAACCCGCGCAAGGGGTGGAGAAAACAACCCCCTGGGGTTATTGCAAAGAGAGCCCCCCGCGTAATGGGTAGAGAAAGACTCATGCGCAGGGAAAAACGCTCACCAAAGCCAGTAACCCCGCAGGGGGATAGCAGGGGAGTGAGAATGCCACCCAAATTTTTTTCAAATTTCCACTACAATTGCAAAACAATAATCACAAAAAAACTCTAGGATTTCCATGCCCTTATCCAATCTCAATGATGAGCAAAGACTCGCTGCCACCGCAAAAATGGGGCATAATCTCATAATCGCTTCCGCTGGCACTGGCAAAACTTCCACGATCGTGGGGCGCATCGCCCATCTTTTTGACAACCAAATTTTGCCTGAGTCTATTTTGTTGCTTACCTTTACCAACAAAGCAGCGGAGGAAATGATTGCCCGCGTAGCAAAAAAATTTGGCCAAACCAAGGCTAGAGCTATTCAGTCTGGCACCTTCCATGCCATAGCCTATCGCTATCTCAAAGAAAAGCGCAATATCACGCTCAAGCAACCCAGAGAGCTAAAAATCCTTTTTAAAAGCATCGCAGAAAAGCGTGTCTATCCAAGCTTTGAGGGCACTACGCCTTATTCTGCTCAGTATCTCTATGACCTCTATTCACTTTTTCTAAACACCTCCAAAGACTTGGATTTTCCCTCCTGGCTACGAGAAAAAAACCCAGCCCAAGAACAGTTTGCTCTAATTTATGAGGGGATTTTTGAGGAATTTGATGCACTAAAAAAAACCTTTCACTACGCAGATTACAATGATCTTCTTTTGCTCTATCGTGAAGAGATTCAAAAAAATCCCATCCCCTATGCTGAGGTGCTTTGTGATGAATATCAAGACACCAACCCCCTGCAAGACTCCCTCCTTGATGCGCTCAATCCTCAAAGCCTTTTTTGCGTGGGGGATTATGACCAGAGTATCTATGCCTTCAATGGTGCAGACATTAGCATCATTGCTAATTTCACTAGAAAATACCCAGATGCCCAGGTTTTCACCCTTAGCAAAAATTATCGCTCCAGCTCGCTCATCCTAGATCTTGCCAATCGGGTGATCCAAAAAAACCCAAGGATCTACCCCAAAAGATTAGAGGTCATCAAAAGCGGTGATTTCCCCCCACCAAGACTCCTTGTCTATGAAGAGCTTTTTTTGCAATACCAAGAGATAGCTAGGCGCATTGCCAGCGGCAATCCTAATTTTGATGAAGTGGCCATCATCTTTCGCAATAATGCCTCTGCTGATGGTTGTGAGGCCTCTTTGCGCGAGCTTGGTGTACCTACCAAACGCAAGGGCAGCACGAGTTTTTTTGATACCAAAGAAGTAGCTCTGATGCTAGATCTCTGTGCTCTTTTGTACAATCCCAAGGATATGATGGCTTTCATCCACACCCTAAGCTATGGCCCCCAGATTGGCAGCTCAGTGGCAAAGGACATCTATGAGGCATTTATCAATCTTGGGGATGGAGATGTAGCGCTTGGGATTTTGTCCCCCAATGCCAAAAAGCCCTACCAAACTCGCGCTAAAAATGCGCAGCTAGGGCTTTTTGATGATTTATTTTTGCTAGAGAATGCTGCGCGCTTTGATGGGTATTTAGCACCTACCTTTTGCTCTCATCCCATACTTTCTCATCCCAAATTCACTCGCGATTCTGCGCTTTTTTTGCAGGATTTTTGCCAGCTCTTTACAAATCTCCATAAGGAAAAAAATCCCCACATTCTGATTGATGCCATTGCAAAAAATAGATTTTATGGGCGCATCACAGAAATGCTAGCTAGGGAGCGCGCCAAAAACAAAGATGGCAGCATCGATCCTACGCGCAAAAGTGATGCCCTAGAAAAGATCGCGCGCAAAGTCTTGTTGCTTCAAAATCTAGCCAAGCATTATGATAGCCTAGGGAAATTCCTCAATGCCATGATTTTGGGTGCATCAGAGGCGGTGCAGGGCAGTGGGGTGAATCTCCTCTCCATCCATGCTAGCAAGGGTCTAGAATACGAAGAGGTCTATGTCATCGATTTGATGGAGGGGCGCTTCCCCAATACCAAACTCATCCAAAAAGGCGGCAGCCTAGAGGAGGAGCGCAGGCTTTTTTATGTCGCAGTGACGCGTGCTAAGACGCGCCTCTATCTCTCCTATGCCAAAAGCGACCCTATGAAAAATCTACAATACCAGCCCTCAGTTTTCTTGCTGGAAGCGGGAATGATTAGCAAAATGTCGCTTTAATGTGATAGAATTTTTCACTATTTGAGCCCAAAATTCTCGGTTCTTTCCTAAGGATTTTTTCATATGATTTTTTCCAAGATTCAAAAGACTTTTGTGGCATTTTCGCTCGCGGGATTTTTGACCCCCTTTGCAAACGCCGCTGCTGCTCAGGGGGATATTGATAATAATTCTGAAGCCAATAAACAAGTCACAATCAATAATGGCGACAAACTCAATGGCCACATCTCTACCCAAGGCGGGGGCCATAGCACCACTGTAACCTTCCAGGGTAACTCTTCCATGGAAAATGGCTACATCTATGTGAGTGCCATAAATAGAAATGCCCAACCCCCGCAGCAACCAGGGGGCGCTGCGAGCAATAACATCATTTTGCAGGGAAATTCCTTCCTCAATCTCAATGCCGCCAAGGGAAATGCTACCATCACGCTAAATAATGGCACTAGCAAGATCACAGTGACGCTGAATAATGGAGCTGCAGCGGGCGGCGGCGGAGGTGCTGGCGGCGGCGGAGCGGGAGCTGGTAGCACAAAGATTGATTTCTCCATCCTCGCAGTTGGGGCAAATGCTGCTAACAACATCAATGATGTCACCACCACCACTCTAGCAAACGCAGGAGCGACAAAAGGCAGGATTGCTGGGGGCATCTATGCCATTGATAGTGGCAGAAATTCCATCACTAACTTGCGAAACACTGAGATCTCTGGCCCCCTTGTGGCTCAGGAAAAAGGGCAAAATACCTTGAGCATCGATTTGGGCTCCAAAGCACAGGGCTATATCTCTGCTATCAGCGGGGGTAGCAACACCATCACCCTCAATGCAGGCGGCATACTTGCTATCCCAAATACACAAAATGCTCCCCAGGCTCAAAATGGTGCAGCAGGTGGCGTCCAACCCCCAGCCCAAGGCGGTGCAAATCATCTCAATGTCTCTATTTTCTCTGATGGAAAGGATTCACAAAATACCATCACCAGTAATGGCAACGCTGCGCAGCAAAGCACCATCGCAGGGGCTGTGCTGGCCATCAATGGCGCTACTAACAACCTCCAGCTCAATAACGCCAAGATCGATGGCAATATCAAGGCTCAAGATGGCGCTAGCAATACCATCACGCTTAGTGCTGGTAGCATCAATAATGTCATCACCCAAGGGAACAATGCAAAAAATAACATCACACTAAGTGGTACTGCTACAATCAATGGCTTTGTGACCAATAATGTCACCACAAATGGTGGACAAGCCACACCCGCTACTGGATCAAGCAACACCATCACGCTCAATGCAAATTCCAAGCTCAATCTCAATGCGACTGCAAATGGGGAGACAAATAGCAACAACGCCGCACTCTCCTCTAGTGGCCAGGGCAATAGCAATATCATCACAGGTAACACCACACAGCAAAACAAAATCACCAATAACATCTACGCGGGCAATGGCGGCAGCAACTCAGTCACGCTGCAGAATCTAGAGCAAAGTGGCAATATGATTGCAGATGGCGCAGGTAGCAAAAATACCCTCAATCTCACTAGCTTTACCTTGAAGGGCAATGGCAATGGAGGCGCTCAAGGCGGAAATGCAGTCATAGAGGCAAAAAATGCTGGAAATAATACCATCACAGCTCAGATGCTTGCGCTCACAGGGGACATCAGCGCGAATTCTAGTGGTAGCAACACCCTCACAATAGGCGGTGCGCAAAAAAGTAATATTACAGGCAACATCACCGCCACAGGTGTCATAAATCCTCCCGCTGCCCCGGGTGGCCCAGGAGTAGGCACAGGCCAGGCTGGTAAAAATGCCACAAAAAACACGCTCAATTTGATTAATACAACAATTACGGGCAATATTTCTGCCACGCAAAAAGGGGATAATATTCTAACGCTTGATGGTGGCGAGGTCATTGGAAATATCAGTGCCACCAATCAAGGGAGTAATACACTCACGATTGGGAGTGCTGCAAATGCCACAAAGATCCAGGGAAATATAGAGGCGCAGGCAAATGGCAGAAATACCATCCAGTTTAATAATGGCTCTGTGACCACCATCTCTGCCACAGGTCAGGCTGGTGAGAATATCATCACGCTGGGGAATCAGAACTTCATCGCCAACAATCAGGCAAATATCTCTGCCACAGGTCAGGGTAAAAATACCATTACTATTCAGGGAGTAAATTTCACAGGCAACATCACTGCTAACAATCAGGGCAGCAACACCATCACTGATGACTTTCGCCTGGCTGCACCTAGCACGATCACGGGAAAAATCGAGGCACAGGCAAATGGATCGAATTCCATCACACTCCAAAATATCACCATCACAGGAGGGATAGATGCCACTGGCACCAATGCGACTAACACCATCACGCTAGGAGCCAACACCAACACAAAGATTGGCACAGTGAGCACGAATATCACTGCGACCAATCAAGGAACTAACACCATCACGCTAGGAGCCAATACGAGCTTAACAGGAAACATTGAGGCAAGAGAGGGCGGCATTAATGCGCTCAAAGAAGATGCTCAAAACACGCAGAGCTTCCTCATCAATGGGCAGGTTTTGGCCAATGGCGGCAGCAACACTCTAGCACTTGCAAATACAGAGATAACTGGCGGCATCACTGCTAGCGGGGCTGGCAGCCAGAATACCATTATTGTGAGCAGTAATAATGCTGCTACCTCGCTGCAAAGCAATGTCACCGCAAATAATAGCGGAGGCAACACCATTACCATCGGTGGGAACAACAATGGTGCTGCAGCCCCAGGTCAAGGGGGAAATGGCCAGGGGGTGGCTCCAGCAAATCCCGGGGATTTTGGGAAGCTAGTGGGAAATATCCTCGCAGAGGGAAAAAACTCTAGTAACACCATCACGCTAAATGGTAGCGGAAACTTCACTGGCAATCTTTGGTCTAAAACTACGCAAGATAACGCCCAAGGTCAGCAAGGTCAAGGTCAACAACCTCAGCCACAACCAGCACCCGCACCTGGTGGAGCCCCAGGAGGCCAGCAGGCCCAACCACAACAACCCCAAGCACCCGCCGCACCCCAAGCAGGAGCAGCACCAGGAAATCAGGCGCAGCAAAATCACAACACCATCACTCTAAATGGCAATGCCACACTTACACTCCGTGGTCTTGGGGCGAATAATCCTTTTGGCATCTATGCCCTAGGCAATGGCGCAAATAATATCATTAAGGATAATTCTAACGGAAATCAGGCATCCACCATCACAGGTGGCATTACTGCAGATAATGTCGATGCAGCACAAACTACAAATGTCGCCACCAATAATATCACGCTCAAAAATGTAAACATCACGGGTAATATTTCAGCATTCAATGGCGGGAAGAATGCACTAAAGCTTAGTAACGCCCAAATCCAGGGCGGGATGCTTGCAAATACACAAGGAGCCAATACTCTGGATGTGCAGGCAAATGGAAGGGTTTCTATGCATGGTACCATCACTGCAAATAATGGCAATGGAAATGCCAACCCCGCACCAAATGTGCCAATTACAAGCAATACCATCACATTGCAGAATGGCTCGCAATTTAGTGTGCTAGCCAATAATAATACTGATGCATTCCAGGCCATAGGTTCTGGTGCGAACAATAGCCTAACAGAGGCCAATGGCGCTGGCTCTAGTAATGGAGAGATCCAAGGGCAAATCTTCGCGCAAAATGGCGGGAAAAACACCATCATTATGCGAAAAATCTCCATCCAGGGCAATGCCAATGCCTCTGGTGGGGAAAATGCTATTACCATCGGTGGGAATGCACTAGCTGGTAATAACGCCCAGAATTTCCCAGCCAGTATGCAGGGGAGTTTGATTGCAAATAGCAGCAATGTCAATGGCATCCCCTCTCCATCAAAAAATACCCTCATCCTTAAGGGAGAGGCTAGCTTTAGCAATGGATATCTCATGGCTTTTGGCACCAATACACAGCAAACCTCTAGCAATAATGTGGTAATCAATGATCATGCCACAATCAGTCTTACAGGCTCTCAGATCACCAATGCTCAAGGCCAGAAGGTGGGCACAGGGGATGATGCGATCTTTTCTAGTGGCTATAGATCCTACAATCAGATCCTTGATACCACCGATGGTAAAAAACCCCAGATTATCAATGGAAATATCTATGCTACGCAAAATTCCAATAATAATGCCACCATTAAAAGTGGGAATAGCATCCAGTTGCTAAGTGCCAACATCACGGGCAATGTTGATGCTGAGAATAATGGCCTAAATATCCTCATACTAGGTCATGCTGCGCCAAATAACTGGAATAATCCCGCTCTAAACCCAGGTCAACAAAATCAACCCAATCAAGGCCAAGCACAAAATTTTAAGAGCACGCTTTCAGGTTCCATCATCGCAAAGAATATCGCTAGCAATAATCTTGACCTCACTAATACCGCAATGAATGCCACGCCAAACAAGCTCTATGCAATCAGTGCCACTGGAGGCGCGGGGAATACCCTCATCACACAAAATACCCTCATCCTAAATGGCAATAGCAGCATCGCAAATACTTATGTATCAGCCCTTCAGACTGCGACAAATACAAATGTCCAAAACACGCAAAACACCATTAGGGTGTTGGATGGCTCTAGTATCAATCTTGTGGCAAATATCAAGGATGACAATGCGATTTTGGCCAGTGGTGTGAGGGCACTTAATCTCATTACCAACACCCCAGCAGCCGGGCAAATAGGAAACCCAGGTGTGGCAAATCCCAATCAGCCCCCCCAGCCCCCTCAGCCCCAGCCCCCAGCACCAGGTAACCCGGTGACAAAAAACAGCATCAATGGCAATATCACAGCCGCCAATCAGGGAACTAACACCATTACTCTAGGCAATCTCTCACTCCAGGGAAATATCACAGTGGACACCATGGGGAGCAATACGCTAAATCTCACCGATTCCACCATCAATGCCCAGGGCACAGTCGGGGGGATCATTGTCTCAAGTACATCCCAAGACCCTGTGAAGGAGAGTGCGAGTAATACCATCACACTCAAGGGAAATAGCATTATTACCCAGACTTTTGTGCGTGCATTTCAGATGCGCACTATCGATCAGAAGGTAAATGGTAACAATTGGGCGACCAAAGCAGTGACCAACACCATCACGCTGGAGGACAATTCCAGTGTGCAGCTTGTCAGTGGCGCGGATGTGGATCCAGATACTGGCGAAGGGCTAGGTGGGGATAATCATGTGGCTGTGCTAGCCTATGGAGTCTGGGCAAAAAACATCATCACAGACCACACCAATGGCAACGCAAACACTGGTGGCCCGATGAATACTATCACTGGCGACATTAAGGCAATCTTTAATGCCACCAATGAAATCACGCTAAACAGAGTCACCATGAGTGGGGATATCATCGCACAAAGCAACGCGACCAATACGATTGTCTTTGGAAAGAATGCAAATAGTGGGAGTTTTTTGGGGAATATCACTGCACTTTCTCCCTTTAGTCCCAGCAAAAATGAGATTACCTTCCAGGGCATGACAGTAGGTGGGGCGGAGCATAAAAAGATCTTTGTGCAGAGCGCGGATGCCCCCTCCACTAACACCATCAAGCTAGCCAATTCCACACTTAGCAATATGTCCATGGATGCATCAGCAGGAGTCAACACCATCACGCTGCAGGATGAAAAATCTACCATCGCTCTGACTGCAGACAAGACCACAGGGAATGCGCTATATGCCACGAGCAATGGCAGAAACGTCATCCTAGAGGCCCAGAGTGTCAATGCAAATGCTGCAACCAAACCCAACACCATCACAGGCCAGATTTTCGCCCAGCAAGGAGGAGAAAATAGCATAAACCTCCAGCAGCTCACTATCACGGGAAATGTTAGTGCCGATGATGCAAGCAATAATATCACCATTAGCAAATCTGGCACAATCACTGGGGACATCCTCTCTCAAAATGGTGCGACCAACACGCTTGAACTCAAAGATACGACGCTCAATGCCGCGCAAATTAGTGCAGGTGAGCATAATGCCAATAATGTTGCTTCTACTAACAATATTACGATGACTGGTGAGAGTGAATTCCATGTGCAAAATGCAGGAAATGATGCCATCCTAGCAAATGGGGGTAGGAACAATATCACACAGGGGGCGACAGGTAGGATCAATGGGATTGATGGTAATATCTCTGCTACTGCGCATGGAAGCAATACCATTACACTAGATAATCTCACTATGAATGGAAATATCAGCGTAAGTGGAGGGAGTAATACCTTGGTCTTTGGTAAGAATGCGCAGCAAAGCAGCATTACTGGAAATGTGTTAGCAACACAGGGAACTAACACCATCACAAGCACCAAGGCTGTGCTCACAGGTGGGGTGAGTGCGGTTTATTCTGGCAATAATGCACCCCCACAAAAGCCTGCACCCACTCCAAATAATGGCACTGGTCCCAATGCCCTGCCACCCCCAGTGCCCCCACCACCCCCGCGTGTGGAGCTAGCAGCAAACACCATCACGCTCAAAGATTCCTCATTGCAAAATGCCTATCTCATCGCACAGAATAAGCAGGGTGGCAATAGTAGTGCTGCCAATACGCTGAATCTAGAGCAGGGGAGCAGCGTTAATTTTGTGGATCATGATGGCAATGCCATCTATGCGGATGGAGAAAATGCTAGCAATGTCATCAATGATGCTCAAAATGCCCTAAATGGTGCACCACCTGTTAAGCCAAATCATCCCCTAAATCAAATCCAGAGCAACATCACTGCGACCAATCAGGGAACTAACACCATCACACTAAAAAATGTCAATGTCATAGGCTCCATCATCGCAAAAGAAAAAGGGGCAAATACCCTCACGCTTGGATCTAAGGATAATAATCCTGCCAACATACTCACAGGAGATATGTTAGCAAGCGGGGGGAGTAATACCGCCACAATTAGTAATACCAAAATGACTGGCTCCCTCCGGGCATTGGTGGGTAGCTCTACCAACTCTCTGACGCTCAAAGATGGATCTAGTATGTCAGGATATATGGAGGCAATCTCCCAAAATGGTAATGCGAGCAATACCATCACGCTTAATGACAGCTCGCTTGTCACACTCAATGGTGCTAGCATCAAAGATGCCAATGGAAAGGCTGTGGGCAAGGGCAATGATGCCATCTACACCCAGGGCAAGGGTGCGAGCAATATCATCAATGCAGAAAATGGAGTCACCGCTGCTCCTCCACCTGCTCCTGGAACTGCGCCTACTGGGTTTAATACCATCAATGGGAATATCTTGGCAGTGGATGGCGGAAGCAATACCTTGAATTTCAAAAGACTGCAATTCACAGGCTCCATGTATGCACTGGGGGGTGGGGGGAGTAATGTGCTAATTGTTGCTGGGAGTTCTGGTATCAAGGGTGGGATCTTGCAGGCAAATGGTAGCAATGTCACCAATACACTGACTCTAAATGACAGTGCAAAAATCTCAAATTTTTACCTTGATGCAGTGGCCCAAAATGGTAATGCGACTAACACCATCACGCTCAAAGACACCACCACGATGCAGCTCACTGGTGCTAGTGCCATCAATGCTCAAGGACAGGGTGCGAGCAATACCATCAATGGTGGTACCACGGGAAGCAATGCCATCACAGGCAATATAACAGCACTAGAAAAAGGCAATAACACCATCACTCTAACAAATCTCGATATCACGGGTGCTATTAGTGCCAATAGTGGTGGGAATCATATCGCCATCCAAAAAGGAAAGATTACTGGCAATATAGCAGCCCTTGGTGGTGGGAGCAATGACATTAGCGACAATCTAGCCAAGGCCACCAATCCTGCTCCAAATCCTCCACCTCCGCCAAATCCCCCCGCGGGAAATGCAGCACTTGTAGTGGCTACACAGAGCATCACAGCCAATGGCCAGGGCAGCCAAAACACCATCACGCTAGAGGGGCAATCTAGCATCTCTACAGTTACCATGTCTGCTATTAATGGTGGTGTGAATAATCTGGGTAGCGTGGCAAATTTCATCATCACTGATGGCAATATCACTGCAAGCGGTAAGGGTGGAAAAAACATCATCACCCCTACGGAGGCAAGTTTTAGCCTCAAGGCAAATGGAGCGGGGAATGCGTTGATAGCCCAAGATGGAGGAACTAACACCATCATACTCAAAGCTGGCAAGGCGGCTTTTAGCATAGAGGGCAATATCATCGCTCAAAATGGCGGGCAAAATGACTACACAAACACCAAAGCCACTGCTGGCATCGGAGGTCAGCCACCAGCTCCAGCTCCTCAGACTACGAGTATTATGGGTTCCATCATCGCAGAGGGTGCGGGGGCTAGCAATACGCTGCATTTCAATGGAACAATCAATAATGCAAATAGTGCTGGTTATCTTGCGGCTCAAAATGGTGCTACCAATACATTAGATCTAAGCGCTACTTCTACCTTTACCTTCATGACTAAGGACAATGTGGCAGCGATTTTTGCAGAGGGGACGGGTGGCAAAAATACCATCATCGCCTCTAATGCAACAAATGGAAATGCTGGAGCGGGGAATGGGGCAGCAAACACCATCCTAGGCAGCATCATCGCCCAAAATGCTGGAGTGAATGACCTTTCCCAGGTGGCGCGCTTTGATATGAGCAATGGTGGGATCATGGCTCAGGGCGGAAATGCAGAGAATAAAATCATTGCAACAAATTCTAATTTCACCTTGATGAGCATCAATGGCGGGCAAAATGCCATCCTAGCAGACTCAGGTAGTAACTCCATCACGCTCACTGGTGGGACTTCAAGCATCACTGGCAATATCAGTGCAAATGCTGGGATCAACACATTGACCTACAAGGTCGCGGCAAATGCTGGAGGCGCTGGGGGTGTGAATGGTGCGGGTATCACTATTGTTGGTGCGATGGAAGCCCAGGGTAATGGTGCACAAAATAATATCACCATCCAAGGAGGAGCTTCTAAGATCCAAAACTCCACCCTCTCTGCCATCAATGGTGGGGTAAATACCATCACTCTCTCTAATGGTGCGAGTTTGGGGCTCAATCAAACTTCCACCCAAGCGGTGTTCGCAGATGCTGGGAATAATACTGTCATAAATCAAGACACAAAGGCAGCTAACACTATCCTAGGCAGCATCATCGCCCAAAATGGCGGGAAAAATGACCTAGAGAAGCTAGTAAATCTTGTCATTAACAGCGCTCATGTCTCTGCAGTGGGAAATGATGCAAAAAATCTCATCCTCCTGCAAGATAAATCCTCTATTACCCTCATTGCAAATGACAAGAACAAAAACGCCATCCTAGCAGATGGTGGGTCAAATAATATCAGCCAGTCCCTTGCACTCCAACTCCAAAAAACCCCACCAGCAAATGGCGGGCAAAATGCTGCTACACCAGGAACACCTACACCAGCACCAGGTACCACGAGTACGCCACCTGCTGGAGCCAATGCGGCAAATATGAAGCAAAATATCACGGGCAATGTCACAGCGTTAAATCAGGGAAGCAATACCCTAATCCTCAATCAGCTCACCATGCATGGGGATGTGATCGCGGATGCTGGAGAAAACATCATAAAGATGACAGGAGCTAGCCTTCTAAGTGGGGCAATGATTGCTAATCATGGCGGGAGCAATACTCTGAATTTTACCAAGGAGGGAGGGGTAGCGCTTCAAAATAATAATGGGAATGGCTATGTCATCTATGCAGATGGTGGTGCCAAAAACACGCTCACTGATGGAACTAATGCAGATAAAACTAACCCCATTGGCACGGTGCTAAGCAGCATCATAGGCAATGTTGCAGCCCTAGGAGGCGGGATTAATTCTTTTTCTCTTAGCAATGCCACTTTTGATGGGAATATTTTGGCAAATGGTAGCGGGCAAAATAGCTTCACCATCACACAAGGCTCCTCTAGTAAGACTCAGGGCGTGCAGGCATATGGCCAGGGTTCTGTCAATATATTGACCTATGCCAAATTCAATGCCAGGGGATTTGTGATGGGTGCTGGTGATGGAGGGAAAAATGTCCTAAGCCTCGCACTAGCAGAGAATAAACCCACCACGCCTAACACAGGCACACCAGCAAATGGCATGCTAGATTTTCAGATTAGCACAGGAGAGGGGTCAAGCAATCTCATCGCTGTGCAGGGCATCGCACATGGGGCTAATGCAAAGATCTATTACACAGGTGGGGTCACAGATCTCATCCTCTCTGCTACCAACAACACTCAAACTACTGCCAAAAATCCTGACATCACCAATGGACTTAATCCCAGTAATTTCACCAATGGCCTCATGTTAAGTCTCAATGCCTCTAAGGCCAATGCAATGCTTGGATCTCTGCGCGATGTCTCTAATTACACCACCAATGTCACAACAGTCACTATGCGAAGTGCCACAGATTATGTCTTTAGTGGCACCTACATCGGTAGTATCAATATCTTGAGTGGCACTCCTGGTGCATCAGGTAATGGCACTGTATTAGCAGCACAGAAAGGGGCGACAAACCCTGGAGTGACTTTCAACATCGATAAATTCTCGCTTTTGGATGCGGATTTTGTCAATAAAAAGGCCAATTATTCCATCAACCTAGATGAGGGCTCTAGATGGATGGTCAATGCCAGCACCACAGTCATGAATCTAAGTGCGGTGAATGTAAGAGAGAATGCGGATGTCTCAAGCTCCACGCTGCTGCAAAAAAACACCATCGTTGACATGGTCGCAGGAGATCTCTACAAGAATCATGGCTTTATTGATCTTAAGATTCATGACGCAAAAGATCTTAATCATGTCTATTTCCGTGGAGTGGCAAATCTTGAGCAGAAAAAGGCCGATCTCATCGACATCATGACTGCAACTGGCAGCACGAGCGATGCAAGGTTGCAGACCTATTATAGTGATTATGATCTCAAGAATGCCAATAACTATGTCTATGAGCCCCAAAATCGTGGCAATAATATCCTTGTAGCCACGGTGGAAAATGTAGCCAGGAGTAATTTTGCATTTAATGTCTCTGGACCCTCTGTCATAAAGCAGGGGTATTTGCTTGTTGAGACTTGGTATGCCAAGGTTACTGAGCCCAAAAATCCAAGTATCACCCCACCTAGTGGCAGCGGCAATAGTCAAGGTGGCCAGGGTAGTCAAGGTAGCGGCCAGGGCACCACGATTCAAGGTGCGCAAAATTTGGTGGATAACTACTACATCAAGGGTTTTAGTGCAGAGATTAATCCCCAGGAGAATCAGAACACCACTTCTTTGCTAGCAAGTGTGTATTTGGTGTATCTCTCTTCTTTGGATAATCTCAACAAGCGTATGGGTGAGCTGCGCGATGGCGTGTACAATAACAACCTTTGGATGAGGGATTTTGTGGGTCATTCCACTTCCAAATTTTTCAGCGTGAAGAATTTCTATAACAATCTACAGGGAGGCTATGACTATGGCTTTGCAGCAGAAAAGGGCATGCATTATGTGGGTGTGAGCTTTGGATATGGCTACAATCGTCTAAGAGCTCCCCTCTATGATGCCATTGGTACCTCTATGAATGGAGCAATCTACTATACCTACATTGGGGATAGTGGATTTTATGCTGATACGCTTGTGCGATATGACTATATTTCTATAAACACCAAGAGCAACAATGTCAAAACACCTCCTAGGGGCAATGTCTTCACAATCAAAGAGGAATTGGGGTATCGCCTGAATTTTGATAAGGCTAGGAGATTTTGGGTAGATGGCAATTTAGCGCTTTATGGTGGTTTTATGACCAAGGTGCAGATGCTGCAGGAAATGGGGATGTTAGAACAAGATAAATTAGCCTCTAGTGGTAGCGTATCCTTTTTGATGCGCGGTGCTGTGGGTATGACCTTTGGTTATAGTCTGCGCACGGGGAGTAATCAGACAGATTTCCGTCTGGGGGCTTCTTATGTGGGGAATTACAACGCAGGGAAGTTGATACTAAATGTCAGTGGGATTGCTACTAGCACTAGTGAGTTTTTCTATAATCACATGGCATTAGTCTCCTTTGGCATCAATAGCATGATTACAGAAAATGTGCGGCTATATTTTGAGGGGCAGGCAGGGTTTTTGGGCAAGCTCATCAACCAGGATTATCTCTTCAATGCTGGAGTGCGCTATAGCTTTGGCAGCCAGAAGCGTGAACATCCAAGCTATGCTGTGACATTCCAAAAATCTCAGAAGAAAAATGAAGAAAACACCAAAGAAAAGCCAAAAGAGATTACAGGGTCTCGCATCCAGCAGGCCAATCAACCCCAGCGCCCGCAACAAAACTACCAGCGCTCGCAGGGGAATTATCAACAACAAAACTACCAGCAGCAAAACTATAGACAAAGAGGAGGGCAATGATGAGAGAATGGGATGTTTTAGTGATTGGCGGTGGGCATGCAGGCATCGAGGCATCTTGCATCAGTGCTAGGATGGGAGCAAGGACGCATCTATTAACCATGCTTATAGAAAACATCGGGCTTGCTAGCTGCAATCCTGCCATCGGGGGTCTTGGTAAGGGGCATTTAGTCAAGGAGGTGGATGCACTAGGAGGCGTGATGGGGAGACTTAGTGATAAAAGCGGCATCCAATACCGCATCCTCAATGCCTCCAAGGGTCCAGCAGTCCGAGGGACACGCGCCCAGATTGATATGGATGCCTATCGCATTCATGCTAGAAATCATGTGCTCCATACGCCAAATTTGAGTGTATCTCAAGAAGTGGTCGAGGAACTGCTTGTAGAAGATGGAAAGATTAAGGGTGTGAAAACCAACATTGGCAAGTGTTATTTTGCAAAAAAAGTCATCATCACCACAGGTACTTTTTTGCGTGGGCTGGTGCATATCGGAGAGTCCCAAAGCCAGAATGGTCGCTTTGGTGAGGATAGTGCCAATAAGCTCTCTTTGAGTCTTAAAGAGCTGGGGTTTGAGCTTGGCAGGCTCAAGACTGGTACCTGTCCGCGCATAGATGGCAGGAGCATTGATTTTTCGGGTTTGGAAATCCATCATGGCGATGAAATCCCGCCGCATTTTAGCTATCACACCAAAGACTTTGCGCCATCGCAATTGCCCTGTTTTGTGACCTACACCAATGCCAAAACCCATGAAATCATTGCGCAAAATTTCCATCGCGCCCCGCTGTTTACTGGTCAGATTGAGGGGGTGGGGCCGCGCTATTGCCCCAGCATCGAGGATAAGGTCCATCGATTTGCAAGCAAGGAGCGCCATCAATTATTCCTAGAGCCCCAGACTAGGGATGGCGTGGAATACTATGTTAATGGCCTGAGTACCTCGCTACCCTATGACATCCAAGAGCTTGTGATCCACTCCATCGCGGGCCTAGAAAATGCGCGCATCACACGCTATGGCTATGCGATTGAATATGACTACTGCAATCCCACAGCGCTCTATCACACGCTAGAAACCCGCCTTATTTCTGGGCTTTATTTTGCTGGTCAGATTAATGGCACCACTGGCTATGAGGAGGCTGCAGCCCAAGGCATCATGGCTGGCATCAATGCGGTGCTAAGTCTTGAGGGGAATGCGCAAAAATTTGGCATGGAGCAGCTAGTATTGCGCCGTGATGAGGGCTATATTGGCGTGATGATTGATGATCTAGTCACCAAGGGCACCAATGAGCCTTATCGTGTCTTTACCTCGCGGGCAGAATATCGCCTATTGCTTCGCGAAGACAATGCCCTCTTTCGCCTGGGCAAATATGCCTATAGGCTTGGCCTCATGGAGGAGGAGGATTATCAAATGCTGCAAAAAGATCAAGAAGACATTGATAGGGGCATGGAATTTTTGACAAAAAAAACTCTCACCCCTTCCAAAGAAACACTAGCCCTGCTGGAAAAAATCCATGAGGCGCCCATCGTGGATAAATGCAGTGCGGTGCTTGTGGCAGGACGCGATAGCTTTAGCGAAGAAAAGTTTGATGTCTTGGATGAATTTTTCAAAGATTTTAGCTTGCGTGCAAGGTCTCAGCTGCGCATCCTATGCAAATATGATGCCTATATAGAAAAGCAAAAGCAAAGTGTCGAGCAGATGGAGGAGATGCTGCGCATCAAGATCCCTGGAGATTTTGTTTTTGAAGGAATAGCAGGGCTAAGTTTAGAAGTGGTAGAAAAGCTAAATCTCCATCGTCCCGCCACACTTTTTCATGCCAAAAATATCAGCGGCATCACGCCTGCAAGCCTAGAAGTCTTGCATCTCTACATCCATCTCCACCACAAAAAAAGCAATGCAAGCTACTGAGATTTTGCAAAGGCTGATTACCTATCCCACCATCACGCCAAAAGAATGCGGGATTTATGCGCAAATCACGCAGATTTTGGGGGATTTTGAAGTGATTGCACTAGATAAAAACCAGATCAAAAATCTCTTTTGCTACCGAGTCTTTGGTAGCCAAAACTCGTCCGAGCAAGAAGATTCCCTAGCACTTTCTGCTAGCAAAAATCTTGGCCAAAATCTAAAAAATTCTAAAAACCCTACCGAAAGCGCCGCAAATGCACAAAAACAAAATGGTGACACAACGCTAAAAAATCCTGCCATTAACAATCTCAGAGACTTTTCTGCGCTAGCAAAGCTACCGCATCTGTGCTTTGCAGGCCATGTTGATGTAGTACCCCCAGGGGAGGGCTGGGGGAGCGATCCTTTTGTGCCATTGCAAAAGGAGGGCAAGATCTATGGCAGGGGTGCGCAAGATATGAAGGGCGGGATTGCGGGATTTTTGGCTGCCATCTTGCAGGCAAAAAAAGCCCTTATGTCTTCAAAATCCCCCAAAATCCTCTCTGTGCTGCTTACAAGCGATGAGGAAGGAGTGGGGATTGATGGCACGCGCTATGTGCTAGAATTCCTCGCACAAAAAGGATTTTTGCCCACATTTGCCATTGTAGCAGAGCCTACCTGCAATCTCAAAATGGGCGATGTCATCAAGATTGGCAGGCGCGGTTCTATCAATGGAGAGCTGCTCATCAAGGGCAAGCAGGGGCATGTGGCCTATCCAGAGAAATGTAAAAATCCCACAGAGATTTTGGGCGCGCGCTTGGGCAGGCTTGCTGGGGTGGATCTAGATAGTGGGGATGAGAGTTTTGCGCCTTCCAAGCTCGTGATCACAGATATTCGTGGGGGCATAGAGGCAGTCAATGTCACGCCAAATTCGCTAAAAATCCTCTTTAATGTGCGCAACAATACCAAGACCACCAAGCAAGATATTCAAAAATACATAAGCAGCGTGCTAGAAGGAGTGGAGCATGAGTTGACCCTCAAGCAGAGCTCTCATCCTTTTTTGAGTCCCAAAGAGGGCTACATCGCACAAAAGATGCAAGATTGCATCCAAGAGATCCTAAAAATTAGCCCAGAATTGAGCACCAGCGGGGGCACGAGCGATGCGAGATTCTTTGCAAAATATGGTATAGAAGTGGTAGAATTTGGCGTCAAAAATGATAGGATCCATGGCATCGATGAATGCGTGGAAATCGCCGATCTGGAGGCGCTTTGTGCGATTTTTGCTAGGCTTGTCACAAAATTTGCACAAGACAAAATTTTAGAAAAAAATTTAATTTTACAAAAGGAGTAAGGATGGAAAAAGTCTTATTGATTAAGGATGACAAAATCGGCGATGGCGAGCTTGGTGGCATGGTGAGTGATGGATTTTTGAGCGCGATAGCAGATCATGCACAAAATAAAGAATTACGCCCTAGGGCCATTGTGTTTCTCAATCGTGGTGTGCTCTTTGGTGAGCCAGGCAAATATCCCACTGTCTTTGAAGCGCTTCAAAAGCTGCAAGATCTTGGCGTAGAGCTAGAGTTTTGCAAGGGCTGTGTGGAGCATTTTGGCCTGGAAAAAAAGCTAGGGGTGGGAAGGATCAATGATGCCAAAAATATCAGCGCGCTTCTCTTGCAATACCCGGTGCTAAGCCTATGAATGAAGAAATCAAGCTCACACATTTTGTGCAGTGCGCGGGTTGAGCGGGGAAATCAAGTCCGGCGGACTTATCACAAATCTTCTCCTCGCTCCCCAGCCAAAGCGATCCTAAATTGATCGCGGGATTTGAGCATCATGAGGATTGTGGGATCTATGCGCTAGAAAATGGGGATTTTTTGCTCCAAAGCATTGATTTCATCACTCCCATCGTGGACGATCCCTATTTTTATGGCAAGATTGCTGCGGCAAATGCGCTGAGTGATGTCTTTGCCAAGGGGGCTGAGGTGTGCACTGCGCTTAATGTCTTGATGTGGGATAGGGAGCATGTGAGCAAATCCTGCTTGCAAGAGATTTTGAGGGGCGGCATGGAAAAGATTAAAGAATGCGGCGCGCTGCTTTTGGGCGGGCATACCATCAATGACAGGGAACAAAAATATGGCCTGAGTGTGAGTGGCATTACTAGATCTTTTTGGCCCAATCGCGGTGCAAAGATCGGGGATGTGCTGCTGCTGTGCAAGCCTATTGGCAGTGGCATCATCACCACTGCATTAAAGAGGGAAAATCTCGCGCTTAGTGCTGCAAAAGAATGTGTGGAATCCATGGCGCTGCTCAATGTCTATGCCATGCGCATCGCTCTAGACTTCCCCATCCATGCAAGCACGGATATCACGGGATTTGGGCTCATTGGGCATTTGCTAGAGATGTGCGCAGAGGAGCAGAGTTTCGCCCTAGAGGTGGATAAAATCCCATTATTTGAACCTGTGAAAGAATTGCTAGCTCAAAATATTTCTCTAGGCAGCAAAAATAATCGCGCATATTTTTCTCATGCAGTCAGAGATACGCGGGAGCGCGGTGAAGATGGCTTTTTGTATGATGCGCAGACTTCAGGTGGAATTGTTTTTGCTTTACCCAAAAATAAGGCATGGGCATTGCTTGATGCTTTGAAAAAATCTCAATACGAACGCGCAAGCATCATCGGGGAAGTGATTCCGCGGGCACAGGGTGCGATTCTGCTAGGATGAGTGGAGGAATTTGTGAGAATTTTTGGAATTTTTGGTTTGTTTTTGCTGTTTTTTGTGGGCTGTGCGCGGCTGAATATGGGCTATTACTCCGTGCTGCAAAAGGACTATCGCTTCAATATCAACGCGCCTCTAATTATCATGCACAACTCCAATGATCTCCTATCTGCCTATTATGTGGATCTCATCATCTATGAGTTGCAGCGCCGTGGTTTTAATAGCGTCTATAAACAAACAGAATTGCGTCCAGGCACTGCGCGCAACGCCGTTTACATCCGACTTTTCAAAGACATCCGCTCCTATCCCATCGTAAGCTACAATTACAGCGTCATCAATGATGGCGTGACTTCCTCATGCTATTTTTATGGCGAGAGATTTTATTGTGATAATTCCCCGCAAAAAAGCTTCAACCTCACAGATTTCACCCAGCAAACCAACTACGCGCTTACCTACCACTTTACGCTGGATTGGTATGACCTCTACACTAGAAAGCGCATCATGTATGTGGATGGCAGCGTACAGGGCAAGACCTGTGGCTATAATTATGTCTTTCGTGATTTGATTTATAACACCATCAATCGCATGGATTTCACGCGCGAAGAAAATTATAATTACACCTCACCGCTGCCATATTATTGGGTGTGTGACTGATGATTATTCGTAGAAGTTTCTCCTTTTGTGCTGCTCACATCGTGCGCAATTGCACATCCTTGCGCTGCTCTAGGTCTTTGCATGGTCATAATTATAAGGTTGAGATTTTCCTCAAGGCTGATAGGCTAGATAATGCGGGCATGATTTTAGATTTTGGCATTTTCAAAAAAGAAATTGCGACATTCATTGATAGCTTTGATCATGCCCATCATTTTTGGAATCGTGAAGCAGAAGAATGGAAGGAATTTTGCAAAAAGGCTTCCAAGCGCTATGTGGAGCTCTGCCTCAATCCCAGCGCAGAAAATTATGCGCTGATTTTTTTGTTTTTCATTGACAAGATTTTGGGGGCGATGGAATTTGGCAACAATGAGGGCGCGTTATGGGTGGATTCTGTGCGCGTGCATGAGACCGATCATGGCTATGCACAGGCATTTGCACAAGATTTGCAAAATCCCAATTTTTTGAAACATCTAAGCCTTGATGGCGTGTGCTTTTCTCCAGGGATCACAGAGGAGTGGCAGGATCCTCAACTGCTACAAAAACTAAAAAATTACTACAAAGACCCCACTCTGCCAAAGCCTTTTGTAAATCCCAGTCCTGAACAGCAGATCTCCTAATCTCATGCAAATCCTAAAAATCTCAGAGATTTTTTATAGCCTGCAAGGCGAGGGGAGTGCGATAGGCATGCCTAGTGTTTTTGTGCGTGTGGGGCTTTGCAATCTGCGCTGCAAGGGATTTGGCGAGCGCTTGAGATATAGGGGTGAAGAGATCTTGGGCTGTGATAGCATCTATGCGGCCAATCCCAAATTCCAAGAGGAGTGGAGGGAATTTGAGAGCAGCAAAGAGCTTATTTCTGCAATCTTTGCTGCTGTGTGTGGGAATTTAGGCAGCAGCGTTGATGCTGCTTTGAGGGGTGAGGCTGGGGATTTTTCTAGCGCGCAGGTTGGGGGTGATGCACTTTTGGAAGCGCCAGAGCCCCTCCCTCCCTTTGATATCGTGCTCACAGGTGGTGAGCCTAGCTTGTATTTTCAAAATCCCGCACTTCTTGGGGCCATTGAGTTTTTTTTGGCGCGTCATCATAGAATCTCTGTAGAGAGCAATGGCAGCGTGCTTTTTGCCTTCACCCCGCTGCTAGAACGCCTGCATTTCACCCTTGGCATCAAGCTTAGCAACAGCGGCGAAAGAGAACAAAAGCGCCTCAATTTCCCCGCCATCCAAAATATCCTAGATCATGCTGCTAGCGTGGTGCTCAAATTTGTACTGGATGCAAAGATGTGTCAAGATGGCAGTGCACTAAAAGAAATTGATGCTATTCTCTCTCAGATCTCAGGAAGCTATGAGGTCTATCTCATGCCCATGGGTAGCAGCATAGAGACTATAAATCAAAATATCAAAGCCATCTTGCCCCTATGCCTAAAAAGAGGCTATAAACTCAGCGATCGCCTCCACATCCGCATCTGGGGGAATCAACGCGGATTCTAATTCTCTTTTTTCTACCCCCTTGCGCGGGTTTTCTTTCTCTCAAATAACCCAAGGGGGTTGTTTTTCTACCCCTTTGCAGGAGCTCTCTTTCTCGATAGCTCGAGTGGGTTTCTCGATAGCTCGAGTGGCTTTCCTCGCAAAAAAGGCTTTATCCCCTCCCCGCTCCCCTTAGCTCAAAAAACGCCGCCGCTTTTTTGGCAAAGAAGGGGAGAGCCTCGCTTAATCCACTTCTAGCAAAAAAAGAGCGGAGTCACTCCTGCCTCCTTGATTCTCTTTTTTTGCACCACGAAGTGGGCGAGAGGTTAGGACTCGTCATCTTAGTAGACCTGCAATAGCTTCAAGCATTTGAAAAACTTCCCTGCAGACAGCGCTAGCTGCTGCGAAAAAATAGAGCGTGTAGGGGTGGGGGTCCATAAGGCGTGCAAGCGCGTAGGCGGTGCAGGAGCGACTCCGCATATTCAAGCCCCTCCCCCTTGTGAAAGAAAGAAACTCCCTTGGGTTATTCGAGGAAAAAAACCCTTCTGGGGTTATTGCAAAGTAACGCGCTTTAAGCGGTTTTTTCTCTGCAATAGTCGCTTAGGTGAAGATGGGTAGGCTTAGGAAGAATTTGATCACTAGAGCATTGAGAATGTCGATGAAGAACGCCCCCACCATGGGCACGACCAAAAAGGCCACATGGCTTGGGCCATAGCGCTGTGTGATGGTTTGCATGTTGACGATGGCAGTAGGCGTCGCTCCCAGTCCAAAACCACAATGCCCCGCTGCAAGAACGGCTGCATCATAGTCTTTGCCCATGGTCCTAAAGGTCACAAAAATCGCATAAAGGATCATCAAAACCGTCTGGGTGATGAGCAAAATGAGCAGTGGCAGTGCGAGGTTGGCTAGCTCCCAGAGTTTGAGCGTCATTAATGCAGAGGCTAGGAAGAGCGAGAGGCTGACATTGCCAATCACTGAGACCTCGCGCTCAAAAACCTGGTGGAATTTGAAGGCAGAGAGGGTGTTGCGCAGGATCACACTCACAAAGAGACACCATACAAATGTAGGCAGGCTGAAGCTCGTGCCCTTTAAAAGCTCTGCGATCTTGGTGCCAACAAGGAGTGCGATGGCAATGAGGGCTAGGGATTCTACAAAGCTTTGGGCGGTGATGAGGCGCATGCTGCCTGGGGATTCAAATCCGCTGAAATCCTTGTCTTCTTTGTCTTTGGGCGAGAGTTTGTAGGCGTGGATCAAAAATCTAGCCACCGGCCCGCCAATGATCCCTCCCAAAATCAGTCCAAATGTCGCGCAGGCAATGGCAAGCTCTAGGCCATTTTCTAAAAAATAAGGGCTCTCTTTGAAAGTCGCTGCCCATGCTGCCCCCGTGCCATGTCCTCCGCTCATGGTGATGGAACCTCCCAGCAGGCCAAGGAGGGGATTTTGATGCATACCTAGTGCCAGAGCTACGCCAATGAGGTTTTGAGCTACCAAAAAGATGCTTACCACAATGAGGAATTTTACCAGCGTTCCCCCGCCTTTTTTGAGCGAGGCAAAATCCGCATTTAGGCCAATAGAGGAAAAAAATGCCAGCATCAAGGGGCCTTGCAGGGAGGTGTCAAACTGGATGTGAAAGCCAAAGCCCTTGAAGGCGATGGTGATGCAGATTGCGACTAAAAGGCCGCCTACGACGGGTTCTGGGATATTGTAGTCGCGCAGGAATTTGATTCTCCTAAGCACAAAGCGACCGATGAGTAAAACTGCAACCATGCAGCTCAAAGTCGCATAAAAGTCTAGTTTCATTCCACTTCCTTAAAATTGAATTAAAAGTTTAAATATAGCATTTTCGGGCTGGATTCACAAAATTTCAAAATTCCCTCATCAAAGATTCTTTCTGAAATGTGCAAAATCCTATCATCCCATCCATGGGCAATCTGCGCAAGCTCCTCGTGCACCGCATATGCCTGCACGCGCTGGCCCTTCCTCCTTAAACCCCCCCCTTTTTTTTCCAATCCCTTGCGTGGATTCTTTTCCTCGATGACTCGAGGGGTTTTTCTTTTTTTCTTATCCCCTGCGGGGGTTCTTCTTTCACGCTTTCTTAAAAATCTCTTTCCTCGAATAACCCAAGCGAGTTGCTTTTTGATGACTTGAGAAGTTTCTTTTTCTTTGACAAGGGGGAGGGGCTTATATGTGCAAGTGTGGGCAAGAGCTTCGCTCGTGCGCGAAGTCACCCCTCCCCCTTATGGACCCCCACCCCGGTCAGGCTCTACTTTTTACCGTGGGCGGGGCCCACAGGGATTTTTTAAAAACTGATTTTTTACGCTCCTAACCTCTCGCCCGCGATCTGGGTGCAAAAAAAGAGAATCAAGGAGGCGGGAGTGACTCCGCTCTTTTTTGGTCTTTGAAACTGCGGCTTTGCCTTGTTTTGCTAGAAGCGGATTCAGCGAGGCTCTCCCCTTCTTTGCCAAAAAACCCGCGGCGTTTTTTGGGGGGTGCAGCGCGCAAGGGTGCACGGGAGCGGGGAGGGGATAAAGCCTTTTTTGCGAGGAAGGCTCTCTGGTAAACGAGGAAGAGAGCCTACGCAGGGGGTAGAGAAAGACTCCCCGCAGGGGAATGAGAAAGCCCTCGCAGGGGTGGCAAGGGGAAAGAAACACGAGTCACCCCAGGAAAAGCATTTATAGGGAAAAATGTTTTTTGGGAGGGACTTGGGGGGTTATTTGCATTTTTGGTTCAACCCACCAAAAAATCAAACTTCTGCCGCAGTATCTTTGGCGCTCTCTTGCTTTGTGAAGTCTGATTTATAAATCTCATAGAATTTGTCAAAAAACTCCTGCAGATCTTGTTCCACCTTTGCCTTGACTTCCTTGCGACCATCTTGAAAAAACGACATTTTTGGTAGGATGTCGGGGAATTCTGTCCCTAAAAAGCTGATTTCTCCAGATTTGAAAGCCTTGCTCATGAAGGCATAGGCTTTTTTTTCTTGAAGATTATTTGCCTTTATGATGTTTTGGAACTCTTCCTCTCGCTGCTGCTTGACATGCTCCTGCCACTTAAAATTAGGATTGCTTTGATATTTTTTTACAAATCCTTCGATGAGTTCCTTCCTGCTTCTTAGCTGGGTACTAGAATTGATTATAGAATCTATGATCTCTCTGATGCCAGGGGCGGTTAGTTCACTATGCTTGTAGCTATAGATCAAATTCAAAATATAATCAATGCCCACCTCCTCTTGTTTGACTAGCTCCACCTCAAAGACTAGTTCCTCATTGATCTCTTCTTTTTGCTCTCCTTTTTCTCTCTTTTCTTTCATTTCATCATGGAGGTTGAGATACATCCCCTGATAGTCTTGGAAATCTCGCTCTGTGATGTGGTCGCTTTTTTGGAATTCTTCAAAGCTATTGAGGAGGTTTTCTAGCTTCAAGATGCTGCCAAAGAGTTTGATGAATTCTCTTTTTTCCTCTTCTAGATCGATGCTTGTCCCTAGAGGAAAGCCTTTGAGCTTTTCTATGAGGCTTTTATAACCCTCATAGATTTTGCCCTCATCATCCACATAGCCATTCAGGTAATCCTCATATTTTCTTAGCAGCACGATGGCTGAAGCATTTTTGTTGCCAAAGAGTTTGAGTGCATCATTGAGATCTTGCTCTAGATTTCTGAAGCAGACAATATTGCCATGGGTTTTTACGCTATCTAGGATGCGATTGGTGCGAGAAAATGCCTGAATGAGCCCGTGATATTTGAGGTTTTTATCTACCCAGAGGGTGTTGAGTGTCTTGGCATCAAATCCTGTGAGGAACATATTTGCCACGATCAAGATATCAATCTTGCGCTCCTTCATGTTTTTGGCAAGATCTTTGTAATATTCCTGAAAGCCTGAGGTGTCAAAATTGCTCCCAAACATTGCATTATAATCCTTTATCGCATTGTCTAGGAATTCTTTTGAGTTTTGATCTAGCCCATCTATGTTCTCATTGTTTTCCTCTTCTAGCCCATCTATGCCCTCACTCTGGCTATAGCTAAAGATCGTAGCGATTTTGAGGGAGTGGTCTTGCTCCTTGAAGGCTTGATAATATTTCTTTGCCGCCTTTATGCTAGAGCATGCCAAGATGGAATTAAATCCCTTGTGGCCTGATTTATTTTGTGTGGATTCTCCTGCGAGGTTTTTTGCATAGGCATAGTTTTCTTCATTTTTTGTCAGACGCGCGAAGTTTTTGATGATGTAGTCTGTGATGGCTTTGATCCTCCGCTCATCTAGCAGGGCTTTTTCCTCGTCGATGGCTCTGACATCCTTGTCTTTGATGTCTTTTTTTGCCTGCGTGGTGTTGGTATATTCTACTCTGAAGGGTAGTACATTTTTGTCGCTGATGGCATCGATGATGGTGTATTCATGTAAGCGCTCACCAAATTTATTCTCTGTGGTGTCTTGAGGCTTGCTTTTGTCGCAATTCTCTGCAAAAATAGGCGTACCTGTGAAGCCAAAGAAATAATATTTTTTGAATGCCTGGGTGATTTGTTTGTACACATTCCCAAGGCTTCGATGACATTCATCAAAGATTATCACCACTTCTTTTTGATAGATCTCATGCTTGGGGTTTTTCTCGATGAAAATGGCGAGCTTTTGGATGGTGGTGACGATGATTTTTGCATCTGGGTTTTCTAGATGCTCTTTGAGTTTTGTGGTGTTTTTGGTGGCATTGGCAGCACCCTTTTGGAAATTTTCATATTCCTTCATGGTTTGATAGTCTAGATCTTTTCTGTCTACGACAAATAGCACCTTTGCTATGTGTTTGAGCTCTTGGGTCAGGGTCGCGGCCCTGAAGCTTGTGAGGGTTTTGCCACTTCCTGTGGTATGCCAGATATATCCTCCATTGGCCTTGGTGCCATAGCTCTTGTTTTGATGGGCGATGCGGATTTTTTCTAATATCCTCTCTGTGGCCACGATCTGATAGGGTCGCATCACAAGCAGATTCTCATCGCTTGTAAATATGCAATAACGTGTCAAGATATTCAAAATACTATGCCGCGCGAAAAAGGTCTTTGCAAAATCCACCAAATCCAGGATTTTTTGATTTTTGGCATCTGCCCAGTAGTTGGTAAATTCAAAAGTATCTGTATTCTTGCCATTGCGCGAGCTTTTTATGGTGTTTGAGTAATATTTGCTCTCTGTGCCATTGCTGATGACAAAAATCTGCACATAATCAAAAAGCCCATCATCTACGCAAAAACTTTTTTTGGCATAGCCCTGCATCTGGGTAAACGCATTTTTCAAGGCCACGCCTCTTTTTTTGAGCTCGACATGCACCAATGGCAGGCCATTGACAAGGATGCTTACATCATAGCGATTTTGGCCCCCATTTGCTTCGTATTGATGGATGACCTGCAAAGAATTTCTATAGATGTTTTTCTTATCGATGAGTTTGATATTTTTCTTTTCGCCATTTTCTAGATCTAGGGTGAAACTGCTAACTTGTTGGAATTTTTTGGTCTTTTCTTTGTGGGTTTCTTGTTTGTTTGCGATGATGTGAGTATAAAAATCCCTCCATTCGCTATCACTGAAGGTGAATTCATTGAGTCTCTCTAGGCTTTCTCTTAGATTTTGCTTTAGCTTTTCTTGGTTGTGGATTTTTTTGTATTCATAGCCCTGCTTTTCTAGGATGGCGATAAATTCCCTCTCTAGCTCTGCCTCGCTCTCATAGGATCCCTTTCTCTCTGTCTCTCTGAAATATTCTGCGACCACTGTGCTTTCATTACTCTGTGCGATGGTTTGATAATTCATAGTTTGTTCCTTTGTTTTTAGATTTATTTTTTTCTTTCCTCGAATAACCCCAGGGGGTTGCTTCTATCCCCTGAGCGGCTGCTTTTTCCTCGTTTGCCCGAGAGGCTTCTTTTTCTTTGACAAGGGGGAGGGGCTTATATGGCAAAGTCGCTCCCTCCCCCTATGTCGTACCCCCACCCCGACACGCTCTACTTTTTATCGTGGGCATACGCCCACAGGGATTTTTCACAATGCTCCCACTTGTGCCCGTGCATTGCAACCACACCACCCTACGCGGCCCATCCTTTTTATGGGGTTGGAGTGAGGGTAGGGAACCCCCCTGCCTTAAAAGCATCATTCTCCCTCCTTTATGAGGGGTGTGAAGGTGAGCAGTTTGTCACGATAATATTCATATTGCTTTTTTCTTGCAGCAATCTCTGCAGGGATGCCAGAGCTAAGGTCCTCTGTGAGGGTGGAGAAATCATCTAAAATCTTCACAATCTCTCTTTGGACTTCCAGAGGGGGAAGGGGGATTTTGAAGTTTTGTAATACATTTGCATTCAAGTTATTTATCGTTGTCGTATTCAAAGATTTTTCTAAATATTGTTTAAAAATATTGCTTGTAAAAACATGATATACAAAGCGACTATTTAACTCACGAATTCTAATCACTCCCATAAAGCCACCAAAAACATAATCAGAATTTGCATCAATAAAAGCCACTTTCCCTATGTGTTCACTGCTTCCACTTCCAGCGCAAATTAATATGTCATTTTTTTTAAGGTATTGCTCTTTTCTGATTTTTACACTTTTGTCTATAGTTTTAATGTCTTCAAAATTTAAGTGATTTGATAGGGTTATGTTATTTGCGCGTAATACTTTGATTCCACATCCTTGGCCATTAATTTCCTGGCTTTTTCTATAGGTGACGCCTCTTATATATTCCCCCACCTCCCCCAACTTCCTAAACTCCACACCATGAGGGCAGAGAGAGAGTAGCAATGCTTTGAGGGCTTTGGGATAGGATTTATTTCTTAGTCTCTGCTCTGCTCCTTCTTTGCTTGCATCCACATCGCCAAAAGAGAGCAGCCAATTGCGATAGTATTCATATTGCTTTTTGCGCAACTTTAATTCTGTATTTAATTCTGTATTTAATTCTGTAAATGTGTCTAAAATCTTCACAATCTCTCTTTGGACTTCCAGAGGGGGAAGGGGAATGGGGAGAGTCTCAATGTCTGCTTTATTTAATGCAGGAATACTACCGCGAATAACAAGATTTTCCATAATTTGGCTTTCATTGGCTTTGAGATAAAAGTATAAAAATTTCGTTAAAAGTTTATTGGAGTTTTTAACTTTATAGGGATAACATAGACCCCCTGCAAAAAATTTCTCATTAAAGTAATTTACAAATCCTGCATATTCTCCCCTAGATGCAATAGTTATATTTTCTCCGTCATTATTAAAATCATGGTAATAGCCATAAAGATCTCTTCCTGAATTTATCACGGGATACTTTCCATTATTTTTCACTTCACTTGTTTTTAGTGTTTTTTTGTTTTGAAACTCACACACCTCCCCCAACTTCCTAAACTCCACACCATGAGGGCAGAGGGTTTGGAGTAATTTCTCTACAGAATTCATTTTCGTCACACAGCCTGAATCACGCTTCAAGTTCTGTGATGATGGAGTCTAGTCTCTCTCTGACATCTTGCTCTCTTTTTACAATTTCTCTGATTTCTTGATTGAGTGCTTGGATGTCAATCTCTTCTTTTTGCTCTTGGGTTTCTATGTAGCGATTTACAGAGAGATTGTAGTCATTGTCTTTGATTTTCTCCATGGATACCAGGGTAGAGAAATGAGGGAGCTCCTCTCTTTGGATCCAGGTTTGGAGGATCTTTTCTCGATTTTGCTCTGTGAGCTTATTTTTTTTGCCGCTTTTTACAAATTCCGCGCTCGCATCGATGAAGAGGGTCTTGTCATCTCTCTTGTTTTTTTTGAGTACGAGGATGGCCGTGGCGATGCTTGTGCCAAAAAAGAGATTGCTAGGCAGTTGGATCACGCAATCTACATAATCGTGGTTTATTAGATATTCTCGGATCGTTTTTTCTGCACCGCTTCGGTAGAGCACTCCTGGGAATTCTACGATGGCACAAGTGCCAGAGTTAGAGAGGGAGTGGAGCATGTGCATGGTGAAGGCCAGATCTGCACTGCCTTTTGGGGCGAGCTTGCCTGCTGCGCGAAAACGCTCATCTCCCATGAGAGTGGGATCATCATCGCCCACCCATTTGGTGGAGTAGGGGGGATTGGATACGATGGCATCAAAGGGTTCATCATCTCTATGCTTGGGATCTGTGAGCGTATCTCCATGCGCAATGTTGAATTTATGATAATCGATGTCATGCAAAAACATATTGATGCGGCAGAGATTGTAGGTAGTGAGATTGATCTCTTGGCCATAGAAGCCTTTTAGTACATTTTCTTTGCCGATGACCTTGGCGCATTGCAGCAGCAGCGAGCCGCTCCCACAGCAGGGGTCATAGACTTTGTTTACAGATTCTTGTCCATGCAGGGCGATTTTTGCCAGCAGTTGGCTGACTTCTTGAGGGGTGAAAAATTCCCCTCCGCTTTTACCAGCATTGCTCGCATACATGGCCATCAAGTATTCATAGGCATCGCCAAAGACATCGATACCACTTTGCTTGATTTCTCCTAGCTGCATGGAGTTAATTGCGCACAAAAGCTTGATGAGCTTTTTGTTTTTTTCATCTACGCTGTTTCCTAGTTTATTGCTATTGACATCAAGATCTGCGAATAATCCTTTTACATTGTCTTCTGAGCCTGTACCTATGCTAGATTTTTCGATGTTTTTGAAGATGTTGCCCAATGTGGTATTGAGATTTTCATCATTGGGGGCATTTTTGACTACATTGCAAAATAATGCACTAGGCGGGATAAAAAAGCCCTTTGCTTTGATGAGATCTTCTCTGACTGTTTCTGCTATCTCATCGCTAAGATCTTCATAAAATTTGGGCTTTCCTTCGCGGGCATTGATGTAGTTTGCGAGATTTTCTGAGATATAGCGATAAAAGATCATGCCTAGTACATATTGTTTGAAATCCCAGCCATCTACTGAGCCTCTGAGTTCATTGGCTACTTTCCAGATAGTGTTGTGGAGTTCGCTTTGTTCGTTAAGGGAAGAATGAGGAGGGTTAGTAGAGTTAGTAGAGTTAGTAGGATGAGTAGGATTATCGGTTAGTGTTGGGTTGAGTTGAGTTGTGTCAGTTTTCATAACTAGCCTTTGTTTTTATTTGAGCCTTTTTGGGCGAATTGGGCGCACGCTTTTTTAAATGCGCATTTGAGAGGGCTTATTATAGCAGGAAGCTGTGTGCAACTCAAGAAGGTGAGTTGTGGCTCTTGCTGTCCTTTTGGTGGGCGATGGGTTGTGCATCCCCTGCGCTGTTTTTGTTTCCATTAAAAAGATTGGATTTTTTTCAAAGTCTCTTTTTTTTAAATTTCTTTATAAGGGGTTTTGAGACACTGTTTTTCTCGCTCCCTTGCGGGGAGTCTCTTTCCTCGACGACTCGAGAAGCGCCCCCCTTTTTTTTTGCGAGGGCTTTCTTTCTCCCCTGTGGGGAGTTTTTTTCTTTGACAAGGGGGAGGGGCTTATATGTGCAAGTGTGGGCAAGAGCTTCGCTCGTGCGCGAAGTCACCCCTCCCCCTTATCCATCCCCCACCCCGGTCAGGCTCTACCTTATTTTTATCGTGGGCAGTGGCCCACAGGGATTTTTTAAAATGCTCCCACTTGTGCCCTCGTGCTGCAACCACTGCATTCTTATCAATTAGGCTCTATCTTACCGTGGATGATGGGGGGAGGATTTTATTCTTTGGTGATGAGGGTTAGGGGAAGCTAATAAATCTAAGTGCTTTGCTATAATAGCAACGCCCCTCAAGTATTGAGGGGCTAAAAACCCATAAAAAGGACGAGCTATGAAGAGACATAGCAAAAAGCGTCCTACGAGGGTATTATACTTCAAATTTAGCCTTTTTTGGTTTAGGTTGGAGATTCTACTCAAGAGGTAACGCTTTGGGGCTTTTGCCCCGCCCTTTTGGTGGGTTGAACCAAAAATGCAAGTAACCCCCCAAGCCCCTCCCAAAAAAAAACACTTTTTTCTCTAAATCTGCAGCACTTTTTCCTCGAATAACCCAAGCGAGTTGCTTTTTGATGACTTGAGAAGTTTCTTTTTTCCTTATCCCCTGCGTGGAGTTTTTCTCTTTACCATCCTCTTGCGGCTGCTCTTTTCCTCGTTTTCCCGAGAAGTTTCTTTTTCTTTCACAAGGGGGAGGGGCTTGAATGGCGGAGTCGCTCCTGCACCGCCTACGCGCTTGCACGCCTTATGGACCCCCACCCCGGTCAGGCTCTACTTTTTACCGTGGGCGGGGCCCGCATGGGTTTTAAAATGCTTTTTTACTCTCCTAATCACCGCCAGTGCGGCTAGTCAAAAAAGATTATCTTTTGCGAATGAAGCCATGACGAGCTTCTTGGAAATGATTGCGATTTTTGAAGGTATGGCTTGTTGGATTTTTTTCTAGTTGTGGATTGTAGGGGGAGAGGGTTTGCTTGATGTTCCTTTTTTTGCCTACTTCTTTGGGGCGCACGCTGTATTGGCCCCTTGGGCGAGCGATGATCTGGCCAAATTTATAGCGCAGCCCCGTGGAAAGCAGCCAATAGGTATTGACCCTGCCAAAAAACTCTGTTTTAAAATCTGCAAACATTCTTAGACTGTCATTCAAAAACAATACTTCTGTTCCAAGACCTAGGCCTAGGTGATGCTGGCCTTTGTTGGGATTATTAGAGAGCGGGATATTGGCATCATCAATTAGTGTGAGTGTCCCGCCTGTGTTGATGCCATAGGCATAGGAGATTTGGGTTTTGGCCTTCACAGAAAAGGTGTCATAGTCATAGCGCTTCACGCTTAAAACGCCTAGTTTTGTAATCATTGCTGGAGTGGTGGCAAGAGAGGAGCGGATATGATAGCCCGTTGTGGCATCTAGGAAGCTAAAGCGCGTTCCACCAATCACACCAGGTGTGAGAGAAAAAAATGGCTGGATGTAGAAGCGATTGTCTCTTACATAGCCTACAGAGGTGGTATTGCGGCAAAAGAGACTGCCATCACCCCCACTCTTGCATTTTTCCACGGTTTTGGAGCGGGAATTACGGAAGGGGTAGAAGCTGTATCCGATACGAAAATCTGCCAAAAAGATATTGGTATAAAACTCTGGAGAGGCCTTGGACTGATAGAGGTAATTTTGTGAATGCCCTAAGACATATTTGACCTTTCCATCGATGAAGAGATCATCATTATAGATGTAGCCGGCATAAAATCCAAACCCATAGGCTGCTGCTGAGCCATTATAGCCCGCATCATTGCCATAGATTTTGAGATAATCAAAGCTCCCACCATAAAAATATCGCGTATTATTGATATTTTCTCCATAATCAAAACCTCCCTGCACGGTGTAGAAAAGATTTTGAGCATTTTGTTTTTTGTTGAAATCATTTTTTTGGTAGATTCCCCCGCCATAGACCTTGATCCATACGCCAAAATTCATCGGTGGATAGAGCAGGTCATCGATTCGGGAATTGATGCTATTTGCCTGGATTTTGAAGATTTTGTAGGGAATGGATAGGATATTAAAAAGAGAAAAAGCAGTTTGATTGGGGCGGTAATCTATGGAGCCAAGTATCCAGTTCATGCCACCATTTGGAGCGTTTTTTTTGATTAATGTGGGGTAGTAGTTATAAATCCCTGTAATGGTTTCTAGCCCAACAAAATCTCCATTTACTTGCTTGGCATGCGCGACGATCATATTTTTTCCTGCAACATCAAAACCAAGCCTTGATCCATTCTGATAGATTTGGATGTATTGCTTCCCATTGAGCTCATTGGTATCTACTTTATCAACTTGTCCTAGTGGCACATCTGCCATGAGTCGAAACACTCCATTATTACCATTGAGTTGTCGCGTAATCTCTAGGGTTCGCATTTTGAAGGGGGCCTTGCTAGAAATACGTGAGCTATCCCCATCATCAGCGATCTTGGTAAAATCCACCATTGCAATTTTGTCAATATTTCCATATTGATTTTTGATGTCATGGGGGCTATTGTTGGCATTGAGTGTTCTTACAGCGGAATTTGCTGTAAGGATCCACTTCCCCCCCTCATCAAGTAATAACTCGGCATTTGCGCTTCCTTGTAGCGAAAAGAGTCCTTGAAAAAAACTTTGTGGATTTGTTAGATGAATGATTACCTCACTTTGTGCACTCGAGGATTTTTCAACAGCAATATCTCCTTTGAGCTGCACAATGTTTTTTCTGTTGTAGGTGGTTTTTTTGTTTGGATCATAATTCACATAAAAAACCCCATCTCCTCCTATGCTAGTGATGCTCCGATAACCCACTCCAGAGCCCTTCCAGCCTTTTGATTTTTGCATTTTTGATACATCAATAAAAGTATTTCCAAAGAAATAATAACCCCCCTCCCCATCATTCACATTAAAAATTCCTCTAGTGATATAGAAATCTTTTGTAGCTGTGACATTCACATCGGTGTTGAAGCGGAATACAGAAGGTTGGGTAGTTGGCTTTCTTCTGGTGATAAAAACCCCTTCTACAGGAAGTTTGGCATTGGGATCTGGCAAAGATAATAAATTGAGTGTGAAGCTACCTCCATTAATGCTATAGGTATTGCCCCCATCTCCGCGGAAAAACACCGCTGCCCAACTACCATAATTCCCCGTGGCAGTAAGATTAACAGTAAGATTGGCATTGTTATTAAGAGATAGAGTATTGTAATTGCTAAAAATTGCTCCTGTATAGCAATTATCTTGTGCGGCATTGCATTGGATGCTTCCATCAGGAGTGTTGTTGAGATTGATATGGATATCAAGGGTGGTATTTTGATTATAAGTGGATTGCACCTGTGTAACTGTGGCATTGGTAGCTGTGTATGCAAAAGAAGATAATGATAAAAAATACAAAAAGATTTTTTTCAAGAAACGTGCTCCATCCAAATCTTGCTTTTTATGTTTAGGCAAGTTTTCTCTCACAAATTTAGTTGCAAAAATTATGCCATAAGTGGCAAGGAAGTGGTAAGGAGAAAGTGGCAAAGAAGTCATGGGAGTCCTTGATTTGCAAAAGCTTTTTTTTAGTTATTTGTTAGTAAAATAGAAAAATTTTTGCCTAGGATTTGAACATGCCAAAACGAGAGGATATAAGGACAATTTTATTGATTGGTTCAGGACCCATTGTCATCGGGCAGGCCTGTGAATTTGATTATTCAGGAACACAGGCAGTAAAAACATTAAAATCTTTGGGGTATCGCGTAGTGCTGATTAATTCCAATCCTGCGACAATTATGACAGATCCAGAATTTGCTGATAGGACTTATATTGAGCCCATTACTGAGGAAGTGATTTATCATATCATCCAAACAGAAAAAGTAGATGCAATTTTGCCCACAATGGGTGGACAAACTGCTCTGAATGTCGCAATGAAGATGTATGAAAAGGGAATGCTTGAGGGAATAGAGTTTTTGGGGGCAAGGCCAGAGGCAATCAAAAAGGGCGAAGATAGACAAATCTTTAAAGAAACGATGCTAAAAATTGGCATGGATGTGCCCAAATCTTTTTATGCCTATAATGAAGAGCAAGCCCTTGAGGCTGCTAAAGCCATTGGGTTTCCCATCATCATTCGCGCAAGTTTTACCCTAGCTGGTGGAGGCAGTGGGGTGGCTTATAATATCGAAGAGTTTCAGGCCCTTGCCAAGGCCGGGCTTGAAGCAAGTCCGATTAATGAGATTTTGATTGAGGAGTCTTTGCTAGGGTGGAAAGAATATGAGATGGAAGTCATTCGTGATAAGAATGATAATTGCATCATTGTTTGCAGCATAGAGAATCTTGATCCTATGGGAGTGCACACAGGAGATTCTATCACCATTGCTCCAGCCCTCACCCTCACAGACAAAGAATACCAAAGGATGCGGGATTGCTCTTTTGCCATCTTGCGTGAAATTGGCGTGGACACAGGAGGAAGCAATGTGCAATTTGCCATTCATCCTCAAACAGGCAGGATGATTGTCATTGAGATGAATCCTCGCGTATCTCGCAGCTCTGCACTTGCATCTAAAGCTACAGGATATCCTATCGCTAAGGTTGCTACACTTCTTGCAGTAGGTTTTAGTTTGGATGAAATTGAAAATGACATTACAGGCACTCCTGCAAGCTTTGAGCCCAGCATTGATTATATTGTGACCAAAATCCCTCGCTTTACCTTTGAAAAATTCCCTCAAGCAAATAGCACATTAAGCACTTCCATGAAGAGTATTGGTGAGGTGATGGCAATTGGTGCAAATTTCTACCAAAGCTTGCAAAAAGCCCTCTGCAGCTTAGAAACAGGGCTTTTTGGCTTCAATACCATGAGTACAGATCTTGAAACCATCAAAAAAGAAATTCGCCGCCCTAATGCCAACCGCCTGCTCTATATTGCGGATGCTTATCGCTTGGGTGTGAGTTTGGAAGAAGTGCAAGAGCTTAGTCAAATAGATCTGTGGTTTTTGCAAAAAATTCAAAAAATCATCGCGTTTGAAAAGAGTATTCAAATAGGAATCTTGCAGGACAAAAAAGAAATGTTAGCCGCAAAAAAATATGGCTTTAGCGATAGGATGCTGGCATTTTTACTGCAGAAAAATGAAGGGCTAGAGATTACAGAAAATGAGGTTGCTCAGGCGCGCATGGCGCTGGGAGTAGAGCCAGTCTTTGAAGAGGTGGATACTTGTGGGGCAGAATTTGAGAGTCGCACGCCCTATCTTTATTCGAGTTTTTATGATTTTTGCTTCCATCTGCCAAAGGATTTTTATCCTGAGAAAAAAAAGGTATTGATTCTTGGTGGGGGTCCCAATCGCATCGGCCAAGGGATTGAATTTGATTATTGTTGTGTGCATGCGAGTTTTGCATTGGAGGATATGGGCGTCTCTAGCATCATGTATAACTGCAATCCAGAAACAGTTAGCACGGATTATGACATTAGTGATGTGTTGTATTTTGAGCCCATTGGCTTTGAATTTGTGCGCGCAGTATTGCAAAAAGAAAAACCTGATGGCGTAATCGTGCATTTTGGCGGGCAGACTCCCCTAAAGCTTGCTAAAGAAATTGCGAAATTTGGGATTAAGATCATTGGCACATCTGCCAAAGTCATTGACATAGCAGAGGATCGAGAGAAATTCTCTGCTTTTGTCAAAGAGCATGGCTTGCGTCAACCTGATAATGGCATTGCTTTCAACAAAGAAGAAGCCCATCTCATAGCAAGCAAACTAGGATTCCCAGTCCTAGTGCGTCCAAGTTATGTCCTAGGAGGGCGGGCTATGCGCATCGTAGAGAATGCGCAGGATTTGCGTGCGTATATGGAAGAGGCAGTGCGTGTGAGCGAGGATTCTCCTGTGTTGATTGATAAATTTTTGGATGGAGCCATTGAACTGGATGTGGATTGCATCTGTGATGGAGAGCAGGTGTATATTGGTGGGATATTGCAGCATATCGAAGAAGCAGGGATTCATAGCGGGGATTCTGCTTCTTCCCTGCCCACCATCACGATTGGGGATGCAATGCTTTTAGAGATTAAGCAAACCACTGCATTAATTGCAAAAAAGCTTGGTGTAGTAGGGTTGATGAATGTGCAATATGCAATCTATAATGATGCGCTTTATCTCATTGAGGTAAATCCTAGAGCTTCACGAACCGTGCCTTTTGTAAGCAAGGCCACAGGGATGCCGCTTGCCAAAATCGCTACACGCGTGATGTGGCAGGGCAATCTCAAGGAGGCATTAGAGTTTTATGGATCCTTTGGGAATGTGGAGGTTGAAAATGGCATCTACCAGCCCAAAAAAAGTAGGCATATTGCTGTGAAAGAATCTGTGTTTCCCTTCAATAAATTGCAGGGAGCGGATGTTTTATTGGGACCAGAGATGAAGAGCACAGGGGAAGTAATGGGCATTAGTGATAGCTTTGGATTGAGCTTTGCCAAAAGCCAAATGGCTAGCAAAAACACTTTGCCTATTTCTGGAAAGGTGTTTATCTCTCTTTGTGAAAAAGACAAGAAATACGCAGTGGATATTGCTAGGCGTTTCAAAGAATTGGGATTTGAAATTGTTGCAACAAGTGGCACGCATAGCATCATAGAAAATCATGGCATAGAGGCGCTAAAGGTCTTGAAAATCCATGAAGGAAGACCAAATATCAGAGATTTGATCACCAATGGAGAGATTGATCTAGCCATCAATACCCCAGGCAATCAAAGCGCCAAAGAAGATGCCAAAATCATCCGCGCACAGGTGCTAAAAAGCTCTATCCCCTATTTCACGACATTAGAGGGGGCTAGAGTGGCAAGTGATGCTATCAGGGAAATGCGCATAAAGGATGTGCATATCCCTAGGGCATTGCAAGATTTTTTGCAAGGATGACCCATCATCTACCTCGCTCAGACTGACACCACCATAGGCCTATTGGCATGCGATCCCCTCTTGCTCAATCAAACAAAAGAGCGCCAAGCAAGCAAAAAAGTCTTGCAAGAAGTTGCAAGTCTTTGTGTGCTAAAGCAGTATGTGCGTGTGCCAAGGGCGCATCAAAAGCGTCTGCGCCGAGCCAAAAAGACGACTTTTGTCTATAAAAATACCCAAGCCTTCCGCGTGGTAAAAGATAGTAAGCATTTATTATTTTTGCAAAAATTTTCTAAAATCTATTCTTCTTCGGCCAACAAAAGCACGCAGGAATTCTCTCTGCAATGGGCAAAGGAGCATAGCGATGTATGGGTGATGGATGCGCGGGGATTGTATCAGGATAGGGCCTCTAGGATCTATAAATTCTCAAAAACAAAAATCAAAAAACTGCGTTAAAATTCTGGAAGCTGCCCCAAAAATTTGCAGGCAAGACAAGAGCGAAAATCTAAGGAGTCACCATGCGGATTGATAAATTTCTCAATATCACAAATATCCTAAAAAGGCGCGCGATCGCACAAGACATGTGTGATAATGGGCTAGTGAGCATCAATGGCAAGATGGCAAAATCTAGCAAAGAAGTGCGCGTGGGAGATAAAATCACCCTGACTCTGCTAGAGCGTCAGCGGCATTTTCTTGTGTTGGCCATCCCTACGTGCAAAACCCTGCCCAAAAAAGAGAGCGCAGGATATGTGCAGGAAATTCCAAGCTAATGTGCTATAATTGCGTCTTTTAGTCGTTTGGGCGTCGTCTCCTATTAGACTCTAAACAAAAGGCTTTTTGCAAAGAAGGGACGAAATTTATTTTTAAAAGGATGCAGAAATGTTGGAAGGAAAAGTTAGAGAGAGTATTTCTAAAGCTGAAGTAAAGGCGCTAAGAAACGATGGTTATCTAATTGCAAATATCTATGGAAAAGGGGTGGAGAATATTCATTGCGCATTCAAGCTCAATGATTTCATCCGCACCATCAAAAGCAAAACGCATTTGGTTTTCCCCGTGAGTGTGGGTGGGAAGATGCTGGATGTGGTGGTGCAAGAATATCAAAAAGACCCCGTAACTTCTAATATTTTACATGTGGATTTGATGCTCGCACAAAAGGGTGTGGTAGCAAAATACAAGATCCCAGTCAAAGCCGTGGGCGTGCCCGTGGGGCTCAAAAACAAAGGTGTTTTAATCTATCCCAAAAAGCGCGTGAGTGTGCAAGCAGCCCCAGAGCATCTCATCAATGTGTATGAGCTAGATGTCTCAAAGCTGGATGTGGGAGATTCGATTTTGGTGCGCGATCTCCCAGAGCATCCCAATATCAAAGTGATGGAAAAGCCATCTGTTGCCATTGTTGGTGTCATCAAAGCAAAATAATGACACATCTCATTGTGGGACTTGGGAATCCAGGTCCTCAATATCAAAATACACGACATAATATTGGTTTTGAAGTCATAGAGGCTTTGGCTGATAGCATAAAAATTTCTTTTAGATATGATTCAAAGCTTTTGTGTGAGCTCGCCCAATACAAGACTAAGGAGCAGAATTTTTTTCTCATCAAACCCCAGACCTTCATGAATCTCTCTGGACAAAGTGTGAAAAAGGTGCAAGATTATTACAAGATAGAAAATCTTTTAGTCATTCATGATGAATTAGACATTCCAGTAGGGGCGGTGCGATTCAAATCTGGTGGAGGCAATGGCGGACATAATGGACTCAAATCCATCGATCAAAATTGTGGCAATACATATCAGAGGATGCGCTGTGGCATCGGCAGGAGTGCACTCATTCCTGTGGTGGATTATGTGCTAGGCAAATTTGAAGAGAAAGAGAAAAAGCAGATGATCACGCATTGTGTGAGGGCTCTTTTGGAATTCTTGCAAAACCCAGATTTTGTGCGCATGCAAAATCTCTTTACAATAAAGGGCTAGGGATGTTTTTTTATTTGGGAAGGCAGTTTTTTCGCTTTATCTTGATTGTTTTTAGCGCTTTGGAGATTTTTTTTATCAGTATTGATAGCCTCAAATATCTCGATCAGTTCCCAAGTTCTGCCAACCTCATTGTGTTGTTTTTCGCTTATGATTTTTTGTATGCGCTCAATTACACTTTACCCATTTCTATCTTGCTGGCCACGATTATTTTTTATCTCAATTTAGTCAAATCCAACCAATACACCGCATTTTTAGCACTTGGCTACACGCGCAAGCAAATCCTTGCCCCCGTGTTTTTTATCTCGCTCACCTTCACCTTTCTCTATGTAGGGCTCAATGCCACTCCATTTGTGTATGCACAAGAGAGGGCAGAGGCTATCATGTCTCAGGAGAATTTCACTAATATCACAGAGGATTTGCTCGTAAAATATGAGAATAATTATGTGTATTTCCAAAAGCTCTACCCCCTCATCAAAAGAGCAGAAAATATCAAGGTCTTTGAGTTAGACAAACAAGGACGCCTGCAATCTTTTGCTCAGGCTAAAGATGCGATCTTTTTGCATAATTATTGGGTGCTAAGTCATGCTAGCATCTCCAAAGTCCCCGAAGAGACGACTCTAGGCAAGGCTGGCTTAGAGGTCAGTGAGGTGGATAAATTAAAAATCCTAAAGGGGTTCCGCCCAAAAATTTTAGACACCATCTACCAAAATAAACCCTCAGTTTCTATCATCGATGCGATCCAATCCCTCATTATCCTGCAAAATCAAGATAGCAATAGTGAAAAGATTCGTGCTATTTTGTATGCCTTTATCTTGATTCCGTTTTTTGTCCCACTGACTTCTATCATCATTGGTTTTTATGCACCCACGCTCTCTCGCTACAGCAATCTCGCGCTGTTGGGTTTTATGTTCATTGTTCTTGCCTTGGTTATCTGGGGCTTGTTTTTTGCTTTTGGCAAACTCAGTATCAGCGGGCTGCTCCCCCCAGAGATTATGATGCTCATCCCATTTGGTTTGCTCTGTGTTTTATCCCTGTTCTATTTCAAAAAAATCAATCAAAAAATCTGAATTTTATTTTTTTATTGCTAGAATATTCCAATTTTGACTGACATAAGGAGTGAAAGTGAAGGTTTATTTTTTTGCGACCTGCTTGGGAAACATCGCATATAGCAGCGCATGTGTGAATGCCATCAAGTTATTGCAGCATGCGGGGATGGAGGTGATTTTCAAAAAGGATCAGACTTGTTGTGGGCAGCCTAGTTATAACTCGGGATATTTTGAGGAGAGCAGGAGGGTCGCGCTTTATAATGTGGAGCTTTTTTCTGGAGATCATCCCATCGTTTTGCCAAGTGGATCTTGTGCGGGCATGATGAAGCATGATTATCTTGAGCTTTTTGAGGGGCATCATGAATATGAGCGTGTGAAGCAATTTTGTTCCCGTGTGTATGAGGTTTCTGAATTTTTGGATCAAAAAACAGAGCTAGAGCTCAAAGACAAGGGCGAGCCCATCAAAATCACCTGGCATTCTAATTGTCACGCATTGCGCGTCGCTCAATGCATCCCCTCAGCAAAAAAATTCCTCCACCAACTAGAAAATGTCACCCTCATCGAGTTAGAAAGAGAAGAGGAGTGCTGCGGATTTGGTGGGACTTTTAGTGTCAAAGAGCCAGAGATCTCCAATGCGATGGTGCAGGAAAAAGTCGCAGACATACAGGCTCGCCAAGTGGATTGCTTGGTGGCTGGAGATGGGGGTTGTTTGATGAATATCTCTGGCAAAATGCAAAAAATGGGGCTTAATATCAAAACCATGCACCTTTATGATTTTTTGGCCCAAAGAGCAGGAATTTAAGGACTTATCATGAAAACTTTCTATCATTCTTCAGAAGACTATCAAGAAATCATCCAGCATAAACTCATAGACAAACAACTCCGCACCAATCTCAAATCTGCGATGGACACGCTCAAAAACAATCGCAGAAATCTCATCAATTCTCGCTACACCAAATGGAAAGACCTAAGAGAGCAGGGCAGACAGGTAAAAATCAAGGCACTCACGCATTTAGATGAACTCTTGGAGCGCTTTGAAAAAAATGCTACCCGCAATGGCATTCAGGTGCACTGGGCAAGCACGGGGGAAGATGCCAATAAGATTATTTTTGATTTGATCAAAAAAAACAATGCCACCTCGATTTTGAAGGGCAAATCCATGATCAGCGAGGAAATCCATCTTAATACCTATTTGAAGCAAAGAGGGATTCAAGCTGTTGAAACAGATTTAGGAGAGCTCATCATCCAGCTCATCGATGAAACACCAGTGCACATTGTCGTGCCCGCCGTCCACAAAAATCGCTACGAAATTGGTGAGATCTTCAAAGAAAAGCTCGGAGCCCCGCTAGAAACCCAGCCTGAAAAACTCAATGCCATTGCAAGAAAGCATCTGCGCAAGGAATTTGAAACCTTCAAAATTGGCCTTACTGGCGTGAATTTTGCTATCGCCAATGAAGGGGCCATTTGGTTGGTAGAAAATGAGGGCAATGGCCGCATGACAACCACGGCATGCGACATCCATGTAGCAATTTGTGGAATCGAAAAGGTGATTGAGAGCTTTGAGGATGCATCCGTGCTAGGGACACTGCTAGCTCCCTCTGCCATAGGCGCACCCATCACCTGCTACAATAACATCATCACCTCTCCTAGAAAAGAAGGCGAGAAAGATGGCCCCAAAGAGGTGCATGTCATCTTAGTAGACAATCATCGCTCCAACATGCTCAATGATAAGAATTTTTTTAAATCCCTAAGCTGCATTCGTTGTGGTACCTGCCTCAATCACTGCCCTGTCTATGACAAGATTGGCGGACATGCCTATCTTAGTACTTATCCCGGGCCCATTGGCGAAGTGATCTCACCCCAGCTTTTTGGGATAAATAACTGTGCGCCCATTGTTAATCTCTGCAGCCTTTGTGGGCGCTGCTCAGAAGTTTGCCCCGTGAAGATCCCTCTAGCAGAATTGATTCGCGATTTGCGTAGCGAAAAGGTAGGGCAGGGGTATGGTAAGGTGCTGGGCTATCAAAAAAATAGCCCTGGCCATGCGATGGAGCAAAAAATGATGAATGGCTTTGCTTCCTTTGCGACTTCTGGGAGCAAGTGGAGGAATATGCTTTGGGTTGTAAGGAATTTTGGTGGGCTTGGAAAGCTTTTGCATCCGATGATTCCTGTGCTAAACAAATGGACGAAATATCGTGTGTTTCCCCCCATTGATGCGAGTCTTCATCAGCAAATCCAAAAGCTAAAGGGGGTCATTTATGAGTAAAGAAATGATTTTAAAAAATATCAGGCATGCACTGCAATATCGCGAAAAATTCAATTTCCAAACGCATTTTGTTGATGGCATCAAACACGAAGAAGAGAGTCTGCTTGAGGAATTCATCCAATTTCAGAGCAAAAACAAAGCAGAGCTCATCCATTCAAACCCAGAGAATCTCAAGCAGGATCTAAAGGAGGTCATCAAGAATGCTGGCATCAAAAAGCTGCTCTGTGCCACAGATTTGAGTCTTTACATCACTCAGATTGAAGGCGTGCAGACCTTGCCCTATGATAAGAGTATCGAAGAGAATAGGGAGGAGCTTTTTGGGATTGAGGCTAGCATCATAGAGGCGCGCGTGGGTATTGCAAATTTGGGAATTGTAGGCATCGTGAGTTCGACTGCCTCTCCTAGGCTCACATCCCTCATCGCTCCTCATTGTATCATGCTGCTAGATTCTAAAAAGATCCTAGCCAATCTCTATGAAGGGCTTGAATATCTCAAAAAAATGCAGGATGTCCTGCCTACAAACATCCTATTTATCGCGGGGCCATCGCGCACAGCAGATATTGAGCTGCAGACGGTTTTTGGGGTTCATGGACCACAAAAAACCACCGTGATTCTTTATTGAAATTTTTAAGATTCAAAAAAAAGGGGGGAGGGAGTTTGCAAAGTTTTTATGTCACTTGGATGTTTCTCACAAAAATAGTTTTGGCATAAAAGACTGTGGGCTTTTTGCTTTAGATAGAAAAATCCTGTTTTTTAGCGGATCTTGTGCTTGATTTTTGTGGTGGCAGGATCTTTTTAAATTTCAAGGCATATAAAATTTCAAGATGCACAAAATTTCAGGGTGCACAAAGCACCAAAAAAAGGGATGAGCGCGCGGCGTGCCTCACAATCCCCCGGGGCGTTTGATGTGAGGTAGGGCGCAATGACACAGAGAAAGCAGTGCTAGATGCAAGTGCTTGGGATTTTTCTTGCGCAGGGCAGGGGTTTAGAATTCTCTTCTTGGATCGCTCATGCCCCTAGCCTCACCATTAGGTAGGACAACGATGCCATTTACATCGCCCATAGGAGCTTTTATTGAGAGCTTGTGCCCCTTTTTTTCTAGCGCATCAGCCACATCTTTTGGTACAGCGTATTTCTCCAACCTGATCTCATCGGGTAGCCATTGGTTGTGGAATCGTGGGGCCAAAATTGCTTCACTGATATTCATATCATGATCAATCACATTTACAATCACTTGCAAAACCGTCGTGATGATTCTCGCCCCGCCAGGACTGCCCACGACCATGAAGGGTTTGTTATCCTTCAATACGATGGTGGGAGTCATCGAGCTAAGCGGCCTTTTCTTGGGTGCGATGGCATTGGCATCCCCACCCACTAGACCATAGAGATTGGCCACACCTGGCTTGATGGAAAAATCATCCATTTCATTATTGAGCAAAAATCCCGCATGATTGACTGCCGCACCCGATCCATAGCTGCCATTGATGGTATAAGTCACGCTCACAGCATTGCCCATTTTGTCCACCACCGAATAATGGGTGGTTTGATTGCTTTCATAACTACCTAGACCGGGTTTAAGCTTTGTGCTGGGAGTGGCGTTGGGGGTGATTTTGGAATAAATGCTTTTTGCATAGGCCTTGTCGATGAGTTTTTTCACAGGCACTTTGATAAAATCTGGATCGCCTAGGTATTCTGACCTATCCGCATAGGCCTGTCTCATTGCCTCTGCCATGAGGTGGATGGTATCTGAGCTACCAAATCCCATTTGCTTGATATTGGCATTTTCTAAGACATTGAGCATCTGGATGAGATGTACCCCACCAGAGCTAGGCGGCGACATGGAGATGATTTCATAACCCCGATAAGTGCCCCTTACTGGCTCTCTCCATGTGACCTTATAGCTTGCTAGATCTTTTTTTGTCATGATTCCTTTGTTTTTCTTCATGTCCTCTGCGATCTTATCTGCAATTGGCCCCTTATAAAAAGCATCCGGCCCATCTTTTGCAATCAGTCTTAGGGTATTTGCTAGATCTTTTTGGACAAGCAGATCTCCTGCCTTGTAGGTGCTCCCATCGGGTTTGAAAAAATATTTTCGCGTGGATGCAAATTTTTGTAGTTGCTCTTTCATCTTAGCAAAAGTCTGTTCCTGTCTATAGGAGACCCTATAGCCATTCTGGGCGAGTTTTATGCTGGGGGCTAGGAGATCTGCGAGCTTCTTGGTGCCATATTTCTCTAGCATGGCACTCATGCCAGCTACTGTGCCTGGCACACCAGCAGCCAAGTATCCAAAAACACTCGCATCCTTGATTACATTGCCCTTGGCATCCAGATACATATCTCTTGTGGCAGCCAATGGTGCAGTTTCTCGAAAATCTAGCGCTAGATTCTTGCCATTTTTAAGATGGATAATCGCAAAGCCACCCCCTCCAATATTTCCTGCAGCAGGATGCACCACTGCCAAAGCATAGCCCACAGCCACAGCTGCATCAATTGCGTTGCCACCAGCATTCAATACATCTTGCCCGATTTTGCTGGCCAAAGGATGGCTTGTTACTACCATGCCATTTTTGGAGCGATAGGGCGCTGGTGCCGCTCCCCATGACAAAACCATCGCACTAATACCAATCACCAATGTTTTGAAAACAAAGCCTTTTGCAAGCATGAAGACCCCTTTTTAATAATTTACGTTTGAATACTATAATAAAACCCTCTTTGATTGAATGCCATACCAAAAAAGCAAATTTCCCAAAAAACAACTGTTACCAAACAACTCACACACCCATCAAGTGGCAGAAAATGGAAATGGTGTGGCAAAAGGGGATTACAAAATCACGAAAGGATGAGACATGTTAAAAATAGGAGACAAAGCGCCAGAATTTTGCCTGAAAAATCAAGATGACATTGAGATTAGCTTAAGGGATCTTGGAGGAAAGATTGTTGTTCTTTATTTTTATCCCAAAGACAATACACCAGGCTGCACATTGGAGGGGCAGGAATTTAGCGCGCTTCTACCAGAATTTGAAAGCAAGAATGCTCTAGTTATTGGCATTAGCCCTGATAGCACCAAAACACACAAAAATTTTATTACCAAGCAGCAATTTGGGCATATGTTGCTTAGTGATGGTGATAAAAGCGTCGCAACCCGCTATGGTGCCTATGGCAAAAAAATGATGTATGGTAAAGAAGTCATGGGCATCATTCGCAGCACCTTTATCATAAAAGATGAGATAATTCAAGAGGCGTTTTATAATATCCGTGCCAAGGGACATGCAAAGGCTGTGTTAGAAAGGATTCAATGACTAAGCAATTATAGGCATGCTGGGGTTTTAATGCTAGAAGATTTAGGGCTATGCTAGAGATTTTTCACGGGGAGGCTTGGAGAGAGGTTTCCATTGATGCTTAAGAGGGTGGGTGATTGAGGTTTTGGGATTGCCTAGCTCAAAGTGCTTAAATGGCACCCGCGCCAAAATCCAGTCAAATTTAATTCAGCTCAATCAGATTCAGCTCAATCAAATACAACTGAATTTTGCCTACCACTCCTCTCCAATCCCCAATAAAACACAGCGATTAAAGCCAGGCAGAGAGCAATAAGCATAGAGGATGTGGCTTTTTTTGAGATTTTGCAAATCAGTGTAATAGCGCCCATCAAAGCGATAATGAAAAGTTTTGGCCCTCCTATCATCGATGTCCTCTGCCAAAATCCCATCCATGCTCACACCTCCAAAATCACTATACAGCGGCTTAGATCTCTTGTAAATGGCAATCATGACAAGCAGAGAGCTTGCAAGGGATTTTTTTTCTTGGGGAGATAGGGCGTAATAGCTTTTGGTATCAATGAGAAAAAAATCTCTAAAGCGCACGTATTGCGCATTTGCACTCTGCTTCTTGACTGCGAGATAATAATTTTTTAGCATGGCAGAATTTTTGGAGAGATGGGAATTGATATCAGAATCCTGGGCCAAAGAAAGCCCAATGACACAGAGAAAAAAGAGGGCTTTTTTCATCAAAAAGCAAAGCTTAGCACAATGCTACCAAAGCTATGCGCCCCCCTTTGGGCTTGAAACTGCTTGCTTAAGCGTGTGATTACATAGGAGAATCGAAAGCCCTTGTACATGATGCTAGCCCCAAATTCCAAATCATAGATAAAATGCTCAAGCGATAAATCTGTAGGAGGGCCAAAGCTATTGCCTTGGATGAAGATGTTGCGGATCACATAGGAGCCAGAAACACCTCCAAATACATAGAAGGAAAAAGCATCATTATAGGGCTTGCTTCCCAAAAAGCCGGTATTAACCTTCTCCACCCCAAAATCGCTTTTGAGATTATAGCCCATGCGCAATCTCCCGCCAAATCCTGCAAAAGTCTTGGCATTGCCAAGGGCTACTTTTAGGCCTGGCAATACATCAATGGAGAAGTACCTGCTATCAAGAAGCGTAAATCTATGGATGTATTCATATGTCAGATTTAGGATAAATTCATTTTTTAGCTGGCGATTCCAACCATAAAAAATAGGATTATGCGTGAGATGATGGATGAGTGCCTGTGTCTGCTTACCCAGTGCATCAGGCCCCACGACTCCGATTTGGAGTTGGAGATCTTCTATGCTATTTTCCCTGCGCTGTGAGATGAGAAAATTTAGGCTCAAATATCCCGCATAGGGATGGGTTTTGGGACCAGGATTTGCCTTCCTGGATATGGGGGTGTAGAGATCTTGGTTGATTGCAATTTGCCAGCGTGAGGCCTTGGGCGATCGAAAATCATAGCTCAAATAGCCAAGCCAACTATTGAGATATTCCTTGGAAGTGTAGTTGAAGTTGGTTCCTGCAGTATAGAAGCGATCAACATGTGCATTGAGATACGCATCATTTTCTGTGATGATAGTAAAAAAACTCTTGTGATAGGGAGTTAGACTTGATTCTTTTTTGGGTGTCTCTTTGTTTGGAGACTCTGTGGAGGGTTCTTTTGTTTGAAGTTCTGTGAGATTTTCTGCAAAGCTAAAATGAGAAATAAAAAATAAAAGAGCAATTTTTTTCATTGTGTTTTCACCTTTGTTTTGTTATGAGAGATATTTGGAAAAGCTTGTGTAATAGGCTTGTTTTGCTTTTTCTAGAGGGAGGGAAATGGTATCAATTTGGATTTGTGCTCCGCCTATGCTGCCAATTCTCTGGCAGGCAATCTGATGTCTTTTTGCAAGAGTGGCAATTGCCTCTATATTTTCTTGTGCACACTCTAGGATCATGAGACTTTGAGATTCTGCAAAGAGCAGGGCTTGGGGGAGGGAGGTGGAAACTTCCACTCCTCTCTGGCCCAGTATCGCCATTTTGCTAAGGGCTAGGGCGATGCCACCTTTGCCCACGCTTTTGGCGCTTATAATGAGATCTTTTTGCGTGCAGGCAATCATGAGATCCCACAAAGCACGCTCTCTGTAAAGATCTATCTGTGGACAATCCCCACTAATTGCGCCATTAAATAATAATCGCTGTGCTAGGCTCCCTCCAAATTCCTCCCTCACCTCACCAAGCAAAATCAAGGCATTACCCTCTTTTTTGATGGCAGAATTCCATACTCTATGCACATCATGATGCAGCCCTACGCTGACAATAGTGGGAGTGGGGTAGATATCTCTATCATCTGTTTGATTATAGAGCGAGACATTTCCGCTTACCACGGGAGTTTTGAGGATCTCGCAAGCCTCCTTGATGCCACTAGTAGCTTCTTTGAGTTGCCACATCACTTCAGGATTTTCTGGATTGCCAAAATTCAAACAATCACTGATTGCAAGAGGAATAGCCCCGCGCGCTATGCATTTTCTCCCCGCCTGTGCTACGGCTATCTTGCTGCCAACTTGAGGATTGAGATAGCAATAATGTGGGGAGCAAAAAATTGCCAGGGATAATGCGGTGTGATTTTCTTTGACGCGAATCGTACTTGCATCAAGCTTGCCAGGGCCTTGCAGGGTATTTGTCTGCACCATGCTATCAAATTGCTCATAGATATAGGATTTATCAGAAACTTCGATGCTAGAGAGCATTTGCAATAGCAAAACATTGGGATCTGTGATCTGTGGGATTTGTGCTTTTGCCCGCAAGGATTTGAGATAGCTAGGCTCTTGTGTGGGGCGATTTAGCAGGGGGGCAGATTCTGTGATGGGAGAAATGGGCAGGGATGCGCAAAGTTCCCCATGCCAATAAAGCTCCATTTTCCCACTATCACTCACCTCCCCAATGATTGCTACATCTACCTCCCATTTCTCAAAAATCTCTATCACCTCTCTCTCTTTGCCTTTTTTGGCGCAGATAAGCATCCTCTCTTGGGATTCGCTAAGCATCAATTCATAGGGCGTCATGCCTTCCTCGCGCATGGGCACTCTATCAAGATGCAGGATCATCCCGCTGCCACTGCGTCCAGCCATCTCAAAGCTAGAGCTCGTAAGCCCCGCTGCGCCCATGTCTTGGATCCCGATGATGAGATCTTTTGCAAAAAGCTCTAAGCAGGCCTCTAATAGGAGTTTTTCTGCAAATGGATCGCCAATTTGTACTGTGGGGCGTAGGGATTTGGAGCCTTCATCAAATTTATCACTACTCATTACAGCACCCCCTAGGCCATCCCTCCCTGTTTTGCTCCCCACATAGATCACAGGATTTCCCACACCCTTTGCCTTTGCATAAAAAATCTCTTCTTTTTTCACGATCCCTAGGCTAAAGGCATTGACCAAAATATTGCCATCATAGCAGGGATCAAAGCTAGTTTCTCCGCCGATGGTGGGTACCCCCATGCAATTGCCATAGCCAGCAATGCCACCTACCACGCCTTTTAGCAAGAATTGATGCAGTTTGTTTGTGGGATTTCCCCCATCTATGCGTCCAAAACGAATGGAATTCAAACTCGCTACAGGACGCGCACCCATGGTGAAAATATCGCGCAAGATCCCGCCCACCCCCGTGGCAGCTCCCGCATAAGGCTCTATGAAGCTGGGATGGTTGTGGGATTCTACTTTGAACACCGCGCAATAACCCTTGGTGATATCAATCACGCCTGCATTCTCTCCTGGTCCCTGCACGACCCATGGGGCCTTGGTGGGAAAGCCTCGCAAGTATTTTTTGCTAGATTTGTAGCTGCAGTGCTCACTCCACATCGCAGAAAATATCCCAAGCTCGACTAGGTTGGGTTCCCTGCCTAGAATTGCTTGGATCTTCTCATAGTCCTCAAAACTTAATTTATGCTTGTCTAATTGCTCCTGTAAATTGGCGGGCATTTTTACCTCAAGAATTCCGAAATTTTGATTTTGGGATTTTAACAAAAAGACCCGTGTTTTTGTAATAAAAAGATTTCTGAAAACTAAGTTTTGCGCACCTGCATAAGTTTTTATAAAGATTTATCTATTACAATAATGCCTAGACCTATTTTTGAATGGGTTTGCGACAAAAATCACATCAATGCTGGAGAGAAAAAGAGATCATGAAATACATCAAGTTTTTTAGGGAATTGAATAACAAGGACGTTCCACTGGTGGGTGGCAAGAATGCTAGCATAGGCGAGATGTTTCAAGAATTAGTACCCGTGGGTATCAAGGTGCCCAATGGCTTTGCAATCACTAGTGAAGCTTATTGGTATCTGCTAGATAGTGGAGGCATCAAAGAAAAAATCATAGAATTATTAAAAGATGTTGATGTAACAGAAATTGATGTATTAAAAACGCGCTCCAAAAAAATCAGAGAATTGATTTTTGGTACCCCATTGCCCGCTGATCTTAGGGATGAGATTTTTGAGGCATATGAGATTTTGAGCGAGGAATATGGCATGAAGCATGCAGATGTGGCAGTGCGTAGTTCTGCTACTGCAGAAGATTTGCCAGATGCGAGTTTTGCCGGACAACAAGACACTTATTTGAGTGTTAGAGGACAGACGGGGCTTATCCATTATATTAAGGCTTGTTTTGCTTCTCTTTTTACAGATAGGGCGGTAAGCTACCGTGCTTCTAGGGGGTTTGATCATTTTAAGGTTGCTCTTTCTGTGGGCGTGCAGAAAATGATTCGTGCTGATAAGGGCAGCTCTGGAGTAATGTTCTCCATTGACACAGAGACGGGATTTAGGGATGCGGTTTTTATCACATCGAGTTGGGGATTGGGGGAGAATGTCGTGGGAGGGACGGTGAATCCTGATGAATTTTATGTATTTAAACCCACGCTTCAAGAAGGAAAACGCCCCATCATCAAAAGACAGCTGGGACACAAACATGTAAAAATGGTCTATGCACCCAGTGGCAGTGATCATCCTACCAAAAACATTGCCACCACCCAAAAAGAAATGCAAACCTTCTCCATCACAGATGAAGATATCTTGACGCTTGCAAGATATGCCATGAGGATTGAAAAGCATTATTCTCAAGAAGCTGGGGAATACCGTCCTATGGATATGGAATGGGCAAAGGATGGGGATAGTGGAGAGATCTTCATCGTGCAGGCGCGTCCTGAAACCGTGCAAAGTCAAAAGAGCAAAAACAACACTCAAGTCATTGAAAAATATAAATTTAAATACAATGATGAAAGAGAGGTGGTCATAAAGGGCAGGGCAACAGGCGGAAAAATTGGAGTGGGAAAGGTAAGAATTATCAATGATATTGAGCATATGAACACCTTCAAAGAGGGCGAGATTCTTGTAACAGATAACACAGATCCTGATTGGGAACCTGTGATGAAAAAGGCTGCGGCTGTTATCACCAATCGTGGTGGTCGGACCTGCCATGCAGCAATTGTGGCTAGAGAAATTGGCGTGCCTGCGATTGTAGGAGCAGTAGGGGCAACAGATAGACTTTATACAGGCATGGAGGTAACGGTGTCTTGTGCTGAGGGAGAGGAGGGCTATGTGTATGCAGGGATCCATGAATATGAGGTAAAAAAAATCGAACTAAGCAATCTAGGCAATACCAAGACAAAAATTTATATGAATATTGGAAATCCTGCAAAGGCCTTTAGTTTTTCGCAACTGCCCAGTGATGGAGTAGGTCTTGCAAGAATGGAGCTTGTTATCCTCAATCAAATCAAGGCCCATCCTCTTGCACTCGTGGATATCCAAAACGGAAAAACAGATGTGCCAGATTTTAAAGAAATCAAAAAACTCATTTCAGGCTATGATAATCCCAAGGATTTTTTCATCAAGAAAATCGCTGAGGGGATGGGCATGATTGCTGCAGCATTCTATCCTAAGCCTGTGATTGTTCGCACCAGTGATTTTAAATCCAATGAGTATCGAGGGATGATCGCAGGGACAAACTATGAACCCCAGGAAGAAAATCCTATGCTTGGCTATAGGGGTGCGAGCAGATATTATTCAGAACTTTATCGCGCTGCATTTGAGTGGGAGGTCCAAGCCCTTGCCATGGTTCGCGAGGAAATGGGGCTGACCAATATGCAGGTGATGATTCCCTTTTTGCGTACATTAGAAGAGGGCAGAAAGGTGCTAGAGATCCTGCGTCGCAATGGGCTAGAATCTGGAAAAAATGGATTGAAAATCTACATCATGTGCGAACTTCCTGTCAATGTAATTTTGGCAGATGAGTTTCTCAATCTTTTTGATGGTTTTTCTATCGGTTCCAATGATCTCACACAGCTTACTTTGGGAGTAGATAGAGATGGGCAGCTTGTGAGTCATATTTTTGATGAGCGCAATCCTGCAATGCTTGAGATGTTTAAGCGCGCGATAAAAGCCTGTCAAAAGCATAAAAAATATTGCGGGATTTGTGGACAAGCACCAAGTGACTATCCAGAAATCGCGGAATTTTTGGTAAGAGAGGGGATTAATTCTATCTCCTTGAATCCTGATTCCATCGTAGAGACTTGGACTAAGGTCGCAGAGCTAGAAAAAACCCTTGGCCTTTCTTGATGGAATTAATAGAAAATTAGGAGCGAGAAATGAGAGAGGTAATTTATTTGGCTGGGGGTTGCTTTTGGGGATTGGAGGCGTATATGAAGCGCATCTCTGGCATCAAGGAGGTGCTTGTTGGATATGCAAATGGAAATCGTGAGCATACCAGCTATGAAGAACTGCATGAAAGCGATCACGCCGAAACAATAAGGATTGTCTTTGAATCAGAAGAGCTAAGTTTAGAGAGGCTCTTGGGTTATTATTTCAGAGTGATTGACCCCACCAGCATCAACAAGCAGGGCGGGGATCATGGGCGCCAATATCGCACTGGGATTTACTACATAGACAGCAATCACTATCCAAGGATCTTTAGCGCCCTAGAGCAGCTTCAAAAACAGCATCAAAAAAAGATCCAAATTGAGCTAGAACCTTTGAGAAATTTTGTCGTGGCTGAGGAATATCATCAAGATTATCTAGGAAAAAATCCTGGTGGTTACTGTCACATCGATATCACAAAGGCCAGCGAACTCTTAGACTAAATCTCTTATTCCATGTTCATGAGTAAATTGTAGATTTAATTTTTTAGTAAAATTAAGTTATGAAAACTGTAATTTTCACTAAAATAAATTTTTCCAACAGAGATCCTCTGCAACCTTGTGCGCTTATCGCATACCCTATCCATACGCTACATTTGCTTTAGTCAACAAAATTTTATTCAGGGATTTGTTTTTCAATTTTTCAATTATTATGTGCCAAACCCCTAATAATGCAGCACCCATCCCAACAATGCCACAAAGCCTCGCCCAATTTAGGGAGTGTTGTTGTGCTATCCTCGCCCAAAGGCCCTTATCTGCACTTTTTGTGCTTCAAAATACATCCAAAAATCCCCAGAAACTCACACAATCTCTGTGCCAACCCCCCCGCTGGTAAAAAGCTCTAGCAAGAGAGAGTGCTCGATTCTGCCATCGATGATATGGGCTTTTTTGACATGATTTCTCACGCATTCTAGACAAGAAGAGATCTTTGGAATCATCCCTCCAGTGATTACCCCCTGCTCCTTGAGGGAGAGGAAGAGCTCTTCATTGATGCTTGGGATCAATGCACCCTTGTCATCTAGAACACCCTTGGTGTCTGTGAGGAAAAGGATCTTTGAGGCATTGAGTGCCTTTGCGATCTCGCAAGCCACGTAATCTGCATTGACATTCAATCCCAAATGCCCCAAACCTTCTCCATATGCAATAGGTGCAACCACAGGGACAAATCCTCCTTCTAGGAGTGAGAGAATTAACTCAGGATTGACTTTTGTAATCTCGCCTGTGTAATTATTGTCCTTGGAATCTGCGCAAAACAAATGTCCATCTTTGCCACTAATCCCGATGGCCTTGGCACCATGGGCGTTGAGAAAATCACAAAGCTCTTTATTGATATTCCCGCTTAGCACCATTTCTACCACGGGCATGGCCTCCTTGCTCGTGATGCGCACACCATTTGCAAATTCGCTTGGAATCCCTAAGCGATCTAGCATTTGATTGATGTCCTTGCCTCCACCATGAACAATCACCACCTTGATGCTTAAAAGTCGCAAAAGCACAATGTCTCTGGCAAAATTAAGTTTTAGTTTGGGATTGATTTGCGCAGATCCCCCGTATTTTATCACCATGACTTGATGTTGAAATTGTTGAATAAAGGGAATGGAATCTAATAAAATATTAATAACATTGTTTCGTTTCAAACCTCTAACCTCAAAAAATTTGCTAATATTTTGCACGAATCATAACCTAAAAAATCCTGCATGGCAAATGCGTAAATAAATAAAAAAGGATGAAAATGAAAATTGTTCTTCTTGATGCTCAAACTTTGGGAGAGGTGGATTTGAGTTTGTTGGAACAGTGGGGAGAATTTCTCTCCTACCCCATCACCTCAGATTCTGAGCTTTATGATCGCATCAAGGATGCGCAAATCCTCATCACCAACAAAACTCAACTACGCGCAGAGATTCTGCAGCGCTGCCCTAACCTCAAGCTCATCGCAGTGACTGCCACAGGCACAGACATCATTGATGTGGAATGCGCCAAAAAACTCGGTATAGAAGTCAAAAATGTAGCAGATTACTCCACAAAGAGCGTAGCCCAGCATACTCTGACCCTTGCGCTTGATTTGCTTTTGCGTACTCGATATTATGATGATTATTGCAAATCTGGAAGCTGGAGCAATAGCTCCATCTTTACTCATGTTGGCAAGGGGCTTAGGCAAATGGATGGCAAAGAGTGGGGGATTATTGGACTGGGAAGCATTGGCAAGGAAGTGGCAAGAATCGCCCAGTGTTTTGGCGCAAAAATCTCCTATGCTTCTGTGAGCAAGCAACCACAAAAAGATTGCCCATATGCCTACAAAGATTTGGAAGATTTGCTAAGTAGCTCAGATATCATCTCCATTCATGCCCCACTTAGTGACAAAAGCAAAAATCTCCTAAACTCCCAAAATCTCTGCAAGATTCGCGATGGATCCATCCTCATTAATGTGGGGCGTGGGGGAATCGTTAATGAAGCAGATATTGCAAAAGAATTACTAGAAAGGGAATTGTATTTTGGTGCAGATGTGCTTGCAAGTGAACCCATGAAAAAAGATCATCCCTTTCTCAACCCTGCCCTACACGCAAAGATGATCCTCACCCCACATATTGCTTGGGCATATGAGCATTCCCGCAAAATTTTAGTCCAAAAGGTCTTGGAGAACATTCAAGAATTTTTAGCCAGACAAGCAAAGCAATAGAGCTTTGCTATAATGGAAAGCTATGATTGAAGGATACAGATGAATCTAAAAAATGCCTTTTTGAATGAAAAGAAGCGCTATGTCACAGGGATCATCCTCCTTGTGATTTTTGTAATTTTGGTGTGGATTAATAATGTCTATCTCATTTGGGCTACCTTGGGCCTCACTCTTCTGGCTGCACTCAAAGAGAGTTTGGTGCTGCTAGGCTGCAAGCAGTCTTTTTTGCTCTTTGTCTTTACATCCCTGGTGTGGATTTCGGCGTTTTTCAACCAAAACCCCATGGAATCTGCCATTTTTGGTGCAATGCTTCTAAGCGGGATTTTGGCCTATAGACAGAGCTTTAGCCCGCGCTATATTCTTGCCTTCCTCTACCCTACCCTGCCATTTCTTACGCTATTTTCTATTTACAAAGATTTTGGCATCGAGGCCATTGTCTGGCTTGTCATCATCATTGCACTCTGTGATAGCGCGGCATATTTTGGTGGCAGGATCTTTGGCAAAACCCCCCTAAGCCCAAGCTCTCCAAAAAAAACCATTGAGGGCCTACTCATTGGCACCTTTTTCTCTGTTGTCATTGGTAGCCTGCTTGGCATTGGGATTTTGCACCAAGGCTTCTTGGTTTCATTTTTTATTAGTCTTGTTGTTGCGCTCTCTGGAGTATTGGGAGATTTGTTTGAGAGTTATCTCAAGCGCAGGGAGAATCTCAAAGATAGCGGGAGTTTTTTGCCAGGGCATGGAGGGATTTTGGATCGTTTTGATGCGATTTTATTTGGCGCCATTGCCATGCATTTTCTACTGTATTTTTCCCCCACCTATGAAACAAGCTTTTTTTAAGATTCCATGGTACTACTAGGCAGCACGGGATCCATTGGGGTGCAAACCCTAAGCATCGCAAAATTATGGAATCTTGAGGTGGAGGTTTTGTGCGCGGGGAGGAACATCCCCCTACTCAATGAGCAAATCGCCATCCACCGACCAAAAATCGTTGTAATCCAAGACAGAAATGACGCCACAAATCTCAAAGCACTGGGTGCGCGTGTACTCTTTGGAGATGAGGGGATTTTGCAAGCGATTGCAGATTCTTGCTCCAAACTTGTTGTAAATGCACTTGTTGGATTATCAGGACTTGCTCCAAGTCTAGAAGCAAAGAAGCAGAAAAAAACCCTAGCGCTCGCCAACAAAGAAAGCCTGGTAAGCGGGGGTTGGCTATTGCAAGATTATCCCATCATCCCAGTGGATAGCGAGCATTTTGGGATTTGGTATCTTTTAAGCACGCATCCCAGGCACAGCATTCAAAAGCTTTGTATCACCGCAAGCGGAGGGGCATTTCGCGACACTCCCATACAAGACATTGCCACAAAAAAACCAGAAGACGCCCTGTGTCATCCCAACTGGAAAATGGGAAATAAAATCACCATTGATTCTGCCACGATGGTCAATAAGCTTTTTGAATTACTCGAGGCAAAATGGCTCTTTGGGATAGAGAATCTGGATGCGTTGATTGAGCGCAGCTCCATTGTCCATGCGATTGTGAGCTTTAAGGATGGCTCCTCTATCGCGCATTTTGCAAATCCTGATATGGCATTGCCCATCTCCTATGCACTCAATCCCATTCGTGCAAAGCAAGAGTGTCTCACCCCTGCGCTAGATTTTTGCAGTCTCAAAGCCATTGCATTTGAAGAAATCTCTCCCCTACGCTATCCCATCTGGGAGGCACGCGAAATGATTTTGCAAAATCCAAGGCTTGGAGCAGCGCTAAATAGTGCTAATGATATTCTGGTAGTAGCATTTTTGGAGCAAAGCATCTGCTTTGGTGAGATTTCTAGAGGGATTTTATCTGTGCTTGAGCATTTTGCGTCTCAAACCCCAAATTCTTTGCAAGAAATTTTTACACTGCATCAAGAAATCCAAATCTTTCTCCAATGCAGAGAAAAGTAGAAGATTTTGGAAAATTTATTAAAGTTTTGTGATATTTTTGAAGAAATATTTCTATTTTATATTATAATTTCGTTTTACTTTTTGTAAATCCGAATTGGCATATTGTGGCAGGGGGTTTTCCACAGTAATTAGAGCTAGCTCCTAGAATCTCCCAGAGGTGTTTCCATGAAAAAAGCTTATTGGTGTTTGGGATTGTTTTTCGGATCTGTTGTATTGGCTAATGAAATCCCTTCAAAAGAAGCCACAAAATCAATTTCTTCTGTTGAGAAATCCTCTCAAAACTCGCCTACAAAGGATGAAACTAGCCCCTCTCTCAAGACTAGCAAAGATTCCTCTGCTAAATCCTCCACTGAAGCAAAAAAGCCAAAGCATCAGGCAAATGAGCCAAAAAACACGCAGGGGAAAGAGGCAGAAAAAAAGCACTCAAAAGAAATCTCTACCAAAGATGCCATAGCTCCTCAAAATCCTCCTGATACCAGCTCAAAAGACACAGCAACAGCCCCTGCCACAAATGCAGCTACCAAAGCAGACAACGCATCACAAAATACAGCGGCTACAAACCAAGCAAAACCAAAGGAATCCATTGAGCAAAAAACCATTGAGATTGAAGATGCCACCTCTGCATCAAGATTTCTTAACTTCCGTCAGGATCCCACTTCTAAGGATGTAAAACCCACCCAAACCATCGAAGAAGAGGTTGAGCAAACTCCAAAAACCCCTCCCCCTCCCCCAGATGAACAAAAAAAAGAACTCAAAGATCAAATCAAAGAACAGGTAAAAGAACAGCTAAAAGAGCAACTCAAAGAAATCATCCCAGAAGTAGATAAAAAAGCACAGCCCCCAAACCCTAGCACGCCAAGCACCACCCCAGCTAGCACTCCAAACACACAGGAGGAGAAAACAAAAGCACAAAATCTAGAGCAAAATACCCAGGCTGCACCCATAACACCCACCACCCCAGCTAGCACTCCAAACACACAGGAGGAGAAAAAATCTGAAGAAAACCCAGCTAGCACAGCTGCTAAAACAGAGGAAAAATCTCCAGAAGTAGAGAAAAAAGAAAAAATTGAAGAGACCACCTCTTCATCCAGATTCCTAGATTTCCGCAAGGCTCCCACTTCCAAAGAAATCAATAAAGAACCAGAAAAGGAGCCAGAAAACACCGAGATTAAAGAACAAGTAAAAGAGCAGCTAAAAGAACAACTCAAAGAGCAGCTTAGTGAGCATATCAAAGAACAAGTAAAAGAGCAGCTAAAAGAAATCATCCCAGAGGCCATCCAAAAAGCCGCTGATGCGCCCGCTCCCAAGACCAAGGGGCGAAAAAAAGCTCCTAGCCCAGAGACGCAGGCCAAAAAAGAAATCCTCAAAGAGATGCTAAAAGAAATCAAAAAAGAAGAGCCCAAAGAGTCCAAAAAGGAGGAGGGTAAAAAAGAGTCCAAAGAATCCAAAAAAGAGGAACACAAAAAAGAAGAGGATAAAAAAACCAAGGGAGTCACCACTCCAGTGGTACTTCCTAAAGCGCCGCCAAAAAAGCCATTTTGGAAGCCTTTTCGATTCTCTGACCTTCGCTATGATGGTGAATTGGAAATCTTTGGTAAGCTTGGCTTTAATAACATCCATTATGATCCAGAAAAGCTCAAATATCCCACAGATTCCTATAGCACAGTATTTTTACAAGGTAATGTATCCTATGCCTTTAATGACTATCTTTCTATAAAATTTGGTGTGAGCACCAATGGCGTCATCTTAAATAGTACGCTGTGGCAGGCAAAAGGTGTGCCCTTTGCTCCTACAATTGTGGGCTATATTGGATTTTATGATGGATTTAGTGGAATAGATCCCAATCATCTGCCACGCAATGTCATCGTAAATAACGCGTATTTGGAATTCAAAAGCGAGCATTTTGCCCTGAAAGCTGGGCGATATGAGCTAGATGGCTATAATTTTTTTGATAGCTACACCCAGGGTGCTGAGATGCACGTCTCTGCGGCGAATTTCGATATCTTCGCACTTTTCTCTGATGCACGTGCATCCGTTTCTGCGAGCTGGTTTTATGATTATGGCAGATACTACACCCAAAATCACAGCCTTTTTATTACAGGAGCGAAATACCAAAATTTTGGTGCAAAGGTACAGTTTGCTACATATATCAGTCCCAATTACTATACCATCCCAGAAGTTGAGGTGGCCTATCACTATATTTTTGACAAAAATTGGAGTGCCAAAACCACGGCTATTGGCCTTTTTGTTTTCAATCAGGGAAAGCTGGGAAGGGATGTGATTGGCTTTGGTGCACAGCTAGAAAAAACCGCCCAGACCCTCTATGTGGATCAGGAATTTTTCTTTAGAGATAAGTTCTCTTTTGGTGGAAGTATTTACAAAAATTTTGGTGATGCCAATGGGCGTCTGGGAATCTATGGGAACCCCATAAAAATGGACGTTTGGGAGGGGAGCTTGTATGATACGGATGCATTGACCAATGTCGTGGCTGCCAATGCACTCACTGGCCTCATCTACACCACCTTTCATCACAAATATTTTGATCTCAAAGTCGATGCACGTGTGACCAAAAGCCCTAGGGGCGATGCCCAAACAGTGGGATTGCAGTTAGAGCATGCTATCACGAGAAATTGGCATGTATATTTGAAACTGCAGTATTTCCGCGACACGATTTTTGCGGGATACTCGCTGGGGGGCATGAATGCACAAGGCCAGGTTCTCACCCTGCCCCGCACTATCCATCCTGACCGCAGTTACTTCTCCTTCCTCTTGCGCTATCACTTCTAAAGGGTTAGGGCTTTTTTGTGATTGCAAAAAACAAAGGTGGTGATGCATTGTGACAAAAGAGTGGGCGTAACATTCCTAAAGCATTGAGGGAAGATTATATAAAAAAGCGTCTGTGCCAAAGAAAAGCCCTGAGACTGCGCTGCTTCAAATTGACCCTTTGGCACGGATTGGATCCCGCTGCGCACCACCTCGCTCATATAAGCCCCATGATACACACCAACGCCAAAGATGCCTATCATGAAAGGCGAGAGAGTCACTCCAATCGTGGGGATGACAAAATACAAGAAAAATATGATAGTGAGAAGTGGGGTATTTTGAAAAAATTCCACATAGATTCTAGAGGCTAGCCTTAAGGGCTTTTTCTTGGATGTGGCCATTAGGCCGCTCAAAGATCCCAGAGCTAGAGCCAAAGCAATGGCGATTGCGCTCAAAATCAATGTGTAGAAATAACCAGATAAAAACAAGGGGTAATTATGAAATGTTTCCATCCATCTAGAAAGCGCAAAAGGGCCCTGCATTACCTCTCCTTCTATGAAAATCTCCAATCCATCTCAAGGCCAAAGTTTATGGCTTTTTTTTTGTTTGATTGCACCAAAGCCCTCATCCAAAAGATACTCCTATCCATAACTAAAAGGGCTATATCCACGCGGGATAAAAACCCAAACATCCCAATCCCGGGTAAAAGCCCTTTTCAAAGGGCCAATCACTCTGATAAGCCCCATTTTTTCTTAAGCGCATTAATTTGATTTTGATGGGTTTTTACAAATTCATCCACATATTTTGCAAATTCAAGATCCCTCTTGCTAGTAGCAATGTCATAGCTCTGTTTTGCAAAATTGTCTTTGAGGATCTTGCTATCCTTATCTACATAGCCTAGCAATATAGATTTATCCACGCTAAATGCATCAATGCGCCCAGCCACAAGAGCAGCTTTTAGCGAGGGATAGTCTGGATAATTATCTACTTTGATTTTTATGCCAGCCTCTTTGGCCGCAGATTCCAGCACCTTTTGTGTGGTAGCGCCCTGTGCCACACCTATGGTTTTGTTATCTAAATCCTTGAAGCTGTTGATATTCTTGTTTTTGAGCACCAAAAGCCCGATGTAATCATCACATTTTTGAGCTTCATAGGGGCTAGAATAAGATTTTCTAGAGCACTCATATGGGGATAAAGATTGAAATGCTGGAAAACCATGGAGCAGTAATCTCTGCAGATTTTTAGCTTATTTTTGTGGTTCATCTCCAATTCCCCCACGATGATTTTTCCGCTGCTGATGTCCTCCAAGCCATTGATGCATCGGATTGTGGTAGATTTTCCAGAGCCACTGGGGCCGATGATGACTAGCTTCTCTCCATTGGTGATTTGCAAATTGATGTCTTTGAGCACATGGTGATCGCCAAAGTATTTGTGCACATTCTCTAGACTTACCAAAACCTCTCCTTTCATACAAAAGACCTAAAAACTCTAGCCTAACATTCTGGATAATGCTAAAAAAGACAAAGATAAAAAGCAAAAATTGCTTGAATGCTAAGTTTTAGTAACAATTTAAAATCCACGTGTTACTTTTTGCATACTAGGATTCCACTCTTTCTAGCCAGTGATTTTATGATTTTAAAATTTGGGTTTAAAGAGCATTTGAAAGGCCAAGAGTGCCCCACTCCAGCCGCTTACTCAGCGCTTATTCATTGTTGCATAGGCATCAGGATTCTGAATAGGAATTCAAGTTTTGTGGGTATTTGCATAGAGACCCAAAAGCAGCTTGTATTGCAGTAGCATCTTGTCAAAAATGCGCGCAATCACCTCAAGACATTGTGCAAAAAACACAAAAATATCATCATGAGGCAGATGCATGGCAGAAAGCAGGAGGCTCTGGGCAACATGTGCTAATGTACCCTCAAATAAAATGCCAAGATGAGGATCTTTTCTGCTTGTTTGAGAGAGTAAAAGCAATAATTCATCCATGAGGCAAAAAAGCTCTTTTTTGCTTCTAGCGCCCCGCCCCAAGAGTTCTAGCATGCAATCACGGAAGGCATAGGCATTAGTGATCTTTGCTCTAAAATCTAGAGGGGGATTTTTTTTCATATAGCTTTTGATTTGTGAGATTGCAGCTTGTTTGTCGATGGGACGCAGGGAGATGCCCTCTGCATGGATGCTGCGCGCACCCTCTACATAAGCGCCAAATCCAAGGTTAAGCACAAGACGTGGCTTCAAAAAATCAATGGCATCCGCAAGATTTTGCAAAGAAAGCAGAAAAATCGAATCTGCAAAAACTCTTTTGTTTGCATTTCCCTTCACTTCTATGGCATGACTTGGGATCTGTGACTTTTCTTTGCCATAGTAGGAGTTGCTTGCATGTTTGCTCTCCCCCTCTATGTAGCCACAATCCAGCCCACAGAGCAAAATCTCACTTCCCAGCTGCATGGCCAGACTCGCACCTGCATTACCTACAAATGGTGCGCAAAACTCCATCACACTGTTTTTATCAAGATAGCTACACGCACTACCTCCGCGCAAAAATACATATGCCTCCCTGGCCTGATGAAGCGCAGCAGGACTCACCATATTGCCACAAAGCAGCGTGGTATCGCCCAAGGGTGCAGCCCTCAAAACATCGCTAAGATAATCAATGCGCTCAATTTCAATCTGAAAATCCACGCAAATCCCAGCATTTTTGAGAGGTTTTAGCGCCGTGCCACAGGAAAAAATCAACATCTTTTCTTGATTTTGTGCGATGAAGGGAAGGAGGGCATCTAGGCTTGGTCCATTTCCTACCACGCAAATGGGGATGTTTTGGCGCTTGGGGAAAGAAAGCGTAGGCATGGAATAATTTTGCAGGGTATTCTCAAGACCCTTCATCTCATCCTCAAAGCTCCCCCATCCGCGCTTATTAGCACTAAATTCCTGCATCACAAAAGAAGAGATTTGTTGCATTTTTTTGCTTTGATAGCATTGCAGTTCACAGAGCAAAAAATTACTCGTAATCTTTCTGGCTGCAAAAAAATTGCGAATCATTTTTTTGTCAAAGATGTTTTGCACAAACAAATACAATGCGTTAGGATTGGTGCTCTCAAAAAGCGCCTCATAATCCAAAAAATAGCAGCTAATGCGAAAGAGATCGAGATTTTCTTCAAAAATAAAAAGCGCGTGAAAAAACACGCCTCGCTCTCGCATGAATTCCAAAAACAAACCCCCAAGTAGCCCATAGAGCAAAGTCGTTGGCATGAATTTGGGATCGAGATAATATTCCTTGATGCCCTGATGCTTTTGCAAAAGCTTGATAAAAGAAGCGATTGCCTCCCCTGTAATTGGGAATTTTTTCTCATCAATTGGGGAGAGAGATACTTCATTATGATGCAATTTCCAGCGCGGATTTTTGCTCGGAGAGAGGGAGAGCTCGCCATGTGTCTCGACCATGGTGTATTGCCCTTCTAACGTAGGATAGAGCAGACTTTTGGTGCGCAAATCAATGATGTTTAGCCCTTTCTTATCAAAGAGGAGGTTGTAATCTGTGGGCGGTTTTTTGAGTTGTGTGAAGAGTTTGGGGGAATGAATCGCAAAAAATTCCATATTTTTGACCATTCTTTGGGAAAGAAGATTTTGTATTTTTTGCGTATCCCCCTCTGTTAGGATCTCTTGCAGAGTCATGAAAGCTCCCTTTGGCAAGGGAGATTATTTTTGGGCTTTATGCAGTGCCTCTTTGGCGATGGATAGGATCTCATGGAATGCAGCGCTATCATTCATTGCCATATCTGCGAGCACCTTTCGATCTAACTCGACATTTGCAAGCTTCAATCCATGCATGAATTTGGAATAACTCATTGCACTCATCCTGCATGCTGCATTGATGCGCACAATCCAAAGGCTGCGGAAATCTCTTTTTTTCTGCTTTCTATCACGGAAGGCATAATACATGCTTCTTTCTAATTGCTCTTTTGCCTTTCTGAAATGCTTTCTTCTTCCGCTATAAAAGCCTCTGGCAAGTTTTAGGATTTTTTTATGGCGTCTTCTTCTGACAAAACCTGTTTTTACTCTCATTTTTTCTCCTTTACCTAATAGGTGTAGTCCTTTGACTAATCTTTCCCTCAACGAGGGGAGTTTTTACCGAATCTAGCCCTGCTCATGCTTGGCAAAGTAGATTTTTTACCGAATCTATGTTTGCACTGTGCACATACTGTGGTTTTTTTAGATTTGCTTTTCTTTTGGGGCTTTTTTTGGTCAAAATGTGACTTCTAAAAGCACTACCACGCTTGATCAGATTTTTTTTGGCTTTAAATCTTTTCGCTGCGCCGCGGTTTGTTTTCATTTTTGGCATGTCTGTTCTCCTTTCATAAGATGATTTTTTTCCTGCTTTTTGGGGACAAAAAGCCATATGACATAGCGCCCCTCTACCCTGGGTTCTTTTTCAGGTGTGGCGATATCCTCAACCATCCCCGCAATCCTGCGCAAGACCTCAAAGCCTCCCTGAGGATCGCTAGTCTCCCTCCCTTTTAGTACGACTTTGAATTTCACATGCTTTTGTTCAGCGATAAATTCCCTGGCATGCTTGACTTTGTAATTGATGTCATTTTGTGCAATCTGAGTGGAGAGCTTTATTTCTTTGATTTCAATTTGCTTTTGCTTTTTACGCGCCTCTTTTTGCTTTTTTTCTAATTGGTAGCGATATTTTCCATAATCCATCACCTTGCACACAGGCGGATTGGCATTGGGGGAAATCAACACCAAATCCAACCCCTTAGAATTTGCAATTTTTTGCGCCTCACTAGAAGATATAATCCCATAAACCTCCCCATCATCCCCCACGCACCGAACCTCTTTAAAATGAATCTCCTGATTTAACAATACTTCTTCTTTACTCAAAAACTAACCTCTTTCATCTTTTGTTCCACCATATGCAAAAACTCCTCTTCTTTCATTTCATATTGGGATTTTTCCCTGCGATCCCGGATGGCCAAAGTACCGCTATTTTGCTCCTTTTGGCCGATGACTAGAATCATGGGGACATGCTGCTTTTCTGCGTTTCGAATCTTTTTATTTAGTGTTTCATTCTTGTTCATCACCTCTGCATACGCACCAAGAGCGATGATTTTTTTGCGCAGGGATTGTGCGTATTGGTGCTGAGATTCTGTGATAGGGATTAGAACCACCTGCACTGGCGCGATGAAAAAAGGAAATTCTCCACCAAAATGCTCAGTCAAAATCGCACTAAAGCGCTCAAATGACCCAAGAATGGCGCGATGGATCATCACAGGCTGCTGGGCAGTGTTGTTTTCATCGATATATTCTAGAGCAAAGCGCTCAGGCAAATTCATATCAATTTGTATCGTGCCGCACTGCCATTTGCGCCCGATTGCATCTGTGATTTTGATATCAATCTTTGGACCATAAAATGCACCCCCACCCTCATCGATTTTGTAATGAATATGATTTTCTTGCAGAGCATCAATAAGTGCTTGTGTGGCAACCTCCCAAACAGCATCCTGCCCGATAGATTTTTGTGGCCTTGTGGCAAGCTCCATCTCATAGCAAAATCCAAATGCCTGCATGATTTTATCTGTAAATGCAATGATGTTACTCACTTCTGTTTTAATCTGAGTGGGACGACAGAAAATGTGCGCATCATCTTGGGTGAACTCTCGTACGCGCAAAAGTCCATGCAATACGCCGCTTTTTTCATGGCGGTGCACGATGCCATACTCATAAAAGCGCAGTGGTAGCTCGCGATAGCTGCGCACAGAACTCTGATAGACCTTGATATGCCCCACGCAATTCATGGGTTTCAATCCATATTCCACCTCATCAATGGTGGTAAAATACATATTTTCGCCATAATTATCAAAATGCCCACTGGTCTTCCACACGCTACTTTTGAGGAGCTCAGGGCCGCGCACAGGCTCATAATCGCGAATCATCAATGCCTTGGTTAAGAGCTCTTCAATCCTCCTGCGCAGTCTTGCACCATTGGGCAGCCAAATGGGCAACCCAGCGCCTACCTCCTCATCGAAGGTAAAAAGCCCCATTTCTACGCCCAGCTTGCGATGATCTCGCTTTTTTGCCTCTTCTATTTGATGCAGATAAGCATTTAGCATTTCTTTGTCTGCAAAGGCGATACCATAGATCCGAGTGAGCATCTCAGCGCTTTCATCTCCTCCCAAATACGCACCAGCTAGCTTTGTGAGCTTGAAGGCATGCAAAAATTTCGTATTTGGTAGATGGGGCCCGCGGCACAGATCCTCAAAATCCCCCTGTGCATAAACCCCAAAGTCATCACCTGGAATTTTGCTCATTACCGCCTGCTTGAGCTCATCATCTTGGAATTTTTCTAGTGCTTCCTGGCGAGTCATGGTGGATTTGATGATGGGGAGTTTTCTTTTTGCAATCTCCTTCATCTGCTTTTCGATCTTTGCGAGATCCTCTTGGCTGATTTTGTGAGCTGTCTTGAAATCATAATAAAAGCCCTCATCCACCACAGGGCCTACGAAAAATTTCGCATCAGGATAGAGTTCTTTGATCGCCTGGGCCATCAAATGCGCGCAGGAATGGCGAATGATAGAGAGAGAATCTTGAGAATTATCAAACAAAATTTCCACACCCCTAAGGCCTTTTTCTTGGGCGGTTTGTGTATCAAAAATTTCCTCTCCAATCCTAATACCAATAATTTCTGACATTCTATTCCTTGGAAAAATCTAAAAAATTCGCAGGATTATAACACAAAAAACAAAAATTTTGCGGATTTTTGGGGAGAAAGAGGGCATGCCTGTGTTTTTAGATAGAGGATTGGAGTACAAAAGTTTTTGTGCTTTGATACCCCATTGCTGATATTTTTAATTAGAGAGGGAATTGGGGGAAGAAAAATCCAGCTAACGGCCAGATGAAGCAAAATATGGCGACTATAAAAGGAATGAACTTATTTTTGGATGAGAGTTTTAAACATCAATGTTTTGTGCCATCTCTTGTGCCCTGCAAGCTTAGCTCTTAATGATTAAATTTGCCACAAACTCCATGGGTTCATCAAAACACATAACCAAGGCCTGCTTAAAAAGCACAAATAGCAAGCAAAATCCAAAGCCATGCCACCGCAAGCATTGCGCACAACTCACGTCGCCTAAGGGCTTTGCATGCAAACTCCTATCCATGAAAAATTTAAAAACATAAAGCCATAAAAATATGAGGCAAAAAACCAATAAAGCAAAAATTCACCCCTGGAATTTTTCCCAAAACTCCGCCTCAGAGAGTATCCCCACCCCAAGCTCACGAGCTTTATCTAGCTTGCTGCCAGGATTTTCTCCATAGATCACAAAATCTACCTTCCCACTCACGCTAGTACTGATTTTTGCTCCTACGCCCTCTAGCAGAGCGGCCACCTCCTCACGCGAGCGCTGCATGCTGCCAGTAAGCACGATTTTTTTGGCAGAAAAATAATTTTGCACCGGATTTTGGGTCTGTTGCACCTTTGGGGTCAGAATCTTTAATAGGACGTGGATGAGCCTAGCATTGACCTGACTAAATTCCAAAAAAGACTCTGCCATTTCCTTGCCAAAGCCATCGATGCGAGTGAGGGCATCATAATCCTTGTCAAAACACTCTAGCCCAAAAGCAAGGGCGAGTTTTTTGCTCGCCCCCTCGCCGATATGCTCGATCCCCAGCGCATGAATCAATCGCCACAAATCGATGTTTTTGGTATTTGCGATTGCCTCTAGCAAATTTTTGGCTTTTTTTTCTTTGAAGCCCTCAAGCCTTAGCAATTCCTCATAATCCAGACTATAGAGATCGGTGATATTTTTCACAAGACCGGCTGCAAAAAGTTGGTAGATGATTTTCTCCCCCAAACCATCGATGTTGAGGGCTTTTTTGGAGACAAAATGCACGATACTCTCCCTCACCCTTGCTGTGCATTGCAGATTTTGACAGCGGATGAAGATCTCTTCGATGAGCAATCTCTCTCCACAAATGGGGCAGTGTGTGGGCGGCTCTATTGCTTTTTCCTCCCCGGTGCGCCTTGCAATGTTGGGCCTTATGATCTTTGGGATCACATCTCCGCTTCGGATTACTACCACTTCATCAAAAATCCTGATGTCTTTTTTCTGAATCTCTTTGTAATTGTGCAATGTCGCTCTGGTGACTCTAGCCCCCTCGATCTCTATGGGCTCAAGCTCGGCCACGGGTGTGATGACTCCAGTGCGACCCACTTGGTTGATGATGGAGAGGATCTTGGTGAATTTCTCCACTGCAGGGAATTTATACGCACAGGCAAAGCGTGGGGATTTGATGGTAAACCCCATTTTCTCCTGCATCAAAAAAGAATCTAGCATCACCACCATGCCATCTAGCATCATTGGCAAATCCTCTCGTCTTTGCATGATTTCTTCATAATAACGCTGGATTTCTTGCATATTTTTGCAGAGTTGCACAAAGGGGATGGGAGAAAATCCAAAGCAAAAAACCTGCTCCAAAGCCTCCTTGAAGCTATCTATGCCTAGAGTATGCTGCCCAAATCCCCAGGGGATGAAGCGCAACTTCCTTTGGGCTGTGATGCTGCTATCTAGCTGGCGCATACTGCCTGCAGCGGCATTCCTGGGATTGGCAAACAATGCTTCACCCTCCTCCATGCGCTTTTTGTTGAGTGCTTCAAAATCACTTTTAGCAATCACCACCTCCCCGCGGATCTCAATTAGCCCTTTGTGGGGGATCTTTAGTGGGATAGAGGGAATGGTCTTGGCATTTTGTGTAACCAGCTCACCCTGCATGCCATCTCCGCGCGTGGTGGCAGAGATGAGATCTCCATTTTCATAGAGCAGGTTCAAAGATGCACCATCAAATTTTGGCGAGCAAGTAAAGATTGCTTCAGGATGATTTTTGTAGATTTTCTGGCACCAGGATTCTAGTTCCTCAAAAGAAAAAACATCATCCAAACTCCACATTTTTTTGCGATGCGTGTTTTTTTGAAATTCCAAAAGGGGTGGCATGCCTACTCTCTGGGTGGGAGAATCCTCTCTGATTGCTTCAGGATGAGCCTCCTCATAGCCCTTCACCTCATGATAGAGAATGTCATATTCCTCATCACTTGAAATTGGGTCATCTAGCACATAATAGTGATACGCCATTTTCTTGAGTTGCTCTACTTTTTTTTCATATTGCTCTTTTTCCATGCTTGTCTCTTTTTTGGATTTTTGGCAGAGATTATAACAAATCCCAATCCCATGCAAAAAAGCAAAGACAGGAGGGATTGCTGTTTGCGTGGTTGGAATGTGAGATAGTAGAGAAAAATCTTGCTAGCTGTATTTTGATGAGGTTGGCGGTGGTGTAAAATCTTGAAAACAACAGAGCAAAGCTTGCTAAAATCGCAGTCAAAAAGCCTAAGTTTCTGCCTAGGTTTTTGGCTAAAGAATTCAGGCCTTTAGCGCTTGAGATTAATGGCTTCTTTGATGAGATCATCCCCCGTGCTAAGTGCTTTTGCATTCATTGAATATCCGCGCTGCATCAAGATTAAATTAGTCAGCGCGCTGGTGACATCGGTGTTGCTAGTCTCTAGATATTTATGCATGACACGGCCAAATTTTAGCCTTCCATCCCCATCACCATCCCAACCCAAGATTGGTGCACCGCTTAGGATTTTATTATCTCCATTATTATCCGTGGTTTGCTTGAGTTCAAAGAGATTGCCCCCTACTTTGTGCAGACCCTGATCATTGCTAAATGCCGCGATGCCAATCCTGCCCATGGGCGTGCTTACTCCATTATCAAAATTCAGCTGTATAATCCCGTTTTCATCGATGCTCACACCACTAAGCCTGCCCTCTTTTTTGCCATCACTCTCACTCTTTAGCAAAGAAGAATCCTCATAACCCAAATTGCTAGAATGCGCATCCCCAGCCCCCTCAAGAGAATAGGCAATCTTGCTGCCTTGGAAATCTAGCTCAATTGGCTTTGCATGGGCTTGGTGATCTGTGTCAAATTCTAGAGTCTGTGTGTAGGTTTTGTCATCTAATGGATGATCTGTTTTATCCATAATCCTGCTGCGCGCCTCCCAGATCTGATCTTGCTTTTGACGATTATCCCCAGACTCCTCCAAGAAATACTGAGTTTTGATTAGGAATTTCTCGCCCTTTTCATCAAATATCTCTGCACTGGTACTATAGGACGCGATATTAAGCGATCCGCTAGTTTGGCTCTCACCTTTTTTCAAAGGAACATCAGCTAGCAAGAGCCCCAGGGAATCAAAAAATTTTCCCCCGAGGGTGAGCTTCATGTCTGCACCCTCATTTTTGAGCGTGAAGGCCATGGGTTTGATGGGTGTACCATCTTTGTCTCGTGCTACATCCAAAGAAAGCCCAGCGCTTTGAAATAATTTCTTGAGATCTGAGAAGGTGTGAAATTCCTCCTTTCCCACTTCTTTGTTGGGAGTGTATTTGAAATCAAATTTCTTCTCTTTGCCCTCTTCATTGATGGTGATGCGAATATCATTATTGCCTCTTGCATCCAGGGGCTTTTTTTCATTATTAAATAATGCATTCATATCAAGGCTATCAAGCTTTTGATCCAAAAATTTGCCATTCTCATCAAAGAGATATTGCGCTAGCGGCGCGTTTTCTTTTTTTGCATTGAGATTGAGTGCGATGTCTACCTTGGTGGTCTGTGTTGGCTGATAGATCATGTCTTGTGGGATGCGAAGTGGAGTGAGCTTGTTTTTTATTAGCGATTTTTGCTCCTCTTCTTTGTTGGGATTATCTGTGAGGACATTTCCCTTGATCTTGCCAAGATCTAGGCCATAGACATAATACCCCGCTGCATTGACCAAATATCCATCAGAATCGCGACTAAAAGATCCATCGCGGGTGAAATAATTTTGCTGATTGCCCTCATAGCCATCTTCATTGATGCTAAGGCTGCCTTTTGAGTTTTTGCCAACAATAAACCAACCCTTCCCCTCATATGCCATATCAAAATCCCCATCACTTCGTTTATAATCTCCGCTCTTTGTAGAAATGGCATTGCTAGAAACACTCACCCCATAATTGCTATCACTGCTCACAGTACTGCCATTGACGGAGGCTATGTTGCGGCTAAGCAGAGTTTTGAACTCAGGGATATGCTCGCGATAGCCAGGAGTATTGACATTGGCGATATTATTGGAGATGCTATCTAGGCCAAATTGATGGGTTTTGATTCCGCTGTAAGAATTAAGAATTGTGTTGTTCATCGCCTTTTTCCTTGTCATAGAATTCAATTGCACTATCCATTGGCAAGACCATCGCCCCCATTTTAATCATGGGCTTACCCTTGTCAAACACCACGCTATCCACTTCCCCTCTGCCCACGCGGGATTGCTGGTATTGGTTGGTGTGGGAATTGAGATTGTATTCTGCGCGGATATCATAGCTCCCCTCCTTCACGCGCACTCCCTTGTCATCTAGCCCATTCCATTTGAAGCTAATATAGCCACTCTGCCCTTCTTTGCCCTCAATAGGAAGGGTGGCGATGAGATTTTTGTCTTTGTCAAAAATCTGGATTGTGGGATTGCCCTGATCTTCATGAATGGGATTATCAAAATACAGCGCAAAATCCACATCCCCATCGCCCTTGACATGAATTCCATTGACATCTGTTTCTACGATCTTGCCAATCATAGAAACAGCATTGAGCGCGCTTACTTGGGCAAGATAGGCATTAGAATCTATACTTTGCTCCATTCCCTTATCAAGCTTCTCTAATGTATTTTTTAGATCGCTTTGGAAGGTTTTGAGCGCCTCATTGCTCTCTTTTGTGGATTGCATAGCACTGGCCACTTCCTTCATGGTTTTTTTGTTTTCTTCCTGCATTTCTACCTGTGTGAGCTGCGCGGTTTGGGTGATGATTTTGTCTGTCTCCATCGGAGCGGTGGGATCTTGATTTTTGAGTTGCTCGAGAAATAATTTCATAAACGCATCTTTATCCAGTCCATTGGCAATCTTTGGCCCTTGAGCCTTTTTGGCCTCTTGGGCTGCCTTTGCACCTGTGATTTCTGCTAGATCGATTGGCATTTTTGCTCCTTATGCATACTTAGGCAACACAATCTCTAAATGATCATATTGCACGGAATCCTCGATTTCCTTATATGCTTGCAAGCCATTTTCGTTCCTTTTTTGTTTACCTCCTTCATCCTGTGAGGAACCTCCACCCAGATCCCCACCGCCATGTGAGAAATTCAGATCGATATTTTGGAAGCCAATATTTTGGAGATGCTGGCGCAGATCCACCTGATTTTGCGCAAAGAGATTGATGGCCTGGATGTTGGAGGAGATGCTAATTTGCAAATCCTTGCCCTTTTTGGAGATGCTTAGCTCCACCTTGCCCAAATCTTTTGGATTTAGCTCGATCTCAAGCTTTGTTAGCGGCGGCTTGTAGTTTTTTATCGCCTCTTTGATTTGCTGAGCAAAACTAGAAAGTGTAGCGCGTAGCGCCCCTGCCTGGGACTCAGATTTTGTAATCTGATGATTTAGCAGTGCATTTGCAGGCTTTGCGCTCTCTTTTTTCTCCTCTATTCCTTGGGAATCCCCGCCCTCTTTGGATTCCCTTTGAGGGTTTTCTTCATTTTTTTTCAAATCCAGGGAAGCTGTGTTTTCTAGTGTCTTTTCTGATTCTGGCGCTACCTGAGCCTTTGGTGCATCTGTGGCGGTGGTGGGGAGTTTGGCATCTTTGATGTCTTTGTTAGAGGCAGCTCTTGTGCCTTCCTTGCTTTGTATTGTCTTTTTGCTTTTTTTACCTTTTTTAGCTATGAGTTCAGGGTTTTTTTTTTCGCTTCCACCCCTGCATCTTCTTCCACCCCATTATCATGCACAACTCCAAATTTATCCAATACCTTCTGGAGTTCAAGCTCCTTTTTTTCTTCACGGAGTCTAGGTTCTGCGATATTTTTAGGTAGATGATGACCTCGCTGTATTACTGCGATCTTCTCTCCACCTTCTTGCTTATATTCCATTTTATTTTCTTGATTTTGCTTCTTGCGCAATGCTAGATCTTTGGTGTTGATTTCTCTTAATGCTTGGGCAAGTGGCTCACCCACTGGCTTTTGAGATTTGATGGGATTTTGCTTTTTTTGCTCTAAGAGCTCTTGTGTGCTCATTTTCTGCACTTTTGTATTTTCTGTGCTCACATCTTTGCTAGGCTCTTTATGTGTCTTGCTTGCAACGATTTTCTTTGGCTCCGCTTTTTGGGGTTGCTCTTTTTCCAAAGACAGCTTTTGAGGATTGAGATTTTTTTGCTCTGCTAGAGTTTTGAGATCAGAGAGCTTTGGTGCGTCCTGCTTTGTTGGGGTTAGATTTTTTGCTGGCATATCCATTTTTGCTGGTGCATCTTTTGAGGTTTGGCCCAATTCTTTTTGATGAAATGCGCCAGAAGCCTCTTTGAGGGCTTGATGAGCCACCCCTTGTGCTAGATTAGATTGCACATCACTTGTATTTTTGGCCTCGCTTGCCTTTTTTTCGATCATTTTGGCAAAGCTTTCTTGTTCATCTTTTACCTGCGCTTCTATCTTCCCTTTTTTGGTGGGGGCGCTGGGGGCATTTGACTCTATGGCGGTGCTACTATTTATTACAGAATCTAACATATTCTTGCTCCAATTTTTCATTTCCCAACAAGATAAGCAAAAATAATTCCAAAAATCCCCCATTTCTAAAAATTTCCCAAATTCTCACAAGTCCCTCTGCATACTTCCCCACATTTATCCTGTATCCCCGCCATTTATGCAGATACACCACTCCATCCAAATAGCCCAGGATTGTAGATTAGGATTTTTTACTTTTTTATCAAAATTTTATAAAACATTAGGCAAAATTCCTGCTTCATTCTATTCCAAACAAAAAAGTAAAGAGAGACCTATGCAACAAATTAGAAACATCGCAGTGATCGCGCACGTAGATCATGGAAAAACCACTTTGGTCGATGGGCTTTTAAGCCAGTCAGGGACATTTAGCGAGAGAGAGAAACTCAATGAAAGGGTGATGGATAATAATGATCTAGAAAGGGAGAGGGGCATTACCATCCTCTCTAAAAATACCGCCATCCATTACAAAGGCACAAAAATCAACATCATCGACACGCCAGGACACGCGGATTTTGGCGGCGAAGTGGAGCGCGTGCTCAAGATGGTGGATGGAGTTTTGCTGCTAGTAGATGCACAAGAAGGTGTGATGCCCCAGACCAAATTTGTCGTCAAAAAGGCCCTAAGCTTTGGAATCTGTCCTATCGTAGTGGTAAATAAAATCGACAAACCCGCCGCAGAACCCGATCGTGTGGTAGATGAAGTTTTTGATCTCTTTGTGGCAATGGGTGCAAATGATGCGCAGCTGGATTTTCCAGTGATCTATGCAGCAGCGCGCGATGGCTATGCAATCAAAAATTTGGATGATGAGAAAAAAGACCTTGCGCCCCTCTTTGATGCGATATTAGAACATGTGCCCATGCCAAGTGGCAATAGCGACTCCCCACTGCAAATGCAAATTTTTACCCTGGATTATGACAATTATGTAGGAAAAATTGGCATTGCAAGGGTATTCAATGGAAAGGTCAAAAAAAACGAAAATGTGCTTCTAGCCAAGGGTGATGGCACCAAGGAATCAGGCCGCATCACAAAACTCATCGGATTTCTAGGCCTAGCTCGCATGGAAATAGAAGAAGCCAAGGCTGGGGATATCATAGCCATTGCAGGATTTAATGCCATTGATGTGGGCGATTCCATCGTCGATCCCAATAACCCCATGCCACTAGATCCCATGCATCTAGAAGAGCCTACCATGAGCGTTTATTTTGCTGTGAATGACAGCCCTTTAGCTGGTCTTGAGGGCAAGCATGTCACGGCCAATAAAATAAAAGATCGCCTACTTAAAGAAATGCAAACCAACATTGCCATGCGCTGTGAAGAAATGGGTGAGGGGAAATTCCGCGTATCTGGGCGAGGAGAGCTGCAAATCACTATTTTGGCCGAAAATTTGCGGCGCGAGGGATTTGAGTTTTCTATCTCGCGGCCAGAGGTCATTATCAAAGAAGAAAATGGCGCTAGACTCGAACCCTTTGAGCATCTCGTCATTGACACGCCACAAGATTTTAGCGGTACCATCATCGAGCGATTGGGGCGCAGAAAAGCAGAGATGAAAGCTATGAATCCCATGGGGGAAGGTTATACCAGACTAGAGTTTGAGATCCCAGCGCGCGGGCTCATTGGCTATCGCAGCGAATTTTTGACAGACACCAAGGGCGAGGGTATCATGAATCACAGTTTCTTAGAATTTCGCCCCTATAGCGGCAGCGTGGAAAGCCGAAAAAATGGCGCACTAGTCTCCATGGAAAATGGCGAGGCCACAAGTTTTTCGCTTTTTAATATGCAAGAGCGAGGCGTGCTTTTTATCACTCCACAGACTAAGGTCTATGTGGGAATGGTGATTGGCGAGCATAGTAGGGACAATGACCTAGATGTCAATCCTGTAAAGACCAAAAATCTCACAAATATGCGTGCTAGCGGGAGTGATGAAGCCATCAAGCTCGTACCACCAAGAGAGCTAACCCTAGAGCGCGCGCTAGAATGGATTGAGGATGATGAGATTTTAGAGATCACACCACAAAATCTCAGGATCCGCAAAAAATACCTCGACCCCAATGAAAGAAAAAGAATGGCGCGAAAATAACGCGCTATTAAGAATTTTTAAAACTTCTTGGATTTTGAAAGTTTAGAGCTTTGTGGGTTTGTATGGCTAAAGGTGAGTTGACCAGAGACTGGTAGTTGGTTTGCCAATGTGCCAAAGGCCTCTAAAACACCAAGCAAATGAGTATCACAGCCCCTCATGAAGGCTGTGGGGGTAGGAGCGCATGGGATGGTTCTTGGTCAAAAATAGCTCTTGTTTAGTAGATGGGTTTTGCAAAATGCAAGTGATGCAAAACTAAAAACAGCAACCAAGTCAATGAGCCAGCCAAGCCCAAAAGTCATTCCCGCTCAATGAAGCAAGTGGAATAATCCCAAACACAAGGAAAGAGAAGTAATTCCTAGGCAAAATCGCTAGGACAACAATGTGCGCTGGCGATGGGAATAGAAAAATTTAAAAAAAGGAGTTTTTATGAAAAATGCTTTTTTAGATGCGATGCGAGCACGCTTTGCTTGCAAGAGTTTTGATCCCACAAAAGAAATATCCTTGCAAGACTTTGAAGAAATTTTGGAAGCTGGCAGGCTGACACCTAGCTCCTTTGGACTGGAGCCAACACGCATTCTAGTCATAGAAAACAAGGCTCTGCGCAAGGAAATGCAGTCCCTGTGCTGGAATCAGACTCAAATCACAGATTCTAGCAAGCTTGTAGTCTTAACCTCCAAAGTGCTAGACATGGATCACAGGAGCAATTATGTAAATCGCATGATTTCTCGAAAGATACAAGACCCAGAAGCCCTTGTGGCATATAGCAAGAGATATGGCACATTCCTTGCTAATAATGACTACAAAGAAGCTCAAAGCATCTATCACTGGACTTCCAAGCAGGCCTATCTCATCGCAAGTTCTATGATGAATTGTGCTAGCTTTTTGCATATTGATAGCTGTCCCATTGAGGGTTTTGAAAAAAAGCCTTTGGAAAAATTACTAGGGCTAGATCCCTTTAGTGAGCAGATTTCGCTTCTCATTGCCTTTGGTTATCATGCCAAAAAGCCAGAAAAAAGGGCGCCTAGACTCAGTAAACATGAATTTGTAAAATATCTTTAAAGAAGAATTTTAAAATCAATACATCAATAAAATAAAAAATCCCCATATCTAAAGAGGAGTATCCATGATCACAGTTGTAAAAAGAAGCGGAAGAATCGAACCCCTGGATATTAGTAAAATCCACAAATATACCTCTAGTGCTGTCAAGGATCTCAAAGATGTTAGTCACAGTGAGCTTGAGGTGGATAGTAAATTTTATTTTCGTGACAATATCACCACAGAAGAAATCCAGCAAACCCTCATCAAAACTGCTGTGAATAAAATTGACATGGATCGCCCCAATTGGACATTTGTAGCAGCTCGTCTCTTTTTGTATGACCTCTACCATAAGGTCAGTGGGTTTACGGGTTATAGGAGTTTGAGGGAATATTTTGAAAAGGGGGAGCAGGAAGGAAAGATTGTCAAAGGACTGAAGGAAAAATTTGATTTAGATTTTCTTAATGCACAAATCAAGCCAGAGCGGGATTTGCAATTTAATTTTCTTGGTGTCAAAACCCTCTATGATCGTTATTTGCTCAAGGATAGGCAAAACAAGCCCATAGAATTGCCTCAACATATGTTTATGGCCATTGCAATGTTTTTGGCACAAAATGAAAAAGATCCCAATGCCTATGCTCTGCAGTTTTATGATGTCATTTCTAAATTTGAAGTAATCACAGCCACCCCCACGCTTGCCAATGCCAGAACTCCACGCCATCAGCTTAGCTCTTGCTATATTGGCAGCACTCCTGATAATATCGAGGGAATCTTTGATGCATACAAAGAAATGGCATTGCTCTCCAAATATGGCGGAGGAATTGGCTGGGATTTTTCCCGCGTAAGAGGGCTTGGCAGTTTTATTGATGGGCATAAAAATGCAGCAGGGGGAGTTGTACCCTTCCTCAAAATCACCAATGATGTGGCAATTGCAGTCGATCAGCTGGGTACTCGCAAGGGTGCCATTGCCACTTATCTAGAAATTTGGCATACAGATGTGCAGGAATTCATTGACCTGCGCAAAAATAGCGGCGAGGAGCGAAGAAGGACACATGATCTTTTCCCTGCACTTTGGATTTGTGATCTTTTTATGAAACGCGTAGAAGAAAATGGGTTGTGGACACTCTTTGATCCCTATCAATGTGGCATCCTCACTGAGCTTTATGGCGAGGAATTTGAAGAAAAATATCTAGAATTTGAAAAACGCCAAGACATTATCAAAGAGCATATCCATGCCAAAGAACTCTGGAAAAAGATTCTTACAAATTATTTTGAAACAGGCATGCCATTTTTATGCTTCAAAGACAATGCCAACAAAGCCAATCCCAACCCACATACAGGCATTATCCGAAGCTCCAACCTTTGTACTGAGATCTTCCAAAACACCAGTGCCAATCATTATTTCATCGAAGTGGAGTTTGAGGATTCTAGCAAGCAATATTTTGAAGAGCAGGAATTGGTGCTCACAGATGCGGGCATCGAAAAAAAGGCAAATAAAATCACAAGTCTAGATTGCATCGGTGGCAAAAAAGTCTATATCACAAGCCGTGTGCACAAGGATGGCAACACCGCAGTGTGCAACCTAGCAAGCATCAACCTTAGCCGCATTCACACCAAAGAAGACATCGATCGAATCGTACCCATTGCCATCAGGATGCTTGATAATGTCATCGAGCTCAATTTCTATCCTAATCGCAAGGTAAAATCCACTAATCTGGCAAATCGCGCCATCGGACTTGGTGTAATGGGAGAGGCAGAGATGCTAGCTACCCAAAAAATCCATTGGGGCTCCCAAGAACATTTTGAAAAAATTGACATGATCATGGAAGCAATCAGCTACAATGCCATCCTAGCAAGCTCCAATCTCGCGCTAGAGAAAGGAAAATATCCGCAATTTGAAGGATCTAACTGGAGCAAGGGGATCTTTCCCATCGACATCGCAAACAAAGAAGCCTGTAAGCTTGTAGATCGCGGCGGGCTCTTTGACCGCGAATATAACTGGAATTTTTTGCGCGAAAAAGTCAAAAAGGATGGCATGCGCAATGGATATCTGATGGCCATCGCCCCTACTTCAAGCATTTCTATCCTGGTGGGAACAACCCAGACCATCGAGCCCATCTATCGGAAAAAATGGTATGAGGAAAATTTGAGCGGCATGATCCCAGTGGTCGTACCAAACCTAAACCTAGAGACCTTCCCCTACTACACCAGAGCCTATGACCTGGATCAAAAGCAAATCATCAAGGCCGCAGCAATCCGCCAAAAATGGATGGATCAAGGACAAAGCACCAATACCTTTATCAAGCTTGATGGTAATGCCAGCATCAAATCTCTGCATGAAATCTACACCCTTGCCTGGAAGCTAGGCCTCAAATCTACTTATTATCTTAGGAGTGAGAGCCCAGAGGCAAGAGAGGAGATCGCAGATCGTAGCATGGAGTGTGAAAATTGCCAATAAGCTTGTGCGTGAATTCTAGAGGGTGAATTTGGAGCGAATTTTTGCCACTTTGTGCGGGATTTTTTGAGATTTGCTTAAGAAAGGTAGGCGTACATGCGGCGCTAGAGGGGAATTGAGCATGGGTCAGGTGATTGAAGGGCTCACTGGAGAGCTTGTGTGAGTCTTGCCTAGCAAAACCCCACACAAGCTCACCACCAAGGGGAATCCACATATGCTCCATGAGAGCGCGGAAACACCACGCCCCAGAGAGTTTGCATGCTTAGGGGTTTTATCTAGGTGGTGGAGGGGTTCTGCCAATGTTTGGCAATTTCCCCAGCTTTGGATCATTGGGGAAGAAAAAAGAACCAGGATTTGTGCGATTACCTGTAAGTTGCTGCTTGAAGATGCGATAATTATCACAGCCCATTTGATAGCCTAGATTGCAGGTATAGCCAAAGAGATCTAATGCTCTGTTGGTATCCTGGGTGACACCAAGGCCTTTTTGATAGAGCACGCCAAGATTATTGCATCCGCTAAGATTTCCAGAATTGCAGGCGATGTTGAAATAATGCGCGGCATAATAATAGCTCACTGGCGCTCCTCCTAGGCCATTGGCATAAATCCAGCCAAGATTGGCACAGCCTGTGATATCCCCGGCATTGCAGGCGATGTAATTGAGATCTACGATGGTGAGATTGGCACGATCATAACCATAGACATTATTGGTGTTGCTCATAAGTCCGAGGTTGTAGCATCCCAGATCGCTGCCAGCATCGCAGGAAAATTTATAGTACTGCAAGGCTTTGAAATAATCCTTTGGCACGCCATCTCCATTGGCATACATGTAGGCAATATTGTTACATGCCATGATGTCCCCACCCTGACAGGCAGTCATGTAGAGCTGCGCTGCTTTTTCTTTGTCATTGGCGCTTGCTTGTTCTTTGTAATCATAGATCTTAGCCAGACTCGAACACGCGGTAGGATCTCCCCCTGAGCAGCCCATTTGATAATAGCGCTCTGCTTTTTGAATGTTGGTTTGGATGCCCACGCCATTCATATACATGGTGCCAATAGCAAAGCAGCCTGCGGGATTTCCATTATCACAGGCCTGGGTGAAAAAGCGAAAGGCTGATTTATAATCGCCTTTTTTGGCAGCATCAAGCCCGAAATCTAGGAAGGTTTTAGCACTTTTTGGAGTGGAGAGGGGATTGCCCTTGGGAGGATTATCTAGGGGGATTTTTCTTTGATCTGGCTTGGGATTTGGCGCGATGGTGGGAGGCTTTGGTGTGTCCTGCACTCCCATGCCCTGGTTGCTAGGCAAGTCCTCGGCCAAGCAAAAACCAAAAATTAACACTAAAGCGATTAAAACTTTCTTCATTCCAATTTCCTTGATAAATCTAGGCAAAAAAAGCAAAAAACATGCCATCAATGCAGATCTTTGTTTAATGTGATTTCTTGGTTGCTTTTGAATGCGACCATCTTGCCACTCTTGCTATCCTGTCTGAAATGCAGCCCATGCAGCCCAGAGAGTTCGCGACCCTTGTAGAGTCCATTTTCGTGGATGAGGAAACTGGGGTTGAGTGCTTGGATCTTTTGGGCCTCTTGTTCTTGGATCTCAAAAACCGTCCCAGAGAGCACAGCAATCCCACCATCGACAATACAGCCATCTCCTAGGCTGATGCCTGTGGAGCTATTCACGCCCAAAAGACAATTTCTACCAATGGAAATTGGCTCAGAATTCCCACCGCTTAATACTCCCAAAATACTCGCACCACCTCCTACATCACTACCCTCACCGATGATGACTGAAGAAGAGATGCGCCCCTCATTCATACAAGCTCCCTCCACCCCTGCATTGAAGTTTACATAGCTCGCACCGGGCATTTGTGTATAGCCACCCTTGCCCAGATAAGCGCCAAAGCGAGTTTTTGCGCTATCTAGGATTCTGATATTGTCATATTGGGGGATCACCTGCATGAGATAGCGCGGAAATTTATCAACAAAATCAATATGCGGATAAGTCCCAGAGAGCTTCCAGGCAATCTCATTTTGGCGCAAATCCTCTAATTCATAGGGTTTATTGCCACTCCAAGCCACATTGCTTAGCAATCCAAAAATCCCATCCAGATGGAGGCTGCGCAAAGGGGCCTTGCCAAGGGAAAGTGCAAGCAGCTTCATATAGGCACTCTCTACGCTTTTGCACGGAGCATCTGCATACAAAAACACCAAACGATAATCCACTTGATTTTGCTTTGGCAAAGAGAGAATTTTTTTTAGTTCTAAAAGCACTTGGATGTTTCTATGACTCTCTGGGTCTCTTAGTGCTTCTGGCAAAAAGGGTGCAAAAATCTCTAGAGCCTCATTGATGCATGCAAGATTGAGGGAATAAATCGCCTCATCTTGTGACTGGCTAACAAGAGTAGCGGATTTTTTGCAAGCATCAAAGACTGCATAACTTCCAAAATTTTCCTTCCAATTGAGCACTGGATACGTGGCACAGAGTACATTTCCCCTCTTCCCAAGATCCACCCTAGCAACCCCAAATCCTAGACATTCCCTTGCTTGATGTTTTTCCACAAATTTCTTAAATGTTTCCATATTTTCCCTTCAAATTTTTGGCATTATAGCCTATTTTTGCGGCCATATGAGGTGGCATGCAACACCTTGGGCCTGATGCTTTTATTTTATTGAGATTTGATTTGTAACCTACAAGGATTTAAATCCTATGCGAGGTAGATTTTGCTTGGCCTGCATTTATCAATGTTGATTTTTCTTTTTCCAAAAAAGAAAAATCACCTTAATGAAGATGGAAAACACCACACCCTCAAATATTGCAGCCAACAAAAATGCATAATATGTATCCTCATTCATAGCGCCAAGCTTGAGCCCCAATGCTGCAGTGGCCACCAAAAAAGTTAGGGGCATGGCATGGCCAAGCGCATAGAGCAGCACATCTCGCATCTGGGGAAAATATTTGTAAAAAGCAATCTTTGTAGCCACAAGGCGCAGAAACAACATTGCAAGTGCGATTAAAAAGCCATCATAGAGCAATTTGGGATTGTGAAAAATCATCTCAAGCTTTAGCGTCATGCCCACATTAATGAAAAACAATGGGATAAAAAAACCAAAGCCAATGTCATTGAGTTTGTGGATGAGCTCATGCTTGTAGGGGAAAAATGTCACGATAATCATCCCTGCCAAAAATGCCCCCAGCACATTCTCTAGGCTCAGCCACATCACCACAACAATCAATACAAAAAACAACATCATCGAAAAGCGAATGTCTTGATTTTGCGTATCATCATGATGGGGCATGATGAAGGTTTTGAAATTGGGGAACCACCAAAATAAAATCTTCACCAGCATAAACATCCCGCTAATAATTGCCACAAAACCAAAAAGCACTAGCAAGATTTTATAAAGCTCAAAGGTAAATCCATGAGAATAAATCCCATTAATAAATACCAAGGCTCCGATGCTAAGTAGCTCCCCAACAATGCCTGTTTTCAGTGCGATACTAAGCCAGGCCTCTTCTTTGCCATATTCACGAATCAGCGCCATAATCATACCAAGACTCATCACTGGCAGTGCTGCTACAAAAATACTGGGCAGACCAAAAAACAGCACCAGCAAAAAAGCCCCCGCATAAAGCAATACAAAATAAAATATGGTGTATTTCAAAAAGCTTTTACCAAGCTGGCGGAAATCCCGCAGATTCACTTCCATGCCGCATAAAAACATCAAAAACAAAAATCCAATCTTGGCAAAAATATCCACCGCATCGCTGCTTTCAAAAATTCCATAATACACGCCCAGAGTGCCAAGTAGCATCTCCACCACCACAATGGGAATATGGGTGATCTTACTCAAAAATGGCGCGACCCCAATGGAGATGGAGATGAGGGAAAATGTGATGAGATGATGAAAAATTAGCTCTTCCAATCCTTAAACCTTAGATGATGGCATGCAATGCCAGTAACACGGCCTCAGGATAGGCCTCATATTCTAGCGCATGGATGCGCTCCTCAAAATCCTCAAAGCGCTCCCCTGGGATTTTTACAAGACTTTTTTGCAAAACAATCTCCCCGCCATCTAGCTCTTCATTCACCCAGTGCACACTCACCCCAGCAACCCTTTCCTCACTCTCAAAGCTCTGGCGCATGCCATGAGCACCTTTGAATTTTGGGAGCAAGGAGGGATGGAGATTGAGAATCCTAAAACTCTGACAAAATTTTGGAGTCAAGATGCGCATAAATCCTGCAAGCAGCACCAAATCCACCCCCAAATGCTCTAGATGCGACATTAGCGCATCATCAAAATCCTGGCGGGATGCAAAATCTTGATGCAAAAGGAGTGTGCAGGGGATCCCCATAGCCTCCAAGCGCTTGATGCCATAGGCATCTTTTTGGTTGCAAATTCCAGCAAGGATCTCTAATCTCACTTGCTTGTTTTGCAGAAAGAAGGTTTTTTGATGCAATTTCTCTATGAGATTTTGCATATTGCTCCCATTTCCACTAAAAAGAATAACAACTCTTATAGGATGCAAAATACGACTCAAGGGGGCCTCTAAATTTTTGGAAACATTATACAAAATTCCACCTGGAGTTGGTTTGGCTTTATTTTCTTGTAGTAGAATCTCACACAAATTTCCCACACAAGGAAGATGATGCAAAGCAATTCCTCCACAGACCAAAATCCCTCCCAGGCTGCGCAAAATAGACAAGAGCAGAGAGCAAACTCCACAGATTTCAAGGCTACTCCTTCCTTACAACCCAATCAAAATCCCTCCCAGGCTGCGCAAAATAGCCAAAAGAGCGCAAATCCAGAGCACACAGAAGAGGAATTTGAGAAATTTGTGGCTCGTAGTTTTGACTTTGCCAGAGAAGATGACACAGAGAGTCTCAAAATCATGCTAGATTATGGATTGAATGTCAATCTTGCCAATCATAAGGGCGATAGCCTGCTTATGCTAGCAAGCTATCACAATAGCCTAGAATGCGCGCGCTTGCTTCTTGAGCGTGGAGCCTTTGTGGATCAAAAAAACAATCGCAATCAAACCCCCCTTGCTGGGGTCTGCTTCAAGGGGTATTATGAGATGGCAGAGCTGCTTTTGAAGCATGGGGCCAAGGTCGATGAGGGAAGTGGTCTAACGCCGCTAAATTGTGCCATCATGTTCCAGCGAAGGGAGATCTTAGATCTCTTACTAAAGCACAGCGGCAAGAAGCTGGGGTTTTGGCAAAAGATCTTTGTAAAAATCTCTATGCTCTTTGCCAAAAAGACATAACTCTGATTGTCCCACTAGCATTTTGAATGTTTGGCACTTTTGTTTTGGCGCTTTGATTTTTATTTTGATGCGCCGCTTTTTCTTTTGTCGCTTGGAGAATTGCCATCAAGCTTGCTGCTTTTTCCCCTCCACCACTAAGCTGATTTTCCCTCCTTGTGCGTGATGGATGGGGATTGGCGTTAAAAAAATCCTAAATGCCGCCCCCCTTCATGAAAGGGTGCTTCAAGCATTGATGTATCACTGGCTTAAGAATCTATGGGCATAGAGATGCACCCAGGGAACACAGATGACCATAAACACCACCAGATAAAACATCCCAAAGATTAGGCCAAGACGCCAAAATTCTGCGCTTTTGACATATCCGCTGCCATACCACACCGGGCTTGGCCCCGTGCCATAGGGAGTGATGATTCCCATGATGCCAAGAGAGAGCATCATCAAGAGTGTTAGCTCTGCAGCATCAATGCCAGGGATATTTGCCCCCACTGCCATAAACAATCCAAGCAATGCAGTCACATGTGCTGTGGTGCTAGCAAAGAAATAATGCAGCAAATAAAAAAGCACCAAGATCCCCACAAAGGCCACCATAGGATCAAAATCTTTGAGATATTCCCCGCCAAAGCCCGCCACCCATTTGAGAAAGCCCACATTATTGAGGCCTCCTGCCAAAGTGACCAATGACCCAAACCAGGCCAACACATTCCAAGCACTTTTGTTTCCCAAAAGATCATTCCAAGTGATAATGCCACAAAGCAGCATGCCAAGCACGACGCTAAGTGCCACCGTGGTGGCATTCACACCAAAGGCCTTGCCCCCGATCCAAAACACCAGCGCAAAGAGTGCTAGCACAATCATGAGATATTCTTTCACGCTCATAGGACCGATTTTTCTCAGCTCCTCTGCTGCCCATTTTGGCGCTTCATTAGAGACCTTGATTTGGGGCGGATAGATCCAATAGGTAAGCAGGGGTGTGAGCACAAAGAGCAAAATCCCACAGGGTGCAAATGCCACAAACCACCCCACCCAGGAAATCCCGGGAAATCCGCCCTTGATGGCTGTCTCCATAGCTAGCAAATTGGGAGCTAGACCTGTGAAAAACATCGAACTAGTCACACAAGTAGCCGCCAAACTCACCCATACCAAATACGCACCCACCTTCCTTGCACCCCTATCTGGGAAGCTATCTAGCATAGGAGGGATGCTAGAGACAATGGGGTAGAGCGTACCTCCGCTGCGCGCAGAATTGGAGGGGATGAAGGGTGCTAGGATTCCATCAGCAATAGCGATGGCATAGCCAAGGCCTAAGCTCGTGCGCCCCAAAGTCCTTACCAAAAGTAGAGCGATGCGCTTGCCAAGGCCGCTTTTTTCATATCCAAGTCCTAGCATAAAGGCTGCAAAAATCAGCCAAACTGTGACATTGGCAAATCCTGATAAACCCCATTTGATGGCAGAAGCAGCAGTGATTTGTAAGCCCGCAGAACTGCTTGGCCCAAGCTTGAGCCAAACTAGCACACACACCCCAAATAAACCAATCAAAGCCCCAGGCAAGGGCTCTAGCACCAGCCCCACCACTACGGACAAAAAGATAGCAAAATAAAGCCAGGCATCAAAGCTAAGGCTCTCTGGCGCAGGGACTAGTAAGACCCCTCCACCCACAAGAATGGGCGCAATAAATCTCCAATATTTTGACAACATGGAACACTCCTTTTGTTTTGTTTGGCAAATCATACTACTTTTTTGGGCCTTTCTCATCAGCTTGTGATTTTTGTTTTTGATGATAAAAAGGAGGGTTTAGGGCACAGATAAAAAAGCAAGACAGAGAATATGGAGGGCAAGTCATAAACTTTTATCAAAAAACCAGCGCCCCCTCTGTGTTTTTCACGCTTGAAGCAATGCAATCAACTTCGATTAAAAAAGCAAGGCAGATCATCAATCCACAGCGCGAGCAATCAAAAAAGCAGAGAGAGCATCTAGCACATCACCTGGCCAAAGGAGATATTTGCATCATTGCTAGGCAGATAGAGATGAAAATAAAGCAAAATGCCAGAATCCACAAAACGCCGCACAATTCCCTCACACAGTGCTTTGTTCATGAATACTCCACCAGAGAAAAGCACATGCTTCACATGGCTTTTTTGCGCAAGCTGGAAGATGATTTCTATAAGCGTATCGATGAATTTGGTCGCAATCACTGCCCTCTGCACCCCCCTATCTAGATCCTGGAAAATGCCTGCAAAAATCCCTCCCACATCAATGATACCCCCCTCTATTTTCACTGCATAGATCCCATAAAACTCCCGTTGATAGAGGGCTTCTAGCCATAGGGGGGCCTGGGCATTATAGCTATTATGCTCACAAATTTCACAAAGAGCGGCCAGTGCATCAAACATCCTCCCCACAGAGGTGCTAAAAAATCCATAAATCCCCCTATCTATCGAGCTATCAAAGATTTCAAAATAGGCATATTTTTGTGCATAGCTCTCCTTGAGCCCAGCAATTTGTTTGGGAGTTGCATATGCTTTTGCAAAGCTATAGGCGATTTTATAAATCTCCTTTGCAGCCCTCTCCCCTCCATAGATGGCAGTGGCTTGGAAATGTGCCCATCTGCGGGATTGTTCTAGATTGCCTAAGAAAAATTCCCCTCCCCAAATCTCTAGATTCTCTCCTAGACCCGTGCCATCCCAGATGACACCAAGCACCTCCTCTTGGGGAAGGAGGGTAGGATTTTGCAGCATGGCATCCCCAAAAATCGCGTGAAAATGCGCAAGATGATGGAGCTTTTGCTCCCATGAAATAGAAGTTTTTGCAGAATAATTAGCACTTATTTCATAGGAGTGATAGGATGGATGTTTGTCACTGATGATTTTTGTGGGCCTAAGTTGATAGAGTTTTTGCAAAAATGCAAGCGTATGCTCATAGGAGCGTAGACTCTCTGGATTGTCCAAGTCTCCGATGGTTGGGGAAATCAAAAATTCCCCATGCTCACGATAGCTCACGGTGACCTTCTGCTCTGCCCCCATGCCAAGCAGCACCTGGGGATTTTTCTGAGATTTGGAACTTTCTGCCTGTGAGTCTGGTTGGGAGTTTTCTCTCAATTGAGAATTTTTTAGCAGTTGAGAATTTTCTTCTAGTTGAGGGATGGATACATGAAGCGGGGCAAAGCCACGGGCTAGGCGCAGGATGCGCATTTTTCCAGCGATTTTTTGCACCAGCGAATCCTCGATGGGGTTTTTGATCTCGCGGCCATAATCCAGCACTCCATCCACCACATTGCCAAGTTTTTGACACAAAGTCTCATAGTCATGGATGATGGGCTCGCCACTTTTGTTGGCACTGGTAAAGATAATAGGGAAATCCAAGCCCTCTAGCAGCAAAACATGTAGCGCACTATAGGGCAGGATGATGCCAATATGCGCTAATCCCGGGGCAATGAGATCAAGGTTCTCTTTACTAAGGAGGGGATTTTCTTTCTTTTTTAAGAGCACAATGGGTGCTTCTTTGCTAGAGAGGGAATTTTCCTCATCTTCATCCACAAATGCTAGATTCTTTGCCATTGCTAGATCTTTTGCCATCAATGCAAAGGGTTTATGGGGGCGGGTCTTCCTCTCCCTTAGAGAGGCGATGCTCTTTTGATTTCTAGCATCACAGATAAGGGCAAACCCCCCTACTCCTTTGATGGCAAGAATTTTTCCCGATCGCAGAGATTCCCTGCAGATTGCAAGCGCTTGTGTATTGCTGGCTGTGATGTCTTTGGCAAAAAATTGCAGGGGGATTGGGCATTGCTTACAAGAGAGGGTCTGGGCGTGAAATCTCCTATTTTTAGGATCCTTAAAATCCCTAGCGCAATCCTCACACAGAGGGAAATCCCTCATACTTGTATGCTCTCTATCATAGGGAAGAGCTTGTAAGATGCTGTATCTAGGGCCGCAGTCTGAGCATGTGGTTAGGGCATAGTGAGAAAAGCGCTGATGGGAGAAGAGGTCTTTTTTGCAGGATTTGCATAGGGCAAGGTCTTGGGGCGGGGGGGATGAGAGGGAAAAATTTTGTGCGCGCGAATCCAAAATGGAAAAATCCCCAGAATTTTGTCCTTCCTGCAGGGATTGGTTCCTGGGGTGATTTATAGGTGCTGTTGCCACCTCAGACTCTGCTTTGGCAGTATCTTTCACAAAATCTCCAAATAAACCAGCCACGCCCCCAGCAGCAATGGGGGTAGAACTCAACTCATCAGCTGGCTCTGTGAGGATCTTTGTAATCCTGGCGCTTTTAGGCAAAGAGCTCTGCAAAATTTCTAAAAATCTCTCCAAATCCCTATCAATGAGGATCTCCACATAGCTCCCCTCATTCCTTACATAGCCCTTTAGCTGCAGTTTTGTTGCGAGCTTATAGACATGGGGGCGAAATCCCACCCCCTGCACCCTGCCAAAAACAAAAATCCTAAAGGCCATGAACAAAATTTCTAAAATACACTAGAGGTCTTCATAAAGCTGCATGGTGACACAGTGCAGGCTGCCATGCTGGCGGATCAAAATAGAGCAATCCATAGGCAAGACATCATAATAGGGGCTTAGTGCCTGGATGGCTAGGGCATCTAGCTCTGGCACCCCATAAGTGGGTAGTAAAAGCTTACGATCATTGATGAGTAAAAAATTTGCATAACTTGCTGGCAGGCGCTCTCCATCATACTCTATATTTGGTAGTGGCAGCGGGATGAGCTTATAGGGTAGGCCTTCTTTGGTGCGCAGCGCGCCAAGCTCTTGGCGCATTTTTTGTAATTCTAAAAAATGCTCATCCTCCGCATCCTCACAATGCACATAGGCAATGGTGTTGGGATTAAGGAAGCGCGCAAGCGTATCGATGTGGCTATCTGTGTCATCCCCTGCTAGATAGCCATGATTAAGCCAGTGGATCTGTGTAAGTCCAAGGTCTTTTTTTAGTCTCTGGTCTAGCATTTCTTTGGTGTAAGAGGGATTGCGATTTTTTTCTAGGAGGCATTGGGTATTTGTGAGCAAAACCCCCTCCCCATCGCTATCAATGCTCCCCCCCTCCAAGATTAAATCCTGCGTGATGCAATTTTGCAAAAATCCCAAATCCTTTAAACGAGAGGAAATTTGATTATCCAAATTGCTAGGGAATTTTAGCCCCCAGCCATTGAAGCCAAAATCAAGTGTCAGAGTCCTGCCATCTTCTTCTATGCTAATGGGGCCAAAATCCCGCGCCCATGTGTCATTGGTGGGGATGTGCGCAATCAATAGCTTCCCATCCCTTAAAAAATCTCTCAATCTATCCCGCACCAGCTCCTCTCCCTCCCTATCACTAGGATGAATGCAAAGCAAGAGCTTTTGATGAGGCAAAATCGCCTCCATGATTTGTAAAAAAGTCTCGCGCGCTTCTTTGAGATAGATCTTCCAGTCACTCTTTGCATGGGGAAATGCCATCAAAATCGCGCTTTGGCACTCCCATTCTGCCCTTAGTCGCCTCATTCTGCCCTCATGAAAATTTGTTATAATTTTAGCAAAAAATGGGGTTTTTGATGATTTTGAGCATTGAGAGCAGCTGTGATGATAGCTCCATTGGCATCACTTCTATAGAGGATTGTGAGCTTTTGTGGCACAAAAAAATCTCTCAAGAGAGCATTCACAATCTCTATGGAGGCGTGGTCCCAGAGATCGCCTCAAGGATGCACGCAGACAATCTCCCAAAGCTTTTAAAAGACGCGCTTGCAGCCATCCCAAAAGAAAGCTTTAAGGCCATTGCCATCACCACAGAGCCCGGGCTTAGTGTGACATTGATTGAGGGCTTGATGATGGCAAAGGTTCTAAGCCTAGAGCTAAAAATCCCCCTCATTAGCATCAATCATCTCAAGGGCCATATTTTTTCTTTGTTTATCAATCAAAAATCCCTGATTTTCCCTCTATCTGTGCTGCTAGTCTCTGGCGGGCATACACAAATCATAGAGGCTAGAGGCATGGAGGAGATGGAGATTATTGCTAGCACAAAAGATGATAGCTTTGGAGAGAGTTTTGATAAGGTCGCAAAAATGCTGGGGCTCTCCTACCCCGGGGGTCCCATCATACAGGAAAATGCTAGGGAGTATGAGGGTGAGCTCTATGATTTTCCCATTCCCCTGCGCAATCATCCAGGCATTGGCTTTAGCTTCTCTGGGCTCAAAAATGCCACCCGCCTACAAATTGAAAAAGAAGCTTACCCCTACTCCAAAAACTCCATCCAAAAAATCGCAAAAAGTTTCCAAGCTGCGGCTTGCAAGCATCTTTTACAACAACTCGAGCGCTATTTCAAAGGCTCTCAAATCCAAGATTTTGCCATCGTGGGAGGTGCGAGTGCAAATTTGTTTTTGCGCGAGCTGGTGGAGAAACTCTGTCTCAAATACCAAAAGACCCTGCATCTAGTCCCGCTAAAGTTTTGCTCAGATAATGCAGCCATGATTGGAAGAGCTGCAGTGGAAAAATTCAAAAGAGGTCAATTTGCCTCTTTGGCGCATCTGCAATGCTCTCCCAAAAGCAGCGCAGACGAATTCCTCTAACTCGGCTAGGCATGTGAACCATAGGGCTTGATTGCAGGCATGGGCGTGGATATTGGATGATGCGGATTCTAGCAGGGCTTTAGGGCTAGATTATGACACTGGTTGGAAGGGATTGGTTGGCTAGATGCTAGCCCCAAATCTCTGCCACACACCAAAAACCACAAAAACCGCCCTCACCAACAATGAAAACAAGAAGATAGCTAATCAAAAAATCTTGCAGCAGTTTATTGGTATCAAAACTCACAGCCATCCCTCTTCTTGCAGCGGCGCGATGATCCAAAACTACAGCCAAAACCACCATAAGCATTGATGGCCAATTCTCTTATTTTATTTCTCTTTTTCCTTCTTTTTGGAGACGAAATAGCGCGCATGATCAAATTCTTCTAGCCACAGCAAAATCTCTCTTTTTTGTTTTTTCTTGGCAAATACCTTGAACATCACATATTCCTTTCTGCCACTTACCTGCTCCATCTGGCTTACTAGTAGATTTTTTGCAGCATATCTTTGGACATTGAGGCAAAAGAAATTATCCAAACCCTTTTCTAGAAATAAATCCACGACTTTATTTTTCAATTCTGCTTCTACATAGATCTCTAACATCCTCACCTCTTGTGTTGAAATTTTTTGGTGACACTTCGAAACATCGGAGGCAAAATCAGCAAGGTCAGCATACTTGAGGTAACAAGCCCTCCCAAAACCACCACCGCAAGTGGTTTTTGGACTTCAGATCCCACGCCATCAGAGAGCAGCATGGGAATGAGTCCTAGTGCTGCAATACATGCTGTCATCAACACAGGGCGCAATCTCCTGCGCGCCCCCCGCTCTACTGCCTCATCCACGCTATAGCCCTGCGCCATTAATTCTTTGAAATATCCCACCATCACCAGACCATTGAGCACGGCAATACCAAAGAGCGTGATGAACCCCACGCTCGCAGGCACAGAGATATACTGCCCAGATAAGAAAAGAGAGATGAGGCCTCCAGTTATTGCAAAGGGGATATTGAGCAAAATCAATAAAGAGGAGGGAATGTCTCTAAAGGTGAAAAACAAAATAAAGAAAATCACCAAAATACTAAGAGGAATCACAGTCAATAATCTTGCATTGGCGCGCTGCTGATTTTCAAATTGCCCACCATAAGTAATGTAATATCCACTAGGAAGCTTGACTTCTTTATGGATTTTGCTCTGTACTTCTTTAACAAACCCATCTAAGTCGCGATTTTTTACATTGCTGCGGATGACGCCATAGCGCTCTGCATTCTCTCGGTAAATCATCACCGGACCATCCACTTCTTTGATCTGAGCAATGGAGCTAATGGGCACGGATAGATCTTTTTCTGAGCTCATCGTAAGGCTTTTAAACATGGTAATATCTTTAGCAATCTCACTATTTTGACGGATTAATACCGGGATCCTCGCGCTGCCTTGTGGGATATAATCCACCACAATCCCCTCCAAAGAAGATTTTAAAAATGTAGAAAATTCCTCTGTGGTGATTCCCACACTTGCCATGACGCGCTTATTTGGGATGACATAGAGATAATTCACTCCCTTATTAAGCGCTGTGAATACCTCATCAGATCCCCGCACCCCCTCAATGATCTTTTGAATTTGAGCGCTAAGATTATTGAGTTCATTGATGTCATTTCCAAACACCTTCACTGCTAGATCCCCGCGCACCCCTGTGAGCATTTCACTTACACGCATGTCAATGGGCTGGGTGTAAGTGAAACTAATGCCCCTAAAATTCTCCAAACTCTTGCGCACTTTATCAATCAACTCCTCTTTGGTTTTCATACTCCATTGTTTTTTTGGGATAAAAGATACAAAGATGTCAGTCTGATTAAATCCTGAGAGATCTAGACCTAGCTCATCAGATCCCGTGCGACCTACTGCGGATTTTACTTCTTTTATTTGGAGCAATTGACGCTCGATTCGCAAAATCAGGTCTTTTGATTGATCGATGGAGATGGATGGGCTGGTTTCTACAGTGATGACGAGATCTCCCTCATCCAGTGTTGGCATGAAGGATTTGCCAATATAGGGGAAGAGAGAGAAGCTCATGACCAAAAAAGCAAATGCGCTGATGAAGACGATTTTACTATGTTTGAGGCAGAAATTGAGTGTGGGATCATAGATTCTATGAAGGATGCGAACCAGCAAGGTTTCCTGATGTTCTTTGGATTTGAGGATGAGGGAACTCACCACAGGGATCACAGTCATGGAGAGGATGAGCGATCCCATCAAGGCAAACACGATGCTTTGAGCCAATGGGCGGAACATCTTGCCCTCCAATCCCTCCAGTGTCAAAATGGGAGCAAAGAAAATAATGATGATCAAAATCCCACTGGCCACAGAAACAGCGATTTCTCCACATGCGCGATAAATGAGATGCAATTTTGTAAGGGTTTTGTTTGTGCTTAATTTCTCAAAAGCATTCTCCACCATGACCACCGCAGAATCCACCAAGATCCCAATGGCAATGGCTAGTCCTCCTAGGCTCATCAAATTGGCAGTGATTCCATATTTTTTCATCATGATAAATGCAAAGCCAAGTGCTAGAGGAAGGGTGATGCTCACAGCCACCGCTGCACGCAAGTCTCCTAGGAACAAGAACAAAGTAATCATAATCAAAATGATGGCTTCAATGAGGGTTTTGCTTACGGTATCTACGGCCTTTTGCGTAAGCTCGGAGCGATCATAATAGACATTGAGATGGATGTCCCTTGGCAGGATGTGTTTTAATTCTTCAAATTTTTTATAAATCCTTTGAATCGTCTCTTTGGAATTGGATCCCTTGATGGATAGCACCAACCCTCCCACTGCCTCTCCCTTGCCATCTTTGGTGAGGAATCCAAGCCTAGTGCGATAGCTTGGGATGACATTACAAAAATCCCCCAAGCGCAGATAGCTGTTTTTGGTGGGAATGGCGATATTTTTGATGCTTTCCATATCAAGGGAGGCTGTTTGGATTTTGACTAAAAATGTCTCGCCACTGCGATCAATCTTACCCGCACCATCATTTTTGAGGTTTTCTTTTAGTACTCGCTCTAATTCGCTAATGCTAATGCCAAGCCTTGCCATATCATTGAAATTGGGAACAATGGCAATGGCTTTGGCATATCCTCCTAGCGAATTGACATCAGCCACACCGCGAATGCTGCGTAATGCAGGGCGTATGGTGAAATCCATAATTTCTCGTTTTTTGATCTCTGAGATCTCCCCATCAATGGTGAACATAAACATATCAGAAAGAGGGCTGACGATGGGCCCCATTGTCACACTCACACCATGGGGCAAATCCTCCAATATCCCCACAATCCTTTCATTAACCATGGTCCTGGCTCGATAAATATCTACATCATCTTCAAAATCCAGCGTAATATCTGCTATGGCATATTTTGATACGCTGCGCAGGGATTTCTCCCCCTGCAATCCCAAAAGTTCAAATTCTAGGGGGCGAATCACGCGATTTTCCACCTCTTCAGGCGCCATGCCAGGAGCCTTAATCACAAGCTTTACTTGCGTAGAAGAGATATCAGGAAAGGCATCAATGGGGATTGTCAGAAAACTATAACATCCATAGACTAGCAATCCCAGTGCACAAAGGATGACCATAATCCTTTGGCGCAGAGAAAATTCAATAATCTTTGCAAGCATTTTAGTCCCCTATATTATCCATAATGCCCTTAAGTGCGATGATTGCACCCATGGCAATCTCATCACCATTTTTGATTGCACTTCCAGCATTGACGATAAATACTCCATTTTTTTCTTCCAAAATATCCACTTTTATGGGTAAAAAACCGCCTGGAATTTTTTTGAATACCAGATAATCATTGCCATTTTTAATCACTGCATCAAAGGGCACGACCACGGAATTTTGATGAAAATCAATATCTACATAAAGGCGGATGATCTCTCCCACTTTATAATTTGTATGATCTAGTGGTGCTGTAGCTAGCACTGTGTTTGTGGAGCGATCCACCACGATGGAGACGGTTTTGATTACTCCGATGTTTACGCCAGATTTATTAAACACCTTTGCTCCGGCCTTGACATAATTGGCCATATGGATGGGCACACGGATATAAGCAATCAATCCCAATCCATCTGTGATGCGGATATAGGGGCTAAAGGCAAAGATTTTTTCTCCGATGCGCTTAGGAGACACTGCCAAAATCCCGCTTTCCTTGGCGATGACTCGAAATCCAAAATCCCCTTTTGGATTTTTTTCATCAATGCCAAAGGTGTCAAAAGTGCCTTGTAATTGCATGACCTTTAGGTGCAATTCATTGGCATTGAGATAGCTCACCTGATATTCCCTCTGAGAGATCACCCCCGATTCAAAGAGTTTTTTGTCTTTTTGGGCGACTTCTTGGGCGATGTTGTAGCGATTCTTCGCATTCTCAAACTGAAAAAATAAATTGCTCAATTCATTGGAGCTAATCTCACAAATCACCTCTCCTTTTTTGACATATTCTCCCTCTTGCTTATGCAACGCCACGACGATGACATCAAAAGTGGTGCTCTGCGTGATGGAGGTTTTGGTATCAAAATCCACTTGCGCATTAAATGGGACTCCCTTGGTACTCACGCCCTTCCCCACCACGACGGTTTTGATTCCAAGCTTTGAGATTGCTTGTGGCGAAATTTTTATTTCTTCAAAAGCATATAAAAAACAAAAAAATCCCATCCATGACAAAAGTTTTTTCATATTTCTCCTTTTTGCAACACCCTGCCTAGAGTTTCTTCTAAAAGCGCCTGTGTTTGTATGTAATCCATTTTTGCATCAATCATCTTAATCAAAGAATCCATATAGGCATTTTGATAGGCCAAATACTCAAAAGAGCTGATTCTCTGGGATTCATAGGCGGTTTTTCCCATGTCCACCAAGGACTTTTTATTTTTGATATTTTCTTGCTGGAGTTCGATGAATTCTCTCTTAGTTTGCAACTGGGTGAACAAAGAAGTTGCGCGCACAGAGATATTGTTTCTAGTTACTTCATTTTCTCTTAATGCTGCGCTTTGCAAGGCGAGATATTTCTTTTTTAGGAAATCATATCTGCGTGTGAGGGGTAATGGGACATTCAGACGCATGGAGCCAAAATTCTCTGTCTGATTTCCAAGGGCATTGCTCTCAATCCCAAATCCAATTTCAAAATTATCCCAGCGCTCCATGCTTGATGCCCTGGCATTGATACCATGATCTTTTGCGCTAAGCGCGATAATCTCAACATAGGGAGATTGGGAGATGTATTCCTTAAGTCTGATTTTTTGTAACTTCAAATAGGCAAAATCAAGTCCCGCAACATTGATATCTTGCGTTTCCAAAAAATCCCCAGTGACCCTAAGGCCCAGAATCTTATACAGAATGCTTTTGATATTTTCTAATTCCTTTTCTATGTCAATCCTTGCAAGCCTGGCATCATAATAGGAGTTTTTAAAATTCACATAATCTTTTTTTGAAGCACTCCCTGCCTCAAACTTCTTTTCAATAATCTTTAATTGGGAATAAAAATTCTGTTCTCTTTGCTGGTAGATTTTGTATTTTTCCTTTGCTAGCACATAAGAAAAATAAATTCTCTTGGCTCCAATGATTGCAAGTCTTTTGCGCAGTTCATAGGTTTTTGCATACTGGATGGTTTTGGTTTGCAAGGACTGATTAAGTATCGCCACGACCCAGGGAAGTCGGGGTGTGAGGATGACTAGGGTATTGCTCTCTATATTGACCTTGCCAGCTGAGGCCTTACCAAGACCAATTTCAGTTTCGATAAAAGAATTCTTCCAAGACATTCCAGCACGATAGTCATGTAAATTAGCACTAAATTGCCCTTTGTTTTGTATGAGTTCTATGGAATTTTGCTCAATCCTCTGAACAAACTGATCATAATCCAAATCATAAGCAGCCAACCCCCCAAAAAAAGCCAATCCCCCCAAAAAAAGCCAAAAGAAAAAAATCTTTTTCATCTTCCCATCCGTTTTCATTTAAAAAATCTATGAACCCCCATTTTCTAATTTAACCTGCCGCCACCCACTGATGCAACCAAATTTCACATTCCTCAATCCAGCCAAAAGATCTGTAATTAAACCCGAAAAATGTCAAATTCGCATCAATTTCATAATTTATCAACAACTCTATGAAGATTTTTCTATAAATTGAGTGTACACACTACCTAGCTGGTTTATTTGTTTGGAGTGTTTTGGTGTGGTCATTTTGTGAGATGGATTTCTTTGATGTCTGCGATCTGCAAAAATTCCTCATAAATATGGGCGATAAGTTGTATTCGATTTTGCTTTAGCGCAGGATTTTCCACATTTACCATCACTTTGTCAAAAAAATCATCCAAGCTCCCCTTCAAGCCACAGAGATTTTTGAGCCTGATGAGATAATCTCCACTCTCATTCTTCGCACATACCTGTAAAAAGTCATGGTATAGTGTTTGTTCTGCCTCTTCTATCAATAATTCTTGAGAAATTTCGCCCAAAGGAATTTTACTTTTCAAAATATTTGCCACGCGCTTAAAGGTAGCCACCAATTCGCCCTGCTCTATGCCATCTCCTGTGAAGATTTCTCCAAGTGCGTGAGCCTTGTCAAAGATCCTGCAAATATTTTCCTCATTAGTGGCAAGGACGCTTTTTAGCAGCGCGCGATTTTGCTGCAAAAGGCCATCCATACGCTCGATGAAAAAAGTTGCAATTTTTTGGGTTTGGCTAAGATCCAGATCCAAAATCCGCAGCATTTTTGCAAGATCTTGCTCTAGGTCAAAATCAAAACTCTCCTGCAAGATGATACGCAAAATCCCATTGGCTGCGCGTCTTAGGGCAAATGGATCCTTGGATCCTGTGGGAATTTTGCCCACAGAAAAAAGCGTTAGGATATTATCAAATTTATGAGCTAGAGCTACAATCGCGCTAAAAGGCGTGCTTGGCAGGGCAGAATGCTCTCCTAGAGGAAGATACTGCTCTTTGATTCCTAGCGCAATGGAGGGATCTTTTTTTATCACAAGTGCATAATAATATCCCATAACGCCCTGCAAATTAGAAAATTCATACACCATCTCGCTGAGCAAATCAGCCTTGGAAAGCTCTATACATTCTAAAATCTGTGCTTTTTTTGCACTCAGCTCTTGGCAATCAAATCTCTGGATCAAAAATTCTGCGATCTTTTGCTCGCGCTTCACTTTATCCTGCATGCTGCCTGCCCCTTCAATGAAAAGCAATTTCTCTAATCCTGCATTGCTTAGGCCTTTTTTGCAATCATTGTGATAAAAAAACATCGCATCTTCTAGTCTCGCGCGCAGCACCTTTTGATTGCCCAAAACAATGATGCCCTCATCCTTGCTTGTGGAATTGCTCACCATGACAAAATGATTTTTCAAATGCTGCAAACTCTTGTCTTGATACACCGCAAAATAGCGCTGATTTTCTTTCATGGATGTGATGATCACCTCTTTTGGCAATTCCAAAAATCTCTCCTCAAAATGTCCCAAAATCACCTGCGGATATTCTGTGATGGCTACCACTTCATCAAGCAATTCTCCATCAACCTCCACAGCGATATTTTGGGATTTTTCTAGAGATATGATGGAGCTAAGGATTTTTTCCCGGCGCTCCTCTTGATCCAAGATCACTCCGCCCTCATTTAGCTTCTTGCAATAATCTGCAAAATTTTTCACCTCCTGCCAATCCAATCCAAAATCCCTATGCAGCTTAGTCTGTGGCCTAGCTTCAATCCCATAGCCCACAAAGGGCACGAATTCCTCTCCCAGAAATATCATGATATTGCGAATGGGGCGGATGAAATCCTCTGTCACATTTCCCCAGCGCATATGCTTGCCAAAATGCAGACTCTGTAGGAAACTTTTTAAAATTTGGGGCAGGATTTCTGTCAGGGAAACACCCTCTTGCACCTGCAGGGAAAATAACACCTCTTTCCCGCCTTTTTGTGCATAGCAAAGCTGCTCTATTTGCAAATGATTTTTTTTCAAAAATGCCTCTCCTGCCGCAGTTAGGGGTGCATTTTTGTCTCCTTTTTCAAAGGCCACATCCACAGGGGGACCAAAGATCTCTTTTTTTTCTTCTTGGGTGCGGATGGGAAATTGCTCACAAAACAGCACGATGCGCCTAGGGGTATAAAAAAACTGTGTTTGAATTGGCGGGATGGAATGGCGCTGCAATGCTTCCTGCCATTTTGTCGCAAAATTTTTAAATTCCCTCAAAAAAGGAAGTGCGGGTAATTCCTCTACAAAAATCTCAATAAATAACTCGCTAACCATCAAAAACCCCTATTTGCTTAATTACTTCTAGTCTCTGTATAATTATAGCCTAAAATACGGCCTGGAGCTTTTCTAATTCATGAAGAAAATCTTATTTTTTTGTGCGGCTTTGGCGGCGGTTTTTGCGGATTTGCCTCTTGGTAGATTATCTGGGAGCTGTGAGACTCCAGGGGATTTTACCCCGGCGCAAAAAAAGGCCATTTTGTTTGCTTTTCATTATGGAAATGAGCAAGACCTAGGCTATATGATGGCAGCCATTGCCTGGCAGGAGTCTTGTGCTGGAAAATACATGCTCAATTTTTCTGATCCTAGTGCGGGACTGTTTCACGCGCACCTTCCCGTGGTGATCGCGCAATATTCCAAACTCAAAGACAGTGCTTTTAATCGCAACATGGTAGGACAAATCCTCATCCAAGATCAAGACTTTGCTGCAAAAGTCGCACTCGATCAGCTGCTTATGTGGCGTAAAAGGTTTGGAGGAAATCAAGAAAAAATGCTCAAATCCTACAACAAGGGTACCTCCTGGCTAAAAAACCAAGAAAAGAACCAAAAAGCAGAGCTCTATGCCAAAAAGGTATCACAAAAAATTGCCCTGCTAAAAGCCTTCATCCCCATTTTTCTCATCGAAGAAGAGCCCTTAGAGTGGCAAGAGCAAAGCAAAAGCTCTGATTTTTTCCTGGAGAATCAAAATTCCACCCTACCAGATAAGATAAACACCCAAAAGAAAAAACAAGATTTTTATTTCTTAAGCGAGTAGGGAACAAGTCCTCAAAGATTTTTTAAAATGGCCTATAGGGTTTTATAAAAGCAGCAAAACAAAACTCAAGCAAAAATAAAGGAGCAAAGATGCCTCAAAAAGTTGTATTGATTATCACCGATGGGATTGGTCATAATCCAAGCCCCCACTACAATGCCTTTGCGCATGCCAAAAAGCCCACCTATGATTGGCTATTTGCGCATGTCCCTCATTCTCTCATTCATACCTATGGGAGTCATGTGGGGCTGCCAGAGGGGCAAATGGGGAATTCTGAAGTCGGGCATATGAGCCTTGGGAGCGGGCAAATCCTCTACCAAGATTTGGTAAAAATCCACCGTGTTATAGAGCAAAATGAGCTAGAAAAAAATCCTATCTTGCAGGATTTTTTGCAAAAAAGTAAAAGAATCCATCTCTGTGGCCTACTTAGTGATGGCGGAGTGCATTCTCACATTTCTCATTTTCTCGCACTCATAAAAATTGCCAGCAAGGCCAATAAGCCTATTTTCTTGCATATAATTAGCGATGGGCGCGATGTTTCCCCCCAAAGTTTCCAGACCTTTCTCCTAGAAATCCTGCCCTTATGCCAGGAAAATATCTCCATCGCCACACTTAGTGGGAGATTTTATGCCATGGATCGCGATGGGCGCTGGGAGCGCATACAGCAGGCCTATGAGGCCATCACAAAAGCAGCCAACAAAAGTCCCCTTGATGTCCAGTCTTATGTAGAATCAGAGTATCAAAAAGGAATTTTTGATGAATTCCTAACCCCAGCAAGCTTTGGCGATTATGAGGGGATGGAGGAGGGAGATGGCTTTTTATTTAGCAATTTTCGCAGTGATAGGGCGCGCGAGATCATCCAAGCTCTTGAAGGCAATGCACCGCTCAAAGAGTTCAAAAAGCAAAAAATCCACATTGCTACCATGACAGAATATGACAAAAATTTCCCCCACCCCATCCTCTTCCCCAAAGACAATGTAAAAAATTGCCTCTCTGAAGTGATTGCTTCACACAATCTCACCCAGGCCCATGTGGCTGAGACTGAAAAGTACGCGCATGTCACTTTCTTTTTTAATGGCGGCGTGGAGGAGCCCTTCACCAGAGAGACTCGAGCACTCATCGCCTCCCCCAAAGTCAAGACCTATGACCTGGCGCCTGAAATGAGTGCACGCGAGGTGGGCAGGGTCGTGTGCAAATTCATGGAGCAAGGCAGTGATTTTATCGTGGTGAATTTTGCCAATGGAGATATGGTGGGACATACAGGGAATTTTCAAGCAGCAATCAAGGCTGTAGAGGCTGTGGATAGGGAACTAGGAGAGATTTTCTCCCTAGCAAAAAAGCTAGATTATGCAGTGATTTTGACTAGCGATCATGGAAATTGTGAAAAAATGCAAGATGAGAATGGCAAAATCCTCACCAATCACACCGTGGGGGATGTGTACTGCTTCATCATGGCACAAGGGATCAAGAAAGTGCAAAGAGGAAGTCTGTGCAACATCGCTTCTAGCGTACTCAAGATCATGGACCTGCCCATTCCTGAAGAAATGCAAGAGCCATTAATTTAAAACACCCCACCCACATCCATAAAAACTCTTCTGTAGGAATTCTGCGGGTGGTTTGAATCAAACCTCCCCCAGGGTCTTTGAAGCTGCTTGCGTGAGATGCTTGCTGTCTTTTTGAAAATCTACCCGCTTTAAATTTTCCACGCCGCGAGATGAAAGCCTCTTCACCACATCCCATCGCGCCACTCATCTAAAAATCCCATTCCCTTCTAGGGAAATCCTGCGCTCTCCCCAATCCCGTCCATTCTGCTATATCAAATCCATAAGGCAAAGAGCCCAGCTCAAGCTTTCTGTTTGGCCTTTATACACAACAATAACAGCGCTGGGATGATCAAAACAGTGATGAATGTGGAGAAAATCATACCACCAATTAATATCGCCCCAAGGCCGCGATAAATCTCACTCCCATCCCCAGCAAAGATCACTAAAGGAAACAGTGCCAAAACGCTAGTAAGCATACTCATATAAATAGGAGCTAGGCGGGTTTTTGTCGCCAAAAACACAGCGCGCCTAGGCTGCATTTTTTTGAGATTATTCAATGTCTGATAGACAATCAAAATCGCATTATTCACCACACTTCCCACCAAAATAATAAATCCAAGCATGGTCAAGACATCAAGATTTTGCTTTGCAATGAAGTGATTGACCAAATAAAGCCCTATCAATCCCCCCGTAGTGGCAAGAGGAACGGTCAAAATAATAATAAAGGGATAGAGAAAATTGCCATACAATGCACAAAGAATCAAATAAGTAATCACAATGGCTAGCAAAAATCCATGCAATAGCTCTGTCTTTAACTTCTGCAATTTCCCAGCACTCCCAGAGAGCGTAATGTCATTTTCACTCTCTGCAGCAATGGGTGCAATCACTTTTTCTTGCAAGATCTGGGCAAGCGTTTCTACAGGCGTATTGTCCCTGATATTTAAAATCAACAAAATATTGCGCTGCTGTTCAAAATGACGGATCCTAGAAACGCCATATTCATGCTTGATTGTGGCTAGAGTATTGAGGGGTAAAACTCCGCCATTTGGCGTATAGATTTGAGAATAAAAAATATCCTCAGGAGATGTTTTGCCATCATTCTTCAAGGACTTTTTAGAGTCTAAAATCATATCTAAAATCCCCTCATCCTTGCGATATTCCCCTACTTTTTTTCCATTTAAGATCACCCCCACCATAATCCCAAAACTCTCCACATTGAGACCATTGAGCGCAAGGGCACTTTTATCGGGGTAGAGATTGATTTCTTGGTTGTTGCTCTCTCTTGCTGGCACGACACTGATGCTAACTTTTGGGAGATTTTTTTTGATGCTTGCAATCAATTTGCCTGCTGTTTTGCTGATAGAATCCAGATTTCCTCCCGTGATATTGATATCAATGCTTGAGCTAGAAGCGCCGCTAAAAATCTCTTGCTGCAAGATAGAGCCCCTCACATTGGGGATGGAATCAATCTTCTCTTGGGCATAATCCATGAGCTCTGGGATCTTTTTTTTGTCCGCGCTCACTAGATAAAAAGAAACCCTCTCTCCTGTGCTAATAAAAAAGTCCTTGATTGCTGGGATCTTGGCATGGGAGTTGTGATTCTCTAGCAAAAAGGGATAAAAATCTGCTTGCAATGCATCTAGGATGCGTTTTTTTTCTTTTAATGAGAGACCTGGGGGGATGGAGAGATTTGCAAAGATAAAATTTTGATTCCCCCTGGGAAGATAATCTGTCTTTGGAAAGGCTGCATAGCTAAAGATGCCACAGATCCCCACAAAGCCTACCACGGTAATGATTTGCCTCTTTTTGTTCCGCACACAAAATCGCACGCTTTGCATAATCCAAAAGCTAAGCACACGTCCCAAATGCACTAAGAATGCATCCACTTTGCCCTTTTTCCTCCCAAAGTCACTGCGCTTTAGCAGCACATACAAAAATGTAGGAATCATAAAAAAGCACACCAATAAAGAAAGCAAAATGATGCTAGAAGAGGCAAGTGCAATGTCAACAAAGAGCCTGCCTGCATCATCTTTGACAAAAATAATGGGCACAAAAATCGCAATGGTAGTCACACTGGAGGCAAACAACGCTCCCCCCACCTCCCTAGTCCCCACCACACAGGCGAGAAAAAAATTTTTTTGGATTTTGGCTTGGCGCAAAATATTTTCTAGTACTACAATTGCGCTATCAATAATCATGCTTACTGCAAAGGAAATTCCAGCCAGCGAAATCACATTGAACGTGCGACCCCAAGCCTGCAAAAAGATCAAAGATCCCATGATGCTTAAAGGAATGACTAGGCTAATCACAACTAAAGACATGAGATTGCGCAAAAACAAAAATAGCACGCCAATTGCTAGCAAAATCCCCACAAAAATATTCTCTCGCATAAGGGAGATGGAGGACTTGATATATTGGCGTTGATCCCTCCCCCACTCCATCACGATGCCCCGCTTTTTTAAAAAATCCTCATTGAGGCGGTGGGTGAGCTTTTCTACTCTATTGGTGAGATCGAGGATATTTGCGCTTGCAGTGGGGCGGATCTGGAGGGAGATGACATTGCTGCCATTATGAACATTATAGCTTGTGAGCTTTTCATATCCTTCAGAGACGCTTGCAAGATCTCTAAGCAAAATATTTTTATGATCGATGGTTTTTACCACAGTATTTCTGATAGCATCTAGGCTCGTGTATTCTCCATTGGTAGAGATGCGATAGCTCCTTTGGAAAAAATCCATGCTTCCTGCAGAAATATTGACATTTTGTTTTTTGATACTTGCAATGACCTCATCCATAGTAATGTGAAAAAATGCCAGCTTCTGAGTATCTAGTGTGATAAAAATCTGTTTTTTCCTCCCTCCACTCACATACACCTCCCCTACCCCCTCAATGCGTTCATAATATTTGAGAATCTCATCATTGATAAAATTTTTGGCAGTATTGATGTCCAAATGGGGATTGATACTTTTTGCAAACAAATACACAGAAATGGGGATGTTTTCCCCTGTTGGTTTGATGATGGGTTTTTCTACATCCGCAGGATAGCCGCGCACCTCATCAAGCCTAGAGCTGATATTTAAGAGTGCGGTTTTCATATCCGTGGAAATGGCAAATTCCAAATTAATGATTGCCATCCCCTCTTTGGATGTGGAGGTCATGGCAAGCAAATTGGGGGTGTTTTTGAGGGTTTTTTCTTGGCGCTGGGTAATTTCTTTTTCTATTTCATAGGGAGTAGCACCCTTCCAGATGGTGTATACACTTACCACGGGGTGGGTGACTTGGGGCAGCAGCTGGTAGGGGATTTTTGAGAGTGCGATATATCCAAATAGCAGCAAAAAAATCGCGCAAACAAAAACCCCCACGGGATTTTTCAGGCAGAACTTAATCCAGGAATTCACTAATCTTCCCTGACCTCACTGCCATTTTGCAACACATCCTGCCCGCGAGACACCACCCTCTCGCCTTTTTTGAGTGCTCCTTTTACCAATACCTCATCGCGATTGCGCGATAAAACCTCCACTGGCACAAGCACTGCATGAGCATCCCGAACCACAAAGATGCCAGGCCTCCCATCGCGTTGCACAATGCTATCGCGCGGGATTAAAAAGCCTGTATTTTTTTGATTGACATTTAGAGAAATCAAAGCAGACATTCCTTCAAGCAGTGTGTCATCTGTTTTGATGCTGATATAGACAGGGAAATTTCTGGAATTTCTATCGGCTCTAGGGATGATGGCACTCACTTTGCCTAGATAAATTTTTTGACGGATTTTGACCTGTACCCTTTGGCCAAGCTTTAGAAACTCCACCATGAAGCTTGGGACATCTGTCACGACTTCCGCATCCTTGGTGTTAAGAATCTGGCAGATGGTCTCCCCTGCGCGGATCCATTCGCTTTGATGGATTTTTTGATCTACGATGACTCCATCAAAGGGAGCATAGATGATCTTTTGGGCAAGATCGAGTTTTGAGATCTCAAGCTCGGTTTGCAAGGCTAGGATGTTAGACTCTTGCATCTTTACTTCGTATTGAATATTTTCGTATTGCTGCAGGGCGACAGATTTGGTTTTTAGGAGATTTTCATAGCGTTCTAACTCTTTTTTTTTGTTTTCCAAGATATATTGGGCTTGCGTTAGTTTTGCTTGTTTGATGATGATGTCTTTTTGCAAAAAATCATCATTGAGGCGGATTAATCTCTCTCCCTTTTTGACCCGTTGGCCAAGCTCAAAGTACACCTCCTCCACCGCGCCACTAGATTGGGAGGCGATGTTTGCCACTTCTTTGAAAAGCACGCTTCCTATGAAATTTTCTTTTTGCTCCAGTGTACCCAGTTTGATGGGCTGGGTATTGATGGCAATGGGCTTTGTGAACAAAACACAAGAGAGGAAAAAGAAAAAATATACAAGCTTCATTCCAAGATTTCCAGCAAATGAGAAAGCAGCCTTGTGAGATTTTCTTTTTCTTCTTGGGTGAAATGTTGATGAAATTTTTGGATGTGATGAATTTTGACATTATAAACGATGCCAACCAATCTCTTCCCCTCCTTTGTAAGCGAGATTTCAATGGCTCTTTTATCACCACTGCCTTTTTGACAAAGGATTAAGCCCTTGCCCTCCAAAACCTGAATCGCGCGCGAGATTGTGGTCTTGTCTTTGCAGAGAATCTCAGCAATCCTCTTTGCATGAATAGCCTCTTTGCTTTTTTGCTCGTGAGCCTCTAGGATCATGAGCAGTTTGGCCTGCTCAAATCCAATGTCAAACTGCCGCAAACTCTCCACAATAATTGCGCGCACTTTTTTTTCGATTGCAAAGATTTTTTTGATGATGTCATTGTTCTCTAGAACCGCGATGGATTCTTGTGTGTGACTCTGCTCCATGCCATTTTTTCCCTTGTGAAATTTCAAAAAAAGATTATAACACAAAGCACTATATTTTGCTATAATGGCGCTCCTGGTATAGCAGGTGATTGCTCAGATTCTGAGAGGAAAGTCCGAGCTACAGAGACAGGATTCCATTTAACAAATGGCTAGCGTAAGCTAAGGGAAAGTGCAACAGAAAAGAACCGCTATTTTTTATAGTAAGGGTGAAAAGGTGGGGTAAGAGCCCACCGGGATTGAAGCAATTCTCTCCGTCCGTGTAAACCCAATCCGTAGCAAAAAGAGTATGGTTAGTGTCTCATTCTTCAAAACTCTTTGCTTGAGCGTCGTTGTAAAACCGCGCCTAGATAAATAATCACTCAATGACAGAACTCGGCTTATCGCTATACCAAATTCTCTCCTTACAAGGCAGATTTTGCACACCTCCCCACATATTCCTGTTTTGCTCCATGAGGTTTTAGACATTTTCAAAGACATAAAAGAGGGAATTATCATTGATTGTACGCTTGGATTTGGCGGACATTCCAAAGCCTTGCTTGAGCAAAACCAAAGCATCCGCATCATTGGCATTGACAAGGACAAAGACGCCAGAGCCTATGCCACAAAACTCCTATCTCCCTTTAAGGAGCGTTTTTGCTGTGTTGCTAGTGGATTTGGAGAGCAAATAGAGCCACTCATCGCGCAATATGGCAGGGAAATCAAAGGAGTCCTAGCAGATATTGGTGTGAGTTCCTATCAGCTTGATACTCCCAAAAAAGGCTTTGGCTTTGAGAGTGAAGTGCTGGATATGCGCATGGATAATGATGCGCATATCAGTGCAAAAACAATCCTTAATCATTATTCTGCCTTTGCATTGGAGCGTGTTTTTCGTGAATATGGAGAGCTTAGAGAAAGTAAAAAACTCGCTCAACTCCTCTCTCAAGAGCGCACACGCACAGACTTTGGAGATCCAAAAACATTCAATGCATTTTTGAAGGCACATTTTCGCAATCCAAAAATCCTACCCCTAGTCTATCAGGCCCTACGCATCGAGGTCAATGGTGAATTAGAGGAGCTAGAAAGGCTTCTTTTGCACGCACAAAAGCTAAAAGATGCCAGGCTCTGTGTCATCACCTTCCACTCCCTAGAAGATCGCATCCTCAAACAGGCCCTAAAATCTTATACAAAGAGCTGTATCTGCCCACTTGAGGCGCTAAAATGCACCTGCGGCAACCACCACCAAAAAGGAGTGCTTCTCACCAAAAAGCCCATCATCCCAAGCCAAGAAGAAATAAAGAGAAATCCTCGCTCCAGAAGTGCAAAAATGCGCGCCTTTCATTTTGGATGAAATTCCTGGCATTTGACAAGAGGCTTTCTTTGTAGGATTTTGTGAGTTTTTAGCATTTTTATTTTTGGGAATTCTAATAGAGACAGGAGAGCTTGGTTTGCAATATGTAGCATTTTTTGGATGGTGTTTTTGATAAATTTTTGTCAAACTCCATCCCTGCGGAGTGAGCCTCCTTCATAAGGTCAAAATCTCAAGCAAAAAATCCTATCAACTCAAAAAAATTAGTCAGATCTAAGCTCCTAAGAAAATCCAGCTCCATGCCCTCTAGCACCCTGCTATTCATCACTGCTCCTCCCCCTCTGCATACCTAAGCTCACACCCATAGAGATAAATAGAGACATGCTCCTTGCCACTTCTATAAAGCAGCCCAGGGAATCCCACCAAAACAGCAGGGCCTTCTTCCTTCAAATACTCCGAATTCTTGCAAAAATAGGATGACTCCCTCACTCTTTTTTATTTGATGCTTTTGGCACATCTTGTGCTTTTATTTTAGAAATCCTAGCAGCAAGAAGGCATGCAAAATTTGCACCCATCCATTATCTAGGGCACTGCAGAAATAATTTGTAGTTTGGCACATTGCGCAGCTCTCTTTTGATATTCAAATTCATAATCACCTCTTGATTGGTGATGAGATTGGCTCTCAATTCTTTAGTGCGTGTCACCCTGCAGCCCGTAGGGTCAAAGGATGATGGGGGATTTTTGATGATGATTTTATAGAGATCTAGATCCATTTTTTCTAGCGGATATTTTACCTGATTGATAAAGGGGCGCTGCTTGTCCTTTTTTTGGTAGAAGCGATATTCTTTGATCTTGCCATTTTTGTTGAAAATCTGTGTGTAATTATTATTGACACTAAAGGTTTGTACCTGGTCGGGGGTATCATAGCCCTGCCCATAAACAAAATTTTCCAATTCTGCAGAGAGGATCTTGAGGATGTAGCTTCCCTTGCGCTGCACCAGGGCAAAATCTGAATTATCTAATGCATACACCTCTTCTTGAGAGAAAACCACCTTTTTGGCGGGTTTTTCTTCTAGGAGGGTCTGGAGATCCATGGATGGCGGTGGATTTTGATCCTTTTTGTCTGCACTGCCTTGCTCTTCTTTGTTTTCTTTTTGTTCTGATTCTTTTTGATTCTTTGGATCCTGACCCTCTGCCTTATCCTTGGCCTCATGCTCCTCTTCTTTGGGTTGGTTGGGGTCTTTGGGTTGGTTTGGATCTTGGGGCTGTTCTTGTTTTTTGGGAGGTAGGATGCCTCTTAGCTCATTTTCTTTATCGATGATGGGCTGCTCACTATCTCTCTGCAATGCAGAGCCATTGATGGGACGGAAGTCCGTCTGCCCACCCTTGGCATCTGGTACTTGAGATAAGTTGAATCCTGAATCGCGATGCATTCCTTCAACCTGCTTGGTCTTTTTGGCAATCAATTCCTCCTGGCTTTGGATATCCTGGCCCTGAGCCTCTGGCACAGCTTCTAAATCCTTGGGATCAAATGCAGGCTCCTCTTCTTTGGGCTGAGGCTGCTCTTTATTTTGAGGTTGGGCATTTTGTTGGAGCTGAGCGGGATCTTGGGGCTGGTTGGGGTTTTGTGGATTATTTTGAAATTGGTCATCATTTTGGTAATTTTGCCCATCATAGGCGGGATTTTGAGGATGGTAGTTGGGGTCTTGGGGTTGATAATTTGGATCTTCTGGGTAGTTGGGATTTTCTGGATGGAACTGAGCGGGATTTTGAGGTTGGTTGGGATTTTGTGGATTTTGGCCATTTTGCTGGAATTGCTGGGCATTCTGAGGGTTGTAATCTTGGGGAGAATTTTGGCTATTTTCCCTGGCTCTTCTTGCTTCCTCTTCTTGATGGGCGCGCAAGAAATCCTCAGTAGTGGGCAATCTTTGCATACGAGGATCCTGGGGATCTTGTGGATCTTGGGGCTGACTAGGATTTTGGTTATTTTGTCCATCGTAAGCGGGATTTTGAGGCTGGTTGGGATTTTGTGGATTTTGGCCATTTTGCTGGAATTGCTGGGCATTCTGAGGGTTGTAATCTTGCTGGGAATTTTGGGGAGAATTTTGGCCATCTGAAGTAGGTTGGGAATTTTGTGGATCTTGGGGCTGACTAGGATTTTGAACCTTATTGTCTTTGGTGGCAGGATTTTGTGCAGACAGGATTGTATTTTCCACATGCTCCACCTCCTTTGGCGCTTCCTTATCCAGAGTCTCGGGTGCGCCATAGACCAAAGCCAACAAACATGTATAACAAGCAAAAAACTTTCTTACTCTCACTCCTAACTCCCAAAACTTTTTTATGTTATGATTTCATATCGGCTAATTATAAAAGAAAATCTATTAAAGAGCAATGAAAAATTATGAAAAAAATAGCAATTTTGGGCAAGCCTAATGTGGGAAAAAGCTCGCTTTTTAATCGTTTGGCAAGAGAAAGAATAGCTATAACCTCTGATGTTTCAGGGACCACATGCGATGTAAACAAAAAAACCATTCAGCTAGAAGGGCATCCACTCCAGATCCTAGATACCGGAGGAATCGACAAGAACAATCAATATTTTTCCTCCATCAAAAAATTTGCATTTCAAGCCGCTGAAATGGCGGATTTGATCCTGTATGTGGTGGATGGAAAACTCCCACCTGATGATGAAGACAAAAGGCTCTTTTATGCCTTGGAGAAAATCCAAAAAAAATGCTTTTTAATCATCAATAAGATTGACAACGACAAAGAAAAGCAGTGCGCCTATGATTTTGATAATTTTGGGGCAAAAAATAGCTTTTTCATCTCCATAAGCCACAATCGTGGAATCTCTCATCTCATCTCTTCTATCATCTATGTACTAGATTTAAAAGCACCTCAAAGCCAAGAGCAAGAAAGCATCGAAGAATTTCTAGAAAACACAGCCCCACATCCCCAAGAACCCAAAGACACGCCCTCTTTGCCAAAGATTAAGATTGGAATCATTGGGCGAGTCAATGTGGGGAAGAGCTCCTTGCTCAATGCCTTAGTAGGCAAGGATCGCAGCGTGGTAAGTCCAATCGAGGGCACGACTCTAGATCCCGTGGATGAGGGCATCATCTACAAGGATTATCAATTAGAATTTGTAGACACTGCAGGGTTGCGCCGTAGGGGTAAGATCAGGGGGCTTGAGAAATTTGCCCTAGATCGCACAGGTAAAATGCTAGAAAAAAGCGATATTGCCCTGCTTGTGCTAGATGTGAGCACAGCATTTGTAGATCTTGATGAAAAAATCAGCTCCCTTGTGGACAAATATACTCTGGGCATCATCATCGTGCTTAATAAATGGGATATTCGCATCGCTGAATACAAAAGCATCATAGAAGAGCTAAGAAGAAAATTTCGCTTTTTAGAATATGCGCCCATCATCACAGTAAGTGCGCTGAATAAACGCCATATAAAAGAGCTCAAAGAAAAAATCTTGCAGGTCTATCAAAATTTCAGCTTCCGCATCCCCACAAGTCAACTCAATAGCACCATCCTAGAGGCCACCAAAAAACATCCCCTACCCAGCGATCATGGTAAAATCATTCGCATCTATTATGCCACGCAGTATGATACCTGTCCACCTCAAATCTCCCTAGTAATGAATCGCCCAAAAAGCCTGCATTTTAGCTATAAGCGCTATTTGGTTAATTATTTGCGCCATTGCTTTGAATTTGAAGGCACGCCCATCATCATCACTCCAAGAAGCAAAAAATCCCCCACAGAAGATGAGAGAGAAAAAGAATGCAAAATCTCTTAGAATTCCTCCATAGCAAAAATTTGAACCAAACCAAGGTCTTTAGGCTTCTTGAATGCGATGAAGAAGAGGCCAAAATCCTGCATTTTATGCTGCAGAAATATTTCAGCAATGATAAGGATTTTGAAGTCTCTTGCTTGCTTAAAGATGTCTTTGAGATCACAAAATATGAAGATTTTTTGCCCTATCTGTCAAAGGTAAAAAACCTCCTAGAGCTTGGCTGGATTAGTGAAGAGGAATTCAAATCCTCAAGTTTCCCCACATTACTAGAAATCCTGCATGCAGAGGTTGCGCTCACCCCAGCGTTTTTCAAGCTACTAGAAGAAAGCAAAAATGAAGCAGAAATACCAGAAATCACCCCCTATGAAGATCATTTCGAATATCTCAAAGATCAGTTTTGCAGGATCTCATTGCTGCAAAAACTAAGTCACAAGCGTCTACACACCCTCCCCACCTCTGGGACGAAATATCATCTCAAAGCCATCGAAGAAAAAATTCTCGCACGTCTAAAGCTCACCAAAACCCCCATCCCAGCACATCAAATCATCCAAGAAAATAAGCTCAATGCAAAAGAGGAGATTTTATTCTTTGCTCTGCTTAAAGAAGAGTATTTTAGCGGGAGTGAGAATCTAGGGGATATGAATACTTTGATTGATCTTATTAGCCATGATGAATATGAGCGCATCAAAAATCGCATGCTTTTTGATGAAAAAAGTACTCTCATTGAGCGCAAGATCTTTGATTATGAGGAGATGTATAATTCCTTTGGCGGGATCTCTAAGACCTTCTATCTACATGAGGATATTTTGCAAAAAATCCTTCGCCCCAAACTCCTTAAAAAACCCCAAAAAATCTCCCTGCAAAATCTCATAAAAGAGCAGCAATTTTTTGAAATCCTAGAGCCAAAAATGCCGCTAGAAGAGATTGTGATGCCACAGGCCACCAGACAAACCCTAAGCACCATCCTAGAGCAACAAAGCCCAAAGGTCGCTAAACTCCTTAAGCACTGGGGCATCAAAGACAAACAGATTCTAGAATGCAAGATAATTTTTTATGGACCCTCAGGCACTGGCAAGACACTCACCGCCCTTGGCATGGCTAAAAATCTAAAAAAACAGGTATTGATCCTAGATTGCAGCAAGGTCCTCTCCATGTATGTGGGAGAATCAGAAAAGAATGTGCGCAAGATCTTTGATAATTACAAAGAGATTGCCAAAGAATCCAAAAATCCTCCCATTTTGCTTTTGGATGAAGCTGATCAATTCTTGAGCGTGCGCATCAGCAGTCGCAGTGGCGCAGAAAAAATGCACAATCAAATGCAAAATATTTTTTTGGAACAAATTGAGAAATTTGAAGGGATCTTGATTGCTACCACCAATCTTTTGGAGACCATTGACAACGCCTTTTCACGGCGATTTAATCACAAAATAGAATTCAAACTCCCCTCAGAAAATGAGCGCATTTTATTGTGGCAGAAATATCTCCCCAAAAACGCCAAATTCCTATCCCATAGCACCGACTCTCTAGCAAAGATCCTGGCAAAATATGATCTAAGTGGTGGACAGATTGCCCTTGTGGTCAAAAACACTGCCTATGGCGTCGCGCTCAAAAAAGAGCCCCTATTTGAAATCCAAGACTTCATCCTAGAAATTCAAAAAGAATTGCGCTCTAGCTTTGATAGAGAAAAAAGCATGGGCTTTGTGCTCTAATGAGAAATTTGCTTTATTAGAAACTTATAAGCATAAAAGTCCTATAATTCAAAAATTTTTAACATTTTTGGAACAAAAATTCACGCATCATCTGCACAAATAAGGAAACAAATATGATTACCCTAAAAGATTCCCTCAAACTCCAACCACAAAAACTCCAAGAACTCAAAGAAGAGATTTTGCAATTGGCCAAAGAGAGCCAGCTCAATGCTTATGTCGGAGAAATCCACTCTAGCACCCCCAATGGCATCCCCATCCTTATCAAGGACAACATCAATGTCAAGGGTTGGGAAATCACCTGTGCTAGCAAAATTCTAAAAAACTATATCGCACCCTATCATGCAAGCGTGATTGAGAGGCTGCATGCTCAGAATTTCTGTGCTTTTGGACGTGCGAATATGGATGAATTTGCTATGGGAAGCACGACAGAGAGTAGTAGCTATGGCATCACAAAAAATCCTCGTGATATCACTAGAGTGCCTGGAGGGAGTTCTGGAGGGAGTGCTGCAGCAGTGGCTGGAGGGATTGCTATTGCAGCGCTTGGTAGTGATACGGGAGGATCCATCCGCCAACCCGCGGCATATTGTGGCTGTGTGGGATTAAAGCCCACATATGGCAGCGTGAGCCGCTATGGACTCATCGCCTATAGCTCTAGCCTAGACCAAATAGGACCCATCACACAGAATGTGGAGGATTGCGCCATCCTCTTTGATGCCATCAAGGGACATGATCCCAAAGATTCTACAAGCCATCCCGCGGAGCAAAAACCCTGTTTTCCTAGACTGGATCCCAAAAGAAAGATGCGTATCGCGATTTTGAGGGATCTTGTAGAAAAAGCAAGTAATCCCATCAAAAGGGCCTATGATGACACAATTGCAATGCTGCAAAAAATGGGTCATACCATCATAGAAAAAACAATGCTGCAGACAGATTATCATATCTCGACATACTACATTATCTGCACTGCTGAAGCCAGTTCCAATCTTGCAAGGTTTGATGGCGTGCGCTATGGTAATCGCGCAAGCAATCCCCTAAATCTCAAAGATCTCTATATCCAAACACGCACACAGGGATTTGGAGATGAGGTAAAAAATCGAATCTTACTAGGAAGCTTTGTGCTAAGCAGCGGATATTATGATGCCTATTACCTCAAAGCCCAAAAAGTTAGAGAGCTCATTAAGCGCCAATACAACGAAATCCTAAGGGATTGTGATGTAATCTTTTTGCCCATCACCCCCTTTGTTGCTCCCAAATTTGGCAGCTCCAAAAACCCATTAGAAATGTATCTTAGCGACATTTATACTATTGGGGTGAATCTTGCAGGATTACCCGCCCTCTCTCTTCCCATCGCCAAGGATGCAGAGAATCTCCCCATAGGAATGCAATTCATTGCCAAAGCATTTGATGAGCAAAGTCTCTTTGATATTGCTTATGGGACAGAGCAAACTCTCAATTTGAAATTCTAGGAGGTTCTATGAAAATTTTACAAAAAGCCCTGACCTTTGAGGATATCTTGCTGCTTCCAGCTTATTCTGAGGTCTTGCCCAAAGAGGTCAGCCTCAATTCCAAGCTCACTAAAAACATTCCGCTAAACATTCCCTTTATTTCCGCAGCCATGGACACAGTCACTGAATACAAAACCGCCATCGCCATGGCAAGGCTTGGGGGGATTGGGATTATCCACAAAAATATGGATGTGGAATCTCAAGTAAAGGAAATCCGCAAGGTTAAAAAATCAGAAAGCGGCATTATTGTAGATCCCATCTTCATCCATGCAGATAAAACGTTAGCAGATGCCAAAAAGATCACAGATAATTACAAGATCTCTGGCGTCCCAGTGGTGGATAGCCAGGGGATTTTGATTGGGATTCTCACCAATCGAGATATGCGCTTTGAAATGGATCTGGACAAAAAAGTGGGAGAAATCATGACCAAGGCACCTCTTATTACCGCTCCTGTGGGGATAGATCTCGATCAAGCACGCGAAATTATGCACAAAAATCGCATTGAAAAACTCCCCATAGTGGATCAAAATCAAAAACTCAGAGGGCTTATCACCATCAAAGACATCCAAAAGCGCATCGCCTATCCCAATGCCAATAAGGATGCATTGGGCAGATTGCGCGTGGGGGCAGCCATTGGCGTGGGTCAGCTAGATCGCGCAGAGGGCCTGGTGAAAGCAGGGGTGGATGTGTTGGTGCTAGATAGTGCGCATGGACATTCCAAAAATGTCATCAAGACACTAGAAGACATCAAAAAATCCTTTGATGTGGATGTCATCGTAGGAAATGTGGTGACCAAAAAAGCCACGCAAGATCTCATCAATGCAGGTGCAGATGCAGTAAAAGTAGGCATTGGGCCTGGTAGCATCTGCACCACTCGCATTGTCGCAGGCGTGGGGATGCCACAGGTCTCTGCGATTGATAATTGTGTGAATGTCGCCCAAAAATATAATATCCCCATCATCGCAGATGGAGGCATCAAGTATTCTGGCGATGTGGCAAAGGCCCTTGCAGTGGGTGCATCTAGCGTGATGATTGGAAGCCTGCTAGCAGGCACACAAGAATCCCCGGGGGATTTTATTCTCTATCAGGGACGCCAATACAAATCCTACCGTGGCATGGGCAGCATCGGAGCGATGACAAAGGGGAGTTCAGATCGCTATTTCCAAGAGGGCACAGCACAGGACAAGCTCGTACCTGAAGGGATTGAGGGGCGCGTACCCTATCGGGGTAAGGTCTCTGATATTATCCATCAGCTAAGCGGTGGTCTGCGCTCTTGTATGGGGTATTTGGGCAGCAAGGACATCCCTACTTTATGGGAGAGGGCAGAATTTGTCGAGATTACTACTGCAGGGCTCAAAGAATCCCATGTTCATGACATCGACATCACAAAAGAAGCGCCAAATTATCATCGATAATGGACAAAAAACTCCTTAGTAAGGATGGTAGCTACACCTATTTCAGCCATCTTTTTGGAGAGTGCTATCACAGTCTCAAGGATGGCGCATACAATGAAACCCTCCATAAATACATCTATCCGCCATTTTATTTTTGTGATTTTCAAAATAAGCCTCTAAGAATCCTAGATCTTTGCTTTGGGCTTGGCTACAATAGCTCACTTGCTGCAAAGGCTTATCACGACTACCCCAATTCTGTCTGCATCATCGCTCCTGAGATTGATCGCGGTGTGTTAGAAAAAATCTCCACACTCAATTGCAATTTTACAAAAGAGCAGCTTCATATCCTTGCGCAAGAAAAGCCATTGTGGCTTGCAGAACAGATCTGCTTGCAGGTGCCATTTGGAGATGCACTAGAGATCATTCCAGGACTTGAGCGCTTTGATATTATCTATCTTGATGCCTTCTCGCTAAAATCTACACCACAATTTTGGAACAAGGAATTTTTCGCACTGCTCTATGCGATTTTGGAAGAAAGGGGGATTATGATGAGCTACTCCACGCATGCAAAAATCTATGAAAACGCACGAGAATCAGGCTTTAGGGTGTATAAATACAAGAATCATTTTTGTCGCAAGAGCTCAATTTTTACCAAGGCAATCTCCCTAACCTCTCCCAATCTCTTGGAAATTTTCTGAGGGATGCTTGGCGCAGGGATTTTAATGGGCTTTAGACTGGTTTGTGCTAAATTTATGGGAGGATTCTATTATGCCTAGGTTTTATTATTATCTTTTGCTTGAGAGGGTTAGGGGCGCAAAGAAATCAAAAAGCGTAAAAACTTGCAAAATTGAAAAAAGTTAGGAAACCTATCAAAATCACGAAGTAAAATTTCAAAAAAATGCAAGGGCGCAAAATTTCAAAAAATCACAAGACTTGCAAGATTTGGCGCCACACAAAAACTAGAGGTATTCTCAAAATTTCTCAAAATTTCTCAAAAGCGGGAGACAAAGTTTTGGATCCTCTGAATACCTTTGAGGATCTGATCTTTGGAGCAGGCAAAAGATAGGCGCGCATAGCCCTCCATGCCAAATGCTACGCCAGGGACTAGTGCCACACCCTCTTGTTCCAATAAATCCTTGCAAAACTGCATGGAATCACTTTGGGGAAGTCTTGAGAGATTGATAAACAGATAAAAGGCCCCTTGAGGAAGCATGACTGATAAATTTTTGATGTTATTAATCAATCCATGCGCCAGATCCCTGCGCTCTTTGAAAGCCAGGCGCATTTTTTCTATGTCTTGATCAGCGCTTCCATCAAGAGCGGTGATTGCAGCTTTTTGCGTGATGGAATTGATGTTGGAAGTACATTGGCTTTGGAGATTATCCATGAGCTTGATGAGCTTTTTGTCTTTGCTAGCCAGATAGCCTATCCTCCATCCCGTCATCGCCACAGATTTAGAAAGTCCATTGACTGTGATGGTCCTCTGTAGCATATCCTCATTGATACTTGCCACTGAGCAAAATTTCTCATCAAAGATTAATTTCTCATACATCTCATCACTAATAATCCAGATATTGCTATCCTTGATTACTTCATAGATGTCTAGGATTTCTTGGCGCGTATAGACCATTCCAGTGGGATTTGATGGGGTGGTCAGCACAATCATTTTGGTTTTTTTGGTGATGGCTTGCTTGAGCATAGAGGGGGTGATTTTAAATTGCGTGCTCTCATTGGTGGAAAGGAAGACATTTGTGCCGCCACTATAGGTTACAAGCTCAGGATATGTCACCCAGTAAGGCGCAGGGATGATCACCTCATCACCAACATCAATCAACGCTTGAAATGCATTAAATAGGGATTGCTTGGCACCATTGCTCACCAAAATCTCTGAAGGCTCATAGGAAAGCTCATTTTCTCTCTGTAATTTCTGTGCGATCGCCTTGCGTAACTCCAAAATGCCAGCCACTGTGGTATATTTGGTAAAACCCTCTTGTAAGGCTTTGATAGCAGCTTCTTTGATGCATTGAGGTGTGTCAAAATCAGGCTCTCCTGTAGAAAAACTCAAAATATCCTTGCCCTGTGCTTTGAGATTTTGTGCAAGTGTACTAATAGCGATGGTCGCAGATTCTGCCAAATTTTCTATTCTATGAGAGTACATGAAACGCCCCTTTGAAAGTCTTTTGTGGGGTATGATAACACAAAATTGAAAAAATACAACCAGGCGAATGGGTGCTAAGTAAAAACCAAGCGGGGTTATGGGGTAGATAGAATGACTGTGGTAGATGTAACTCAAAACTTTGGTGAGGTGACATGAAGCTCCCAAGCGAGCAAATAGGTGGAGTGTAGGGATGTGGGGTCAAAATAAGTGGTAGGCTTGAAGCTGAGTTGAAGGGGTGAGCAAATCCAGCGAAAAAACATAGCGGCTCTAAAAAATAAAGAACCCGAACAAAGATAAGAAATGTAAGGAAGAAATGAATAGAAACGAGGTGGTGCCGAAGGTCGGAATCGAACCGACACGGGGTTGCCCCCACCAGATTTTGAGTCTGGCGCGTCTACCAATTTCACCACTTCGGCATATGCTTTACAAATTTACAACATGGTGCGCTGAGCGAGATTTGAACTCGCACGAGTTGCCTCACCACCCCCTCAAGATGGCGTGTCTACCAATTCCACCACCAGCGCAAAAAATTCTACAAAAAAATCCCCCCCCCCTCCTTTTAAATAAAAATCAACCAAAAAGCGCGATCGCCGCAAATACCAGAGTATAAATAACCTGTGCTTCAATCATCGCAAGAGCAATGAACATTGTGGAGAAAAGTTTACCACCCACTCCAGGATTTCTTGCTGTTCCAGAGATAGTAGCAGCCGCAGCATGCCCCATACCAATGGCACCTCCAAGTGCCGCGATGCCCAAACCTACGACTGCCGCCAAGACAGAAAGTCCTCTGATGAAATCCGCACCGCTGATTTCACCTGCAAAAACAAAGCCTAAAAATCCCAAAAACATGGTAACAACAAACTTCACTATCATACTCCTAATTAGTTTTCAATTCTCTTTCGGATCAATCCCCTACTCAAAAAATTAGGTGCTAATTATCTCACTTTTCAGCTTTAAAAAAGCTTAAAAACTATCGAACCAGGTCTAGATCGACCTTTCCTTTGTTAAACCCCAGGATTTTGCAAGAAATTTTCTGGCCCTCTTGAAAATAATCGCTAGATTTCTTGCTTTTGTCTTGGGCAAATTTGCTGATGTGTAACAATCCATCACCACCCCTGGGAAGGGAGACAAACACTCCAAAATCCACGATTTTTTTCACCACGCCCAAAAAAATTTCATTTTCTACATAGCCCTGGCTTCCAATAATCTGTAGGATGTAATTCTTGCAATCTTGAAGGGTTTTTGCATTGGTGGCAAAGACCTTCACCTCTCCTTTTTCCCGATCCAAATCGATGCTCACCCCAAAGCGCTCGATAATTTCCTTGATGGTCTTCCCTCCTGATCCAATGATCTCGATGATCTTGCTGGGTGGGACGCAAAAAGTCTCGACTTTGGGGATGATGTCATGATTGACGACAATCCTTGCCCTTGCTTCTTGCATGATTTGTAAGATATGCAATCTCGCATCCCTAGCCTGATAGAGCGCCTCTTTCAAGATCCCTAGCTCCAACCCACCAAGCTTGATATCCATTTGCATGGCAGTGATGAAATTCTCATTTCCTGCGACCTTAAAATCCATGTCTCCATCATGATCCTCTAATCCCATGATGTCTGTTAGTACGGCATATTCAGACCCTTCTTTGATGAGTCCCATGGCTACCCCTGCCACAAGCCCACTGCTTTCCATACCACAAGCACAGATGGCCAAAGATCCGCCACAAACGCTTGCCATGGAGCTTGAACCATTGGATTCTAGGATTTCAGAGACTAGGCGCAGGGTGCGATCTTTTTCTATAATGCTATCTTCTAGAGCCTTTTTGGCGAGATTCCCATGTCCCAATTCCCTGCGTCCCACAGATCCAATCATCAAAGCTTCCCCTACGCTAAAACCTGGGAAATTATAGTGAAAGGTAAAATTTTCTTTTTGCGGAATAGAGTCGTTTAGATTTTCCCTGGTTTGGGCATCATTCTCACTCCCCAATGTGGCCACCACCAGGCTCTGGGTCTGCCCCCTTGTAAAAAGCACACTGCCATGTGCAAAGGGCAGGATATTGGTCTCTATGGAGATGGGACGAACCTCTGTGGTTTTCCTACCATCAGCGCGAATACCACGCTCTAGCACCTGATTGCGCATCACTTGTTTTTTGTATTGCCATAGTGTATATTGCACCTGCTCTAGACTCCAGGGCTTGAAATTTTGGTATTTTTGATAGATTTCCTCTCCCAAACTTTCTAAATCCTTGTTCCTCTCGCTTTTAGACATTTGGTTGAGGATTTCTTGGGTGCGGGAGAAGTACTCCTGCTTTAAGAGCGTATCAATCTCCTCATCAAAAAGCTCGATTTTTTCTGGCAGTGCTAGAGGAGCTTTTTTATGTGGAGCAATATTTTGCTCATAAAGACTGCTTAGCTCTTGGATGTGTGCTTTAGCTAGAGTAATGGCCTCTAGCAATTCCTCTTCATTGATGCCAGATTCCTTGGTGCTTCCACCCTTCATCTCAATCATCAACAAATCTCCAAAACTCCCAGAAATATAAAGATCTAGAGCGGAATTTGCAAGCTCTGACCTACTGGGATTGAGCACAAAGACTCCATCGATTCTCCCGATCCTCACAGCTGCAGTGGGAACGCAAAAGGGCGCTGCTGAGAGAAGTAATGCATTTGCTGCGGCATTGAGCGCACAGACCTGTAGATCACTCTCTCCATCATAGCTCAATACAAAGACACTGATATGCGTGGTTTTTCTATAATGTTTGGGAAAAAGTGGGCGCAGGGTGCGATCGATGATTCTAGATGTGAGGGTTTCAAATTCCCCTGGCTTGCCCTCACGCTTGATAAAGCCTCCGGGGATCTTGCCTGTGGCATAGGATTTTTCGATGTATTGCACACTCAAGGGCAGAAAATCCCCCTCCACATCCTTATCATCAATAGCTACACTTGCCAAAATCACCGTACCACCGCGTTCATAAAGCACGGAGCCACTGGCCTGTTTAGCCACATAATCTAGCTTATAGCATTCCTTGTAATCTTCTAAAACAATATCAATCTTTTGCATTTTATTCCCTTTTGCGGCTAAAAAATCCCTTAATTATGCCATTATTTGTTATAAAAACGATAGGTGAGTCCGGTTCGAGTCAATGGAGCAAAACTAAAATCAAATTTGACGTAGGTGTTGTTGAACACGCTGGAGGCATATCCTCCTGAGGTGGTGTCATTAGTCAGGATGGGGACGCGCTGGCTCGCCACGCGAAGTCCAAAGCCAAAGCAGCGGATATTTTTGAAAATCCCAATGGACCAGTTAGTAATCACTGAGGAATAATCTCTGGCTCTCCTTAGATTGTTGAAGTTGAAGCTAGCATAGGCATTGAGCCCAAAATAGCCAAAATCATTGCTAAAACTAAAGGTGAGATAGTTTGCTGAAGAGGAGGCTTGATTGAAGCGGGCCATATCGCTGAATTGGCTTTTGATGTAATAGGTCAGCGAGCTGACCATGTATTTGCGACTATAGGTTGCATTGATGGAGATTTCTTGGAATTGTCGGTAATAAAAAGAATAAGAAAAAATTGCCGATAAATTCAGTCCTGTGATGGGAGAAAAGCCAATCTTATTCTCCAGTGGACTGCGATAAAATGCGATCTTATCATCAAAATTTAATGTCTCAGAGAGGCGCCAATAAAACAAATTCTTCCCCCCTAGGCCATAGAAATAATTGGACATTCGAAAATTCACTGAGCGGGTGTTGGTAGCATAGTCTCCTAGTGTGGAGGGATTCCATATGGCATCATAAACTCTATTTGCAATAGTGTACTGACCCGTAGCAGGATTGTAATAGGGGGCATATTCATTGGTTGGGACAAAATATCTCTTATCCAAGAGTCCATCAGAATAGCGAAAATAAGGCAGAGAAAAATCTGTGAAAAATTCCACAACATGAAAAACCTTGTCATAATCCTTTGCCAAATCCATGTTCAAAGTCAAATTGAGATTAGCAGAAACAAAATTCCCAAAATTCCTAGAAGAAATGTCGCGATTAAAATAAGTCTTTGAGGTGTTGTCTGCCACAAGATTGCTAGCATAAAAATTATTCCATATTCCCAATGAGACATATTTATGAAACAGTGAGAACTGCATTCCAATGGGGACTTTGAGACTGTTTTCTATGTATCCATAACCAAGTGGCCTATAGATATTGCGAAAATTATAGTCTATAGAATACAAAAGCCCTTTGAAATACAAAGAATTCAAATACTTGTGGTACTGGAGCTGTGGCAGGGTTTGAAAGGTGGTGGAGTTGTTGATTTTGTTGAGGTTGATGAAATAGCGAAAATTCAGCCCAAAATATTGATTATCAGTCTGTACATAAAAGTTCATTCTTGATACTCTTGTACCATCCATAATCCTTGCATTGAATCTCTCTAAGCGCAGATAATCCAAGTCATTCATATATAAAAAATCAATATATAGGCCATTATCTAAAGAATTTTTGAGTCCAAAATATTTTTGGAAGGGATTTTCATTGGCATGAGAGAATTGAAAACCAAAAACCTGCTTATTTCTTAGATTAAACTGTTTGATATATTGCTGGAAGTTATAGAGATATCCTACTTTAAAATAAAACATCGAATTGGTTTTGTCTACAATTCGAAATTCTACATCACCTCCAAAACCCCTCTGCGTCCTGATTTGTGGAGTGATGGTGAGATCCCAAAATTTTTGTGGTGCAATATAAAAGGGTTGGACATAGATGAAGCCCTCGCGGTTGGAAAAAGCAAATTGAGGATACAAAAAGCCACTACTGCGTTCATTGAGTGTGGAAACCCGCAAATAGGGAAGATAAAATACCGGGACAGAGCCTATGTAAAGCGTGGGATTCCAAACACTAAGCACAGATTTTTCACTATTAAATGTCCCAGAACTCACGTCCATATGCCACACGGGCCGCTCGATCCCGCAGCCTGATACGACGGCTTTTTTGAAGGTGTAGATTTTTTTGTTACTGGCAGCAAATTTGGCATTCACCCACATCCCGCTGGCTGTATCTTGGATATAAAAGGGCTCGATGATCCCATAATCCTCATTGAGATTGAGTTTTACCTTTTCAGACCTGGCAAAGAGGCTCCCTCCTTTGTAGATCTTGATATCCCCCTCAATCTCTGCCTGACGCTTCTCTCGATCATAGATGATTTTATTGGCAATCACATAAAGATCATTGTTGAGCATGACGGCATTGCCCTGTGCAACAACCTTACCCCCTTCTTGATAAACCTTATCTGCTAGAAGTTCAAAGATTTTATTATTGTTTTTGTCAAATTTTTGCAGGGCGAACTCAGCATGTATAACGCCCAGCAACAAAAGAATGCCAAAGAGCTTTTTCACACAATTCAAGCCTGTTGAATTACAATAGTGTCTGCAAGCAAATCATGCAGGGTTCTCACCAAAGTTCCATCCCCCAGGGCAAAAAGATAAGTGATGTACAAAAACATTTGTCCGATTTCCTTGCACACACAGCGCATGATCGTAGTTTTTAAATTGGGAATTTCTAGATCTTCTACTTGCACGATCTTGATTTTCAAAAGAATTTTGCCAATGCTCGCACCATAAAAATACGTAAAAACCCCATAATAAATAATGCGCAAGAGGAGTAAAAGCAGCGCATAGCTACTTAAGACATTGATGATTGTCAGCGAATCCTTACCCTGAATCTTGGAAATCAAGGCAATGCTAAAAATCAGAGAAATAAGCATTTCATCAATCAAAAATGCAAAAAATCTCTTGCTAAAGGGAGCGATTTCAATCCCTTCGCGATAGAGCATTTCTTCAATTTTTTCGCGATCTTTTCTCATCATAGCACCCTATATCCAATGTCCCTGCGATAATGCATACCATCAAATTTCACAGACTTAATCAATTCATAGGCATGATCCCTAGCCTCTTTGATGTCATCTCCCACTCCCACGCACAAAAGCACCCTACCCCCAGTGGCATAAAAAGCTCCGCCTTTTTTGTCCACACCCGCAAAGACAAAATGTCCCAAGGAAGAGCGATAATTCTCAAACTCTATGAGTGTAGGCTCTGAAGTACCATAGGGGTAGTTTTTTGAAGATAAAACCACAGCCAGCGCGCATTTATGCGAGATTTGGAGTTTGAGATTTTTGAGATTACCAGAGAGGGTGTGCTCACAAATCTCTAACAAAGAGGTTTGTAGCAAGGGCATGAGTACTTCGCATTCTGGATCGCCAAAACGCACATTATACTCTAGTAAATAAGGCTCTAGCTCCCCATCTTGCTCGCATACCATGATGCCTGCAAACAACACACCACAATAAGGATTGCCCTCTTTAATCATTCCTTGGAGTGTGGGACGTAAGATCCTCTCTTGAATCTTTTCTAAAAGCTCTGGAGTGGCAGAAGGTGCTGGGGCATATGCACCCATCCCTCCAGTGTTTGGCCCCTCATCGTGATCAAGCAGGCGCTTATGATCCTGACAGGCAGGCAAGAGTACAAAATCCTCTCCATCACAAATTGCAAAGATAGAAAGCTCAAAACCCTGCAAGAATTCCTCAACCACCACGCGCCTTCCACTCTCACCAAACGCCTTGCCAGAAAGCATTTCTTTTAGAAATTCTTTGGCCTCTGATAATTCATTGCTGATCCATACCCCCTTGCCAGCACAGAGTCCATCGGCTTTGAGCACATAAGGGGGCTTTAGGGTGAGTAAAAAATCTTGTGCTTTTGTCAGATCGTCTGTCTGGATGTAGCGCGCTGTTGGGATGTTATGACGTGTAGCAAAATCCTTCATATAAGCCTTGGAGCCCTCTAGCATTCCTGCTTCTTTGCTCGGTCCAAATACTTTGATACCCGCCATTTTTAGCGCATTGCTAAGCCCATCTATGATGTATGCCTCTGGCCCGATGATGACAAAATCAATGCCAAATTCCTGAATTTTTTCTATCAATTCTTGATGCGAAGCAAAATCAAAGGTCTTTCCCAAACGCTCTGTGGCTGCGTTTTTTGGGGCAAAAAACAAAGAATCTATGTTTTTGTCTCTAAGCAAATGCAAACCCATTGCATATTCTCTGCCGCCATGACCCAAAATTAAGAGCTTTTTTTTCATCCCATTCCTTTTGAAGAGTACCCCTTGAAGCGTACCCAAATAACCGCTATTTAAAATGTTGAGCCCAAAAGCTAACAATAAGGCTAGAAGGAATTTATTAGGCGATAGATTCTCAATTTTCTAAAAAATCTCAAACAAAAATATCGAACACACAAAATCCACTATCACAGCCTAAAATACTTGATTTCAACAGACGAACAATTAAAAAAAACGAATTATTCAGGCACGGAAATTATACTAAATAAACAAGGATTTTATAAAAAAGTTTACTATTTTCCATCAAAATGCACCAATGCAGAACCCCAGGTAAGTCCACCTCCAAAGGCATCAAGGAGCATCAAATCTCCATTTTTCAGCCTGCCCTCCTCATAAATGTCATTCATGGCCATGGGGATGCTTGCTGCAGAAGTATTGCCATATTTTTGCACAGTGAGCACAATCTGCTTTTCTGAGAAATTCAGACGGCTACCCACTGCATTGATGATCCTAAGATTTGCTTGATGAGGGATGAAATAATCAATAGCGCTGCTTTCTATGGCATTTTTTTGCAGGATCATTTCCACATCACTGACTAGTGTTTTCACCGCCAGCTTAAAGATCTCATTCCCCTTCATTTGCAGAAATTGCTTGGTATGAGAAGATGCACAAGGGGTGCAGAGCAGATCTCCATAACCCCCATCTGCGCCAATATGCACATCCAAGATGCTTTGGCTTTTTTGCTCCGTGGCGCCAATCACAGCAGCACCTGCTCCATCACCAAAGAGGACACAGGTGCTTCGATCTTCAAAATCCAGAATTTGGCTGATTTTTTCTGTGCCGACAATGAGGATATTTCTATAATTTTTGGATTCGATGAATGCCTTGGCGATGGAAAGCAGATAGATGAAGCCAGAACATGCTGCAGAGACATCAAAGGCAGGAGCATCTTTGATGCCAAGTTTGCTGGCAATGAGACATGCAGTGGAGGGCATGGTGAAATAATCAGGGCTTAGTGTAGCAGCGATAAGCATGTCGACATCCTTAGCGGTGATGCCTGCGCGCTTGAGTGCCAATTCTGCTGCCCTCACGCCTAAGTCGCTGGTCTTTTGATCTTCTTTTGCAAAAAACCTGCTATGAATCCCGGTGCGCTCTATGATCCACTCATGACTAGTGGCAAGCTTTTTTTCAAAATCATGGTTGCTCACCTTTTGTTCTGGAATATAGGAAGCAATGGACTTTAGTGCAGCATACATCAAGACAACCTTTTTTTCATGGCATTTTGGATTTTGTTGGAGACATCTGACTCGATGGTCCTAATAGCCTGATAAATCGCGCATTCAATGGCGCGTGCATTGCTTTTGCCATGACTGATAATAACATTGCCATTGATTCCAAGCAGGGGCGCACCTCCATATTCTGCATAATCCATCTTCTGCTTCAAAGAGCTAAATGCTCCTTTGAGCAATGAGGCCATTAGCATGGAGAAATAGGATTTTTTAATCTCTTTTTTGAGAAGATAAGACACAGAGCTTGCCACTCCCTCGCTTACTTTGAGGGCGATATTTCCCGTATAGCCATCGCATACCACCACATCCACGGAGGCATTAAAAATATCATTTCCCTCTACATTCCCCTTGAAAAAATCATAATCCTTGAGGATTTTAAAGGTTTCTTTGACTAGTTCATTGCCCTTGGTGTCTTCCTCGCCATTAGAGAGTAGTCCCACTCGGGGATTGGGATAGCCCAAAACACTCTTGGCATATTCATACCCCATTAAGGCAAAATCTACTAAAAATTCTGGTTTGCAATCGGTGTTAGCCCCGACATCCAGCACCAGGCTTGGCCTCTCAGATATCGTAGGCATCATGGTGCAAATGGCTGGGCGACTCACGCCATTGATGCGCCCCAGTCTCAAGGTAGCCAAACTCATTGTAGCTCCGCTATGTCCAGCAGAAATCAAAGCATCTGCCTTCTTTTCTTTGCACATTTCCATGGCTACATAGATGGAAGACTCCTTGCGCTTTGCTGCTGCTGAGGCCTGCTCCTCCATGCGGATAAAATCCTGACAATGCACAATCTCGATCCTGGAAGATTTATTCTGCTTCAATGCCTCTGAGATCTGCTCAGAATCCCCCACCAAATACGCGAAAAAATCCTTGTTTTTCAGCGCTTCTCTGACCCCCTCAACAATGGGATAGACACCATTATCTGCTCCCATTGCATCGATTGCTATTTTGATCATCCAAGCCTCTTATGCTTTGTAGGAACCCGTAAACTTATTGATGTAATGGGGCATTTTCCAGCTACCATCCTTGTCTCTGATGGGTGCTGCGAGTGTGATTTTGTAATGTGTTCTCCTCTTTGCTGCTCTTGTTTTGCTTACGCGTCTTTTGGGAACTGCCATGTTTTACTCCTTTATGTGATAATCTGATTTGATCAATTCCATTTCATCAGAAATGATTGCCTTAATATCAATAAAGCCATCAAAAAATTCTATGACATCAAAGCTCTCTAGTTTTGATTGGCTTTGTACATCCCATATTCCATCTGCAATATACAAAACCAACTCCTGCTCTATGGGCTTTAGGAATTCTTCCCCACTACGTGCGCACTGCAACTTTACCACGCCAGATAGAATACCTTTGAGACAGAATAGATTTTCAAATTTTCGAAAAATCTCACATTCCAGGTGCATCCCTAGAGTTTCAAAAACATAATCTTTTGGTTGTGAAGTGATTTTTCTAAAAGAAATCTTCATATATCTTCATTAACAAAGAGGAGGAAAATCAATTTCTCTTTGATTTTCTTTAATGAATCTCTCTTTTGGGAAAGAAGAAATCAATTTCAATTTTTGCGTTTTCTAAGCTATCGCTTCCATGCACTGCATTGGCATCGATACTCTCGGCAAAATCCGCTCGAATCGTACCTTTTTGGGCTTCTTTTGGATTGGTAGCACCCATGAGATTGCGATTTTTGCCCACTGCATCCACACCTTCTAAGATCATCACCACGACAGGGCCGCTGGTCATGAACTCCACCAAATCATTAAAAAAAGGCCTTTCTTGATGGACTGCATAAAATCTCTGAGCGTCCTCCTTGCTAAGCTGCACTTTTTTCATTGCTGCAATGCGCAACCCACTGCTTTCAAATCTATCGACAATCTTTCCAATGACATTTTTTTTAACTGCATCAGGTTTAATGATTGATAATGTTTGCTCCATGGAGTCTCCCTAATATGAATAAATTGATAAAGTTATGTGGTATCCTCGGCGGGATTTGAACCCACGACCTTACGATTAGGAATCGTACGCTCTATCCAGCTGAGCTACGGGGATAAATTTCCTCGAGGATGAGGAAATCTGGCTTATTTTTTGGATACGAGATCTTTTAGACCTTTGCCAGGCTTGAACTTTGGCACGAATCTATCAGCAGTTTTATAGCTTTTATCACTGCCAGGAACCTTTCCTTCTTTTCCTTTTTGCAACACGGTTTCAAACTTACCAAAACCAACCAGCTCAACACTCTCTTTTTTTGTAAGCGCATTCTCTACCGCCTTTACAAATGCATCGATGGCCACCTCCGCATCTTTTTTTGTAGCATATGCTCCAGCTTCTTTTACCAAATCAACAAATTGTGCTTTATTCATGATTGGATTCCTCCCGTGTATGATATTAGGATGTTTCTGTTTCAAAACACGCGCCATTTTACTTATTTTTTTTTCAAAAATCAAGCATATGGGCGCATTTCTTGGGTTTTTGGGAATTTTTTTCCTCGATAAAGTCATTAATAATAGAGTATAATCATCGCAAAAATTTCTACAGAAAAATCCGCCAAAAAATTGGATGGATTGTGGTGAGAAAATTCTCTCTTTTAAAAAATTCTCGCCCCTGTATCCTGTATATTGGGTATATTAGATAGGTATTAGGAAAGTGATTGCTAAGGCTTAGCCATCAAAAGTTAAGCCTTAAGCAAAGATAAACCCAAGCAAGAAAGGAAGAAAATGAAAAAAGTAGCAATAAATGGAACAGGCAGGATTGGAATTTGTGCAGCAAGAATCATAGGAAGGCGCATGGATATGGAGATTGTTGCTATCAATTCCACCGCAGACATCGACACCCTGCTACATCTCATCCGCCATGACTCCGTGCACAAGGGCTATGATGCGCACAAAATCGACGAAGAAACACTTCGCATCGGCAATAGCAAAACTGTCAAAATCCTTAGCAATCGCGACATTGCACAATTGGATTTTTTGGACGCTGAGGCTGTGATTGAGTGCACTGGCAAATTCACCGCCCTGCACAAAGCTAGCGCGCATCTCAAGGGAAATATAAAAAAAGTCATCATCTCAGCAGCCGCAGAAAATACGCCCACCTTTGTTTATGGTGTCAATCACACACAATACCAAGGCCAAGACGTCATCTCCAATGCTTCGTGCACGACCAATTGTTTAGCCACCATCGCTCTTGTGCTGCATCAAAATTTTGGCATTGAGAGTGGCTTGATGACTACAGTGCATAGCTATACCAACGACCAAAATCTGCTAGATGTCAAACACAAAGACATCCGCCGTGCAAGAGCTGCTGGCATGAATATGATCCCCACAAGCACAGGTGCAGCCAAAGCCATTGGTCTAGTCATGCCAGAGCTCAATGGAAAACTCAATGGCACTTCTATACGCGTGCCCACCCCTGATGTGAGTATTGTGGACTTGACTGCCAATCTCTCCAAAGCCATCACCAAAGAAGTTATTCACAATGCCTTTGAAGAGGCCCAAAATACCTATCTCAAAGACTTGCTTTTTGTTGATCATGAGAAATGTGTCTCTAGCGATTTCATTGGATCAAGCTATAGCGCCATCTTTGTGCCCGATCAGACCTTAGTACTTGGCAATTGTGTCAAGATCTTGGCATGGTATGACAATGAGATGGGTTACTCCCACCGCCTTGTAGACATGTGTGCGTACATGCTAGATTAGAGTGCATTCATCGCATCAATTGACTAGTTGCAAGGGGTGCGAGGGCTTTGGTGTTATTTTGCATTACTCGCCTCTGATTGGCATGATCCCCAATTACAATATGCAACAAACTGCAATGGAATTTGGGGAAATTCGCTTAAAAGAAATGCTTGAATTCTGCTAAAATTCCAGCAAAAAAATCTAAGGAGGAATGATGGTAGCTGGAATCAATTTCATGCAGAAAACAAGGAGCATCAAGGATGTGGATGTTTCCAATCAGCGCGTTTTGATCCGTGTGGATTTTAATGTCCCCATGGATAAAGATTTTAATATTTCTGATGATACAAGGATCAAAGAAGCGTTACCAACAATCAACTACTGCATCGATAATCACGCCAAAAATATCATTTTAGTAAGCCATCTTGGACGCCCAAAAAATAGAGAAAATAAATACTCTCTTAGGCATATCCTCAAGCGTCTGGAGCGTTTGCTGGATAGAAATATCGCCTTTGCTGAGACGCTTGAACAAGTCAAAGAACTCCAGGAAAATACAAACAACACAGTCATCCTCCTAGAAAATATCCGTTTCTATCCAGAAGAAGTACAAAATGATGATGCATTTAGTCAAAAGCTTGCAAGCCTTTGTGATGTATTTGTAAATGATGCTTTTGGTACGAGCCACAGGAGTCATGCTAGCACCTATGGAGTGGCCAAATTTGCCAGGCAAAAAGTCGCTGGCATCTTGCTAAAAAAAGAAATCCACTCTTTTGCAAAGGCATTGGACAATCCAGCCAAGCCCGTGCTGCTCATTATTGGAGGCAGCAAGGTAAGCTCTAAGCTTTCTTTGCTTCATAATATCTTGAATGTGGTAGACAAAATCATCATCGGCGGGGCTATGAGTAATACCTTTTTGAAGGCACTGGGTTATGATATGCAAAAATCCTTTGTAGAAAATGGCTTGCTAGAGGATGCCAAGCACATCTTAAAGCTTGCTGCACAAAAAAAAGTAAAAATTTATCTGCCTGTGGATGTGGTGGCCACAGATGATATAGAGAAGCAAAATTTCATCAAAACCTGCCCTGCCCAAGACATTCCCCAGGATTTCATAGCAGTGGATGTGGGGCCTGCGACTACCAGGCTTTTTAGCCAAGTGATTCGTGCAAGCCACACCATCATCTGGAATGGCCCACTGGGAGTCTATGAAGAGACTCGATTCTCACGCGGGACCTTTGCCACAGCCCATGCCATCAGTGACACCTATGCCTTTTCCCTGGTGGGTGGAGGAGACACAGCTGATGCAGTAGATAGGGCAGGAGAGCGCGAAAATATGAGCTTTATTTCTACTGGTGGGGGCGCATCGCTAGAATTATTAGAAGGTAAGATTTTGCCTGCATTTGAAGTATTGGACAAAAAAGAATGATGAATATTTTTATCAAGAGGAACTCTTTTGTTGCTAGGGAAAGTTTTAGTGGGATTAAAAAAACGCATTTTGAAGATGAGGTGATTTTATGGATCGATCTTTTGCATCCCACTTTTGAAGAGGTGGCCTATATTGCCAAAACCTATAAGCTAGACATCCCCACCAAAGAGGAGCGCGAAGAAATCGAGCAGAGCTCTCGTTATTGGGAGGATAGCACAAGCATCACCATCAATAGCTTTTTTTTGATGAGTTCTGCAAAGCTGGAACTCCACAATGAAACCGTGACCTTTCTCCTCTATAATGGCATCTTGTTTACCATCCGTTATGGGGATTTCAAAGTCTTTGATGAAATCCAAAAACGCGTGCTCGCAAGTCCCAAAAATTTTGAAGATGGCTTTGATGTCATTAGCAAGATCTATGAAGTTCGCGTAGAAAAAGATGCAGATATGTTAGAGGAAGTGGGATGGGAGACCAAAATCCTGCGAAAAGAAGTTTTTGACAAAGATCAAGGGGATTACACCAACATCCTCAAGCGTCTAAGCAATCTCCAAGAAATCAATATGAGTGTGCGAGATTCCCTAGCAGACAAGCGCCGCGCCATTACCGCACTGCTCAAAAGCGACAAAATAGACATGGATATCAAAAAAAATCTCAATATTGTTTTAAAAGACCTCAATTCCTTGATTGAATTTACCACTGTGAATATGAATATTTTGGACAATGTGCAAAGTCTCTTTACCAATCAGATTAATATCGAGCAAAATAAAATCATCAAGCTTTTTACTGTGGCTACCATGGCCATGATGCCCCCTACTCTCATTGGTACCATCTATGGCATGAACTTCAAAAATATGCCCGAGTTAGACTGGACGCATGGATATCCCTTTGCCATTGGAATTATGATCATTTCCACCATCCTACCTGTGATCTATTTCAAAAAAAAGGGCTGGCTCTAAATGTGGCTGCTTGATCCTCAGACATGGGGGGTTTTGGGGATTTTAGTCATTCTAGAAATCGTGCTAGGGATTGATAATCTTGTCTTTCTTTCCATTATCACTGCCAAACTCCCCCACACAGAGCAAAAAAAGGCCAGGATGCTGGGGCTATTTTTTGCCATGTTTAGCCGCATTGCCCTGCTCTTTTCTATCGCTTGGATCATCACACTCACCCATCCCCTCTTCCCTATTGCTAGCCTTAGTTTTTCTGGCAAGGATATCTTTTTGCTTTTGGGAGGGATCTTTCTCATTTACAAAAGTCTTGCAGAGCTCAAAGATATGAAGCTAACCCACAAGGAGGAGCACGCTGCTTTTGAGGATGGGAAAAAATCTAGTTTTTGGCTCTGCGTGCTGCAAATCACCATCCTAGACATTGTTTTTTCTCTAGATTCTGTGATCACTGCTGTTGGCATGCTTCAAGATATCTTAAGTAATGCCAAGCATATCACTTTGCTTGCCACTATTGCCATCATCGCTAGCGTGGCGGTGATGTTCTTTGTCTCAGGGGCGATTTCGCATTTCATCAATCGCTATCCCGCAATCAGGATCCTAGCATTTTGCGCGCTCTGTCTCATTGGCATGAGTCTCATCGCTGATGCACTCCATTATCATTTCTCCAAAAATTCTATTTATTTTGCCATGCTTTTTGCCTTTGTGGTGCAGTGCATCCTCATCTACAAACAACATCACTCTAGCCGCTAAAAATACCATTAAGAGCTTTAAGGCTAGGATTACGATGCTTGAATGGGTTTGCTTTTTTCTCTAGTTTGCCGCAAGCGTGTTTCCTGCGGGGGTTTTTCCCCAATCCCCTGTGCGGGAGATACTTTTTCCCTCTATCCCCCGAGAGGTTTCTTTTTTCCGCCTATCACGTGGGCTGCTTTTTCCCCTCGATGACTCGAGGGGCTTTCTCTATCCCCTGCGGAGAGTCTCTTTTTTTCTTTGACAAGGGGGAGGGGCTTAAATATGCAAAGTCGCTCCCTCCCCCTTATAAATCCCCCACTCCGACACGCTCTACTTTTTACCGTGGGCAGTTGCCCACAGAGATTTTTCAAATACTTTTTTCTTGCGCTCTACTTGCGCTAGGCTTCTCGCCCGCTTCGTGGTGCAAAAAAAGAGAACTAAGGAAGCAGAAGTGCTTCCACCCTTTTTTTGCTAGAAGTGGAAAAGCGAGGCTCTCCTCTTCTTTGCCAAAAAAGCGGCGGCATTTTTTGGGGAGTGCAGCGCGCAGGCGGTGCACGGAGCGGGGAGGAGTTAAAGCCTTTTTTGCGAGAAAAGCCTCTTGGGCTTATCGAGAGAAAAAGAAAAACCCGCTCAAGCTATTCGAGGAAAGAAAGCCCACGCAAAGGGGGTGGAGAAAACGCTGCTTGAGTCATCGAGAAAGCCACTTACCCTAAGCGAGGAAACAAAAACAGCGCTAAGAATGAGAAAAAAAGTTTTTTTTAAAAACCCCAGGCACCACCCCCACATGATGGAGAGAATTGCTAAAAACCCTCACTGAGGGCGTGGGGTGCACGGGAGGGAGGAAAAAAGCTCGGTGAAAAAAAAGGGGGGGGAAGGCATTGAAATCCTGCTTACTTTTTTCAATCCCTCTAAAAAATCCTCTACAGACAAGCACAGCACATGCACAAAAATTCTAAACATCAATCCTTATGCATTGATGCGATCAAACAAGGCAGGCTGATCGCGAAAATCCCTGATTGCTTCTTCATACAATCCCAGGGTTTCTTCAATACTTTTGTCTAGAGAATACTGCAGCGCAGACTCTGCATATTTTTGCTTATAGGCTAGCAACTCCTTTGGATGCTCGATCCAATAGGTGATCTTATTGCTTAAATCTGCAACATTATTGACCTCAAAAAGACTTAGAGGATCGAGGGCAAATTGCACCGTAGCGCTTGTCTCTGAATCTGCGATTACAGGCACCACTCCAAGAGATATGGCCTCAAGGCAAGAAATTGCCTCGCTCTCTACCTTTGCTGCATGCACATAAAGATGCATTTTTGCGAGTTTTTCAAGCAATGCGCCATTATCGATAAATCCAAATTCTGGCTTATTGATAAGCAGCTTATTGCAGAGATTTTTGAGATATTTCTCCCGCGGCCCCACACCATGCAAATGCAGTTTGATTTTATCGGCATAGGGATTTTTTGCTATGGCCTTGATGATGATGTCTTGCTTTTTTTCTTTGGAAAATCTTCCCACTGAAGCGATGTGAAAAAAGGAGTCTTCATAAGGATCTGCCATCACCCTATCCCCACCAAAAAAGCCATTGCTAATGGTGTATTTTTTGCCTCCATAATTTTCCCTTTGGAGTTCTTTTTCGATGAATTTACTCGGGCAATGGATGTGATGGGTGTAGCGATAAAAATGCTTATAAAATCTTTTGAAAAGATAGGTATTAAACCAAGAAAAATTCATATTCATGTTGTAGCTGATATGCTGAGGCTGGACATGAAAGGCACTGATATAGGGGATACGAAGGCTTCTGCAGAGATGCATCCCTGCAATCTCAAGTGCAAAGGGCATATAAAAATGCACGATATCACAGCCCACCACAGCAGATTGCAAAACCTCCAAATCAGGAGCGCCAAAAATCATATGCTGTTTTTTAGAAACCTCTGTAACGATGGGGATATATCTCTGCTTCACGGGATAGAGCTTGAGATCCTCCTCATCGCTCATACTCTTGCTTACATTGCAGGCTACGATGCGAACCTCATGCCCCTTTTTGACAAATTCTCTTGCGAAACGAAAAGCCGTCATAGAAGTGCCATTGCTTCTATCATTGTAGCTATCAATTACTATTCCGATGGTCATTTTTTCTCTTTCTTCATTGTGATATTTGGGATGCTTTGCTCTATTTTTCAAACAAAACCCTTGATTCTAGCGCGCTATTCTTAATTTATAGACATAATGATAAGATTTTAGAGCTAAGCTGTGATTTTTCAAAGAAAATAAAAAAGCATAAGAAGTGCATTTGTAAACCAAAAAGCACAAAACTTATTCCCACATGGCTTTGAGACAGGCGATGGTGTGGGGTTGTTTGCTCTGCAAGACTTTGAAAGACTCCAAAAGATAGCAAAACTCCTCTTTATCTAATCCATAGAGCTTGGCGATCGTGATATCTTGCTTTGCCTTTAGCATGTCATAGGCTTTTTGGGTGCTTGGGATCTCACTGCCATCTACGCCTAGTTCTTTGGCTAGTTCTTCAAAATGCGCCTTTTTGTCATTATAAAGCTGCAAGAGCAGGGCATTTTTGGCGATGGAGAAATAAACTGCATTGTCTAAAATTTCTCTATCATCTGGCTGGGGGAGCGGGATCCGCTCTAAGTAAGTTTTATTTACATTGATTTGTATCATGCCTCTTGCGATAAAATCCACCACCAAAGAGTTAAAAATCCCTAAGGCAAAGCAGATTCTTAAATGGCTCACTTTATGATGAGTGATTTGATTATTTTCTAACTTATATTCTTTGGGTATATGTTGCCACATATTTTCACCACAACCAACATTCTTTGGCAAAAGCGAAAAAATCAATGTTCGCTCATCCGTATCCCTGGCAATTTTTCTATACCCCAAGCGATAAAATTCTCTTTCATAGACTAGGAAAGCATCTTCTGCTTCCTCTTTGTCTCTCTCTGGATACAGCGATGCCAAAAGTCTCTCATATGCTTTGTGATCGATGCCTAGATCCTGCTTCAAGCGATAGATCTCCTTGCTTCTGAGTCGCTTATCAAAATCCGCAGTATTTAAAAAATATTGTGGCTTAGCAAACTCTGCGTGAAATTGATGGATCATCTTGCCCTCATAGAGCGGCAATAAGCCTGGCTCATAAGCCTCTAGAAACAAATCTTTATCCAATGTCATATCTAATTCCCTGCGAAAATCAAGCCACTGCAAATCCAGCGGGGCAAAGGCACTATAGCATTTGGCCAAGATCTCTAGATCCCTCTTGCCTCGCACTTCTTGCAGGGCGAGTTGCTTGGGGCTTAGAGCCTTGATATCCTGCAGAGTAAGCGGGATTTTGTTTGCTTCATTATAGATTTCTTCAATGCTTGTTTTATAAAACATTGTTTGCATCATGTGTCTTGGCTCTGACTTGGCATTGACTACCTGCATCAAAGCAAATTTATAGCTACGATGAACGTCATTAAATACCCCCTCTCTGTTTTCAAAGCTATAAAAATACACAAGGCTTTTGTTTTCTAAAATCTCTTTGCGCAAGGCATAGCTTCCCTCTTCTAGCATCAAAGCACTAGGCAGGACATAATTTAGGCTCGCATTAGGAGCCAAGAGGGAGAGATTTCGCTCGACAAAAAAGCGAAACAAGTTGCCATCTCCACTGCCAGCATTTAGCGGAAAATGTGCTTTGTAATAGGTATTTTGCGCATCTATGAAGGCCTTTGTCTCTTGATATTCTTTTTTGATATAGCTTTTAGCCAGTAGATTTTCTTGCACCTCCTTTTTCTCACTATTTTTCAGAGTGCGGTAGTTGCTCTGATATTGCGGGAAAAAATCTGCATCACTAAACTTTGTCTCATCCCAGGGTGGATTGCCTACAATGGCCTGGAATCCTACAAAACTATCATTTTGGACAATTTCAGGGAACTCAATCTCATAGTTAAAAAAAGAAAACTTCCTAGCATAGCCATGGATAGCTTGCCTCAAACTCTCATATTCTTTGGCGTCACAGAGAGCCTCCATATCATCACTTCTACTAAGCTCTAGCCAGAGCTTTTTTTCCTCTGCATTCATGAAATCTCTTGCATTCAGCGCATTGAGGTAGAGATTGAGCTTTTCTAATGTAGGGAGGATCTCCTCTCTATAGAGCCTTTTGCTCTCTTTGATTTCACTCTCTGTAGTGTCTTTGATAGAATCTAGCTTGACAAAAACCTCACTTAGATCCTTGAACCTTTGCAAAAAATGATCAATAAAGAGGCTTTGGCTCTTTTGTTGCAATGTATGCAAGTAATCTTGAAATTCCTCTATGCTTGTGCCAATGAGGGCATTGCCGCATTTGATATGATGCTCCAAAAAGCTTAAAGGCGTGCCAAAGATGAAGCTATCAATCCAAAGGGAGAGCTTAGTAAGCTCGATGCTAAAGGGATTGAGATCCACTCCAAAAATCACGCGCTTAAGCAGGAGCCTTTTTAAAATATCGCTTTCATCGGCTTCATAGCCCTCTATATATTGCGTGATATTTTTTTGCACGCTTTGCTTTTCTTGTTCATAGAGATTTTTTAACGCAGGGAAGGATTCAAAATCCTCTTGGATGATTGAGGTGATGGCTTGCAATGCAGTGATGAGAAAATGCCCACTTCCACAGGCATTATCTAAGATCTTGAAATGCAGGATATTGGAATCATTTAGCCTATCTTTTAAGGCGGATTGAACTAAGAATTTTGTAATGGATTCTGGCGTATAAAAGCTTGCGGTGCTTTTGCGAGAATTGCTGGTGTTTTTGAGATAGATCTGCCCTTTTTTGTACTGCTCGGTGCGGTGGATTTTGCAATCTTTCTGAATCTTTGCCATATCATAGCTATCAAAATAACCCTCAATAGAGCTAGTTTTGCCTCCTTTTTTGGGTGCATACACAAGATAAAAAATCTCCTCCTCTGCTCTAGCAAAAAAATAAGACAGCAGCCCCTCATAAATCGTGCCCAGATGTGCGACACTCAAGGTGCGATAATCGCGCCTAAAAGAGTTGTTTTGACTTTGGTAATTGAATAAAGAATCTAGAATGGAGAACAAAACCTCATCATCAAAGATTTTGGGAGTTTTGAGTAGCGGGGCATTGGCCTCATCAAAAAGCCCACCATTAAAGATGGGCATATCCAAATTGGGATTGCCCTCATTGTAGATCCTAAAAATCTCTTCTAGTCGCACAAGTCCCAAAAAAGAATTTTGCTTTTTGTCTTGAGCTTGCAGCTCTTCTAGCAGCCTATAGAGACTCATTTTGTCTTTGAAAGTGGAATGCAAGGAAAGTAAGCAATCGAATTTATCTTCAAAATAGGCGATAAAAAGCAGGCGAAAAACAAAATAAAGCGTGTTTTGATAGATGTCTGAAAGTTTTGCATCAGGATTTCTCTCATAGATACAAGAGCCGATTTTTTCAAACAAAGAATCCTTGCCATTGATCCCATAGATGAGGGATTGGAGATCATCTTCTATGGCGATTTTGGATGATGTGTTTTTTTCTAGGATTTGATTCAGGCTGCTTTGGCTTGCGGGAGTTTTGGTGAAATTGCTCGCACGAAAAATATGATAGAAATAGTGAAAGTCTTCTAGCCCTCCTCTCTCTAGCAGCTCTTCTAAATGAATTTCATAAAAGATTTTTTGGCTACTGAGCTTAGAATTATCATAAAATCTCCAGACCCTGCCATTGCTAAGAAATCCAAAATCTAGCTTCAAACTGCTTAGATAGCGCAAAAGTTGGAAATGGGGATTGTCTTTGATTTTTTTGTTGTCCACTTCTACATGATAGGCCTTAGATTCTAAGATCACAGAAATAAATTCATTGCTAGCCCTTCTCTCTTCTTTTGGGATTTTTAAATATTGCTCTTTTGCTTCTTTACTTGCAAAAAGCAAGAAATCTGGTTTATCCAGCTTTCCTTGGATGATTTTTTCCTCTTGGCGGATTACTTCCCAGCCTAGGACCTCAAGCACTTTGGAAATGAAATCATCTTCGAATTGATGTTCATTTTGTCTTTGGAATTTTTCTTTTTGATAGAGGGCTTTGATGGCTTCAAATGCCTCTTTTGCCTGCGTGGCATTTTTCTCAAATTCATAGATTTGTGGAAAATCTATCAATAGGGTGTAGCTTGTGAAGAGATTGTTATTCAAAAAAGGGAAATTATGCATAAAACCTCGCTTTCTTTATTTTCATTTGATTTTAATTTGTTTTAGACGCCTAGTTGATTTTGAGTGCGGCTTTTCTCTGGTTTTAACGCGCTTGGGCACTTTCTCAAAGTTTTTATTGGATTTTTGGAAGCATTTATTTTAGTTTATTTCTGCGCATTTTTGGTGCAAAAAAACACAAATGCGCGCGGAGCATTCTTACCGCGCAGTACGCGAGGTGGTCAGGGAGTAGATCAAATTACGCCCCCTGGCAAGGATCTTACTGCACTAAATCCAACACATTTTTCTTCTATTACGCAAAAGACTTATTTTTTTATTGCACCGTTTTAAAGAAACGCTTTTTTTCCATGGCTGCTAGGGCGTTTTTTTCTCTGCAATAGCCCCAGAAGGGTTTTTTCCTCAATAAACGCAAGACTTCTTTCCTCGCTTATCTTGCGCTGTATCACCGCCTGTGCTGCAGTCTCTGTATTTCCCCTCGATGACTCGAGGGGGTTTCTCTATCCCCTGCGGGGGTTGCTTCTTTTTCTTTGACAAGGGGGAGGGGCTTAAATATGCAAAGTCGCTCCCTCCCCCTTATCCATCCCCCACCCCTACATGCTCTACTTTTTTCGCAGAAGCTAACGCTGTCTGCAGGGAAATTTTTCAGAATGTTTGAAGCTATTATAAGACCACTAAGATGACGAGTCCTAATCTCTCGCCCACTTCGTGGTGCAAAAAAAAGAGAACTAAGGAAGCAGAAGTGCTTCCGCTTTTTTTTGCTAGAAGTGGAAAAGCGAGGCTCTCCTCTTCTTTGCCAAAAAAGCGGCGGCATTTTTTGGGCATAAGAGGAGCGGGGAGGAGTTAAAGCCTTTTTTGCGAGGGAAAGAGGCCTCGAGCTTATCGAGAGAAAAAGAAAAACCCGCTCAAGGAGTGGAGGGGCGTTATACAAATAGTGCAAAGAGCGCTAAAACTCTCGCGGAAAAAAGCTAAAACTTGTGAAACCAAAGATAAAGCCCCATAGAACAACACGACCAACCCATGCCAAGCAAAAACCCTCCTAGCACATCTGTGGGATAATGCACCCCAAGATACACCCGATCATACATCATCAAAAAAATCCAAAAAAGTAAAAATACAGCGCCAGCTGTTTTTGCGCGCGTGCTTGCTTTGGAAAAACACAGCAAAAAAGCCAACAAACCATAAAAAAGCGCGGCTGCTAGGGCGTGGCCACTGGGGAAGCTAAAGCCATGGGCTAGATACAGCTCCCCATTGGTGGCAGGCCTTGGGCGCTGGAAAATGTGTTTGAGTATTTTTAGTGCGATTTCACCAAGCAACACACTGGAAAAAAACCACAGCCCCAAAGCTAGGCGTCTTTGCAACACCCACCAAAGAGCAATCAGCAGAGCTATGGGAGCGATGAGCTTGGATTGGGCAAACCAAGTGCTAAATTGCACAAAATCAAGCCACGCCCCAAAGCTCGGCGCAGGATTGCGCACAAGATCAAGGAAAAATAAATCCGTGCTTTGCACCCACTCTCTTCCCTGCATCACTCCAACTGCAACCAACCCCAGTAATGCAAAAAAAACAATTCCAATAGCCCACAGGATTGGGATCATCCTGCATGATTTTTGTGCCATCATGATTATTCGATGATTTTTGGCACGATGAAATATCCATCCTGTGCTTGTGGGGCGTGTTTGAGCACCTCTTGTGCTAGGGAGCCTTCCTTCTTAATCACATCTTGGCGCAATGGTGTGCTTTGGGTGTGATGGATTTCTATACCATCAGTATCCACATGTTTGAGATTATCCATGAATGCAGTGACATCGCTTAAATTTTTTGCGATTTGCTCTTTTTTCTCTTCTTCAATCTCTATCATTGCTAGACGCTGCAACTTTGCCAATAATTCTTCATCAAAAACCATTCAAATTCTCCAAAAAATTCTGGGATTATAGCATATTTTGCTACATTCTCCAAAAAAATTCTGGGATTATAGCATATTTTGCTACAATGAGGGCTTATGCAAGTGATGCAAAAAGCGAGCTCATGCAAGCGATAAGATCGCATTCTAATAAGCAGAGCCACAAAATTTTAAGGGAATTTTATGAAAAATTGGCATCCTAAATCTTGGAGAGATTTTCCTATCAAACAACACCCTATCTATGCAGATGCAGAGTCCCTGCAAAGCATAGAAGAAGAGCTCAGGCGCTATCCTCCCTTGATCTTTGCAGGGGAAGCGCGCAAACTCAAAAAGGCCTTTGCTCTAGCCAGCCAAGGCGAGGCCTTTTTGCTGCAGGGAGGGGATTGTGCAGAATCCTTCTCTCAATTTAGCGCGATAAACATTAGAGATTTGTTTAAAATCATTCTTCAAATGAGCGCGATTCTCACTTTTGCAGGCAGCTGTCCCATCATCAAAGTAGGAAGGCTTGCAGGCCAATTTGCCAAACCCCGCTCTAGTGAAGTAGAAACACTCAATAATGTCTCTCTTCCTAGCTACCGAGGCGATATTATCAATGATACTACTTTTGATGCATCTAGCCGTGATGCCAATCCCAAACGCATGCTGCAAGCCTACCATCAAAGTGCTGCAACACTCAATCTTTTGCGTGCTTTTGCACAAGGAGGGCTTGCAGATCTCAAAGAGGTCCATCAATGGAATCTGGATTTTGTCAAAAACAATACCTTTGGCAGGCAATATGAAGCACTTGCAGATCGTATCACAGAGACCCTGGGCTTCATGGAGGCTTGTGGGATCAATCCCCAAAATACCCCTGCACTCAAAGAGACGGATTTCTACACCAGTCATGAGGCATTGCTGCTGCATTATGAAGAGCAGTTGGTGCGAGAGGATAGCTTGAGTGGGGATTTTTATGATTGTTCTGCGCATATGCTTTGGATCGGGGAGCGCACCAGGGATCTAGATGGCGCGCATATCGAATTTTTGCGCGGAGTCAAAAACCCCATCGGAGTCAAGATCGGACCCAATGCGACCAAAGAAGAAATTTTGGGACTTTGTGACGCCCTCAATCCGCAAAATGAGCCAGGGCGCCTGAATCTCATCGTACGCATGGGTGCAAAGCTCATAGAAGAGCGTTTCCCAAAACTGCTAGAATGCGTGCTCAAAGAAAAGCGCAGCATCCTTTGGAGTTGTGATCCTATGCATGGCAATACCATCAAGGCAAACAACGGCTATAAAACAAGAGATTTTCAAAGCATTCTCTCTGAGATCCAATCCTTTTTTTCCATACATCAAAGCTTTGGCAGCCATGCTGGTGGGATCCATCTAGAGATGACAGGGGCCAATGTCACAGAATGCATCGGGGGCTCGCAGGCCATCACAGAAAACACGCTTGCGCACAATTATGACACCCAGTGTGACCCAAGGCTCAATGCCACTCAATCCATCGAACTTGCTTTTTTGATCGCAGAATTACTCAAAAAAGCCAAGAAATCCAAAGCTGATTCATGAAATATCCACTAGAGCTTTCCAGCAAGAGTCCTGCGCAAAATCTGCTTGATTGGCTGCGTAGATTTTTGCGCAATAAAATCACCACTTTGTCTAATCGCTTCGTAAAAAATAGAGAAAAGATTTTTCTGTGCCTGGAGGCATTGCAAAATGAAGTCCCTAGTATCACTAGACTGCAAGAAATCTGCAAGATGGCTAGGAACTCTGGCCTCATTGGCATCAACACCTATGCCAATCCTTTGATGAAATTCTATGAATACATCGCACAAAAAAATCTCTCCTCGCTCAAAGAAATCGATGAAGAGGTATTGAATGATTTTTTGGCCATTTATACCAGTGCTCTAAGCACCCAGACGCGCAAAAATTATCGCATCGCGCTGCTTGGGCTCTTTGGCTACATCGATGGGCAAAATGAAATCGCTCCCTCACAATCCTACATCTTTGGAATCACGCTAAAAATTCCCATCAAAAACGCTAGCCCAAAACTCCCTGCTTATCTCAAAAAAGAAGAGATTGAAGGCTTTTTAAATGCGCTGCAAAATTATCCCAGCACACCTATGTTTTGCAGGGATCGCGCCATCATCAAACTCATCATCTACACAGGTATGCGCATCAGCGAGGCACTCTATCTAGGCCTCAAAGATCTCAGACTTGAGGGGGATTTTTATCTACTCAATGTACGAGGCAAGGGGGACAAAACTCGGGTCTTGATGGTGCGCCCAAGGGTCTTGCAAGAAGATCTCAAACAATGGCTCACGGAGCGGGCTAAAATCCCAACCATTGAGCATCATCTTTTGTTTTGCAACAAACATGGCGCCCCCCTGTCACAGGCCTACATCTATAGGATGGTGGACTCGATTTTGCAGTATGCTGGCATCAAAAAAGAAAAAATGGGTGCGCATATGCTGCGTCATTCCTTTGCTACCCTGCTTTATCAAAAGCATAAAGATCTCATTTTAGTTCAAGAGACTCTAGGGCATGCTAGCCTAGACACCAGCAGGATTTATACGCATTTTGACAAAGATCATCTCTACAAGGCTGCCAGCCTCCTAGATGATCTTTAAAAGTTTTTTTGGGGGGTTTATTTTTTGCGTGGAAGTGAAGATAAATCACAGAGGATTTTAAAAAATTGTGTGAGATTTTTTGAAATTTGTGCACAGGCCGATGTCACAGGATGCATCGGGGGCTTGCAACAAAGATAACCCCCATGCGTGCGCGGGGTTAAAACACATAACCAATGCTAGCACCCAGCACCATGGTGTTGTTTTTGGGCTCTACGAAAAACCCTTGAACCTGTCCACCTTTTTTGGCAGCGACAACGTTTGAGTGATCAATCTGCCAAAAATCATAATACAGCTTCACGCGCACCGCGCCACCATTACTCAGATAGAATTTCCCTCCCACAGAGAGCCTGCCCCCACTTCCACCACGCTGGACGAAATGCAGATTGTTATCATAGCCTAGCTTCTTGAAGCCACTGACATTGTTTCCGATGATCAAAAAGCGATATTCCACTGCGCCAAGGATTGAAAAAGTGCTCTTTACAGGGATCTCTCCCATGACACCAATGGGGATGTAGAGATAGCCCTGATCACGTCCATAGGCGTAGTCTGAGACGACATTATTGTGCAAGAAACGATAGCCAAGCCCCACGTAAGCAAAGACAAACTGCTTGTTTTGAGGAAAAAGAGTGACTCCAACCTTGCCATTAATGGCACCATACCAGTCCTTGGAATCAGCAGTATAGGGAGTCACGGCGCGAGTCTGATTGTTTTGCAGTGCACCATCATAGTGATTGGCACCAAGGGATGTAGAAAAATATCCATCTGCCTGAATTTTGAAAAAACTTTTTACATAGCCCACATCGCCATAAAAAGTCATCATCGGGCCAGAGATTTTCATCACACCAGGTTCTTGGTAGCGATAATATTCTATCCCGACATCCAGTCCGCCTACGACTTTGCCTGAGGGATTGGAGTTTGAGTTTCCTTGGGAATTTTTGTTTCTTTTGTTTTTGTGCTTTTGGGGTTTGCTGCGATAGTTTGAATAGTCATCTAGTCCATGGGCTAGCCCCAAAAAAAGGAATCCTGATGTAAGTAAATTAATGATTTTTTTCAAGCAACTCCACCTTTTTTTGTAATTTTCTAATTTCTTTGGTATGCTCCGCGCTGATATTGGCTAGGACGCCCAAGGTAATCAGCAAGAATGCTAACAAAAACACGATCAACATTCCCAAAAAAATGACCTTTTTCATCATTTTTTCTACTTCTTGCATACCAAAAACCTCCTGCAAATTCTATTCCCCAAAAGGAGCGCTGCCATGGAAACCACAGATACTACGACCACACAGGCCCCGATGCTGAGATCCATTTTGTAAGAAAGATAAAATCCACCCCACATGAAGCAGAGTGAAAAAATCCAAGAATAAAACATCTGCTCTCTGAGTGAGGATGCAAAGACATGGGCGATGTATGCGGGGATGGAGAGGATGGAGATGACTAGGATGAGTCCAGCAGCACTCATGCTCATGACCACACCCAAAGAGACAAAGATAAAAATTAGGATCTGAAAGAATGTGGTGGGGATTTTTTTGAGCTGGCAGAATTCTGTGTCATAAAAAATGCTAAGAATCTCACGATAAAAAACAGAAACAAAGAGGATTAAAATGCCATCAAAGATCCCGATGCGCCACAGATCCTGTGTGCTTACTGCGATGATGCTGCCAAAAAGATAGCTTGAGATATCGCTGCCATAGCCCTTGGAGAGGTCGATGCAAATGACCCCTATGGCCATGCCAAACGCCCAAAGTGCTGCGACATAGCTATCTAGGAAATTTTTGTATCTAAAGTAGATAAAAGAAATTAAAAGCGCCATCAACACCGCAGCAATGCTCGCACCAAGAGTGGCGCTAAAGCCAAAAAACAGCGCTAGACCCACTCCGCCAAAGGCCCCATGTGCGACACCCCCTGTCAAAAATACGCTCTTGCTTGATACAACAATAGAACCTACGATGCCTGCGCAAATACTAATGAGGAAGGAAGCAAGAAAAGCGTTGTATAAAAAGGGATAGTCTCTGAAAAAATCAAGCATCTAATTCTTCTGGGCACAACTCTTTTAAAAATCTCTCTTTTTCAAAATTACATTGCAAATACTGTACAATCTCCTCAGCATCAATCATGGCATTTTGCAGGCAGCTAGTCGCTCCAGGGGATGGCGTCATATTGAAGGTGATACCCCTTTGTGTGGCAATCTTTTTCTCCCCAAGCACAAGTTTGCGCGCCTTTCTATCTAGCACCTGAGGACGCACTTCTCCAAATCCCTCTGCATAATGCAAATCAGAGAGTCGGAGGGAGGGGATGATTTTGCGTGCATCTTTCAAAAACTTGCGCTTTCCGATATAGGGCATCTCAAAAATCATATTTTTGATTACATAGTCTCGGATTTCCTTATCCATCAGCAAATCTGCAGCGATTTTCATCACATCCATATTAAGATCGAGCTTTAAAAGCTCTAGGCTTAATTTGCTATACCAATGCTTGCCGCGCTCTAGCTTTGGCATCGCAAGCGCAGTGGGGCCGATACGAGTCTTGCCTTTGATGACCACATCAGGATCCCCATGTAATGCAGCAAAGGGAAGTTTTGGATTTTGCACTGTGTAAACCTTGCCGCGCAAAAGATCTGGTACAAAATAAAAACTCCCCGCCACAGGCAAACATCCCAAATCCATTCCATAACCCATAGATTGAGCCAGTGGCAGTGCATAAGAGCCTGCATCCACTAATACAAACTTCGCATAAATTTCTTCATTTTCCTTTGAGATAACTGCATAGCCATCGCCCCTAGGCTCGATTTTTTTTACCCAGAAATTCAAAAATGTCTGATTTTCCTTGCCCTTGTTCATGCCCTCTTCTATAAAATGCTCACTCAAAAGCCCAAAATTCATCGCACACCATGCTTTTTCATATCCCATGCCTACGACATCTTCAAATCTATCTCTCCCATCATATCCCTCGATAACCTTGGGCTCTAGGAGCTTGATTTTTTGCTTATCAAAAAACTGCATGTCAGGAAATACATCTAAAAAATCCTCATAACGCTGCTTCATCACATCGCATTCTTTGTCACCTATGCCAATGGCCATTTTTTGATCTTCAAAGATGACTTTATTTTGCAGATTTTTCTGCAAGGCATAGTTTCGTACTTTGAGTGCAGATAGACGCACCTTTTTTGCTTTCTCTGCGGTGTAATTGGTTTCAATCGAGCCATCATGAATGGTTTGAGAATTTGCCTTGGAGCTTGAGCTAATATTTGCCCATTTATCACATTTGTCCACGATGGCGATGCTTTTGACATTTGTATATTCACTCAAAACATAAAAAGCCGCGCAACCAGAAACGCCTCCACCAATAATCACTACATCAAACTCACGCATTTTATTCCCTTTCTAGCATTTTATTCAAAATATCAATCTCGCATATATGGCCATCTATAGATAATTCCAGTTTTGGCATATCATGGCTAATGACTTCTTTATTCACAGACAAGACTTTGGAAGCAAAACCAAGTAAGACGGATATGTCATGACTAATCACAATTATAGTATGAAATTCACTCAATTGCTTCAATAAATGATAAATTTCCTTCTGGGTCTTAGAATCAATATTGGAAGTGGGTTCATCCAGCACGATGATCTTTGGATTCCCGCATAATGCCCGCGCAATCAAAACTCTCTGCCTCTGACCACCAGATAGTTCACCGATTTTTTTGGTGGATAGATGTGCGATGCCAAGGCGCTCTAAAATCTTCATAGCCTCTCTATCATCTTTTTTTTGGGTGCGAAAACCAAAAAGACTGGGCCTCAAAAATCCCATACGCACCACATCCATCACCTGGATGGGGAAATCTGTGTTGATGCTGGTATCTTGGGGTACATAGCCAATCTTCTCCCTCATGCCCTCTTGGAAAATAATCTCCCCACTGCTTGGTTGCAGCAGTCCTAGCAGTAATTTAATCAATGTGGTCTTGCCTCCACCATTAGGCCCAATCACTGCCAAAAAATCATTTTTATGGACTTGAAAATTTACATTTTTTAGCACATAGTCTCTAGTATAGGCAAAATACAAATCCCTGCAGGTAATCACTGCTTCTTTTTGCTCACCAGTAATTGCGCTGGGGTTTTGGTGCGGGGATTTTGCACGCTCCAATGTGTTTTTTTGACTTGCTAGATTTTTTTCATGACCTGTAAAAATCTCCTTCACACTCGCCACTGAGGCTTGCCCCTCCCCAGAAACTTTAGTGCCATCACGCGCGCTACTCACATCAGTAGTGCTAGAAACTTTAGTGTTATCTCCACTGCCAATCTCATCCCCTGCCCTACTCCTGTTTTCACCCCTGCTCATTTGACTCCCTCGCTTCTAGGATGCTTATTTTTGATAGGCGATTTTTTCGACAATGTCTAGCAAATTTTTATCCCACTGCCTAGCAAATGGATCTAGCGTAGAGATTTTGAGATGATGGGTTTTTGCTAGGAGTTCCACCTGTCTTTGGGAGAATTGGGGCTGCATGTAGATGACTTTCAGATCCTGAGTTTTAATGATGCGATTAATCTTTTGGAGGTGTTTAATCTTTGCCTCTTTGTTATGCTCTTCCACTGCCCATTCTGTGAGATCATATTCTTTGGCTAGGTATTCAAATGCAGGATGAAATACCAAAAATTCCTTTTTGACTCCCTTTTGCGCAAAAATCTGCTTGATTTTTTGATCGAGATTTTTGAGCTCTTGCAAAAAGCTCTCGAGATTTTTGTGATATATCGCTGCATTTTTGGGATCTTTTGCGCTCAAAAGCTCTGTAATTTTCTCAGCTTGTTTGAATGCAAATTCCATGGACATCCATACATGAACATCATGGCGATCCTCATCGTGATGATCTTTTTCATCATGAGAATCTTCATGCGGGAATTCTTCTTGCATCGCTGCGAGATTGACAAATTCCATTTTTGGGTTTGCGCTGGCAAATCGCATCTTCCACCGCTCTTCAAAATCCATTCCAATGCCAAGGTAGAGCTGCGCATCTTTTAGAGATTTCATCTGTGAGATCAAGGGCTCATAATTCTCAGGATTTTTGCTAGGAGGTACAAGCACATAGGTTTGCACCAAATCTCCTCCAATTTTTTGCACAAAAAACTCCTGAGGCTGGATGCTCACAGCCACCTTGACCTGTGCCAAAACAAAACCAAACAAAACCATCCAAACACCTAGGATTTTTTTCATTTTTTCTCCTCTCCCAAATTCAAAACATAAGCATAAATATCTGACATCCCCAAAACCCTATCTAGCAATGTTTTTTGCTTGGAAAAGATTCCATTTTTGGCTGGAACCAATGTCGTAATCACCACGCTTCCAAACAAGTTCTCTGATTTGACGAAATTTTTTTCGCTCGTCACACTCCAAATGCTATGGGCCACCACTGCCCTACCCTCATGCTCTCCCAAATAAAGCATAATATGCCCCTTGAGCCACAAAAGCGTGGCAAAGGGTGTGGCATTTTTCAGAATGTATTGTTCCTTTTGTTTGGGAGTCATGGATTTCAAGTCTACCATATTGCCTGGATATTTTGCTTGTGCAGCAGAGTTTCTGGGCAAATAGATGCCAAAATTTGCAAAGCTATCACGGATAAATGCAGAGCAATCCCTGCTATCTAGTTTCCCTCCCCAGGCATAAAACTGCCCCATCATACTATCAATAATCTTGGCCATATTCTCTGCATCCAGCTTCTTGGGAAATAAAGAAAAATCCTTCTTATCCACCATCGCCCTCTTAAACCCTACACTCCCATCCCCGCGTCTATAAACTAGTGCGATTGCATAATGATCTTTGTTTTCTTCTTCTATGGGGAAGATCTCACCCATGCGCGCCATGGCCAAAAAATCTTTGTGTTCATCATAGATGGGAATGTGGTCACGATTGGGGATGATGTAGCTTTTTTTTGTCGTCAAAAATTTCTCATCCTTGTCTGTGATCTTGGCGAGTTGGCTCACCTTGACCCAGCCATAGACAAAGCTGCTTTGGATATGCGCCCAATCACGAGTGAGATTGTAATGCGTAATCAAGACAGGTGTGCCCTGAAAGATCAGAGAATTTTGCCAACGATCAAAGGGAAAATTTGTCTGGGATTTGTAGCGCGGCAGGCTGGATGGCACCGCGCGCACAGCGGTGTCTTCTGTGATGATGGCTTTGATTTTAGCAGAGGGATAATGTCCCATATCCATGGAATCATAGATTTTTTGGATCTCTTCTGGGGGATAGGGCTTGAGATTGGGGCCATAGCTTTGGATTTTTTTTAGAGATGGAGCCACCCAAAAAACCTCTGAGCGTTTGGGATTGGGGGCAGAGGACCAAGGGCTATACCACTGCTCTAGATATTTCTTTGCCAAGATATCTTGAATATTGGGCGGCATAGGGAGCCCCAGGCTCATTTGATGTGTAAGGTAGTGATTTACATCCTGGGGCAATGTGGGAGTGGTGACTTGAAGTTTGTGACTGCAGCCTAGCAAAAAGAGAAAAAATAAAAGTCCAAATACACTACCAAACCTTAGCAAAAGACGACCTCATAAGAGCGCTCATCAAATCCAATAATAAGCTCTTTTCCCCCCAAGATCACAGGGCGCTTGATGAGGCTTGGATTCTCTAGGCAGGCAGTGATTTTCTCCTCAGTGCTTAGATTTTTCTCCTTGAGTCTTAGTTTTTTGTATGTCATGCCCTTGGCATTGAGCACCACATCTATACCCTTTTCTTTGACCCAAGATTCTAGCAACTCTTTTGATGGTGGGCATTTTTTGAAATCTACAAATTCATAACCAACGCCCCTATTTTCTAAAAACTCTCTTGCTTTTTTCACACTTCCACAATTAGGAATCCCATAAACTTTTATCATTTCTCAAACTTTTCTCTGAAATTTTTTGCGAATTCTACTCAATTTCTGTTAAATCACAGATGGACTTTCTTACAATCTCAATCACACAGTCCATGCCTCCAGCCAGCGAGAAAAGCCAGTATTTATGCGCATAGAGCCATTCTAGCTGTTTGGCCTTGCGCTCTTCTTCATTTTTTGTATAGCGCACAAGAATCTTAGCGATGTCTAGCTCTTGGTGAAAGATATAAGACTGAATCGCATCGCTAAAATAATTCACAAAATCCACCTCTTCAAAGAGCTTTTTGACCCCATCAAGCTCCTCATTCAATGCGCCAACCTCTTCAAAATCAATTCTATCCAGCGCATTTTGGCGATGTAGTTCCTCAATCTCTTCAGTAAATTTGGCAATTTTCAAAAACAACTCTTCAATCTGTGTTTTTTTCTCCGTGCCATATTCCACAATATGCTGGCATTTTTGGATTGCAAGGGCGAGATTTTTGTCATATTCTTCCTTGCTTGGAGTTTGCAAGACTATGGGAGTCTTTGGGGTTTTGGGGATATCTTTGATGGCTTCTATGAAGGGCATTTCTATGGCTCCATGGATCCGCGCACCTCCCTCAGTGGCATTGATTACTTCGATCTTATAAGGAGTGTGCGCGATATCTGTCTCAAAAAATTGCAAAAACAGCTTCCATACAAGCGTAGTTTCCACTTCGCCACCCCCGCCATATTTCTCTACAAATACCTTTTCCTCTTTAGGTTTGATTTCCCTGCTTCCATAAACCGCATCCAAAGCATGAGAGCTGCCATCCGTACCAAAGGCTAAATCCTGCCCAATTAAAATACAGCGCTTAAATCTCGAATGCACCACCATTTCATAGGCCATATTTGCAGCACTCATCCCAATTCCCAAATATCCATATTGATGGAATCCAAACATATTGGTATAGCCAAAAGGGCGCATAGAAAACTGCTTAATACCCTTAGTGATAGCATCTTTTAGGCTCTTGTGCACGATGGAGGTGATGGCAAAAATCACGCCTTCTTGGGCTTCTTTTGGCGTGTTGGTATAGAATTTTGCCGTGGCCTCTACGCGCTCAAGAGAGAGCACGATATCAGGCTTGATGCCATGCTTATGCAAAATAGGAAAAGAAGCATCGATGCAAAAAATGCTCACATAAGGGGCGATACTTTTTAATAGGGGAATTTGCTTGCTAAGGCTTGGACCAGTGGAGACAATGATTGCAGTATCGCGATTTTTTAGCTCTTTGATGAGACTAATGAGCGTGGGAGAGGCTAGCATATCTGGGAGGTTTGCAATATGCTGCTGCAGGCCGATGATGGCATCCCTTGTGTCATTTCCTACGCTGATGACATTATGCTCAATCACCTCAATAAAATCCCTGCTAATTGCCTTGATATTTTCTTGATAGCTTTCATAAAAGAAATTAAACACATGCAAATCATAGACCTTGGAGTAGAGCTTGCTTTTTTTGTCCATCAGGAAAAGTGAGTCAATCATCACGCTATTGCAATGAGGTCCGTAGAGCAAAATCACTCGATCGCTCCAAATCTCCTCGCTAAAATCCACGAGATTAAGCACGATGAACAAAATCTCAATCTCTGGCTCGATGATTACAAGGCGCTTGAGCTGCTCATTGCCTAAAAGCATTTTGTAAAACACCCCATTCCCCAACCCATAAAAATACAAATAGGGATAATAGCTATAGGGCACAAAATCTGAAATTTTTTGCAGACATTCCTCCAGCGGCTTGTGGGTAAACAGCGGCTTGAAGTCTTTTTTTTGGATGATGTTGAAATCTGCGGGATCCTTGCCATCCATATACACTTCAAATTTTTCATTGGCCCTTACTTGCATGAGTGCTAGAGCCAAAAGAGGATCTTTGCGCTTGAGTACGGTGAGATTTTTGTCATAGATGTCCATTCCATTCCCCTGAAATGAAAATAACCCCAAAGTCTAAAAAAGCGGGGTGGGTAATTAAAAAACCCTCCAGATTGGCATTGGCAAAATGGAGGAGGTGGATGATTTTAAAACAATGAAAAAAGCCTAAAACCAAGGCTTTGAGAAAGGTTATTGCAAAAGTCTTAAGACATTTTGTTGGACAGCATTGGCCTGGGCTAGCGCGAAGCTTCCGCTTTGAGCCAAGATATTGTTTTTGGAGAAGTTTGCAGATTCTGCAGCAAAATCCACATCTCTAATTTGTGATTCTGCAGCCTTGACATTTACCTGAGTGGTGGAGATATTATTGATGGTAGACACCAGTTGGATCTGCACAGAACCCATGTCTGAGCGGACTTTATCTAGCTGAGTGCGTGCAGAGTCCACCATATCCATGACAATCATTGCACCCTTGAGACTGGTCACCCCAGCGCCAATCCCCTGTCTATTGATATCTGCCTGGGCTTTGTTGGCATTGGCGCCAGCAGCAGATGCAATATCTGCACCAAACATTCCCCTGAGTTGTCTGAGGTTGGCTGTGGTCTCAGCCACTCCTTGAGCGGAGTGAAGACCAATGTGAGAGAAATTCACGCCACTTACGATGATGTCTCTAGCATCTGTGCGGATGAGTGTGAGACGTCCTACGATGGCATGGTTATTGCCAGAGATTCCAGTGAAATTCCCCTCGCCAAAAACATGAGAGGCCTCGCCATCTGCATGTACAGAGATCGCCCTTCCATCCAAAGAAACAAGATTGATTCTTCCTGTGATATCCAGTGATGCTTCCACGCCTGTTTGATTTTTGACTGAGTTAATCGCATTGATAAGCCTTCCATCTGAGTCATTTTTGCGCACTTCATTAACCGTCCCAATTCTCACACCATTAATCACAAGTCCGCGTACCGTCCCAGACATCACAGGACTTGTCCCTGTTGCCATAACATTATAAGTAGCTCGTATGCCCAATTTGTCAGAGAAGCGGTTGATGACCTCACTCAAAGCGCCAATCCCCGTGCCCGCTGAAGTAGAAATTCTTACGTTTTCTAGTTCAAAACTATTCACCCCATCTGTCGCCTTAAAATTTAGCGCCACTTCTGTGAGGTTATTTCCCCCAGCACTAGCAAGCATGCCCACACCGCTAAATGATGCAGTTTCCATCCTAATATGTCCGATTTTATCTGAGCTTGTGGGGCCAATGGATGCCTTTACAGTAGTGTTAGAATACGCACCAATTTGAAATTCTTTATTTGTAAATGCACCTGAGAGCATTTGCTGACCATTGAAGCTCGTCGTATTTGCGATATTATCAAGCTCCTCCATCAATCTCCTAATATCACTTTGAAGCGATCTTCTGGATTCTTGGCTTTGACCATCTTGGGCTGCTTGGATGGCCTTTGCCTTGATGGTATCTAAAATTTTTAGTTGCTCATCCATCGCCTTATCAGCAATTTGTATCATACCAATGGCATCATTGGCATTTCTCACTGCCTGTCCCAAACTCTCACTCTGGCTTCTCAGACTATCTGCAATTGCCATCCCTGAAGCATCATCTGCTGCTTTGTTGATTCTTAGACCAGAGCTAAGCTTTTCTAGAGAGCCTGCAATATTTCTATTTGTCTGAACACCTATAGAATGTGCATTTAGCGCCGCGATATTTGTATTTATCCTAAAACTCATGTTGCATCCTTTGCATTTGAACTAAACAAGCCAAGTAAAGCAACAAGCGTTCCACTTTTTGCCGCTTAATTCCTTATCTTTGATTTAAAAAATTGAAAAAAAATGTTGTAGAATTAGCAACCCACCCGATTCCAGTGGAGAAAACCCCGCTAGGCAGGGAAATCCAAAGCATAGAGTATAAAAATGAAAAAATTGATTATTGTAGAATCTCCCGCAAAGGCAAAGACTATTCAGAATTTTTTGGGGGAAGAATATCAGGTCATCGCCTCCAAAGGACACATCCGCGACCTGCCAAAGATGCGGTTTGGCATCCATATCAAACAAGAGAGTTTTGAGGCAAGATATGTCATTGATGAGGATCATCAAGAAATCGCCAAGAATATCAAAGAGCTAGCCAAGCAATCCTCCCAGGTTTACATTGCAACCGATGAGGATCGAGAGGGTGAGGCGATTGGCTATCATATCACCCAGGCCATAGCCAAAGATCCCCAGAGCTTCCCGCGCATCGTCTTTCATGAGATCACAAAAACGGCTATACAAGATGCCCTAGCCAATCCTAGAAACATCGATATGAATAAAGTCAATGCCCAGCAAGCTAGAAGATTTCTAGATCGCATCGTAGGCTTTAAGCTAAGCTCCCTAGTTTCTAGTAAGATCGCCAAGGGTCTTAGCGCAGGAAGGGTGCAAAGCGCAGCGTTAAAAATCATCATTGACAAAGAAAGAGAGATACAGAAATTTATCCCACTGGATTACTACAGCATAGAAGGCAATTTCCTAGGCCTATCTGCGCAGCTCATCGCCTATCAGGGCAAAAAACTAAAAGAACAAGAGATTACAGAGGAAGCACGTGCAAAGCAGATGCAAGAAAACTTACAAAAAAATCTCTACACTATCGGGGACCTGCAAAAAAAATCCAAAAAATCCCCCACCCCCCCGCCTTTCATGACCTCGACATTGCAGCAAAGCGCTTCTAATTTGCTAGGCTACTCGCCCACAAGGACCATGAGCATCGCCCAAAAACTCTATGAAGGAGTCCAAACCCATCAGGGTTACATGGGAGTCATCACCTATATGAGGACAGATAGCCTCAATATCGCAAAAATCGCCCAGGACCAAGCGCGCGAACACATCCTCAAAGCATTTGGGCAGGCCTATCTACCCAAAAAGCCCAAAATCTATGCCACCAAAAACAAAAGTGCCCAAGAGGCCCATGAAGCCATCCGCCCCACAAATCTAGACTTCACTCCAGAGATTGCCAAAAACTATCTTAAGAATGAAGAATTAAAGCTTTATACCCTAATCTATCATCGCTTCCTTGCCTCGCAAATGGAGGATGCGATTTTAGAGAGTCAAAGCATCACCTTTATCGGTGAAGAGGGAGAGTTCAAAGCCAATGGGCGCAGACTCCTTTTTGATGGATTTTATAAAGTGCTTGGAAATGAAGACAAAGACAAGCTTTTGCCAGAATTAGAGGTGGGCGCAAAGATCAAACCACAATCCCTAGAGGTCAACAAACATACCACACAACCCCCTGCCCGCTATTCAGAGGCCTCTTTGATAAAAATACTAGAGAGCCTAGGGATTGGGCGGCCTAGCACCTATGCCCCCACCATCGCCCTGCTCAATAGCCGCTACTACATCAAGATCGAAAACAAGCAAATCCATCCACAAGAAAGTGCCTTCAAGGTTATCGAGATGCTAGAAAATCATTTTGATAAAATCGTGGATGCGACCTTTAGTGCTTCATTAGAAACTAAGCTTGATGAGATTGCAGAAAATAAGCAGAATTGGCAAAAATTCCTCTGGGATTTTTATGAACCCTTCATGGAGCAAATCAATGCTGGCAAGACAGACATTGCCTCCCAAAAAATGAAAATTCCCACGGGCGAATACTGTCCACAATGTGGCAGCGAGCTTCTTTTGCGCGAGAGCCGCTATGGAGAATTCACCGCCTGTGGTGCCTACCCCAAATGCAAATACATCAAACCCCAAGAAGAAGAGGGAGAAAAAGATCCTGAGTCTTGTGAGAAATGCGGAAAGCCCATGGTGACAAAAATGGGACGCAATGGCAGCTTTTTGGCCTGCAGTGCCTACCCAGAGTGCAAAAACACCAAAAGTCTCTTAGCCAAACCCTCCCAGCAAAAGGTGCTAGAGGGTGTTGCTTGCCCAGAATGTGGCGGAGAGATCTTGCTGCGAAATAGCCGCAGGGGGGCGTTTTATGGTTGTTCTAATTATCCTAAATGCAATTTTCTCTCCAAATTCCCCCCCACCAATCACAAATGCCCTGAATGCAACTATCTCATGAATGATCGCACCTACAGAGGCAGGGCAATTTTTGAATGCATCAAATGCAAACATAGGGTCGATCAATGATCCTCTTTGGCCCCATTTTTTCGCGCAGATTTGGCACTTCACTTGGCATCGATCTCTCTCCTTATGCCAAGCAGTGCAATTTTGACTGCCTTTATTGCGAGCTAGAGGGCAAAAAAGCCATGCGAGAAATGCGAGAAATCATCCCAGTAGAAGAGATCCTAAAAGAGCTTTGCCACACGCCATTGCAAAATATCGATGTGCTTACCATCACCGCTAATGGCGAACCCACACTCTACCCCCATCTCTTTGAGCTCATCACAGAAATCAAAAAGCAAATCCCTCCCCATATCCAAACCCTGATCCTTAGCAATGGTTCACGTTTTGGGGAGCCTTCTGTGCAAAAAGCCTTGCTTCTTTTTGACAAGGTGAAATTTTCTTTTGATGGGGGAAATGAGAAGATCTTCTCGCGCATCGATCGACCACACAAAAGCCTAAATCTTGAAGAAATCGCGGGGGGGATTTTGGAATTTAGTAAAATTTATAAGGGTGAGCTCATCGCAGAGATTTTGTTTGTTAAAAACATCAATGATGGGCGCGAAAATCTCAATTCTTTGGTGGAATTCTTTGGGCAAATCAAGCTCTCGCGCATCGATGTGGGCACCATTGATAGGCCACCAGCCTACAAAAGCACACCACTAAGTCTCTTGGAGCTAGAAGAGATTGCTAGGTTTTTGCAGCACCATCTCCCAAACACTCCCATCTCCATCCCCAAGCGCGCAAGCGCTCCGCTAGATCCCACTGCCATACCCGCTGAAGTCACTGCACCCGCTGCGCCAAAGATTTGCGCAGAGCAGCTCTATGACCTCATCAAGCTCCGCCCACTAGAACTCTCTGAGGCAGATGCCATGCTCGATTTTGAAGCAAAGGCAGAGCTAAAATCCCTGCTAAAGGATCAAAAAATCTTCATCACAGAGATCAACTCCCTTTGCTTTTATACCATCAAACAAAAATGATGACCAAAATTCTCACGCCAAAAATCCCTAATCCATAGAAAAGCACAAATTCCCAGTGCGCAAAAACCCTCATCAAAGCTTTTGTTTGCTGCAAGGTTATGGATTGAAATCCATGGATTTGGTGGAAATGCAAAAAAAGTCTTTTGAATTAAAGAGGCTCAAGGGGAAGAGAAGGGATTGTTTAAGAGAAGGAGTTAAAAAAATCATTTTGGAATTGGAAGGAGTTTTATCAAATCATTTTGTGGAAGATCGATGTTTTTTCGTTCCAATGCTTCTTTGAGCGGGATGAAAAAAGTATACCGATCTACCCAAAAATATTTTTCACGATCCTCATTCCGCTTATCCCTTACCCAAGGGTATGCATGCTCGCACCATTGATGCAATAGTTCTAAGCAAGCATCTTTATGTTCTTCCATAATAAGATCCAATAAAGAACCCCTTGTTAGATCCAATATAGAACGCACTTCAGAGGTGCTTAAGGCTTCTTCTCTCTTGTTTTTAGGATCAAAAACTCTTGATGAATAATTTAGAATCCTAAAACCAAAGATATAAGGAAGGGCTTCTAAATTGTTTTGATGTTTGAGAAAGAAATTGATGGAAGCCTCTTTAAGATCATGATTAGCTTGTTGCAACTCTTGTAAAAAATCCTTATGAAAAGAAGTGTCTGATAGAATTTTGTGGGTAAAATTTTTAAGAAAATTTCTGTGTTTCTCTAGCAGTGTTAATCCACTCTCTTTTGCAGAGTAGATTCGCGTATAGGAAAAGCCTGTTTGCTCAATCAACATAAGAACTTTGCCCAATATTGGCGAAAAATATCTTCTCAATAAATCATTGCCAAATGAAGCGCATGGGGATAGCAAATCTGTTGTCACAGCCATGAGTAAAGAAGAATCTCTGAAATAATCTGACAAACCAGATGAAGCGGCTGGAAAACGCAAAGCTGGTGGTGTTATAGAGGAGGCATATGCTTCAAAATCAGCTTGAAAGCAATAGGCATAAACAAGAGAATAGAGCAAATAGCAATAAGTCTTCTCAAAATCCTCGGAAGGATATCCTATAGAAAAATCTTTTAGAAGGATTTGGTAGGCATAATTCACTCTATTCAAATCCCTCAAATTCGTAGAATGATGAAGTTTTAAGAGCTCATCAACATTGAGAATCTCAGGCAAATACTGATAAGAATCAAAATCCCTGCTGAGTTTGAATGCCAATAGAGAAAACTGCTCTGCGGTGGATGGGGCAAATTTTATTTGAAAATCAAATACCTTTTCCTTGTATTTTTCAAATATGCTCTTATTCCTTGCATTCCTCGTTGGCTCAGACTTGTTTGAATCATTTTTTGGATCGGGTTTTTCGATTTTAAATAACTCATCTTCATTGTAGAGTACAATTACAGAACATCTCTTATTCTCTTTGAGCTCACATATTAGCCCCAAGCTATCCTGCAAGGGGATTTTATCTGACAATCGCTCAAAGTCATCGATGCATACAACCGCATCGCGCAAGTCTTTTTCTCCAAAGAGATTAAAAATAAAGCCAATATTGGGGGCCAGAGCTTTGCCAAAGATCTTGGAAATATTTTTCATCACCTCTAGCTTTGCATTTGCTGCTTTCAAAAATTGCGCTACGAGATCTTGAATAATGTCTTGTTCATTATTTTTACCAAAAAATGAAGTGTAAAGCACTTTTTTCTTCAACTCAGTCGCCAGTAATGGAGCTAGCATGTTTTTCCAAAAATAAGTTTTTCCTACACCCCATTTTCCATTGATTGCAATAGCAATAGGCCTATCTTTATTTTCTTTAATAATTTCCATGATTTTTTCTTTGCAAGTATCTCTGTCTGCAAAATCAACAGGATTCATCTATTTTTCCTTTCGGATTCTGAAGAGGATCCCGTTTCCCTCGCATCAATAAGTCGCGAAAAATCTCTATTGCTCTGGATATCTTGACTCAGTCCAATGATTCTAAAGAAATACTCAATAATCATCTGCTTAAAATCGCCATAGGCTTGCGTGATTTTTCTAATTTCTTGTTCATCGAGATTTAAATCCTCTCCGTGTGCTAGAGCATTGCGATACCCAAGAATTTGCTCACATAGTCTTTTCCTGCATTCCTTATTAAAATACTCTCTGGTAGCCCTGCATTTTGTATTTGCTAGAGAAACGCTAAAGAATTTCATAAGTTGTTGGAGCGCTAATACCATATTCTAGGCTTTTTCTGTATTGCTCAAGCACTTCCTTAGAAAAATTATTTTCTTTCAGTATCTCAAGTGCCTTATTGATTTGCTCAATTTGCTGGGATTTTTGCGCCTCATCCACCTTGGCTATTTGTTGCTGCCCAATCAGATTTTCAACCATACAAATCATAAAAAACAAGTCCGAATACAAATCAATAGCCCGACCTTTTTTATTGATGATCTCCAAAATCCCTGCAACATATTGAAATTTTTTACTTTGGATATAAAAATCAATCCATTTCTCAAGTACTGCAGAGAAATTACCTATCTCATGAAATTGTATGACAGTTCCATCCCCCCAAGTTCCTTCTCCTTGTGAAAGAAAATAAGCTCCTTGAGCAATCAAGGAATACACATTTTTTGGGATTACATCCCACTGACCTAGGGCAAAATCCGCACACAAGGCTTATTTTTCGATAAAAATAGAAGCCTTGTTGTCATGGATTTGGACATAGAGCTCTTTGCTGTCTTTAGAGTTGTAGGTCATGGATTTGTTTTTGTAGGCAGTGTAATGCTGTAAAAAAGTCACGCGAAAAAGCTGCTTCCCCTCAATATTGGGATAGGGCACGACATCAATATCATAGAATCGAATGCTTTTTTCTTCTTTCTTGTTGAAGACTCTGGTTTTGTAGGCGCTGAACTTAGCCAACGAGGAACCATCTGCTTTTTTGAAGTCTGGCGCATAAAATCCCAGGTAGCGCTTGATGTCATTATGCACCCAGGCATCTTTCCACTGATAGAGCATAGAGAGAATGAGTGCGAGATCCTTTTTTTCTGCTTTTGGCAGATCCTTGTCATAGGAGAGAAGCAGGGTTTTTTTATAATCGATGGTTTTGTTAAATTCTTGGATGAGGTTATTTTCTACCGCGATGCAACCCTTGGTATTTTGGTCTTTACGATCGCCATTGAGAGGCAGGCCATGCAGCCAGATTCCAGATCCTGTACGATTTAAAAGATTGTCATAGGTGTTGGGATAGTTGGTGGCAAATGCCATGGGGCCATAGTATGGATCGAGCTTTTCAAGCAATTCTACAAAATTATACACCCCAATGGGCGTGACCTTATCACCCTTTTTTTGCTTGGCCCCTCCTCCTATGCCCATGATGGCATTTGTTTGCTGCAGCTGCGTAAGATGGCCGTTTTCTATCTTGTAGAGAATGAGACTGGCATTATCTTTGTTGAAAAGAAAGAGAAAATTAGCGCCTTCATAGTAGCCAAAATCCGTATCTTGATTCCCCAAAACCTCCATCCAAAAACTCTCTTTTTCCAAAACTTTATCTAAAATCTGCCTGGTGGACTCTATCCCGTTGTGGCGGTAATTTTGCACGATCTCCACCAAGCTATTTTCCGTACTAAATCCCAAGGAAAAAAGCAAAAAAATTAATGAAAGTTTCTTTAGCATCCTAGTCCCTTCTAGTCATCTATGTCATAACCAAAATTTTTGAGTTTGTCTTTTTGTTTGCTCCAAGATTTTTGCACAAAAACATTCAATTGCAAAAATATCTTTTTTTCTGTTAAGTGTTCAATCTTTTCTCGAGAATGTCTGCCAATGCGCTTGATGGTGCTTGCATTCCTGCCAATAACCATCGATTTTTGGCTTTCTTTTTCGACGAAAATTTTAGCAAAAATTTTCTCAAACAGATCCCCCTCTATCACTTTTTCTATCACAACTTCACTCTCATAGGGCAGCTCCTCGCTCAAAAAATCAAACAGACTCTCGCGAATCAATTCCTTGTAAATATCACGCATCTTGTGATCTGTGAGCTGATTCATGTCAAACAAAAAGGGCGACTTAGGAAGATAATGATGAATGACTCTAAGTAACGCAGAAAAATCCTCATCTTTTTTGGCGCTAAAGGGAATGATGGCTAGAAATTTGTCCTGATGGCATTGGTAGGAATCTAGCAGGGATAAAAGCTTTTTTTTATCAATGAGATCAATCTTATTGAGCAAAATGATGTGAGGTTTATTTGCATTAAAGGCTAAAAATTCCTCATAAGTCTGGCGCGCATAAGGATCGGTGGCACTGATGATAAACAAAATCAAATCGCTTTCTTGATGCGCTCTCATAGCCTCTTTGAGCATGAAGACATTGAGTAATTTTGCGCCCTCATAAAGCCCGGGAGTATCCACAAAAATGATCTGACTTTGGATTCCATCCTCCTCAAAAGGAATGATGAAATTCATTCTTTTTCTCGTAGCATTGGCTTTGTGAGAGACTAATGCGATCTGCTGGCCTATAATTTTATTGAGAAAGGTGCTTTTGCCTACATTGGGCTTGCCGATCACACCTACATATCCACACCGCGTCTGCTCATTTGTCTGCATCTTCAAAGGATGTATTTTGCCAGATCTGTGTTTTCTACAAGATTTTCTAATTTTTCTTGGATGTGATTTTTGGTGATGGTGTAGGTTTTGCCAGCATGCAAATCCGCATCAAAGCTAATCTCTTCTAATACCCTCTCCATCGTGGTGTGCAGCCTGCGCGCGCCGATGTCTTCGTTTTTTTGGTTGGCATGGTAAGAAAGCCTAGCTAACTCTCTTAGTGCATCATCCTCAAAGACTAGATTTACATCCTCTGTGCTAAGCAATGCCTGATACTGCTTAATAATGGAGGTTTTTGTCTGAGTGAGGATTTGATACATCACTTCCTCACTTAGAGAATCTAGTTCCACGCGGATGGGAAATCTCCCCTGCAGCTCTGGGATGAGGTCGCTGGGCTTGCTTAGGTGGAATGCTCCTGCAGCGATGAATAAAATGTGATCAGTTTTGATCGCACCATATTTGCTATTCACCATGCTACCCTCTACGATGGGTAACAAATCCCGCTGTACGCCCTCTTTGCTGGGATCTTGTCTTGATCCATCCCTGCTTCCAACAGCGACCTTATCGATTTCATCGATGAAAATAATCCCACTTGTTTGGGCACGCTCCAAGGCCTCGGTTTTGATTTTTTCCATATCCAAAATTCTCTCGCTAGCCTCTTCTTGTAGTGCAATCTTGGCTTCTTTTATGGTCATTTCTTTTTTTATCATTTCTTGGTTTTTGCTGAGCACCTTGATGATACTCTCTTGGACTTTGATAAGCTCAGGAGGCATGTTATTGTCATTTTCTAACAGCCTTTTTTGAATCTCAATTTCTATTTTGACATGATCCATCGCCCCATTTTTCACCTTTTGGTACATTTTCTCAAAGCTCTGGGTGTATTCTTCTTTTTTCTCTTGGGTGATGGTGTCTGGGAGTGGAGGCATCAAGATTCTTGTGATCTTTTGAAGGATGTATTCTTGGATTTGAGTTTGTGCGCTTTGGCGACATTCACTCTCCACAAGATGGATGCTAGCACTCACAAGATCGCGCACCATAGACTCCACATCCCTCCCCACAAAACCCACTTCTGTGTATTTACTCGCCTCTACTTTCACAAATGGCAAATTCATCATTTTGGCCATTCTGCGCGCGATCTCTGTTTTCCCTACACCCGTAGATCCGATCATCATAATGTTTTTGGGTGTGACCTCTTCGCGGATTTTCTCATCAAGCTGCAAGCGACGATAACGATTCCTCAGTGCAATAGCAATGGCCCTCTTGGCCTCATCCTGCCCAATGATATACTCATCTAGATGCCTGGTTATTTCCCTTGGTGTCATGCTTTGCTGATTCATTCTAGCTCCAAAATCTTGATATTGGTATTCGTATAAATACAAATTTCACCAGCAATATTCAAAGCATTTTGCACAAGCTCACGTGGATGGAGAGAAGTAAAGCGATCTAGCGCTCTAGCTGCACTTAGCGCATAATTTCCACCACTGCCAATGGAGGCAATTTTGTTGTCCTCAGGCTCGACCACATCGCCCGTTCCACTGAGAATAAAAATATGATCCTTATCTAATACAATCATCATCGCCTCAAGCTTGCGCAGATATTTATCCTTCCTCCACAGCTTGCTAAATTCCAGCACACCGCGCACCAAATCCCCTTTTTTGTTTTCCAAAATCTGCTCAAACATATCAAACAGCCAAAAGGCATCTGCGGTGCTGCCTGCAAAGCCACTTAAAATCCTATTGTTGTAGAGTTTACGAATCTTAGTGGCATTGCTTTTGAGCACACAATTCCCAAAAGTCACCTGCCCATCCCCGCCGACAATGGCATATTTCTTGCCTTCATATTCCCCTCTATAGCCCAATATGGTAGTTGCTTCAAACATCTCCCTCACCCTTGTGCAACTACTTCAAGCTTGAGTACGCCAGAAATTCCATCCCCAAGCTTAACCTCCACCTCATGGCTGCCCAAATTCTTGATGGGATGCTTGATCTCGATGTCTTTTTTATTGAGCTCTAAATTGTGCTGAGAATGCAGGGATTCTGCGATCTCCTCTTTTGTGATTGCCCCAAATAGCGCATCATTTGCACCGACTTTTTTGCTGATACTCACAGTAATACCGCTAAGTGTTTGGATGAATTGTTTTTTTTCCGCAAGCTCTAACGCATGGATTTCTGCCTCTTTTCGCATTTGAGCCTGATGTTTTCTAATTACTTCATTGGTTGCGTGTTTTGCCTTGCCCTTTGCGATGAGGAAATTCTGTCCATATCCATCTTTGACTTCGCAGATATCGCCTATTACGCCCAACCCCTTGACATTTTCTAAGAGCAAAACCTTCATTTTTCATCCTTTTTTCAATGTGCTAAAATTCTAGCAAAGAAAAGACAAAAAAATGAAACCCCAGAATATAGAAATCCATAGGAGAAAAAAAATCAAAAGCATCAGGCTGGCCATCAAAGGGGATTTAAGCCTGCATATTTCTGTGCCCATGACCTATGACCAAAACCAAATCAAAGCGCTTTTAATTAAATTTGCTCCTTGGATTGAGAAATCCCTAAAAAAAATCCTACAAACCCAGCAAAAACAAGAAGACATCCTGCGCGCTCATCCCCAGCAAGTTCCTATATTTGGGGATTGGCGCGAAGTCTCTGAATACAAAAGCATAGAGTTACTTAGAAAAATCTTGCTAGAGATGCTAAAAGAGCGCGTAGGACACTGGGCAGCAAAGATGCAGGTCTCCCCGCAAAAAATCTCCATCCGATCTAACAAAAAAATCCTAGGGAGCTGCAATTACAAAAACGACCTAAGTTTTTCGATTCTGCTTGTTTTTGCCCCCATTTCTCTCATCGATTCTGTTGTGATCCACGAACTCGCTCACATTTTGCACAAAAATCACAGTAAAAAATTCTGGGATTTTGTGGGGCAGTTTTGTAGGGATCATAGGGATGCGCGCAGGATTTTTAAAGAGCAAATGGGGCTGTATGTGCTTTTTTATGAGCATTACTATGAATCCCAAAAATCTAGCTAGATTTTTGGATGCCTTTGAGTGCCATATCATCTCAAAACTTCAAGCTTTATCTTGCCTAGCTTATTCTCCCTCACACCCTACCCTCATCAAGGAAATAAGAGCCACGCATAAGAATCAAAAACACAAAATACCCCGCCGCGCTGTAAAACCCCACAAAAGCTACCAAACCACTGATCTTTTAGGTGGATACAAGGGTGCAGACAGAGGTAACTACAGCAAAACTTCCGCTGAAAAAATCCTAGAAATTTTCTTCAAAAAATGTCGCTACCTCACTGCGAATCACTTGTTTGAGCTTTATGCCAGCAATGCCATCTTTGCTCAATGCCTTTTGCAATAAACTCACTGCGCCATTGCGAAATTTGGACAAAAAAGGATGATCAATTTGCTTCCAATCCCCCAAAAAACAGATGCGAGAATTCTCTCCAATCCTCGTACCAATGAGCTTTAGCGTAGCATTGGAGGCATTTTGCACTTCATCAAAAATCACAAATTTGTTGCTGATGGTGATGCCGCGTGCATGGGCGATGTCAATGACCTCAATTTTGTGCTTTTGCAAAAAATACTCTGTAGCATCTTCTTTTTCTAATGTGTTGACCTCCCCGCGATATTCGATGCGCTTAGCTAGAGACTGGGCCTGCAAAGTGTGAATAGTGAAATTCACTGCACTAAAAAGCGGATACATAAAATAATGCAATTTTTGCTGTTCATCTCCCTTGCGATAGCCAAGCTCAGCAGCGCTATCATTGGCAGTTACAGTGTTGCGCAGATACAAAATCCCATCAACAACCTTGTTTTTGACCAGATGAATGCCTGCTTGCAATGCCATTAATGTCTTGCCACTGCCCGTAGATCCACTCACAATTGTAATGGTATTTTGAGGGTGAATAAGCAGTGCATAAAGCATTTTCTGCTCCAGATTCATGGGTAAAATATAGGGCTGGGTGCTTTTGAGGATCTCATCAAAATTCAATAATTCTAACTTGCCATTATTTTTGATCCCATAGAATTTCCTGCCGGTCAAATAACTACTAGAACCTGTGCTATCTTTTTCTGCGATTTCAATTAATCCCCAATTGCTCATCTGCAAAAATTGCGGATCTTGAGAGAGAGCCTCTTGCATGTTTTCTTCTTTGTGGATGGAAAATCTCTGCCAAAAGTCAATTTTTTTAGGATCCTCCACGCGGTCGCGATAGAGAGATTTGCTTTCCACTCCGCGCGCTAGCAGACGGATTTTGAGAGCGATATCATTGCTCAAAAGAGTGAAATGATAATCTTGGGCAATCTCTGCGATCTTGCTATCATTGAGACCATATTCTTGAGTGGAAGTGCGATATTTTTGGCGGTGGATGAGGATGATGGGAATTTGGAGGGAATTTTTTTCAAATAATACGACTTTGAAAAAATCCCCCTGCATGGGAGGAGCACCCTCATATATAGGAGCATTTTCCTCTTTAATGCAACGAAAAAACTCCCTGGCAAAATAACCATTTTGATTATCAAAATTCTTGTGTCTATCGAGTTCTTCAATAACAATGTCGCTAATAAAAATCTGCTTTTCATAGCTTTGAAAAACATAGCAAACATTCTCCACATCATCCAGGATAATGGAGGTATCTAGCAAAACTCCACTCAAATCATGCTCCTGCTCAATTTTTGCTTTATTATATTACAATTCCCGCGCAAAGACTCTCCTTGCAGAGTTTAGAAAAAAACTAAGGAAATCAACAATGCTTACCCAAGAGAATGTGCTACAAACTCTAAAAACCATCATTTATCCCAATTTTCAAAAAGACATCGTAACTTTTGGCTTTGTCAAAGACATTACTTTGCATAATGATGCCCTGGCTCTACGTATCGAGATCCCTAGCAATAGCCCTGAGGTGATCCATAGACTTGATAGGGAAATCCATGAAAAAATCCGCAATATTGGAATTGCTAAATTGCAACTTGATATTAAGACTCCACAAACACCTGAGCAAAAAAGTACCACCAAGAATATCGCTCCTCAAATCCAGCACTTTGTCATGATTAGCAGTGGCAAAGGAGGTGTAGGGAAAAGCACTACGAGCGTGAATCTTGCCATCGCTCTAGCACAACAAGGAAAAAAAGTAGGCCTGCTTGATGCTGACATTTATGGCCCCAATATCCCAAGGATGCTGGGCCTCAACACCCAAAAACCAGAAGTGGATGCGAGCGGCAAGAAACTCTATCCCATCAAGGCCTATGGGGTGGAAATGATTAGTATGGGCATCCTCTATGAAGAAGGCCAAAGTCTCATCTGGCGGGGCCCGATGATCATGCGTGCCATCCAACAATTACTCACAGATGTGATTTGGAGTGAGCTAGATGTCCTAGTGATTGACATGCCCCCAGGCACAGGAGATGCACAACTCACCCTTGCTCAAAGCGTACCAGTGAGCGCTGGGATCACTGTGACCACTCCACAGCGCGTGAGCCTAGATGATAGCATGAGAAGCCTGGATATGTTTCAAAAGCTCGATGTTCCCATTGCTGGGATTGTGGAGAATATGAGTGGCTTTATCTGCGGTAATTGCGGGGTGGAAAGTGATATTTTTGGCAAGGGTGCGAGCAAGGACCTTGCTGATACATACAAGACCACACTTCTAGCACAGATCCCCCTGGAGGCAAAGATCCGCGAGAGTGGAGACAGCGGAAGGCCCATCGTATTTTTTGAGCCAGAGTCTGTGAGTGCCAAATCCTATATGAAAATGGCAGATACATTGATTGCATTTCTCCACAAGGTAGAGACCCAAAAACTTGCAAACAACAAAAACATCCAACCTACAGAAGATCACTCCTACTCCCACTAAGGCTATTAGAGCTATTGCATGACTTTGGAGGGGGGGCACAGGGGCTTGGTGCGTTTTTGACTTGGATGTTTGGATTGGGAAAACAGGATTTTTTGCTTTGTGCTAGAAGCTGTAGCAAGTAGTTGCGCAAGATGGATTTGGCAGCGGACTTTGCACATGAATCCAGTGGCATAGCCTCCCAAATTCCTAGAAAATCGCACACAAATTTCCCGCACAAAGCCCCCTCAATCAAGCTTAAATCTGCTATTCCCCTGTATGACCTTGAAAGATCACATGACAGCCATTGCATTCCCTTAAGATACTCAAAAATGTCTCAAAGGCATCTTGGGTTTTTCTTTTTTGCAGCTGCTTTCCCATGAGATCCAGGGCCTCATCGATGCGCACGATGCGCAAATTCACGATGTTTTCAAATTCCTTGGTCTTGCTATTGAGATAATAATGCACAGGTATGGACTTGAGATCTTTTATCGCAGCCTTCATCTGACGCTGACGGATCTCTATGAGCTCATAATTATCCTTCAAAAAGGCATCCTGCATGTTTTTGCTACTCTTATCAAGCTCTAGCATGATATTTGGGAAATTCTGACCATCCTCAGCCAGCAAGATCCCAAAAAACAAAAGCAGTGCACAAATTCTCCCCACCACAACTCCTCTAGCAAGATTTTTCATCAAAACCCTCCCTGATTCAAAAATTCCCCTTGCCACAATTCTCTGCCCATGCTTTGATATTGCTCCCAATACCATTGCACAAATTCCCTGCACTTCCTAGAAATGGGATCTTTTCCTTCGATAAAAAAATCTACATAAATCTTGGCGTCTTTTTTGTCAGCATAATGTTTGGCAAGCTTTTGATAATACTCCAGATACCATTCTCTAAGCCTTGGAAACTCCTGGGAGTGGATTTGCAAGCGCGTCTCTTTTCTATCTCTATCAAAATCTAGCACCCCACTATCAAATCCCCCGCAAAGATGCATCAAGCCCTCATAATAATAAGGCAATACCTCATCTTGCTCCCTCCAGGCAATAAGCCCTACTGCGCGCATTAGGGTATCAAATAGCACTTCTTGGAATAATGCCCCCTCCCCCCTATTACTCAAGAAAAATCCACAGAGCCCGCCTGAGGTTGCTTTAAATTCTTCGATATTTTTAAACATCCCAGAAGCATTCATTTTGACCTGCGTATCTTCCTCCATCCACAAAATATGCCCATATTCATGTCCATTAGTCGTGATTTTATAGATTTCATACCAAAGCTTTTCTTGATGTAAAATAAGCTCATAATAGCGCTGCATGCGTGCCTTTCCAAAGGTCTCAAAGCTAATTTGCATCTTGGGTTTGTTGCGCATCATCTCCAAGATGCGATCTGGGAATGCAAAAATCTTTTTGCCATAGCTTTTGGTGATTTTTTCATCATTTGGTACCACCTGTGCAGAAAAAAGGCCATTATAATTGCTCCCATAAAAGAGCGCTGGGATGGCATGATAGCTCTGCACTTTTTCTAGTGCGCTTCTTGTAAAAGCACACAAACTCTCTGAAGCATCAATCTTTTGGGCAAAAAATTCAAAGCAATGTTTGAGGGATGTAGAAACTGTGTCTTCTTTTTGGGTTCGTGCTAGCCTCACATCCCATTCTGGGGCAGTGGCATGGCGGTATTTATCTTCATAATATTCAAAAGGATGGCCAATTTGTATGGGAGTTTTAATCTCCATCCAGAGCGCATCTACCTCCTGCCAATTGGCAATCAAGCTCTCTCTATCCTTTGTGCCAAAGGCTTTTTTTAGTGCTTTAAAATAAGCGATGTATTGCTCTTTTTGGCCATAAATTTCATCATTTTCCTCACGCAAGGAAGAGATCAAATCCTCTAGGTGCAAAATCACCTCTTGACCTTCCTTCTCAAAAGCACTTGCATAGGGCAAGATTTCTAAATCAGGAAAATGCTCTTTTCTGTCTTTTGGGATGTCTTTTTTGATTTTAGGGATGGAATAGCTCCGATCGCTAAAGATCCATTTTTTGCCATCAAACTCTCTCTCCATAGTCTTTTGCAAATTTGAAAAAATTTGCTCTTGGCTATAACTTTTCTCAAGCATGGGATAAATCTCTGCAAACAGTGCTTTTTGCCATGCCTTTGCAAAGGCATTCATGGCCACTCCCACGCGATCTACTCCTACTAGCAATGCACGATAAAACCCACTGAGCAACTCCTCTTTTTCTATGAAATCCAAGATTTTTTGATGGCGTTCTTGAGTGAATTTTTCCACTTCCTCAAAAAGCAAAGCCTGAATTTGCAAAATCTCTTCTTGGTTTTTTCCTAGATTTTTGAGCTCTTGGAGGATGGGCCCCTCTTTGAGCTGGATGAATCGATCTTTGAGCGCATGGGTAATATTTGCATTTTTGGGCAGTTTTGCGCGCTTGCAAATGTCTTGCAAAAGCAGGCCAAAAGCAGAATCAGGAAGCGCATCATAGAGCCCAAAAATCTCCCTATCTCTATACTCAATCTCAGCATAGAGTCTGTGAATATCTTCTGAAAATGCCTCTTTTTTAGCGAGTTTATCGATGCATAGGGGCAGGGATTTTTCTAATAATTCATAGACCTCATAAAATCCCTCCAAGCCCTTGTAATAGGGGTCAGGAATGTCCATCCCCCCGAGTCCAAAATCTCCCATTTTGCAAACCTTATGCTTAGGGATGCCCATAGAAATAAGATCTTGTGCGTTGGAATCATCCATGACAATGAAGAGATCTGCTCTGGTATAGGGTGTGATTTTTGCGCTACGCAAATTGCTGATGTCTATGCCATATTCTGCTGCCACTTGGATGGAATACACATGTGGAGGCTCCCCACTGTGATAGCCAGAAGTGCCTGCTGAATCAATCTCCCAATCCAATCCCCTTTGACGCACATATTCCCTAGCCATGCCTTCTGCTAGCGGAGATCTGCAAATATTTCCTAAACACACAAACAAAATTTTCTTTGCCATTGCATACCCTTTTTCGTGATTCCCTTCAGTTTTGCTATAATTATAACTCAATATTGAAATTGCAAGGGATGGCTCTCAAATCTATGGAAAATCAGCATTTTAATCTCCCCTGGATGCTTGTCATAGTTTTTATCATTTTTGGCGTGCATCTTCTCATCTACTACACCTTTTTCCACAAAATCCCCGGCCGCTATGCTTTTTATGGGGTGGGAGTTTTATTTTTGTGCAATTGCGCCTATATTCTCCACCACCATCTTTCCTTGCCTCCAAAGCTAGAATTCCTCTTTTCCATCTGCACTGGAATTAGTTTCTTTCTCTTCGTGGGGGCGGTGCTTTTTTACATTCTCATCTCGCCATTTTTTTTATTCGCAAGCAAAGAGCAATGTTTCCTTGCTCTACCCTATATCAAGACTTTTTGCGTCATACTCTCAGTTCTTGGCATTGTCTTTAGTCTCTATAATGGCCTTGGAAAAAAACCCATGGTCAAAACGCTAGAAATCCCCATTGCCAAGCTAAAAGAACCCTTTTCCATCGCCCAAATCAGTGACTTGCACCTCAATGCCCTCACAAAAAGCAAAGATCTCAAAGATCTCATCTGGAAAATCAATGCACTCCACCCTGATGCCATCATGCTCACAGGCGACATCATCGATGCCCCTCTTTCTAAAATCAGAGAGAAACTCCCCTTGCTAGGAGATCTCAAGGCACGTTATGGCATCTACTATGTCCTAGGTAATCATGAATATTATCACGACACCCATGCCATCTTAGAGGCGATCAAAAATCTTGGCATCATGGTGCTAAATAATAGCAGCACCATCATTATAAAAGATCAAAAACCCCTGCTCAACATCATTGGCATCACCGATCTTAGTGGCAATAAAATGGGGTTTTTCTCTCCTGATATCAATCAGGCCATCTTAAAGAGAAATCCCAACATCCCAAGCATCCTCCTCTCCCACCAGCCCGCAGTCATCTCCCATCTAGAAGACAAAAAAGTAGATTTAATCCTATCAGGCCATACCCACGGTGGGCAGATCTTCCCCTTTAACTTCCTAGTCCTGCTAAAGCAGCCCTATCTCAAAGGATTACATCACTATGATTCCCATTCCCTAATCTACATCAACCAGGGCACAGGATTTTGGGGGCCGCCCATGCGTCTTTTCACTCGCTCAGAAATCACCTTCATCACACTCAAACCACAGGAGTAAACATGCAATTGCTTGATAAATTTTTCAAACTCAAAGAAAATTCCACCTCTATAAAAAAAGAATTTTTTGCTGCCTGTACGACATTTTTGGCGATGCTCTACATCATCCCCGTGGGCGCAGATATCCTCTCACAAGCTGGTATGCCAAAAGATTCTTTGATTACCTCTGTTTCCCTAGTCACTGCTATTACCACGCTACTCACAGGAATCTGGGCTAATGTCCCAGTGGCGATGAGTGCTGGAATGGGGCTAAATATATTTTTCACCTTTGGCATGGTGCAGACCATGGGACTTTCTTGGCAGCAGGCACTAGGAGCAGTCTTTCTCTCAGGCCTTATTTTTCTTGTGATCTCTTTTACAAATCTTCGCGCATGGATTATGCAAAGCATCCCAAAGGATTTACGCATCGCCCTATGCTGTGGACTTGGGGCATTCATTGCCACCATCGGACTCAAAAGCATTGGCATCATCACCACCCATGGCGATCATCTAGGTCTAGGCAGTCTAACCCAACCCCAAATCCTCATTAGCATTTTTGGGATTTTTTTGCTTTTGTTGCTGCATGCACTCAATATCACGGGGAGTTTCATCCTAAGCATCTTCATCCTAAGTATCATTGGCTGGGCGTTTGGCTATCAGGAAATGCCAAGAGAGCTACTCTCTGCGCCCTCTTCCATAGAAAATATTTTTTGGAAAATGGATATTTTGGGAATTTTAAACATCGCAATGATCCCTGCCATCGTCTCCTTGCTCATCACAGATCTCTTTGATTCCCTGGGTACATTATCTGGCATCGGCATCAAGGCTAATTTATTTCAAGACACCACAGGCAAAGATAAGCAATTAGAAAAAACTCTACAAGTGGATGCGCTTGCCACCACTGCAGGACCTATATTTGGCCTCTCCACCACCACCGCATTTCTAGAAAGCGCCACAGGGGTGAATGCAGGGGGTAGGACGGGACTTACTGCAGTGTTTGTTGCATTTTTCTTCTTCCTTAGCATTTTCTTTTTGCCTGTTTTTTCTGCCATCCCCAGCTTTGCTATTTATCCTACTTTGGTTGTCGTGGGATCTTTGATGTTTTTGGAAGTTCGGCACATTGACTTTAGGGATCTGCCCATTGGGGTTGCGACATTTTTCACCATCATCCTCATGCCACTCACCTCCTCCATCACCATCGGACTTGCTGCGGGATTTGTCATGTATACATTTCTCAACATCATCCAGCGTAAATGGGAGAGATTGCATCTAGGGACATGGGTGCTGTTACTCATTAGCATCATCCCCTTTGCCATCCCTACTTGATACAATTCATAAAAATGACTTTGAGGGGTTTTTTGTCTGGAAAGAGGATTTTAAGATCAGAAAAATACTAGACCTCATGCTCTAGATTTTAATCCCCCTTGCCATCTCCACCCTTAACATGGAATCCTTGTACCAAATCCAATCCTTGTAGTTTTTGCGCATAAATCCATCATCTCTATAGATTGCTCATCATTTAATCCAGCAAATTATTTGAAGCTTGAAAACATCACCTTGATGCCATTTTTGAGCACAATGGGATTTTGATTGTCTGAAACCAAAATGAAGCGCACTTCTTTGAGGATGTTGAAGGTGAGATTATTAAGACTTTCTTCTTTTTTGAGAATGTCAATGATATGGAGATTTTTATCAAAAAAGATGATTTTAGGATGCCATTCTGTGGTGTTGGCAATGATGTTCATATTGCCAGAGACATCTGGGGTCTGCAGCCAATACTCCCCACTCACCTCCTTAATCTCAAAATTGTCTCCAATTTCGACATTATGCGCATTGGGAAGCTTGGAATCCAAAAGATTTACATCATATTCCCAGGCCTGCATATTGATGCGCGAGATATTGTTGAAAATATAGCCTCGCTTATTCATCTCATCAATCACAATCAAAGGATCGATCATATACTCACTCATGAAGCTAAAGACAATGCGCGCCACTCCCTCATTATATTCTGCCTTTTTGACCTCAAAATAAGAATACCCCATAGAGGCTAGTGTACTATTGACGCTGCGTAGCAAAAATATGGGGCTTGTGTGAGAAGAAAACATGATGCTCACCTCTTTGGGAGCATCAAATTTGAGATTTAATAGACCGTTATTTTTAAGTGTTTCTAGGATTTTTTTATTGTCCAAAACTCCATCGCGAAAGAATGCCTCGCGATTTTCAAAGAGCCTATCAATGAAATTGCGATTGACCTGAAATACACTCTCCCCTGCAAAATTTTGCACCTTATCAAGCAAAAAATCTGCAAAAAGCCCCTGAAGCAAGAATATGCTGCAAAAAAAATATCGAAAAAACAAGCAGGGTCCCATCACTGAATTTTATGCTCTTGCTTACTAGCAGGATTGGCAGAAGAGGGGCTATCAGGGTTTGGGTTGGGATTTTCAGCAGGGTTTTGCGCGTCTGTACTGCTGTGTGGAATCTCTCTTTTAAGCTTGGTCCTAGGTTCAAATTTCTTTTTTGTGGCATTGACAAGCTTCATGTAGTCTGCATGATGGATGATGCGAACCTTGCCATTTTCAGAGAGGAAACGGATGGTTTTCCCTCCTTCATAATCTAGAAATTCCTTTCCATAGCGCAGCTTAAAAGACTTGTGCCCAAAGACAATTAAGGATTTTTGTTTTGGAATCTCCACGCGGTGGGATTCTTTGATGACTTTTTCTAGCTTTGTGTTATCCTCAAGATTCCAAATCTGAAACCAAAGCTGTTTTTTTGGCTCAATGATCATAACCCCCTCTTCTGGCAAACGATAAACTCCACTGTCTTTTGAGGCTTCTGGAGTGGGTTGGGTGTGTGGGGCTGCAGTGGCTTTGGTTGTTTGTGCAGGCTGGGTGGCTTGAGTCTCTGGATCTGGTGTGGATTGTGTAGGTTGGCTTTGTGTAGGTTGGGTAATTTGCTTTGGGATTTTGGAATAAATCCCCTCTTCATGGGGCTTTTGCTCTTTTTTCTCTTGAGTGGAGGAGGGATTTTGTTTTTCGATTTCAATCTTATCTGAAGCCATGAAAAATCGATAAAACAAAAACAAAATCACCACCAAGGCACCGATGATCCCATACCAAATCCTGCTTAAATACTTATTTTTGTAGCGATCATAATACTGCTTTTGAGTGTCTAGATCCAACTCTCTAATCTTATAAGTATCTTCCTTTTGCTCCTGTGCACTTTCTTGCAAATAGGCATTGTACTCCTCTAGCCACGGACTCAAATCAACCTGATATTCCCTCTCGATGATTGGTAAAAACCCCACGATCCAGACCTTTTGAATCTTATCAAAACGCTTCTCTAAAATATTTTCAATCACGCCAACAGAGATTTTGGTATCTTGATTGATTTTTTTGATGCCAATTTGTTTGAGTTTGTCTAAAGCTTCCATTCTTGTATCCTACTGATTAAAATCCCTGCAGCAACCCCCACATTGAGTGAGTTAAAACCCCGATGCATTTTTATGGCCAATATTCTATCAAGTTTTGACAAAACCTGTGAGGGCAAACCTGTATTTTCACTGCCCAAAAATAATGCCCATTTCTGCACTCCTGCTATCCTTCCCTCCTCCTCTCCACGCGCATCTGCACCAAGGCAGAGGGTTTTTTCATTTTTTAGCTCATGGATTACATCTAGGATATTTTCTACCACGCAAAAGGGCATCTGCAAAATCGCTCCCACACTGGTGCGCAAAACTCCCTCAATACTAAAACCCCTCACTCCACAAAGCACAATCCCATCCACACCCAAGCAATACGCGCTCCTAAAAATGCTACCAATATTTCCCGTATCTGTGATGCCATGCAAAATGAGCAATTTCTCAGATTTTTTGAGGATCTTAAATGGCGTGTATTCTAGCGCAGAGATCTTTAAAAATACACCCTGATGATTGCCATTTTTGCTGAGGGCCTGGGCTTTTTTGTTGTCAATTTTCAAAATTGGTTTGTGAATCTTGGCAAATTGATGGAAAACCCCCCTTTCCATTTCTTTAGAGAAATACACCTCTTTGATGATTTGGGGCATCTGCTCTAGGATGTAGAGGCTAGTTTGTTTACCATAGACGATCAAATCCTCTTGCTTTGGTTGCGCAGGATTGTGAGTGGGTTTTTGGTCATGGCGAAGTTGTTTTTTCATATTTTGCCTTATTTTTCCATCAAATTTGCATAAATGCTTTTGACATCCCCAAGGCCGAGTCTTGAGAGGAGCTTGGCCTTAATTTTGGGGGGGAGATCCATAAGCTTGATTTCCTCTGCCCCTAGGGAGCTTTTTGGCTTTTTTGTGGTACTAAGGAGGAGCACCCATTCTCCTTGGATATTTTGATTTTGCAAGATTTTCCACACCTCCCTAGCACTTCCTGCAAAAAATTTTTGATTTTTCTTGCTCATTTCTTTGATAGCAAAGACTCCACAATCCTCCTCTATGTCGCATAAATCCCGCAAAGAATCCAAAATACGATGCGGACTCTCATAAAAAATTACACTCATTTTTTTGGGTGAAGAGGCCTGCTGGGTCAAAAAAGTCTCCAAAATCTTTTTGCGCTCCCCTTGCTTATGAGGCAAAAATCCACCAAAGATAAATCCATCATCCACAATGCCGCTCATGCAATAGGCCAACACACAGGCATTGCTCCCTGGCAATACATCATAAGCAATGCCCTCTCTCTGGGCATAGGATACCAGCAACGCGCCAGGATCATTGATGCAGGGCATGCCCGCATCACTCAAAAATACGACATTCCTTACGCGCAGATCCAGAGCATTTTTTTCCAAGGAATCCAAAAATTCCTCTTGATTATGGGAATGAAATGCATGAAAAATCTTAGGAGCAAAAATGCCAGGGAAGTTTTGAGTGATGAGGGGGTTTTTTTGGAGAAGAGCAATGAGTTTTTTGGTGACCCGAGTATCTTCACAGAGCACGACTTCGCTCTGTGCCAGGGCTTCCAACATCCTAAGGGAGACATCGCCAAGATTCCCAATAGGCGTTGGCAACAAAGTGATCATTATTTCATATTGTATTTTTGCTTAAAGCGCTCTACTCTACCTGTAGCATCAGCGATTTTGTCACTCCCTGTATAAAAAGGATGGCAGAAGCTAGAAATATCGATCCTCAAATCGCTTTTTGTGCTCATGACTTCGATCTCTTTGCCACTAGTGACGCAAGTAACTTTGCAGGGAACATATTGAGGATGGATGCCTTTTTTCATCATTTAACCTTTCAAAAAAATTTCTTGGGATTTTATTCTTTTTTTGCTTTATTTTTGATTAAAAATCTGGCCTTATTGTAGCAATTGGATGTCATAAATCACCTCAGTATGAATCTGATGAATGGGTACATCATAAGTCTCATACATCATCAAGGGCTGATATCCTAGATAAAAAAAGATATGTGAGATGGGGAGCTTTCCGCTAAAAATCCCCCAAGTGGTGTCCATAGAAATCCATCTCCCTTCTATGAATACAATATTCCAGGCATGATATTCAAACTTTTTTTTAAAAGGATTAAATCCCACTCCAGTAATCATCACACTTGGCACATCAATGGCTTGCATGATATCACCATAGAGCTGGGCATAATGCTCACAAACACCGCATTTAACCTGCAAAATCTGGCTGCTGCCAAGATGTTTATTTATCATCTTTTCATCGTATTTGATATTTTCATGCACCCATTTTGCAATGGCTAGATAGGGAGGGAGATTTGGGCTTTTGGAGATGATTTCTTGCGCGAGATTTTTGAGGCTGGGATTGCTTTTTGTGGGGAAGTTGTTGGGATTGAGGTTTTTATATGTTGCAGCATCAATACTATTATTGACAATGGCATCAAGCCCCACCATAAAATCTTGAGATTTTTTACCGCGAAACACTATGGAGGTGTTGTTGACTTTTTGGATAATCTGAGCAGATGAGAGATTGGTTTCTAAAGTATCTTTTTTGATTTTGAGATTGCTGTCTTTGAAATATTTTGGGATCAAAATATTGATGTCACGAATCTCTTGTGGACTGTGCAAAAAATGCTTGAGGCTAATCTTCCAATCAGCGCTTTTAAGACTAATCCAAAAATAATCCAAAAAATTTTTTTTGTCTATGATGCCATAGAAGCCATATTTTTGATTTTGAAAAAAGAAATCGGGATGATAAGAAAAAACCTCCCAATTCTTATCGATTTCCACTTGGATAAAGGCTTGGAATTTCTTTTGCAAGCTTGGGATAGCGATGGCTTGGCGCTGCAAGAATTTCTCAGCATTGCTTGTTTTGTAAGAGATGCTAATCTCTAGATTCTCGCCTTTTTTGACATCAAAAATACTAAAAAACACACGCTTATTTTTCAGATAGACTTTATAGAATTTCTTTTTGACGCTAAATTGCAGAGGATGGATCTGCTCGGTGTCGATGATGGGGAAGCTCCATTGGAATGTCTTTGTGCTAAAAGATGGTTTTAGCACCAGTTCATTCCTGACTTTTTTCTCTTCTCCTCCCAATGAGACATATGCATGAAAACTTTTGATCTCATAGCCAAAGCAGGAAAAAAGGAAAACAAAAAAGAGGGAATATCTCATAATCTCGTAGCTAAAAAATCTTGAATATAAGAATCTTTGCTAGAAAAAAACGCATCTCTCTCATCATAAAAAATCTTTTTGCCATTTTGCAGCATCAACACACGATCGCAAAAACTCTCCACTATGTCTAGATCATGAGTGATAAAAATATAGGCCATATCAAGATTTTTTTGTAAATCAAGCAGGAGAGATAAAATCTTTTTCTGGGTATTTTTATCCAATCCAGAAGTAGGCTCATCAAGAATTAAAATCTTTGGCCAAACCAGCAGAGCACGCGCAATTGCCACTCGCTGATTCTGTCCCCCGCTAAGCTCATGGGGATAAAAATCCTCAAATTTCTCATTAAGCCCCACCAATTCCAAAGCCTCTTTTACTTCCAATCTCTCTTTGGTTGCATTCCGTAGGGACAATGCCTCTTTCAAAATCTCCCCTATCCGCCATCTAGGATTGAGTGAAGCAAAGGGGTTTTGCATCACCATCTGCACCTGCAAATAAAACTCCCTAGCATGCAGGGACTGGCCAAAGAGCAGCTTACTTCCAGTGGAGGGCATCAACTCCATGAGCGCGGTGCCAAGGCTTGTTTTTCCACTGCCAGATTCTCCCAATATCGCAAGATTCTCTTTTTGGTGCAGGCAAAAATCCAGCGCATCTACAAGCTGGATTTTTTTCTTTGTAAAAAAACTACTTTTCCTAACAAAAACCCCAAAATCCTTGACTTCTAACACCACCTCTTTTGTTTTTTTGCATTCTTTGATAGGTAATTGCAGAGCATCAAGCAAAGACTTGGTATAGGCATTCTTGGGATTTTCAAAGAGACTTTTGCTCTCTTGCTGCTCAAGGATCCGCCCCTCTTGCATCACGATGATATTCTCAACAAAGTGATGGGCAATGGACAAATCATGGGTGATGAAAATCACGCTGATATTTTTTTCTTTGGTGATCTGAAATAAAAATTCTAAAATCTGTTTTTGCACACTGGAATCAAGCGCGGTAGTAGGTTCATCACAAATCAAAATCTTTGGCTCTTTTAAGAGATTTTGCACAATCAAAATACGCTGATTCTGCCCTCCACTCAGCTCATGAGGATAGCGATCTAATAGGATATCTTTGAGCTTGGCAGCATCTAAATATTCCAGGATTTTCTGCGATCGATCTTTGAGGGGCATCAAGGGAAATGCAAGCCTCAAACCCTCATGCAATTGTTTTCCAATCTTATGCAGGGGATTGAGCGCATTTAGGGGATTTTGGGGAATGTAGCCCAGGGTTTTTTTGCGAAGACTTTGCAATTGCTTTTGTGATTTTGCAAAGAGATCCTCCCCCTCAATAGAGATTTTCCCAGAGAAAATCCTGCAGCCTAGAGAATCACCCAATCCCAAAATAAGACTAGAGAGCAAGCTTTTTCCACTGCCAGATTCTCCAACGATGCCCACATGTTCTCCCTGCTTTAAGTGCAATGTGATGTCTTTAAGGGAAAATCCACCAATAAAACCAGCATTTAAGGAGCAAATATCTAGCATTTCACGCTCTTTTTAGGATGAAACGCATCGCGCACCCCCTCGCCAATAAACACCAATACCCCAAGCAGGAGCGCTGTCGCACAAAAGCCCACAATGGCAAGATGAGGGCTTGTAAGATTATTTTTGCCCTGTTGGAGCAATTCGCCAAGAGAGGGGCTTCCAACTGGCATGCCAAAACCCAAAAAATCCAAACTCACCAAAGTTGCAATACTGCCAGTAATGATGAAGGGAATGTAGGTAATGGTGGCCACCATCGCATTGGGCAGCAAATGCCTAAAAATAATGCCCATATCTCTAGTTCCCAGCATGCGCGCCACCTTAACATAATCCATATTACGCCCACGCAAAAATTCTGCCCGCACCACCCCCACTAAACTCATCCAACTAAAGAGCAGCACGATAACACGAATCCACCAAAAGCTAGGCTTTACAAAACTTGAAAGAATGATCATCAAAAACAATAACGGAATCCCGCTCCAGATTTCTACAAAACGCTGACCCAATAAATCAATCTTGCCGCCATAAAATCCCTGCAGTGCCCCCACGCAAACCCCAATAATCACGCTAAAAAGACAAAGCAAAAGTCCAAAATAAATCGAAATCTGATAGGCATAGATGAGTCGCGCAAAAACATCACGTGCCTGGTCGTCCACGCCTAGGATGTTTTTCCAACTGATGCCAAGGGGTGCTGGTGTCTTGAGATCTGGGATGATGGTGTCATAGCTATAGGGAATGGGAGGATAGATTACAAAGGCTCCTTTTTCTTTGAGCAATCTACGCACATAAGGATCGCTAAAATCTGCCTCTGTATCAAAATCTCCGCCAAAGATTTTTTCGGGGTAGGAAACAAAAATGGGAAAGTAAAATTTGGAATTTTCATAAATGAGGAGGGGTTTGTCATTGGCAATAAATTTGGCCAAACTCGAAGTCACTAGCAAAAATAAAAAAATCAAAAGGGAGAAGGTTGCGCGCTTATTGCGCTTGAAGACCTGCCATCTCTGAGATAATAAACTTTGATTTGTCATAGGAAAACTCCCCAAATAGGGAGTATGGCTAGATGCTAGATGATCAAGCAGGGATGATAGAAACCTTTTTTCTATCTTTTGTTTTTTGTTGGAATTTCACTACGCCATCAACCAGTGCAAAAATCGTATGATCCTTGCCCATGCCTACATTTTCTCCAGGATGCACCTTGGTGCCCCTCTGACGCACGATGATATTTCCCGCACGCACAAATTGAGAACCAAATTTCTTGATACCTAGGCGTCTTCCTGCAGAATCTCGATTATTCTGGGTGCTACCCTGACCTTTTTTGTGTGCCATATTTTGCTCCTTAACCTACAATTTTGAGAACTCTTACTCTTGTAAAATCGCGGCGAAAACCTCTTTTGGTTTTGCTATCTTTTCTTCTTCTTTTTTTGAAGGTGATGACTTTTTTTCCTCTACCTTCATTAATCACCTCTGCCTCAATCTTAGCACCCGCCACGAAGGGAGTGCCCACTTTGTTACCACCTTCTGAACAAATTGCTAAAACCTCTTCAAAAGTGATTTTTGACTTTGGCTCAAGGTTCATTTTATCCAGTAAAACAACACTGTTTTCCTCGACCTTGTATTGCTTGCCTCCATTCTTAAATATTGCATACATCTTGCTTTCCTTGGAACAATGAAATTACTATTCTTTGAGACGCATTCGCGAAACAAAGCGAAATTATAGCATAACTTAGTCGATTTTTGCGATGCATTCTATCTCTACAAGGGCATTTTTTGGGAGAGTTTTGACCGCGATGGTGCTTCTTGCTGGCTTATGTGCGCCAAAAAATTCTGCATAGACTTCATTAAATGCTGCAAAATCCTCCATATTTGCCAAAAATACTGTGGTTTTGATGACATTGCCAGGATTTGTGCCTGCCTCTTTGAGGACTGCGGAGAGATTTTTCAAGACCTGCTTGGTCTGTGTGCGAATGTCTCCGTTTATGAAATTCCCCTCCGCATCCAAGGGAATCTGCCCTGAGGTATAGAGCATGCGATCCTGAAGGATCGCCTGAGAATAAGGGCCAATGGCCTGAGGTGCATGATTGGTCGCAATGATTTTCATTTTTACTCCTAATGTTTGGATTTTTGGAAATTTTATCGTTTTTTCCTTCAATATTTAGAAAAATTTCTCGATATTCCTCGCATAAAAATGTCAATAAAAATGCAATTTTATGGAATTGTTTTTGCTTCCATCATGAAAATCAAAGGTTAAAGGCAGCAGCTCATGAGAATCACTTTTGGCACGAAATACAACCAGATGAATTATCACCAAAATACCCTGCAAGACAAGCTCAATGAAACCAACAACAAAATCGCCTCTGGTCTCAAGATCAAACATGGCTACCAAGACAGCAGCGTATATAACCAAGATCTCAAGCTCGGATATCTAAGCAACACCCTCTCTCAGGGAATTGATGTTGCCAAATCTGCGCATACAAAAACCCTCAATGCCGACAAAACACTCAGCGAAATGTCCAAAGCCCTTGTGCAATTCAAAACCAAGATGATCCAAGCTGCCAATAACGTGCATTCTGAAACCTCAAGAGAGGCCATAGCACTAGATCTCAAAGCCATCAAAAACCATATCATCAACATGGCAAACACCTCCATTGGCGGGGAATATATCTTTGGAGGCAGCAAGGTGGATCGGCCGCCATTTGATCAAAATGGGAGATATTATGGCAATGATGAGACCCTCTATGCACTTGTTGGCTCTGATAACACCGTGCCCTATAATATCACTGGGAAGCAGTTGTTTTTTAGTACAGATTCTGACAAGCATCGCGTTATCACCTCCAATGTAAAGATGTTTAATCAAACAAAACTTCACCCCGATGTCATGGATCCCATCAACAAATCTGAAATCCCCAAAGAGGTCTATATCAAAGCCACAGATTCTCTGCGTGATCTTGTTGGTGATGATGATGATGACCCCTCTAATGATGGCAAGGAATATTTTTATGTGCGCGGTGTGGGCACCAATGGCAAGGCATTTAAGACAAAATTCTCTCTAGGCAAAAGCTATGTCAATCCAGAAAATCCCACCACAGTGCAGGACTTGCTCACAAAAATTGGTGAGGCCTATGGCAACACCTCCCAAAGCAGAGTCGTAGATGTGAGTCTCAATGATTGGGGTCAGATTGAAATCCGAGATCTTAAGGCTGGCAACTCCACGATAGAATTTCACATGGTCTCTAGCGACAAGGATGTCGATGACATAACAGATCTCTATGCAGAGGATGCTAGAATCACAATCTATAACAAAAGTCCCTTCATGACACAAAAGGGCCTCAGCGAAATAGAAACCCAGCCAGATACCTTCCAGCCCTGGCGCATGGATCTACCCACCCAGCTCATTACAAAAAACAATCTCATGGCCGATAGACAAACCGCACTTAGCGACATCTTTGACTCCAGCGTAAGATATCTCAAAATTAGGATTGTCGATGATCCAAAAAACGAAGAAAGCGAATGGAGAATTGATATTCGCGGCAAGAACATCAATGATCTCGCAGAGCTTATGAAAGCACGCTATGGAGAAAATCTAGGAGTGGAACTCATTAATGGAAAACTTAGCTTCATTGATAAAGAAGCACAAGAAGAGAGGGCAGTCTCTGATTTTTCCTTTTCTTTCACGACTCTAGATAAAGAAGGCACAGAAATAGAGGGGATTCCCACAAATTATGGTGTGGAATACGATCGGACTTATTTCACCAATGAGGGTTCTAAGCTCATAGGCAATGTCTCTCAAGTCTTGCCCGATCTCAAGGGCTTTGCCAAAGAAAACACCAAGCTCTCTGAAGTGGCAAATGGCGATCTCAATAATCAGATCTATAATCTTGAGCTCGCAGATACCAATGGCGTGCGCGTGGATGCGCATATTTTCCTAGGTTCCAAGGGCTCCTATCTCATCTTGCCCAACAAAAATCCCAATGAAGCTCCCTATGAGATCCCCCTTTATAACCCTCATGATGAGCCACCAGCAGTTAGTGTGACCACGGCCAACAATGTCACCTATCGTCAGCTCATGGACGCCATGGGTATCGCGCTAAGCTATAGCAATCAAAATTCCCAAACCCTAGAGCTTGCATCTCAAAAAAACATCAGCCAAGAGAGTAAGGAGGCTTATGAGAATCTGCTAGAGCGGGCTAATGGAGTAGTGGAGCTAAGCTTTGATAATCAAAGCCGTGTCCTAGTCCAGGACAAAACCACATCGCGCACAGCCATGAAGGTTTTGTTTGCCAATCAATCTAGCAATGATTTTTCTGCTGAGGGAATCAAAAATGCCATTGGTGGCATCACACTCAATGCAAATAATGCCCTTACCATTGACGATCCTCATATTGATTTTTTCAAGCAAATGGATGCGATGATTGAAGCAGTACAAAAAAACATCTATCGTCCCGATAGCATCGAGGGTTACTCTCCTGACATGCGCAACATCGGTATCCAAAATGGCATCACCGTCTTAGATCATCTCAGTGACCATATAGAAAAGATGATTGTTTTGAATGGCTCACATAGCAGGATCTTAGATGACATCGTCCAGCGCAATGAAATTCTAAAAACCCAGATAGAGTCCCAAAAGGCCGAAAACATCGGAGTAGACATCGCAGAGACCTATAATAAATTCTCAAATCTCAACACCAATTATAATGCCGTGCTCTCCTCCACTAGCAAAATCAATCAAATGTCGCTAGTAAACTATCTCTAATTCACATAGTTCTGATTTTCTTATGCCTATGTGAAGCTTCCCCACGGGCCTTGAACAGTGCCATGAGGATTTTTTCAAGCCTCACACAGTCCCGTGGTACAAAACTCTAGCCAAAAAATAAAACCTCTCAAAAAACACACCTAGCACCAAGCCACCGCGCAAACATTCTCAAACATTCTCAAACATTCTCAAACATTCTCAAACATTCTCAAACATTCTCAAACATTCTCAAACATTCTCAAACATTCTCAAACATTCTCAAACATTCTCAAACATTCTCAAACATTCTCAAACATTCTGCGTTGATTTACCAGCAGGAGTATTCCACCTTCATGACATTTCCATCATAAGTGATAGAAAAATCCTCTTTCAAAGATTTAAACACATCCCCCCAGCTATTTTTGCCATAGCTTTTTGCGGTTTGGGAATAGTTGTAGCGAATCCAGCTTCCCACCTGCGAAACCAATGCAACGCCATTTTGATTTGCGGTTTCATTGATGGCTTTTTTTAGCATGCGCACCAAGGCGCGATTATTTTTGATTTTTTCCTCACCCTCTTCTTGCTTTTGCAAAATCTCAAAGCTTGTGAAGGATTTCCTATAGTCATCGCGAGCTTTATTTTCACCAAAGCCAATCACCTGCAGCCCCTTGGAGCGGATTTCTTGAGCCAGTGGCGCAAAATCACTATCACTGCTGACAATCACAATGCAATCTACAATCTTGTCATAGAGGCAGTTCATAATATCAATGCTGATTTTGATATCACAGGAATTTTTCCCCGAACCCTGATTGTTTTTGTAATGATTGCCTGTGATGATGTGGATGGGCTCGATGGCATATTGAATGAGCTCGGCATTCCAAGGATTTAGCGCATCATTGCGCCAGTCTCCATAGGCTTTCTTGATGCACACATCCCCGATGCTTTCCAATCTCTCAAAAATCTCCCTTGCCCACTTGGCGGCGACATTCTCACAATCCAAAAATAATGCAATCTTTCTTTCTTTGTCCATTCATTCTCCTTTCTCCTGCATGCTTTGAAAAATCTTATTTTGCGTTTCAAAAATCATCTTCACCACCTCACTAAATACAACATCTTGAGAGAGAAAACGATCATCTTGATGCTGCTTGAAATAAAAGCTATGATTTTCTAGAGAGCGATTCATCATTTCATAGCGGACTTTTAATAACTTCAAATCATTAATATAGAGTTCTTTTTGCTCCAGGATTTTGTCTCTGGGCATTTCCAAAAGCATGTAATAGATTTTGAAAGTATTCTGACACAACAAATCCAAATATTTCAAACCCTGGTAGCTAAACCGCACATCCTGGAGGGATTTTTTTTCTTTTTTTGCTTCGCGAAGATGAGTCTCTAGGAGATTATAAATATCTAGAAATCTCTGCTGATAGGATCGGATGGGGTTTTGCAAATACCCCAAATTCTCAAAATTCTTTATGATGGTCTCATAAAAATCCTGGAAAAAAGAAAAGCTAGCCTTAATATTTGGCAGGATTTCACTAGCACTATAGCGAGGCCAAAAAAACAAAAATACACAAAACACAATCCCAAATGCCAGAAAAATATCCATAAATCGATCCAAAATCAGCGCATAAGAAAAGCTATACACCAGAGAAAACATCATAATAAAAGACATCATCATAAAGCTTGCCCACAGCCTATAGGGAAATGCGCGAAAATAAATAAAGCCAAAAATCACCAGCATAAAAAAGAAATAAAACAACACGCTACCCTGCGTCAGCATAATGATTAAAACCCCAATAACTAGCCCCATCAAAACCCCAATGAGATATTCCTTGCCGATATTTTTCACCCCACCAAGATTAGGCCGCATCACCGCCACACAAGCCATCGCAATCCAGGCACCATGGCTCATATCAAAGAGGTCTGAGACAAAAACCGAAATCCCCAATACCAAAGAATATTTGATGGAAAAATAAAAATAAGGATCGCGATTTTTGATGCTCTGCCAGATTGCTTTGGGTTTTTTCTTGTTTCTGGCTTCCAAAAAATAATCCTCTTCCTGCCCTCCCCTGCGCAGAGAGTGGCATTTGCTATAGATGATTTTGATGATGTTTAACAAAGAATGACCAAAATCTTCTGGGCGCATTTTTTGCATAGCATTTTCCCGCAAATGCGCGATATGCCCATCAAAAATCTTCCTAAGCTCTCGAATATTAAAGATGATTTCTCTGCGGATGGGGAGGAAGTTTTTGGAGGTGATGCATGCATCCTCATGAATGGCGTTGATGCATTGATAAATCTCTTCGATGCGATAAAGCGAAAACAAAGCGCGCTTGGTATTTTTGATGGTGTGAGGGTCTTTCATGCTTATTGCTTTGGAATTCAAAATCCTTTTGATGAATTCAATTTGCTGAAATACCTGGTAACGCAGATGAATGAAGTCTTTTGGCTTGTTGAGATGCTCAACCATGAATTCTAACTTAATGAGCAGGTCAGGAAAATATTTGCGTGAGATTTTTCCATATTTTTTGAATGACATGAAAAAATGCGTAAAAATCCCAATGCCCCCACCCAGAAAAAGCACGATAATCTGCTCCTTGATGCCAATGGGAATGCCAGATTTCATATAAACATAGGCAATGAGCCCATCCACAAGACTCATATTAACCACGCGCTGCAAATCCATCTGATAGCTCCCCAAAATCCCTGCGATAAACCCAATGCCCATGAGCAAAATCGCAAACAAAAAGGGATTGGGAAAGAGAAAAACCAAATAAAACAAATAGCAAAACAGTGCTGCAAGAATGAGAAACAAAACAAAATACCAGATGGTTTGCTTTTGTTCCACCAAAATCACATTCAAAAAATAAAGATGAATGGGGATGAGTGCGCCCCATATGCCAAGATTGACGCCAAAAATCAAAACCGCTAGCAACGCACTAAGAATGGAGGCAAAGAGTGCTTTTTGCGCATAAATAAAGCTAATATAACCCGGATCATACAAGCCAATAAAATGCCTAAAACGCTCTTTGAGACCAAAGACAGACGCAAAAAAACGCCGAAAAATCACTGTTCTTTTTACCCCAACAAAGCCAAGCTCAAATAAGAGCCAAAGCTTGGATCCGCCTTAAACCCGCAACCATAACCCATTAATAGCAAATATGCTACAATGCCAACATGAAACCATCGCATGTCCTCATCTCCCATTTGTTCAATCAACTTCCCATCACAGCCAAAGTCAAGCAACGCAAAGAATTAGAAAAAATCAAAATCTTTCTTTCTAAAACCATGAAGGATTCTTTATTGTTCATCCATCTCAAGCAAAACCGCCTACTCATGGCCTTTGACAATCCCATCATCTGTAATGAGTTTAACAAATATCATACCAAAAAACTTGCACAGGATTTGAAATGCTATCAGGAAGTTTTTGGGTTTTTGCCAGAGGATTTGAAAATCTGTGGCTATGTTCCACTAAACAAACTCAAGTCCTATACTAGAGAGGAGGAGCCCATCTTTATCACCTCTTTTCATGAGCCTGCTAGAGGACATTTCATCAATCATGCCACCACACCTAGCCTGCACGCAAAATTTGAAGCCCTGCGCCAAGTGATCCTAGAGCAACAATGCTAGATCCCAAAATCCTGCAAAATCTCCCCACCACCTTTGGGGTCTATCAGTATTTTGATGCCAATGGCAAGCTACTGTATGTAGGCAAGGCAAAAAATATCAAAAAACGCGTGAAGAGCTATTTTCGCATTTTTGAAAACACCCTCATCCCCAATCCCACCGCAAGCACGCGCATCAAGCTCATGCTCTCCCAAGTCTCACACATCCATACCATGGTGGTATCTAGCGAGCAAGACGCACTGCTCTTAGAAAATTCCATGATTAAACAGCTCAAACCCAAATACAATATTCTCCTTCGCGATGACAAAACCTATCCCTACATTGTCATAGATCTTGAGGAAGATTTCCCCAGCATCTCCATCACGCGCAAGATCCAAGATCAAAAATCCCTGCGCTATTTTGGCCCCTATCCCAGCGGTGGGCGCGATATTTTGGACAGTCTGCAGGATCTCCTGCCTCTGGTACAAAAAAAATCCTGTGTCAAGGGCAAAAAAGCCTGTCTTTTTTATCAGATCCAAAAATGCCCAGCCCCTTGTGAAAATAAAATCAGCAAAGATGCCTACGCGCTGACTATCAAGCAGGCCATAAAGATACTGCAAAACAAAAAACTCCTACTGTCTTTAATCGAGCAAAAAATGCTTTCTTTGTCACAAAATCTCCTCTTTGAAGAAGCCCAGATTTACAAAAACCGCCTGCAAAAAATCAAAGAATTAAGCAGCTTTTCTGAGATTTCTGCCCAAAAGCCCTATGATCTTGACATCATTAGCGCAATCAAAGAGCCACACAAAAATGGCTACATCGCGATCCTAGTGAAGCTTTTCATGCGCAATGGCAAAATCATCGCCGCAGATTCCAAGCGTGTGCGCAGTGATTATGACATTGATATCCAATCCCTCTTCACCCAATACCTACTCTCGCATTACAAACACAAGCTCCCCCTACTCCCGCAAGCAATTTTAGTCTCTGAAGAGCTAGAAGATGTGCAGGGTTTGCAAAATTTCCTCCAAGATACCCAGGGCAGAAAAATCCCTATCTCCGTGCCAAAATCAGGCTTCAAAAAAAATCTCATTCACATTGGCATCAAAAATGCAAGAGAGCTCCTACGCCAGGAGGCAAATCTCTGTGCTAGCGATATTCTCATCCAAATCAAAGAATCCTTTGCTCTCTCTCAAACTCCCTTTCGCATCGAGGTTTTTGACACGAGTCATCATGCCATGAGCTTCAATGTAGGGGGCATGATCGTCTATGACATGCAAAATTTTGACCCCTCCTCCTATCGGCACTACAATCTCCAATCCAAAGATGAATACGCCCAAATGCGTGAAATGCTCCTACATCGCATTGAGAGCTTTGTCAAATCACCCCCGCCCAATCTCTGGGTCATTGATGGAGGCAGAGCGCAATTGAATCTAGCTCAAAATCTCCTAGAGAGTGCAGGATATGACATCGATATCCTAGCCATCTCCAAAGAAAAAAGAGACCACAAGGCTTATCGCGCCAAGGGATATGCAAGGGATAGGATTTATACCAAAGAAAGGGATTTGAGGCTTGATCCCAGTGATAAGAGGCTGCAATTTTTGCAAAAACTGCGCGATGAATCCCACCGTTTTGCTATAAAATTCCATCGCAGTCAAAAGACCAAAAATCTCACCAAAAATCTACCCTACACCACCGCAGAACAAAAGCGACTTTTGCAATATTTTGGAGACTTTGCCAAACTCCAATCTGCCAGCGCGCAAGAAATCTCCCAAGTACTAAGAAACAAACCCAGCAAAAAAACCCAAGGCTAGAATTTTTTGCTTGAAAAACTGCTTTTTGCAAGCTTTATGCTTTCAATTCTGTCTGCATACGGGCTAAAAACATAAAACGCATATTCTGGGAATTTTGATGTCGATACTGCAAGGAAAAGCAGAGAAGAGACAAAATGCAAAAACGCTAGTAAAAATCTAGCTCAAGAAAGTGCGAAGTCTAATACCATCATGAAAAAATCCCAAGAGTCTTTGAAGGGCCAATAGTGCGGGTCTAGGTCAATGGGGGGGTAGTTGAAGAGTTAAAAATTCCAAGAAAGCTTAAAGCACTCTTTTAAGGGATTTAGGAGGATGATCATGCGCTAAAGGTTTTTGAAATCCACAATTCTAAGAGTTGAAAAATGGCCCAAAATAGATGACTGGGGATTTTGGCAGGAGAAAAAGCACCACTGAGTCTTTGGGGTTGTGAAAAATTCTAGGAGTTTGAAGGAGCATCACCTTGTCAGCTTTGTTATTACCCCAGCACTTGGGATAAACACGCTTAGCACCACTCCAAAAAACCAAAAACTACGACAAAATCCCATAACTAGGATTATAAGCGGTGAAAATCTCCGCTTTTCCCGCCGCGTTTTTCTTCTAATCGGATTTGAGAAATCACCATGGATTTGTCAATAGCTTTGACCATGTCATAGATTGTTAGCAGCCCGATACTCACAGCACTCAGCGCCTCCATTTCCACTCCAGTTTTTCCCTGGGTTTTTACACACGCTGTGAGTACAAAAGTATGCGTCTCATCATCCTGGGTGATCTCAATATCTACTGCACTAAGGCACAAAGGATGGCACATTGGGATGATGTCACTGGTTTTTTTGGCTCCCATGATTGCTGCAACCACCGCAGTTTGCAGCACCGCACCTTTTTTGACTCTTTGAGCCAAGATCGCATCATAGGCTTCCTTGCTCATGTGGATTCTACCGCTTGCCAGCGCGATGCGCATGCTCTCTTCCTTCTGTCCTACATCCACCATTTTGGGTTGATTTTTCTCATTGATATGCGTAAGCTGCATGAGATTCCTTGGCTATTTTTTGGGACGAAATGCAGTGATATTTGCCTCATTGGCATGGATGTATCTCCCGCCGATAAGATCGATGCAATAAGGAATTGCAGGAAAGACCGCTTCAAGACATTCTTGTATACTCTTTGGCTTGCCAGGGAGATTGATGATGAGGCTATTTTGACAGATCCCCGCACTCTGTCTAGAGAGGATGGCTGTGGGCACGTATTGCAGGCTATTTTGACGCATGAGCTCGCCAAAACCTGGCAGCATCTTCTCGCAGACATTCTGCGTAGCCTCAGGTGTCACATCTCTGGGTGCAGGGCCCGTGCCACCGGTGGTCACAATGAGATCGCATTTTTGCTCCACAAGCTCTCTCAATGCTGCTTCAATCAGGCTCTGCTCATCTTTGATGAGATGATAAAAAAACTCACAGGGGTTCAAAATATAAGATCTTAGCACTTGCTCTATCGCCTTGCCAGAAATATCCTCATAAATCCCATCAAAAGCCCGATCGCTGGCTGTAACAATGCCAATTTTTATCCCTTCCATCCTAACTCCTCTAAAAAATCTCTTTTAAGACTCTTTGCAAATACGTCAAAATCATCATGCAAGCAGCCCGCTTTGGGGCAGCGCATGAGATCGCTCCTTGGCATAGATGCGCTTTTTGTTAATGAGATCATATTTCCAAATGGGCGCATTTTGCTTGAAATCCTCAATAAATTCCTCATAAGCACCTAGAGCAACCTTTCTCTGAGAAGAGAGAATCGCACACATAAAAGAACTCTCCCCAATCCCAACATCTCCCACAGAATGCGCCATGCAAAGAGTAGCACCATTCTTTTGCAAACGAGATTGCCATCTCTCAAACCAACTCTGCAAAAGAGGCAGATAAATATCAAAGCTTAGGCCCTCTATCCCACCCTCATCGCGCACGATCCCACAAAACACGCAGCAGGCTCCGAGATTTTTTTCCCTAGCAAGGCTCTCATATTTTTCATAGAGCTTAGCAGTGCATAGAGCATTTTGATAAATTTCTAGCATTTTTTAACCACCACAAACTGGGGGCAAAAGCACAATCCTATCACCATCGCAAAATTCCACATCCAATGAAGTAAGCAATTCATCATTGCATGCAACAGCACAGGTTGCAAGCCAAGGCTCAAGCTCGGGGATTTTTTGTAATTCTTTTTTGAGTGAGTGGAAATCCTTGACATCAAAATCCTGCGGTGGAAGTCCGATGGGGCCCAAGAATTCTACTTTTATCATGAAAACTCCTTGAACAAGATGATGGGCACTTGGCTACCCTTTTTAAGATCACTTCCATTTTCTTCCAAGATTACCAACGCGCGATTGCCACAGAGATTATTGATAAGTGCGCTAAAATTTGCCTTTGCAAGGCCAGACACGCAGTAGCGCCCATCACAGACAGACAGAGCGCAGGCACGAAATTCTAGCCTAGCATCCGTACGTATCAAATCCTCCTGCAATTCTGCCCTAAGGATAATAGGCTCACATCTTTGAGCAAACATCTTTGCAAGCAGCATTCTTCCAAAGAGATAGAAGGTCACTGCCACAGCATTAGGATTGCCAGGCAGGCCTAAAACAGGCTTTTTGGATCCATGCGCACGAGCAAAGAGCAGTGGCTTGCCAGGCTTCATCCTCACTCCCTTAAAAACCCCCTCGCAATGCTCCAAAACCACATCCTGGGTAAAATCATAATCCCCCTTGCTCATGCCCCCTGTAGTGAGCACCAAATCACATTCCCTAAGCATCTGGATAAAGCAAGATTCTAATGCCACAAAATCATCCCCCAGAGTCTGGTAGATGGTGGCCTGCGCGCCCATTTTTTCTATCATGGCACGCAATAGGTGATTATTCACGCTGCGCACCTCCCCGGGATGTTTTTGCTCTTCTCCCACTTCAATGATCTCATTTCCACTCACAAGCACACCCACGCGGGGCTTTTGATACACGGAAACAAAATTACAATTAAGCTCAGCTAACAAGCCAATTTCATAGGGCGTAATCTTGCTGGATTTTGGCAGGAGCAATTCGCCTTTTTGATAATTACTACCCACATCCCGCACCCATTGGCCCTTTTTGGGGAGCTTGGAGTGAGCGCGCGAAAAAATCCTATCATCACGAAATTCTACATCCTCCACCAGGATCATGGTATCAGTATTTTTGGGCATCACTGAGCCAGTGAATGTCTTGATCGCACATCCCTTTTGGCAGGTGGGCATCTCCTTCCCAGCGGGATTATCCCCCATTACTCGCAGGCCAACTGAGCCCAAAAGCTCTGCATCACCATAGGCAAAGGCATAGCCATCCATGCTAGAGAGTGGGACTTGTGGGAGATTCTCTTTTGCAAAAATATCCTCACTTAGCACTCTATCTATGCTACTGATAAAATTCACCCTTTCACTCCCCATCTCTGGGATTTCTTCCTGCTGAATAAGCTCTATGGCATGGGCAAATTCAATCATCTTCTGCATCTTCATTCCTTAGAGCAGATGCCCCATTTTATCTCTTTTGACTTTGAGATAATGCTCATTGTAGCAATTGCTTGGGATGATGATGCTGCTGCGCTCAATCTCTGCAAATTTTTTAAGTGACTTTATTTTTGCAGGATTGTTAGTAAGTAGGCGCAGTTTTTTGATCCCAAAATGCTGGAAAATCTCCCCCACCACATCATAATTGCGTGCATCATCCTCTAATCCCAGAGCTCGATTGGCTTCCAACGTATCATAGCCTCGATCTTGCAGCGCATAAGCATTAATCTTGTTCAAAAGCCCAATCCCCCTACCCTCTTGGCGCAGATAAATCAGCATCCCACCCATGGGATCTTGGGAAATCTTTTCCATGGCCAGATTCAATTCATTGCCACAATCACATTTCAAAGAGCCAAACACATCGCCAGTCATACATTCTGAATGCACGCGCACTAGCGGGATGTCGCCTAGATTTTCACTAAATACAACACAGTGCTCAAAGCTCCCATTTTGCACTTTTTCCCTGACGCTCTGGATTTTGAATTTGCCAAATTTTGTGGGCAAATTCGCAACATTGGAAAATTCTGCTATCATTAAAATCCTTAAAACTTGGCTTAATCAATTCGGCGATTATAACGACAAAAAATAAATCATATAAGGCAAAAAATCATGGCACTTCTTGGCAAAATTCCCTCCCTCAAACATCTTTTTTACAAAACTGAACCAATGCAAAGTCTCTGCGCCTATCTCTTGGACGCCATAGACTCAAATAGCGCGATACACAAGCGCATTCTTTCCCAAAATGCAGAGGAAAAAATCCCGCTGCAACACGGGATGTTTGCTATCGAGCAAAGCTATTGCCTCAAAGATTTGAACTGCGCGGTATATGAGACGCATCTGCGCTTTGTAGATTTTCAGCTGGTGGTCTTTGGGCAAGAATTTTTTGCACTGGGAAATAAAGAGGATTTCACCATCCAAAAAATTGATGAAGCAAGAGATCTCATCTTTTATGAACCCTGTGAGAATTTCTCAAAAATTCTGCTAAGTCCTCGGAGTTTGGCCATATTTTTTGAGGATGATGTGCACGCAGGCGGCCTGGCATTAGAGGGTTTGGAGGAGCAGATGCGCGTGCACAAAACCGTAGTCAAAGTCCCAAAAGAACTCCTAAAGCTAAAACTCTAGGCTACTTGTTTTTCTCGTTTAGCTTATGCTAAATCCTGCGCTACACCTCATGTGAATCTGCGCGCCTTCACACATTTTTCTCAATGACCTAAGGGGAATAAAACCTCTTTGATGTGCATGCACAAGCGAAAACAAAGAGCGCAGCGGATATATGGCCCCTAATGCCCCCGCTAGCAAAATCCCTAGCAAAAAACTCTAGTTTTTCTGGATCCAGAGCTCTGCGATGCGCACGGCATTGGTGGCCGCACCCACTCGCAGCTGGTCTGCTACGCACCACAGATGCAGGATTTTCCTATCATAGAGATCGTTTCTAATCCTGCCCACATAGGTCTCATCGGTGTCTGTGGCGTTCATTGGCATGGGATAGAAGAGATCTTTTGGAGCATCACAAACCTTGATGTATTTGGCCTGCTCTAGGATCTTACGCGCTTCCAAGGCAGGGACCTCTCGCTCAAAAGTAATGCTGATAGATTCGCTATGACTGCGCAAAACTGGCACTCGCACGCAAGTAGCGCTAATGGCAATCTGAGAATGCAGGATTTTGTTAGTCTCCTGTATCATTTTCATCTCTTCTTTGGTGAAGTCATTAGGCAGGAATTTATCAATCTGGGGGATGAGATTGAGTGCGATGCGATGCGGGAAGGCCTGAGGGCTTGCGTCTTCAAGCTCAAAGGCAAAGAATTTTTGCATCTGATGCACAAGCTCTTCCATGCCCCTTTTCCCTGCACCACTCACGGCCTGATAGGTGCTCACATCCACCCTCTTGATGCCAAAGGCTTTGTGTAGCGGGGCGAGCACCTGGACCATTTGGATGGTGGAACAATTGGGATTTGCGATGATGCCAGGGCCATTGCATTGCGCGATGTCCTCATCATTCACACCTGGCACCACCAGCGGGATGGATGGGTCCATGCGAAAATGACTAGTGTTATCAATCACAAGGCAACCAGCGCCCACTGCATGGGGTGCATACTCCTTACTCACCTCCCCACCCGCGGAAAAAAAGGCAATCTCCACCTCTTCTTTTGCAAAAATTTCAGGAGTGGTTTCTTTTATTCTGTGCTTTTGGCCAAAGATTTTTATCTCTTCCCCGCTGCTTCTTTTACTCGCTAGGGGGATGATTTTGGCAATTGGGAATTTTTGCTCCTGCAAAACGCAGAAAATCTCTTCGCCTACCGCGCCGCTGGCACCAACCACTGCTACATTGTATTTTTTCATAAGACCCTCACATTGCAAAAATAAGCCAAAATTATAGCAGAGAAAGGTTTTCTTAAGGCTCCTCCCACAAGGTTTCTCTTAATTGGATAGAATTTTGGCTAAATGCACTTCGCTTTGGAGATGGAAGATTTTGAAAAAAATTTGCAGATCTTTATTTGCCCAAAAGAATAAATTCCATCTCTCTTTTTTTCTTTTCACACCCTTAATTTTCACACCTCTAGCACACTCCATCACTATCACAGATGCAAACCAAATCATCACCGTGCAGGCCAGCGCACCCGGTGATAATAATTTTTTGCAAACCCATTCCAATCAAATTATTATCTACCCCACCGTGCAAGTGACTGTCTTTGGCACAGGGGCATTCGCTCCTCAGAGCAACTATACACAAAGAGGCTTTATTTATGATGCCATCAATCAGCAAAACCAAATCTTTAGTGGCAAAAATGCCTTTAGTTTTGCCATCAACACCACACAACTTACAGGAGATGGTGGGTCTATGTTTTTTGCTGGAAATAATAATGCTACCATAACCTTCAACTCCAACCTCACCATCAATTTTACAAATGGGAGCAATATCGGACAGGGAATATTTCTAAGCGCGCCCTATGTCGCTCCTGGTGGGATCCTCGACCCGCAGGGGAATGACCAAACGGGGAAATTTATCTTTAATAGAAATGTCATGATTAATGCCAGCAATGTCGCACAAAATTCTGGTGGCTATATCTTCAACCTCAGCCAAAAAAAAGCTGTGATTGATGTAAATTATAATGGCGGCAATGCAGTCAATCCCGTCAATCTTATCCAACTCCAAGGAAATATCAAGCTCAATGGCCAGGATGCCGTGCTCAATATGTATCTCAATAATCCCGATTCTTTTTTGGTGGGGCGAGAAGACTATACCAGTGGGCAATTCAATCTAAGCCTTAATAATGGCGGAAAATGGATCGTCACAGAGGGGAATCCTGTAATCAACAATCTTTTTATCAGCAACCAAGGCGATCCCAACAATAATCCCTTTTTGCAGACACAGGGCTTCCATAATGGCCTTTCCATGATCGATCTTGCCACACCTCAATTCAACAAGCCCTTCACCATGCAAACCATCACAATCAACACCCTAAGTGGAAATAATGGCGTATTTCGCACTATGGTAGACATCCCAGGCCTCCAAGCAGACCTAGTCAAAATCAATAAGAATAGCTCTGGCACATTCTATCTCCAGCTCTTTGAAAAACCTGGCGTAAAACCCCCAGGAAATGGAGAAATCAAAGTGGCTGAGATCATGGACGGGGGGCAAAATCTCACATTCAACGCGCTACCTGCAAAAATTGGCCTCTATGACTACACAGCCAAAATCATCAAAAAACCACAGGGCAATGGATTTAAATGGGTGATCGATGCCAATGTTCCCCCCAAGATGACACCAAATAACAATGTCCAAAATGCCATCTATCGCCTCATGACACTGCAGTATCGGATCTTCCGTATACAATCTGAGAGCATCAATCACCATATTGACGAGTTGGTGCAAACAAAGGCGCACCATAATTTTTGGGCCAATTATTACATAGGCAAGCAGTCTTACAAAAGCTCGCGGGACAATTTTCAGGCCATGCAGGGGGGTTATGACTATGGTCTCAATCTTGGGGCACTGCGCCAGCTAGTAGGCGTGATGGTGGATTATGTAGGCATGAAAGACAGAGATACGGATTTTGATGGCACTGTCAATAATTTCGGCATAGGTGCCTATGCGCAATCGGATCTCACCATGAGCCAAAAAGCCAGCATCAACCTTGATTTGAAAATGAAATACAATTATTCACGAAATTCCTTCACACCAAAAAACAATCTTGCAGGTGCAAATTTCGTCAAATCCTATCATCTCTTTTTCATGGGGGCAAGGCTTGGCAGCAAGATTAATCTTGATCGTGGCAATACTTGGTTTTTGGAGCCTAGTGGGAATGCGGGCATCGGCTTCATATCTGGGGGATATATCAACATCGTAGATCAAATCACACAGGCAAATTTTGGGGGCAAGCAAGCTAGTGCCTCCATCATGGCACTGGATGTCAATCTCGCAGTGGGCAAGCGCTTCTTTGATGCGGATAATTATGTAGATCTTCGTGCTGGGATTGGTTATGGTTACAATAACAACACCGGTGGGAATATTACTTTTATCGATGTCAACACGCAAAACAACTTCACCATAGCCACACCCGCTGACCACAGGATGAAGATTTTTTTTAGCGCCAATGCCTCACTGAATAATTTCATCAAGCTCTATGCGAACTTTTATCGCACATTTTTCAGCCATCTCAATACCGACTATGTCTTTAGCTTTGGTGTGCGCATAAGCTTTGGGGATTTCGCATCCAGTCGTGGCTCTAGAAAGAGGAGCGCGCGCGAGGATCAGTCTCTAGAACATCAAGAAATCCGCCCCATGAAGGTGCCCAGAAAGACGCTAGAGGGGGCCAATGCAAGGCCGCTGCCAAGGCTATATGGCAACTAATCCTCAAAATGCTTGAGATTTTTGCCACGAGGGGCATAGCCATCTTGACTAGGTGGGTGGATTGATAAAAGTGTTTTAAAAAAATTACAATGTTTAAGAAGTAGCGGGGCTATGGGCTATAAGATAGAAAAGCACTTGAGAAAAGAAGTAAGCAACAAATCAAGGAGGGTCTTGAAATTTTGCATTTTGCTAGCTTGTGCTGGCATTTCAAAATTTCTTGAAATTCAACGATATTTGGGAAAAGTTAAAAAAAATTGAATAAATTTTAACAAACAAAAAGAGTTTATTATGAGAGACAAAAATTATTTATCCAAAACACTCACAAAAAATAAAATCTTTGGCAGTATGATCCTAGCAATGCTAGGCTCTCTTAGCCCATCTTTTGCAAAAGAAAATATCACCAATTCCATCTGGAGTTTACAGAACGTGAATAATTACGGGGCTGGCCCTTTCATCGCTGGCAATACAACCACATGGAGCACTTGGGGTGCAAGCTTTTCTCAGAGTTATCTCAATGGGACACTAATCTTTGGCAATAGCGGAGAGGTTGCAAATACCAGTGGAGGAGGGATTTGGTTTGGAAGGGGAGGAGATGTAGGCTATATCACTGCAAGTTTCAATGCAAAAAATATTTATCTTACGAGCACACTAGGAGCAGGAAATAGCTGGAGGACTGGGGGTGGTGCAAGCCTTAATTTTAGTGCGACACAAAAAGCAAATCTACAAAGTTTGACACTTGAATTTTATAAAGCAGGCACACAGAATAGTAATTTCTCTGTCACTGCAAATGAAATTGAAGCAAACAATACAAGAATACAGGATAATTCTGGTGGAACCACTAGTTTTTCTGCAAATACTTACAATATACAAAATCTCAGCATTCAAAAATCTGGTGGAAAGGTTGTCTTTAACAATAAGACATCTGCTGCTGATAGTGGGAAGGGAAGTGTCGCACTCTCATCTCTAAGTATAGAGAATGGATATTTTATAGCCCCTAACCTCAAGGCAACACTTAGCATCAAATCTCTTAATGTCACAAATACCACATTCCAGACTAAAGACATCAATGCCTATGCACTCACCACAGGCAATAATGCAAGCTATACCCAAAGCAATGGCACCACCACCATCACAGGGGATTGGAATCTACCCACAAATGCAGGAACTACGCATAATTCTATTGCTATCAGCAATGTGGATAATTTTGTATCTACAGGTGGCATTGCAATACAAACCTGGGGTGCATATAGTGCGAGTTTTACAGTCAATAATGTAAAGAACCTCACACTAAATTCTGTTCATCTAGATGTCTTTACTGGTGGAGATACAGGAGTGAATACCTTTAATTTTAGTGGTGTGAGTGGAAAAGCTAGCATCAACACCCTCATGGCCACCCGCGGAAATATCACCACCAATCAAAATGTCGATATCACAAATCTCATTATTAGAACCACAGACTTTAATCCTACGACAAATTTTTGGGGCAAAAATGCAGATACCACCTACAACATCACCAATCTAGAAATCTTTGGAGGCTGGGGAGCAACCACAAAGGCTACAGCAAAATTCAATTCTGGCAAAAGCCTCACCATTGGAACTGCAAAGATCTCTAATTGGAGCACACTAGATGCAGCAGCGATTAATAATGTAAAAATCACTACCCTAGAATCCTCCTATGCCACAATCAAAGCAGGAGCAAATCTAGAAATTGACAATGCCACTTTTAGCAATAATCAGACTTTTCTAGATTCCAGTGGAAAGATTACGATTGGCAATATTACTTTCAACAATGGCGCAGAGCTCCAGATTAAAAGCGGACAAACCCTAGAGGCAAAAAATCTCATCATGCACAATGGCTCTGCTCTGGTGGCTCAAGCAGGAAATCCCAATAGCAATCTCTCAGGTGATACGACGATTAGTAAAATCACTTTTGATAATTCTAGAATCTATGCCAATAATCTCACCACACAAGAGATTACGATTCAAAATAACGCACAGATTTGGCTGAAAAACAATAACAGCGGTCTTTATAAAAATGAAGGAACCCTCAATATCTCAGATGGATCCAACCTTACTGTCCATGGAAATATGGAAAACATTGGCTCTTTGAACTTCACGCTAAACCCCAACAACACAGAGCTTATCAATGTCAGTGGGTATTTTCAATTCAACATGGATGCCTCAAGCCAAAAAAAAGATTTTACGATTACAAATATTGGGGCCAATGGTCATGAGGAGCAGCAAAAGATTTCTGTAGGGATTCCAAAATCTAGAATCAATATCTACACAAGCACCCAAGATCTCATCACAGGGCAGACCTATATATTGATTCATGCTGGTGGAGGATTTCAATTCCTGCAAAACGGACAAGTCTACACCAGTCTCTCAGAAAACACAAAATACGGGGAGCTCAGCCAGGTTTTTGCGCAAAATATTTATTTTTATGATAACGCAAACAAAAATAAGCCCATGAGTGTGGATTTTGTCTCAAGCACGAATAATAATACCTTGAGTTTTTATATCCCAACACTTGCCCAATATGTAGACATCACTCCCTATATCAAACCTGGGGTATGGCCATTTGGAGATGGGCGCGCAGTCTTTGGCATTATGAATGGCGCAGGAGGACTGGCTAAAGACTACACCCTGACCCTACAGCCACAGGTATCAAGTCAACCAGCTACCAAAGGCAGGCCTGTCATCTATTATCTACAAAACTACACCTATCACAATAGTGGCAACCCTAATGCGGTTTTTACTGTTAATGCGATTGGCTCAAAGTTTGTCTTGGGTAAAAATCGTGAGACTGCAGGAAATACAGGGACCATCCGCATCGGAGATCAGTTGGCCCGATCTACCATGAAGGTCAATGCTGATGATATCTATCTTGGTGGAAATATTGTGCTAGGAGATGGCGCCCTTATTAGCGGCAATCTCATACTCAATGCAGCAAATAAAAACGGTCAGCTAGGTTTTATTGGATCTAATGACAACAATCAACAAGCTAATATCTGGATAAAAAATCACTCCAGCCTAACAGCTATAGGTAGTGAATTTAACTATCAGGGCACGATCTACCTCACAGGAAATGGCACTGTGAGTGATACAGTCCAGCTAAATCTCAATGGCATCACCGGCGGCAGTACTGGCAAAATCACTATGAATGGGAAAAACTATGACATCTATATCCGCAGCCTTGTGGTGCGGAGCGCTAAAGGTGCCAATGGTGGGGGAATCTATGCCAAAAATTTCTACATCAATACCATGCAGGTAAATCCTGGGAACTACTCTCCCAATGATTTTATGACAAATATTGGAAATTCTACCATCAACACATTGGTATTTAATGGTGGCACGAGTGGTGTAGATAATGCAGTGCTAAATTTCAAGCAGGGTGGGAGTCTAAGTGTGGGCACATTGGAGCTCCAAAACTATGGAACACTCAATGCAAGCACGCTCTCAAAGCTTGATGTGAGTGGGTCACTAAGCTCCAATAATTCCACGATCATTTTTTCTAAAGGATCCCAGGAGATTAACATCAAAAATATCGTGAAATTTGTGAATTCCACCCTTTCGACTTCACATTTCTCCTCCTATGGGCTTAGCATCGGGCCAAATGCCTCTTTTTACCAATCCACAGATGATGCACAAGGCTATGCAACCATGGTGCTCAAGGGAAGCTATAAAGTGGCCTCCCAACTTGTGCCAATTATCAATAATTCCAATATGGTTTTTACTAAGCTCACTAGCCTCACAGCCGACACACTAGGAGATCGCAGCATCGGGCTCTATGGCAGTTCTATCACTCTGGTTGAAGTCAAGCAAGCAACCATTGCCAACCTCGTGCTGACACATAACTCCAATCTCGATGCCACCTATCCCGTGTTTAGTGCAACAAAAAGTCCAAATATACAGCTTACCATCAAAAACATTGGCGCAGTGGATGCGGTCTTTTCTACCACGCATTTCTCTGCATATGGGCTCAATACCACAGGGCCTGCTGCAAGCAATGGCACTAAGCCTGCGATGTTTTATCAATCTTCAAATGATACAAATGGCTATGCGAGTATGGTGCTTCATGGCACTTATCAAGCCATTTCTAAGCTCGTCCCATTAATCAACAATACCAAGCTGGCTTTTTCTAAACTAAGTGAACTTACTGCAGATACACTAGAAGCTAGAAGCATTGGGACCTATGGCAGCTCCATCACCCTTAGTAATGTGCAAAAAGCAACCATTGCCAACCTCGTGCTGACACATAACTCAAGTGGTGATACTGCCCTGCCAATCTTCAACGCTACCAATACCTCAGGAATGGAGCTCACCATCAAAAACATTGGCGCAGTAGATGCGACCTTTTCTGCCACGCATTTCTCTGCAGTTGGGCTCAATACCACAGGGCCTGCTGCAAGCAATGGCACTAAGCCTGTAATGTTCTATCAATCCGCCAATAATGAAAGTGGCTATGCAACCATGGTGCTTCATGGCACTTATCAGGCCATTTCTAAATTAACTCCATTAATCAATAATTCCAATCTGACATTTACAAAGCTCACTAGCCTTACTGCAGGTACACTAGAAGCAAGCCCTGCAGGTGCCTATGGCAGTTCTATCAAATTAATCGATGTGCAAAAAGCTACCATCCAAAAAATCATCTTGAGTGCACCTAGTGCAATCACAAATTACCCAACATTTGATGCAAGAAGTAGCACAAATCTCAATCTCAATGTACGTGATATCCAATCTAATAGCGGCTATTTCTATGCGAATAATGGTGGCACTACAACCATCAGTGGCCAGGCGACTTTTAACAACTCTGTAGCATCTTTCACAAACCTAGACATCGCACAAAATGCTGCGCTAAACTATGATTCTCCTACAAAAATCACCATTGCTGGAAATTTCAACCTAAATGGTAGTCTAAACCTCAATCTAACAGGCAATAATCTCAATACCATCACCATCCAAGGCCAAACCAATATCTATCTCAATAATAAAAACCTTCCTGTTTTGAGTGTGCACAATATTGAACAGCTTAAAAATCTCAAGGTGGGCACAGAGTATATTTTGATTCATTCTATAGGGGGGATCAATTATCATTATAATGGCACTTCTGGCAACACACAGATGTATCAAGATCAAATGATTAAGGAATTTGGCTTTTATGGCAATTCCAATAAGCGCCTTGATTCTGTAAATGATGATGCGAAATTGGGTGGATTTTTTCTAGCAAAGATTATTCGAAACAATCGCATTGGCTTTAAGATCTCCACAGCGCCTACTAGCACCTTCAACCCTTTTAATCCTAACCAGATTGAATATTATTTCTTCAAAAAGGGTGGCCAAGACTGGATCTATGCACTAAGGAATATCAATCCCCAGCAAACTGAGAGACTCACCAAGCTCTATGATGCGATCTTAAAAACTCAAAGTTCCACAGCTGAGGCTAGTGCAGTCAAAGAATGGCTAAATGCGCTAGATTCTAGCAGCAATGTGACTATTGATAATTTTCAAGTCTTGATGATTGATAAACACAATCCTATCTGGGCCTGGGATGTGGTAAAGGAAAATAATCTGCAATACTTCCAAACTGTTGCTAAAAAGATTGACAATGCCATAGGCCAGCTAGGTTCAGTAAACAACAAAGCTAGCAGTGCAAACATCCTGCGTCTTGCTACAGATACCAATAGAGAAAGCCGCCTTGTACAGCTCTCTAGCACCAAGGCACCAGAGGATTTTGCTTCCATCACTGAGTCTCTCAAGCATACTCGTTTTGCTAGCAAAAATCTTGATCTTGCCTCCATCTATCGCCAAGAAATGCGTCAAAGACATAAGAATAATCTTTGGGGCAAGGCTGTTGGTGCAGCCAATTTCGTCAATGGTGGCAGTGGCACGCTTTATGGAATCAATGTAGGTTATGATCGCTATGTCAAAAATGCCATCATAGGTGGTTATGCTGCCTATGCATATAGTGATTATTTTGGCGGTCTTGTACAAAATCGTGCCAATAACTTTAACTTTGGTGCATATTCACGCATCTTTATTGAGCATGGAGAAATTGATATTAATGCTAGTACCACAGTGGGATGGAATAGGGGCTTTATCAATTCTAAAGAGCCTATTACCATGAGTCTCAATCAGAACTATCATTACAATAGCTACATAGAAAATGTGAATTTCACCTATGGCTATATTTTCTATCTCCAAGAAAAGAGCCTGGTTCTAAAGCCACTGGTGGGTATCTCGCAATATTTTGTGGCAAGCTCTAAGATCCAGGGCAAGGCAGATAATGCCTTCAATCAAGATCTAGCCATCCTAGCTAGTGCAGTCAATAAATTTGCCCTAGCATTTGATGCAGGATTAGAAATGCGAAAATACATGAGTGCTACTTCTTATTGGTATGCACATCTTGGAGTCTCTCAAGATATTTTTGTAATGTCAGGGGGTGGAAGAACCGTCACATTTGTAGGCAATGACACATTGCGCTTTTTCAATAACAGTCGAAGAAATCTGCGCTTTACTTTGCTTATTGGTGGTGAGATGAAGGTTTATAAACGCACCTTTGTCAACCTAGGTCTAGGATCTAAGGCTGGTGTGTTTTACAAAGACATAGGAGTCAGTGGCAATGTCGGGGTGAGATATGTATTTTAGGGATTTTTTAATCCCTTCCCTCTTTGTGGGGGAGATAGCGCCACAAATTTCAAAAGTAAAAACATCACTAATTTTAAAGATACTCATACCACTGCAGAAAGTGCGCATTGAGGGAATTTGAACGCACTTAAGCTAAGAGCGCCATAAACGCGCTAGGATTTGAAAAACTTCACAGATTTTAAAACACCAGGGGGCATGGGATGAAAAGCTTTTCTATTATCACTGTGGTCTATAATGATGTGGCCCATATTGCCCAAACCATGCAGTCTGTTATTCACCAAACTTACAAAAATATCCAATACATACTCATTGATGGAAATAGCACCGATGGCACCAAAGAAAAAATCCTAGAAATCCTAGAAATGCATGCCACCATCACCCACCATTCTACCACCCCCCCCCCAAGTCTACAGGGAAATCCACAGCGAAATTCGCAATTATCTCAAGCAGCCCTGTGATTATTATGAAGCCATGCATCGCGAGTGTCCTAGCTTTTCTTTTGTCTTTCTAAGCCAGAGGGATGGGGGCATTTTTGATGCGATGAATAAGGGAGTTTTGCTCAGCCAAAAAGACTACATCAATTTTGTGAATTGCGGGGATAGACTACACCAAAGAAACACCCTAGAAACCATCGCCAAGCTCCCTACAAATGCACCCATCATTTATGGAGATCTAGAAATCTCCCATGACAATCATCATTTCCTCAAAAAAACCTCGCACAATCTAGAGGATCTCTATACACTCTTTTATGATTTTGGCCATTCCAACTGCTTCATTGCCACCACCCTACACAAAAACATCCTTTATGACACGCGCTATCATCTAGCAGGAGATTATGACCTCATTTACAGAATCTATAAACAAGGTTATGAATTTTATTTCAGCGACTGCGTTATCAGCACCTTTTCTAGCGGTGGTGCTAGCGATGTGCATGGATACAAAAGCCTCAAAGAAGCCTTGCATATCGCGCTTTTTTATAATCAAAATTCTCCCTCAATGCGCGCAAAAATCTATCTCTACTATCTCTTTGCACTGCTCAAAAAAACCATCAAACTCTATTTCCCAAAACCCCTCACAAATTTCTTACTCAAATCCCTGAGATAACCCTGCACACTAGCCACCCCACCCCCTTTCTATCCTTCCTTTTTCCCATTTCCTCTGAGAAAAAATCCCAGTTTTTTGCTACCATAATCCATAAATTTTAAGGATTTTCTGTGCCACAAAATACCTCCACTCTGGGCTTCCTCCTACTTGGCCCGCTCCAAAAAAATAGCACCATCACAAAGGAATTTTTGCAAAAACACAATGTTACCTATCTGGGTGAATGCAGCGATGTACGAGACTTCATCGCTAGGAGTTTTTGCGTGGTTTTGCCAAGCTACTACAAAGAAGGAGTGCCACGTGTTTTACTTGAAGCTATGAGTATGGAAAAGCCCATTATTACCACAAATGTCAGTGGCTGCAGGGAGTGTCTTAAGCCTCCATTTTTACCAAAAAAAGATTTTACACTTGCTCAAAATGGCATCCTCATCCCCCCACAAGATGCTTCCGCATTGGAATCTGCAATGCGCTATTTATTAGCACTTCCTCTAACAAGCTATCAGAAAATGGCCAAACAATCCCGAGTCTATGCAATACAACGCTTTGAAATTTCTTTTATCAAACAAGCCTATAAAGATGCTATTAGACACTTTTTAGCCCCCCCCCCCCCGCGGGCAAAAAAGCACTCTGGCATTTGTGTGCAATAGCGCCTTTGGTATGTATAATTTTCGCCTGGCAATATTGCAAGAATTGCAAAGTATGGGATATAAAATCCTCATCATTGCACCAAAGGATGAGTACACACACAAATTTTATGCACTGGGCTTTGAGAGCGTGCATCTCCCCATCTCTAGCCATAGCCTAAATCCCCTCAAAGATCTCAAAACCTATTTTTGCCTCAGAAAAATCTTCCAAAAACATCACCCAGATTTTATTTTTCACTACACCATCAAGCCTATTATTTATGGCTCACTTGCGGCCAAGGATATCCCAAATATTGCCATTACCACAGGACTTGGCCATGCGTTCCTAGCAAACAATCCCCTAAGAAAAGCACTCAAACTACTAGTTTGCTGGCTTTACAGAATTTCGCTGCGCCATGCAAGGGAAGTATGGTTCCTAAACCAAGATGACAGAGACGAATTTCTCGCGCAAAAAATCCTATGTGAGAAAAAATGCAAAATCCTAGATAGTGAGGGCATTGACACGCAATACTTTGCCCCAAGAAATGACACGCAAGCACTAGCAGAAAAAAACTCCAATCACATAGAACCATCCTACACATCCTCTCCCCCAGAAAGGGAATTTTTACTCATTGCAAGAATGCTCAAAGAAAAAGGGATAGAAGAATTTTTGCACGCAGCAGATAACTTCAAAAAATAAAAAACTTGCGCTGGATATTTTTGGGTCGTACTTGGGCACTTAATTTTTGTTCATCTTTGCAGTGAAAAATATTGGGGGCTAGTGCGTGAGGGATTAGCGGGATCTATGCGGGGCTGGGTTTGATGGAGCAAAATAAGATAGCGTGCTTTTCATACCATTTCATCAAACTAGCATGTCTTTCATGCAAGGTGCGTGGTATGAGTATCTTTAAAATTAGTGATGTTTTTACTTTTGAAATTTGTGGCGCTATCTCCCCCACAAAGAGGGAAGGGATTAAAAAATCCCTAAAATACATATCTCACCCCGACATTGCCACTGACTCCTATGTCTTTGTAAAACACACCAGCCTTAGATCCTAGACCTAGGTTGACAAAGGTGCGTTTATAAACCTTCATCTCACCACCAATAAGCAAAGTAAAGCGCAGATTTCTTCGACTGTTATTGAAAAAGCGCAATGTGTCATTGCCTACAAATGTGACGGTTCTTCCACCCCCTGACATTACAAAAATATCTTGAGAGACTCCAAGATGTGCATACCAATAAGAAGTAGCACTCATGTATTTTCGCATTTCTAATCCTGCATCAAATGCTAGGGCAAATTTATTGACTGCACTAGCTAGGATGGCTAGATCTTGATTGAAGGCATTATCTGCCTTGCCCTGGATCTTAGAGCTTGCCACAAAATATTGCGAGATACCCACCAGTGGCTTTAGAACCAGGCTCTTTTCTTGGAGATAGAAAATATAGCCATAGGTGAAATTCACATTTTCTATGTAGCTATTGTAATGATAGTTCTGATTGAGACTCATGGTAATAGGCTCTTTAGAATTGATAAAGCCCCTATTCCATCCCACTGTGGTACTAGCATTAATATCAATTTCTCCATGCTCAATAAAGATGCGTGAATATGCACCAAAGTTAAAGTTATTGGCACGATTTTGTACAAAGCCTCCGAAACGATCTCTATAATCACTATATGCATAGGCAGCATAACCACCTATGATGGCATTTTTGACATAGCGATCATAACCTACATTGATTCCATAAAGCGTGCCACTGCCACCATTGACGAAATTGGCTGCACCAACAGCCTTGCCCCAAAGATTATTCTTATGTCTTTGACGCATTTCTTGGCGATAGATGGAGGCAAGATCAAGATTTTTGCTAGCAAAACGAGTATGCTTGAGAGACTCAGTGATGGAAGCAAAATCCTCTGGTGCCTTGGTGCTAGAGAGCTGTACAAGGCGGCTTTCTCTATTGGTATCTGTAGCAAGACGCAGGATGTTTGCACTGCTAGCTTTGTTGTTTACTGAACCTAGCTGGCCTATGGCATTGTCAATCTTTTTAGCAACAGTTTGGAAGTATTGCAGATTATTTTCCTTTACCACATCCCAGGCCCAGATAGGATTGTGTTTATCAATCATCAAGACTTGAAAATTATCAATAGTCACATTGCTGCTAGAATCTAGCGCATTTAGCCATTCTTTGACTGCACTAGCCTCAGCTGTGGAACTTTGAGTTTTTAAGATCGCATCATAGAGCTTGGTGAGTCTCTCAGTTTGCTGGGGATTGATATTCCTTAGTGCATAGATCCAGTCTTGGCCACCCTTTTTGAAGAAATAATATTCAATCTGGTTAGGATTAAAAGGGTTGAAGGTGCTAGTAGGCGCTGTGGAGATCTTAAAGCCAATGCGATTGTTTCGAATAATCTTTGCTAGAAAAAATCCACCCAATTTCGCATCATCATTTACAGAATCAAGGCGCTTATTGGAATTGCCATAAAAGCCAAATTCCTTAATCATTTGATCTTGATACATCTGTGTGTTGCCAGAAGTGCCATTATAATGATAATTGATCCCCCCTATAGAATGAATCAAAATATACTCTGTGCCCACCTTGAGATTTTTAAGCTGTTCAATATTGTGCACACTCAAAACAGGAAGGTTTTTATTATTGAGATAGATATTGGTTTGGCCTTGGATGGTGATGGTATTGAGATTATTGCCTGTTAGATTGAGGTTTAGACTACCATTTAGGTTGAAATTTCCAGCAATGGTGATTTTTGTAGGAGAATCATAGTTTAGCGCAGCATTTTGTGCGATGTCTAGGTTTGTGAAAGATGCTACAGAGTTGTTAAAAGTCGCCTGGCCACTGATGGTTGTAGTGCCACCATTATTCGCATAGAAATAGCCGCTATTAGATTGGATATCACGTACATTGAGATTGAGATTTGTGCTACTTCTTGCATCAAATGTTGGGTAATTTGTGATTGCACTAGGTGCACTCAAGATGATTTTTTGGATGGTAGCTTTTTGCACATCGATTAATTTGATAGAACTGCCATAGGCACCTGCAGGGCTTGCTTCTAGTGTACCTGCAGTAAGGCTAGTGAGCTTTGTAAATGTCAGATTGGAATTATTGATTAATGGAGTTAATTTAGAAATGGCCTGATAAGTGCCATGAAGCACCATGGTTGCATAGCCACTTTCATTATTGGCGGATTGGTAAAAAGAGGCATTTGGCCCGATGCTAAGCCCAGAGGTATTTGGCGTGATGGTGACCCCATAGGAGGAGAAATGTGAAGTCGAAAGGGTGGAATTCACAAATTTCACGATATTTTTGATGTTAATCTCCTGGGATCCTTTAGAAAAAATGATCGTGGAATTATTGGAGCTTAGTGACCCACTCACATCAAGCTTTGAGAGCGTGCTTGCATTGAGTGTTCCATAGTTTTGGAGCTCCAATGTGCCCACACTTAGACTCCCACCCTGCTTGAAATTTAGCACTGCATTATCTACACCACTCGTGCCACCATTAAATACCAATGTGTTGATGGTAGAATTTCCAATATTTGTCATAAAATCATTGGGAGAGTAGTTCCCAGGATTTACCTGCATGGTATTGATGTAGAAATTTTTGGCATAGATTCCCCCACCATTGGCACCTTTAGCGCTCCGCACCACAAGGCTGCGGATATAGATGTCATAGTCTTGATTTCCTACAGTGATTTTTTTGGCATTTCCCGTGCTACCATTCACACCGCCGGTGATGCCATTGAGATTTAGCGTGACCTCATTACTCACAGTGCCATTAGCACCATTGGTACCATCATTCCCATTTCCTATGAGATGAATCGTGCCCTGATAGTTAAATTCACTACCTATAGCTGTTAGGCTGGAGTGATTTTTTATCCAGATATTAGCTTGTTGATTGTTGTCATTAGATCCAATAAAACCTAGCTGACCGTTTTTATTTGCTGCATTGAGTATGAGATTGCCGCTAATAAGGGCGCCATCTCCTAGCACAATATTTCCACCAAGATAGATATCATCAGCATTGACCTTCATGGTAGATCGGGCCAACTGATCTCCGATGCGGATGGTCCCTGTATTTCCTGCAGTCTCACGATTTTTACCCAAGACAAACTTTGAGCCAATCGCATTAACGGTAAAAACCGCATTGGGATTGTCGCTATTGTTATAGACATAGTTTTGCAGATAATAGATGATGGGCTTTCCCTTGGAGTAGGGATGGGTGGATATCTGCGGATTGAGGGTCAGGGTGTAGTCATTGCGCAGCCCCCCAGGAGCACTCATAGCACCAAAGACCGCATTCCCACCAAACAATGGCCATGTCCCAGGTCTAATAAAAGGCATGATGTCGACATACTCAGCAAGTGGTGTGACATAAAAACTCAAGGTATTATTATTCGTGCTTGAGACAAAATCCACACTCATGGGCTTATTTTTGTTTGCGTTATCATAAAAATAAATATTTTGCGCAAAAACCTGGCTGAGCTCCCCGTATTTTGTGTTTTCTGAGAGACTGGTGTAGACTTGTCCGTTTTGCAGGAATTGAAATCCTCCACCAGCATGAATCAATATATAGGTCTGCCCTGTGATGAGATCTTGGGTGCTTGTGTAGATATTGATTCTAGACTCTGGAATGCCTTGAGCGATGGTTTGCCCTTCTTTTTTTCCATTCGCCGCTGTGTTTGCAATGCTTTCCTTCTTGGTTCCTGCATCCATGTTGAATTGAAAATACCCACTGACATTGATAAGCTCTGTGTTGTTGGGATTTAGCGTGAAGTTCAAAGAGCCAATGTTTTCCATATTTCCATGGACAGTAAGGTTGGATCCATCTGCGATATTGAGATTTCCATTATTTTTGTAAACACCATTAAGGTTGTTTTTCAGCCAAATCTGTGCGTTATTTTGAATCGTAATCTCTTGTGTGGTGAGATTATTTACATAGATTGCGGAACGATCCAATGTGATCTTATTAATCGTCGTATCACCCGTGAGATTGCTAGTAATGTTAAATCCCGCTTGAGCTATCAGAGTGCCATTGTGCATGACTAGATTTTTTGCCTCTAGGGTTTGTCCGCTTTTAATCTGGAGCTCTGCACCATTGTTGAAAGTAATATTGCCAATCGTAATCTTTCCACTGGAATCTAGAAAAGTCTGATTATTGCTAAAAGTGGCATTGTCAATTTCTAGATTTGCTCCTGCTTTGATTGTGGCATAGGAGGATTCTAGGGTAGTGATTTTTACATTATTAATCGCTGCTGCATCTAGTGTGCTCCAATTAGAGATCTTTGCAGTTCCAATGGTGAGGCTTTTGCCAGAATTGAATTTTGCTGTAGCCTTTGTGGTTGCTCCCCAGCCTCCAAAGATTTCTAGATTGGTGATGTTGTAGGTGGTATCACTTGGTATAAAAGTACCCTTAACCTCTCCATAAAAGTTTGTTGTAGGGTTGAAATCCGCGGTCCTGATGGTGAGATTTGTGATGTTGACATCTTTATTTACATGGATACCCCCACCAGTAGCAACAAGATTGGTAATAGTGGCTTTTCCACTCACACCACTAAAATTAAAGGTATTCACTCCTGTATCTCCACCAGTAAAGACATCTAGATGAACAGAATTTAGTGTGAGGTTCTTTACATTATTGACTGTAAAACTCGCACTATATGCACCCCAGGTTTGTATTGCAATGCCACCTGTAGATACAAAATTATCCACATTGCTGATAGCAATAGAATTATGCGTAGTTCCTGCATTTGTGGGTAGATTCCAATCCCCTGTGATGGTGGTGGTGCCATTGCTTTGGGTATAGCTTGCATTATTGCCTGTGGTGAGTGCATAGGCATTGATGTCTTTAGTCTGGAATGTGGTATTTGTGACATTAAGAGATTTGATGCTAAGTGTTGCCTTGAGGTTAGGGGCTATAAAATATCCATTCTCTATACTTAGAGATGAGAGTGCGACACTTCCCTTCCCACTATCAGCAGCAGATGTCTTATTGTTAAAGACAACCTTTCCACCAGATTTTTGAATGCTGAGATTTTGTATATTGTAAGTATTTGCAGAAAAACTAGTGGTTCCACCAGAATTATCCTGTATTCTTGTATTGTTTGCTTCAATTTCATTTGCAGTGACAGAGAAATTACTATTCTGTGTGCCTGCTTTATAAAATTCAAGTGTCAAACTTTGTAGATTTGCTTTTTGTGTCGCACTAAAATTAAGGCTTGCACCACCCCCAGTCCTCCAGCTATTTCCTGCTCCTAGTGTGCTCGTAAGATAAATATTTTTTGCATTGAAACTTGCAGTGATATAGCCTACATCTCCTCCCCTTCCAAACCAAATCCCTCCTCCACTGGTATTTGCAACCTCTCCGCTATTGCCAAAGATTAGTGTCCCATTGAGATAACTCTGAGAAAAGCTTGCACCAGCACTGCTCCATGTATTCATGCTACCAGCAAAAAATTTTCCGCTCGCAGGACTACTCCGACCCCATAATTTATAAACAGAATCCGTAATATTGACATTTGCAGTGTCTGCAAAAGATGGGCTAAGAGAGCCTAGCATTGCTAGGATCATACTGCCAAAGATTTTATTTTTTGTGAGTGTTTTGAAGGGGAAAAATCCTCTTGTGTTCTCCCTCAATACCGCATCCCTTTTTATTTTCTCTGCATGCTGCACATGTTTGGCACTTTCTAAAGACAGGAAGCTTCCTTGGACTCTATTCTTGTTTTTTAAAGAATGATTTTCTAAAGACTGACTGCCCTTCTCTAAAGAACATGGGGTTAGATTGATGAGTGTTTTGGATAAATAATTTTTGTGTTGCATAATAAACCTTTCTTATTTAATAATGTTTACTAAAGCTTTACCAAAATCCTTTAGAGTCCTTCCTAAATCTTCCCAAATTTTAAATCCAAACCATCCAAACTTCGCAAAAATTACACAAATTTGAATTTTTACATGCACCGTGATAGAAGCTATGCGCTTGCTATTGGAATGCCTTCCTTGTGCTTTTTACACATTATCAAGGTTATCAAGGCTGTATTTTTTACAAAAATTCACGAGATTTTAAATTTTGGCGCGCTAGTAAAATGCTGCAAAAACTTCAAAAAAACCCTCAAGACTCCCATAGGAAAATCACAAATTTGAGATTTCAATCCGATGCAGGCTTTTTATGGGCTCTTGCGGGGCTACTCTCAGGAAGCCAAGCAGAGCCAAGAAGGAGCGGCATCCTGCACAAAAATCCAAGTGGGCTATCATGTAGATTTTGCCAAATAATAGGGCTAGGGATTTTGCATCAATCTGCTAAAATTGCAAAAATCTTAGAGAAAGTTTCCTGGATGAAAATTCTGCAACTTGGTAAATTTTATCCTCCGCATTTGGGAGGGATTGAGACTGTCATGCAAGATATTTGTGATGGAATGAACAAAAGGGGCATCCTATGTGATTGTCTGGTATCCAACAAATCCCTAGCCTATCAAGAAAACATCACTCCCTATGGTGGCAGGATTTTCCGCACAGCCAGCCTTGGGATCCTTGCATCCACTTCCATCACCCCGCAAATGATTTTTAAATTGAGAGAAATCATCAAAAACTATGACATTATCCATCTGCACTACCCCGATCCCATCGCGGTACTCGCACTTCTCCTCACTCCTAGTGACAAAATCATCCTTACGCATTATCACTCCGATATTTTTAAAAATAGATTTTACTTTGGCCCCTTTGCACCTTTGCAAAAAGCCATCCTCAAGCGCTCAGATCTCATTATCACAACCAGCCAAAAATATATCAACGAATCTCCCTATCTGCGCGATTTTGCACAAAAATGCATCGCCATTCCTATCGGTGTGGACATGCCAAAAAGTGATATTGACACATCCAAAAATCAAAATATCATTTGCTCTGTGGGCAGGCTTGTGCCCATCAAGGGCTTTGAGAGCCTCATTGCAAGCGCGCAGTTTTTGCCAGAGGATTTTGAGATCCATATCGCTGGGGGTGGGGATGAGCGCTACAAAGCCAAGCTACAAAACCTCATCCAAAGCCTGCAGCTAGAGCATCGCGTCTTTTTGGTGGGACCAAAGAAAAAAGAGGAGTTGTTAGAATTTTATGCCAAATCAAAGTATTTCGTCCTGCCCTCTTTGCAGGAATCCTATGGCATTGTTTTGGTAGAAGCGCTAAGTTTTGGGCTTCCCTGTGTCTCTACCAAGCTTAAGCCTTCTGGCAGTGATTTTATCAATCAACACCAAAGCACAGGCCTAGTAATAGAGCCAAAGGATCCCAAGGCCATCGCAAAAGCCATCCTAGAGATAGAGAAAAACTATGATTTTTATAGCAGCAATGCAAAAAAACGCTATCTAGAAAATTTCCAACTGCAGACCATGATTCATGCTTTTGAAGCTACGTATCAAAAACAATACGCCAAAAGATCACAAACATGCTAAAACTCCTGATTATTGTAGGAGCAAGACCCCAATTCATCAAACTCGCTCCCCTGCAACTCGCACTCAACAACTCCCCCATCAAACAAATTCTAGTCCACACAGGGCAGCATTATGATCCTAAGATGAGTGCAGTGTTTTTTGACACACTCAAGCTCTCCCCTCCTTCCTACAAGCTCCCTCACGGCGGCAAGACGCAGCTTTGCATGCTCGCAGATATGCTCAAAAGTCTAGAATCCATCCTATTATCTGAGCAGCCAGATTTTGTGCTTGTCTTTGGGGATACGACCTCTAGCCTTGCAGGTGCACTTGCCAGCGCCAAGCTACAAATCCCACTCATCCATGTAGAAGCAGGCTTACGCAGCTTCCAACTCTCTATGCCAGAAGAGCAAAACCGAGTCCTAGCCGATCGCCTCTCAAGCCTGCTCTTTGCTCCCTCACAAATCGCAGTAAACAACTTGCACAATGAAGGAATCATGGCACCCCAATATAAAATCTATCAGGTTGGAGACATCATGAAAGATGCAAGCTTGCTTTTTGCAAAATATGCAAAGGCCCCAGACCTCACACTGCCCAAATCCTTTGGGCTCTGCACCATCCACCGCCAAGAAAATCTCACCAAAGAGGCTTTGAGTGAGATTTTTGCCGCACTCTGTGAGATCGCCAAATCCCTGCCGCTGCTTTTGCCCCTCCACCCAAGTACAGCGAGATTTATCCACCCCAAAGACTACCCTGGGATTTTGTTCTGCGAGCCACTAAGCTATCTAGAGATGCTCTATGTGCTGGGGCATTCAAAACTAGTCATCACAGATAGCGGGGGGCTGCAAAAAGAATCGTATTTCTTTCAAAAACCCTGCATTGTATTGCGAGAAAATAGCGAGTGGATGGAGCTCGTGGACTCTCATTATAATGTCCTAGCAGGGAACAACGCACACAAAATTCTGCAAAGTTTTGTTCACATTGCAAGCCAAGCATCAGGGGATTTTGGTGAGAATTTTTATGGCAATGGAGATTGTGCCATGCAAATCTTATCAGTGTTAAAGGAGTATTTATGAAAAATTTTGCCATCATTGGTGTGGCAGGCTATATCGCCCCACGTCATCTACGCGCTATTGCAGATACGCAAAATACACTTTTATGTGCATTGGACCCAAAAGATTCTGTAGGAATTTTGGACTCAACTTTTCCACAAACACATTTTTTCACGGAATTTGAACGCTTTGATCGCCATATCAATAAACTCCAAAACAAAAATATAAACATAGATTTTATTAGCATTTGCTCACCCAATTATCTTCATGATAGTCACATCCGCTATGCACTCAAAAATAATGCCGATGCGATTTGTGAAAAACCCCTCGTCCTCAACCCCTGGAATCTAGAGGCCTTGCAAGAACTCGAAAAAAAAGGAAACAAAAAAGTCTATAACATCCTGCAACTACGCCTGCATCCCAGCATCATCAAGCTCAAACATACAATAGAGCAAAACTTGCAGCAAAACCCAAAAAAGCGCTTTAGTGTGAATCTCACTTATATCACTGCACGGGGGAATTGGTATTTTGCCTCTTGGAAGGGAGATCTCAACAAAAGTGGGGGGATCGCTACAAATATCGGGGTGCATTTTTTTGATATGCTCCAGTATATTTTTGGAGCAAATAAAGCCCTGCAGGTACATGTCCAGACACCTGACACTGCTAGTGGCAACCTGCAGCTAGAACATGCAGATGTCCACTGGTTCCTCTCCATCAATGCCAAATACCTCCCCAACCCAAAAATGCGCACATATCGCTCCATCCTCGTAGAAAATGAAGAAATCGAATTTAGCGATGGATTTGAAAATCTGCATACCAAAAGCTATGAGGAAATCCTAAAAGGCAGGGGCTTTGGCCTCAAAGAAGCAAGCCCATCCATCTCTCTTGTGCATCAGATTCGCAATGCTCCCGTGCTAGGGATCAGAGGGGAGTATCACCCTATGTGCATGCAAGTGGAGGATATATGAAAAAAATCCCTGCAAAAAATGCTATGAAAACTCGTGGAAAAAAGCCCGCGCATCAAACCCAAAATAAGCATGGAGGATATATGAAAAAAAATACCCTAAAAGCCCGTGGAAATGCTCTAGAAACTTGCGAAATTCTCGCGCCACAAGCCCTGCAGCCCAGCTTACAAAATCCTTCGCAAAATGGGATGCAACCAACACCCCAACCCAGAGCGCAAAATGAAGCGCAAAATAGCTTGCAGGATGGGGTAAATTTCTTTGTACATCCCACAAGCATCATCGAGCAGCCCTGCAAGATCGGAGAGGGCACCAAAATCTGGCATTTTTGTCATATCCTGCCACATACCCACATTGGCGCGCGCTGCTCCTTTGGACAAAATTGCGTCATTGGTCCGGGTGTCTTCATCGGCAATGGATGCAAGGTGCAAAATAATGTCAGCATTTATGAGGGAGTGAGCTGCGAGGAGGATGTCTTCATCGGGCCCTCTGTAGTTTTTAGCAATGTCATCAATCCCCGTGCCTTTATCAATCGTAGAGGCGAATTCCTCCCCACATTGCTCAAAAAAGGCTGCTCCATCGGAGCCAATGCCACGATTATCTGTGGGCATAGCATCGGAAAATATGCACTCATTGGCGCGGGTGCGGTGGTGAGCAGGGATGTGCCAGATTACGCGCTTGTGGTGGGCAATCCTGCGCGCATCATTGGCTGGGTGGACAAAACTGCACAAAGGCTAAATTTCACCCAAGGAAGGGCATGGAGTCAAGAGGAGGGATGTGCATATTTTTTGCAAGATGGAAGAGTGAAGTGTGGCAATGATTGATTTTTCTGGGATCAAGCAAGATTATCAAGCGCACCAAAAAGAGATCGATGCTGCCATTGCGCGCGTGATTGCAAGCGGGCAATTCATCATGGGAGAAGAAATAGAGGCACTAGAAAAAAAGCTTTCTAAATTTGTCGGGGTAAGGCATGCACTCTCCTGCTCAAGTGGCACAAGTGCACTCATCCTCTGCCTCCTAGCCCTAGGCATAGGCAAAGATGATGAGGTCATCACCTCAAGTTTTAGCTTTTTTGCGAGTGCGGAAGCTATCGCGATAGTGGGAGCTAGACCGGTTTTTGTAGATATTGATGAGAGCTATAACCTAGATATTTCAAAAATTAGACCCCTCATCACCAAAAAGACTAGGGCCATCCTTGCAGTGAGTCTCTTTGGGCAGATGGGGAATCTCCCTGCCTTGCTAGAGCTAGCAAAGCAGGAGAATTTATGGCTGATTGAAGATGGAGCCCAGAGCTTTGGCGCTAGCTATGAGGGCAAAAAAAGCGGGTCTATTGCGCATGTCAGCACGACAAGTTTTTTCCCCGCAAAGCCGCTAGGCTGCTTTGGTGATGGAGGTGCAATATTTTGTAATGATGAGGGGATTTATCACAAACTCAAGCTTTTGCGCACACATGGACAAAGCATGCGCTATCAGCATGAAATCATCGGAATGAATGCGCGTCTAGATAGCTTGCAAGCAGCGATCTTGCAAACAAAGCTTGGCTATTATGAACAAAATCTAGCAAAGAGACAGGAAAATGCCAGGCTTTATTGCAAACATCTCAAGGATGCCAAAATCACCCTGCCCTTTATTGATAGAAAGGCAAAAAGCTCTTTTGCACAATTTAGCATTTTGTGTAAGCTTAGAGAGAGTCTCAGAGAATTTTTGCAAAAAAGAGCCATCCCTACGGCTGTGCATTATCCCATCGCCCTGCATCAACAAAAAGCCTTTGGCTATCTTCCCAGCACAAAAGCACCCTTTGCAGAACAATGTGCCAGAGAGATTTTAAGCCTACCCCTCCATCCCTATCTCACCCCCACGCAGATTCTCACTATCTGCCAAAGCATCAAGGAATTTTATGGATAAAATCGCAATTATTGGACTGGGCTATGTGGGACTACCCCTTGCCATCGCATTTGGGAGACACTACCCCACCATCGGCTATGACATCAATGAGACTCGCATCAAGGAACTGCAGGAAAATTTTGATAGAAATGGACAAGTGGAGGATTTTGCCTCATCAAAAAAGCTTTCATTTTGCAAGGATAGGGACTCTCTCAAAGATTGCAATATCTACATCATCACTGTACCCACGCCTATTGATGCGCACAAAAGACCAGACATCTCGCTGCTGCTAGGAGCCTCAAGGCTGGTAGGAGAATTCTTGCAAAAAGGAGACATCGTGATCTATGAATCCACCACCTACCCCACTTGCACAAAAAAGCAATGTGTGCCAGTTTTGGAGGATGCAAGTGGGCTTGTCTTCAATGAGGACTTTTTCGTGGGATATTCTCCAGAGCGGATCAACCCAGGAGACAGTCTCCATACGCTAGAAAATATCACCAAAATCACCTCTGGCAGCACCAAGGAATCTGCAAAAAAAATCAATACTCTTTATCAAAGCATCGTGCAAGATACCTATCTAGCCCCAAGTATCGAGATCGCAGAGGCTGCTAAAGCCATCGAGAATGCACAAAGGGATCTCAACATCGCTTTTGTCAATGAATTGAGTCTGATTTTTGACAAAATTGGCGTTGATACCCAAGAAGTGCTAAATGCTGCAAAAACCAAATGGAATTTTCTGCCCTTTACCCCGGGGCTTGTGGGGGGGCACTGTATCAGCGTGGATCCCTATTATCTCATGCACATCGCCCATGAATATGGCTACCATCCCAAAATCATCACTTCAGGGCGTCTCATCAATGATGCGATCCCAAGCTTCATCGCACAAAAAACCATCAAGCTCCTGACCCAACACAAATCTAATCCCCTAAGTGCAAAGATAGGCATTTTTGGCGCGAGCTTCAAAGAGAATTGCAAAGATATTCGCAACGCAAAGGTATTTGAGGTTTATAAAGAACTCAAGGAATATGGTGTATGTGTGGAAATCTTTGATTCTTTAATCGATGTGAAAGAGGCCCAAAGCCACTATGGCATAGAGGTGCAGAAACTTGACAAACTGCAAGGAAAATATGAGGCATTGATCATCGCGATTCCTCATGAGGAATTTTTAGATTTTGATTATGCAGGGCATCTTGCTGAAAATGGCTTCATTTTTGACATCAAAGGAGTCCTGAAGAAAAAAACCAAAAATCTCTATAAACTTTAGAAATCCCTTGACACACGATGATTTTTTTGTCTATAATTACACCGCTTTTTTAAGCATATTCCGGATTAGCTCAGCGGTAGAGTAGGCGGCTGTTAACCGCTTGGTCGTAGGTTCGAATCCTACATCCGGAGCCACATAAAATCTTCATTTTTACTCCATTTTGATTCTTTCCATTTTTAAGATTCCACATTTCTCAGTTTTTAGGTTGTATTTTTTTGGAGTCTCTTTTTTTATTTTCAAGTCGCGTTTTTAATCATAACTCCAAAATACTTTGTTTCTTTCTCCATAACTAGGGCAGTTCTCTCGTTCGCTCGAGGGGCCCCTCTTTTTCTTTTCATAAAGGGGGAGGGGCTTATATGTGCAAGTGTGGGCAAGAGATTCGCTCGTGCGCAAAGTCGCATCCTAGCACCGCATACGCGCTTGCACGCCTTATAGATCCCCCACCCCGGTCAGGTTCTATTCTGTATAGATTTCAAACACACTCACCCCTCAAACCCCCTACCCCGATCTCAGTGCTTTTTTATTGTTTTTTCGCAAGCGGTGGTAGTCCGCTGGGATTTTCAAACATGCTTCCCCCTCCCGCACCGCGATGGGGTTAGGGTTCAATCTTGGGATAAAGGGGTGGTTTTAGCTCCCGCGCCGCGATCACCCACAATAGCTCCCGCCTCCCAAAAAGCAATCCCATCACAATGCTTTAGCACCACGATGCGGGGATTTTGCAACATTTGGCGGCAAAAGTCAGGGATTGTTTCAAATACATTTAGTGATATGAGCTAATATTACTTTATATCATTAGGCTAAAAATTTATAATTTTTAGCAATATTTTTATTAGAATGCTAAAATTATTTACTTTTTTGAGGCATAATGCCAAGCAATCTAAGCAAAGGATGTGTATGGGTTACAATAAAACAATGTTGTTAGAACAAGTCATACAAGAATATTTACGGCTCAAGGAGCCCATCGGTTCTGAAATGCTAAAAAACACATTGTCACTAAAGATAAGCTCAGCAACCATCCGTAATTATTTCAAATTGCTCATGGAAGAAGGGATTTTGGTGCAACCTCATATTAGTGGGGGGAGAATCCCTACGCATTTTGCGATGAAGAATTACTGGCGACAAAGGATAGATTTCAAATCTCAAATCCTTGTCATCCATGATGATGATGAGACTATCATGCAGATTTGCAAACAGCATGAAGTGTTTTTGCTATTCAAAAAAAAGATTTCTCAAAAGCTCACAGAAATCCAAAATGTGCAAGATAGATACCTCATCCTCATTTTTGAAAAAGGCGAGATTTTGCTCCCCTATAATTCAAGGCTAGAGCGCTTTCTCTCTGAACTCATCGGGCTGGATATCGATGAAATTAAAAACATCGCCTACCAGGTAATGGCACATGGCGCGCTAAAAAAGATGAATCATTTGCAAAATGAGGAATTGCGCTATTTTGGACTAGAAAATATCGATTTTCTCATCCAATCCCCGCATTATCATGAATTGTTTTTTGAGATTTTGGAAGGAAGGATCTTTGACAAGGTACAGAGTAGCATTTTGTTTGATCCTATTTTTCCAGAGGGCTACATGGGGATTTTGCAAAATGTCATCCAAAATCGCCAAGAATACAAGATGCTTTGCATCGGCACCTTGATGGTGGATTATCAAAACTTTTATGAGCAAATTGCTGCTTAAATCTCAAAAAAGGAGTAAGAAATGAGTGAACTCACAAAAGAAGAACTCTTAGCAGAGCTTGAGCTTGCAAAACAAGAGTACGAAAAAAAGAAAGAGGAATATGAAAAAGTTTCTTTGGCACTGGAAGGGTTGGAACATTCCCATGAACACAAAGACCAGCAAAATAGCAGCGATCCTGTGCAAGAAACCCAACAACAGGAGGATTATGAACAAAAGTATAATGAACTAAAAAATGAATATCTAAGAGTATTTGCAGACTTTGAAAATAGCAAAAAACGCTTGGAAAAAGATAAAGTCCAGGCGCTGGAATATGCATATGAGAAGTTTGCAAAAGATTTATTACCAATTTTGGATGCATTGCATAATGCCAAAGAAGTATCCAAAGAGAATCCTGCCATCTTAGAGGGGATTATCTTTGTGGTAGAAAATCTCATCAAAACGCTTGCCAAATACGGGATCGAGGAGATCCCCACAGATGGAGATTTTGATCCAAACTTCCATGATTGTATTATGCAAGTGCCACACGCAGAACTAGATGAGGGAGCGATCGCACAAGTCATGCAAAAAGGCTATAAATACAAAGAAAGAACTCTGCGACCTGCAATGGTAGCAATTGTAAAAAACTAAATTCATCTCGTAAAAAAGGATAAAAAATGGGAAAAGTAATCGGAATTGACTTAGGAACAACCAACTCTGCAATGGCAGTATATGAAGGCAATGAGGCAAAAATCATTGCAAATAAAGAAGGGAAAAATACTACCCCCTCTATCGTGGCTTTCACAGATAAGGGAGAGATCTTAGTAGGTGAGCCTGCAAAGCGCCAAGCTATCACCAATCCACAAAAAACAATCTATTCTATTAAAAGAATCATGGGATTGATGTTCAATGAAGATAAGGCAAAGGAAGCAGAAAAAAGACTACCCTATAAAATCGTAGATAGAAATGGGGCTTGTGCCATCGAGATCGCTGATAAAGTCTATACACCTCAAGAGATCTCAGCAAAAATCTTGATGAAAATCAAAGAAGATGCAGAAAGCTATCTTGGAAGCGAAGTCACAGAGGCTGTGATCACCGTCCCTGCATATTTCAATGATGCACAAAGAAAGGCAACAAAAGAAGCAGGAACCATTGCAGGTCTCAATGTACTTAGAATCATCAATGAGCCCACTTCTGCAGCGCTCGCCTATGGGCTTGATAAAAAAGAATCAGAAAAGATCATGGTCTATGATCTTGGTGGAGGAACATTTGATGTCACCGTGCTAGAAACTGGAGATAATGTCGTAGAAGTTTTGGCAACTGGCGGAGATGCTTTCTTGGGTGGGGATGACTTTGATAATAAAATCATTGACTGGGTCGCCCAAGAATTCAAAGATGAAACAGGCATTGATATCAAAAAAGATGTGATGGCACTCCAGAGAATCAAAGACGCTGCAGAAAATGCAAAAAAAGAACTCTCCAGTGCGCAAGAAACTGAGATCAATCTGCCCTTTATCACAGCTGATGCAAGTGGCCCCAAGCACTTGGTAAAAAAACTCACCCGTGCAAAATTTGAAAGTCTGATCAATGATCTCATTGAAGAAACCATTAAAAAAATTGATTTTGTCATCAAAGATGCAGGTCTTAGCAAAAGCGATATTAGCGAAGTGGTGATGGTAGGTGGCTCCACAAGAATCCCGCGCGTGCAAGAGAGAGTGAAAGATTTTATCGGGAAAGATTTAAATAAATCCGTAAACCCTGATGAAGTCGTGGCAATTGGTGCTGCAATTCAAGGAGGAGTGCTAAAGGGGGATGTAAAAGATGTCTTATTGCTTGATGTCACACCATTGAGTTTAGGGATTGAGACTCTTGGTGGGGTAATGACAAAAGTGATTGATAGAGGCACTACCATCCCAGCCAAAAAAACACAAACCTTTTCTACCGCTGAGGATAATCAACCAGCAGTCTCCATTTCTGTACTACAGGGAGAAAGAGAAATGGCAAAAGACAATAAATCCCTAGGAAGATTTGATTTGCAAGGAATTCCACCAGCACCAAGAGGCATCCCACAAATTGAAGTTACCTTTGATATTGATGCCAATGGTATCCTAACTGTTAGCGCACAAGACAAAGCTAGTGGTAAATCTCAAGAAATCAAAATTAGCGGATCTAGTGGTTTAAGTGATAGTGAAATTGAAAAAATGGTAAAAGATGCAGAACTTCACAAAGAAGAAGATTCCAAAAGAAAAGCAGCCATAGAGTCTAGAAACACGGCAGATAATCTTATCTATCAAACAGAAAAATCTCTGGGTGAATTCAAAGATAAGCTCGATAGCACAGAGGTGACAAAAATAGAAGAAGCTATTGAGGATCTCAAGGCAATATTGAAAGAAGAAAATGCCAGCAAAGAGCAAATCGATGAAAAAATCAAAAAGCTTACAGAAGTCAGTCATAAACTTGCTGAAGCAATGTATGCCAAAAATAACAATCCAAGTCAGGACAACACTCAGGCCAAAAAAGATGATGACATCATCGATGCAGAAGTAGAATAACCCCCAACCATCGCCTGGGGCCCATCCAAATGGGCCCATCCCATGAGGGAATTTCAATCCAAAGAGAATCCCCCGCATAAGACACGATCACAGAGTCTCTTGCACTAGCACAGCATGAATACATTCAATCACAACGCCCGCATAGAAAAAACACGCTCTCACAACAAAGCCACATCTAAGGCAGCAGCCATTTTGATTGTTTAAAAACTGCTATAATCCCCAGAAAAATCAAAAGGATTTTGGTGCAAAAGGCCCCTAGAGTATTGCAGACTTACCAAAGATTTTTGCAAAGCCCCTCCAGGCTACAAAATCCTTGCAACCCTGGCATAGAGTTCATAAAAAATTCTAAAAAGCTACTAGGGGGGGGGGGCAGGAGCAAAATTCTCTAAACTCTTTCAAAACCTCCTTTTTTCAAATACCCACATCTGTGTCCCATGCAAATTGCTAGCCAAATTCCCCTGTTCCTTTGATGAATATTTTTTCCACTCCTCTTGCTTAGTAAAATCCACACTACTTCCCATCAAAAAACTCAAAACCAAACAACAAAAAAGAGTGTTAGGACAAATAAACAAAAACAAAGAAATTCCATGAAAGGATGACCCAAAAAAAACTTGAGAAATTTGGCCAGATAAAAGCAGAAAAACAAAAGGATTAAAAAAAAGAAAAAACCAAAGAGGTTAAAAAATTCACAAAAAGGAATCACTTGCTAACAAAACTTCGAAAAAAACTAAGAAACTATCCCATAATCACCAAGCCCTATCGCCTTATCCGCTATGGAAATTCAATGTTTTTCAAGCGGCTTTTTTGGACTCTACATTTTTCCTATCGCGCCAAGCATCTCTGCACAACTCCCCTGCCCTGCATCGTTTCGCTGACTTCTTTTCCCCAAAGGATTCCTTTTGTGAAATTTACAATCTTTTCTCTTTTGCTCCAAAAATCCCCTCCAAAAAAGATCATTCTCTATCTGGCAGAATCCCAATTCCCCGGCAAAAAGATCCCAAAATCACTGCAAAAACTCACAAGATTTGAAAATTTTGAGATTACATGGTGCGAGGACATCAAATCCTACAAAAAACTTCTCCCTACACTAAAGCGCTATCCTGATGAGACCATCGTGATTGCTGATGATGATATGTACTACCACCCTACTTGGCTTTTAGAGCTTTGGCAGGGTCATCTCCTCTACCCTAATGCCATCTGCACGCACTGGAGCTATGTCGCAAGTCTAAAACCTAGAAATACCTGGAAGGAGACAGAAGAGTCCTGCGCACCTAGACTTTGTAATTTTGCCATTGGATCTGCGGGGGTGCTTTATCCACCAAATTGTTTGCATCCTGATATTTTTGATTTAGAAAAGATCTTCTCTCTCGCGCCCATTGATGATGATTTGTATTTTTGGGCAATGGCAGTGCTAGTTGACACACCTACTTTGCTTGTAGAAAATGCCAGAAAACGACACGAAAATCCCTCCATTCTCCACCACGAAACCCCCACTCTCAGCGAACAAAATGGAACATTGGGAAAGGGGCAAATCCAGTTTAACAATGTCATCAAACATTACCCAGAACTCTGCGTCAAACTCAAAGAACCCTCTATGACTTAAATTCCACAAAGATTTAGCACAAAAACATAATGATAATTTGCACAGATGCGCGATGACTACGCCTCCATAGATCTGTGTGGCATATGCGATTGCTAAGAAAATCCGTTATAATTCCCCATACAACAGCAGGCATGGGAAAGCATGAAAAACACCAGAAAAATTAGGAAAAACAAAAAGGGATGATTTATGAAGATTCTTCACCTCACCACGCAGGATAGTGGGGGCGCGGGAAGGGCTACCCTGCGGCTTCATAAAGCCTTGTTAGAACAAAACATTCACTCTTATATCTTTACTTTACATAAGACTTCTGACCTTTCTAGCGTGCAAAATGTGGATTCTAGCAAATTCCAAATGCTAACATCCTTTGTTCGCAAAGGCTATGCACAGCTTCCTAGTTTTTTTTATAAAAATCGCCAAAAAGATGTATTTTCCTCGCATTTTGCATTGCGCAATCCCTCTTTGATAAAAAAAATCAAAGCCCTAAATCCTGATATCATCCATCTGCACTGGATCAATGCAGGATTTCTCCATCTCAAAGATCTTTTAGCTCTAAAAAAGCCAATTCTATGGAGTCTGCATGATGAAAATCCCTACACTGGGGGCTGCCACTATACAATGGGATGCAAAAATTTTCAGACGCAGTGTCAATCTTGCCCAAAACTTGGCTCAGATTCCAAAAGGGATCTCAGTTACAAAACCTTCAAACAAAAGCAAAAAATCTACCCAAAGCTCAATCTCACAATCAATGGGCTTTCTACCTGGATTGCCGCGCAGGCAAAACATTCCGCCCTGCTGAAAAATGCCCCCATTATCAATTTACCCAATCCCATTGACACAAAAATCTTTCATCCCATTGCAAAAAAAACCGCGCGGGAGATTTTTGGATTTTCTCAAGAAAAAATCCTCATTGGCTTTGGTGCAAAAGAGGCCACCAGCGTCCCAAGAAAGGGATATCAAGAGCTAATTGCCGCTCTTTCTCTCTTGGAAAATAAAGAGCGCTATTTACTAGTAGTTTTTGGTGCAAGCAGCGGGAAGGCCATCCCTGGCTTGCAAACGCATTTCTTAGGCCATCTTTTTGATGATGTGAGCCTCACCCTACTCTATAATTGCCTCGATCTCTACATCACCTCAAGCCTTGAAGAAAATCTCAGCAACACCATCATGGAGTCTCTTGCCTGCGGAACACCTGTGGTAGCCTTTGCCATCGGAGGAAATGGAGATATGATCACTCACAAATATAATGGCTATCTTGCCAAAGATGTTTCTGATCTCAAAAATGGGATTTTATTTGTGCAAGGCCGAAAGGATTTAAGCCAAAATGCCAGAAAAAGCGTGGAGAGATTTGCTGCACCAAGGGTTGCCAAAGAATATCTTTTGATGTATACAAAAATAATGGGGGGGGGGCGAGATGATAGTACTTGTGCGTTGTTCAAACCCGCAGATCCAATATCCTAGAGCCCAGTGTCTTAAAATCCTTGATACTTGGCACTTCAGGGTCGATAAGCCCCGCCAAAGACCCCAGCACAAAACTCCACAACATAACAGAGCCAAAAAGAAAAACCTCTATCCTAGTAATTTTCTCAAGGCTTCTTAATGCAAATTTATCTTGGTGCAAAGACAAATAAAAAAGCCCTGCAAAATTTATTGCAAAAACTTGGCGACACTCCACTAAAATTTATTGGCACAAAAAAATCTTTTATCTCTTATTTTGCTATGCAAAATATTCCCTATATCTTAGATAGCAGACAAGCAACTCTCTTGCATTCTGATTTTGTCTTTTTGCCAAATCAACAAGAAAAAATTCTCTGTAAAAAGCACAAAATTCTTTTTTATGACCCTCCTTCACAATCCCTGATCAAATTTCTTATGAAAAGTTTGCGTTTTATAAGCTTGGAATTTTTGGATCGATTGCTTATCCTATTTTTCCGCAAAACTCCAACACGTCCACAGGGAATTTTGGTCATCAGGACAGATGCTATCGGGGATTATGTGCTATTTCGAAATTTTCTCAAACCCCTTTATGAGCACTATGGCAAGATCACTCTTGTGGCAAATATTGCAAATAAAGACTTGATAGAAAGCTTTGATATGCCATATATTGATACCTTTATCCCCTTACAAAGAAAAGCTTTTCTAAATAACCCCTTCTATCATTTCACTTTTTTGAAAAAAATCCGCCAAAAAAGTTATGCCTTGCTTATCAATCCACTTTTTAGTCGGGATCTTGTTAGCGAACAAATCGCACGGTTTGCAATTGCTACACAAAAAATTACCTGTGAAGGAGATGTTTCCAATCTTTCTTCAAGATTGGAAAGTTATTTCAATTCTTATTACACGAAAATCCTACCTTCAAATCCAAAGATCCTATTTGAATTTTTTAGAAACTTGGAATTTTTTGAAAATCTTTTGGAAAAAAAACTTGATACCATGCTGGAAATGCAGCTCAAAAATCCTCAAGATGTGTTGGAAAAATTCAACATACAAACTCCCTATGCTGTTCTTTTCATCGGTGCATCGACAACGTATCGCAAATGGAGTAAGGAATCTTTCTTGGAAATTGCAGAATTTTTATCAAAACAAGGATTCAATATTGTAGTTTGTGGAGGAATGGAAGATAAAGCCAATGCAGATTTTATCACTCACAATTTACAACATTCCAAAGCCTATAATCTTTGTGGAGCAACTTCACTCTGTGAAGTTGCCAAAATCGTGTACAATGGCAATCACTTGCTTAGCAATGAAACATCTTGTGTCCACATTGCTAAGGCCATTGGACACGACAAGATATTTGTCGTGTACAATGGCAATCACTTCCATAGATTTACCCCCTATCCCAAAGGTCTAGGGGGGGAATACTATGGAATTTACCATCCTATCATCCGAAAAAATCCTAATGCCTATGCCATTTTTTCTAACTTTTTGCAACAAAGTACACTAAATATCCATGAAATCACGCCCAAAGATGTGAAAGAAGTGATTTTGGAGAATCTTTAAAAACTTTGCATCAAGAATGCGAAGATTTTACAAGCGATGCTTCTAGCACAAGGCCTAAATGAATTTGACTAGATTAAAGTCGTGGCTATGATTTTAACGCGAGTGAATCGATGAATCTTTATCCAGGCGAGATGAAAAAACGCTAAAACACAATCAAACATTGAAGCGAAAATGCATGACATCGCCATCTTGCACGATGTAGTCCCTTCCCTCTACACGCAGCACACCAGCCTCCTTGCATTTTGCTTCACCACCATATTTTACAAAATCTTCATAGCTAATGGTTTCTGCACGAATGAAGCCTTTTTCAAAATCTTTGTGAATCACACCAGCAGCCACTGGCGCGCTATCTCCGCGCCTAATAGTCCAGGAGCGCACCTCTTTGATACCTGCAGTGAAGTAGCTAATCAAACCAAGTTTATAAAATCCCGTGCGAATGATTTGCTCTAGCCCGCTTTCCTTGCTTCCTAAACTCTCTAAAAATTCACTTTTTTCCTCATCCTCCATGCCCACCATGTCTTCTTCAAGTTTGGCACAAAGCTTAATCATCTCACAACCATGTTTCTGAGCGTATTGTCTAAGATTTTTCACATGCATATTGTCTTGACTCAAATCTTCCTCAGCGACATTTGCCCCAAAAATCACCTCTTTGTTGCTCAAAAATCGCAGTTCTCTATTGAGCATAAGAAAATCCTGATGATCTTTTTGTGCGAAAGTTCTAGCGGGATTTCCCTCTTCTAAATGCTTGCAAAGCTCCAAACTCAAATCGAGCATGGATTTTGCATCCTTATCTGCTTTGGCCTGTCTTGTGAGTTTTTCAATACGCTTTTGCAAGCTTGCAAGATCTGCTAAAATCAATTCCAAATCAATGACCTCAATATCGCGCAGAGGGTCGACGCTCCCCTCCACATGGGTGATATTCTCATCCTCAAAGCAGCGCACCAAATGCAAAATCACGTCAGTTTCTTTGATATTTGCCAAAAACTGATTACCCAGACCCTCGCCCTTATTAGCCCCCCTCACAAGCCCCGCGATGTCCACAAATTCCACCATAGAATGCAGCACCCTCTCTGGATTTATAATCTTAGCAAGATTTTTCAACCGAGAATCTGGCACCTCCACGATAGCTTTGTTGGGCTCGATCGTGCAAAAGGGATAGTTAGCAGATTGTGCATTTTGCGTCTTTGTCAATGCATTAAAGGTGCTAGACTTCCCCACATTTGGCAGCCCCACGATTCCAATTGATAATCCCATTCTTAAGCCTTTTTAATAATGTCACAAAGAAATTCCACACATGCGCGCACACCAGCCCCGCTACCCCCATGGGGATTGATGTCCCAGTCTTTTTCGACATAAGCAGGCCCGGCGATATCAATATGCAGCCACTTATCTTTGTATTCCTCGCGGATGAATGCCCCAAGGAAGAGACCAGCAGTAATCGCGCCACCATAGCGGGAGGAAGAGATGTTGCAAATATCTGCTACTTTGGATTCAATGAGTTTTTCTAGATGCCGATTGAAGGGCAGTCGCGCCATGAGTTCCCCGCTCTTAAGCGCCTGTTCTTCAAAGCGTGCCTTGAGCGCTTCATTGTATCCCATGATTCCGCTTGTATATTCCCCCAAACCTAAAACACAAGCGCCCGTCAAGGTCGCAAAATCTAGCAAAAAATCTGGCTTCAAATCCTGCGCATAGCTCAAGCAATCTGCCAACACCAAGCGCCCCTCAGCATCAGTGTTGCGAACTTCAATGCTTTTACCCTCGCGGGAACGCAAAACATCATCAGGCTTATAAGCATCACCCCCGATCATATTTTCTGTGGCACCCACGATTGTGTGCAATTCCACTTCCAACTCAAGGCTGGCCACCACCTGCATGATCCCAATCGCCGCGCATCCGCCACTTTTATCCGCCTTCATGGTCACCATGAAATCTGAGGGTTTCAAAGACAGTCCTCCGCAATCATAGGTCAAACCTTTGCCCACAATCACGATTTTTGCCTTAGGATTTTTATGTTTGTAGGAAAGATGGATGAGACGGGGGGGATGTATGGAAGCGCGATTCACAGCCAAAAATGCACCCATTTTTTCTTTTTCCAAATCTTTTTCATCCAAAATCACGCATTCAAGTCTATGCGCATTTGCCACTTCCCTAGCCCATTTGGCCAGATCTTCTGGAGTCGCGTCTGCAGGGCAGGTGTTAATCTTATCTCGCACAGCAAACACTGCCTCTGTAATAATCTTTGCTTTTTTGATCTCTGCACTCCCTGGTAGGGAAAAATCCCCCTCATACCCCTCATTTGCAATAAAAACCTCTTTGATAGGATTTTGCTTTTTGTTGCTTTTGTAGGCATCAAAACGATACACACCAAAAAGCATTCCTAGCACCAGCGCATACATGTTTTCTTGATTACCATATGCACCAACCTCTAGGCTTTCAAAGCCATAATTTTCAAAAAAACGCACCGCATTATATCCCCCCTCGCGTAGGGAATCGCTATCGAGCTTTGGGATGCCAAGATAGAGCGTCTTGCTCTCTTGATCAAAAAAATTTCCCTCACCTTTATAGTGGAATTCTTTGAATTTTTTCTCTGGATTCCAGGGGTGTTTGAGCTCCTTATTGACGACAAAAACAACCCTTGCTTCTGCCTTATTCTTACCAAATTTTTCATCCTTTAATAAAATATTCATATTCCTTCCTCTTTCTCCAGTCTTTCTTGAATATTTTGACTCATTACCTCAACTTCTTGGCTTTTGAGCCTCTTGGTGTGACGATTGAAATACCAAATCACGCCTCCAAAAAATATTACTGCAAAAATTACAATAATAAAGGGATTTTGTTTGAATAATTTCAAAATTTCCAAAATTTGATCTCCTAATACCCAGGCAAGCAAAATGGTAATGGCAGACCAAATCCAGGCACTAATGAGATTGATAAGCGCAAATTTCAAAGCACTATAGCGAGTAAGACCAATGCTAATAGGAATGATTGTCCTCATTCCATACATATAGCGCTGGATAAAAATAATCATCCAACCATATTTTTGTAGCAATAAGTGCGCGAGTGCTAGTTTTCTACGCTGAGAAACGAGCTTTTTTTGGATATAGGCCTTGTTGTAGCGCCCAATGTAAAAATAAATCTGATCTCCTGCAAATCCACCAAGGCCCGCAATAAAAATTGCTAACCACACATTCAAATGCCCCATGTGCGCAGCAATTCCCGCAAAAATGAGCCCCAGCTCGCCCTCCAAAACACTCCACAAAAACAAAATCAAATATCCCCAAGTCGCGACATATTTATCCCACAACTGGATAATGGTCTTTTCCAAAGAAAAATCCACATCCTTCACATACAAAAAAAATAGCACTACCAAGACAATGACTGAAACTCCAAATAGCAATAGTTTCTTCTTCATTCAAAGCTCCAAAACACTAAAAATTTTTGTCTGTAAATTTGCCTGCGAATTCAATTCCTTAAAATTTATCAAGAAACAAGCCTCAAGGCATTCCCCACCTGCCTCTGCGATGAGTTCCACACTCGCGCGCGCTGTCCCACCTGTGGCGATAATATCATCAATCAAAAGCACTTTTGCATTTTGCCTGCCACAAAATGCATCCTTGTGAATCTCCACCACATCACTCCCATATTCCAAAAGATATTCCCTCTGATAAACTTCTCGCGGCAATTTTCCCTTTTTGCGAATGGGAACAAATCCCGCATGCAAAGCACAAGCAAGTGCAGAACCAAAAATAAAACCTCTAGATTCAATGCCAGCTACAAACTCAATCTCTTTTTTTTCATAGCGCTTGGCAAGTCCTGCAATCAGCTCACAAAACAATTTTCCATGACTTAGCAAAGAGGTGATATCACGAAATAAAATTCCTTTTTTTGGATAGTCTCTAACAATCTTAATTTCCTGCAAGAGAGCTTCTTGAAATGCCCTATCAAAACAAAAATCACTCATAACAATGCCTCGATTTTTTGTTCCAAATCCTTGATACGTGCCTTGTATTTATCTGTTTCCATGCGATATTGAGTATTGCGCTGTTTGACAATTTTTAATTCATTTTTGAGATTGTTGAGTTCTTGGGTGAGCAAGTCGATGTTCCCAAGCGCCCTCTGTAATTGCAATTGATGCTTTTGAATCAAGATCTCTGCCTCGCGCAAAGTCAGCTTCATGGATGCAGAATTACGCTCTTCACGCTCTGCGATGGATTTATAAAAAAACGCCCGAATGACCACAAACAATACAAAAATCAAAAAAACAGTGATGAGAAACCATTGAATCAAATTATTGTCCCACATAGCAATCCTTATCCATCTTCTCTATACGCGCTATATGCCGCCCTCCTTCAAATTCTGTCTGCAAAAACACCTCCAAAATCGATTCCACCACGCCCTCTCCTAAGAGGCGAGCGCCCAGGCACAAGACATTGCAATCATTATGCATGCGTGTCATTTTTGCCATATAAGCATCCGTGCAAATGGCTGCACGGATGCCCTGAAAGCGATTGGCACTCATACTCATCCCAATCCCAGTTCCACAGATAAGAATCCCTCTACTAGGAGGATTTTTGAGCACTGCACAGCAAACTTTCTTGGCATAATCAGGATAATCCACCTTGGATTCTGTAGGGAAAAAGCACTGCACCTCATATCCATGAATTTGCAAAAAATTTCTCACAAATTCCCCAAGCTTCAATCCCGCATGATCTGCGCCTAGAAAATATTTCATCCGTCCTTGTTTTTCTTCTTTTGTGTTTTTGTTTTTCATTTTTCCTCGGGATTTTTTGGATTTATAGACTTTTGTCCGCTGTGTTTTGTTAGTCCTACAATCTTTTTCTTGGTCTTTTTGGGTCCTCAAGACAGCAGAAATTTTATCAAAAATTCTACTGGTTGAAAAAGGATTTTGGATAATGGGGTAGCCAAAATCACCAAAATAATGATAAACCCATAGCCCTGGATTTTCATAAACCATCGAGGTAGAGTCTCATATCCAAAATGCAGGCAAAGGAACATCAAAGCCTGGGAGCCATCAAGCGGAGGGATGGGGAAGAGATTAAACACCCCCAAAATCACATTATAGACGACAAGTTGCAGGCAGAAAAATACAAAAATCTCCTCTAGAATGTTTTTTCCATCCAGAGAAAAACCATATTTTAAGGCCGTGCTGACTACAAGAGCGATGGAGAGATTATAAAAAATCCCAGCCAAGCTCACATATACTGCAGGCATGAAGCCATGTCTAGCGATGATAGATCGGATATCAATGGGCACGGGCTTAGCCCATCCAAACATAAAGGGAGCTTGAGCAAAAAGCAGCATCAATGGCACGATGATGGAGCCCATCAAATCGATGTGTTTGATGGGATTGATGCTAAGCCTCCCTGCCATGCTAGCAGTGGGATCGCCATAATGCTTGGCGACATATCCATGCATGATCTCATGCCCAATAATGGCACACAAAAACGCCAGAATTGAGAGGGAAACTTTTAAAACACTCGTAGAATCAAAATCCATATTTCCTACTTGATTTCTGATTCCAAAGTATGCATACTTTTAAACATCCTATTCCAGCGAATGCTAAAGAATTTTTTAGGATGATTGATTACATCAGCCTCTTGGCTATTGCGCAGATTTACACTCAGCCAAATCACCCAAGGTTTGCCTACAATATCTGCATAAGGAACGCTTCCCCAAAACCTAGAATCATTACTATTGTCGCGATTATCTCCAATCATAAAAAATTCATTCTCAGGAATCTGCTTATAAAACACCAGCTCTCCATCCAAAACAATGGGCTGCATGGAAATCTTTTGCATGCTAGGATCTTGAGAGATAATTTTACCACTTGCAAGCATCTGCATAAAATAAAAAGTCTCATTATTTTTGGCATAATGAATGCCTCTATGCTCGCTCATATAGGGATTGAGCACAAAAATTTTTCCAGCAAACTCTAAGCTTTTTTTATCAGCATAATGCTCTTTTATGAAGTCATTGCCTTCCTTGCAATGCAGATACAAGCCCTCTTTTGTGAAAAGAATCTCATCCCCACCGATTGCAAAATTGCGCTTCACATAATAGGTTTTTTTCTCATGCGGAGGGACAAAAATCACAATATCTCCTCGCTTAGGATGTTCCCCTGCTATCAAATGCCCATTATTAGAAAAATCTGGGAATATCACCCAATTCACCCAGGGCAGGCGCGGCAGAGGGATGCCATAGGCGTATTTTTTTACCAATAGCATGTCACCCTCATAGAGTGTGCCCACCATGGATCGCGAAGGGATTACAAAAGCCTGCGCAATGAAAAATATGACAAACAAGACAATGATGATCGTCCCTATCCAGCTTGATGAAAAAGCACTCAACTTACTAAAAAAATTTTTCATTATTTTCCTTTTCTATTTTTTGCAGCTTGGATTGTATTTTGCAAAAGCGCAGAAATTGTCATGGGTCCTACACCGCCAGGAACAGGGGTAAAATAAGAGCTTTTTTTGGCAACAAGCGCATCCACATCCCCCACCAATCTCCCATCTTCTAGGCGATTGATGCCAATATCTATAACCACTGCACCCTCTTTAATCATCTCTTTTTTGAGTAGCCCTGCCTTACCCACTCCCACGCACACAATATCTGCCTCTTTTGCATGCAATGCAATGTCTTTGGTGTGGATGTGGCACAGGCTAATGGTAGCGCCCTCTTGGAGCATCAAGGCAGCCAGGGGTTTGCCCACGATATTGCTAGCCCCAATGATGACGACATTTTTGCCCAAAATCTCAATCTTATAATATTTGAGCAATTGCATGACGCCCATAGGAGTGGCAGGCACAAATGCAGGAATCCCTGCGTGCATCCTGCCAATGTTATAAGGATGGAATCCATCTACATCCTTAGCAGGATCAATGGCCTCTAAAATCTCTTGAGTGTTGATATGTCCTGGCAAGGGCAGCTGCACCAAAATCCCATCAACATTGAAGTCATCATTGAGCTTCTTAATGGCATCAAGCACTTGGTGCTGCGTGATATTTGTATGATATTTTTGCGTCACAGAATCAATCCCGATGCGGTGACATGCCCTTGTCTTCATATTCACATAGGAGGCACTCGCAGAGTCATTGCCTACCAAAATCACAGCCAATGTGGGAATAATATTTTTTTGATGCAGCTCCTCTACTTCTTGCATCAGCTCTTTTTCTTTTTCCTCTGCCACCGCCCTTCCATCCAATAAAATCATTCTTTCCCTTTAGGATATTTTTACTATAATTATAGCAAGAATAAAAGTTATAGCAAAGAAGAAAAAGGTGGCAACCAAATGAAGAAAAAAACTCTTGGGGTTTTGTTTTTTGCAGCGCTTTTTGCAAAAGAAGAAAGCTTCATTACCATCGAAGAGTATGGCAAAGAACTCTACAAAAACCCCCGTGGAATCGGCTGCATCCACTGTCATGGCAGCGATGGACGTGGTGGGGTGATTGCAAGCTATAAGCATAAAAATATCCCCAAAATCCTCAAAGCCCCAGACATCACTGTGCTGGATTTTGAAACCTTCAAAAAAAGAACACTTATGGATAAGGGCGTCATGCCAAAATATCATCTCACTGATACAGAATTGCAGGCTATTTTTGCCTTTTTACACTCTAATCTCAATCCCTAACCCCTCTCACATTTCACCTCTCCTCCTCCACATTTTTGGTGCATTTTTTGTGGGTACCTCGTTTTTACTTTGAGCGTGCGATTTTGACCGAATTCCTCCCACATCTGCATTGCTTGGAATTAGAAAAATTGCAAAGCTTGCACTATAATAACAAAAAGGCAAAAAAGGAATTTCATGCAAAATTTTTCTCTCAAAAATCCCCTGGATATGCATTTGCACCTGCGAGAGGGCGATATGCTAGCAAGCGTGCTCCCCTACACTTCAAAGAGTTTTGCCGCAGGAGTCATCATGCCAAACCTCAAAACTCCTGTGTGCACGACAAAGGATGCAAAAAATTATGAATCCCAAATCCGCGCACTAGCCCCAGATTTTCAGCCACTCATGACACTTTATATCACCCAAGGCCTACATGCAAAAGAGCTCGAAGTTGCCAGAGCCTCAAGCTATAAAATCTTAAAGCTCTATCCCAAGGGTGCGACCACAAATTCTAGTGATGGGATCCAAAACATTCTAGATGCACAGGTTTTGGAGGTATTAGAAATCGCCCAGGAACTAGGCTTCATCCTCAGCATCCATGGGGAAAGCAATGGCTTTAGCATGGATCGGGAATATGAATTTGCAAGCGTTTTTACAACACTGGCCAAGTGCTATCCGAAGCTAAAAATCATCATAGAACACATGAGCGATCATCGCAGCATCAGACTTTTGGAAGATTTTGAAAATATTTTTGCGACATTGACGCTGCATCATATCACGATGGATTTAGATGATCTCTTGGGAAAAAATCTCTCCCCCCATCATTTTTGCAAACCCATCCTCAAAACCAAAAAAGACAAAGAAAAACTCCTAGAGCTCGCCTTAAGCGCACATCCAAAGGTTTGCTTTGGCTCAGATAGCGCACCTCATTTGCTCCAAAGCAAACTACAAAATGGTGCGGCGGGGATTTTTTCTGCTCCCTGTCTTTTAGAATCTCTCATCACACTCTTTGAAGAGCATGGCGCACTGGAAAATCTGCAGGCCTTTGTGAGTGATAATGCCATCAAAAATTATCAAATCACTTTGGAAAAGGAGAGAATTTTTGATTTTCAAAAAACTCCCTGCACCATCCCCAAAGCAGTCAAAACAAAGGATGGGGAAATCATCCCTCTACACGCAGAGAAATCCCTCCCATGGAGTAGGGTATAAGAGACAAAAGCTTGGCGGAGCTATGGATAAATCAATCACAAGTGGCTAACTAGACTCATATAAAGAAGATTCATGTGCTATTTATGACATGCAAAAGATAGAAAAATAAAACCTAGCTGGATTTACTTGGCGCTTCTTTGCTTACCAATCTTGTTTGCTTTGGTTAGTTTTGAGCGGGTTTGTGCGACGCAGGAAGAACTTCGCAAATGCAAGCCACACTGACAAATTTTCAAAAAATCACAGAAAAACAAAACTTAGAAAAACCCATGCCAGCATAAAGGAAATACTAGCAAATCCTTGGCAGTAATTCCCCCTGGGGATAGTCCAAAAACCTCTTGCTTCCCCAGGCATTTTGCAGCACCACACGCGCGATGCTACCAGACTTAGCACGCACCTCACCAATGATGCTTGCATCTTTGCCATCCTCATGCCTACGCAAAAGATCTAAAGCCTGCATGGCAAAATCTTTTGGCACTGCTAGCACGCAAGCACCCTCATTGGCCAGCGCATACACATCTAACCCCAGCATCTCGCAAATCCCCTGCACCTCCTGGCAGATAGGAATTTTTTCCTCCTCTATCAAGATATCAAGATCTGCACTCTGGGCCCATTCATTTAGCACAGAAGCAATGCCCCCGCGCGTGGCATCCCGCAGCGTATGCAGAGGAATCTCGCTGCGAAACAAAGGCTCTAGCAGGGGATAGAGCTGCTTGCAATCACTTTGGAGGCTAGAATGCAGACTAATTTCATTACGTGCACAAAAAATCACACCATGATGTGCGCCAATACCTCCGCTGAGTAAAATCACATCACCCTCCCTCAATTGCTTGATACCAACATCCCGGATGACCTCGCCAATTGCAGTAGTGTTAACAAAGATTTTGTCCACATGCCCGCGTCCTACGACCTTGGTATCTGCGGATAAAATTTTGAGATCTGTTTTTTTGAGTTCTTTGGCCATGGATGCTAGAATCCCCTCAAGCACTCCAATCTCTAACCCCTCCTCCAAAATAAAGCCAATGTTGAAATACTTGGGCTTAGCACCACGCATAGCCACGTCATTGCTACTGCCACAGATGCTAAGCTTGCCAATATCTCCACCACTGAAAAACAAAGGACTGATGACATAGGAATCCGTGCTTGTGGCATATTTGCATTCACTGGCTGCTCCAAACACCCCTGCATCTTCCCCGACATCGCACAGAAATTCCCTCAAGTATTTTTGAAACACTCGCTCAATCAGCTCATTTGTCTGAGCCCCTCCACTACCATGGGATAACTGAATGGTTTGCATAGCCACCTCATCTTTCACTTTTTTCAATCAATTTTGATTTTTTATGGTAGTATTGTAGTGTAATTGTATTATAAAAAAATATGAGGATACCAAAATGAAACGCTTTTTGTTATTGCTAACCTTTCTCTTCGTGGGATGCGGTACCGTTTATGAGATTACTCCGGAAGCAAAATACCACTTCAACGATGGGGAAAAAATTCTCACATCTAAGAAGGAGCACTCCACAGTGCAGATCAAGCTTGGTCAAATCGATTTCAATAGCAGTGTGCCATTGTTGTTCTATGTGCAGGTCAAGTCAGATGAACCCATCATCTTTGATGTTGCAAATCTTCAATTTTTCCAAAATGTGCAAACATTCCATGTGCTAACCAGCAAGGAAGTGATTGCAAGCAACTACGATTTCCAGGCACTCCTACAGAATTTCAACATCAGTATGCCGCCAATGAACAATCCTCAATATTTCCCCAATCCCTACCCGATATTCTTCACATATTCACCTTTCATGGCTCCTCTTGGAGGGTTTTATGGTGGTGGTTTCAATATGAATGGAAACTATTATCGCGAGGCTGAATACAGCAGAAGAATCTTGGCAGCACATTATTTCAGAAAGAGCACACTACATAAAACAGGCTTCACTAGTGGATTTGTCGCAGTGGCCCTTCGAAAGCTTACAAACGAATCTCCCTTGCAGTTGAGAGTGCAAGTGGGATCAGACACCCATACATTCAAATTTGAAGTGGGCATTCCGCCTAAGAAATAAAAACCAAGGGAATCTTTGGGATTGAGTCCCAAAGATTCCCCCCTTAAAAACCACAAATCCCCAGAAGAATTCTAGCGGGCCTACTTTCCCAAAGGCTTCATACTCAAACCGTCCGCTTTCTTGGAAAATTCAGCTTCTTATCAATCAAGCTTTGATAAAAAGTCATTTTTTATTCAATCAACAATCCAAACGCAACAGATCCCATAAGCCCTAAATTCAACCAGACAGGATTCCACACAAACGTGTGCACTGAGCATCCTAATCGCAAAAAAAACTACGTCTAAAAAGCGCAACAAGAATTCAATGCACAGAAAAAATCACTCATACAATCCCGTGCAAACCCCACATCAAATCCCCCTTGAAAAAACCCAATCACAACACCATGTCAAACTAGGATTCAAACCAATCTACAAGATAACAACTCCCTAATCACCATCCGATCATCAAAATCCACCACCCGATCTGCTAGGATCTGATGAGTCTCATCCCCCTTTCCAAGTACAAACAAAATCTCCCCAGGCTCTTGATGATCTAATGCTTTTTTTATGGCCTCATATCTATCAGGCAGCACCACCACACCCTCCCTATCCTCAATGCCTTCCAAAATATCCCTGATGATGCTCATAGGATCTTCGCTGCGAGGATTGTCACTAGTGACATAGATCTTTTTGGCATATTTTCTCACCACTCCACCCATTAACGGACGCTTGCTCCTATCTCTATCCCCTCCTGCACCAAAAACCACGCTCAGACTCTGCCCTAAAAACCCCTGCAAAATTTTCTCGATTCCATCATGTGTATGGGCAAAATCCACGATCACCATGGGATTTTGACAGACCACTTCCATGCGACCACTCACGCCACCAAAATCTTGCAAAGACGAGAGGATTTGCTCCATCTCTAGCCCAAAAAGCTCGCGCACACAAAGCACACAAGCCATGATATTGTAGAGATTGTGTAGACCATATAGGGGCATTTTTAGCATATATTCCCTGCCCTGATATTGCAAGGTCGCGTGATTTTTATCAAAATTTTTTGCCTGTAAATCACAAGGGTTTTTCACCCCATAACTCTTGGTATTTTTTGGAGAAAAATTGGCATTCTCTTCATCTTTGTTAATGATTTTTAGCCCACCATCACTCAAAAATGCATTTTTCGTTGCGATATAAGACGCTAAAGTCTTGTGATAATCCAGATGATCGCTTGTAATATTTGTGAGAATTTTTGCTGCAAAATCTAGCCCAAAAATGCGATCTTGAGAAATGGCATGCGAGCTCACCTCCATGACCAAAACCTCACAACCTAGTTCATGAAGCAGTGCTAAATCTTCATACAATTCCAAAATGCCAGGGGTGGTAAGGCCCTTGGGTTTTATCTGCTTGCCTCCAAAAAACAGCCCCTGGGTGCCCAGCATTGCGCATTTTTTGCCATTTTTTAGCAAAACATGATAAATCAAATTTGCAGTAGTGGTTTTACCATTGGTTCCAGTGATACCAATGATTTGGGCAGGGAAGGTGAAATATTCCTTCAAGTCCCTATAATGCAAAATATCCCTACCCTCTTTGCGCATCTGCTCTGCAAAAAAAGCATTCCTGCTTGTTTCCACAAACAACACTGCTTCATCGCTTTGCGCTTCCCTGCTATCATCACTCAAAAATGCATATTTTTTGCCTCGAAATTCTATGCTGCGCTCTATCTTCATACCCCCTCCGCCAATCGTCTTAAAATCTGCTCCAAATACGCATCATAAAAGATTGCACTGCGCATGCTTTCGATATATTGCAAACAAAATTCCGAATATCCATAATCTAGCAGCGTGTTTAAAAATTCATAAAAATCTTCCTTGTTGGTAAAAACAATTTTGGTGCTAAAGAGCAAGTTCTCAAAAGTCTCTTTGAAGCCCTTGCATTCATACATTTCTTTGAAATCCTTGTATAAGATCCCATCAATCTGCTCTGCTTTAAGATCTTTTTGTGCATCAAAAAATACCGCTGAGAGCTTCTCTAACCCATTGTCAAAAGACTTGATCCCATCCAAAATATTTTGCTGGATTTTTTCTCTCAGACTACGAGGATTGCTGCTTAGCATGGTCTGATAGAGCTCATAAAACCCATGCGCCTCATTAGGGAAATCTGCTGCCAGATCCGTGAGCAAAACCCCAATCCTTGCCTCTAGATCCTCCTTGTCAAGCTCTAGCGCCTCAGTGAAGTAAGACATAGCATCCTTGTAGTTCCTGGTTTCAAAAAACGTGAAACCCTTGCGGAGTAAAATGCGCTTTTTGGGATTATTGATTGCCAAAATACTTCCTTTAATTCTGAATAAATTCCTTCCAATCCCGACCATCTGGCACATGCACAACCTTCATGTCTGGATGGATGTCGATTTTGAGCTGACGTTCAATGGCATTTTTAAGCGTGATATGAGAATGCGCACAACCCACACATGCACCCTTTAATCGCACATACACACAAGGGCCACGAATCCCCAAAATCGCAATATCCCCGCCATCAGCCAAAAGATGGGGGCGAGTTTTTTCTATACTCATTTCAACGGGTTTTTGCAATTCCTCATCTCCAAAAGGAAACATCCTTCCTCCCTTGTTTGATTTTGGCAAATTCTAGCAGAAAATGCGAATTTTCTTTTTAATATTCAGAAATTCTGCATTTACCAAAGTCTTGCTGCCAGTCTAAAATCACGCAGGTTTTTGGGGACTTTTTGGCAGTTTTTCTATATAATTAAGCGATTTTTCTAGACCAATAGCAATGGAGTTTTTATGTTAGATATTCGTAAAAAATTTTTGGATTTTTTTCAGAGCAAAGGTCATCAAGTCTATGCAAGCATGCCCCTTGTGCCAGAGGATGCAAGCCTGCTTTTTACCAATGCGGGTATGGTGCAATTCAAGGATATTTTTACGGGCAAAATCCCCACTCCAAGCATCCCGCGTGCCACAAGCTCGCAGCTGTGCATCCGTGCTGGAGGCAAGCATAATGATCTAGAAAATGTTGGCTTTACACGCCGCCATCACACACTTTTTGAGATGCTTGGAAATTTTTCCTTTGGAGATTATTTCAAAAAAGAAGCAATCGCCTATGCCTGGGAATTTGTCACAGAGGTGTTAGGCTTTGACAAAGAGGTACTTTATATCAGCATCCATGAGAGTGATGATGAGGCTTTTGAGATCTGGAGCAAATATGTAAATCCAGATAGAATCAAACGCATGGGTGATAAGGATAATTTTTGGCAAATGGGTGATACTGGGGCATGTGGACCATGCAGCGAGATTTTTGTAGATCAAGGCTCTAGTTTTGCTAGCTCTGAAGATTATTTTGGAGGGGATGGAGATAGATTTTTGGAAATCTGGAATCTTGTCTTCATGCAATATGAGCGCAAGAGCGATGGCACACTCATCCCACTGCCAAAACCCAGCATCGACACAGGCATGGGGCTTGAGCGTGTGAGTGCGCTGCTAGAGGGGAAGGAGAGCAATTTTGATTCGCATTTATTCATGCCGCTCATCAAAGAAGTCGAAAAACTCTGCGGCAAACCCTATCATTATGAGAGTGGAGCGAGTTACCGCGTGATCGCCGATCACGCCAGGGCTGTGGCATTTTTACTTGCTCAAGGCAGCAATTTTGACAAAGAGGGGCGCGGATATGTCCTACGCAGGATCTTGCGTCGTGCCGTTCGACATGGGTATTTACTAGGATTTGAGGGGGCATTTTTTTATCGTATTGTGGAAAAAGTCTGCGAGGAAATGGGAGGATTTTATACTTATTTGTTAGAGCAAAAAAACTTCATTAGCATGCAAACAAAGATGGAAGAAGAAAGATTTTTTGAGACCATTGAGCAGGGCATCCATCTTTTCAAAAAAGAGCTAGAGCGCATGCGAGAAATGGGAGAGAAAGTATTTGATGGCAATATAGCCTTTAGGCTCTATGATACCTTTGGTTTCCCACTAGATCTCACCCAAGACATGCTCAAAGAAGAAAATCTAGAGCTTGATCTTGCTGGCTTTGAATCCAGCATGCAAAAACAAAAACAACTCGCAAAAAGCTCTTGGAAGGGCAGTGGAGATCCTCTCATCAAAGGAGATTTTAAACAAGTCCTGCAGGAATTTGGTAGCAATATTTTTAATGGCTACACACATGACCGACATCACAGCAAGATTTTAGCGCTTTTTGATGAGAATTTAGAGCGTCAAGAAATCCTGCAAAAAGAGGGTTACATCCTCTTAGACACCACTCCACTCTATCCAGAGAGTGGCGGGGCTATCGGAGATAGGGGAGTCTTGCTTGAGAATGGGGAATGCATCGCTAAAATCTTGGATACAAAAAAATATTTTGGACTAAATATTAGTCAAATTTCTCCAAAAAAACCCCTCAAAGTTGGGGAAATCTATGAAGTGCTAGTAGATCATAGTCGCCAAGAAATCGCAAAACATCACTCTGCCACACATCTTTTGCATGCTATTTTGCGCGAAAAATTTGGCTCACAGGTGGCCCAAGCAGGAAGTTTGGTAGAGGCAAATCGCCTGCGTTTTGATTTTAGCTTCCCTCGCCCCATCACCAAAGAGGAATTATTAGAAATCCAAGATAGCGTCAATGCACTCATTGCCAAGAATCTGCCTGCAAGGGTGGAGCATATGGAGATAGGGCAAGCAAAGACGCGGGGAGCTATCGCATTATTTGGAGAAAAATATGGAGAGAATGTGCGAGTGGTGAGCTTTGGAGAAGAGAGTTGCGAGCTTTGTGGTGGGATCCATGTCCAAAACACAGGATTCATTGGGAATTTTTACATCACCAAAGAGAATGGCGTTTCTAGTGGAGTGCGTCGCATCGAGGCGGTGTGCGGAAATGCAGGATACCTCCATGCCAAGGAATCCCTGCTGCACAATCAGCAAATCAAAGAAATCCTAAAAAATCAAGACATGATGCTAGGCGTTGCAAAACTCAAAGAAAAAATCAAAACCCTGGAAAAGCAGCTGCAAAACCCAAAAAAAGACACCTCCTTGCAAGTCCAGCAAATCAATGGTATCTCCCTCATCGTGCAAATCACAGAAAGCACAGAGATTAAGAAACTCATTGATGAGGCAAAAAATCATTATGACAAGGTGGCGATTCTGCTCATCAATGAGAAAAATCTAGCGATTGCTGCGGGAAGCAAAAACACCAACATCAAAGCGGATGACTGGGTGAAAAAGACAGCCCAAATCCTTGGAGGAAATGGCGGAGGGAGGGATGATTTTGCCACTGCTGGCGGGAAGGAGCATAGCAAGATAAAAGCAGCGCTGCAGAGTGCAATCCTTTATGCCAAGGAAAAGCTCTAAATGCTGCTGCTTGCATCAAGCTCTCCCACCCGCAAGACCTTGCTAGAGGATTTTGGTGTGGTATTTGAGCAGTATCCCCTAGCATTTGAAGAAGAAAAAATTTCTACCATCACGCCTAAATCCTTTGCCTATCAAGCCTGCAGACTCAAGCTAGAGAGCGTACTCAAGGAAATCAAAGAACTCAAACAAAATGCCATCCTGGTGGCAGATAGCGTGATTGAGGTAGAGGGGAAACTCCAGCGCAAAGCACAGACAAAAGAGCAGGCAAAAGCCATGCTAGAGCTTCAAAGTGGCAGGGAGATTACCATCATCACAGCCCAGATCCTCAAATCCAAAAATTTGGAGGTTTGCGATGTCTCTAAGACAAGGCTTTGGCTAGGGGATTTTAAAGAAAAAGACCTACAAAAATACCTAGATTCTGGATTGTGGAATGGCAAGGCAGGAGGTGTGATGGTAGAGGGATTTCACAAAAAATATATCTTGAAGCAAAATGGCCTGCTCTCCACAGCAATGGGTCTAAGCGTAGAGAAATTTTTACCTTTTTTTGAGATAATATGAACACAACACTTTTAATCGTTATGCTTTTTGTGTCTTTGTTAATTGGTCTGCTTGGGTTTCTTGTATTTTTATGGGGACTCAAAACCGGGCAGTTTGATGATGAAAAAAAAATGCTCCAGGGAATTGTGCTTTTTGATAGCACAGAGGATCTCAATCAAGCCATAAAACAAGAGCAAAAAAATAAAAACGGAAAGGAAAAAAATGGAAAAAATTTATGATATTGCAATTATTGGCGCAGGTCCTGGTGGGATTGCTGCGAGCATCGAGGCTAAGGTACTGGGCATTGAAAATATCATTTTATTTGAAAAAACCCATGAGCATTCTGCCACAATCCGAAAATTTTACAAAGATGGCAAGAGGGTGGACAAAGATTATAAAGGTCAAGTCGTAGATCTCAAAGGCTCCATTGCATTTGGCGATGGGGATAAGGAAAGCTCTCTTGGGTTATTTGATGCGCTGCTAGAGCAATATTCCATCGCTCCCAAATATGGTACAGACATCGAAAAAGTTGTGAAAAAAGACCAGTATTTTGAGCTCACCTCTACTGGCAACGAGACATTTTTGGCCAAATTTGTCATCATTGCGATTGGAAAAATGGGCCAACCCAATAAGCCAGATTACAAAATCCCGCCAACCTTGCTCAAAAAAGTCACCTACAATGTCAATAGTATCGCTGAGGGAGAAAAGGTGCTAGTAGTCGGGGGCGGAAATTCAGCAGTGGAATATGCCACAGCCTTGGCTGATATCACAGACACCACGCTCAACTATCGACGCAAAGAATTCAATCGAATCAATGAAATCAACGCCAAGAATCTGAAAGATTCCATGAGCAAAAATCTCAAAACCAAACTTGGCCTCAACATCGAAAAACTCGAAGAAAAAGAAGGCAGGGCAGTGGCATTTTTTGATGATGGCACCAGTGAGGCATTTGACAAGATTGTCTATGCCATCGGCGGATCCACGCCCGTGGATTTCCTCAAAAAATGCGGGCTAGAGCTCGACTCAAACGATCTCCCCATCACCAAAGACTATGAAACCTCTGTGGAAAATATTTTTGCCATCGGAGACATTTTGTCCAAAAATGGTGCTTCCATCGCCATCGCCATCAATCAGGGCTATGAAACCATCCTAAAAATCCACACCAAGATGCAATAACTCAAGCCAAAAATCTAATTCCTCCGAAAAAGAGCCTGCACCCTGCTCTTTTTCCTATCTTTCTTTTATGTTTTTTTCACACATTTTTACACCCTCCTTCTAAAATCCCAAAAGAGGAATGGTCTCCCCGACCTAACTTGTAGGGAAGTTTCACTCATAGTCTTTTTCCCATCTTTTTCTCTCTTCTCTCACAAATTTATTCACACATTCACAAATTTGTTCCCATATTTTTGCATTTCTGCAGCTAGGTTTCTTATGTTGCTCACCAAAATCTGCAGCATCTTCAGAAAAACATCACTCATCAAAATTCTCATAAAAATTCCCTGTGGCTCAAGCTACTCACCCCCCCACTCTTCTCTATCAAAACACCCCTAGCTCTTGATAGACACGCTGCACTCGCCTCTAAGTGGCAACCCCATGGCTTGACAATGCTAGGAAAATTGAAAAAATCACCAAAAAACTAAAAAACAGCCAAAAAACAAAGGAGATACACAAATACAACATTCTACTGCCCTTGGGATTTTAATTCTTTGAGGGAGCGCTCTTGCAGCGCATCTCTGATGATCTTTCGCACATGTTCGTTTTTGATGCGTGCACCCGTGATGTTAAATTCTGAAGGGGCTGAGGTGACTGCATGGATTTTTCCACTAGGCAAGGAGATGAGTCCCTCCCTAAATGCATCCAAAAAATTTTCATAAACTGCCTCTATGGGCACTCCTAACTCTAGGCAAGAATTCGATATCCAAGAATCATCATTATTACGAATACCCATTGCATCAATAAAGCATTCTTTTTTAAAAAAATAAGGCAAAGATTTTGGATTAAAGATCTCTAGATTCCATAAAACACCACAACCACTCACTCCACCAAAGCGACCTGTCTTTTTATCCCTAGAAGAAATAAAGCTCACCATCGCATTCCTATGCCTTGCTTTGAGATCTACTAGCTTTTGTACAAAGTCTGGGGGATAGATGAGATCATCATCTAGGCTAATTAGAGTCTGATGGCGTGAGACATCTTGCAGGGCAGGGATGAATTTTTTGAATGTCCCTAGGTCTTCTACTTCAATAATCTTAAGCCAAGAGCCAAATTTTTTGAGCACCTTGGGGAGACTTTGGTATTCTCCCTGCGTGAGATAAAGGCGCACTTCTTGGGGTCTAATTGTCTGGAAAAAAAGAGAATCTAGCACATAATGCACATAGTGGATACGCTCCCTATGCGTGGTAAAACTAATGATGATGTCATTTTGCTCAATCTCCTCGCTCTGATAATCGGTAGTTAAAATCCTGCGATTGGCTTCATAGAGGAAGCGACTCTCTGCATGGCGCATCTGCTTTTTTTGGGCCCTGACATTCTCAAGGAACATCCTCCCATAGTATGCAAGTCTTCTGAATTTGCTAAACATATAGCCCTCCAAGCAAAACTAGAGAGCCAAGATAGCGAGATTGAGAAAAAAGCTGCCAGGGGGGGGGCAGGAGAAAACTCTCTTCAGACAATCTAAGTACAGAAAGCATAGATTTTGGAGTTTTTGCGCAGGATTTGTGGCGAGATTTTGACAATGATTCATGGAGGAAAATAGAGACTCTTTGAGGGTTTGCACAATAGACATTCAACTCTCCTTGGATTTTTGAGAAAAATTGCGCGTCATTATAGCATCCTCTGTGCAATCAGATCAGAGGAGGATTTTCTTTGGGGTGAAAATGCCAAAATTTGATTATAATTCCCTTCTTGGGGGGCAAGTGTCCCTGGTGGGCACCTTGGGCTTCAAACCCACAGAATGGCTAGGTGTTTAGTCATTGAGGAGTTCGATTCTTCTGCCCTCCGGCCAAATCCCAAAAATCCACCACACTCCAAAGAAATTCCAAAGAAACCCCGCGCGCAATTTCCTTCCAAATTCCAAGATTTGCAGCATTTCTCAAACCCACCAACCCCTTCACTCTGCGCACTGCTCAAACCCCCTCCAAGCAAAAAATCAATCCCTCTGGCCTTTTTCGATGCGTTTATTTTTTTCTTTAGGATGAAAAAAATTATGCTGGATGACACCTTGATTGAAGATGCTTTTTTGGAGGGTTTCTTTTGCCAGATCTTTGTGACAGGACATACAAGACTCCATAATCACGCGGTGGGCAGCAGCATGCTTCTTGTCATTAAGCTTGTTTACATCATGGCAGACAAAACAATCCTGCCCACAAGTGGGGCCCATGTTAATTTTTTCCATCTTTTCTTTGGTGTGACATTTTTTGCATTCTAGCATGGGGGAGTGGCGCTTGTCATTTTCATAATCAAGTCTATAGTGGCAGCTGGCACAATCTCCACTACAGGCAAATGCCAGCATCTGAGAGAAGAGAATTACACCAAGAGTTTGAAAGGGGAGATTTTTAGATAGAAAAATCATAGAATGTGAAGCTTAGCATGATACCGACATTATTGATGCCTTTGTTGCCATAAGTCTTTGCATGATTGCGATTGAGCATATGAAAAGGTGTCCCAGCCCGCAGGGTGAAGTCAATCCCAAAGCCCTTGGTGACATTCACAAAAGTCCCAATACTAAAAACTGCCCCCTGCATGTTGTATCGCCTGATGTCTTTGGGAAATTGAAGATGCTCAAGTTGATAACCAACAGCAAAATGAGGAATCACCCAGCCATTTAGCAGACGTAGACCCCCCTTAACTCCAACAGAGATAAAAAATGTCTGCCCCGCAACACCATCCAAATACCCCCCTAGCATGAACATATTGTTCTTTCCTCCAATCCAGCCCCGCTCGATGCTGAAATAGACATTATTAAATGACCCCTTATAGCGGATTGTGTTGCCAGTGTGTGTATTGGTGATTTGACCAGCACTCTGGTACTGATAGGCATAGCCCACACTAAAAACCCCATAGCTATGACCCTGCACCTCAGCAGGATAAAATCTCTTTTTTTCTCCTGTTTTTACCCCCTGACCTTGGTCATTCGCATCACTTAAGGCCTGCGCATCCTGTGCTACCACAAAAGCAAATAACCCTAAACACAATAGTATTTTTTTCATCATTTCCAAACCCCAGCTTTCAAAAATCGCGTAATTCTATCATAATATCGCTTTGATGCAGATGAGCCTGTGGAAATCCATCAAAAACACATTATAATGCACCAAACAAAAAGGGGATGAAATGCTAAGCCACCAACTCCTCATGTCTCTTTGCATCAAAAAAGCATGGGAATTCCAAACCCTCACCCTCCCAAATCCTGCAGTCGCAGCGATGGTAGTCAGTGGGGAGGGCGAGATTTTGTCCCTCTGTGCACATCAAAAAAGCGGTGCCCCCCATGCTGAAGTCCTCTCACTCAAAGAGGCCTATTACAAACTCACCAAAGACGAGAACATCAAAAACATCACAAATTCTCAGGAACTCCACCAAATCCTGCGCAATCATCACCAAAACCTCTTTAAAGACTGCAGTATTTATGTCACTCTTGAACCCTGTACCTGCTATGGCAAAACCCCACCCTGCGCAGAGATTTTGCAAAGCATAGGGATAAAATCCGTGATTATTGGTGCACTAGAATCCACAAAGAATCAAGGCGGCAAAGAGATGCTAGAAAAAAGCGGGGCTAGAGTCACTGCCAGGATACTAGAAAAAGAATGCCAAGATTTGCTACTGCCCTTTCTTTGCTACCAAAAAAAGCAGCGCTTTAGTCTTTTTAAACTCGCCACACGCCTGGATGGGGATTATAAAAGCGGGAGCATTTCCTGCTCTGAAGCCAAAATTTTTACGCACAATCAGCGCAGCGTCTGTGACAAAATCTTTGTGAGTCAAAATACCCTAAGAAATGATAATCCCCTGCTAGATGCAAGATTTTGCCAAGAACCCTTTGTCTTTGGCGCTCCAGATGTAGGCATCTTTAGCCGCAATCCCAAAACCCTTGATGCAGATGCGCGCATTTTTTCCCACAAAAGGGAGGTGGATTTTTATTCTACAAAGAAATCCCTTCCCAAGGGATTTAATATCATTGAGGGGGGGTGGAAGCTTTTTCTTGCACTTAGAGATCAAATTGATATGCTTTTAGTGCATATCTCCCCCACCCTATCAGCCAAAAACCCTCCATTTTCAGAGCAGGGGCTTTTGCAGGGAATGGAAGACTTTAGCGGGGAATTATTGCATACACAAAAATTGGGCGAGGACGCACTGCTTTGGATCAAAAACTCCTAAGAATCTATCAACTCCAGGATGGATATTGCTACAACAGCGATAGTCTCTTCCTCTATGCCTTTGCAAGGAATTTTTTGCGCAAAAAATTCAGCCTATTAGACGTTGGTGCTGGTAGCGGGATTTTGGGCCTTTTGTGCGCAAGGGATTTTGCCATCTCTGCTACATTGGTAGAAAAAGATGCTCATAATGCCTTCTTAGCCCAGCAAAATGCTGCCACCAATCAACTAGAAGCAGAGGTTTATCAGGGGGATTTTTTGGATTTTTGCTCATCAGAGCGCTATGATGTGATCCTTAGCAATCCTCCCTTTTATCGCAGTGAGATTTTGGATTCTCAAAATAAGAGAATCCAAACAGCTAGAAATGCGAGATTTCTGCCCTTTGAGGCATTGTGCAAAAAAGCAAAGCAGCTTTTATCTCCGAAGGGAAATTTTATCTTTTGCTATGATGCCAAGGAATCTCATCATATCTTTCAGACTTTGCAAAATTGCGGCTTTAATGCTGAGATTTGCCGCTTTGTCTATCCCAGGATTGACAAAAACGCAAGCCTCTTGCTTTTGCAGGCTAAAATCCATACCAAAAACAGCCTCAAAATCCTGCCCCCTCTCATCACCCACAATAGCACAAGGCAGATCGATCACACCAAGGAAGTGGGCGAAATTTATGCGCTTTGTCGCACCCACAGCATCAAGGTCTATGCTAGTGATATCACAGAAGTCGCTCATCCAAAAATCACCAAAATCCCACAGGCAAATCCATGACAAAGTGCGATCACTGCAGGCTAGAATATCCAGACTCTGCGCTGCATGACATCTCCTATCAAGGAAGGCTCTTGCATTTTTGCTGCAAGGGCTGTGAAAATGTTTATTTTTTGCTGCATGAAAAGAATCTAGAGAGTTTTTATGGCAAACTCAAATCCCAGACCCTAACCCCTCCAAAAACCCCAGATAGCGAGGCACTGGCAATTTTTGATACGCCAAGCTTTCTTTCGCGCTATGCCCACAAAGATGCAGAGGGCAGATACCACATCTCCTTGGTGCTAGAAGGGATTCACTGCCTTGCTTGCACCTGGCTTATTGAACAAAGCCTACAAAACCAAAATGGCATCCACACCCTCTCTCTCAATTACACCAACAACAAACTAAAAATCACCTACAATCCCGAGGAAATCACGCTTAAAGAGATCATAAAAATCATCCAAATCCTTGGCTATGATGCCAAGGTCTATGATCCAAAAATCTCAGAAAACACACACACAAAACAAAGGCAGAGTTATTATTTTGCCATGATGATTGCCATTTTTTGCACTATGAATATCATGTGGATTGCAGTGGCACAATATGCAGGGTATTTCTCAGATATTTCCCCCACAATGAAAAATGTGCTAAATCTCGCTTCTTTCCTGCTGGCCACACCCGTGCTTTTTTGGACGGGGAAGTTTTTTTATGTGAGTGCTTATCATCAGCTCAAAAATCGCATCATTGGCATGGATTTGCTAGTGAGTACGGGGGCGTTTTTGACCTATTTTTATTCCATTTATGCAGCACTAAGCAAACAGGGTGAGACATATTTTGAGGCTGTAAGCATGATTATCACCTTTGTGTTTGTGGGGAAGTTTTTGGAAGTGCAGGCCAAAAAAAATGCTGGGGATAATCTTGATAGCCTAAGCAACATGCTCCCCACGCAAGTTGGTGTGATAGAAGAGGGAATGCGCGTGATGCGCTCACCCCATGAGGTGGAGATTGGTAGCATCATTGAAGTCCTGCCCAATGAAATCCTAGCTATTGATGGCATCCTAACCTGCAAAGAAGCCCTATTAAATACCCAAAATATCAGCGGGGAATCCTTCCCCATCCTCAAACATACTGGCGATGAGCTGCTATCTGGAAGCATCAACACCCAAAGCACATTGCGCTATCAGACCACCAAGGCCTTTTGTGACTCCCTTCTCTTTAGACTTGTAAATATCCTAGAGAATTCCCTCTCCCAAAAACCTCAGATCCAAAATCTAGCCAATTCCCTCTCCCAAATTTTTTCCAAATGTGTTCTTCTCATCGCAGGTCTTAGCTTTTTTTATTGGCATTTTTTGGAACATGCAAGCTTTGAGTACAGCCTCATGATAGCCATTTCTGTGATCATCATCTCCTGCCCCTGTGCGCTGGCCCTTGCCACGCCCATTGCCTCCATTGTCGGCATCTCTGAGGCATTGAAGCAAAAAATCATCTTCAAAGAAACCAAATTCCTAGAAACCATCGCGCGCGCAAACATACTCTGCCTAGATAAAACCGGCACCCTCACGAAGGGAAAACCCAAAGTACTAGAGGCCAAAACATTCCAAAACCACGATCCTCAAATCCTCATCTCCCTCCTAGATCCAAGCAAACATGTAATAGCCCAAAGCATCAAATCCTATTTGCAAGAAAATTCACCTTTTTTGCAAGCAGGCAGGCTGGAAGATTTTCAAGAATTCCTAGGAAAGGGGATGAGTGCAGTGGATGCAAGGGGTAGAAAAATCCTAGGGGGGAGCCTGGCATTTTTGCAGGAAAATCAGGTAGATACCAAGGAAATTGGCCTAGGAAATCCCATTGCATTTGGATATAGCATTAATGGAAATCTTTGTGGGGTGTTTTTCTTGCAAGATGAGCCAAAGGAGCATGCAAGGGAATTTATTGCGCGGATGCAAACCCAAATCCCCCGCATCGTGCTGCTAAGCGGGGATCATCAAAAAAGCGTGGCTCTCACAGCAGAGATGCTAGGAATCAAGGAGTTTTATGCCAATCTTTTGCCTCTGCAAAAAGCAGAATTCATAAAAAAGCACCAGGATCAAATCATCATTATGGTAGGAGATGGTTTCAATGATGCAGCTGCCCTGCAGCAAAGCAATGTAGGGATTGCATTTCATAGTCAAAATCATTTCATCTCCCTCACCTCAGATATTATTTTGCTTAATCCCAGCCTAGAAAATCTAGAAAACACCTTTTACATCGCAAAAAAAACCTACAAAACCATTCGCCAAAATCTCGCCCTTAGCATTTGCTACAATCTCGCGCTCATCCCGCTGGCGGTGTGTGGTTTTATCATCCCGCTTTTTGCTGCACTAAGCATGAGCCTTAGCTCCTTGCTTGTCATTGGCAATAGCCTAAGGATCAAAAAATCTCAGAAAAAATAAAGTCTTTTGCATTTTAAATTTTTTAAATTTTTGGTAGAATCGAGGTTTTATAATTTCGCAATGAAAGCAAAATTTGCAAGGAAAAAGGACTTAAGGGAGAATGGCAGAAATTGAGACCATGCTTCATACAAAAAATGAAGCGCAGTTTTTATGTTTTTTGGTAGATGAAGATGAGCCTGGTGCGCAACTCTATGGCATCAATGTATTTAAAATTCGTGAAGTCATCTATCAAGAAGATCCTCTCACACTCACTGAGGGCTTAGAAAATAGCATTATCCTAGGATCCCTCACCATCAGAAATGAAATCATTCCCATCATTGATGTGGGCAGATGGCTGCACTACAATTCCCAAGAGATCGAAAGAGATCTGCGCCCCTTCTCCATCAATGTCCCCAAAAGCCTTGTGGTGGTGTGTAGCTTTTCACGCTGCACTGTGGGACTAAAAATCGCGCATGTCAAGCATATCATCCAGCGCAATTGGGAGCAGGTACAAGCAGGCAGTGAAAATGGCATAAAAGAAGATGACAAAATCATTGCTACCACACGCTATGATGATGATTCTATCGTGCATATTTTAGATGCAGAAAAGATGCTCTACAATGCGTTTTCTCTTTTTAACGAGAGAAATGAATTTCAAATGCAGGGGCTCAAAACCATCCGCAGCAACAAACTCATCCTCATCGCAGAAGATTCTAAAAGCGCCACAAAATCTCTAGAAATCATCCTTGAGCGCATGGGGCTAAAATGCATCTGCTTTGGCAATGGGGATTTGCTTTTACAATACCTAAAAAACTGCGAATTTCCAGAGAGCATTGGCGCAGTGATCACAGATCTTGAGATGCCAGTTACCTCTGGCTTTGAAGTCCTCAAGCAAATCAAAAACAGTGAAGTTTTCCACGCGCTGCCTGTCATTGTGAATTCCTCCATGCATAATGATGCCAATGTGGATGCAGCGAGGGATTTTGGAGCATTTGCCTTCATCACCAAATCTGAACCCAGCGAAATCTACAAATATCTGCATTTGATTTTAGAAGAATCCTAAAAATATAAAAAGGAGTGAAATGTTAAGAACACATTTATGCGCCAATCTTGATGAAACAAACATCGGAGAGGAAGTTAGACTAGCTGGCTGGTGCAATACCTATCGGGATCATGGTGGGGTGGTTTTCATTGATTTGCGTGACAAAAGCGGCTTAATTCAGCTAGTTTGTGATCCTAGCTCAAAGGCCTATTCTCTAGCCTCAAGCATTCGAGATGAATACGTCTTGCTCATCTCTGGCAAAGTGCGAGCCAGAGGAGAAGGATTGCAAAATCCCAAGCTAAAGACTGGAAACATCGAGGTGGTGGTGGATTCTCTCATCATCGAAAATCCTAGCAAAACGCCGCCAATTAGCATCGGAGATGAAGGTGTAAGCGAGGAGCTCAAGCTCAAATATCGCTATTTAGATCTGCGCTCTGCCAAGTCTTTTGAGATTTTTAAGATGCGCTCTGAGGTTTGCAAGCTTATCAGAGACACCCTCCATGCGCTTGATTTCATCGAAGTAGAAACCCCCATCCTTACCAAAGCCACTCCAGAGGGTGCGCGCGATTATGTTGTACCCAGCCGCGTGCATGATGGAGAATTTTTCGCCCTGCCCCAAAGCCCTCAGATCTTCAAGCAGCTCTTGATGGTGAGTGGATTGGATCGCTATTTTCAGATTGCCAAATGTTTTAGAGATGAGGATTTGCGTGCAGATAGGCAGCCAGAATTTAGTCAGATTGATGTGGAGATGAGTTTTTGCACACAAGAAGATGTGATGGAAGTAGCAGAGATTTTAATAAAAAATATTTTTCGAAGCAAAAATATTGAAGTACAGACTCCCTTTAGGCGCATGGATTATCAAGAAGCCATGGAAAAATACGGCTCAGATAAGCCAGATTTGCGCTTTGAAATGCCACTTTTTGAAATCTCAGATCTGATGCAAGACTCCAGCAATGCGATCTTTCAAAGCATCGCAAAAGATGTCAAAAAAAACCGCTTCAAAGCCCTTGTGGTCAAAAATGGGGATCATTTTTTTACACGCAAAACCCTGGGGGAGGCAGAGGAATTTGTGCGCAAATTTGGAGCCCAAGGACTTGCCTATCTACAAATCAAAGAAGAAGGTCCCAAGGGGCCATTGGTGAAATTCATCAGCCAGGAAAATCTAGGAAAAATACTAGAGCGCGTTGGAGCTAGCAGCGGGGATATTATATTTTTTGGTGCGGGAGAGAAGTCTCTAGTATGGGATTATATGGGCAGACTACGACTCAAAATCGCTCAGGATATGGGGCTGATACAAAGCGATCGCTATGAATTTTTATGGGTGGTGGATTTTCCTATGTTTGAGAAGACAGAAGGGAAATTCTCCGCACTCCACCATCCCTTTACCATGCCAAAAGACATCGACAATCCAGACATTGAGACCATCAAATCCATTGCCTATGACATCGTGCTCAATGGCGTGGAGCTAGGCGGGGGGAGCATTAGGATCCACAAAGAAGAGATTCAGCAAAAAGTCTTTGAGATTTTGGGGATCAGCAAGGAAGAAGCAGAGGAGAAATTTGGCTTCTTGCTAGAGGCCTTGAGCTTTGGTGCGCCTCCTCATGGGGGTTTTGCCATTGGGTTAGATAGGCTTGTGATGCTACTTACCCATTCTCCTAGCATCCGCGATGTCATCGCATTCCCCAAAACTCAAAAAGCCACCTGCCCACTCACAGATGCACCAAGTGCTATCAGCGAGCAGCAGCTTAGGGAATTGCACATTCGTTTGAGAAATACCAAATAAGGAAAAGGAATGAAGAAGTTATTTTTAATCATCGGCGCTCCTGGCAGCGGCAAAACCACAGATGCAGAATGGATTGCAAAAAATCATAGTGACAAAATCGTACATTATTCCACAGGAGATTTGCTGCGCGCAGAGACTGCCAAGGGCACAGAGAGAGGAAGGATTATTGAGGGCTTCACCTCAAAGGGTAATCTGGTGCCCCTAGAGATCGTGGTAGACACCATCTTAAATGCCATCACTCACGCACCAAGAGATGTGATTTTGATTGATGGATACCCCAGAAGTGTTGAGCAAATGGAGGCATTTGATGCGGTGCTAAAGGCTCAGGATAAGGTCAAGCTAGAGAGCGTAATTGAGGTAGAGGTAAGCCAAGAAACCGCAAGGGATAGGGTGTTAGGAAGAGCTAGGGGGGAGGATGATAATGCAGAGGTATTTCATAATCGCATGAAGGTTTTTCTAGAACCCCTTCCTGCAATCCAAAACTTTTATCAAGACATTCTGAAAAAAATCAATGGTGAGCGCAGTATTGAGGAAATTGTCAAAGAAATGCAGGAATTTATTCAGTCAAAAATTTAATATTCAAACAAAGGAGTAAAAATGCAATTAGAAAAAATCCCCGTGGGAGAAAATCCAGAAAAAGTCAATGTAGTAATCGAAGTTCCCTACATGTCCAACATCAAATATGAGATTGACAAAGAAAGCGGCGCCATAGAAGTAGATCGCGTCATGTATAGCGCGATGTTTTATCCAGCAAATTATGGCTTTATCCCCAATACATTGAGCGATGATGGAGATCCAGTAGATGTGCTTGTGCTTAACAAATACCCCCTGCAAGCAGGCAGTCTCATCAAATGCCGCCTCATTGGCGCGCTGCTCATGGAGGATGAGAGCGGGATGGATGAAAAGCTACTCGCTGTGCCCATCAGCAAGATCGATCCGCGCTTTGATGGGATCAAAAGCTATGAGGATCTTCCCAAAATCACATTGGCACGCATCAAAAATTTCTTTGAAACTTACAAAATGCTAGAGCCCAACAAATGGGTGAAGGTAAAGGAATATGAAGGCAAAGAAAAAGCCAAAGAAATCCTAGATGCTGCAATCAAGGCCTACAAAAAATAAACTCCCTTGAGGGGTCTTTGGGATTTTTAGATCTTTGTCTCACAAAGCTTTGGAGTCTTGGATCTTTGGAACACCCATGGGGTTTTTTCTTTGTGGCGGTGTGTTTTGTAGCACCCCTTGAGAGCTTTTGGGACTCTTTGTGATAATGAGATATGATGCTCTCTCAAAAGCCCCTCAAAACCCACTCAAAATCTCATAAAATCTCTCAAAAGCCCAAAGCATTCCAACAACCTATAAAATTCTGCAAAAATCCCATAAAATGAGAGGCAAATCTCACAAAGGAGAAAAAATGCAAATTTGCATCAGCGGAATCCACACCAACACAGGCAAAACCCATGCCAGTGCCATGCTCTGCAAAATCCTAAAATATGATTATTACAAACTCATTCAAGCAGGCAATCCAAAAGACAGTCAAAAAATCTTGCAGTTTTCCCCACAAACCACCATCCACAAAGAAGGCTACTTCCTAAAAACCCCCGCCTCCCCCCACATCGGCAAACAAAAAGAAAATGCAAAATACCATGGCCTCTCCCTCCCCATCCCCTCTGCAAAAAACCTCATCATCGAAACTCCAGGCGGGCTCTTCTGCCCACTAGATGAGCAAAATTTCGTCATAGATTTTCTCGCTCACCACAAGCTACCCACCTTTTTGGTGGGGAAATATTATCTTGGTGCAATCAGTCATCTTTTTTTGAGTCTAGAGGCATTGCAAAAGCGAAAAATTCAGATTTTAGGGATTTTGCTGTGTGGGGAGGAGGATTTAAGCATCAGCTCTTTTGTGAGGGCACATACAAATCTCCCCCTCTTGCATCTGCCTTTTTTTGACAGAGAGAATTTTGCAATTGCACAAGAGATTTTTCACGCGCAATTCAAGCCGCTAATACATTTGCACTCTCTCTAAATCCTTGCGCTTTTGCGTGTTTAGCTTGGTTTTTGTATGCTTTTTCCCTACTTGTGTGCTTTGGGCAGCACAGACTTCTGCACATCCCAAAAATCCCATCAAACACACAACAATTCCCAAACATGGCGATTCCACCCCCTCAAAAAATCACTTAAATTCTTTTAAGATTCCCTCAATCCCATCACAGACAAAATCCACCTGCTCTTTTGTGATCACATAGGGCGGCATGAAATAAATCGTATTGCCAAGCGGACGCAAGATCATCCCCCATTGCAGAGCCTTGGTAAAAAACACTAGGCCTGCGCGCTTTTGATTGCTAATAAGATCAAAGGCAAAGATCATACCACATGAGCGGATATTTGTGACATTTTTAAACGCACCAAAAGAGATAAAGCGCTGCAAAATATAGCTAGCAAGCTCTTGATTTTTCTCAATCACGTTCTGCTTTTCAAAAAGATCTAACACCGCATTAGCACACGCACAGGCCAGTGGATTGCCCGTATAGCTATGGGAATGCAAAAACGCCCTACCCTCCTCATAGGGTGCATAAAAACTCTGATACACCTCATCACTAGTCACCACCACAGATAGGGGCAAATACCCACCTGTGATGCCTTTTGAAAGACAGAGAAAATCTGGCACCACCCCGCATTGCAAGAGAGCAAACATACTGCCCACTCGCCCAAATCCCACAGCAATCTCATCAAAAATCACGCTGACCCCATAGCTTTGGGCAAATTTGCAAGCCTCGTGCACAAAATCCCTGCTATACATATTCATATTTCCCGCGCACTGCACCAAAGGCTCCAAGATAAATGCGCAGAGCTCCTTGTGATGGTTTTTGATAAGGGATTGAAAAATCTCAAGCTCTTTGGCAAAATCCTCCCCCACAGGGGAGGGAGCAAACATGCAATCTAGCAGCAATGGGCCATAGGTCTCTTTGTAGAGCGCCACATTTCCCACACTTAAAGCACCAAGAGTCTCGCCATGATAGCTATGGGTTAGGGCGAGAAATTTTGTCTTCATCCGCCCTTCTAGCCTATGTTTGTGGAAGCTCATTTTTAATGCCACTTCAATAGCTGAAGAGCCATTATCCGCATAAAAGCATTTCTGCAAAGATTTTGGCAAAAGAGCACACAATCGCCTAGATAGCGTAATAATTGGTTCATGAGTAAAGCCTGCTAAAAGCACATGCTCAAGACTATCAATCTGCTCTTTGAGTTTTTGATTGATGGTTGGATTGCAATGCCCAAAAAGATTGACCCACCAGCTACTAATCCCATCAATATAAGCCCTCCCCTCAAAATCAAATAAAAACACCCCCTCGCCTCTTTGGATAGGGATGAGGGGGATTTTTTCATGATCCTGCATCTGCGTGCAAGGATGCCAAATATGTGCCAGGTCCTGGCTGATTAAACTCTGCATGGCTTCTCCTAGGAATTTTGATAAAATTTGATTATAACCACCTAGGAATACCCAATGCAACATAAGGCACAAAAAATTTTGGATGCTTTGAGGGAAAATACAAACTTTCGAGCACTTTCTCCCCTCTCCCACCAGGGAAAACTACTCTACAAGGGAGAAAAACCCCTGCTCAATCTTGCAACAAATGATTATCTAGGGATCGCGCAAGACCCCTCCTTGCAAGGAGAATTTCTAGCCCAACATGACCCTGCACTCACTCCTTTTTCTAGCTCTTCTTCTCGTATCTTAAGTGGGAATTTTGAGATTTTTGCCCGCCTAGAGTCCCTGCTCTCCTTGCTTTATGCACCCAAATCTGCGCTGCTTTTTAATAGCGGCTATCATGCCAATATTGGCTGCATTGACTCACTCCATCAGCTTGGAGGCGTGCTCTTTGTCATTGATAGTGCTGCGCATGCTAGCATCTTTGATGGGATCAAAATCTCGCGCGCTAGATTTCTCCGCTTCAAGCATAATCATCTAGAAGAAGTAGAGAAAATCCTCCAAACCCATGCCCACAAATATGAGCATGTCATCCTTGTAAGCGAGGGGATTTTTAGCATGGATGGGGATTTTGCCCCGCTTGTGGAGTTTGTGCGATTCAAAAGCCTTTATAAAAATCTCTCCATCTATCTGGATGAAGCGCATTCTTTGGGTGTGTGTGGGCAGGAGATGCTAGGCCTTGCAAAAGAGTTTGCCCTGTTAGAGTCCATTGATTTTGTCGTACTTGCCTTTGGCAAGGCCATAGGCTCTGTGGGGGGATGTGTTTTATGCTCCCCAACTTTTAAGCAATATTTCATCAACAAGGCCAGAAGCCTGATTTATTCCACCATGCTCCCGCCAATCAACATCGCTTTTACCCTCTATGTCTTTGAAAATCTTTCCAAACTCAAATCTCGCCAAAAGCATTTGCAAAAACTCTGCGCATTGCTAAAATCTCATCTCCAAGATTCTGGAATCCATTTCCTTGGAAGGGCACAGATTTTTTGCATCATGACCCATGACAATCAAAAAACCCTAGAGCTCTCCCAAAGACTAGAAGAAAGAGGATTCTATGCCCCTGCCATTCGCCCCCCAACAGTGCCAAGCAATCAAGCAAGGATCCGAATCTCCCTGCACGCAGGACTAGACAAAGAAGAAATTACACAAATCGCCCAGGCATTATGCAAGTAACAATCCTCCATCCCATCACTACCAAAAGAGTGACTCTCTGCTTTGGAGGCTTTGGCACAGACCCTAACTTTTTTAAGCACTTGCATGCACAATGTGGTGTCGTGTTGGTTTATGATTATCGCGAGGATGCTTTGAATCTAGATTTTTTGGAGGGAAAAGAGATTTTTTTGCTCGCCTGGTCTATGGGCGTGGCAATGGCCAATCGCTTCACTCCTCCCACACTCCACATAAAAAAATCCATTGCCATCAATGGCACAGATTATGGCATCCACAAAACATTTGGCATTCCGCCTAGAATCTTTGCCCATACCATCAAGCATTTCTCTCCCCTGGATTTCTACCAGGGGGTATTTGGATGGCATTTCCCAAAGGCTAGAGATTTCACCTTTCCCACAAATCTCACAGAGGAGCTATCCTGGCTCTATCATACCCTATGCACCATTCCACCGCGCTCCTTTGCATGGGATGATGTGTATATCAGTCAGGAGGATGCAATCTTTGCAAGCAAGATCCAAAAAAGTACTTGGGAGCATTATAAAATCCTGCAAGCGCCACATTTTGTATTTTTTGATGTGCAAAGATGGGAGGATTTTTTTGAGGCATGATGCAAAATTAGCACTGGGGTTTTGGGCGAGCGTTTTGGGTGAAAAATCTAGCCTAGATGCGGATAAAAAATTGATGCAAATTTGAGGAAAAGTCGGGTAGAATTTGGCGCAAAATTTCACTCAAGCAAAAAAGCAATCAGACACAAAAAATGAGGTTAGGATGTATGAAAGATTTGATTAAAAAGCGATTTTTGCGCGCAGAGCATAGCTACAATGCCCATGCCATCATCCAAAATCAGATGCAAGACAAACTCCTCTCCTTGCTGCCCAAAAAATCTTTTGATAGCATTTTTGAATTTGGTGCTGGGACTGGGGGCTTCACTCAAAAAATCACTCATTGCTTGCAATATGAACGATTTTTATGCAATGACATCATTGATTATGCCCATCATTTCCCCCCCCAGATAGAATTTTTCTCTTTTGATATGAATGAGGCAAATCTCCATCTTGCTTCAAAAACCTTTGATCTGATTCTCTCCAATGCCTGCATGCAGTGGCTAAATCAAGAATTATTTTTTAAGAATTTGGATCTTTTTAGCAAAAAAGACAGCATCCTGGCCATCACTTGCTTTGGCAAAGAAAATCTCTATGAAATCAGGGAGCTCACGGGCTTTGGCCTGCCTTATTTGGAACTTGCTTGCTATGAGAAATTTTTAAAACAAAACTGGAAGATTCTGCATCTTTTTGAAGAGCGCGTGTGTCTTTCTTTTGGCAGGGCGCTAGAGGTCTTTTCTCATTTACAGAGCACTGGCACCAATGCCCTGGCAAAAGATGCCAAAATCACCAAAAAAACCCTCCAAGATCTAGAAAACAAATACCACAACACCCTCACCTACCACCCTATTTATCTGGTCGCACAAAGATGCTAATCCACTCATTTGCTTTTTGCTTTTTGCAGCGCTTGGATTTTTGCAATTTTACCAGAGGAATGCCACTTTGTCCTGCGTGAATAGCGCGTGTTGGGTCTCGTTTGTTTGTGTGAATTTTACAGCCCCTAAACTCTCTGGCACAATTGCAGCATAAGCGGTGGGGTGGCGCTATTTTGCAGCTATAAATGATAAAAATTTTTTGCTACAATTCATCCAAACCACAAAGAATTCTATAACCATGCAAACCCTCAAAATACAACACCGAAAAATTGGTAAAGACTTTCCACCACTTGTGATTGCAGAACTTGGAATTAATCACAATGGCAGTTTAGAGATTGCAAAGCAAATGGTAGATGCTGCAAAAAGAGCAGGAGTGGAGCTTATCAAGCATCAAACCCATATCATCCAAGATGAAATGAGCTCTCTGGCAAAACATGTCATTCCAGGCAATAGTGACAAAAGCATTTATGAGATTATGCGATCTTGTGCTCTAAGTGAAAAAGATGAAATTGCGCTGAAAGAATACATAGAATCCCAAGGCATGATTTTCCTCTCCACTCCCTTTTCGCGTGCGGGTGCCGACCGCCTGGAAAAAATGGGAGTAAGTGCCTATAAGATCGGCTCTGGAGAGATGAATAACACTCCCTTGATTAAGCATATCGCAAGTTTTGGCAAGCCTATGATTGTATCCACAGGCATGAATGATCTCAAAAGCGTAAAAAAAACCGTAGCAATTTTGAAAGAAAGTGGTGTGAGCTTTGCGCTTCTGCATACCACCAATCTCTATCCCACTCCTCCTCATTTAGTCCGCTTAGGCGCGATGCAAAGCCTCATGCAAGCCTTTCCTGACATCCCCATTGGTCTAAGTGATCATACACAAAATAACAATGCGTGCAAAAGTGCCATCGCTCTTGGTGCATGCATCATCGAGCGCCATTTCACGGATCACAAAAATCGCACCGGTCCTGATATCCCCTGCTCGATGGATGAGGAAGAAGCAAGAGATCTCATCATCAGTGCCAAAGAGATTTTTGCCATGCGTGGCGGGGAAAAAGAGCCTGCCAAAGAAGAGCAAGTAACCATGGACTTTGCCTTTGCAACTTGTGTGAGCATCGCGCCAATCAAAAAAGGAGAGAAATTTAGCATGCAAAATCTCTGGGTCAAGCGCCCTGGCATTGGGGAGATCAAAGCCAGAGATTTTGAGGAGATCTTAGGCAAGACTGCAATCTGTGACATCCCCAGTGATACACATCTCACATGGGAGATGATTGAGGGCAAAGAGAGAGAGAGAGAAACGAGCATGGGAGTAGGAGTGAAGAAAAAAATCGTCTTTCTCACTGGAACTCGCGCTGACTGGGGCAAAATCAAAAGCCTCATCCAAGAAGTGAAGAATTCTCTACTTTTTGAGTACAAAATCTTTGCCTGCGGCATGCATCTGCTAGAATCCTATGGCAATACGTATCTAGAGATTTTCAAAGATGGCTTTGAATCTGTGGTACTTGGCAAGCCCTATACGAATGCTAAGGCCATGGATCTGGCACTTTCTCATACAATTGAGCATTTCTCCACCTTCGTGCAAAACTACAAACCTGATATGATCGTGGTACATGGCGATCGCTTGGAGGCGCTGGCTGGGAGCATCGTGGGGGCATTTCAAAATATCATCGTTTCTCATATCGAGGGAGGGGAAGTCAGCGGGAGCGTGGATGAATCCCTGCGCCATAGCATTAGCAAAATCGCGCATCTGCATTTTGTCGCCAAAGAAGAAGCAAAAACACGCCTCTTGCAGCTCGGAGAGAAAGAAAATCACATTTTTGTCATCGGCTCTCCAGACATCGATACCATGCTTAGCAAAAATCTCCCCAGCCTGGAATCCATCAAGGAACATTACTACCAGATTAAGCAGCTCAAAGGAGAGGGATATGGGATCTTTCTCTACCACTCCGTGACCACAGAACTAGAAAATCTTGAATCTGACATCTCTTCCTGCCTGCAAGCACTAAAGGCCTCCAAAATCCCCTATATCATCATCTACCCCAACAATGACCCAGGATCCCAAACCATCATCAAGCACATTCATACCCTGCAGGATCCAGAGCAATTTGCGGTATTTCCCTCCATCAAATTTGAATGTTTCTTGACACTGCTAAAACATGCAAAATTCCTCATTGGCAATAGTTCTGCTGGGATCCGCGAGGCCCCCATCTATGGGGTCCCTGCAATCAATATTGGTACAAGACAAGAAGGCAGATATGACAAAAACACTCCTCATATTTTCTCAGTTCCTGCGCAAAAAGAAGAGATTTTGCGCGCCATCCAGGATGTGCAAAATCTCCCTAGATTTCCTCCAAAGCTTGATTTTGGCAGGGGGGATAGCGCAAAGCTCTTCCTCCAAATCCTAAAAGACAAAAAAATTTGGAAAACAAAACTCCAAAAAAAGTTTATAGATCTCTCATGAGGGTGATTTTGTGGGAGTGATTGCGCTCATCCCTGCTAGGAGCGGAAGCAAGGGGGTAAAAGACAAAAATATCAGAGATTTTAGAGGCTTGCCCCTGCTTGCTCATAGCATCCATGCTGCAAAGCAAAGTGGAATCTGCAAAGAAATCTTTGTGTGCACAGACAGCAAGGATTATGCATATATCGCACAAAAATTTGGAGCCAATGTGCCATTTTTACGCTCTATGGCCACTGCGCAGGATTCTAGCAAAACCATCGAATGCGTTTTGGAAGCTTTAAAAAACTACCAATCCCTTGGCAAAAGCTTCACAACCCTAATTCTTTTGCAACCCACCTCCCCTCTCCGCACAGCAAAGCACATAGAGGAAGCCTATGCCCTCTATCTCAAACACAAAAAAGCCGTAGCAAGCGTGTGTGAGATAAAAGAACATCCTATTTTTATGCGGGAAATGCAAAATGATGCACTCTCTCCCATCCTAAAGACAAATAGCACAATCCCCCGCCAAGATCTTCCAAAAATCTATCGCATCAATGGAGCAATCTACATCAACCCTATTTCTATGCTTAGTCTTGAAACCAGCTTCAATGATAATCCCATCGGCTATGTCATGGAGCAAAAAGATTCTTTAGATATTGATTGCATAAAAGATTTTGAGGAAAAAGACTAGTGCGAGAGGTGGAAAAAAAATAGGTGGGGTGTGGCGTATGGGTACAGAGATTTAGGATGTGAAATGGATGAGAGGGTGAGGCAGATTTTTTCCTGCATTGGCAGATGTTGATTTGAAAACAAGAGGGGGGGGTCTAAGCCTTTTGTGCGCTTGAGGCTTGCTTGGTTTGAAGTTTCGGGCTTTATGCAAAACATCTAAAAAGTGGAATAACACAAAAGAATGTAGATGATGTGGAGGGAGTGGGAAAACGCCTCAATAAAAGGGTGGGGTGCTGGGTTGGTAGCGCAAATAGAGGTGAGACAAGGAGGTGTATAGCGCGAGGGAGATGGCACAACACCAAATAAAATAAGAGCGAGATGCGCTTAAAACAGAGATGCCAAAAACAAAAGGACTCAAAGTGTAAAAAACAAAGAAAAGCAAAAAACACGGGATTTATTTTTTTGTTACAAATGGGAAAAGAAAGCCAAAATACCTCTGCAATCTGTTTAAAATTCTTCTAGCAATTCCAGGAGGGATTTCCTTTAACAAAGGATTGCGCACTTGGGGAATTAGAATATCACAGATATAACCCTCCTTTTTCTTTGGTGGAAAAAAGTTTGCAGGAGAAGGAAAAGGAATAGACAAATAAGAAGCAATGGGACTTTGGGGGCATAATGCATAGATGTGCAAATCAAAAAAATCTCTAATCAAATCCAATGCTTCTAAATCAACTTCTTTGGAATGCTGCTCTGTCACAACACCCTCCTCATAACCAATTAAGGAATTTGCATTGGTGCTTTTGTGCTCAAATGCATAATTCCCTGTTTCATAAAAATCAATCCCTGCAAGGTAAATTTCTCTATAGCCCTTGATTGCAGCCACAAATAACATCAACATTCCACTTGTGATGCGTTTTTTGAAATACATATCTTGGTATTTGAAATGTGATGCAAGCCTAGGGCATTTGAGCGCCTCATCATGAGCAATCTTTACTTCTGGATAGAGTCTCTTGAAATCCAGTTCCTCATAATCCCTCTCTCCTGCCCAATGCATCATGCTACTATAGACTTCCTCATAGCAATACTCTCCACGCTCCTCTAATTGCTTAAGCGTATAATACTGTTCAAAAAATACACCAGGATTAAAGAATACCGCCTGAATCTTTTTTCCTAAAAAATATTTATCTTCAAAATAAAATTGATTACAACGAAAAACATCAAAATCCCTAGGCAAAAGAGAATAATCTATTTGTGCCAGTGATGGACCATTACCAGCAATGACTACAGCCCTTTTATTCATCCCTCAAAATCCATCGCTTCACTAAGGAATTTTGGACCAAATCTCCACCCACAAGCACAGAGAAACTCCTCTCTTGAGATTCCATAAATTTCCCTACGCCCTCACGCAATGCCCTGCATAAGCTTGCCATCATTCCATAAGCAATTCCATCATATTCTAGTCCCCCTAATGCATAGCAGAGTACCAAACGCATGCCCTTATTGGCATCAATGAGGATTTTATCTCCCGCGATTTTTACGCCAAAATCCATATCACTAATTTTTTTAAATGCAAAGCTCATCGCCTCATCTAGGGCATAATGATGGAAATTCTTCTCCCTCTCTAAACTAAGTAAAAAATGCATAAGCTTGAGCACATCAGCGATATTCTTAGAAATCAAGCTCTCTTCAGATTCTTGCATGTTTTTTTGATACAGGGCAGAAAAATAGTTCTTATAATTCTCCACCAACCTTGCGGTTAGCTTGCTTTTATTAGCGAGTGTCTGCAAAAATACCCTAGGATTTACCTCCAAGTTTCCCTCCAAGATATTCTGCCCCTTCCATAGGATTTGGGTATTTTGCGAATCCAAAAAAATCCCGATACAATCCTCCTCAATGCTAGTGCGAAAATCTTGCAGATTTTGGCAGGACTCTTCTTTTGTAATCCATTCTTTGCTAGCAAAAGAGCGGTGGTCTTTTAGCATCGGGGTCTCAAATACACCAAAGTCATCCCAAAAATTAGGCTCACTGCAGGCGATGCAGCCATGCCCTGCTTGGATGGGCCAGCTTGTTTTGCTATTGAATTTCACTTTCGGGCAATTATTATAGGCATAGGGCCCCTTGCATCCAACTTTATAAAGGCAATAACCCATCTTCATACTTTCCTCATCAAAGCTCTGGACAAAATCCCCTGATTCAAATTTTGCCTTGCGCTCGCAAGCTTCATGCACGGTTTTGCCATATGCCCACAGGGGACGATTGAGAGAATCCATGCTGGGTGCTTCACCAAATAAAATCCCATACATCAGAGAATAAACAATATTAATATCACTGGGCGGACACCCAGGGATGTTTACTACTTGTCTAGAAATTAGTTCATGAATGCTTTGTGTATTTGTGGGATTGGGATTTGCTGCTTGCACACCTCCAAAACTCGCACAAGTCCCTACACCAAAAACCATCAATGCATTTTCTGCCAAATGCCTAAGCTCTTCTGCGCCACTCACTCCCTCTATGCCAAATGTCGCAAAAAAAGGCTCTTTTATACACACACTCCCCTCCACCACCAAGATATATTTCCCCTTATCAAGATTTTGCAGATTTTTTCTTGCCTCAAAACCCGCCCCTCCCATTAAAACCTCATGATAATCTAGGCTAATCTGCTCCAAAAGCAAGGAATCAATACCAGGGATTTCATTGCGTAAAAAACTCTCTGTGCAACCCGTGCATTCTGAAAGGCTAAGCCATATAATGCTTGTTGGTTTTTTGAGAGACAAAAATTTAGTAATGGGATCTAAAAAGTTCGCAGGTAGCTTAAAAGCCTTCATAAAAGCTTCCACAAAGCCCCTGTTCACTTCTTTATGGAAGATTTCCCCATGATCTTGTATTTTTTCAATTTGTTGTTGCAATCTTTGTGCCAAAACTTCCATTCTTCTCTCCTTGTAGTTTCCTCTGTTATTTCACAAAATCTCGCAACATTTTAATTCTTTTTTCTTAAAATAAATTAAAAAATTAGGGGCGAAATTTAAGGGAAAATCCCAGAAAGGAGGGCAGACCAAGCAAGAAGAGCTGCGCTCTTGCCTCTTTGGTTTTTATAAACTTTCCCATCCTTCAAGCCTCTTTCAAGCCTGGAAAAATTCTCACACCAGATGCTCGAAAAATTTGAGAAATGCCAGGGAATCTAAAAGATTTTAGAGTGCCTAGGAATTTTTTAGCATTCTAATAATAGGCCCTTTGATTAGGAATAAAAGCAAGGCGATTCCAAAAAGCATATATGCGCATTGAGCAAAAAGATCAGGCAATGCCTCAATTTTATCCACCTTCACACCACCTCCAATAAGCCCAGCAACTACATTTCCCAAAGATGATGCGACAAACCAAAGACCCATGACCTGTCCTTTGATTGCCTTTGGTGCAATCTGTGTCATGATAGAAAGCCCTACAGGACTTAGGCAAAGCTCTCCCATGGTCATAAACCAAATACCCACCACAAGCCACCAAGGAGAAACCATGCCCGCAGAAATGACAAGCCTTGCGGCAAAAAACATTACGCCAAAACCAATCCCTGCCCCAATCATGCCTAGAGTGAATTTGCTAAGGCTATGGATCTCCCATCCTTTGTTTGCCAAAAAAATCCAGATCATGCTGATTATGGGAGCAAAGATGATAATAAAAAGTGGGTTTAGGGATTGGAACCAAGTTATAGGAATCTCCCAACCAAAAACCATGCGATTAGTGAAATCTGCAGCAAAGAGATTGAAGGATGTGGGGCTCTGCTCCAGGTTTGACCAGAAAAAGACTGCAGCCACAAAACAAACAACAAAAACAATGAGATTTTTTTTCTCATGCTTTTGGATGTGGGTATTGAAAAAATACAAATAGATAAAATATAAAATGGCGCAGGCACTAATCAAAAAAACCATGTTCTTGGCAACCCAAACAGGATTAATTTTGACCCAACCCACACCACAGGCAAAAATAAATGCGAATAAAAGCGCAAGTGCAATACCCACATAAAGGCCTATGTTTTTGACCTTGGTATTTGGACTTGACCAACTTTTATCTAGGCCAAATTTTCTATCAAAATCATTAAAATCTGGGATCGCCTTGAAATAAAAAATAATCAAAGAAATCAACATTCCAAGCCCGCCAATCCCAAAACCCCAGTGCCAGCCATATTGCTTTTGCACAAGACCACAGAGCAAAGGAGCGACAAATGCACCCAAATTAATCCCCATATAAAAAATAATAAATCCTGAATCTCTTCTAGCATCCCCATCTTTATAGAGCATGCCCACCATAACCGATGCACAGGTCTTAAAAAGTCCAGATCCCAGCACAATGAATACAAGTCCCAAGAAAAACATAAAATGCCAAAAGACTGATAACCCGATGAATAGATGCCCAAGAGACATGATTAGAGCACCAAATAAAATTGCATTTTTTTGACCCAGCCAACAATCTGCCAACCATCCTCCAGGCAGCGCCACCAAATAGATGAATCCCGCAAAGATCCCCACAATCGCAGCAGCATCTGCCCTATCAAATGCAAGCCCGCCATTTTGAATCGTGGCAATCATAAACAAAATCAACAAAGGGCGAATACCATAAAAAGAAAACCTCTCCCAAAGCTCCACCCATGACAAACTAAAAAGGGGCTTTGGCTGCCCCAAAAAATATCGATCTGACACTATAAAATCCTTTCTTTTCTTAAAAAATACCAATTCAAATCTGAAAAAATATCAAAAATACTCTCTTTTTGCCAAAAATGCACCATTTTGTTACAGTTTTTTGAATCAATGACATATCAATCACACTTTTGCATCCATTTTTCCTCTTCATTTACCCTCTTTATGACCCATCGATGCCAATCCTTGCCTGCGCTTTTTTAGACAACCCCACCTCTCTTAAAACCCCGTCCTTTTTAAAGCCTCCCCGCCAAAATCCCACTAAACCCCTGCGCTAAAGAAAAAGATTCTAGCAAGGAGTTATGTTTGGATTCTCAATCCTTTTTTTAATTTCTATATAATAATCTTCCAAAATAGCTTAGCCCTAAAGGAATCCATGAAAAAACTCTCTCTCAAAGCCCTATCCATTCCCATTTTTTTGGAAATTTTCCTGCATTACGCCTCCTTGATGATTAATACCTACATGGTGGCGGGGCATTCCAATTTTTTAGTAGGTTCCATGGGGGTGGGAAATCAAATCTTTGATCTCTTTATCACGATTTTCAATTTCCTCTCCATTGGCTGCAGCGTATTCATCGCTCAAAGCATCGGCGCTAGAGACTTAAATCTTGCAAATAGCGCGCTACATCAAAGCCTAGGGCTTAATTTCTTGGTAGGGGCAGTTTGTGGTGGGGTTATCTATTTTTTTGCTAGTGAGCTTTTATTAGCACTACACACTTCCCAAGAGCTTTTTTCCCAAGCTTCAATCTATCTCAAATCCCTTGCTATTTGCATTTTTTTGGAATCCACTGGCATCATCCTAGCCTCTGTGCTGCGCGTATACAATCAGGCCTATCTTGTGAGTCTAACCTCACTTTTGATGAATCTTTTGCAGATTTTGCTCAATTATTTTGTCCTCTATCATACAAGTCTTGAACTCCTAGGCATCGGGGTGGCTACCATCATTGGCCGCATCGTGTTTCTTGCCCTGCTTCTGTGGGTATTGTTTTATCAAACAAAAATCCTGCTAAATCTCAAAAAACTCTTCTATTTTCAGGGCCAAATCCTCAAAAAAATCCTCAACATCGGAGGATTTAGCGCTGGAGAAAATCTCTTGTGGATCGTGCAATACACCATTGCTTTTTCTTTTGTTAATGAGCTTGGCCCCACGCACACAAGCGTGCAAACCATTTATTTTCAAATTTCGCTTCTTATCATGCTCATCGGGCAAGCAATCAGCATGGCAAATGAAATTATTGTGGGAAAATTGATAGGGGCAAATGCCTTCAAAGTCGCTTATAAGCACACTTGGATTGCGCTATACATCAGTGTTTTTTCTAGCTTCATTGTAGCCCTTGTGAATTTCTTGTACAGAGATTTTACGCTGGAGAAATTGCATGCCACTAGCAATTTTGAAGCCATCATGCTTCCACTTTTTGCCCTCTCTCTTGTGCTAGAGACGGGGAGAACTTTTAATATCGTCATGGTGAGCGCTCTGCGCGCCAGTGGGGATGCGAAATTCCCATTTTTTAGCGGGTGCATCTTCATGTTTGGCGTATCTCTGCCCGTGGGTTATATCCTATGCTTTTATTTTGGATTAGGGATTTTGGGGGTTTGGATTGGATTTTGTGCGGATGAATGGATGCGTGGGATCTGCAACGCCCTGCGTTGGAGGAGCAAAAAACACAAGAATATCCAGCGATTGTAGCTGCACTTACTGGATAGATATGGCATATACGAATTGCTAAGCCCTGGATTATCTAGATGGGGTAACAAGTCTCAAATTTTCTAGCCCTTATATACGCCACCACCACTGTCCTATCAATGGCTTATAAGAAAAATTCTCATTAATTTTTCCAAATTATAATTGCAGCTTTTAAAACTTGCGCCAGGTGTGATTTGAAAAATTCTTTAATCTCCATTGTTTTACCCACCTACAATGTACAAAACTACATAGCAAGGGCTTTGCAAAGCTGTATTGATCAGAGCTTTAGGGATATTGAAATCATCATTGTGGATGACTGTGGCAGCGATGAGAGCATAAAAATAGCAAAAGAATTTGCCAAAAAAGATGAGAGGATAAAAATCATCCACAATACACACAATTTAGGCCTTTTGATGGCTAGATACCAGGGGGTAAGGCATAGCCAAGGCAAGTACATACTCTTTTTAGATCCTGATGATTTTTTAGAGCCTCAAGCTTGTGAAGAATGTGTGAGAATTTTACATAAAGAGGGGGAGGGGGATTTTATCTGGTTTGGTTTTTTACATCACATCTCAGGGGAGATAATGAAAGATGATTTTTTGCGAGATCAAAACTTTAGCAATTTTGAATACTGCAAGCATGTTTTGGCCCTGGGGAAATGCCCCTGGAATCTTTGCTCTAAAATCATCAAGAAAAGCACTTATTTGAAGGCTTTTTCTTCCATTGAAAAAGATAGGCATTTGACCATGGCAGAAGATGCTCTGATTTATTTTTTCCTAGTTTTGCATTCTTCAAAAATCATCACCAGTTCAAAACATATCTATCATTACTGCCACAATGATTCCAGCTCACTGGGAACAAATGATATAACAAAGATAGAAAAATATCTACAAGAACACAGCGCGGTAATTGAGACTCTATCAAAATTTCTAAGCAATCAAGATCTCAAATCCTATTTGCATAGTTTTTTTAAAAGCATGATTACAAGGCTTGCTATGTATAAACTGGGATACGAAATAAAATACTATAGATTAAAATACTCTTACATAAAATCAAGATCATTGCAAGTAGCAAATATGTTGAAAATCCTAATGCTTAGAATTAAGCTTATGTTTCAAAGATATGCTTTTTGTGTCTTTTGCAAAGAGGCTTAAGCAGCAATAGGAAAGAGCTGCTTAAGAGCGCTTTGATGGACAAGCTTGGGTTGGCTTTAGGTCTTAATCCAAAAAAGATTGCAAATGCATAGCTTGATAGCTCAAGTACAAGCTAGGGTAGCCTACAAATCCTAAGCTTTAGGCTAGGCAGTGGCTTACAAATTTGGAATAATTATCAATCACAAGCCCTCCCTTGCGAAATCCCAGCGCACAGGACTCATAAGCAAAAAATACATTGGGTTGATAATAAAATCCATCTTGATGATTGAGTTCATAAAATTCCTGAAAAATAGGCTTGTGGTTGGCATAGATCCCATCATTTTTGGCAATCACCCCACCCAAGGCATCCAAAATCTCCACATTCGCCCCCTCTCTGCCAAAGGCAGTTTTTTTCACCTGTTTTTTGGATTTTAACGGCGTGAAAGAACTCTCTAATAACAGCGGGTGATTGGGGAAAAGATCCCACAAAATCTTTAGCATGCGCTTGCTTTGAAAAAGCAAGGTATAGGCGGGATTGAGGAAAATGGTGTTTTTATTTTCCATCATGGATTGCATGATAAGCGCTAACTCTGGCTCATCGATGGCGATATTTTCCCAGGGAATGAGCTTGAAGAGAAATTCATAATTCTCCTCCTCAAAAAACACCCCCTCTTCTGCAGAAAACTGCACTGCATCCATGGGCGCATAGGCTGTGGCAAATCCCACGCTTTGGGCAATTTCTTGCAAAAATCTAGTCGTGCGCTCCTCTTCGATATTCCCACGCACACTAGAAAACAAAATCTTCCAACCCTCATAGAGTTCAGAAAATGCAGCAGTATCCCCGCCAAGGGTAATCATGCGCTTGAAATTCTCCCCGATGGCCTCATGGATATTATTGAATTGCTTGTTTTCATCTAGGCCATTTGCCTTCAGCAAAGCCCATTGCACAAGCGCGCTCTCATAAAGCATGGTGGGAGTATCAGCATTGAATTCCAAAAGCTTGATAGGCTTGCCATCTAGCCCCCCTGCAAAATCAAAGCGCCCATACAAATGCCAATGAATCTCCTCCTCAAAACTCTGCTTTATCATGGGGATGATGGAATTGGGGATATCTAGCTCAAAAAAAAGCTCTTTTTCAATCACATACTCTGCTGCTTCCACAAACATATCATAGAGCGTATTGCCTGCCTCATAAAACGCCTCTGCCTCTTCCTCACTCACCACAATCAATTCATCAGAAATATAGGGAGTTTGATCCTCATCGCTATGCCACTGCAAGCCAATTTGCTCCAAAGTCTTTTCATCTAGGGGTTTGAGTTTTTGTATTTGCATTCTATCTCCTTGGTTTGGTATCAATCATGGGTTTGAGTATTGTCTTGGTGGATTGGCCTTTATCACATTGACTGAACATTTGCTTGATTTCTAACACCTTGCTGCAGATCCTAGTATCAATTCAAGCAGCGTGCTAATAAAAACATATCAGGCAAAATCAATCACAAAACCACGGGAGAGAGAATCAGCCTCCCAGGCTTTGACTGGAATTGTTTCCAAAAAATCCACTCCTAGCATTGCTGGGAGTTTTTGTGCCAGATGTCACAGGGGTATTTTTAAAACTATTTTGGCTGCGCTCGTAGGCTTGGGGGGATTTGTAGCTACGCTGTTGATTTTGCTGATAGGTGGGATTGTTGAAAAGTTTATTGCCAATATAGCTGCCCAAAATCGCCCCCGCAGCGCTTGCTAGTAGCGCCCCTCCTAGGCCCAGGCCGCCACCATTTGCAGAGGTCAATGCGCTGGTATTGTTATCAATCTTTCTTTCCTCTTCTTTGAGAAGTTTGTCAATCTCCTCTTGACTTAGCACTCGCTCCACACCATTTTTATCTCGCACGACCACATGCGTGGTGCCGCTGGGATATTCTTCCAAGATCTTGTAAGTCCCATCCTTTTGCTCTTCTAAGAGTACAAATGCACCTTTTTTGATGCTTTGGGCAGCTTGGTGATTTTGATTGCTGCTATTATCACAACCCTGCAGCGCAAACACAACCATCGCGCTCATCCCCCCGATCATGGCAAAATCTCGAATCTTTCTAAAATGCTTCATTTTGTCTCCTTGTGATATTCTTGCAATTCATTATAGAGGGCATCGCGCTCAATGGCCCTAAAACCCGCATCTTGAATCTGGAAAATCATCATTTCCTTGTCGATGCCATCCTTGCTCCCAGCACCTCCAGCAGACTGGATGGATTCTTTTTCAATCGTTCCATCGATGTCATCCGCGCCAAATTCCTGCGCAACCAATGCAAGATTGAGCGACAAACTCGCCCAATACGCCTTGATATGAGGGATATTCTCTAGCAGGATCCTAGCGATGCTAATTGTCTTTAGCACCTCCTGGCCGCTTAATGTGTTTTTGATATTGAGAAAATTATTTTGATTTTGATAGAGCAGCGGGATGAAGGCATTAAAGCCTCCTTGCTTGCGTTCTATGATATTTCTATCCTGCTGTATATCTCGCAGGCGCAGCATATGATCAATCCTGTGCTCGCGATTTTCCACATGACCAAATAGCATGGTGGCATTGCTCATTTTTCCAAGTTGGTGCCAATAATGATGGATCTCTAGCCACCTCTGTGAGGAAACCTTGCCCTTGCAAATGTATTGGCGAATCTTTTCATCAAAAATCTCCGCACCCCCGCCTGGCATCGAATCTACCCCGTATTTCACCATGTCTTCTAGCACCCTCTGATAACCCTTGCCAAACTTCCTATCTAGATAATCCACCTCTGCAGCGGTCATGGCTTTGAGATGAATTTGTGGAACTGCCTTTTTTACCGCGCTAAACATATCCAAATACCACTCATAGGAATAATTGGGACTATGGGCTGAGACAATATGCACTTCCTTCACACCACGATTGCTGCAAGCAATCACCTGGGAGACAATCTCATCAATGCTCATTTCATAGGGGTTGGGATTTTTGCGACTTGCCGAAAATGCACAAAATCTGCAAACATCCGCGCAGATATTTGTGGGATTGATATGGCGATTGACATTGAAAAAAACCTTGCTGCCATAATATTTCTTGCGGATTTCATCTGCTGCCCCACCCAGCGTAAAAATATCATAATCATACAAGCCGCTCAATTCCCTAGGGCTTAGATTCTCTTTATTCAAGGCCTTTTGCAACAAATCCATTCCTAACCTCCTGTGTGATAAAAAGCTCGAGGAGAAATCTTATCCTCCTCCATCCTGCCATCCCATTGATTTTTTTCCGGCTTATTATATATGGCTTGTTCTAATATTTTTTGCATTTTCTTCGGATTTTTTGAGAGCAGCGCCTCTTTGGCATCCACGCTATCTTGGTAATACAAGCAGGGGCAAAGGATCCCATCTGCAGTGAGGCGAATGCGATTGCAGGACTTACAAAAATCATCATTATGAGGCGCAATGATCCCAAAAACATAGCCATCCTGGCATTGATAGAGCTTGGCAGGGCCAATGATTTGCTCTTGCAATGGAGTGAAGGGGTATTTTTTGGCAATGCGCTCCAAAATCTCTTTTTCTGAAATTCCTGCGATTTGGGCATTAGCATGGACATTTTCCATGTATTCGATATAGCGGATAGAAATCCCTTTGTTTTTTGCATATTCTAATAAATCCAATATTTCTCCATCATTCACCCCCCTTAGGATCACGCTATTGATTTTCACCCTAAACCCACAGGCAATAGCTTCATCAATGCCATGCACAACATTATGCAAGCCATCTCTTTTAGAAATCTGCATCACCCTTTCTTGCTTTAGAGAATCTAGGGAAATATTGATGCGATCTAACCCTGCTTCTTTGAGAGTCTTTGCACTTTTAGCGAGCAAAAAGGCATTGGTAGTGAGTGCAAGCTCCACCTCTTTGGAATATGCCCTCAAAGCTGCGATGAAGTCTGGCAAATCCTGGCGCAACAAGGGTTCACCACCTGTGATGCGAATTTTCTTGATTCCTTGATTAATCCCTACTTTCAAGAACTCTAGGACATTTTCTAGTGGCACATATTCTTCTTTATCTGGCATATCAAATGGGGTATTTGGCATACAATATTGGCAGCGGAAATTGCATTGCTTGGTGACAGAGACGCGGATGGTGTCAATCTTCCTTCCAAAAGTATCCCTCAACATTTATGACCCCTAGATTTTCAACTTAATGCTGTTTTAAACTCCGTAATCATACAATTGTTTTTTAATTTCAAAAAGGGGTGCTATGAAGAGAATAACCCATATCTATTGCGTAATACTCTGTGGCGGAAAGAGCTTGAGAATGGGAAGGGACAAGGCGCTGCTACCCTTTTGTGGCAAAAGTCTTGTGGAATTTCAATTCCAAAAAATGCAAAAAATTTTCTCTCATGTTTATCTTGCAAGCAAGACCCCCTATCATGGCCTCCCTACCTTGCTTGATGAATCCCATCTCTTCACTCCACTCATTGGCATACAAAATGCCCTCCAAAAGCTACCCTGCCAAAAAGTTTTTTTCATTTGCGTAGATACGCCACTTATACCCCTAGAAGTCATAGATTCTCTTTTGGAGCTTTCCCTACAAACAACCGCACAAATCACCTATATACAAACTCCACAAAAAAATCATTATCTCACCTCCATCTGGGACAAAAGCACATTAAAAGCAATAGAAAATGCTCTAAACTCTCAAGAGTTTGCACTCAAAAATCTTATCCATGCCTGCAAAAGTCAAGTTTTATCCTACAATAACGAAAAAGATTTTAGCAATCTCAATACTCCAGAAGAATATGAAAGCATCCTAAGGGGATAGAATGGCTGATGAGCAAGAAAAACAAGAAGCCCCCTCTGCGCGCAAAATCCAAAAAGCTCGCGAGGAGGGAAATGTCGCAAAGAGCCCTGAACTGGTGGCATTTGTCAGTTTTGTGATAGGCATTTTTGCAGTTTTTGGCATCTTTCCCTTTTGGTTGCAAAACATCAAGGGCATCTACATCACCTGTTTGCAATTTTTTTCTATGGAATTTAGCCTGGGGAATTTTTTTGATTTATTTTTGAAGTTATTGTGGCAGACATTACTCATTATTCTTCCAGTTTTGGGCGCATTGCTCTTTGCTGGAGTCTTTGGCAACATCATCCAAGTAGGATTTTTGCTAGCCCCAAAGGTATTACAGCCAAAGCTTGGCAAGCTCAATCCTATAGCGGGCCTAAAAAACCTCTTTTCCTTCAAAAAATTGCTAGAGGGTCTACTCATCACACTCAAGGTTTTTGTCGCGTTTCTTTTGGGTGGAGCGATTTTGATTCATTTTTTGCGCCAAATCCCTAATGTGGCCATGCTCAATGTCTTTTCTCAAGCCATTTGGGTGCGAGACAAGGCACTCATCCTCATCGCAAGCTTATTGGTGCTTTTTTTTGTCATGGCAATCATAGATTTTCTCATCAAGAAATTTCAATACACAAAATCCCTAAGAATGAGCAAGCAAGAGCTTAAGGATGAATACAAACAACAAGAGGGAAATCCTGAAGTCAAGGCAAAAATCCGCCAAATCATGATGAAAAATACCATGGGAAAAATGATGCAAGCAATTCCAAATGCTGATGTGGTGGTGACAAATCCCACCCACTATGCCATTGCCTTGCGCTTTGCGCCAAATGACCCTGCTCCAATCGTAGTGGCCAAAGGGATCGATCATCTAGCCATTCGCATCAAAGGTATCGCTAGAGAGAATGAAATCGAGATTGTGGAAAATCCCAAGCTTGCACGCGCGCTTTATAAGCAAGTCGATCTCGAAGAACCCATTCCTCGCGAGCTTTTTGAGGCGGTAGCCATCATCTTTGCACAGCTTAAAAAATTCCAAGAAAAATACAACAATCTAGCAGAGAATCAGGGCGCCAAAAAGACCAAAAACTAGCAGGGAAGTATTGTAGACCAAAAAGGTCGGGATGCAAGTATCCCGAATATGATCATGCAATCCATCGGCATTGAGCCCCATAGTGGGACCGATGGTGGTATCTGATGCAGGCGATCCCGCATCTCCCAGTGCCCCAGCAATCCCCAAAAGCAAGATGGTCGCAGGTATGCTAAAACCAAGTGCAAGAGACAGCGGACAATAAAAAGTCGCAATCACGGGGATGGTCCCAAAGGAAGTACCAATTCCAAGCGTGACCAAAAGCCCTGCAGAAAGCATCAAAACAATGGCACCAAATTTGCCCCCTACAAGGCCCATGGTGATCTCTACTAAATCTTTGACTCCATTACCAGCTTTGATCACTTCAGCAAATCCTGAGGCAAGCAGCATTACAAAGGCAATGAATGCCATGGATTTGATCCCCTCATCCACCACAGCATCCATTTTCTTCCATGGAATCACGCCAGAAAACACCAAAAAAATCACGCCCACAAACGCACCAAGGGGAAGGGAATTGCTTAGAATCTGCACGCCAAAAGCAAGCAACGCGCCACATAATGCAAAATAATCACTGCGCTCTAATTTTGCATTTTTGAGATGCTTAATTTTCTCCTCTAGGCAATCACCCTCATATTCCCTAGGCCTGCGATAGAGCAAAAACACTGCGACCAAAAGCCCCACGAGCATCGCCAGTCCGCCAATCCACATCACACTCGCAATGTCTTTGATGCTCACATTGATATGATTTGCTAGCATTTGATCGCGCAAAATAGTCTGGTAGATAAGACCAAAGCCCACAGGGATGCAGATGTAGGGTGCCTCTAGGCCAAAGGCGAGCGCACAGGCCACAGCACGTCTGTCGATTTTCATAAGATTCATCAAGGAAAGCAAGGGAGGGATAAGGATGGGAATGAAGGCAATGTGAATGGGGATGAGGTTTTGGGAAAAACAGGCGATAAAGGCAATAAAGAGAACAAAAAAGGTCTTTTTTTGCTGCACGAGCAGCATGACTTTGTAAACGAGGATTTTTGTAAGATTGCCCCTACTCACTGCCACAGCCAAGATCCCCAAAAACACATAGCTTAGCGCTGTTTCCATATTGCCATTCATGCCATGAATCATGAGTTTGAGGGTCTCTAAAATATTCATATGCGACATCAATCCACCAACAAGTGCAGCCACAACGATGGAAAGGAAGACATTAAAGCGCAGAAGACACAAAACCATCATGATAAAAATGGCAACTGCCATAGGATTAGTCAAAAGTGCAATCATGAATCACAAAATCTTTTGAGAATTTCTGCATAGGAATCGATACGTCGATCTCGCAAAAAAGGCCAAATTCTGCGCACATACTCACAGCGCGACAAATCAATCTCTGCATACAAAATCATCTCTTCTTGAGGGCTGGCCTGTGCTAAAAGTTCGCCCTGAGGACCAAAGACAAAAGAAGATCCCCAAAACAAAATCCCATCGCTCACACCACTTGTATCCTTTTCAAATCCTACGCGATTGACAGCAACAACAGGTAGACCATTGGCAATGGCATGCCCTCTCTGCACAGCAATCCAGGCCTCAAGCTGCCTTTGTTTTTCTGCTTTTGAGTCTCCTTCAAACCAACCGATGGCAGTGGGATAGATCAAAATCTCTGCCCCCTTTAACGCCATAATGCGTGCAGCTTCAGGATACCACTGATCCCAGCACACAAGCACGCCAAGCTTTCCTATAGTCGTCTGAATGGGAGCAAAACCCAAATCTCCAGGAGTAAAATAAAATTTTTCATAAAAGTTTGGATCCTCTGGAATATGCATTTTGCGATATTTTCCAGCAACCAAGCCATCCTTATCAAATACCACCGCAGTATTGTGATAAAGTCCAGCAGTCCGCCGCTCAAAAAGAGAAGTCACAAGCACGACTCCCTGCCTCTTTGCAATGGCACTATAAAACTCTATATCCTCCTCAAAAAAGGCACCCAATTCAAAAGCATCCACTTCCTCACTCTGACAAAAATACTGCGTATTATGCAGCTCCTGCAAAACAATGAGATCTGCATTTTTAGAGGCCTGTGAAATCTGTCTAGCAAGATACTCGCAGGTTTTTTCGCGGCTACCTTGAAAAGCATGTTGGATAAGCGCAACCTTCATCATTCCTCTTCATAATCAAAATCAGGATTTTGATAGTCATCATCATCATAGCCATTGTAATAATTCCCATCTTCTTCATCTTCAAAATCGCCATCATACAAAGCCTCATCTTCTTCAAAATCCTCTTCATACATCTTATATATCACTCGATCTAACACGCTTTACTCCTTACTTATAGATGTCCCTGCTGTTTACACAACTCTCTAAATGTTGCACAAGATTCGTAAACATTGTGCAACATTTAGAGAGTTTTTCTCCTTAATTGATGGGTTTTGTTGTTTTTTGCAGCCTCATAGCTAGCATCAAACCAGAATTTTTGTCCTGGGCTTTGCTCCAAATTTTTAACGCGCGACTTGGGCTAGTTTTTTGGCCAAGCCTATGAGTTTTTTAACTAGAACTTGGCCAGGAATTTGGTGCCAGGTTTTTTGCAATCTCACTCCTATTAACCATGGCTAGAAAAAACTCAAAAAAAAATACTTTTGCCTTGGAAATCCACACCCAAAAATTTTGCTCAAAAAAGTCACCAGAAAGAACCCTCTTCACAAAAATGGCGAAAAATTTTAAAAACCCATAGGCTTCAAAAATCTCAAAAGCCATTTTGGGAAAGGCCAAAAAAGCAGGTCTGCTAGGACTCTATCAATAAGCTGGGAGAATAAAAGGGAATTGTTGCTACACCACACGAAGTTTTAAGCCCTGCTGCTCTACACACTTCTTGCATCTCTTATTACCTAAAGAAATGACTAGTAAACTTTCTATCCCTGTCTTTATGGGGATTGTTGGAGGACTTTTTGTTTTTATCTATTTACACTGGCGACCTCTTTAGAGCTTGCGCCAGCGACTTCTTCAGATTTTACTACTGCATTGCAATTGCGCCAGCGACTTCTTCAGAGCTTGCACGAATCTTATCCATGAATTCCTTTGCTTCACTTGCAAGCTTCACGCTATCCTCCACTTCGCTGATGGAAACGTTGATGGATTCTACGACTTGAGATGTCACATCTCTGATAGAATTAATCGTAGTGGTGATTTCTGTGATAGATTTGCCTGTGCGCTCTGCGAGCTTTCTCACCTCATCAGCGACCACTGCAAAACCCCTGCCATGCTCGCCTGCACGTGCTGCCTCGATGGCGGCATTGAGTGCTAGGAGGTTGGTTTGGTCAGCGATGTCTTTGATAGTCTGAATGATGGATTTGATTTCATCGGATTGAGAATTTAAAGATGCTACAAGATCAGAGCTTGTCTGCATGGTTTGCGCGATGCTTCTGACATTTTGTGCGGTCTTCTCAATTACTTCCTTGCCATCACGAGTCAATTGATCATTTTTCTGTGCGAGTTCGAGTGCAAGATCATTTTTTTGCTTATCTTTTTCTACCTGGGCTGTAACATCCGATGCAAATTTAATCACTTTACACACCTTCCCATCGATGTCATAGATAGGATTATAGCTAGCTTCTAGGTAGATAACCTTGCCATTTTTTGCGATGCGCTCAAACATGCCAGATTGGAAATTTCCATTTCTGAGATTATCCCAGAATTTGATGTAGTCCTGAGATTTTGCAAATTTAGGATCACAGAACATGCTATGATGCTTACCCACTACCTCATCTAGGCTATATCCCATGGTTCTTAAAAAATTGTCATTTGCAGCGATGATGGTCCCATCTGGCTTGAATTCAATGCCCGCCATGGATCTTTGTACCGCATCCACTACGCCTTTGAGCCCAAGCTCCCTTTCTTTGAGTGGAGTGATATTATTGGTAAGCACAATGATGCGCTCGATTTGATTATTAGCCCCCTTGATGGGCAAAAGAATAGTTTCTAACCACAAATCCCTATTTCCCCTTCCTACGCAACGCATCAGGAATTTGCTAATTTTGCCAGATTGTGCCTCATTCCATACATTCAAAAACTCTGAACTATTCGCAAATCCCGGATACATCAGATCCTCAAATCTCCTCCCCCTAATCTGCTCCTCTGAAGTGTTAAGCATCACCACAAAATCCTTTGTGACATCAATGATTGCACCATTGGGCTGCAGAATCACGCCAGGCGTCGCTTCTCGGATTGCAGCAATCGCATTTTCCAAATAAAAATTACGCCCCTTTAGCGCTGATATATCTTCTCTTTCTTTATTTCCAAACATCTTCTCTCCTAAGCAAAAAATATGGGGCTATTCTATCGAAAAATTTCCAAATTACTATGTTCCCCCTAGGAAATTTTGTTTTTTTTCTTCCAGGGAAAAATAGCGCTCTATTTTTTGATCCAGATTTTGTTTTGTTGCCTCCAGCTCTTTGGCAATCTCTGTGATACCTCTTTTTTCGTACAATTCAGGAGTACAGAGGACATTTTCTAGCATTTTTATCTCCTGCTCTAGAGTATCTATGATTTGAGGTAGAGAATCTAGCTCGCGCTGCTCTCTATAGCTTAGCTTATTTGGCTTTTTTTCTGGAGGCCTTGATACCCTACTCTCATTTTCTTGATGAGATTTGCTAATGATTTTTTCATATTCTAGGAGCTCTTTTTGGCGATCCAAATACTCACTATAATCCAAATAACTCTCCTCAATCTTTCCATCCCCATGGAAGATGAGCAGCTTCTCTGCGATCTTGTCCACAAAATAGCGATCATGACTAATAAAAAGAATGCTGCCTTGAAATGCGCCTAAATATTCCTCTAAAATATTGATGGTTTGAATATCCAAATCATTAGTAGGTTCATCTAGCAATAAGCAATCATAATTCTTTGTAAAAAGCAGGGCCAAGCCCACGCGACTCTTTTCTCCACCGCTCAAACTGCCGATCTTTTGCTCTAGCAATTCCTTGGGAAAGAGGAAATTTTTGAGATATCCATAAACATGGATCTGCTTGCCATACACCTCGATATGATCCCCTCCATTGGGACAAAAAGTCTCTAGCAAGCTTTTTTCATCATCCAAAAAGCTTTTTTCCTGATCAAAATACCCGATGCGAAATTCCCCCCTTTTAATCATCCCAGCATCACTCTTTATTTTTCCCAGCAAAATTTTAAGCAATGTGCTTTTTCCGCTGCCATTTTTGCCCACAATAGCGATTCTATCTTGCTGCAAAATCCGATAGGTAAAATCTTTAATTAGGGTCTTTCCCTCCACACTCTTGCAGAGATTTTCCAATTCAAAGAGTAGTTTTTGCTGATTTTTGGGCCGGTTTTGCTTGAGTGCACCCTGCTCTCTTTGAAGTTCTAGGGACATTTTTCGGATGAGAGAGGGATTGCTTTTGGCAATCTGGCGCAATTCTAGCACCCTTGCCTTCCTGCCCTCATTACGCTTGCGCCTTGCCTGCACACCACGCCTTAGCCACTCCTCCTCTGTGCGCAAAAAACGCAATAAATTCTCATGCTCCTTGGCAAGATTTTGCAACATCTGCCTTTTGCTCTCTAGATATCTCTGATACCCACCTTGAAAATTCTGCACCCCTCCCCCATCCACCTCAACAATCCTATGGGCCAATGTATCGATAAAATAGCGATCGTGACTGATGAATACCACACTGGATTTGAGTGCTAAAATCTGCTCTTCTAAAAACTCCACACTTTCTACATCTAGGTGATTGGTGGGCTCATCAAAAATGAAAAGATCTGCCTTTTTTACCAAGATTGTTGCTAATAGGAGCTTTTTTTGCTCACCTCCACTCAAGGTATTTGCATAGCGATCTCGCAAATCATAAAGACCAAAGCGCAAAAGCATTTCTTTGATCTTAGCCTCTAGATTCCAAGCATTTTGAGCGGTAATGAAATCTATGCATTCTGCCTGTTCTTCTAGGAGCTTTTTATCCAGATTTTCCAAGAGTTCAAGTTCCTTCAAACGTCTGTGGGCATCGCGCAAATCCTGCAAACTCTCCTCGCAAATTTCATAAACCTTTTTGAGCGGGGCAAATACATTTTTTTGGGCCAGATCAAAAAACACCAAATCATTTTTGATCGCTCTTTTCCCCTCATCCTGCTCAATCTCTCCTAGCAAAATCTTGATGAGCGTGGATTTTCCACTACCATTTTTTCCAATTACTGCCACCCTCTCATTTTCGTTTACCACAAAATTAACTTGGCTTAAAATCACCTTGTGATCAAACTGCTTCCCCACACCAATCAAACTAATCACCGCCATTTATAAACCTCAATTTATTTAAAAAAAATTCCTAGAATGCTAGCAAAATTCTGGAAAAACCCCCATGCGCTTTGGAAAAATTGATTATCTCAATCTCGCTCCCTTTGATGTCTTCATCAAATCCTACCCCACTTCTTCAGGATTTAAAAAATTTTTGCAACTGCACAAAAGCTATCCCGCAAAACTCAATCAAGAATTTTTCTTCCAACGCATTGATGCAGGCTTCATCTCCTCAATCGCAGGAAGAGATTTTTTTTTGAAGAAAAAAAATGCGCTTAGTGGAATCATTGCAAAGGGATCTGTGTGGAGTGTGATCACCATCCCAAATCAGCAAAAATCAGATGCTCAATCCGCCACTTCCAATGCTCTGTGCAAGATACTGGGACTACAAGGCGAAGTACTCATTGGAGATAGGGCATTGCAATACCGCTACCAAAAAGGCATGCATGTAGATATGGGAGAAATCTGGTACCAAAAAGAACATCTGCCCTTTGTCTTTGGGCTACTTTGCTTTCATAAAAATGAGGAATTTTATACCAAGATCTCCAAGATCTTCAATCAAAAACGCATCAAAATCCCCCAATATATCCTAGAGCAATATGCCAAGCGTCTAGGGATTGACAAAAAATATATTCTAGAATATCTCACACATATTTATTACAAAATTGGCACGAAGGAATTTCTAGGACTCAAGAGATTTTATCGGCAATTGCTTCTAAAAAACATCAAAGGACCCATGCGCTTTAACTTTTCTCAAAATCTCCAAACATCCACTCAGAGCACCAGCAAAGAAATGCAATAAGATAGAGGCAATAACGTGCATTATAATAATTACTCTGCACCAAGATATTCGAACAAGCTAGGACCAAAAAAACCAACCCAATAAGCAAGATCAAGTTGGCACATTCATAAAAACCAAACAAAAATCTTTTGCGCAAAAAAAGCATGATGATGCAAAAAAATACAAGGATAAAAAATAAAAAATCTACATAGAAATAGACGTTTGGTTTATTGTAATAGGGCTGGAATGCACTGGCAATCAAGACCATGATGCACACATGCACTGAGGGGAAAAATCTCATTGCAAATCGATGCAATGGAATTTGCAAATCAAAGCAGCCACCAAAAAGCAAAAACAAGCAGGGAAAAAGCAGGGAAAAACCATAAAAAAACCCACTGACAAGAATCTCTAAAAAATTGCGATGAATGAGTGAGGCAAAATCCAAATACATAACTTCATAATAATTAAAATGCAGAGCATTGATATAATCTTCTCCTGGCTTGCTGCTCATCAAAAATACCCAGATAAACAAAAAAATCACGCAAATGCAGGATGCCATCAAGCTTTTTAGGAAATCCTCTTGCTTTTTATAATACGCCAAAAATAAATAAAATCCACTGATTGCGCTGATAAGAAAGCATAAAATCTGAATAACCAGGCTATACACCATGCCATTTTTAGAAAATAAAAAAAACAATTGCGCAAAGGTGATGGTGGATTCTGAGACGATGATGCCAAGTGCTGTGAAAACCAAAAAGAAAAATAACATATAAGAACCCAGAGCCCTTACCATACAACACCCTAAAAATTTTTGACAATAAAGCCATCAATTCCATTGGCAATTCCTATTGCCAAGGATTGTTGGTATTCTTTTGTGGCAAGATTCCTAGCCTCCACTTCATTAGAAAGGTATCCAATCTCAATCAAGACAGATGGCATCAATGCACCCACGAGCACCCAAAAGGGTCCCTCCCTAACCCCTCCATCCACCACTCCTGTAAAATCCTTTTGCAATTCCCGCAAAATACCAATTTGAATATCAATTGCAAGCTTATTACTGGCAATAAGGCGATGGGAATTGAGGGTATTTAAAAAAGAAAGTTTTGTAAAATAACTCATAATCTCCACATCTCCTTTATTTTCATGTTCTGCGACATCCCTAGCACGCTCACTCCTTGCTGTGGATAGGAAATATGTCTCCACCCCCTGGGCATGCTTATTCCCTGTTTTTGGAACAGAATTAGCATGGATGGAGATGAATAAATCTGCGTTCCTGGCATTTGCCATCTCTGTACGAGCCTTGAGATCGATGTAAATATCCCTATCCCTAGTCATGAAGACCTGATAATTTCGCGCTCTTAGCTCCTTTGCCAGCTTCTTTGCCACATTCAAAACAATGACTTTCTCACAAATATGAATAACTGCCGTGCTGCCACAATCCTTGCCCCCATGACCCGCATCAATGACAATGCGATATTTTCTCCTAGATCTTGCATCTTCTTTTAGACTGTTAGTTGACTCTGGTAGGAGGGCTTTGGCAGGCAGAGGTTTTATGGGATTTTGCTTTGAAGGATCTTTTTGGGATTTTTGATGGGTTTTGGTGGTGGGGAGAGAGGGTTGGATATGATCTTTTTTGTGGGAGAATTGATGCTTTTTTGAGTTTTTGGATTTTTCTTGGAGCAGCGGGATTTTAGCATCCTGGAGCCTAAAGATGAGATACTGCCTCTCTAGATTCATGGAAAAATTTTTCTTACCATCATCAATGAGGAATATGCGCACAACCCTGGGGGTATTTTGGGAGATGATGATTTGATTTTTCTGAGGGAAATCAAATCTTTTGTATGTATAGGGGATGAGGATGGCATTGAGCTCAATAAGCGTGCGATTATTTTTGACTTTTCTGATTCTTAGATCTTTTTGGGATAGGGGTTGGTTAAATGTGACTTTGAGATAATGTGTGTCAAAAGGCACAACGCTGAGAATCTTGAGATTGGCACTCAAGAAACCGCAAAATAAAATAAACAAACAACATAGCCCACGCATCTATCCCCTTACGAGTTCCTCTATCAATTCCCTTACACTCACAATTTTATCGATGCGATATCCATTTGCCCCGCTAAAATACAGTCCATCTCGGAGATTTCCCAAATGCCCTCTTCCCAGGCTATCAGCGATACAATAGCCAACGATCTTGGCCTCCTTTCCTCTTTGACATGGAGAAACACAATTGCTAACACAGCGCACAAGTGGCGCATTTCCCTCTCTCAAGCGCTCAATCACTCCAATATTCAAAGCTCTTGCAGGATAGCCCACGGGGGATTTGATGAGTATGATATCTTCTTTTTTTATGGAGGGGAGGATTTGCTGATACGCCTTGGCATCACATTCATAAGTCCCCAAAAATCGAGTGGCCATCTGCACGCCACTTGCTCCAAGATCCATCATTCTATTGATATCTGCACGATCCCAAACCCCTCCTGCAGCAATCACGGGAATATTGCCCCACAATTTAGCCTCACTAGCCACCTTTGGCAAAATATTTTCTAATTGAAACTCTTCTTTAAAACAATCTTCATACTTGAAACCCTGATGCCCGCCACTTAGAGGACCCTCCACAATCACTGCATCAGGCACGCGTCCATAACGATCCTGCCACCTGCGGCATAGGATCTTGAGAGCCTTGGCAGAGGAGACGATGGGGATGAGCGCAACATCAGGAAAGTTTTTTACAAATTCTGGCATATTGGTAGGCAATCCCGCTCCTGTGACAATGAGATTTGCCCCTGCTTCGCACGCATCTCGCACCACGCGTCCATATTCACTGATGGCATAGAGGATGTTTGCACCAAGAGGGCTGTCTCCGCAAATCTTTCTTGCGTTTTTAAAGATTTCATTGAGTGCGACTTTGGAATAAAAATTAATTGCTTCAAATGGCTTAGAGGCTACAATCTTCTCAACAAAACTCATTTTTTTGTAATATCCCGTGCCCACTGCACTGATAATTCCCAATGCACCTTGTTTTGAGACATTTCCCGCTAATTCATCCCAGCTAATCCCTACTCCCATGCCTCCCTGAAAAATAGGATATTTAATTGTGTATTTTCCAATTTTTAGTGGCTTTAATGTTGTTGTCATTTTCTTCCTTTATCTGATAACAATGCGTATAAATTTTCTTTTTCCCATTTGCACAATATAGTCTCCTTGAGCAAATTTATGATTTTCATCAGCAAGCTTTTGCTGATTGATTTTGATTGCACCCGCCCTGATTTCTCTGCGGGCCTGAGAGGTAGAGGGGCAGATTTTGGCATCTACCAAGACCTTGCAGATCCACTCACCTACGCCAAACTCCATGGTATCCATATCCTTAGGGAGATGATTTTTAGAAAAAACATTATCAAAAACCTCTTTTGCATCTTGGGCCAATTCCTGATTGTGATACCTTGTAGTGATTTCTAGCGCCAAAAGCTCTTTTGCAAGCTTGGGATGCAGCACCTCACTCTCTACATTTTTTTGCATTTGAGAAATTTCTTGCAGAGATTTTGCGCTTAACAATTCATAATATTTCCACATTAATTCATCAGAAATACTCATAATTTTAGCATACATTGTTTGGGAATCTTCGGTAACGCCAATATAATTTTTCAAACTCTTGCTCATTTTTTGCACGCCATCAAGCCCTTCAAGCAGGGGGACTGTCATGATAGATTGTTCTTTTTTAAGCCCATATGCACGCTGCAAACTTCTACCCATCAAAAGATTGAATTTTTGATCATTCCCGCCAAGCTCAATGTCACTCTCTAGCGCCACAGAATCATAGCCCTGCAAAAGTGGATACATGAACTCCACCATGCTAATGGGCTGATTACTTTTATAGCGTTTTTCAAAATCATCGCGCTCTAGCATTCTAGCCACAGAAAAATGAGAAGTGAGGGTGATCATCCCCTCTGCTCCCAATTCTGCAAGCCATTTGGAATTAAAGCAAACTTCTGTAAAACAAGGATCTAATACCTTAAAAACTTGCTCTTGATAGGTCCTTGCATTTTGCAATACTTCCTCAGGACTCAGCGGCTTTCTTGTCTCACTCTTGCCACTGGGATCACCAATGCGCGCAGTAAAATCGCCAATCAAAAATTTTACACTGCCACCAAATTTCTGAAAGGTTGCAAGTTTTTGAAGCAGCACCGTATGACCCAAATGCAAATCAGGAGCTGTGGGATCAAAACCTGCTTTTACGATGAAGCGATCCCCATTTGTTAGGTATTTTTGCACAAGCTCTTTAATGTATTCCTCGCCTATAAATTCTACACTGCCACGCTTAAGCTCCTGCATTGCTTCCTGCAACCCTATTGCCATCTCCATCTCCTTATTTTTGATACGCGTCCTGCATATTTTTGAATTCTATGATCTTGTAGTGATGCTGTAAGAGTTCTTTGATTCTCTTGGCATTTTTTTTGTCATTTTCAAAAATTACTTCGCAGCGCACAGAAAATTGATCCTTGTAGGCCGCATAATTTAATCCAATCACATTGCTACCATTTTGCGACAAAATATTGACTAATTTTGTAATGCTTGTCTTTCGATCTCCCAGGGCGATGATTGCCTTAAAAGAAGGCAGGGCATGCTGCACCCATTCTACAAACAAAATCAAAGACTCTCCGTTATTGAGTTCTTCATAGAGTTTATCACAAAGCTTATGATGCACGATGGCACATTGATTGACATAGATGCCCAAAATCTCATCTCCGTACTTGGGATGACAGCAGCAATCAAATAGCACTTCTTTGATATTTTTGGGGCTATGCACGATGAAGCGATCGAGTTTATAGGGTTTGATTTTGATCATCTTTAAGCGAAAATTGACAAAAAACCCATGATCTGCAATGAGTTTTTCTTTGACAAAATCCACGGTTTCATAAAGCGCATTTTTATCCCGAGTGATCTTCCAGAGATTTTGCGTGACCAAACCCTTCATCGAAAGAAAACGTTTGAATATGCCAGATTTTTTGCCAAAAATATTGGCCAAAATCCCAATGGCGCCACGATTTTCAATGTCGCGAATTCGATTTTGGCGCTGGGTTTTGAGGCAACTTTTAGCGCGCGAAGTCTTAACTTCTTCTATCCACGTATATTTTGGCAGAGCATTTTTGCTAGTGATGATGCGCACAATATCTCCACTCTTTAGCACCTGCAAAAGCGAAGTTTTTTGGTTGTTGATATATGCCTGAAATGCGCTATCTCCCACCTCAGAGTGCACCGCATAGGCAAAATCCAAAGCCACCGCTCCCACAGGAAGAGTATAGGTATCCCCTGCGGGAGAAAATACCACAATATCTTCTTGATAAAGATCATTTTTTGCCAGCTCATAAAACTCTTCAATGGAATTATTTTGGTATTCAAAATTATACAACCAATCCATATTTGGAGCCAGAGCACCACTTTTGTATTTCCAATGCGCTGCAACTCCATATTGCGCACTGGCATGCATATCAAAGGTTCGGATCTGTATCTCATACACCATGGATTGATGAAACACAGTGGTGTGGATGGTTTGATAGCCATTTTCTTTTGGCAGGGCGATATAATCCTTGAAGCGTGACATAATGGGCTTGAAATTAGAGTGAATCATCCCAAGAACCTTATAGCAAGAAGTCACATCATTGACAATAATGCGAATTGCCAACAAATCCAAGATCTCATCGATGTCCACACCCTTGCGCTGCATTTTGAGATAGATGGAATAGGGACGCTTAAGACGTTTTTCTAGCTTGAGTTCATTCTGGGTAAAACCATTTTTAAGCAGGAGACTCTGGATGTTCTCAGAGACTGTTTGCAATTTCGATGCAAAGGAGTGATTATTCTGTTCCAAAAAATTTTGGATCTTTTGATACTCCTGAGGAAAGAGATAATAAAACGCTCGATCCTCAAGCTCATTTTTTATCGAAGAGATCCCAAGTCTATGAGCAATCGGGGCATATACCACAAGTGTTTCCTCAGAGATGCTTTTTTGCTTTTTTTCTGGCAGAGCATCCAATGTGAGCATATTGTGCAATCGATCGCTAATCTTTATGACCAATGCACGGGGATCTTTGACAGCAGCCACGAGCATCTTACGAAAAGAAAGCGCGGCAATAATCACCTTTTCTGGAGTTTGAGTCCGAAGCTCTTCTTTTCGCACCTCAGAGATCTTGGTTAATGCATCCACAAGGATGGCCACATCCAAGCCAAAATTCTGCTCCACATCTTCAATGCGATAATCCGTGTCCTCAACGACATCATGCAGCAATGCCGCACATACCATAGCTTCATTTTTGCCATAAGATGCCACGATGCAAGCCACACAAATAGGATGCACGATGTAGGGTTCGCCACTCTTGCGTTTTTGACCTTGATGATATTTTGTCGCAACCTCTAGGGCTTGCTTAATGCGATCTGTGGGAGTGAGGATGCTAAAGAGTCGCTGGATACCTTCCTCAGGATTCCTGATAGCTGCTAGTTCCTGAAAATTCAAAAAATTCAACGGGATGCCTTGAAAAAACAGAATTAACTGATTTTTTCGATATGAATTTTGCCCTCAGCAATTTCCCTCATTGCAATATCAGAGAGTTTATCTACCTTTACATCAGCAGGTGTCACTAAAGGACGGGCGCCATTTTCTAATTGCTTCACGCGCACAAATACCATATTTGCAAGCACATATCGATCATTGGACGTTTGCTCCAAAGCCTTGGCAATAATCTCTTCTGTTCTCATTCTTTAACTCCTTGTATTTTTATCAATATCACGCATTCATCGCACAATCGAGCAGATACCAGCATTGTCTCTCACAATCTCTAACAGATTCCGCTCTTTAAACATATTACAAACCACAATTGGTAATTTATTATCTTTGGCAAGCGCGATGGCAGTATCATCCATCACGCGGATATCCTCTCGCATAGCCTCATCATAACTCAAAACATCAATCTTCTTAGCATCTTCAAATTTTTGAGGATCTTTGGTGTAGACGCCATCTACTTTCGTGGCTTTGATAATCATATCTGCCCCGATTTCTACTGCCCGCAAAGTAGCAGCAGTATCAGTAGTAAAGAAAGGATTCCCTGTGCCTGCACCAAAAATCACCACCCTACCCTTTTCCAAATGTCGAATCGCCTTGCGATAGATATAAGTCTCACAGATTTCTTTGATTTCCAATCCACTTTGCACCCGCACATCAAGACCTATGTATTCCAATGCTTCCTGCATCGCCACGGCATTGATGACTGTGGCTAGCATCCCCATATAATCCCCACTTGTACGGCGGATGATCCCCCCAGCAGAAGCCGTCACACCACGGATAATATTCCCCCCACCAATGACAATTCCTATCTCGATATCATGATCTGCGAGCAATTTGATCTCTCTTGCGATATAGCGCAAAATCTCTGTATCTATGCCAAATCCATTGGCACCCGCCATTGCTTCACCCGAAAACTTTACCAGCACGCGATTTTTTTTTGTTTTTTCCATATGATCTCTTCTTTCCATAAACAACGATGAATCCTAATGAAGAATTTTCAATACAAACCCCTGCAACCAGAATAGAGAAAGTTTGCATATCCCTGATAGAGTAACCTAGCTTCGTCTAGACAAAGTGCTTTCACTTTTTTTGAGCCAGAATTATACAACAAATTCCACAGAATTACACTAATGAAAAATTAAAAAATCCACAATTTCCCCCTCTTTTTTGACTAAATTTTTGCCCACTATTTTGCTTCATTTTTTGGCTACTTTTGGTTCTAAGAATTCGCTAAAATCCAAAAAATTTCCCTGCACGAAATGCGCTATTCTATCTTTTCTTCAACTCTAGGGATTTTTAAATCTTTAATGCTATAATTTGAATCCTTAATAACATGTAGTAGAGTAAAGAATCTTTGAGAATCCAAATCTAAAGATGAAATGCAAAAAGGACGAAGATGCTAGAATGGATGCAGCGCCACAAAAAATATCTTGTAGTTACTATCTGGGTCAGCGTCATTGCCCTTGTTTTTGCGGGGATGGTAGGCTGGAATCCCAGCGACATCTCTTTCGCTGGCAATAATGTCGCAAAAGTGGGTAAGATCAAAATCTCTGACCAAGAATTTCAATACACCTTTCAAAGAGTTTTTAATGAGTACAATCAAATGGTGGGAGGGGATCTTGATATGGATCAAGCTAAAAATTTCCAGCTTGATAACATTACCCTGCAACAACTCATCCAAAAAGCCCAGTTGCAAAATTTCGCCCTGGATTTGGGGCTGCGGGTGCAGGATCGCGAAATTATCGAAGTAATTGAAAAAAATGAAAGTTTCCAGCGCGATGGCACCTTTGACAAAAAGCTCTATCGAGAGGTCTTAAAAAACAACAATCTCAATGTAAAATTTTTCGAGCAATCCGTGCGAGATTCTCTGCTCATCCAAAAACTCCTAGAATTTTTCCCTGCATCCACCACCCAACTAGAGCGAAGAAGCATCGGTGGATCCATTGCTCTGACGGATACCATCGAGTATGAAGTGCTATCCACAAGCCCGATTAAGCAGCAAATCACGGAGCAAAAATTAAAAGATTTTTGGGAGAAAAACAAGGCCAATTACACCAACCCAGCCACCGTTACACTAGAAATAGCCAAAATCTCCCCTTCCAAGCAGGAATTTGACAACTCCTCGCTGCAGAATTTTTATAACGAAAACAAGACTCTTTATTTGGATTCCAACGGACAACTACAGGATTTTTCAAAAGTAGAGAAAAAAGTCCAAGCGGACTATCAAGATCAAAAAGCCAAGGAAAGCGCTCTACGTCTCAAGCCGAAGTTTCGAAAAAATGAGCTCAAAGATCTCAAAACCCAAAAGCTCACCATCGCTCTAGATGAGAAGCTTTCTGCAGACACAATCACACAACTCAAAGATGCAAGGATAGGAGATACCATCAACCCTATTCTCTATCAGGGCGATTACGTCATTGGCAATGTCATTACCAAACAAGAAAAAAATACCAAAGATTTTGCAAGCGCAAAAGAACAGGCCAGAAAAGATCTGCAAAAGCAAATCATGCTTGAAGAGCTTAAAGCACTGGCGCAAAAACAGCTCCCAAATTTTAAGGGAAAAACCATCAAAATCAATAATCTAGGAGAAATAGATTTCTCAAATCTTGACAAAAAACATGCGCCCCTTGTCATTCGCAATATCTTCTTGTCCTCAGAAAAAAGCGGGGTAGTCCTGCTTGATTCTCAAGCCTTTCTTTATCGCATCACCAAGCAAGAATTGCCCAACCAAATCCCAGAGAATGTGGTTCCCATAGTACAAAACATCAAAAATCAATATATTTCTCAGGAATTATTAAATTATGTTTCCAAAAAATATCCCGCCAAAATCTATAACAATCATCAACTTGAAAACAGGAGAATCCATTGAACAACAGAATTTTAGCCATCGATATTGGATCAACAAAAATTTGTGTAGCAATCGCAGAAATCAAAAACAATGAACCCTATATCATCGGGTATAGCAAGCAAAAATCTCAGGGTATCAGGAAGGGAAAGATCACCAATATAGAGCTGGCTGCTCAATCCATCAAAAATGCACTAGATGAAATCAAGAGAATCACTGGCATAGAGGAGTTCCCCAAGGCCATTGTCTCCATTTCTGGCGCCTATACAAAAAGCTTCAGTAGCTCAGCCATCATTAATTCCGTGAATGATGAAATCACCATAAAAGAAGTGGATCGAGCCATAAAAGCAGCCAGCTACAATTCCTCAATCACCAGAGAATATAGTGCCATCCACATCCTCCCCTATCGCTTCAAACTTGATGATCAGGATGATGTAGAAGATCCTGTGGGTATGTCTGGAAGGAGACTAGAGATCTTTGTGCACATCGTCGCAGTGCAAAAAACAAGTCTAGAAAACTTCAAAAAAACCATCAATTCCGCAGGGGTAGAAATCGAGAATATCGTTCTTTCTTCTTACGCTTCCTCCATCGCCACTCTACTAGATGATGAAAAAGATCTCGGTGCCATCTGCATTGACATGGGCGGAGAGACCTGTGATATGATGATTTCTCTGGATAATTCTATGCGTCACAACAGCCATCTAAGCGTGGGGGCAGAAAATATCAATCTTGATATATCTCTCACCATCAATACTACAAAATTGGCTGCAGAGGAGATCAAACTCCATCATATCGATCTAGCACAATATCCCAAAAAAGAAGAAGATCAAATCCTAGAGGTGCCATGTATTGGAAAAGATGAGACTTTTGGAGTCACCAAAGAGAAAATCTATGAAGTTGTGAATCTCAGAGTAATGGAAACTTTTAGCATCCTTTCTAATCTTTTGCACAAAAGTGAGTTAAAAGACCAGGTCACCACCTTGGTCCTAACCGGTGGAATGAGTAAACTCAAAAATATCATCATGATTGCCAAGGCATATTTTCATGACAAAACCATTCGCATTGCTAGGCCCATAGAAATCAAAGGACTATCTGATGACGCAAAGGATGAAACCAATGCCACCATCATTGGATTATTGCTTTATGGCATAGGAAAACACACAAATTACGAGAAAGATTCTAAAGATACAATCCGCTATAAAAGCAATAAAACCTACAGTGAAATTGCCCATAATGAGAATGTAAATTATATACACACGGATTTAAGCAATCTTACAAATAATTTCCCAAAAGAAGAAAAAAACACTAAAAAAGCTGTTATAATAGCGCAACAAGATAGCGGTGACAAGTCTCTCAAAAGCTCATTTAGAAAAATGATGGAAAAACTCTTTTAAAAGGAAAATCAATGGCACACAATCAAGCGCAATTCAATCTCACAGAGGTTACAAGCTCAACAGGAGCAAAAATCATTGCAGTTGGAGTTGGGGGAGGTGGTTCCAATGCGATTGCTCATCTCTTTCATTCTGGCATCAATGATGCAATTACGCTAATTGCTGCTAACACAGATATTCAACATCTCAATAATTCCCCTGCCAAACAAAAGATTAAACTCGGGGAAAAACTCACAAAAGGCCTTGGAGCTGGAGCCAAGCCTGAAGTGGGGAGAGATTCTGCTCAAGAGAGCTATGACACAATCAAAGAACATCTCAATGGCGCCAATATTGTATTTGTTTCTGCAGGACTTGGCGGTGGCACTGGCACAGGAGCTGCGCCAATCATCGCACAAGCTGCCCAGGAGGTAGGGGCATTGACGATTGCCGTAGTCACCAAACCTTTTTTAATGGAAGGAAATAAGCGCACTAGGATTGCAGAAGAGGGATTGAAAGAATTGAGAAAGCACAGCGATGGGATTGTCGTAATCCCCAATGACAAACTCCTCTCCATCATCAGCAGAAACACCGGGATAAAAGAAAGTTTCAAAGAGGTCGATGCGGTTTTGGCACGCGCTGTAAATGGGATCTCTAACATTATCCTCAATCAGGGAGAAAATGACATTAATACAGACTTTGCCGACCTTCGAACTATCATGCAGCATAAAGGTCTCGCTCTCATGGGAATCGGAGAATCCATAGGAGAGGATGCAGCATTAGAAGCGGTCAAAAAAGCCATCGAATCTCCATTATTTGACAATCTTTCCATCAAGGGTGCTAGGGGTGCATTGGTTTCTTTTGAAATGCATCGTGATTATCCTTTGATCGAAATTAATCAAGCAATGTCCTACATCCATGAAGCGGCAAATGAGGATGCGGACATCATATTTGGCACCTGCACAACAGAAAACATGCAGCAAGATCAAGTAAAAGTCACCATTATTGCAACGGGATTTGAAAAAGAAATCATCAACAACACCACAGCTCCTGCCAACTCAGTGAAGGATCAGGCCGGCATCTCCCAACCCATCAATCTCAACAAACAGATGATTAAGATTGTTGGAGGTGAAGATTTCAATATGGATGATCTGGATGCTCCCACTTGGATGAGAAACCAAAAAGACTAAGGATCCATATAAAAAAAAGGGGGGGGGTTACCCCCAAAAAGAGAGATCAAGAAGTTTACGCAGCTGGAGGATACAAGAAGAGCCATGAGCCACACTGCAAAGAAAGCTAAAGAAGAGATTAAAATCGCGAGCAAGCAATAAGATTGCTAAAATTGCAAAGTTTGTGAAATTCTGCGGTGACGCTCGCTTATTTTACCAGGGATTTCCTCGCATCTCAGTCCGCTAAAATTGCAAAGCTGTAGAAATTCAAAAGACTCACCAATTAAGAAAGTTAAAAACCTCGCCAAGGATCTGCGCTCACTTTGTTGCTTTGGTATTTTTGTTCAACAACTCTAGCTTTGCGATAAGCTCCAAAACCTGCAAACGCAGCCATTCAAGACTCCCAGAATTATCAATAACAAAGTCACTGCATTCTCGTTTTTTCTCTAGAGACATCTGCGCAGAGATTCTCTGCATTGCTTCTTGCACACTCAAGACATTACGCTGCATTAATCTAGCAAGCTGGGTCTTCTCATCCACATAGATACACACCACACCCATTCCCTCATAGCGCCTTTGTGTTTCAAAATACAGCGGAATGTCTAGAAAATAAATCTTTTTTTCTTTTTCCAGTCCCAGCGCTTCTTCTTTGATCTTTTCAAAAATCTTGGGATGCAAGAAACTTTCCAAAACCACCCGCTTGCTCGCATCGCCAAATACAATGGCACCAAGCTTTTTGCGATCGACTCTATTTTGGACCATCACATCCTCCCCAAAGATTTGGCACACAACCTCACTTTGGTCATCAAGAATGTCATGCGCGATGCTATCTGCATCGATTACGTCATAGCCATGACTTTTGATAATCTGTATGGCCGTGCTCTTTCCACTGGCGATGCCACCTGTGAGAATTACGCCATACTCAAGCTTTTGCATAATGTGCCATCACCCTCTCCACCACATCGCTAAATTCACAGAAACTTGGCACATCAAGGACCTCGCGCCGGGAATGAGGATAAAAAATCGTAGGCCCTATGGAGAGAATCTCTAGGCCCTTAATCCCAAGTTCCCCCAATCGCTCTTCCAAAACACCACATTCCAGTCCCGCATGCAGGGTTTCCACACACATGGCCCGATAAGCAAAGGCCTCTTTGATTACTGCCAAAAAGTCTGAATTCAAGATATCTTGTGAGATCTCCCAGGGGGTGTAGATTTCTGTAGTTTTGCTCACGCAATGATATTTTTTTGCAAGTAAAATTTGAGCTTGCAGATTCTTCTGCAAAGCCCCATTGGTATTTGCCCTGCCCATTAATGCAATGGTAAAATTCTCATTTTCCTGTCTTATCATTGCCACATTCAAAGAATTGCTCACTCCATAGAGATCCCTTTCCCAAACTCCATGCTGCAGTGCACAAATATAGCTCTCTAGCTCCAACTTTGCATACATCTTTTTTGCTGGTGGATGGATTTTTTGGATCTCAAAGCTCTCCAAAGATCCATCCAAAAATCCATCCAATTCCCTATCTGCAGCAAGCTCGATTTCAAATTTCACAGGGATGGAGTTGTGAAACTCCCCAGCACGCAGAGAATAGATACCATACCGCACAGGAGCAAACTGATGGAAAAATTCGCAAATAGGATTTTTACGCGATTTGTGAATGTCTATCCCACTATGCCCTCCCAAAAAATTTTGAGCACAAATCCTATAGGCATAGGGATATTTCCCCTCATCTTGGGGGAGAGTCAGGATGTTTTCCAGGATAAATCCACCAGCACAACCCGCGACCACACTCCCAAAAAATTCAGAATCAAGATTCAATAAGATTTTTGCGCAAATAGGAAGATCCAAGCCACGTGCCCCAAGCAATCCAATCTCTTCATCATTGGTGAATACACATTCAAAATGCTCAAAATATCGCAAAAGCACAATCATCAATGCTACGCTAACACCATTATCTGCACCCAAACTCGAATCCACCGCTCCCATACTTTGGTCCACATAGCGTAATGCAATGGGCTCTTTTTTACCCACTAACACCATGTCATAATGGGCCTGCAGGCAAATTTTTGGCACTCCCTTGCTGCAATAAATATTGCCAACATCATCAATTTTCACAATATCACAAAAAGGGCGCACCTGCTCACAGATCCATTCCTGCAGCGCCTTGGTATCACCGCTTGGATGCGGGATGGCACAAATTTGAGCAAAAACTTCCAATGCTTCTTTTGCAATCCCATTCTCCTGCAGCAATGATTTAAAATATTGCGCGGGATTTTGTTGCGTCTTTGTCATCTTAGCTCCAATTTTCTCTTGCTAAATTCTACAATCATTCCATGAAATTGCGAATAAATCTGACTCAAATCCTGGTATTTTTGCATTTTAGAGAAATGTGACTCTATCCCATCTTGTAACCATTCTTGCAGACAATCATAATCCTCAAACTCATAGCCCTGCGCACTTACTAGGCGCTGTGTATACCTATCCACCACCATTACAGGACGATTACAAGCATAATTTAAAATACTATCTGCACTCTCTTTGCCAATGCCTTTTTGCTCCAGCAGCCACTCCCTATCTACATTTTCACAAAAATTACCAAAACTCCCAAAAAACTCCAAAATCTTCCCTGCCAGCATCACAAGACGCACAGATTTTTGTCGAAAAAATCCACTGGGGATAATATGAGAGGCAATGAGCAGCGCATCGCTTGATGCGAAGTTTTTCAAACTTTTTTCATTATCATCAAGTAAGATATTAGCCCTTTTGAGATTCTCAAGCACCCTCTCTACATTCTCCCATTTTGTATTTTGCGTAAGAATTGCTCCGACCACCACCTCAAAAGAATGCGCATTGGGCCACCAGTATGGGGGAAGATCTTCTAATAAATTCATTTTCTCCAAGGCAATGAAAAGTTCATAACTACTCTGAAACAAAAAAAATCCCAAAAAATAATTTTATTAGAAGATCCACTCCTCCCCCTCCAAGAGAGGAATGATAATTAACTTAGAAGTCTTAGAATATTTTGCTGAACAGCATTTGCTTGACTCATGGCATAACTTCCAGACTGTGCAAGGATGTTATACTTGTTAAATTCAGCAGATTCAGCAGCAAAGTCAACTTCTCTAATGCGGCTCTCAGCTGCTTTGACATTCACCTGTGTTACAGAAATATTATTTACTGTGCTTACCATCTGACCTTGAACAGAACCAAGATCGGAGCGGATTTTATCCAGTGTTTTTTGCGCAGACTCTGCAATATCCATAACAAGCATCGCACCCACCAAAGTAGTAACACCAGCACCAAGATTTGAATTACCACTGGCAACAACTGCATTATAATTCGCCCCTGCTGCAGATTTCACAGAAGCATCGAATTTACCCAACACATCACGCAAATTCACTGTAGCCATAGCGACATTATTATCACCAAAACCAATAGCGCTAAACTTGTTTTCATCAGGCTTATCGCTTGAAGTCAATATAATGTCTCTGGCATCAAGTCTTGCAAGAGATAATCTACCATAGTTAGCAGCGCCCTCACCATCAGTAATGCTTTGACCACCATTGACTGCATCAATTGCCATAGGAGCAGATTTGCCATCACCATCATCCTTTGAAGCATCTGCTTTTAACACAATACCACGTCCATCCACACTTCTCAAATTCAAGCGACCCTTAGAATCTGTGGAAGCCTCAACTCCTGTACTTGAAGTTAGAGCATTGATTGCCTGAACCAAACGACCATCAGCATCTCCTTTTTTAATGTCAACAATATTCCCAATATTTACATCATTGATTGTCAAGTTTTTCAAATTTCCTGACATAATCTCTTTATCTGATGTGGTTTCGACACTCGCCTTTGCTCTGATGCCAGTTTTATCGCTGTTTTTGTTGATGACTTCGGCCAAAACTCCCAAACCTGTGCCTACAGAGTGAGAGATTTTTACACCCTCAAGAGTGATGTTTTCTCCACCATTGATTTGCTTGAATGTCAAAGTGGCCTCTGAAGCCGCTGTGATCATCGCGCCTGTATTGATTCTTACCTGTCCAATTTTATCAGAAGTTGTAGAACCCACAGAGACTTTGATACTTTGATTGGAATAGGCACCGATTTGGAATTCTTTATTTGTCCACTGACCAGAAAGCAATGACTGACCATTGTAAGAAGTCGTATTCCCTATGTTATCAAGCCCTTGAATCAGTCGGATAATATCAGACTGGATCGCCTTTCTAGATTCTAGAGACTGTCCATCTTGTGCTGCCTGTGTAGCCTTCACTTTAATAGTGTCAAGAATCTTGAGCTGCTCATCCATCGCCTTATCAGCAACTTGTATGATTCCAATACCATCATTAGCATTACTAATTGCTTGTCCCAAAGCACTTGCTTGTGAACGCAAGCTATCTGAAATGGTCATGCCAGAAGCATCATCTGCTGCCTTGTTAATTCTCAAACCTGAGCTCAACTTTTCAAGAGAGTTTTTTAAACCCAATTGAGTTGCAACCGCTGAAGTATGTGTAGTCAAAGCATTGATATTTGTATTTACCTGAAAAGCCATTTGTTACTCCTTTAAAATAAAAAAATCCAAAAGCATCCTTGCCTTTGGTCAAACACAAAATCGTAAGTTTAAAGACTTTCTTTAATGCTTTTTTTGATTTTTTTCTTGTAAAATACCAAAAACCCAAAATTTAGGGGGCTAGAAAGAGATTATGCAAACCCATTTCTCTCCAAAATCCATCCAAAACATCCTTCTTTTTCTCAAAAATACCCTACAAGCCAAATCCTTTCATTCTGTGGTTTTGGGACTTAGCGGAGGGATTGATAGCGCGGTAGTGGCAGTGCTGTGTAAGCATGCTTTTCCTAATACCACACTAGCCATCTCCATGCCCACCCTCTCTTCAAGCAAGCAGCATCTAGAAGATGCAAGAATCCTTTGTGAGCATTTTGAAATCCCTCATATCGTGCACTCTATCGCACCCTATGAAGAGATTTTTACACGCAATGAGAAGGATTTTGACACACCTAAACCTTCAGCGCTGAGACTGGGAAATTTTCTCGCGCGTATACGCATGAATATCCTCTATGATTATTCCATGCAAAAAAATGCTCTTGTCATTGGCACCTCCAATAAAAGCGAATTAATGCTTGGTTATGGAACGATCTATGGAGATTTAGCCTATGCAATCAATCCCATTGGTGGATTTTTTAAAACTGAGATTTTTGCGCTAGCAAAAGCACTAGAACTGCCTGACTCCATCCTCACAAAGGAGCCAAGTGCTGACCTTTACCCCGATCAATCTGATGCCAAGGAGCTGGGATACACCTACGCACAAATTGATCCTCTGCTTGAGGCAATTCACACGAATTTTCCCGATCTCTCCCTCATGGATCAAAAAGCGCTCATTGGGCAAAACTTTGATGCCAAAATGGTAGAAGATATCACTACGCGCATCCTCAAAAATTGCTTCAAACAAAAAAGCCCCATCATCTATCAGGCCTAAGGCTATGGGTTTTTTGGATCGCTATTTTTACAAACCCACATTTGCACAAAAACTCCTTGCACTTTGCCTTTTACCCCTTAGCCTGCTCTATCTTATCATCTCGACTCTGCGCAGAAAAACTAGCAAATTCCAAGATTTTGGCATTCCTATCATCAGTATTGGCAATCTCATCGCGGGAGGCAGCGGGAAGACGCCATTTATCCTAGAAATAGCAAAGAAATTTCCTGATGTTGCCATCATCTCTAGGGGTTACAAACGGCAGAGCAAGGGGTTGCTTGTAGTAAGTCATCAAGGAAAAATCCTTGTAAGCCAAAAGAGGGCTGGGGATGAGGCCTACCTCTTTGCCAGCAAACTAAAAAATGCCAGTGTCATTGTATGCGAAAAGCGAGAGCACGCCATAGAAAAAGCAAAGGAATTGGGTGCAAAGATCATTTTTTTGGATGATGGCTTTCGCTTTAATTACAAAAAACTCAATATTTTGCTACGCCCAAAACTTGAGCCTTATTTTCCCTTTTGTATTCCCAGCGGGATTTATCGAGAAAATCCCAAGCTCTATCAACATGCAGACATCCTCGTGCAAGAAGATCGCGACTACAAACGAGAAGTCAGTCTCAAAAACCCAACACCACATATGCTACTAGTCACTGCTATTGCTAATCCCTCTAGACTTAATGATTTTTTGCCAGATGTTATAGGCAAGATCATCCTAAAGGATCACAGCGAATTTGATGTGAAATTTTTGCAGAAAAAAATGCAAGAACTCCATGCCACCTCCTTGCTAGTCACACAAAAAGATGAGGTCAAGCTACAAGACTCCAAACTCCCTATGAGCATCCTAGAGCTCAGACTCCAAATCTCCCCCATCATTTTAGAGCAAATCCAAAACTATATAGAAAAAAACTAATTTTGCTTTTTCAAATCTCATTTTGGGAAATCTAAAAGGACTCCTAGCCTCCCCAAAGCCTTGAGATTTTATGACAACTCATCGCATTCACACTGGTTTGTGATGATTTTTGGAGTCCTATCCATGGGGGTTTTATCTTGTTTTGAAAGCCTTATACGTCTTTTACCACTGAGGTTTTTGCAAGGCTGCACACCCTAAAACTTGGCAATCATCGTATCAAAATTTAGCAAGGGACAGGGGCACACACCCTATATTAAGATTGGCTTTTTTTGTCCAAATCACTCAAGATATGTTCGCCCTTGGCGAAATTCTCTCTATCAAATTCTGTAAAAGAGATATAAACATTTTCCTTAGGCTTGTTTGCCACGCGCTCTAGAGTTGCAGCAATTTCGCCTGCAATTTCACGCTTTTGCTCGATTGTCAATTTTCCTGCTACCTTCACATCAACATATGGCATAAAAACTCCTTACCAGCTAAAAGTACCGCCAACTTTTACACTGAAATAGCTCGGAAGGCTATATCCTCTAACTTGTGTGAGATGCATATTGCTCTGGACTGCAATATCCAAAAATCCAAAGAGATTAATACCACCTGTGAGAATCAACCCCTCATTGGAAAGATTTTTAAGATCCTGCATCGCGCCGAAGCGAAGGTCTACAAATTTAAGATCAAACATCGCGCCGCCCCCGATCATCTGTGTCTTTGGTGCAGCATAGGAGAGAGTGTTATTGGGAAGTAAATCCGCATCAAAGGCCAATGTCATAATCCCCCATTCATAAGAGACACCCGCCCTCACCTGAGGGTTCAAATAAATATTTTGCGTCTCACTAATCCTCATCCTAGGATTGTTGACATTTTTAGCCACAACCCCGATGGAAAAACCCTTCAAGCTATAGAGCGCTCCCACATCAATGCCAAAATTCTGTGACACAACCGGCTTGGAGGAAAAACTGACCTTAGCTAGCTCATTGAATCCCCCAGTTCTTGAGACTTTGTAACCCATGCCATAGATGTATTTGAGTGTCATCCCAACACTCAGCTCCCCGATACCCACGCTAAAGCTATGCCCATAGCCAACAGGTATCTCGCCAAGCAATAACCCAGCAACACTAACATGGTGGCTAGCAGAGCTGCTAAAAATCGAGTTGTTATTATATGCATTTTGATCTGTAGAGCTAAGAGTGATTCCATTGCCACTGATCCCAAGATCGATATATTTTCCACCCGCATCCACGATAATACGATCATGATTCTTGTCAAAATTCGCCGATCCACTAGCAAATCCACTAACAAAAATCCCTACTCCAAATCCGCCAACATCCTCATTTGGCCGAGATTGAAATACCAGACCATTTTGTGTGGAAAGAGAAAAATTATTATGGCGCAATGTCTTTTGGATCAAATTAATATCTTTGATCGCCTTGTCTAGCGACGCATTCCCCGAGCGAGAAACTGTAACGCCACCAAGAGTTGCAAGGACCTTGGAGACATCCAGATCCTTACCATTGTCATTTGTCGCCTCTTTTAATAAATCTGCGACTTTTTCAATATTCTTACCATTGAAATTCGCGATGATAGAACCAAGCAGCGGATTATTTCCAGCCTCTGCATTGGCCTTCAAAAGCTTTCCCTTGGTCTCATCTAAAACTTTTTGGGGATTGTCTTTGAATGCTTGTTGAAATTTTTTGATCGCATCATCCAATGTCCCGCCTCCTCCCACACCTGCTGCACCTGCTGCCGCACCATTATTTGCGACAGTCCCCGCAATCCCATCAAGAAATTTTGTCAAATCCGCTGTTGTAGGTGTTTGCCCATTCTTGGTTCCCAAAAGCTTTTGTATCACATCGCCAAAAACTCCACCAGGCAGACTCAGATTTCCACCATTGGCTGCTACCAAAACATCAGCGCCTGTGAGATTTGCACCCACCAAACTCGCTCCTCTGATGGCACTGGCAGCCTTGATGTTTTTCCCGGCAGTGCCAAAGAGTCCTGCGACACTATCAGGCAGGCTCTGGAGATTTTTCACATCCACATTACCAAGGGATAGGAGATTATTTTCTCTGATTTTCGCACCAAAGCTATAGGCAAAACGAGCTTTTTTGCCAGTACCCAGCAATGCGGGGTTATAATACAGGCCCCATGCAGAATTTTTCAAAGCGACTCCCGCACCTCCCATACTTGCAGAGACATTCCCCATGCCACCAAATGGCAGAGCAAAGAGCTGATGGGTGCTGAACAAAAATCCAAAAGCCAAAAACATCCTTGTGGTTTTCATGCTATCTCCTTGCTTAAGTGATATCATTCTAGGATTATAACCTCTCTTTGTAATTTTATGCCAAAAACCTTCTCCACCCTCTGCTGTGCCTCCTCAATCACTTTCTTTGCAGCACAAAAAGTAGCACTCCCCCTGCTTTCATTTACCAAAAAATTCGCATGCTGTCTTGAAAAACCAACTCCATTGATGAAATACCCCTTCAAGCCTGCAAGCTCAAGCAATCTCCCAGCAAAATCACCCGCAGGATTTTTGAAACAACTTCCACAGCTTGGCAGGCGTGGATGACTTTTGCGCATACCAGCAAATGCGCACAAAAGCTCGGATCGAAACCCCCTTTTTTTCAAAAACCTCGCAGCAAAAATTACTCCAGAAATTTTTGTACTCCGATACTCTATACCAAGCTCGCTAGCCTCTTTCCATTCCCCATCGATATTTACAGAATCTAGCAAAAGTTTAATCTCATAGCCCTTCATCCCCGCATTCATCTTTACCAATCCCCCCAAACTCCCAGGCAAGGAGCGCAAAAACTCTAATCCCAAAAGATCATTATCTTTGAAATAGCGGAAAATTTTAGCACTAGAAGTGCTAGCGCCAATCTCAATCTGCTCACCCAAATCCTTGATATAATCAAATTCTTTGCCCAAAATAGCGAGATTTTTTGCCTCTGGGGAGACCAAGAGATTGCATCCAAACCCCAAAATCCTCCAATTTCTATCATAATCCTGCATACTTTGGATCACATGCACAGGCAATTTGGGACCAATCTTGAGACTCAAATACCTAGAAAAATCAATTTCTTTAGTCATGCTAGCCAATAAAGCTGGGGATGAGATTGATTAATCTTGTGGTGTAATCCATGAGCATATTGAGCATCCAGGGCATGGTGAAAATGATCACCCCAATGACAGCCAAGATTTTTGGCACAAAAGAAAGCGTCATTTCATTGATTTGGGTGGTAGCCTGAAAAATACTCACCACAAGCCCCACCACAAGCCCCACGAACAAAATAGGCAAAGAAATAATTAGGGTAATTTTATACGTCTCAATTGCCAAGCCCATAAGCTGTGATTCCATCATTTTTCCTTGTCAAAAATTCTTTGGAATCATACACAAAAAGCGCGTATTTTTGTGGCATTTTGGCTTTTTTGCTGTATTATCTTTGGCTAGCCATCCATTAGAATAGCTTGCATCATGCAAGGAGTGATGCAACCATCATGCAAACATCGCACAAAATATAGGGGGGGGTAAATATAGGGGGGGGGTAAATCAAAGAAATTTTATCAAAAGGAAGGATTATGATAGAAGTTTTACGCCAGATCGCAGAGAAAAGAAGTGCAAAAATCAAGCAACTAGGCTTTGCATTGGGGCATGAGATTCCAAAGCAGCGTACCACCCCGCTCTGCCCGCCGCGATTTTCCTCCCCACTTCTCATCGCAGAGATCAAACGCGCTTCGCCATCCAGCGGCAAGATTGGAGAAATCAACGATCCTGTAAAACTCGCAAGATTTTATCTAGATTGTGGGGCGGGGGCGATTTCCGTGCTTACAGAAGAGGATCATTTTCAAGGTAGCATCACAGATCTTGTGGCCGTGAAAAATGCTCACAAAAACGCCACGATCCTGCGCAAAGATTTTTTGCAATTCAAAGAAGAAGCAGAAATCAGCTACCGTATGGGTGCAGACATGGTATTAGTCATTATTGCAATGTTTTTAGAAGATAGAAAAGCTTTTGAAGCCCTACTCTTAGAGATTCTCTCTTACAAACTCACGCCTTTATTTGAAATCCACAATCAAGAAGAACTTGATTTCATCCTCCCCTATGAGCCTCAGATTCTTGGGATCAATATGCGATCCCTGCACAGTTTTGAAATCCACAAACAAAAAGGAATCCTGCTCAAAGAGCAAATCCCCAAGGGGATAAAAACTATCTTTGAATCTGGCATTGAGAGCGATTTTGATGGCTATATGATCGGGGCATGTGGCTTTGATGGCATGCTTTGTGGTAGCTATTTTGTAAAAAACCAACAAAACAAACTCTCTGGCCTCATTTCCTCCTACCAAAAAGCACAAAAAAATGAGAGTAAATTCTATGCAGAGATTTTCCAAAGACTCACACAAAACCCTCCCCTAATCAAGATTTGTGGCATTACCAATCTTGATGATGCACTCCTTGCCTGCAAAATGGGTGCAGACATGCTGGGCTTTATTTTCCCCAAGTCTAGCCCGCGCCACATCTCCATCAAAGCCATCAAACAAATCTCGCGCGCGCTAAAGACCCTCTATCCCCATGTGCTAAAAATTGGCGTTTTATTAGAAGATGATGAGGACTTGCGCCAGGCAAAGGAATTATGCGCACAAAATCTACTTGATGCACTGCAGTTGCATGCACCAAGCGCGCTGCCCTATTTTGGCAAAGAAGATCTCATGCGGGCAAATTTTAATCATTATATTTGCATCAATTATGAAAAACCCTCTGACTTTCCCAGCAAGGAATATCTGCCCTTTGTGCTGCTAGATAGCAAAAGCGCACAAAAAGGAGGAAGTGGCAAGGCCATAGACCTCGCATCTCTAGAGACATTAGCCCAAAATGGGCAAAATCTCTTTGTATCTGGAGGGATTGGCCCAGACAATGTAAAATCCCTGCTAGATCTAGGTGTCAAAATGCTAGATATCAATTCCAAAATTGAGGGGGAAATTGGCAGAAAAGATCCTACAAAAATGCAAGAGGTCTTTGCAAAAATCCATGCCCACCGCGCAAAAAACTCCAAAAATTCCCCATCTCATCCCACAACACCCACAAAGGAGATTTGATGAAACTCTACACGCATTCCAAAAATACCTTTTTTGGTAAGCAAAAATTTGGCGGACAATATGTCCCTGAGATCCTCTACCCTGCCCTCAAAGAGCTAGAAGAGGCCTACCACAGCATCTTTGCCTCCAAGGAATTTAAAAAGGAATTTGATGAACTCTGTAAACATTTCATCGGCAGACCCACACCCCTTGTGTATGCGCGCAATGCCTCCAGAATCCTCCACAATGATGTGTATCTGAAATTGGAAGGTCAAGCCATCACAGGCGCGCACAAAATCAACAATGCCCTAGGCCAGGCAATGCTTGCCAAAAAAATGGGGAAAACTCGCGTAATCGCAGAAACTGGCGCAGGACAGCATGGACTAGCTACTGCATGTGCTTGCGCAAAACTAGGGCTGGAATGTGAAATTTTCATGGGAAGCATCGATATGGCTAGACAGCGCCCCAATGTGCTAAATATGGAGCTTTTTGGCGCAAAAGTGCGAAGCGTAGATTCTGGAAGCAAAACGCTAAAAGATGCAGTCAATGAAGCATTGCGGGAATGGAGCAAGGATATGCATCAGACCTTTTATGTGCTAGGCAGCGCGCTGGGACCCTATCCCTACCCTGATATCGTGAGGGATTTGCAAAGCATCATCTCCAAAGAAGTCAAAAAACAAGTGAAGTACTACTTCAAGGGCTTGCCAGATTTTATGGTGGCATGCGTAGGTGGGGGGAGCAATGCGATTGGATTTTTTCATGCATTCCTCAAAGAAAAAGTGCAGCTCATTGGCGTTGAGGCTGGAGGCAGAGGAATGCAAAGAGGTGAGCATGCAGCGCGGATGCAGGGCACAGAAGATGCCCATGTGGGGATTGCCCAAGGATATAAAAGCATCTTCTTGCAAGATGATGAGGGCCAACTCTCACCCACCCATTCCATCAGCGCCGGGCTAGATTATGCTGGCATTGGGCCCCAGCTCGCACATCTAGGCAGTATTGGGCGCGTGAAATTTGATTCTGCCACAGATAATGAGGTACTAGAGGCCTTGAAATTCTTTGCCAAGCATGAGGGCATCATTGCAGCCCTTGAATCCAGCCATGCGCTTGCTGGAGCCATGAAGCTCTGCAAAAACCACCAGGGCAAAAAAATCATCATCAACATCTCTGGCAGGGGAGATAAGGATATTTTTATCACGGCCAAACATTTGCAACCCGCAATCTGGGCGGAATTTTTGCAAGAAGAAATCGCGCGCATAAAAGACGCACATAAGGAGGTCTAATGAACATCGCATTGATGGGACATATCATAGGGGGCTATCCCAGCCAAGCTCAAAGCATCGAATCTGCTCTTGGCATCATTGAGGGAGGGGCACAATATCTAGAAGTCCAATTCCCCTTTTCTGACCCCAGCGCTGATGGAGAGATTATTGAGCACGCATGCAATCTCGCGCTACAAAATGGCTTCAAAGTGCAACAGGGGTTTGAAATCATAGAAGCGCTAAGTAAAAAGGCTCAAATCCTTATCATGACTTATGCAAATATTATTTTTCGCTATGGGATAGAGGGTTTTCTCAAGCAGGCCAAACGCTCTGGAGCCAAGGCATTGATCATCCCTGATTTGCCTCTGCACCAGGATGAAGGTCTCCGCGCCCATGCCAAGAAAATGGGTATTTTTGTCATAGAACTCATTACCCCTAATATGAGTGATGCGCGCATGAAAGAAATTACTCAGCAGAGCAACTGCCCCTACCTCTATGCTGTGGCTAGGCTTGGGATCACGGGCTCAAAAACCACCATCGATGATGCGCTAGAGCGCTACATTGCTCGCATTCGCAAAAACTCCAACCAAAAAATCGCACTGGGATTTGGGATACAGACTCATGAGCAAATTGAACAAATCAAAGACTCTGTAGACATCATTGTTGCAGGGAGTTATTTCGTGCGCCAAATCAAGCAAAATCCCACAAAACAAGCCCTCTATCTGCATACCAAAAAACTCCTAGAGGGATGAGAGCGGGCTTTAGTTTGCGCGATTTCAGCGTGGAATTGAGTGATGTATGAGATTTTTGAACGAGATTTTTTATGTGGGAGTTTTTTGGGTGCGTAGGAATGAATCAATAAGCCACAGGGATTGATTGCTAGGGGTTAGGAAATCCGTGCGAGGATTTTGCTCAAAGCGCTTGAATTGGAAGGCAGCAGAATTTGAATCAAGTAGTGCAAAGCTTTGCAAGAATTGTGAGACTTTATGCCTGATGGAGAGTGGGGCGCGATTGCGATTTTTTCGAGCATATAGCAATTTTTGCGCGATTTAGCATAGGGCGTGAAACTTCAGGACGGATTCAATCAGAGCGCTTGGGATTTTGTGAGCGAGATTTTTGGCATAGATTTTGGTGAGAAGATTACACGGGGTGCGCAACCAAGCAAAGGCCTAAAATCAAACAAGGGGCATAAAATCATGCAGCGCGCAGGTTTTTGCGAACATCGCCTAAAATCCAACAAAATCCCAAACCAATAGACACGCAAAAACCAAGTAAAAGCACAATGCTTCAAGGGTTCAAGGGTATGGGGGCTATCTGCCAATGATGCTCCGCCTGCCCTTGGCATCCTCTGCAGACAAAAATCCCTGCCGCTCCAGCTCTTCGATGCAATTTGCAGCCTTGTTATATCCCACCCCCATCTGCCTTTGCAAGAAGCTTATGGAAGTCTTGCCTGTGGAGAGGATGATCTCTTTGGCCCTGGCAAGATCATCATTCCCCTCAATGCTTGGCAGAAGCTCCCTACCCTCCACATCAAAATCCTGATCATATTCCACTTCCCGCTGCGCCTTGATCTCGCTTACGATTGCCTCGATCTCCTCTTCGCTACTCCATGGCGCATGGATCCTTGTAAGCATCCCACCCCCCAAAGAAAAGAGCATGTCCCCGCGGCCAAGCAGGCTTTGAGCACCTTCTGTGTCAATCACCACGCGAGAATCAATCTTGTTGCTCACCTTAAAGGCAATGCGAGAGGGCAGATTGGTTTTAATCAGGCCTGTCACCACATCTGCGCTGGGTCGCTGGGTGGCAATGATGAGGTGCATGCCGCTTGCCCTTCCCATCTGTGCAATACGAATGATGGGCGTCTCTGCCTCTTTGCCCCCTGTCATCATCAAATCTGCAAGCTCATCGATGATGATCACCAAATAGGGCAGCGGGGGAAGCCCTAGGCTTTTGCATTTTTGATTGTAATTTTCGATGTTTTTGACCTTGATTTGGCGCATCATGCCAAAGCGACTTTCCATTTCTCTGATGGCTTGATTGAGCGCAGTGATGGCCTTTTTTGGATCTGTGATGATGGGGGTGAGCAGATGGGGAATGTCCTCATAGAGGCTAAATTCCACCTGCTTGGGATCAATCATAATGAGTCGCAGGTGATCGGGAGAATTTCGATAGAGCATGGAGAGAATCATCGCATTGACCCCCACAGATTTGCCACTTCCCGTCGTCCCTGCCACGAGCAAATGGGGGAGCTTTTTAAGATCTGCCACGAAAGGATTGCCAGCGATATCCTTGCCAAGTGCTAGGGCAAGGGGCGAGGCACTTGTTTGAAAAATTTCACTCTCTAAGATTTCTCGCATATAGACGGTTTGAAAGCTTGAATTTGGGATCTCAATGCCCACCACATTTTTTCCAGGAATTGGCGCTTGAATGCGAATGGACTGCGCAGAGAGTGCCATTGCTAAATCATCGCTCAAAGAACAAATCCGATTGACCTTGATATGTGTGGCGGGCTTGAACTCAAAAGTGCTAATGAGCGGCCCTGAGCAAATGGAGACCACATCCCCATCAATTTTGAAAGTGTTGAGCTTTTCTAGGAGATTTTGAGCTTTTTTGTCAATCTCCTCCTCATTGATGCTCGCCTCTTGCAATGGAGGCTTGGAGAGCAGCTCCAAGCTTGGCAAAACATAATCTCTGGGCTTTTCTCTCTCCCCTTTTTCTAAGCCCTCTAGCATCTGGGCATTCTCGCTCACCTCTGTGAGAATCTGAAACTTGCTTTTGTAGGCAAATTCCCTGCTAAAGGAATCCTTTAGGCTGTTTTGCTCTTGGGCGTGCTCTTGTGTTGTTTGCGCACTCTTATCTAAGGGGAATTGCTCGCTCTCCTTGACGATCTCTTGGTTGGGGAGCTCTTGTGCCAAACCCCCTTTATCCTGCACCGCTCTTCCATCCAATCCAAAAATCTCAGAGCACTCAAATGGCTGGGCAGAAGAATTTTGCTCTAAAGAGTGTTCATTTTGGTGAGGCTGGTTGTAATCCTGCAAAGAATTTGGATTTTCTTCTAGTGCATGGCCAGACTCTGCAGAAAAATCCTGCGATGGATTTTTTGAGGCCAAATCCTGCAATCTAGCTGCGAGACCTGATTGAGAAAGGGAATTTACTCCATCCCAATCCAATCCCGAGGAAGAAGTTGCGACATTGTGGGCATTTTTGCCAGGATTTGATGCAGGGGAAGCTCTAGAGAATTCCACCCCAGCCCAATTCGACCCACTGGGATTTTGCGGACTTGGCGTATCTTCTTGCAAGATTTGCTCAATCTTTTGCATTTTTGCAAGCAAATTTCTTGTTTGCATCTGCGAATTTTGTGCCAAATCCCTAGGCGATAGAGAATTTTTTGTTTGCTTCAGAGCAAAATCCAGTAAGCCTGCACTTTCTGCCTTGATACGCCTTTGATGAAGGAGAGTGCGCGCATCCACAGAATCTGTTTCTGGCAGATTCTGTGCACTTCGCAAGACCACCCCCTTGGGATTGTTTTGCTTGGGAATGTCTACATGATAGAAGGTCTTTACCTCTGATGCCAAAAACTCTTCCTCATCAAAATCCTCTCTATTCTTTGTTTCTTGTTGATTTTGTGGCATAAAATCTTGGGTTAGGGCTTGTGACTCTGGGTTTGGCAAATCTACTTGCTTTTTGGAGTTTGGCATGAAATCCTTCATGGATTTGCGAATTTCTGCCTCACTCTCTTTTTTTGCCCTTCTCTCTTCCTGCCACTTAGTTTTTTTATCAAGGATGATTGCCCCCATTTCTTGCAATCTTGCACCCAATGCCTCCAAAGCCCTCATGCCAAAAATCAGAATTTTTGACATCGTGGCTAAAAAATTTGCAAGAGAGAGCAAGGTCCAAGCAAATACCCAAAGAATTAGCAAGCACACATACACTCCAAAAATCCCAATAAAAGGACGCACGCCCTCCACCATGCTCTTAGCTAGTTCCCCCCTGCCTAGCCATAAGTATTGCAGGCATAACAAAACCACAAAAATCAAAACTCCTGCACTGATTTTTCGCACATCCCTAGAAGAGAAAACACTATTTTTGTAATAGAGAAAAAGCGGATAGAGGAGAAAAAGCAGATAGAAGGGCGCAAGAAATCCAAACACCATAAAATTGAAATTGCTAAATCCCTTGCCAAAATTCCCCACCGCCCCACTTGGACCAAAAAAAGTCGCTATAGACAAAAATAGACAGAAAAAAGCCAAAAACAGACAAATAGATATCTTTTTAATCACAGAATCCTTGAGAATTTTTCTCAAATTATAACACATTCACAGACAAGCCAAATCATGCAGGCAGGCGCATTTGATTGGGATTTTTTGCTATAATGAGCGCTTTTAGAATGCGTTGATTGCAGTCATGTTTTGATAGCGTCGCGATCCCATTTGGGTGTTGTTTGGGTCGTGTTGCTTTATGCTGCAATCCCAGAGTCATATCGCGATCTTGGGATCTATTGCAAAATGCTTCAAAAATCAAAAGTAATCAAGGGGATTTCAGCGTGCATGGAAAAATCTTAAAATATTCTGCTGCGAGTGGGATTGGTCTGATTGTCAATCATTCCAAAAAAATTTTTGAATTCCGCAAAGACAGCTGGCGGGATAGCAAGCATCTGCCCGTTCCTGGGATGCTAGTGGAGTTTCGACATAATACAAATGGTTATGTCACCCATGCCAAGGCCTCTGTATATCAAGGATTTTCAGAGGATTTTCATATCCAAGAGATTGATTTTTGGAAGACAGATACAGATGAAGAACTCGCAAACAAAGAATATGAATTTAAAGCAGACATTATCGAAAAAATCTTTAAGCAGACCAATTTTTTTACCATCCAAGATATTCCCCTTGATGTCAGCATAGAAAAATGTATTGAGAAATATTTCTTTCAAGAAAACAACGCCATCAACCTCATCGCCAAAGAATTTCCCAACACACAAGAACCCCTACTAGATTACTTCCAAATGAAGCGCTTCTTGCACAAGGCAATTGATATGCTAATTTTCACGGATAAAAATATCACCATGGATGTATTTTTGGAGCGTATGCAGGCCCTTAATAAACTCAATCATTTCTATGATCTTTTTATGCAAAATGACAAAATTGATCTAAGCAAGCTCTTTGAAGAGCATTTTTTGGAGGATCAGCTGTTTTATCAGGCAAGCGTGCATGCCATCTCGGGACTCAATGACAAAATCTCCCAACTTCAATCCAGCATCAAAGCCCATATCGCAGAGATGAAGAGCATTTATGCCAAAATAGGAGCACGAAACACTAAGAATCTCAAGGCGCTGGAACATAGATTAAAAAGTCTCAAGCAGCAAATCTCCAAGGCCGATGAGGAAGCTAGACCATTGGATGAATGCCTTAAAAGACTGCAAAGCATCACAGAGGTATTCCGCCAGCGCTATGTGCTAGGTTTCCAAAAGGAATTCAAACAAGCCCGTCTCATATTGATTAAAAAAATCACAAAGATGCTCGACATCTGTGCTACGGATTTGGATAATTTCATCTGGAAGCTTGCCATGCAATCCACCCCCGTACACAATACCTTTTTCAATAAAAATATCTCAGGATCCTATTGTGCGATGACTTTTTTGTGGATGTATCTGCAAAATCTTGACAAAGAAAAGCTCAATGCCAATGACAAAAGCGCTTATGACAACTATCTGCGCTACAAACAAAAATACGAAAAAACCTCACTCATCTATATCAATAACCCAAAGCTCGAATCTGCCCTAAAAATCAAAATCATGTCAGAGAGCAAATGCAATGCCACCATCATCGCCAAGACCAATGCGGATTTTTTCTCTCTGATCCAATCTATGAGCTTCACCAACATCTATCTAGATAGCAACCCCCTCACCCCCATCACCACGCTGATAGAAGACATCAAAAAATCCAGCAAAAATAAAGACACTCCCATTTTCACCATCCCCAGCAAAAAAGAATAACAAGCCTCACCCAAACACATCGGTGTGATTGGTTTTGTGCATGGTTTTGCTGTATTGACAAAGTGCTGCTAGCACGATGAGATAAAAAGCTAGATACATATTATTTGCTTACAAAAGTCCTCGCGCATAAAAAATTCCCCACATTTTGGCGTTGTGGAGATGGGAATTGGAGCATGATATTACAAGCCTGCGACATGTTGGTATGATGAAATTGGAAGGGAAATTACTTAGCGATGAAGGAATTCCAATGAGATCATGCTTGATTGCAGAGCATTTTGAATTCACAATAATGGCATTCTTTGAAATTTTGAGTAAATTCCATCTCCCCATCTAACTCCTTGATGCGCTCTTGCAGAATTTCCCTGCCTTCTTCTAGATTCACTGAAATTTTTTTCTCACCCCTGATATCATACACCAAGCAAGCCTCCACACTCTTCCCCTCACTCTCTAAAGCCATGGCATAGAGAATCAATTGAAAATCACTGGTGTTTTCGTTAATGCTCTGATGGATTTTTTTGCCAAATTTATAATCCACCACCACATAACTAGCACTCTCTTCATCATAATCCACCCGATCAATCTTGCCGCTGAATTTATGTTTCAAAATTTCTGCCTCAAAGCCATACTCCGCTGCATAAAAACGATATTTTTGATAATGCTCCCTCTCCTGCTTCCAAAATGAATCCATATTCTTCACCATCAATTCTGATGCAAATTTTTGCATGGGATCTTGCAACGAAGCTTGATGCACAAGATGATAAAACTCTTTTTGTGCGCCAATTACATCATTAGGATGGGCGTTGTATGCCTTCTCCAGGCTTTCATGCAAGAGATTTTGTGCAGAAAAATCCCTTTGGCTCACATCACGCAATCCCTTGATGTAGCGGAGGAAAAACCTCCTCTTGCATGCAAAAAAAGTACGCAGACTACTAGCACTAAAAACAAAATCTTGAGGAATCTCGCCAAAAAAATCATCTTCCACATAGGAAGGCTTTTTGTCAAAATAAAAAATGCTTTTGTCAAATTCCCCTGGAAGGACATCTACGATGCTAGAGAGAAAATGAAGGGCTTGGGGTTTGTCATCTTTGACATAGGTAATGTCCACTTCTTTAGCGTTTTTAATGAGTTGATAATAATAATGCTTTTGAAGATTTTTATGATCCATCAAGGTGGGGATGCCAAGACTTTTGCGGATTTTGGTATTCAAAAACATATCGCTATCATCAAAATTAAAAATTTTTTCTTCATTGAAATCCACGATGATAATCGCATCAAAGCTCATGCCTCTGGTCTCTAGCATCCCATATACAGGGATTTTACCCCCTTTTTTGTCACTAAGCTTGAGGGATTCAAGCTCCATTTGATAAAACTCCCAAATCTGCTCTATACAAAAACTCTCCATCAATCCTTTGATTTCATCAAGTCCAGCAAAAAATTCCTCATGGAAGAGATGGATTTCTTGCTGGAATTCTGGATGCTCTTTGAGCAGAGCCTCACAAAGACTGCGCAAAGCAGTGACATTCTCTCCAATCTCTTCTTGGATAAATGCCTGATAATAGCTTGTTTGCTTGATGTCTATGCCCATGGCAAAATTGAAATTACGATGCACATCTAACACACGCAAATATTTGACAAAATCCTCACTTGGCGTGATTAACGCCACATTCTCCCGCCCCTGCTTTAGCCACTCCAAAGCCTTATCAAGCACGAAGGAAACCTGTGCAATCCTGGAGTGAAAGGCATAGAGGCGCGGGTTTTGTGGGATCTTGGTACTGTGAGAGTGCAGGATTTTTTTCTGTCCCAAATCTAGGGCATAGTGCATGTTTGACTCCAAGGCAAGATCCAAAAAATCAAAAAACCCTCGATTAAACACATCGCAATCAAAATGCAAAACCAGCTGTTTTTGCTTAGCAATCTCAAATAAGACCCTCTGCTCAGATTTAGAAAGCATGCCCTCTAAATGAAATTCAATGCCCTCAAATGGCACAAACATCTCTGTAAAAATCTCATAATCCTGCGCATAATACTTGCTATAGAATTTATTGGCACCAAGGCGCTCCTCATAGCCCTCATAAATCTCCTCCAAAATCTGCAAATGCTCTGCATAATCCTCATAAATATCTCGATCCTGAATGTCTTTGATGGACTTTTGATGCAAAAGCAATTCATCAAAAAACTTTTGCAAAAATTTCATTCCCTCCAAATACGCCAAAAAGCTTTTATCAAAAAGCAAGAGTTTATGGGTATTTTTGTAGGCATAGAGGGTTTGCAAAAGCAGGATTTTGAGTACAAACTGCGGGGCTTTTTTCCTGTCTTTTACCCCTGTAAAAAATTCAAAAAATTCATATGCCCCCATAGCTCTTGGAGCAAAGCCCCCCTCATAGCGCAGATAAAACTCACCAACTGCACGATTAGAAGAAAATACATAAAGCTTTTGATCTTTCAAAGCAATGCCTTTGCTCTTTTGAGGATGTTTGCCACACAAAATCCAAAACTCTCAAACAATTCCTCACCCTTTGCAGAGGCGCCAAAACCCTCCATCATCACCACATCCTCTGCCAAGGCATACCATTCATAACTGCGCGCTGCTTCAATAGCTAACACTCTACCATCACCAAGGATATCCCTCTGCCTTGCTTTGTCTTGGGCAAGAAAGAGATCAAGGCTTGGCACACTCACCACCCCCGTAGTAATTCCCTCGCTCTCTAAAGCCTGCGCACTTCTAAGCGCCAAAGAGACTTCACTACCACTGGCAAGCAAAGTGATTCTGGCATTTTTAGTCTGCTTTAGCACATATGCACCTTGGGATATATCACTATTTTGGGGCGTGCAAACTTCAAGATTTTGGCGCGAAAGTACAAACATGCAAGGACCCTGATAATGCAGCGCATGCTTCCAACAAGAGATGTTTTCATTGGCATCTGCAGGGCGGTAGACAATGAGATTTGGCATCGCTCGAAAATGGCTTAATTGCTCGATGGGTTGATGCGTGGCTCCATCTTCACCAACCCCAATGCTATCATGAGTAAAAATATAAAAGACTTTTGAGCGCATGATGCTTGCGATGCGAATGCTGGGAGAGAGATAGTCACTAAAGACAAAAAATGTCGCACAAAAAGGCAGATATAATCCATAATTTGCCAGACCATTACTAATCCCTCCCATGGCATGCTCACGGATGCCAAAATGCAGATTTTTCCCATCGGGGAAAGAGGGACTGTGGTTTAGATTAGTGTTATTGGATGGAGAGAGATCCGCACTCCCTCCGATAAATCCTGCCACTGCCTCACTGATAGCATTGAGAATCTTGCCATTGCTCACTCTAGTGGCGATTTTCTCACCTTTTTCAAATCTGGGATAAATAATTTTTGAAAAATCCCTTTGCACAAAGGCTTGGATGTGTTTTTGTGCATCTTGATTTTGATCCTGCCAGATCTTATTGGCACTAGCTCCCATCTCTGCGACATTTCTAAAACGCAGCAGCACATCTTCAGGGATGAAGAAGCTTTGTGTGCCATCAAATCCTAGGGCCTCTTTACTGGCTTTGATTACATCTGCTCCCAGGGGTGCGCCATGGGTTTTGTGACTGCCCTCTAACCCCACTGCACCTTTACCAATCTTGGTATGCATAATAATCAACGTTGGTTTCTTTTGCCCCTGTGCATCTTCCCCCTCTCTTGCACGTTTAAGCACCGCATCAATAGCCATGAAATCATGTCCATCACATTCCAAGACTTCCCATCCCTGAGATACAAATCGCAGAGAAATATCCTCGCTAATAGCAATGCTTGTATCCCCCTCAATAGTGATGTGATTGCTATCATAGAGCAAAATAAGATTATTAAGCTTATGATGTCCTGCAATAGAGCTTGCCTCATAGCTAATGCCCTCTTGCAAATCCCCATCCCCACAAATACAATAAACTTTATGATCGATGGCACTTCCAAAGTGCTTTTGCGCATACTTTGCTCCAAGTGCAAATCCCACTGCATTGGCCACACCCTGACCTAAGGGACCTGTGGTCATTTCTACACCCTCTGTGTGTCCAAATTCTGGATGCCCAGGAGTTTTAGAATTTTTTTGACGAAAGGCTTTGAGATCCTGCAAGCTTACATCAAATCCCCACAAATGCAGCAGTGCATAAATAAGCGCAGATGCATGTCCACCACTAAAGACAATCCGATCGCGATTGATCCAGGTGGGATTTTTGGGATTTATCTTTAAGTGCATCCCTAGTACGCTCATTACATCAGACAACCCCATGGCAACGCCAGGATGCCCGCTGTTTGCCTGCTGCACCATATCTGCACATAAAAATTTCAATGTATTAGACATTTTTTCTAGCATCACCAAATCTTGTTTTTCTAGCATTTCACTTCCTTAGCTTTTAGGATGGATAGATGGATTTTTTGGGTTTTAAGAATCCAATTTTAGTATATTTTTGATGTTTTGCAAATCTTGGGTGATTTGTTTTTTGAGATCTTTTAAATTTGCAAAGCTAAGATTATCGCGGATACGCTCCCTAAATTGCAAGGTCATATGCCCAAACTCTCTAAACTTCTCTAATAAATGCACCTCTATGCTAAAGGCCCCATCTGTACTGCGCACTCCCACAAAGATAGCACAAGCAATCCTATCCTCTCCATCCTGCACATATCCTGCATAAACCCCATCTTTGGGGATGACATAATTTTGGACCCTGAGATTGAAGGTGGGATAAAGGCTCTTTCTGCCAAGGCCCTGCCCCTTAATCACAGCACCCTGAATCTGATAGTCTCTACCTAGCAAAAGATTTGCCAAAGACAGCTCGCCTAAGAGCAGTAATTCTTTAATCTTTTGTGTGTGCACAGGAATGCCCTTCTCTATAACCTCAGGCACAATCACCACATCCCCATCAAACAAATGGCATAAATCCCTGCTGGTATACTGCCGCGCCCTGCCAAAACAAAAATCATAGCCCACGACAAGCTTTTTGAGCTTTTTAAAATGCTCTTTCAAAAAGCAGAGAAATTCCTCCCCGCTCCATTCTTTAATAGCCTCAAACTCTAGAAAAAAAACCTTTTGCTTAATCCATGTTTGGCGCCAAGAGAGATTACTCAAAGCCCCATCAGACTTTTTCTGCGGATTTTGTGTGATAATCAAAACCCCACCAAAGCTACCTAGCTCTTGCAATAATCTCTGATGTCCCAAATGCACACCATCAAATTTGCCAATGGCAAGCTCTTCAATCTCTTCGTTGCAAAAATAAGAAAAATTCCTCATTCCCTGCCTTTCCCTTCAAGATAGATTTTTGCTCCCTGATAATCTCATAGCCCTGCAAATCCACATAAGTCCGAAAATCCCCCAATGCCTTCATAATGGCATCCTGATCACACACCACACCTTTTTTGTTGCGCTTGACATTTCTGCCCACTTCAAATTGTGGCTTAAAGAGTAAAACCATGTTTTTACTCCATTTTGATAGCGCAAAAAAAATCTTCTCAATCCCAATAAAACTCAAATCACATAACAGCAAATCATATCCCTCTCTCCCATCCCTAGGGAGAAAATCTCGAATATCACATTCCTCATAAACCTCTATGCGAGTATCCTTGCGCAAAACCTCACTCAATTGATTCCTGCCCACATCCACACAATGCACCTCTTTTGCACCAAGTAGCAATGCCACCTGGCTAAATCCTCCCATGCTCGCACCCACATCTAGCACGCACCACCCGCTTAAATCCCATCCCTGCAAAAAGCCATAGAGCTTCTCTCCAGCCCTAGAGACAAAGCGAGGCAACTCACAAAGCTCGATAAAATCCTCTAGCCCATCAACTTGAAAACTTGCTTTATTGAGGATTTTGCCCTCCATCTTGACTTTTCCTCCCTTAATCAAAGCAGCAGATTTCTCTCGACTCAAAGAAAATCTCTGGGAAAGAAAAACATCTAGACGCATCAAAACTGCATAGGAAGAGTCTTGAAACTAAAATCAAAAGTCATGGTCCCCATGGATGAGACCTCTGCTTTTAAGACCATGTCCCTACTCTCTAATTCATTAAGATCATGAAAAGCCACCAAAAAGCATTTGCTCCATTTGTTTCTGGGGATGAGGATTTTGTCAAATTCATCCTCATGAATCTCCCGCACCCACAGGGATTTTTGCCCATTCAAAAAATAATCAATCAATGGGGCATCACTGCTACTGTCTTCCTGGAAGATTTCTACAAAAAAATACTTGCGATTATAGTAGGCAAGCTCGCTTACTTCATTGAGATAGGTGACTACCATGGTCATGAGAATCTTGTGATTTTCAATGATCTCAGCCTTGCGGCTGGCCTGCACCTTTTTTTCTGCCAGGATGTCTACTCCATCTTCTTGACCAAAAAAAGTATTACATCCTTCCAAAAAAAGGAGCATGATTAAAACTAAGATTCTCTGCAAAACTTCACCACTTCCAATGTTTTTGAGACCATGTTTTTGAGATAAAATAATAATAAAATTCTAACAGAGCGGAGACAACATGCGCCACCTCATCAAAACAAGCGACCTTGAGATTTTGGAGATTTTAGAGATTTTAAAAAAGGCAAATTCCTATCCCAAAAAATTGGCAAAAAAACCCCTAGAGGATAAGCTCATCATCACTGCATTTTTTGAAAATTCTACGCGCACACTCAGCAGCTTTGAGATTGCAGCAAAAAATCTAGGAGCAAGTGTGATAAGGCTAGATGTCTCAAGAAGCTCCACGAGCAAGGGAGAAACCATCGGTGATACCGCTGCAAATCTCAATGCCATGCACCCGCATGCAATCATCATTCGACACAAGAATGCGGGTGCGGGTGAGCATCTCGCAAGATATGTGAACTGTCCCATCATCAATGGAGGAGATGGCGCACATGCTCATCCTACCCAGGCCCTCCTAGATCTACTAACTATCTTTAATCACTTTGATGGGAAGGTGGAGGGCAAGCGCGTGGGGATTGTTGGAGATATCAAAAACTCTCGAGTTGCAAATAGCAATATCGAACTTCTCTCGCGCTTTGGACTAGAGATTACTTTGATTGCACCCCCACATTTTCTCCCTGAAACCACGCTAAAAACCACACACAATCTCAAAGAATCCCTCAAAAATCTTGATATCCTCATTAGCCTTCGCACACAAACAGAGCGCCATGATTATCAAATCTATGGCTCCTTGCAGGACTATGCCAGGGATTTTTGCATCACCAAAGAAATCCTAGGCTATCATGATCTTATTGTATTGCATCCAGGGCCGGTACATCATAATATCGATTTAGGGGATGAGGTCCTAAAAGATCCTCGCTGCAAAGTCCTTGATCAAGTAAGCAATGGAGTACTTATCCGTATGGCAGTGATGGAGTACTGCATCACCCAGGAAAACCCCTAGGAAAAATCACCAAAAAATACCACTAACAATCGCAGGAAAATTCCCTAAGGTGCTATGAAATCGCCATGGAACACTTGTGTATTATGAACTGACTTTTTGGAAAATTTTTCTCTGTATAGTTTTTACACATATTTTTTATTTTGGAAACTTAAAGAGATAACAAAAAACAAATGATATGCTAGCATAAGCGTGGAGAATCTGCAGAAGACATCAATCGTAAAAAACAAGGGTAGTTAGATTCCAAAATCGCTAAACTATCATGGCAGATTTTATCCCACTAAACAGGAAACGATATGAAAAAGGTTTACATTTCCTTGGCATTTCTTGCAATTTCTAGCAACACTCTCCAAGGCATGGATGCAAAAATCTCTGGTGCTGTGGAAACATTTAACAAAATCGGGTTTAACAATGCTCCTATGAATGTAAAAGAAGGACGTTATCCTACCGACACTTTTGGAACCTTGATCGCTAGGGTGCAGGTGGATGGGGATTTCCTTACAAAAGAGCAAAAAGAATCAGGGCAGAGTTTTACTGGCGGCATTGGATTTCTTGCAGGTGGCATAATCTATGATGACACTAGAAGATGGGGGAATGTGGACTTTGAAAGGAATTTCCATGTCAAAAGCGGAGACTCCATCGCTGGGACCAACTACATCATCACAAATGGCGTACTTTATAATCTCTATCTCCAATACCAAATACAAAGACCCAATGCAGATGGAACTGCAGAACATATCTTTACCATAAAGGGAGGACGTTATAAGAGCACTGCGATGTTCATGAGCGGTTTTAACCAAGGCTTTGAGCTAGATTATCGATACAAAGGCTTAGAACTTTGGTGGTTTAGCTCCTTTGGCCGCGGATTTGCGTATTCTGAGTGGATTTATGATTTTTATGCACGCAAAAAAATGAACAACACCAACTATGGCATCCATGTTCTCAAGGCTTCCTATAGTTTTAATTCAGGGTTTTATATTTCGCCATTTGTTTATTTTTCGCCAGATTTCTATGTTGCCCCCATCATAGAGGCCAAATATGACAGCAATCCCGGCTTCAACAGAGAGGGCGTGCGATCTGTGACAAGAGTCATTTTTATGTCCTCCTTTAACACCCCTGCAGCAAGCAAACAGTGGGCCTATCAATTCCTAACAGGAAAAGAGGGGCATACTCTTGCAATTTTGCAGCAAGTGGATATTAATAATTATTACATCGGGGCTGGATGGTATCAGAACTTTGGCAATGGTAATGCGCAGATTGGAACTTATGGAAATGGGGCGATTGGCCCATGGGATTTTTGGACAAATACCGTTTATAACATGAGTGCTGTGTCTAATGCTGTTACCAAAGATGCAAAGACAGGCTACATCTATGGTGGCGGGCAACATGGAAATTTCAAATGGGATATTTTGGGGAGATTAACCTATTCAATTCGCGCGGATGAAAAGGCAATCCCACTCAATCTCTACTACACCTTTAACAAACATTTTCGCATATGGTTCAAGCTAGAGTGGCAGAGAGTAACAACACATGCGGGATTTGTCTTTACCACAAGCTCGACACTAGATATTGATGCTTCACCCTTTCGAATCAAAAAAAGCATTACACAAGACCGCAGTCAAGCTATGATTATACTGACTTATGGCTTCTAGAAACCAGGGAATCTTCCCTGGTGTAAGATAAATTACCTCCTTTATAAAACCTTAAGCTTTGTAATAAATATAACATTTTTATTAATATTTCAAGATTTTTTTATACAAAAATTAATAAATTTAGAATTTTTCGATAGAATTTCGGTAGATGTCGAGTCTTTGTCAAGATATTGCACATGGGGTAGGCATCATGAAACTTTATTTTAGTAGATCCAAAAAAAAAGGAATAAACATTGAAAAAGCTCTCCTCCCTAACGACGCTTTTAGTAGCGATGAGTGGCTCGGCCGGGGCAATGGACTTCAAGCCATCTGGCTCCCTCACGAGCTTCAACAGAATAGGTTTCAATAATGCGCCTATGAATGTGAAAGAGAATCTTTACCCAACTGAGAGTTGGGGTACCTTCATTGTAAAGGCGCAAGTTGATGCAGACTTCCTCTCCAAAGAACAGAAAGAATCTGGACAAAGCTTCACGGGCAGTATCGGTATTTTTGCTGGTGGACTTATCTATGATAACTCGAGAAGATGGGGAAACGCCGACTTTGACAAAAACTTCAACCTAAAAAGTGGGGATTCTGTTGTTGGTGCATGGTATGTCATTGCCAATGCCAACATCTATAACCTCTATGGCAGATATGAAATCAGAAAACCCAATGCAGATGGAACTGCGGATCATGTTTTCAGCATCAAAGGCGGCCGTTACGAAAGTAGCGCAGAATTCATGTATGCATATACACAGGGTTTTGAGCTAGACTACAAATACAAAGGGCTGAATCTCTGGTGGTACAGCTCCTTTGGCCGTGCGTTTGCAGAGGGCTCATGGATGTATCCATGGTATAACCCAAAACAAATGAATAACGTCAACTATGGTATCCATATCCTCCAACTTTCCTACACCTTTAAATCTGGATTCCATATTCAACCCTATGTTTACATTTCACCGGATTTCTATGTTGCCCCCATTCTCAAGTTGATTTATGATAGCAATCCTAATTTCAACAAACAGGGTGTGCGCTCTAAAACTACAGTTAACTTCATGTATGTACATCATACCCCAGCAGCAGCTAAGCAATGGAGATATCTAGCCATCGCGGGCCATGACGCACAGACTCTTAATTTCACCGAGCAAGTGGATATCAACAACTACTATATCGCGGCAGGAGGATACTTTAACTTTGGAAACGCCAACGCCCAACTCGGTACCTACGGTAACCCCTGGATTCCATGGAACTACTGGTCAAGCACCGTTTATCAAATGGGTGGGATGACCGCAGCTCTTACCAAAAATGCAAAGTCAGGATATATTTATGTAGGTGGAAGCCATCTTGGTGGGAAACTTGAATGGAGGATTTTGGGAAGAATCACTCGTTCTCCTTTTGAAAACGAAGCATCCATACCATTCAACCTCTATTACACAGTTAACAAGTACTTTAAAATGTGGTTCAAGCTAGAATGGCAAACCGCCACATTGCATAAAGGCTATGTGATTGCCTTGATTCCCAACAATCCTGGGAGCTACTATCTTCCTGGTTCTCCCTTCAAGGCAACCAAAAATGTTACGCAAGACCGCAGTAACTTTATGTTTAGTTTCACCTATAGCTTCTAAAGACTAGACAATATTTAACTTCACCAAAGAGAGGAGTTTCTCCTCTCTGCCCTAGCATTTTTTATTTTCGTAAGCTTCTTCTAGGCTTCTTCTTATCTTTAGATCTTTGTAGAATTTCTCCATCACCCCCTAGAATCTTTCCGTCATTTTCTTGCTCTTAGCCAAATCCTCCCACCTCCAAGATCACTGAAAATAAAATTTTAACCTGATTAAAGACATAAGAAACTTGGTTTTTTGGCTTTGAATGAAAAAAGATCCTTGAGAGACAAGAAAACAAACACTTCCCACGCTGTTTGAATCAAAGAAACCAAGAAAATCCCTCTTGCTTGGATAAAAATCAAATAAAAACCCACACCAAAAACTCAAATAAAAACCCAAAAACAGAGCACCACTCTCAAAATCTCAAAATCCTTGGGAAACCCTGGAGTATTAGCAAGGGAAGGAGGTTAGAAATCTTTGCCTCTTAGATTCTGCAAGAACAAAAAAACCGCAGTAGAATCCAAGACCACGGGCATCGCATTATCTGCATGGATGGTGAAAATTCCCACAAAAGCACCGTCTTTGTCAAAAAATGGCCTGCCCAAAATCATCTTATTCATCTTCTTGTCATCGATCTGATAAGCAGCCCCACCAGTCTCTAGCTCTTGGGTGGATAGAATTTCATTTTGCAAGACGCCAAAATAATATTGCTTGGAAACCTTTGGATAATACAGCATTGTCTCAGGGGCTTTGGGAGGAAGTTTTTGGGGAGTGAGGTAAAACAAATCATAGATGCGCTTATGATAAAAACTCTCCGTGCGCACCTTGCAATAATCATCTGTGAACCCCTGGGTCCTTAGCAGCGCAAGCCCAGTAGTATTGTCGATGGCCTCAATCTGCAAATCCGCGATACAGATGAGCACCTGCGCGCTGTCATCTTGCATGCGCAACTGGATTTTTCTAGGATATTTCCCAAAATTATGCAAAATCTCTGAGCTTGTGAGAAATCTCCCATTTTTCAACAACACTCCATAGCCATACTGCAATGTGCCATTATCAAAATACACATTCAAAACACCAATGGAATGCACCCATTTCTGCAAGGATGCCCTAGCCTCTTGCCTTTCTTTGAGAATTTTTTGATTTTCGATAAAAAAATTCTCCAATCCATCTAGACTTGATGCTTCTACATTTTGCTGCCCCTCTGTATCCAAATCATCTGAGTTAGCAGCCTCATCTGAAGCATCCAATTCATCTGAGTCGTCTTTTTCTAGCTGTGTGTCATAAGGGCTTTTTTGTGATCTATTTTTGTGGAGTTTGCCTGTGTTTTTTTGCCCCCCCTTTTGCAGACTCTTTTCCAATCCTGGCGCATCCAATTCCACATCTTCTGAAGCAAAAGAAAATAGCAAAACACCCATCACCAAAACAATTTTTTTTATCATTCCCCACTCTTTCTCATGCGTTTTTTGAGTAGAATTATATTACAAAATCTTAAAGGACATCTCATGTATGAAGAATTAAAAACCTACAACCCCACAAAAGAAGAATTACAGGGCTACCAATATGCCACCATAAAGACAAACAAAGGAGAGATCGTAGTGAAATTATTCCCAGAATCCGCCCCTCAAGCAGTCAGCAATTTTGCCACACTCAGCAAAGAGGGATTTTATAAGGGTCTAAGCTTTCACCGCGTGATCGCAGGATTTGTAGCACAGGGTGGTTGTCCCAAGGGAACTGGTACAGGAGGCCCTGGATGGCGCATTACTTGTGAACTCAAAAACAATCCCCACAAACATCTCAAAGGCAGCCTAAGTATGGCTCATGCAGGGAGAGACACAGGAGGGAGTCAGTTTTTTCTCTGCTTTGTGGCATTACCCCATCTTGATGGAGAACATACAGTATTTGGACGCATTGATGAAAAGGACAGCCAAAGCATGGCTGTGCTAGATTCTCTAAAGCAGGGAGATGTAATTGAGGATATTCACATCACTGCGAGCAAATAATGCAGGATTTTAGTGGCTTATTTTATGAGAGCATAGTTTTTTTGCTTCTCATAGGAGCTCTTTTGCTCTATCGCAGCAGACTCAAAAAATGAATTTTTTCGCCGCATTAGAAAAGATCCTCTTTGCAGAGGATCCCGATCAAAAAATTGCGCTCTTTAGAGAATTTCATGAAGACTTCCACTACACAAAAAAATATGATTTTGACCATCAATCTCCTATCAAAATCTCCCCTCTGCCCAGCTATCATAGCTTTTGTCAAATCATCCACCCCACAAGGATCCGACGCCCCAAAGATCTCTCCAGCACCAATACACTGGCAAAAGTCATCCACTCCATCGTGCATATCGAATACAGCGCCATTGATCTAGCCCTAGATGCGAGCTATCGCTTTCGCAATCTTAGCCCTCAATATTACACAGATTGGCTAGAGGTTGCACAAGAGGAGATCTCTCATTTTCTCTTGCTTAGATCCTTGCTGCAGGATCTAGGCTTTGATTATGGGGACTTTCCGGTGCATCAAAATCTCTTTGATGCGCAAATGGCCACCAATCACTCCCTAAGTCATAGGATGGGACTTGTGCATCGTGCACTAGAAGCCAATGGACTAGATGCCAATCCCTTTGTCGCCCAAAAAATCTCCCAAAGCTCGCATGCGATCGCAAAAAAAGCACTCTCTGTGCTAGACATCATCCTAAGGGATGAAATCTCTCATGTACATAAGGGGGACAAATGGTGGCGCGCCTACAAAAAAGAAGGGGAGGATTTTTTGAGTCTACTGCGGGATTACAGGCACTTTTCTCCAATGAGCAAAATCCTCAATAAAGAAGCTCGCTTGCAAGCAGGCTACACAAAAGAAGAACTCCTTTTAATAGAGCGAGATAAACCAATGGAAGGAAGCCAATATTAACAATAAAGAGAGCAAGAGTCCACCTTCTAGTGGCCTAAAGCTCAAAGGAGTTTAAAAAAGATAGAATCCCTGTGGGGTTTATTCTAAGACAACCCTCCCTAGTGTTGCAATGATATCTAGCGGGGTAAGCGCATAATTTTTCTCACAAAAATCCTGCGCGCACAGGCTATGAATGAGACTGCCATGCAATGCAGCCTCCAGGGGCAAAAATCCCTGTGCCAGTAAGCCACCTATGATGCCTGCTAGTACATCTCCACTACCAGCCTTGGCTAGTGCGGCATTCCCCAGCGCATTGATATAGACTCTATCTTTTTTAGCAATCATCACATTCGCACCCTTGAGCACCATCACGACATGGGGATATTTGCTACAAAAACGCATGAAGTATTCCATCTTATCTGCCAAAAAATCCTCTTTTGCAAGCTCGCCCATGCCACAGCGCTCCCATAAGTTCAAAAACTCGCCACAGTGAGGTGTAATCACAATATTTTGATGGGAGGAGAGAAGTTCTGCAATCCTCTCATGACGCAAAATATCTGCATCCAAGACACAGGGAAGCATAGGATCTAATGCCAAAAATACCTCTGGGATCTCTGTACCCATGCCCATACCTATGCAAAAAGCACTGGTTTTAGCACTTGGTATGCTCATATACATCACCTCAGCAAAATAAGGATGCAAATCCCCAATGACACTCACGCTACCAGCACCTATGCGCAATCCCGCCAGCGCACAAAGGCTTCCCGCTCCACTCTTCTCCCCCGCATATACGCACAAATGCCCAAAATCTCCTTTGTGGACATTGGGATTTTTGCGCAGAGGCAATTGCAAATCACTGGCTTCCAAAAGCTTGATATGAGAATCCACTTCATATTTACTGGCACTCACGCCCAAATCCCCTACTTCCACCACCCCCACATAGGCCTTGGCCTCATCGCGATACAAAGCCACATTACGCGCTCCCATCGCCAGGGTATAATCTGCCAAAAAAGCCTTTGCTATGTCTCCATAGGCTCGCACACCACTGGGGATATCGCAGGCAATTTTTATCCTTCCCACACGATTCATGGAATCTATAAGTTTGTTTGCCTCTGCATCCAGGGTACTTTGCAATCCACTTCCAATAAAGCAATCCACCACCACATCACAGGGTAGAAGCTTTTTGACAAATTCCACTCCCAGCGCAGTGGCGCGCTCATGCTGCTTGATGCAGTTTTTGCTCTTGGGAGGCTTGGCACTATATACCCACACACGATAATCCCCCAGCAGCTGCCTTGCTAGCACATATCCATCTCCCCCATTGTCCCCACCCCCGCACACAATGCTAATCACACTTCCCCTCTGCACAAGACGCATGATGAGATTTTTTAACGCATTGCCAGCATTTTCCATCAATATCTCAGGCTCTAGCCCAAACTGCATATAACAGCGCGAATCCAGCGCTTTTGTATCTTTATAGAGATTTTGCATCGGATTTTTTGAAACGAATGGATAGAGAGTTTACGCAATGTCGCGTGTCTTTTTGCGTGAAGCCTTCCCCCCGAAATACATGCCCCAAATGCCCACCACAGCGCGCGCAAGTGATCTCAATCCTCCTGCCATCATTATCCAAACTCTCCCGAACGCCATCCAAAATACAATCATCAAAGCTAGGCCAGCCGCATCCAGACTTGAATTTTGCCTCTGAGGTAAAGAGGGGATTCTCACATTGTCTACAAACATAAACCCCCTCCTCAAAATGCTGATCATATTCACCACTAAAGGGTGGTTCGGTGCCTTTCTGTAAAATCACATAGGCTTCCTGCTCTGTAAGTTTGTTCATCATTCCTCACTTAAATAAAATCACGGCTTAAATGAAATCACGCCAAAAGCCCAAAAATCTAGGTTTTCCTTGGCAAAAATTCCATCCTTTGGCCATCTTATAGAAAAATGATAAACACTCCCAACCCCTTCATGAAGGAACCAAAATGTAGATAAAGATACCAAAAAATACGATAAAATACGCCTTTTATTTCAGAGATTTTCCCAACTCTTTGCAAGGAGAAAGATTTGAGAACACTTGCCAATATTTTATTAGCCCCATTTGCATTCATTACAAAATATTTCAAAGCCTGTATATTCTTACTCATCATTGTTTTGCTTTTCTTTTTTTTGCACAATGATGGAGGGCAAAAAAATGCCAATCTTGCCAAAATCTATCTGCATGGACCCATCATCGATTCCACCTCCATCTATGAACAGATCAAAAAAATCAAAGCAAACCCCAATATCAAGGGAGCTTTATTGCTGATTAATTCTCCAGGGGGTGCGGTCAGCGCTAGCGTAGAAATCAGTGATATGATAAGGGAGCTCAATCAACGCATCCCAGTAGTGGCCTATGTGCAAGGAGTAATGGCAAGTGGAAGCTATTATGGAGGCATGTATTCTAAGCAAATCTTTGCAAATCGCGGTGCACTCATTGGTTCTATTGGAGTGATCTTTAGCAGCATGAATATCCAAAATTTGATGCAAAAAATCGGAGTAAGTCAGCAAGGCGTGAGTGCTGGAGCCTACAAAGAGGTAGGCACCCCTTTGCGCAAATGGACACCTGAGGAATATGCCTATATCAAAAATCTCATCCAAGAAGAATATCAGATGTTTATTGATGATGTAAGTGATGCTAGAAAACTGGATAAACACAATTACAAGAGCTTTGCTGAGGGGAAGATCTTCACTGCAAAAAATGCGCAAAAACTGGGTCTAATCGATGAGATCGGAGGAATGGATGATGCCATAGAGGCGCTAAAAAATTTCTCCCATGTGCAAGATCCCATATGGCTAGAAAAAAGCAAATTTGACAATTATTTAGAGCGCGTTGTAAATTCCAGCACGCAAGTTCTATTCAAAAACTTTGCCTATCAACTCCAATAACAAGGATATTTTTTGAATTCACACAATCACACCATACTGATTCTATGCCCTGACCAGCAAGGGCTGATTTTTCAGATTTCTGCCATCCTCTCAAAAGCAAATCTCAATATCGAAAAAAATGATGAGTTCGTAGACAAGGAGCAAAATATGTTTTTCATGCGCACGGAGGTGAGCGGGGAGCTTGATAAAGAGCTTTTGGGCCAGCAGCTTAGCGATGCACTGCCCCATGAATCCCAAATCAAAATCATCCCACAAAGCAAAAAATCCCTGCTGATTTTTTGCACAAAAGAAAATCACTGCTTAGGAGATCTGCTCTTGCGCTATGAGAGTGGGGAATTGGATGTAGAAATCAAAGCAGTGATTAGCAATTATCCTCATCTTGGGGATTTGGTGGGCAAATTTGGCATAGAATTTCTTCATATTTCTCACCAAAATCTCACGCGCCAGGAGCATGAGGCGCGCATACTGCAAGCCTGCAGCAAATATGAAGTGGATTATTTGGTGTTGGCAAAATACATGAGGATCCTCTCTCCGCATTTTGTCAAACAATATGAGCAAAAAATCATCAATATTCATCATAGTTTTTTGCCCGCATTCATTGGAGCAAATCCCTATAAACAAGCCTATGAGCGAGGGGTGAAGCTCATTGGTGCAACCGCGCATTTTGTCAATGACAATCTTGATGAGGGGCCCATTATCGCTCAAGATGTCATTAATATCAACCACACCTATAGCTGGAGGGATATGCAAAAAGCCGGGCGCAATATCGAAAAAATCGTTTTTGCAAAAGCAATAGAACTCGCCTTGCAAGATAGAATCTTTGTCTATGGCAACAAAACTGTGGTGTTTTGATGAGTCACAAGATCCAAAAAGTCTTATTACTTTTTCTTTGCTTAGGCATTTGGGAGAGTCTTTATGCAGGCCCCATCAAATCCCAAGGTTTCAGCTCCTCCCCTGACAAAACCATAGGCTCCAATTCCTCTGAAATAAAAGCCCTGCATGTCAAAACCCTAGACACAAAGACTCAAGATTTCAAAGCCACCCCTGCCTCTCTCAAAGAGCTCACCCTGCGCTATGCAAAGGAACATCCAAAAATCTTTGCAGAAAATCCCTCTGGCTCCATCAATCATATCCCCACCACAAAACCCATAGTCTTCCTCACTCTAGATGCCTGCAGCGGGAAGGTGGATGAGAGGATCTTAAAACTTTTAGAATCCCAACATATTCCTGCGATGCTGTTTTTAAATGCTCGCTGGATTGATAAGCATATTCCACTTTTTAAAAGTCTTAGCAAAAATCCTCTTTTTTCTTTGCAAAACCATGGAACATTGCACAAGCCTCTGAGCGTTGATGGAAAAAGCATCTATCATATCCAGGGCACAAAAAACATCAAAGAAGTTTATGAAGAAGTGATGCAAAATCACAAAAAAATGATCATTCTTGGCGCAAAGCCTCCGCGATTTTTCCGCTCTGGCACAGCATATTATGATGACGTGGCTTTAAAAATCCTAAAAGATCTAGGCTATCAGGCAATGGGCTTTGATGTGCTGGGTGATGCAGGTGCTACTTTCAATACAGAGCAAATCATCAAACAAAGCGCATTGGTTAAAAATGGCTCGATTCTAATCTATCATTTCAATCATCCAGAAAAAGACAGCTATGAAGGACTTTCCAAGGTGATTGAGATCCTGAAAAAAAAGGGATTTGTCTTTGGCAGGCTTGAAGATTTTCTCACAAAGCCACAGCACTAAAGCTCACAAAAATCCACCACAATCCAAAAAATCCACTGCAAAAATTCCATACTTTACCCTAGGAATATATAATACTAGGACATCAAAAAGACATCAAAAAAGGATCATATCATGCAAAATTTTCTCACTCAATACCAAAAACATGTTGAAGAAAGAGCCAAAGAAGGGATTCCTCCGCTCCCACTAAGCCCAGCAGAAATGCACTCAATCCTTGAGATTTTAGAGAATGGCAAAGAAAAGGAATTCGCCAAGGAGTTATTGATTCATCGCGTAAATCCCGGGGTGGATGATGCTGCAAAAATCAAAGCAGAATTTTTGGGAAAAATTGCACTCAAACAAAAAAACATCAGTAACATCACTCCCATCGAAGCCACAAAGTACCTGGGTACGATGCTTGGGGGGTACAATGTCCCTTATTTGATAGAAGCCTTGCAAAGCAAAGATAGCGCTGTTGCAAAAGAAGCTGCACAGGCACTCAAAAATACCCTGCTGGTATATGATTCTTTTGATACCATTGCCAAACTCTCCTCCACCCTTCCTCTTGCAAAAGAAGTCCTAGAATCTTGGGCCAATGCAGAATGGTTCCTCAACAAAAAACCCTTGCCAGAAAAAATCACCCTTTGCGCACTCAAAATCGATGGAGAAACCAACACCGATGATCTCTCTCCTGCAAGTGATGCATTTACTAGAAGCGACATCCCCCTGCATGCCAAAGCCATGCTAAAAAATCGCATCCCTGATTATGAAAATCGCCTCAATGCCATCAAACAAAAAAATATCCCTGTGGCCTATGTAGGCGATGTGGTAGGCACAGGAAGCTCTAGAAAGTCTGCTTGTAATTCCATCATGTGGCATTTTGGCGAGGAAATCCCCTACATCCCCAACAAAAAAACTGGTGGCATCGTCATTGGAAGCGTCATCGCTCCTATCTTTTTCAATACCTGCGAAGATAGCGGATCCCTACCCATTGTCGCAGATGTTTCCAAGATCTTGGAAGGAGATGTGATTGATGTCTATCCTTATGAGGGTGTAATCAAAAAAGACTCTCAAGTCATTAGTCACTTTACCCTCACTCCCAATACCATCTTTGATGAAGTACGTGCAGGAGGGAGAATCCCTCTTATCATCGGGCGTGGACTTACAAATAGGGCAAGAGCATTTTTAGGACTTGGAGAATCTGATGTCTTTGCCAAACCCCAAAACCCAGAGAAAAAAGCCAAGGGATACAGCCTCGCGCAAAAAATCGTAGGAAGGGCTTGTGGAGTCCCTGGCATACTACCAGGCACATATTGTGAACCCAAGGCCACCACTGTAGGCAGCCAAGACACTACAGGTGCGATGACCAGGGATGAGATCAAAGAGCTTGCAAGCCTTGCTTTTAGCTCAGATTTTGTAATGCAGAGCTTCTGTCATACTGCTGCCTATCCCAAACCCTCTGATATCAGCCTGCAAGCAACCCTACCAGATTTCATCACTTCTCGCGGTGGGGTGGCACTACGCCCAAAAGATGGAGTCATTCACTCTTGGCTCAATCGCTTCTGTTTGCCTGACACGCTTGGCACAGGCGGAGATAGCCACACAAGATTCCCCATTGGCATTAGCTTCCCTGCAGGAAGTGGACTTGTTGCATTTGCAGCAGTAACAGGGCAGATGCCACTCAATATGCCAGAATCCGTGCTCGTGCGCTTCAAGGGCAAGATGAACAAAGGAATTACACTGCGCGATCTTGTCAATGCCATCCCCTATTATGCAATCAAAAAAGGACTGCTCACCGTGGAAAAGAAGGGAAAGAAAAACATTTTCAACGGAAAAATTCTAGAGATCGAGGGATTAGAAAATATCAAAGTGGAACAAGCCTTTGAGCTCAGTGATGCAAGCGCAGAGCGCAGTGCAGCAGCCTGTGCCATCAAGCTTGACAAAGAGCCAATCATCGAATACCTCCAAAGCAATATCGCATTGATTGAAAAAATGCTCCAAGAGGGCTATGGCAACAAAGAAACACTACAAAAACGCTCCAAAGCCATGCAAGAATGGATTAAAAATCCAACGCTTCTTGAAGCGGACAAGGATGCAGAATATGCTGCCATTATCGAGATTGACCTCGCAGATATCAAAGAGCCCATACTCGCCTGCCCCAATGATCCCGATGATGTTGCCACCCTCTCTGAAGTGCTTGCAAATCCCAAGCGTCCACACAAAATCGATGAGGTTTTCATCGGAAGCTGTATGACAAATATTGGACATTTTAGGGCATTTGGTGAGATTGTCAAGGGCGCTGGAGCCAGCCCAACGCAAGTATGGATCGCTCCTCCCACAAAAATGGATGAAAAGAAACTCACACAAGAGGGCTATCTCTCCTTGTTTGGGGCAGCGGGTGCGAGGATGGAGATCCCTGGCTGCAGCCTGTGCATGGGCAACCAAGCCAGAGTGCATGATAATGCTGTGGTGTTTTCCACCTCTACGAGAAATTTTGATAATCGCATGGGCAAAGGCGCGCAAGTCTATCTTGGAAGCGCAGAGCTTGGTGCGGTATGTGCATTACTTGGCAAGATCCCAACCCCGCAGGAATATTTTGATAATGTTGTACAAAAACTAGAAAATAAAAAAGACAATGTTTATACCTATTTGAATTTTGACAAACTTCCTGAATTTCGCATATAGGGCAAAAAAATGAAAATACTCAAACATCCCTTTGGAGATTATGGAACCAACTGCTACATCCTATGTGAGAACATCGATGGCAAAGATGCCCAGTGGATTATCGACCCAGGAATGGGAGCTTTTGAGTGGGTGATGCAAGAATGCAAAAATCCCCAGGCCATTCTCCTCACCCATGGGCATTTTGATCATATTTTTGATGTCGCAAAAATCAAGCAAGCACTGCCAGAAATCCCTATTTATTGCCCAGAAAAAGATTGCTTTATGCTAGAGGAGGATTTTTTTGATGTGGGCATCACGCCATGCAAGGCCGATAAACCCATCCTCAATTACAAATCTAGCATCACCATCAACATCCAGGGTTTAGATTTTATCTTTCATCACCTCCCAGGACACACGCCAGGCTGCTCCATTATTGAGTACAAAGATCATATTTTTAGTGGGGATTTTGTATTTCGACGCAGCATTGGACGCTTTGACTTTCCCTATTCTAGCCCCAAAGACATGAAAGAATCCCTTCAGAGATTTCGTGAATTGCCAAAGAGTGTAAACAAAATCATCCATCCAGGGCATGGCGCAGATACAGAATTATTTTCTGAACAAGAGAATGTGGCCTCGTGGATCCAAAGAATATAAACCCCAAAATTGGGCTGGGGCTTCCTTTGTGAGACCCTAAGCCCTATGGCTTCCATCAGAATTTTAACCCAAAGAATTCACTTGCTTAGTCTAAGCGATTTCCAAGCCACTTCAATCCGTTTAAACAAAATCAACTAAAGCGTTTTCAAATCCCTCTGCCTAAATCCGCTTAAGCAAAAGCCCATCCCAGCAGCAATCTTGAAGCAAAAATTTCAAGCAAAAAATGTATAATAAGAGCTTTTGATGCAGCGACACATTCACAGTGCAGAATCAACGAGTCAGTCAGATTCAGTCAAGATGAACTAGATTTTACGACATCCAGCGATTTAGCGAGATCAGCTACGCATTCCAGCGCCTTGGCCTTGAGCGCTTCCAAATCTCTATCAGGAATTTTTCCATGTGGCAAACATTCAAACAACATTCCCTCATGCGTTTTTGGAATCCCTTCTATTCGATCCTATTTCTTGGAGTGTTGTCTGCCTATTATTTTGGAATCATTGGCTCTGCATGGGCTCTCACAGGAGAATTTACACGATGGGGCGGAGAAATCCTTGGGCTTTTTGGCATAGAAGTAAAAAAATGGGAATATTTCCAAATCATCGGCCTTAAAGATAATATATTTTTGCGCAAAGATGGGGTGATGATCCTTGGCATGTTTTTGGGTGCGCTCATTGCCTCACTCCTCTCCAATAACTTCAAATTCCGCTTCCCTCAAAATAAAATACGAATCTTCCAAGCCCTTATTGGAGGGATTATTGCAGGTTTTGGGGCAAGACTGGGTATGGGATGCAATCTTGCTAGTTTTTTTACAGGCATCCCCCAATTCAGCCTACATGCTTGGTTTTTTACGATAATGAGCATCCTGGGTGTTTTTATCGGCACAAAAACCCTAAATTTCTCATTTCTTCGCTCTCAAGCAATGCTACAAAAAGGAGCATACAAAACCACGGCCAAAAAAGATCATTCCAAAATCTTTTTCTTCTTTGGGATTTTGCTATTTTTTGCAAGTCTTGTTTGCATTGCCTTGCTGATGGGATGCAATCACGCCCAAAAGATTCTTGGCATGGCCGCGCTTTTTGGACTTATTTTTGGCTTTGTGATCGCCAGGGCACAAATCTGCTTCACCTCTGCATTTCGCGATCTCTTTCTCACAGGTAGGGGATATGTCGCCAAGGCGATTGTGTTAGCAATGTTTCTCTCTACCATTGGAGTATTTGGCTTCATCATGCTGGGAGTCCCTCCTAAAATCCTCTGGGCAGGTCCTAATGTCATCATCGGAGGGTTCTTATTTGGGTTTGGCATTGTGATTGCTGGAGGTTGTGAATGTGGCTGGATGTATCGCGCGATGGAAGGGCAGCTCCATTATGTAATCGTGGGCATTGGCAATCTCATTGGATCGGTGTTGCTCGCCTATACTTGGCCCCTTTACAGTCAAGCTCTTGCCAAAAGCTTCCCAAGAATCAATCTGTTAGAGAGCTTTGGCAATTATGGTGGATTGCTCATGAACTATGTCTTCTTGCTTTTGTTTTTGTTTCTTATTTTATTTCTTGAAAAAAACATGATCAAAAATCTCAAAAAAAGGATCTCCTCATGAAAGAATCTGCCATCACCTATCACATTAATCTATTAGGAGAGCCCTGCCCCTACCCTGCTATAAAAACCATGGAAGCCCTGCAAAAACTGCAAAAAGGAGAGATTTTGCAAATCATTAGCGATTGCCCTCAAAGCATCCATGCTATCCCACTGGATGCCAAAAATTATGGATATGATGTGCTAGAAATCCTACAAGAAGGAGTGGAAATCCACTATTTCATTGGGCGAAATTTTTAAAAATTCAGGGGAATTTCTCAAAACATTGGGAGAATTTCTCAAGAACCCCCACATGACTTTGCCAAAATCCCCACCATACTTTGTAGCCCACATAACCCACTAAGCTTTCTCAAAACCCTAGAATTCTCTCACAACCCCCATCTCATGTCCCTCAACCTCCCAGAAATACTACCAAAAGCCTCACATCATGCAAAAGCCCTATTCTTTTTTAAACCCTGGATAAAAACATGCAAAAATCCTTGAAAAAATAATTTTTAAAATAAATATAATAATAATTATTATATTATTCAAAATCAAAAATGAGTCTCATTAATTTTTATTCAACAAGGAATTAGCATATGAAAAAAATATTTTACTTAGTCCCGTGTGCCTGCTTTCTTTTTGCAGAAAACACACAGACAGAAAAAACTCAACATGCACTCAAAAATCTCAAACTTGAACACATTCTCACTCAAGAAAAGGCAATCACACAAGGGACAAGCTTTCGAAGCGAAGATGTTTTCAATAATGCTGGATCTCGCTCTGTGGTGAGCTCCAAGCAACTCAAGGAATCCGGCTACAACACCGTAGAACAAGCACTACAAAATGTCCCAGGGGTACAGATCCGAGACACCTCTGGGACTGGTATTTTGCCAAAAATTGAGCTTCGTGGTTTTGGGGGTGCAGGAAATGGCCATAGCAACACAGGAATGCTCCTGCTTGATGGCAACACGGTTTATGGCGGTCCTTATAGCAATGTTGAATTAGCCATTTTCCCCATAACCTTTCAAATGGTGGATCATATTGATATCATCAAAGGCGGAGCAAGCGTGCAGTATGGTCCCAATACCTTTTCGGGTGTAATTAATTTCATTAGCAAGGAAATTCCAAAAAAATGGACAAATCAAATCGCACAACGCACAATCTTTTGGAGTAAGGACACAGGAGAGCCCTATAATAGCAAAGCAGGGCTTGCAAATAACATCCTCTATGATACATTTCTGCGCAGTGGGGGAATGATTGGGGAGCATTTTGGCATTCAAGCACAGGTAAATATCATTGGGGGACAGAGTTTCCGCGAAAACAGCAATACAAAAATTGAAAACTACAAATTAGATGCCATTTACAAAGTCAATCCCAATCATATCTTCAAGGGATTCTATCAGTATTACTACTACCATGCCAAAAGTCCTGGTTCACTCTCCACAAAAGATTACTATGCCAATCGTTTGCAAAATCTCCATCCCAGAGACTTCAATAGCGGTGTGGCCAAACGCATGGGGGTGAATTATAATTGGTTTTTTGGCAGCAAAGAAGAATTTGAAGGAAGCTTTAATCTTAATTATTATTTCCATGATATGACAAGAAATTTTGCACTTGATAGTGATTTTAATAAGCTTACCAATGGCGTCCCCCTCTATGGCAAAATACTCAGAGAAAATATCCGTCGCTATGTTGTCAATATGCTTGAACCAAAAGTAAATTTTAATATCATCACAAAGGGACTCAAGCAGCAAATCGTCTTTGGAATGCGCTATACATCAGAAACGATTTTCTACAATATCTACAGAAATGGCAAGGCAGACCCAAAAAATGGAAAAGACACGAATTATTACAATAACTATTGGGCATTTTATATCAGTGATAATTTCAAATTCTTTGGCGATACACTAAGCATCAATCCAGGACTGCGCTATGTATTCTTAAATCCAAGATATGTGAATTTTAAAAATACTAAAAATCTTGGCATCATCAACAAAACCTCCAATCAATTCAATCCCGCATTGAGCGTTTCTTATAAGCCAATCAAAAATATTAATATTTATGCAAATTATCAGCGCAGCTTCTTGCCGCCACAACTCGGAGACATGATGGGGACAAATTTTGATGTAACCCAAACCTTCCAAAGCACAGAAGCAGGGATCCGCTATCTCTTCTCCAAGTATGGCAGCATCAATGTGAATTATTTTGCTATTTTTGCAGACAATTATCGAATTGGAAGATTTGCCCAAGGCCAATATGGAATCTCTGCGATCTCTCAAGGAGTAGAGGTGGAACTCTATCTCACACCTGTGCGGGATTTACAATTTCATTTTGCTTATAGCTTCACAGATGCAAGAGTGAGCAGTCACAGCAAGCACGGTGACATAGATATTTATGGTAAATTCCTTCCTTATATTTCCCCGCAACACTTCAGCTTTGATGTCATCTATGCCATCCCCAAATTTGCCACCCTAGGAGCTTCAGGATATTATTATTCCAAATCCTATTCTGACATCCTAAACACCCTAAAAGAAAATCTCGCTGGAACAGCAGGGCAGCTGCCTGATTATTTTGTATTCAATGTCCAGATTTCTCGCACTCTATGGAAACAAGGAAATAGATCCATCGAGGGATCCATCTCAGCAAACAATCTCTTCAATGCCAAATATTATTTCCGAGGGATTGGCACAAGCCCCATAGGACGCCAACCAGCACCGGGTAGGTCCATAACTGTATATGTAAGCTATAAATTCTAATTTTTTAAAAGAATGAGAATTCTTGGGATTTCCCCCACTACCACTTGGGCATTGATTGGCGCGACTTGTGTTGGCGTGATAGATACCTTGTGGATTCCCACTAGGGAACTTGTATTTTGGGTTTTACATGGATGGGATTTTGCATAGCCTGTGCGATGCATTGGTAGCTTGTGTGGGATTGATACTCTGTTTTGCCTTTGTGAGAGCTCACATCCCAAGGCTATAACTCATAGACTTACAAAGTCTAAAACATCCCCTCCATAAAAAATCTTTTTCGTCCACCATGAATAAAAATTTAAAGGACAATTTCTAGATTTGGGCGCAAAATTTGGGAGAGATTCTTTGGAATTTTAGGTGAGCTTTAAATTTGAGCATAAAGAAGTTTTACTAATTGAGTGATGAAAATTTAAGAGAGAATTAGCAAAGAATCTCATAAACAGTTTCAAAAATTTGCAAGAGCAAAGCTTATGAGATTTGAGGGCTGGCTTGTAAATTTCAAAGTGAAAGAAATTCAAAAGCAAGAGAATCAGAAGGCAGAAGATTTCAAGGATTTTTAGGTGGCCAGGGGCTTGGGAGATTTGAGGAGGAATTTTACAAACGCTACAAAATCACGCCCCCGCCCAGCACCTTATCCTCCACATACACAACCAAAGCCTGACCCTTGGCGCTGCCATACACAGGCTCTGTGAAATTTGCAATAATCCTGCCATCTTGCAGATCTAGCGCTGCCTCACTGGGAGCGCTGCGATAGCGAATCTTTACAAGATATTTCCCAGCTTTAAAATTCTGGGGCAGGGACTTATTTTGCGCCTCTATGAGAGAGGTGGCAAGCTCTTCTTTTTTGCCCACGACAATCTCATTTTTTTCTGGATGAATCTTTAGCACAAAATGGGGATCATGCGCGCCCCTCACACTAAAACCCTTGCGCTTGCCGATGGTATATTGCATATATCCCTTGTGTGTGCCAATCGCATTCCCCTCTACATCCCGCACGATACCCTCCTGCTCTACATTCACATGCTTTTTGAGAATGTCAATGTAGTCTGTCTCCACAAAGCAAATCTCTTGAGACTCTTTATAAGTCTCTAAATTTCCTAGCCATGGCATCGCAGCAAAGGCCTGAGGCTTTACCTCTTCTTTTAGCATATCCCCCAATGGAAAAATCAAACGATTAATCGCATCTTGAGAAATGGCATAGAGAAAATAACTCTGATCCTTGGTTTTATCTTTAGCCTCGCGAATCCTTGTAACACCATCCACATGACCGATTCTTGCATAATGCCCCGTAGCAATTCTCTCACATCCCTGCTGGAGTGCGATGTCTAGCGCCAAACCAAACTTCATCAAAGGATTGCACAGTGCACAGGGATTTGGCGTCTCACCCCTCTGATAGGCGTTCACAAATTCATTATAGACCTTTTGTCGGAACTCTTCTTTGGCCTCAATCACCTGAAAATCGATTTGCAAATTCTGTGCAACCTTATGACAGTTTTTCAAAAAAACCTGGTGTTTTTCTTCTTTGTCATGCAACTTGAGATAAAAACCCTTTACTTCATAGCCCTGTTTTTTTAACAGATATGCAGAATAGGAGCTATCCACTCCTCCACTCATCAATAAGGCTACTTTCATAGATCCTCCTTCTTTAAGCAAAGGCTCCATAAGACATTAATTTTTGATATCTTTTTTTCATAAAATCTTTTTGTTCTTTGATTTCACGTAGGCTGTCTAAAAAATATTTTTTGATGGCCTGGGCGGCAAATTCTTTATCACGATGTGCACCCCTACTTGACTCCATGATAACATCATCAATGAGTCCAAAGGATTTGAGGGCATCAGGAGTGATTTTCATAGCCTTTGTGGCGGACTCAATCTTTGCAGGATCATTCCATAAAATCGCAGCACAGCCCTCCGGAGAAATCACACTAAAGACAGAATACTGCATCATCGCTAGTCTGTCTGCCACAGCAATGGCAAGCGCGCCACCACTTCCACCCTCACCAATGATAATAGAAATTGTAGGAACTTTTAGTCTAGAAAATTCCTGCAAATTTTTGGCGATTGCCTCACTCTGTCCTCTCTCCTCTGCCCCAATCCCAGGATAAGCACCCGCAGTGTCTACAAGCATCAAAATGGGGATATTAAACTTTTCTGCAAATTTCGCAGCCTTGAGCGCTTTTCGATAACCCTCGGGATTGGGCATGCCAAAATTCCGCAGGACCCTTGCTTTCGTCCCTCGACCCTTTTCTTCGCCAATAACCAAAGTGGGTTGACTATCAATCTTGCCAAGATAACATACAATTGCTTTATCATCACCAAAATGACGATCGCCACTAATCTCATAGGAATCCTTGAGGATCAAATGAATATAATCCAGCGCATAGGGACGATCGGGGTGCCTGGCAAGCTGAAGCTTTTGATAATCGCTCATATTACCATAGACAGAGCGTACTTCTTTTTCCAAATCGATCTCTAAGATCTCCTTGGCAGCATGATCTCCGCGGATAATCGCCATCTCGATTTCATCTTGCAAAACCTTGATTTTCTGCTCAAAATCCAAATAAACAGCCATACTTTTTTACACTTTTTTGAAGATCACTACTCCATTGGTTCCTCCGAAACCAAAAGAATTGCTCATGACCACATCCACTTTTTTCTCCCTTGCCACATTGGGAATATAATCAAGATCGCATTCTGGATCTCTTTCTTCTTGATTGATGGTCGGAGGTAACACACCATCTTGCATCGCCATGATGGAAATCACTGCCTCTAGCGCACCGGCTGCACCTAGGCAATGCCCAATCTGCCCCTTGGTCGAACTCACAAGTGGCACTTCAGCACCAAAGATGCGCTTGATAGCCAGTGTCTCAAACAAGTCATTATAAGGTGTACTTGTACCATGGGCATTGATATAGTCGATCTTGAGATTTGCCATGTGAAGCGCGGCTCTCATAGCCCTGGCTGCACCCTCGCCTTCTGGAGCTGGCGTGGTAATGTGATTGGCATCCCCACTCTCTCCAAAGCCCACGATCTCAGCATAGATTGTAGCACCTCTTGCTTTTGCAGCCTCATAAGTCTCCAAAACCAAAGCACCCGCACCTTCTCCCATCACAAAACCATTGCGATGCTTGTCAAAGGGTCGAGAAGCTTTCTGAGGATCATCATTGCGATCGCTTAACGCCTTCATCGCAGCAAATCCAGCAATACCCACGGGGCAAATGGTAGATTCTGAGCCAACAACTAGCATTTTGTCCGCACAGCCTAGCATGATGGTCTTTGCTGCCTCGATGATTGCATGCGTGCCAGCTGCGCAGGCAGTCACACTAGCCAGATTGGGGCCCTTGATTCCAAACTCAATGGAGGTAAAACCCCCCAACATATTTACAAGAGCGGAGGGGACAAAAAAGGGATTCACACGCCTTGGTCCCTTTTCTAGACAGGCAATGGAATTTTTTTCGATATTGCCAAGCCCACCGATGCCAGCACCGCTGCTAACACCAAATCTAGAGGAAATTGCCTCATCGCATTTCCCCTCGCTATTAAGCAAACCACCCTCTTGCATCGCCTCTTTTGCGGCTTTTAGCGCGAGTTGAATAAATCTATCAGCCTTTTTCACATCTCTTGGATTCATCACTTCATTGGGATCAAAATCTGTAATTTCTGCTGCAATCTGCACAGGAAAATCACCAGCATCAAAGCTAGTAATTCTCTTGACACCGCACTTTCCCTCCACTATGGATTTAAAAGAATCCCTACGATTCAACCCCAATGAATTAATCATTCCCAAACCTGTCACAACTACACGATGCACTCCAACTCCTTCTACATAAATTTAATGCCCTGGCAAAACGTGGTCTTGTTTATTTTTTGTTTGCCTCGATATACGACACAACATCCCCAACAGTGCTGATTTTCTCTGCTTCCTCATCTGGAATCTCAATGCCAAACTTCTCTTCCAGGGCCATCACAAGCTCAACTACATCCAGTGAATCTGCACCCAAATCTTTTACAAATTCCGCCTCAGGCTTCACTTGATTCGCATCGACACTCAACTGCTCTACTACAACTTCTTTTACTTCATCAAAAACCGCCATCTTAATCTCCTTCAGAATATTTTAGGTAGGCATTTTAGCAGAATTTTATAAAAAATGAAACTTAAAATTTTGCAAACGCCTTATACGCAGGAGTCTTGAGTATTATGTGTGGAATTATCGTGATTTTATGCGATCCTAAGTATCTTATACATCGATATTACCCATGGCAACACTTTGTGCATAAATTTCATCGCATCGCAGGCTTTGGCATGGCTGCCTTGCTGCATGCAAAATCAACCACTCTACTGCATTACAAAATTCCGCAAAATTTCTTTGCCAAAATCCGACAAAATGGATTCGGGATGAAATTGCAATCCAAAAATGGGCAAATCTCTGTGCTCCAGCGCCATCAATATCCCATCATCGCTGTATGCGCAGGCACGCAGGGGAGGCTTAAGATCTGACACATGCAAAGAATGATAACGCCCCACAAAAAACTCCTCCCCTATCCCCGTAAATAGCCTTCCTTGATGCATGGAAATTTTTGAAATCTTGCCATGCATGGGCGCGCTAAGCCCTGCAATCTTGCTGCCAAAATAATATGCAATAATTTGATGCCCCAAGCAAATTCCTAAAATCTTTTTACTTTTGTGATAGCACTCTAGGATTTCTAATGCCACCTTGCAATCTTTGGGATGGCCAGGACCAGGAGAGAGAATAAGATGGGAATAGTGATGAATTTCCTCCCTATCCAATTCCTGGGGATGGCGCACCAAAAGAGGAAAATCCTTGAGATAATGCACGATGTTGTAAGTAAAAGAATCATAATGATCTATAAGGAGAATCATGAAATTCCCCCGACTGAAATTGAGGGGAAATTTTGACAAAACACCTCCACCATTCCACGCAGAGCATTGATGCAAAAAATCCTTTGGGCTGCTTGCAAGTCAGAGAGATAGAGTGCTCTTTCTTTGATTTTTCCCTGTTTGAGAAGTTTTTGACGCATGATGCCATTGAGTAGCCCACTCTCTTTGCGAGGCGTATAAAGCATCCCATCTAGCTCCAAAATAATATTACTGCGCGCACCCTCGCTAATCTCGCCATCTGGGTTATAAAAAATGCAATCAAAAACCTCTCCTTTGGCAATCCTTTCGCGAGCCTCTTGATACCATGGGGCATAGCTGCTCTTGTGATGCAAAAAATCATTGCGCCATTCTTGGCGCAGGGCAAACTTTATCTCTGTGCTCACAATGGGCACGAGCTTTTTAAATTCCTGCTGGATTCTGCCTTTTTTATCCACCTCGATGCGCAAAACACCATCCTCTCCATAGGAGAGCTTGGATAGATCTGGTTTACAAAAGCCAAAATAACGCACGGATTTTAAAAGCCTCTTTTTGTGCAAAGAAAAATTCTGAATCTTTCCCCCACGCACACGCATAGTCTCAATCAAAGAAAAATGGATTTGAGGGTAAATGAATTGCGATTTTAGCAGGCTTTCTTCATATTCTGCACGCGCATCACTATCCCAAACAATCCCGCTTCCCACACAAAGACTCAAACCCTCTGCATCTTTGGTAAGAGTGCGAATGGGCACACTAAAACACATGCCATCCCCATCCATCACTCCAATCATGCCGCAATACACACCACGCTCATACCCCTCTAGGGCTTGAATGATTTCTAGCGTCTTTTTTTTAGGAGTACCTGTGACAGAGCCACAGGGAAAGAGGGCTAAAAAAATCTCTGCAAAACTAACGTTTTGGCGCAACTTTGCTTTGATGGTGGAAATCATCTGATGCAAGGTCTTTAGCGTGATCACCTCAAAGAGAGCTGGCACCTCTATTGCTTCAGAGATTTTGCTCAAATCATTGCGCAATAAATCCACAATCATCACATTTTCACTACGATTTTTGACATCACTGGATAGAAATTTTTTCAACCCTTCATCTTGTTGCAAATCCCTAGAGCGCCCAATTGTCCCTTTCATTGGTTTAGTAATAATCTCATCGCCCCGCAATTCAAAAAACAACTCTGGAGAAAAAGAAAAAATCTCCTCATATTCATTGGAAATCCATGCACTATAGGGGGTTTGCTGGTTTGATAGAATTTGAGAAAAGATACTTGGGGAATCACAGTGGCTAAGGAGTTTGATTTTGTAGGTGTAGTTGAGCTGATAGGTATCTCCGCGCTTGATTGCAGTTTTGATTTGAGAAATTCTCTTGGCATAAGTGGAAAAACCTTGAGATTTCATCACGCTAGGATAAAAAATTTTGTTGCTTTTTTCTGCGTTATTATAAATTTCTCGTTTTTTGAAAAGCTCGAAGTAAAGCAATGGGAGAGCACAAGAATAGGATTCCTCCGAAAAAAGATGATAGGCCTCATATCGAATATAGCCTACCAAATAGCCATCCCTACGCAAGTCATCTAGTTTTTTTAGCGCAAGCAAAAATTCTTCTTTACAAAATGCTACAATTTTACACACGCTTTGCGTATAGAGATATTCTCCAAAAATCATATCTTCTCCGACTCTACAATCTCTTATGATAATCCCAAGCCGGTATCACACCAACTTCCCTGCCACATTCTTTGACAATCTTTATCACTAGGGGCTGCCACTATTTGCCGTGAAACACCATCTATTGGGCACTTTTGCCTAACATTTTTCAGAATTCTTCACAATTGTCATTTTTACCCAATCTTCAATAAAATAACATTTTATAGTTAAAAATATTATTTTTGAATGTCAAAAAATATGTTAGAATAAAAGCAGTCATGAAAGAGTTGAATATGGATTATACGGAATTTTCAGAGAAGCTCAAGCAGCTGCGCATCACAAAGGGAGAGTTTGCCAGGATGGTGGACATGAATTACCACTCCATCGCCAACTGGAAGTCAAAAGGCGTTCCTTATTGGGCCTGCGTCCTTCTCCATCATTACGAAAAAAGCAAGAAGCTTGATTTATTGCTAGATATCATCAAACAATACGACAAATAACAAGCTCTCCTCACATCAACCCAATCCAAATCGGGTAGAACTTCAACCCATCCACAAAGTGGTGAGTCCTCTCTCCCCCATCCCTCTCCTTTTATACCCTAGCCTCTTCTCTGCGCTGCAAAAACTCCCACTTCTTATCAACATCTTTTTGAAATTGCTCGATGATATGTTCATTCTCAGGCTTGAAGAGATGTTTAAATCTACCCTGCGCGCCCAAATAATCTCTCACAGGAATGATGTTTTTGGGACGATAGGTGATGTTTAGCTCATTTCCATTGACAATCTCATAAAGAGGAAACACCAAGGAATCCACTGCTAGATCCATGATATCCACAGTGCTATGAGAATCAAATCTCCATTCTGTTGTGCAAGCACTCAAAGCATTGATGAAGGTGGGGCCCTCTGCATCGATAGCCTGCTTGATTTTTTTGTTCATGTCCTTCCATTTGTTGGGAGCGACTTGCGCGACATAAGGAGAGCCATGGGATGCCATGATGGCAAGCATGTCTTTTTTTCTTTCTTTTTTGCCATAGCTCACCTTGCCTGCTGGAGTGGTAGAGGTAGAAGATCCTATGGGAGTAGATCCGCTTCTTTGCCCACCGGTATTGGCATAGACTTCATTGTCAAAACATACATAAGTGATGTCATGTCCTCTCTCAAAGCAGCCGCTGATCCACTGGAATCCAATATCATAAGTCGCACCATCTCCACCAAATGCAATAAATCGAGGTTTTTGCCCCTGATATTTTCCTTTTTTTGCAAGCGCCTTGTACATGGTCTCCACGCCTGCCACAGCAGTGGATCCATTCTCAAATCCAATGTGAATCCAGGGCACATCCCAAGAAGTATAGGGATACACAGCAGTGGATACTTCGATACATCCTGTAGAATTTCCAATCACCATTGGCCCCTCTACCACATTAAGGATCTCTCGGATAATCATCCCATGAGCACAGCCCGGACAAAGGAGATTGGCACCTTCAAATTTTTCTGCTGATTTTTGAAATTGTTTTAGATTTTTGATTTCTTTTGTCATTGTATTCTCCTCAATTAAAAGCCATTGCTTTACCGCGAAGTCCGATAAACTGCTGTCTGGGATGTGTGAGTTTTCCTGCCTTTAAACTGGCATCAAGATCTTTATAAACTCCCAAAAGATCATTCTGCGTGATGTCACGTCCACCAAGGCCATAGATATAATTGGACAAAATAGGATTGTGATTTTCTGCGCTATCTAGCACTGCCACCCCCACTTCATTAAAGAGCATGCCCATGGCGCCTGCTGGTGAACTGCGATCTAGCATGGCAATGGCCTTGCAGTGCTTGAGTGCCTCTCCTACAAGTTTATAGGGGAAGGGTCTCAATGTATGGAAAGACACCACACCCGCTTTGATCCCCTCTTTTCTTGCTTGATGCGCTGCAATTCTAGCAGATTCTACAGTCGTGCCAATAGCCACAATCGCCACTTCCGCATCCTCCATGTCATACTTTTCTACTAGATTATATTTCCTACCAGTTTTTTTAGCAAAGAGCTCAAAAACCTCCTCAATCACTGCAGAAGAATGCATGAGATCATGATGGAGCTGGGCCTTATGTTCAAAATGCCAATCTTCCTCTGCCTGCGATCCATAGGTCACGGGCTTAGCGAAGTTAAGCATGGCATTTTTTTGCTGATAATCCCCAACAAAAGCATAGGCCTCCTCATCACTCAAAGGTGCGACATTTTGGGCCGTATGAGAACAAATAAACCCATCCTGATTTACAATCACTGGGATTCTTACGCGCAAATCCTCCCCGATTTTAAATGCCATAAGATTGAAATCATAAGCTTCTTGAGGATTAAAGGCACAAAGGCTAATCCATCCACAGTCTCTACTCAAATACATATCAGAATGATCGCCATTGACATTGAGCGGAGATGCGAGCGCACGATTGACAAGATTGAGCACCAGGGGAACACGCATGCCCGATCCCTGATAGAGCACCTCCACCATCAATGCAAACCCCTGAGAACTTGTCGCTGTCGCCACCCTACCACCAGCAGCAGCAGCGCCCACACACGCACTCATAGCAGCATGTTCAGATTCCACCATCACAAACTCGCCATCAACATAACCATCGCTTACAAATTTTCCATAGTTTTGCACAATAGGAGTAGAGGGAGTGATAGGATATGCTGCTACAACATCAACCTGAGCCTGTCTCAACGCATGGCTTGCCGCCATGTTTCCATCCCATACCTCTACTTTTGATAATTCATATTTTAACGCCATTCTTACTCTCCTTATTTCTGTTTTGCTTCTTTTTTAGGCCATTGTTTAATTGCATCTTCATTGCTTTCATATTCATCAAACATCAAAAGCGACTTGGGATTGGTTGGACAAACAGAAACACAAACACCACAACCCTTGCAATGCATATAATCCACCCCACTCATTTGATCATCTTTGGCCACGATAGAGGCATCTGGGCAATACACCCAGCAAAAAAAACAATTGATACAATGATCGTGATTATGCACGGGTTTTTGCACTCTCCAATGTGAGACACTTGCAGTTCTTGAGCTATTTTGTGTGTAGGATCTATCAGCTCTCATTTTCTCCTGTGCTTCCATGCCATTTTCTTCAAATGGAAACAACACTGAACCAATTTCAAATTCATTCCAACCTTTTTTGTCATCCATGTTGTACTCCTTATTTTACTTCGTTATAAGCTCGAACAATCGCTTCTTTGTTCGCATCGATGATTTTTTGCGGGAGCTTTTTCCCCAAAAGCTTAATAAACGCTTCCAAAAAATAATCCAATTCCAAAATCTTGGAAACCTTCATCAATGCGCCTAGCATTGGGGCATTGGGGATAGGCTTTCCAATGGTATCCAAAGAGATTTTGATGCAATCCAGGGTATAAACCTGCTTGCCCTGCAATTCTGGTTTTTTTTGCAGTAATTCTTCCTTGCTCAAATGTGTAGTGATAATATACTTAGTATCTGGCTTCTCATGGGCGCAAATATCTACGATAAAAGGCAAACCCGGATCAATGACCAAAACATAATCTGGTTGCATAAACTTCTCGTGATTTAATATGGGAGATTCATCCACGCGATTATACGCAGTCATCGCCGTTCCTCTTTTGGCAGAACCATAAAAAGCAAAGGCCTGTACCTGCTTCCCCTTACCTGCCACTACATCTGCCAAACCTTTTGCACCCGTAACTGCCCCTTGACCAGCCCGAGAATGCCATCGAATTTCTAACATTATCTTCTCCTTTTAAAGAATAAACCCAACTATTTTGGAAAATAGCGCTGTATTATATTAAACTTTATTGAACAAGTAAGCCATAATCAGAGAAAAATAAGAAGGAGAGAGAAGATTTATCCCAGTGAAAATGCCATAGCCACAAAGATGAAAAAAATCAAGAAGCTAAGAAAGCAAAAGCAACAAGAGAGGGTTTTAGAATCTGGGGTACAAAGACATAAATGCCCTTGAGAAAAACCAGACAGCAGATCTTGAAATTTCCGCCAAAGAAACAAAAAATAAGTTCAGCAAGCAACGTGAACAAATCTCAACACAGAATACAAACGCTTGCGCCCCATCAATCCAGCTAATGATGAAGAAACCTAAAAATACAAGAGCGGGAAACAGAAGAATTTTTGTCTTTATGAGTTTTATTTTGTCAGGACTTGTATTATTCCGTTCCTCTACCCCAGAGGGAGAGAAATGGGGATAAAAAATTATCTCTTGGAGAATTGAGGGCTTCTTCTTGCCTTTCTTTTTCCATATTTTTTGCGCTCTACCACTCTAGCATCTCTTGTGAGCAACCCCTTGGGTTTTAGAATCGCGCGAAATGCGATGTCATAAGCATTTAATGCCTTGGAGATCCCATGTCTTAGTGCCTCTGCTTGCGCAGAATAACCACCGCCAAAAGTCACAGCCACGATGTCTACGGATTTGTTTTGATTGGTCAATACCAAAGGCTGCATCACCTTCATCTTAATTGCTTCGCGCCCACCAAGCCAAGTATCCAAATCCATGGCATTAACAATCAGTTTTCCCGTACCATGAGTTAACCACACTTTTGCAATAGCAGTTTTTCTTTTTCCAGTTGCATAAACTTTTGCCATCTTTTATCCTTACTTACTTTTTGATACTTGTGCAGTATGAGGATGCTCTGCACCTCTATATACTTTTAACTTCTTGATCATAGATCGGGCTAGATTTGTTTTTGGTAACATACCCCTAACAGCCAGGTAATAAAGCTTTTCAGGGCTTTTTTCCAACATTTCTTTAAGGGTTTTGCTTTTTGTACTACCAAAATATCCAGAATGCGTGAAATACTCTTTATCTTCCAATTTCATTCCAGAAAATTTCACAGCAGTCGCATTGATGACTACAACAAAATCACCACAATCCACATTTGGAGTGAAGCAAGGCTTATGCTTCCCTCGCAACAACACCGCGATCTCACTCACCAAACGACCAAAAGTCTTGTCTTTTGCATCAAGTACGATCCAATTGCGGTTCAATTCCTTTACCTTAGCGGTTTTTGTCAATTCCATAGATCAAACCTTTATTTTGTGATAAAGTCAGAATTATAATTTTTAAAACTTAAATTTTACTGAATTTAAGCAAAGATTAATAAAATATCTTGCTCAAATAAAGGCCATTAGGGCTGGCAGGAATGCTATAAAAACGCTTTTTTGCAAGGACCTGCAACTCCAATTCCTCGTATGTGAGCTCTTTGCGAGAGTATGCCAAAACCGCCCCCATCATCAGACGGATCTGCCCATACAAAAAGCCATTGGCTTGGATGCAAGCCACCAAATAATCATGCTTAAAAATTTGATGTGTATAAAGACGAGTGTGATAAATTTGGCGAATTGTGGTCTTATTATCACTTCCACTTTTGCAAAAGTATCCAAAATCTCTTTTCCCCACAAAAAGATTCAAGGCTTCTGAAATTCTTTTTTTATCACCATAGCGCTCCCAAGAGACATAGGATGCCATCCAAACATTTCCCAAATAATTTCCAAAAATATAGCGATACTCCCGCTTTTTTGCAGAAAATCGCGGATGAAAACTTGCCTCCACCCTCCAGATCCTGCGCAAAAAGATAGAGGGATGGAGTTTTTGATTGAGTAGATTTCTTAGGCGCTCAAGCTCCCAGAAATCAGGAATCTCCACACGTATGACCTGGCCTGTAGCATGCACCCCCCTATCTGTGCGTCCTGCACCTATGATATTACTTGTTATCCCCAGACTTTTGAGCGCAAACTCCAAAGCTTGCACCACGCTTTTATGTCCATCATCCTGCTTGGCAAAACCAAAAAACTTACTGCCATCATAAGCGATTTTTGCAGCAATGAACATCAATAGACTTTGAGAATCTTTTTTCTAAAGAAATAATATCCCAGAAAAAACCATGCTAGAGGCAATGCAAAGATCCCAAAAAATGGTGCATTTTCGCTCAAGATATGCACCCCTGCAAAGTACCCCACCACAGCACTTAGAATGTACACATAAGAAAGATTCCTTTGAAATCTTGGATTTGCAATACCAAAAAGCGGAATAAAGAAAATACTAGCTAGAGGAAAGAGTGATGTCATGATTGCTTGAGAGAATCTCCTTGCCTGGGATTTCTTGCCCTCAAATGCACTTTTCCAATATGCCACGAGATCATAGGAGCTAAGATTGATTTTTTTAATCTCGCTTTGAATCATCATATTTTGGAAATTTACTTTTTGCAATTCATTGTTTTTGGCAAAATACGCATCGCCATTTTGCAGGCTCAAGCGAAAAACTCCTGCGAGATTCTCCACCCTACCCTTTTGCGCAACCACAAAGCTCTCCTGCCCCAAATCCGACCCAGAAAATAGCACCAAATCCCGATATTCATTGTCTTTAATACTATCAATATACACCAGCCAGTCTCCTAACTTCTGTCCCAAATCCCCTGCTCGGATGTTGACATCAATTTTGGTGCGCTTCTCTGCAATAAAATCAGAATATGCACTTTTTGAAAGCGGAATGAGAGCCAGGGAAAAAAACAAGAGCACCAGACTCACAATCCCTGCGATGGGGATAAAATAGGCCAAAATCTTGCGAGGAGAGACGCCTAGGGAAAAAAATACCAATAATTCATAATCAAAAGAGAGGCGTGAGAGTCCTAGCACGCAGGCTGCAAAAAATGTGATAGGGATGATGAAAAACACCGTGCCAGGCATTAGATACAAAAACACTAACAACAAATCCATGAAATTCATCTTGACCACAAGCGTGATGTTTGCAATACTGATGAGCAAAACCACCGAGGAGATGAAAAATAACACAATAAAAAAAGGGAAAAAAATCTGTGCAATGGAGCCAAAGAGATAGTTTTTAAACATCAAGCAAACCTAATAAAAAATCAAAAAATATACCAATGCTCATGAAGGAGATGAAGGGCATGGGCACTCTGCCTCTGATGCAAACAAAAAACATACCAAAAACACTACCCAAAAAAATCGCCTCCATACTTGAAACCCAACCAAAAACCAAACAAAGCCCCAGCACAAAGATCAAATCTCCATCCCCAAGCATTTCTTTTTTCATAAAATAACGCCCTAAATTCTGCAAAAATGCAAAAATTCCTAGCAGCCCAAAAGACTCTAAAAGCCTCTGCCAGGGATCCAAAACGCCAAAAAGAGCCACAAATCCCAAAACAACCAGCGAAAAATTCAGCCAAGTAGGCACGGCAAGATCGCGCCAATCTGTGAGCGCAAGCAAGAATGCCAAGGCAAAAAATCCTCCAAAAATCATCGCAAAAAAAGAAGGAAAAGCAAAGAAAATCCCTAGCAACACCAAGAAGCCTGGCAATAGCCATAGTCTTGAAAAATGATGCAGGACAAGAAGTCCATACAACGCTGCCAAAAATAAAGGCAGTGTCCAAAAAATGGGCTTGAATCCAAAATCTAAGACAAGATCAAAATTCCTCCCAAAATGCAAAAAATTCAATAGATCACACCATTGTTCACAGGGACAAACAAGCACTCTTCCAAAATCTCACCCTCACCTAGCTTGCCATTTTTTTTGAAAAAGCGCATGATGAATTGCTTTTGATCCTGGATCATAGGCGCCACTAGCACTCCATCCTCTTGAAGCTGCTCGATGATGCTAGCAGGGATGTGCTCTGCGCAGGCAGAGAACAAAATGCGATCATAGGGCGCATAGGCACTCCAGCCCTTCTGCCCATCATCAAGCTTGGTATTGATATTATACGCTCCACACTGGCGGATTCGCTCTTGGGCCTCTAGCAAAATCTTTGCGATCCGCTCGATGGAAAACACGCGGCGGAAAAGCTTGGAGAGCACCATGGCCTGATATCCGCTGCCACATCCAATCTCTAGCACACTATCCCCACCTTGAGGTAATAGATATTGCGTCATTTTTGCCACAGTCAGAGGAGAGCTCACCCACTGCTCTTTTTGTAGTGGAAGGGGATTGAGCATATAGGCATGCCTCTGCATCGAAGAGGGCACAAACAAGGCGCGATCCACCTGCATCAATGCCCTGCGCACCTCTTCAGAGAGCGGGAAAACACGCTCTATTTCCTCACACATCCTAGAAAGATTGATACTACTTAGCATTTTTTCCCCTGTCTTCTAGATATCTTTGAAGTAAAACCAGCACAACAACTCTCCACAGGAACCCAAGACCAATAAAAAGACTCCCTATCCTACAAATAAAAGAGCACATAAAGCCAGAAAAAACTTGCATTCCAAATTCGCTTAGCCGCAGGCCAGCGGAAAATTCCACTGGGATGTTTCAAAAATCATCAATCAAGCTTCCCTTGGCATAATTCGTCACCTTTGCTTCAAAAAAATTCGTCCGCTGCTCATTGAAGCTCGCATACTGCTCCACCCATTTGATGGGATGCTCGACATTATAGAGCTTTGGCATCCCTACTTTGGAAAGGCGCTGATCAGCAAGGTACTGGATATATTGATGGATGACCTCCCCTGTAAGCCCCAAAATCTGCCCCTGTGTGATATATTCCCCCCAAGCTGCCTCAATCTCCACAGCACGACGAAACATCTCTACAATCTCTTCTTCCAAATCCTTGTCAAAGAGATCGGGGCGCTCTTTTTTAAGCGTGCGGATCATGTTTTGAAAAAGAATGAGATGCGTGACTTCATCGCGCTGGATGAAGCGGATCATCTGTGAGGAGCCCAACATCTTGCCCGTGCTTGCTAGCGCATAAAAAAATGCAAAACCACTATAAAAATAAATCCCCTCCAAAATTTGATTGGCAAACATTGCCTTAACAATGTTGCGCTCGGTGGGATTTTGCGCCAACTTCATATAGACATTGGCAATGTAGTCATTTTTGCTTTTGAGCTGCATATCCACGCGCCACATATCATAGATTTCATCAGTGTTTGCAGAGATACTCTCCACCATCACCGCATAACTCTGGGAATGCAGGGCCTCCTCATAGGCCTGGCGCACGAGGATGAGATTAATCTCGGGACTTGTGATGTAGGGATTTACATTATCGATTAGATTATTTGTCTGCAAGCTATCCATGAAGATAAGCTGCGCCAAAGCCCTGTCATATCCGAGTTTTTCCTGCGCTGTGAGGAGGTTATTGTAATCGCGTTTGTCCTCATTCATGCTCACTTCCTCGGGGAACCAAGTATTTGCAAGCATGGTTTTCCACAAATCATAGGCCCATTGGTATTTAATCTTATTTAAATCAAACATGCTGGTGGGATTCCCTCCAAAAATCTTTCGATCATTCACGCTTTCTATGGATTCTGGATTATAAATTTTCTTGCGATCTACCCTAACATCCTGCACAAGACACTCCTTCATTTGTGATGCTTTTTATTTTTTAAATTCTCTAAAATATGGAATAAAAATGATGAATTTTTGATTTTGGAATCAGAATTTTGAAATTTTAGCTTATTTTGTAAAAAAACTCTATAAAAGTCAAAAACTTTATGCTATAATCCCAAAAGATTTTGCGGAAATGGTGAAATTGGCAGACACACCAGACTTAGGATCTGGCGCCGCAAGGCATGGAGGTTCAAGTCCTCTTTTCCGCACCATCTTGAAATCCTCTTTAACTCACTTAATTCATTAAAAATCCAAAACATTTCACTTCAAGTTGACTCAAGACATTTCCAGACAGATCCTACACGCCAAAAATCAAAGCGCTATTTTATTCACAAAATATTTCCCTCAAAAGCACCACTGCTAAATCTCACAAGAAAAAGCGTTAAAACCCCATGAATACGCACCAAAATCACCCCCCCCCCCCCGCAAACCATACTAAAACTCCACAAAAATCCCAAAAAATAGATAAAATTTATGGATAATTTCAATTTCTAGGAAGAATTATGGCGTTTTTCTCCATCATCGTGCCAATTTACAATGTAGAGCTCTATCTTAGGGAATGTATAGATTCCCTCATTCATCAAAGCTTCAAAGATATAGAGATCATCCTCATCAATGATGGTAGCACAGATAGCAGTGGTGCTATCGCAGAGGAATATGCCAGAAAAGATCCTCGCATTCATCTCATTAACCAAGAAAATCAAGGATTAAGCATGGCCAGAAATGCAGGCCTCTCTCACTGCAGCAAAAGCAAAGGGGGGGGGGAGTATATCATCTTTGTAGATTCTGATGATTATTTAGCACTTGATGCTTGTGAGAGACTTCATGAGATTTTGAAGGATCAGCCCATCGAAGTGCTGCATTATGAGATCCTCAACAAACGTCAAGGCTACAGGGATTTGCCCACTACACAAACACCTATTAGTGGGCAGGAATACCTCCTAAAACATCCCCATTGCATTGGTCATGGATGTGTGTGGCTCCACGCATTGCGCAAAGATTTTATCATACGCCATAATCTTAGCTTTATTCCCTCTATCCTCCATGAGGACATGGTTTTTATCGCAGAAATTCTTTTGCACGCAAAAAGCATTCTTTTTACAAGCCTTGAGCTTTATTATTATCGCATTCGTGAGGGTTCCATCATGAATTCCAAGCCCACCAAAGAGCGCATCTTGCAAGCTCTGACATCTTATTACATCATAGCACAAAACTTCATCCACCTCGCAGAAATGACACAAGCTCCCCAGCTAAAAAAGATATTTTTGATTCAGATTTATACCTACTTTCTCCACTCTCTATTTTATTCTGGCCTTAACCCTAAATTTCTCTATATAAGCTACAAAAATTTCTCTCCCCTCTTTTCTTATCTGCCTACTAAAGAGCGATTAAAAATCCCCATTCATGCGTTTTTCTACTTCTTCAAATCCCTTGTAAACCGATTTAAAGCCCTGATTTTAAGATTTTAAAAAAGCAAAGTCCCCATCTTTGGGAAAAATAAGGAGAGCCAGGAGAGAAAATGCTAAAATACCCCAAACCAATGTGGGAGTCAAGCATTGTTAGAGACATTTTTTCACAATCTCAAGGGCCTGTATTACACCTTTATACCCGCAAATGCCAAGGATTTTGCAGCAAAAATCAAAGAACTCAAAGATGATGCAAGATGGGAACTCAAAAAGCGCCTAGAATACTACTGCGATCTTCCAGAGAATTTCACGCTACCAAAGCACGCGCAGACAAAAATACAAATGCTAAAAAAGTCTTCGCGCTACTGCTATGATTTTTGGGAGGTGATGCGCTATTTAGACTCAAGGCTCTGCTATCACTTGGAGTCTGGAGATGTGAACTACCAAACCCCGGTTGCGAGTTTTTGCAAATCCCGCCCGATCTCCCCGCGCCCCACACAAAACATTTTGCTAAAGCTAGATAAAAAGCGTCATTTTGGAATCCTGCAGCACAATGCCAAAAAACTTCACACAATTCCCTATTCTCAAAAACTTGATCAAATATTTTTCCGCGGGGGTTGCTACCAACCTCACCGCAAAAAATTTATGCGCAAATTCTTCCACCACCCCCTCATCAATGCTGGCCACACTGGATCGCTGAAAGAAGAGGAATATCTGCACTGGCACAAAGGCAGAGCAAATCTCGCCACGCATCTACAATACAAATTCATCCTCTCACTAGAGGGCAATGATGTCGCCACCAATCTCAAGTGGATTTTGCACTCCAATTCCCTAGCCCTCATGCCAAAGCCCAAATTTGAGACATGGTTTATGGAGGGACAATTGCAAGCGGGCGTGCATTATGCAGAAATTAGCGAGGATTATGAAGATCTGGAATCTGTTGTGGAGTATTATCTCGCCCATCCCCATCATGCCAAGGAGATTATCCACAATGCCAATACCTACACGCAGCAATTTTTGGATGAGGAAAAAGAAAGGTTTTTAGGGATTTTGGTATTGCGCAAATTCTTCTATCAAAGCAATCAAATCTCTGTGGCAAAAGAGGAAAAAGAACTCTATGAATAACCACACTCCCTTTTCTTTGGCCCTCCAGGAACACACGAATAAAATGCCACTATAAAATTCCCAAGAACACAGTTCCGCGAAAAACTCTCACAAATTTTTCTCTTCACAAAAATCCCAAAAAATAGATAAAATTTATGGATAATTTCAATTTCTAGGAAGAATTATGGCGTTTTTCTCCATCATCGTGCCAATTTACAATGTAGAGCTCTATCTTAGGGAATGTATAGATTCCCTCATTCATCAAAGCTTCAAAGATATAGAGATCATCCTCATCAATGATGGTAGCACAGATAGCAGTGGTGCTATCGCAGAGGAATATGCCAGAAAAGATCCTCGCATCCATCTCATTAACCAAGAAAATCAAGGATTAAGCATGGCCAGAAATGCAGGCCTCTCTCACTGCAGCAAAAGCAAAGGGGGGGGGAGTATATCATCTTTGTAGATTCTGATGATTATTTAGCACTTGATGCTTGTGAGAGACTTCATGAGATTTTGAGAAATCAGCCCATCGAAGTGCTATGCTATGACATTTCCAACAAAAGCGAGAATTCTATAACCCTGCCTACTACACCCACACCCATCAGGGGCAAAGAATACCTCCTAAAATACCCACAGTGTCTCTATCGTGGATGCGTCTGGCTCTATACATTGCGCAAAGATTTTATCATACGCCATAATCTTAGCTTTATCCCAAATATCCTCCATGAGGATATGGTTTTTACAGCGGAGATTTTTTTGTATACTAGGAGCATTCTTTTCACTGCAATGGAGCTTTATTATTATCGCTTGCGGGAGGGTTCCATCATGAATTCCAAGCCCACCAAGGAACGGATGCTCCAATCCATGCACTCCTGTCTCATCATCGCAAAGAAATTCATTGCTTTTGCTGAGCAAGAAAAAGACCCTCTGCTCAAAAAGATTTTTTACCGCCAGGTTTATACCTATTACACTTTCTCTGTGGTGCGCATGCGATTCATCCCTAGGCTGCTTTATCAAAATCACAAAAATTTTGCTCCTCTCTTCCCCTACCTAGCACCAAAAGAACGCTTCAAAGCTTCCATCTATCCTTTTTATCATTTCTTTAGATCCATTGCATACAAGCTAAAGTCCTGATTGACAATTTTAAAAGTAAAAAAATTCACTGCAATGAAATGGTGGGAGTGAGGCAGAGGGATGAAGCACTTGGAATGAATGTCCAAAACTCGCGCGAGAACTGAGGGAAACGGGAAAAATCCCAAAAAATCAGCGCGCAATACAAACACCAAAAAGCAAGGAAACTAAAAAAATCCAAAATAAGGAGAATCCCCAAATTGGGGGAGGGTTAGCGATCTTTGAGACCAAGCTCGTTAATCAGTTTGATATAGCGATCTTGTTGAGTTTTTTTAAGATATTTTAGAAGATGCTTTCTCTTTCCCACAAGCTTCAAAAGCCCCAAACGACTGGAGTGATCTTTTTTATTCACCTTGAGATGCTCTGTGAGATCCGCGATCCTTTTGCTAAGCAATGCCACCTGCACTTCTGAAGAACCTGTATCTTTTTCATCTCTTGCAAATTGTTTAATAATCTCTTGTTTTTTCGCCGAGTCTAAAGCCATAATGACCTCCTGATGGTATAAAATCAAAATCTAATCTTACATAAAAAAAGTAAAAAGTCGCCAAAATACTGTAAAATACGCACAATGAACCAAGGCATCTCTCCAAAGGAAAATTTTGGCTAAAAAGAAAATCAACGCTCTGCAGTCTGCAATGTCTTTTTTGCGGACTTTTTCACAATCCAAAGATCTCACCGTTGTTGTTTTTGTGATTCTCATTTTGGCAATTATTATTGTGCCGCTGCCCCCGTTTTTATTGGATTTTTTGCTAACAATTTCCATTGCCCTCTCTGTGCTAATTATCCTCATTGGACTCTATATTACCAAGCCCACAGATTTTTCTGCATTTCCCACCTTATTGCTTATTGTTACACTCTATCGTCTCGCACTCAATGTCGCCACCACAAGGATGATTTTGACAGAAGGCTACAAGGGCCCAGAGGCTGTAAGTGATATTATCGCAGCCTTTGGTGAGTTCACCATAAGCGGAAATTATGTCATTGGAAGTATTATTTTCATCATTTTGGTGCTTGTAAATCTCCTTGTAGTCACCAATGGTTCTACACGCGTTACGGAAGTGCGTGCAAGATTTGCTCTTGATGCAATGCCAGGAAAACAAATGGCAATTGATGCAGATCTCAATGCAGGACTCATTGACAATGAAGAGGCCAAGTCTCGCCGCGCAGCACTCACGCAAGAAGCAGATTTTTATGGCGCAATGGATGGTGCGAGCAAATTTGTCAAAGGGGATGCAATTGCTTCTATCATTATCACGATCATTAATATCATTGGTGGATTTTTGATCGGAGTTTTCCAGCGCGGGATGCCAGCAGGCGATAGTGCAGCGACCTTCACCATCCTCACTATCGGAGATGGACTTGTAGGACAGATCCCTGCACTCATTATTGCCACTGCCACAGGCATTGTTGCCACTCGAACTACACAAAATGAAACAGAAGATTTTGCCAGCAAACTCGTCACCCAGCTCACTGACAAAAGCAAAACCCTTCTCATTGTAGGCATCATTCTTTTGCTTTTTGCCACGGTACCAGGATTGCCCACCTTCTCTCTTGGATTTGTAGGAATTTTGTTTCTTTTTATTTCCTGGCTCATTTCCAGGGAAGATCAAGAAAGTCTTTTTAGCATCTTTGAAAAATGGCTCAGCAAAAAAACCAATATCAATCTCTCCCCCACCTCTGATGCCAAGGCCGCAAAAGAAAATGCTCAGCATACCCCAACACCTGCTGCGCAAAAAAGCCCCGAAGAAATCAAAAAAGAGGAAGAGATGGCTATTGATGAGGTGCTAAAAGTAGAACTCCTTGCTCTTGATCTAGGCTATCAACTCATAAGCCTTGCAGATATCAAACAAAAAGGGGATTTGTTAGAGCGTGTGCGTGGGATCCGCAAAAGAATTGCCAATGACTATGGCTTTTTGATGCCTCAGGTGCGGATTCGTGACAATCTCCAGCTCCCCCCAAGCCATTATGAAGTCAAGCTAAAGGGTATCACCATCGGAGAGGGAAGCGTGATGCCAGATAAATTTCTAGCCATAAACACCGGAATGGTGGGCACAGAGATCCAGGGCATCCCCACAAAAGAGCCTGCATTTGGCATGGATGCGCTGTGGATTGATGCAAACATCAAAGATGAAGCCATCATCCAAGGATACACCGTCATCGACCCATCCACTGTGATTACCACGCATATCAGTGAACTTGTGAAAAATTATGCAGAGGAATTCATCACCAAAGATGAAGTTAAGGCAATGCTAGATCGCCTGGCAGAAAACTATCCCACCATCATTGATGAAGCCAGAAAGATTCAATCTGGCGTCATCCGCTCTGTGCTCCAAGAACTCCTGCATGAAAAAATACCCATCAAAGACATGCTCACAATTCTAGAAACCATCACAGATGTCGCAGCACCTCTGCAAAATGACATCGCACTTATTACCGAACAAGTGCGCGCCAAACTCTCTCGCGTAATTACAAATCTTTTTAAATCCGATGATGGGATGCTCAAGCTTGTCACACTCTCACTAGATACAGAGCAATATCTACTAGGAAAATTACGCGAACAGCCCTCTGGAAAAATGCTGCTGCTCAACACCACAGAAACCCAGCGCCTTATTGATGGCATCTCACAGGAATCCATGCAGATCCTCCAAAGAGGCATCGCGCCTGTCATCCTCATTGTTGATCCATTGCTACGCCGTGCACTGGCCAATAAACTCGAGCAATTTAAAATCGATGTGGTTGTGCTAAGCCACGCAGAACTTGATGCCAGTGCAAAATACGAAGTCCTAGGCAATATTGATATAAATTTTAATTAAGGAATCCCATGCATGTTTTTCACCTTTCTCACATTGATTTGGATGGCTATGGATGCCAGTTCATCGCAAGAAATTTTTTTGAAAACATCTCTTTTTATAATGCCAATTATGGCAAAGAAATCACAGCAAGGCTCCAGAACATCCTGCAGCATATCCAAAATCACTGCAAGCTGGAGGCAAAATTTCGCTCCAAAAAGCCACAAAAAAATCTGATCCTCATCACAGATCTCAATCTCTCCCTGCAAGAATGTCACTATCTCCAAGAGCAAGCAGATCTCTTGCGTGTTGATGGAGTGGATATCGAATTGTTATTATTGGATCACCATGTTAGCGGGGAAGAAAGCGCAAAAACATTTCGATGGTATCACCTTGATACCCAAAGATGTGCTACAAAAATCACCTACCAGCATCTCAAAGAACACTACAAGCTCAAAGATCCAAGCAATGAATACATGTTGGATCTGATGGTGGAAATGATTAACTCCATCGATATCTGGAAGGAACAAAACTACGGCTTTGAGTTTGGAAAAGTTGCACTCAGCCTCATTGCTAATAGCAATGAACTCAATCGCTTCATGTTTGATGAGGAACACAGAAATTATAAATTCAAGCTCTTAGAATCCATCAAGGATTATATCGAACTACCAAAGGCCAATGTTATCTTTGATAATGCCATCTTTCGCCTGAAAAAAATCGCGCTAGGCGGAGATCCAGATGCACAAACCATGGATAATATCATATCCATCGCTCAAGCCAAGCTACTAGAAACCAAAAAAGAACAGTGCACTATCTATTACAAAGACAAAAAAGGGTTTTTAAGCTACTCTATGGGTGGAATCAGCGTGCTTGCAAATCTCTTTTTGCGCAATAATGAAGAATATGATTTTTACATGGACATTAATTCCAAAGGCAATGTGTCTTTGCGTGCTAGTGGAAAATGCGATGTAAGTCTACTTAGCAAAGAATGCTTCAATGGCGGGGGGCATAAAAATGCCTCTGGTGGAAGATTGGAGGGATTTAGGGAAAGCTTCATCTATGAAGATATCAAAAATCAAGTCATCAAAACCCTGCAAAAAGGATAAAAATGAAAGATATAGAATACGAAGAATTGGCGATAGAAATTATGGACATGCTTGCTGTAGCACTACATTTTGCGGGAGCAAAAGAAGAGTGCATCGAAAAACTCATTGATCTTTATATCCTAGCAGTGGAGCAAAATGAAAATGATAAAGAGTACAATCAACAAGCCATGATTGCCATCATCAAAAATCTCAAGACAAAAAATCCCAATTTTTTCCATAATGCTTGATAGCCTAAGAATGCTCTTTGATGGCGCAGTGTAAGTTTTAGGCTCTAATGCCTTGATTAGATTCACTGCAAAAACTCCATCAAAGCAGCATCCAAGACCCAAAACCACAGTAAGAAAATTCATGAAATTCAAAAAACCACAAAATCAAATCAAAAAACTGCCCTATGTCCTCTCAAAGCTAGGCAGATGAATCAAGCTGTGTCAAAAACTGCACAGGGAAAGTAAAGAAAAAGCAAAGAAATCAAAACGAAGCAAAAAAACCCCAATGAATCACACCATCAAAATAGCCCAGCCCATTTTCAAAAATCTCTGATGGGACAATTTGTCGCATTGAAGACAAAATAGGTCATTTGGAGTGATTCTAGAAATTCTTTTGTGAGGGTAAGGGGGCTAGGGTGCAGGGATATCCTGCGTGGAGAACTAGACCCTGTGCGTGGATTGTGATGCTCCCCCCCTAGAGGACCCTATCCCTTCTTAGGAAAAGCAAGTTTTTAAGTTTGAAACTCAGAGAGTTTTTTGTCAAGATCAGAAGAAGTTTCCTTGATGTTATGCACCACTTTAGAGATCTCTTCGATATTCTTAACTGCGCCATCAGCAATGCCTGTGACTTGCTTGACCACTTCTAGCATCTTGGTCATCTCATTGCTTACATAAATATAATCATTAATTGTATTTTCACTACTATCTAGCACTTTAGCAATTACATCCTGCATGCCATAAATCTCTTTTCTAGTTTGATTAGAGATTTCAATGAGTTCATACATGGATTTGCTATTGGTATCCATCTGTTGACTGGAATTCTTGATGGCCTGCACGATCACAGAGATGGTTGCATTAATCTCGTTGAGAGATTTCTGCGTACGCTCTGCAAGATTGCGCACCTCATCTGCCACTACTGCAAATCCTCTTCCATGCTCTCCTGCACGAGCCGCTTCAATGGCAGCATTGAGTGCAAGCAAATTTGTTTGATCTGCGATGTCCTTGATGATTTCAAGCACGCTTTTCACTCCATCTGCATCCTTGCTAAGCTGCTCCACCTGACGGCTAAGATCACTCTCAATCTCTGAGACGCTAGAGATTTTTTGATTGAGGTCGCCAATTGTTTGTGTCACGCTGCCAAGATAAACACTTGCTTCATGCAATGCATCCTTACCTGCCCTAGCACGTTCTACTCCACTGTCTAAATTGTCTTTGGTTTCCATTCCAGAATGCTGCATTTTGATGAGATGCTGCGCGCTCTCTCGCACCTGTGCCTCTGTAGTACCACTAATGCTTGCAAGCTTTAGCGCGATGCTAGCATTATCTTTTGCAATTCCCTTAGATTGATTGATAATTTCTCGGATCTTATCGATAAAAAGATTGATTCCACTGCTCGCACGTGCTATCTCATCATTTCCTCTAGCATTAAGCTTCTTGGTGAGATCGCCATATCCACTTCCTAGCTCTGTGGATTTTTCAGAAAGATTGTTCAAGGGCTTGCTGACACTTAGATTGACAAACAACCAAACAATTAGCATTGCAATGATAGAAATGATGACAAAAAAGATGATATTCCCCTCTAGAGAGGACTTAATCCCTGCATTAATCAAAGCATCGGTTTTTTCGATAATCTGCTCAGTCACGCCAATATCAATGGTAGTGCCATAAATGATGTCTAGATACAAATCCTTTTCCGTATAGCTAATAACGATTCTTGATACCTTGGCAACCTTGTCATAAAAAGTTGTTTCAGTAAAGCCACCTCCATTAACTCCATTTTTGATGAGCTGCTGGACATAATACCGCCCCTTGCTATCCTTATCATAGAAATAGTTTTTTCCCACTCTTTCTTTTTGATAATGTGTGAGGAAGGTCCCGTTGGTATCCAAGGTATAGAATCGAATAAAGCTATGCTTTAAGTTCATTCCAGAAAGTCTTTGGATGATTTTTTGGCGGATCTCAGCATCGGTATATCCCTGCTTATGCAATTCTTGATAAAACCCATTCACAAAGTATTTGATCCCACTCACCACGCTTTTGGCAGTGTCTCTAGCATCATTGAGTGCAAATTTTTCAATGGCCCCATGACTCACTTCTTTGACATTATTAAACCCATGCCAAGATACGACAATCATTCCAACACACAAGACGCTAAGCATCGCCAAAATGCATAAAAGTATCTTATAAGATATTTTCATATTCTCTCCTAATCGTTATTTTCTCTATGGCTTAAAACCCAGAATACTAGAAAAATAATCCTTAATCCTTGTTTAATAAACCAAATTCAGCACGGCTTTAATCCCCCTCTATTTCATCAGGTGACATGCCAGCCTGCTTGGTCTGACATGGCCATGCACCTCCCTTGATCCACTGCTGCGCCACACAAGACTCACAATCTCTCTAGCACCTACATCAAAAGCTCAATCTCAATCAATTTTTAGCACTGCCAAAAATGCCTCTTGAGGCAGCTCCACTTTGCCAATAGCCTTCATGCGCTTTTTGCCCTCTTTTTGCTTCTCTAGCAATTTTCTTTTACGCGTAATATCCCCCCCATAACATTTCGCAGTAACATTTTTTCCCATAGATTTAATCGTTTCTCTGGCAATGATTTTATTCCCAACGCTTGCCTGTATCGCAACCTCAAAGAGCTGGCGGGGCACGATTTCTTTCATGGTTTCCACAAGCGCCCTGCCCCTCTCATAGGCCTTGCTTCTATCCACGATGATGGAGAGCGCATCCACCACCTCCCCTGCCACGCGCACATCAAGTTTCACCAAATCCCCCTCACGATTGGGGATTTGCTCATAATCAAAACTTGCATAGCCCTTGGTGCAGGATTTGAGCTTGTCATAAAAATCCATCACAATTTCATTGCTGGGGATCGCGTACTCAAGCATTACGCGCGTCTGGGTGAGATAATCCATCTTCTCCTGGATGCCCCTACGACTGCTAAGCAAATGAATGATATTTCCTAGATATTCTGTGGGGGTAATGATGGAAGCCTTGATATAGGGCTCCCTAATCTTTACGATGCGCTGCTCTTGAGGCAATTCACTGGGATTTTGCACCATGACCACACTGCCATCAGTGAGCTCCACTTCATAGATCACTGTAGGAGCGGTGGCGATGAGTGCGAGATCAAATTCCCTCTCCAAGCGCTCTTTGACGACCTCCATATGCAGCAATCCCAAAAAACCAACGCGAAATCCAAATCCCAGGGCTATGGATGTTTCTGGCTCAAAACTTAAAGCAGAATCATTGAGTTTTAGCTTATTGAGTGCATCGCGCAGATCCTCAAAACGATCCGTTTCAATAGGGTAAAGCCCTGCAAACACAAAAGGCTTAGCAGGGACAAATCCCCTTACAGCCTCCTTTGTGGGGGTTTTTGCATCCGTGATGCTATCCCCAACAGCGATATCTGTTACACTTTTTAGCCCCAGAGAAATGATGCCAATCTCCCCACAAGCAATTTGTTTGGCAGCGATCTTTTGCACAGGATTGGGATAATACAATCCCAAAACCTCATGTTTTTTCCCTGTGCTCATAATCATCACTTCTTGCCCTAGAGAAATATTTCCATCTAGCACGCGCACCAGCGCTAGGGCCCCCAAATAATTATCAAACCAAGAATCATAAATCAATGCCTTTGTTGGCGCAGTTTTATCTCCACTTGGCGGTGGAATCTGCGTGATAATACGCTCGATTAATTCTTGGATTCCCGCGCCACTTTTGGCACTCACTCTCAAAGCATCTGTGCAATCAATTCCAATGCTTTGCTCAATCTCTTCTGCTACACGCAGGGGATCGGCTGCAGGAAGATCGATTTTGTTGATTACAGGAATAATCTCTAAATGATTCTCCAATGCCACATAGACATTGGCAATGGTTTGTGCCTCCACACCCTGAGATGCATCCACTACCAATAACGCACCCTCACAGCTACTCAAACTCCTGCTAACCTCATAGCTAAAATCCACATGTCCGGGAGTGTCAATCAGGTTGAGAATATAGGTTTGCTTGTTATACACATATTCCAAACGCACAGATTGCGCCTTGATCGTGATGCCGCGCTCTTTTTCGATATCCATGGTATCCATGACCTGGCTAACCATCTCTCGATCACTTACACCATGGCATGCCTGGATCAATCGATCTGCAAGTGTGGATTTGCCATGATCAATATGTGCGATGATGGAAAAATTCCGAATATTTTTCATCCCTAACCCTTCATTACTTGATAAATTTGGCATTATAGCCAAAATCCCTATGGGCACAGCATCCCAAGAATCCAAAGCCACCCCTTCCAAGTCTTTGCTACAATTAGAATTTCATTCTCACTCAAGGAATCCCATGAAAATTATTGTTTTAGCCCTGCTTTATTGCAGCGGCATTTTTGCCAGAGAGATTTTATGTGAGCAAAGGCTTGATATGCTAAGCCAAAGCCTAGAGATCGCAGCAAAAAAATCTGATCACTCCCGCCAAAATTCCCTGCGCGCGCAAATGGAAAAACTCAAAGCTCATTGCAACAATGCAGAGATCTTGCAAGAGACCCAAAACTACATCAAAGAGTTACAAACACAGATGGCCCATCACAAAAAAGCCTTGCAAGAGGCAAAACTCTCAAAAAATGAGACAGAGATCAAAAAGCAAATGCTAGAAATTGAGCTTTTGCATCCTCAAATTATCGCTGCCAAACTCGAACTCCTGCGCCTCAAAGACAAAATCAAAAACCCCTAAGTTTGTCTTTGATTCTATATAATGCTGCCATATCTCACCAAAGGAGCAAAAATGAAAAGAATCTTAGTCCCCCTTGCAGAAGGTTTTGAAGAAGCCGAATTCATCGGAATTGCTGATGTGCTAAAAAGAGCGAGCCTTGATCATCCAGAACTTGAGGTGATCACCGCCTCACTAACAGATCATCTACTTGTAAAAGGCGCACATGGCATAAAAATCCAAGCAGAAACCTCGCTGAGCTCCATTGCCCTAGATTCTCTTGATGCCATCGCACTCCCTGGTGGATTTGATGGCATGAACAATCTCAAAAATTCCCCCATCATCATCAAAACCATCCAAGAACTCCATGCAAAAAAGAAACTCATAGCAGCCATCTGTGCTTCCCCGATAGTTCTCAATCATGCAGGAGTGCTGCGAGGAGATTTCACCTGCTATCCAGGCTGTGAGGCAGAGATCCCTGGCACACGCAAGAATCAAGCCATCGTGGTTAGCCAAAATATCATCACATCCGCAGGCCCTGGGACTGCGATTTTGTTTGGTTTAGAAATCGTGCGCTACTTGCTAGGAAATGAGGCTTATCAAAGTCTGTATGAGGGGCTATTGATTCCTCTGCTAAAATCCTCTCTCTAAAAATTTTCTCCCAAATTTCCCAGACCCTTGCTCGGGCTACTTTTTTGACTGAATACCTTGGCTGGGTTTGTTTGGCTTTTTTTGACTAGGTTTACTTGGCCGGGCTTGGGGTTCTTAGCCTGGTTTGGCACCCCCTCATTGCATGAAGGCTATGACACCTCCTTTTTTCCATGTCAACATCAACCCCACCCCTACGCGTCCTCGCTCTCCTGCGTCCCACCCGCCGCGATGCCTAGCCCTTGCATGCCTAGGCTCACAAGTCCCGCATATACGCCCTACACGTCCTTGAAATATCCACATGTTTCCAAATCCCTTGCGCCTCACCTGCTGGCATTGGATTCCTTGTACTGTTTTTCAAAATTCCCCCTTGCACAAAAAACCCAAAAAATCGATTCTTTTTTGAAAATTATGACTTATACACTAATAAAAGTTTATAGCAATTATATAAACTTTATGATAATTTATCAATTTATGCTATAATCTGCCAATTTTTTAAAAGGAGTAAAAAATATGAGTAACAAACATAGTTTTCAAACCGAGATCAATCAACTTCTAGACTTAATGATTCATTCTCTTTATAGCAATAAGGAAATCTTTTTGCGCGAACTCATCTCTAACGCATCGGATGCACTGGATAAATTGAATTATCTCACATTAACAGATGAGAAGCTCAAAAGCCTCGCATTTGATCCGCGCATTGATATTGAATTTGACTCCCAGAAAAAAACGCTAAGCATCAGCGACAATGGGATCGGCATGGATGAAGAAGATCTCAAAAGCCATCTGGGTACCATCGCAAAATCTGGAACAAAAAGCTTTCTCAATAATCTAAGCGGTGATAAAAAAAAGGATCACGCACTGATTGGACAATTTGGGGTGGGTTTTTATTCTGCCTTTATGGTGGCAGAAAAGGTCATCGTACAAACCAAAAAGGCTGGTGATAAAGAAGCCTTTGCATGGATTAGCGATGGGAAAGGAGAGTATGAAATCACCTCTTGCACCAAAGAAAAGCAAGGGACACAAATCACTCTTTATTTCAAAGAGGAAGATAAAAATTTTGCCTCAAGATGGGAGATTGAAAATATCGTAAAAAAATATTCTGAACATATTCAATTCCCTATTTTCCTACATTATCAAGAAAGCAAATTTGAAGGAGAGGGGGATAAGAAAAAAGAAATCAAAGAAGATAAGATAGAGCAAATCAACACTGCAAAGGCGATTTGGAAAACCCCTAAAAGTGATTTGAAAGATGAAGATTACAAAGAGTTTTACAAAGGCTTTGCGCATGATAATAGCGAACCTTTGAAATGGATCCACACCAAGGTCGAAGGGAATCTAGAATATACTACCCTCTTTTTTATCCCACAAAAAGCGCCTTTTGATCTTTATCGTGTGGATTACAAATCTGGCATCAAGCTTTATGTAAAGCGTGTTTTCATCACAGATGATGACAAAGAACTGCTTCCTCAATATTTGCGTTTTATTCGAGGAATTATTGATAGTGAAGATTTACCACTCAATGTGAGTCGTGAAATCTTGCAACAAAATAAAATCCTTGCCAACATCAAAAGCGCATCTACCAAAAAAATCTTGAGCGAAATTGCAAACCTTAGCAAGGATGAGAAAGTTTATAAAGAGTTTTATGCAAACTTCGGGAAGGTCTTAAAAGAAGGTCTTTATCATGATTTTGAAAATAAAGATAAAATTTTGGATCTTTTACTCTTTGCTAGCAACACACAAGAATCCCTCCAATCCCTCAAAAAATACAAAGAAGCAATGCCAAAAGAACAAAAGAGCATTTATTATCTCTTAGGAGAAAACCTAGATCTCCTCAAAGCTTCTCCTATTTTGGAAAAATACAACAAAAAGGGCTTTAGCGTGTTATTACTGAGTGATGAAGTCGATAGCTTTGTTATGCCAAATATCAGCGAATATGACAAAACCCCCCTCAAAGATGCCGCAAGCAAACAAGCATTAGAAGAATTAGGGTCAGAGGAGATCGAGGAAAATACAAAAAAAGAATTTGAAAATCTTTGCACAATTGCAAAAGAAGTGTTGGGAGAACAAGTCAAAGAAATCCGACTCTCAAACACACTCAATTCACCTGTGGCATTGATTGGCGAAGAAGAAAATGCGATGATGGCAAATCTCATGCGCCAAATGGGCCAATCCGTGCCAGAGCCACAAAAAATACTAGAACTCAATATCCATCACCCCATCATCCAAAAGCTCAAAACAAGGGATAAGCAAGCAATACAGGAAAATATGATTTTATTATTGGATTCTGCAAAATTGCTAGAGTCTGGACAAATCAAAGATGCAAAAAACTTCACGCAGAAAATATTCCAGCTCATCGAGCAAGGCCTATAAAACTTTGATAAGCGCATTAAACCCCAATGCGCTTATCTCTCTACCATCTCTCATCAGCAAAAGAAATCTATCTAGCCGCCAAAGCTTAGAGCCCAATATCACTAAAATACATTTTATACCATTCTCATGATCCTGCGGGTTGCTACCCTGATATTCTCTAAATGGCACAAAACCGACATCATCATTCCTACTGGCTTTCCCCAAAATCATAAGCTTTTACATAAGTGTTTGCAACACCGATTTTTGCTCTAGGATTCCATTTGTGTTTGTGTTGTTTTTTTGGGCTTTTGCTTTCTCATTTATGATTGCAACTTAGCAAAATTACTTTTGCGCTTAAAACATACTTGAAAAAATGAAAAGTTTTTTTCTTGGTAAATCTCGTGCGATTTTTATCTTTTTATCCTTCTCATAGAATCTTCACATAAATTGCCAATTTGGATTGCCTTTGGAATATGGGGAGTAAAATGATGTCATTTTTCAACCTTGCCTCTCCATAACCAAAAGAATATTTTTCTCTGAATCTGCATTACACTTGCTACAAATAAACCTATCTTTCATCCATTCTACATAGCCAAAAGAGCATGTTGTAGAAAAATTCTCTTGCTTACAACTGCATGTCTCCAGCCCCTCCATGACACTCAAGGCAAGTGCATTGGGAATTTATGGAATCTTTTATGCGCAATTTAGAATCCAAACATTTACAAAAAATCCTAGCCTATTTACTGTTAAAGAAATATTTATCTATGGTTATCAGCTTTCTGCACGTATACTAAGATTCAAAACGTATACCAAAGATTTAACCCCCCCCTACATCTTGATAAACAAACATTATGCAATTTCCTTTTTGCAAAAGATGATTTTTTGCCACAAAAGCATCCACACCATTATTCATCGTAGCAGATAAAAACGAAACGCTATTTTTTAGAAATTGGTTTCCTCATTAAAATTTTTGCATTTACCTTTTTTTATTTTCAAACAAATCAAAAATCTTAAATTCTTTCCACTCTCTATCTCTTAATCTCTAGGATGGCCAATCATGATACCCATTAGGTCATTCTACCCCCCCCTTATAGCAATAGCGTTATTGCACAGCGTTATTTAGTTTGGTTAATTTCGCATTATAGTAAGCGATAATTTTTTCTAAATGCTCTGCCTCTAAAGCTTTCATATAAGATTCCATAAAGGTATAGTTGGGCTCTCCTTTGGAATCTATGGGAAGTAGAACAACTTGTTTCATTAATCTTTCAGAAAATGCTTTACGTCCAAAAGCATATTTTGAAGCATTGCTTTTTACGATTCTTGCTATAAAAAGTCCATTGTGTTTATTAAGCTTATCATTACCAAAAATCGTAATTTCATCACTTGCTGTAAATTCCCCCTCTACATAATAGCAATCGCAAAATGTGCTTATAATGAGTTTATTTTTTGCTATAAAAAGCGGGTTGGCTATCATATCGGTTAAACCATTACCTTCCTTACTTGCGGAATAATAAGGAATATTTCCTTTGATTCTATCTCGCTCAATGAGTCTTTTACCACGTATTACAAAATCAAAGATTTCCCCTACGACAAACTCGCCCCATTGCACAGATTCTAAGCCTAATTCATTTTTTGTAATTTCCATTAGGCTACCCTCAAGGAAGGCTACAAAATCGTTGTTTTGAGGTTGATTGAGTGTTCTTTTGGAATCCTTAAAAGATTCTTTGCTACGTTCAGAATGACAAGAGGAGCTAGAATCAAAATAAGATTTAAGGCAATAAGAGCTAGCTTGAGAACGATAAAGTGGGTTAAGTTTGCCCCCGATAACTTCTAGCTTATGGGTGTAATAGGCTAGGATTTTTTGTAAATGTTTGGATTCTAAATCACGCATAAAAGATTCCATAAAGGTATAGTTGGGCTCTCCTTTGGAATCTATGGGTAAAAGAATTTTTCCTCTTTTTAGTCTTGTTAATGTCGCCCCATTACCTCCCCAATTAAATTTAGTCATTAGATTTTTTAAGGCTTGTATCATAAAAAGGGCATTATGTTTATTAAGATTTGTATTTTTCAGGATTTGGATATTTTGTCCTGTATAAAATTCACTATTATGATAAAAGGCGGTTTGTGTATCAAGCCCTATAATAATTACATTACTCTCATTTTTGAGATAATTTTCTTGCTCTGCGATAAAATCATCAATACCATTTTGATTTTCTGTGCGTGTGATATAGGGGAACTTACCTTTTTTACCATTGAGCTTATTTTTATCAATTCCATTTTTTGTGGCTTTTACCTCAAAGATTTCCCCTACGACAAACTCCCGCCATTGCATCAATTCTAAATGCTCATTCATTCTCAAGCCCCTTATGAGCTTCATCTGCCTTTTCCTCTTCTAAGCCAAAGAGATAGCCCCGCCCGTGCGTTATCATATTAAATTCAAAAGTCAGATAATCTGCCATTGTCTTATCAAAGTCCTCATATTGTGGAATCTCATCATTGAAATAATAAAAGCTATGCAGCCATTCATCTTCGGCTTCTATCGTGGTTTTTACACAAAATTTCGATTCTGCTTCCTTCTCATCACGCCAGACTTTGAGCAAATGCGCCTTTTTGTCTTTTGCGTGGATAGTCTCTACCAAGCCTTTGTGCTTTTGCACTACAAAGCCATCGTTTTCAAAATTGATAAATTTGCAAATCTTATCTTTTTGGTGGGGGATGCCAGCCTTGAATATCGCGATACAAGGATTTGTGCCGATACCATAAAAAGTATTTTTATTGAGCGTGATGACACCCTCTAGCGTGTGCTTTTTTAGGATATTTGCTTTGATTGCCTTTTCTTCTTTGCTTTTGCCTGTCATTGCACTTTGCGGAACGATGACGATTACCCTGCCACCCTTTAGGATAGAATCACACAAATGCTCGCTAAAGGCGATTTCATAAAGGGCTGGGTTTGCTTTGCTACCCTGAGAATAGGGCGGATTCATCATTCCGACCGTTGCAGCTTTGTCTTTTTGCAAATCTGGAGGATTTTGCTTTAAAAAATCTTTATTATCAAGGTTACTTTTACCATCACCACGTAAAATCATATTTGTCGTTGCGATAGAAAACATATCAGCCCTTTCTTCTATGCCAAAAAGTTGATTTTCTTTGATTTCTTGCTTTTGTGTGTCATTTGTAACTTGTAAAAGCATATTGTGCATAGCAGCAATTAGAAATCCAGCTGTCCCACAACATGGATCAAAAACTCTATCATCAGGTTTTAGCTTTGCTAAATCGCAAAAAAGCTCGCAAATGTGTTTAGGTGTAAGCACGATACCCAGAGTCTGCCCATCGCCGCCGCTATAGCTCATAAATTCGCCATAAAACCTGCCTAAAATATCTTCGCTTGTTTGCGTGTATTTGATATTTTGATAGATGCGCTTATAAAGAAATTCTGCATAATGTTTTAGCGGAGTTTTGCCCAAAGTGCTATTCACTTCATTGATTTTTGGTGCGTCTTTTATGATGGAAAATTGACTTAATAATTTATCTTTTTTCACATCAGGGCCAACATTTGCGCGTTTTAGATTATCTACTATTGCTCCATAGATTTTTGCCCCATCGCTTTTTTGTCCATCTGCATTCAATCTCTCTAAATCAAAGTTTTTAAACCTTATCTCTTCTAGGGCAAGCAAAATGCCAGAAACCACGATAGGCTTTTCAGTATCGCGCAAATTGCCATAGTTGCGTAGATCTTCATGCAGATCACTCGCATCTTTTAAAAGTTGCTCTGTTGTTTTCTCTTGGCTAGTTTGTTCTTTTAAAATCTCTTTAGTGTAGTATTCTTCAATATTCTCTTCATTAAAAACAATAAAGTCTTCTAAGTCTTCTAAATCTTTGGTCACAAAGCCCTTTTCATCAATGAAATAAGGCGTGATCTTATGACGTTTCTCATTGCCGCTTACCGCGATGGCGATAATCTTTTTGTAATTTGTATGTTTGGCTAAGTGTTTACCATAATGAATCGCACCATTAGCGGCATAATTTTTAACAGAATCTGCATTTTCTAAATCAATGCAGCCTTCTGGATCCAATTTGCAATGTTTGCTTACATCCGCCTTGTCTTCAAACACAAATACAAAGTCTTTTACCACTGCACAAAAGTCTGGATAGCCTGCGTTACCACTCAGGGATTTTGAAGCGGTTTTAAACGCTTCATCTAGTTCCTTAATCCCCCCTCCCTGCTCTGTAAAGGGTATATTTGCAACCTCTAATAAACCCCTCACCCAAGAATCTGTTTTTACCTCATCTCTTGCCATTTTTTTCCTTTTCTCCATAAAGACAAAACCAAGCCCTTACTTGTTTTTTCTTTCTTTTTTAATGATTTGTGCAATGGAATCCTTTCCTCCTCTTATCTTTTCATAAGAGATGAAAAATAAGATTTTCTATTTTCTAGAAGAGGGTTTATTTCCGCTCTTCCCCTCTCAAAAATTTTCTTCTAAAGGGATAAAAATATTTTTCTCCCGATAGATTCTCAATGATTCCAATGCTTTTGTATACACATGCGACAATATTCCATAGAAAAATCTTATGCTCATTGCAAGATCTCTTTTTTGCATCTCCTGAAAAAAGCCAGCGGATAGAACAATAAAAACGAAGTAAAAGATAGATTTTTGAAGATTATTTTGTAGTTTGTAAATTTTAGAATTTTTATTAGGCTTGTAGCTAAAAAATCTTTATCCCCCCCCCCGTAGAAACAAAATCAAAAGCTAGCATTATCACTCCTTATAACATTCGATCTTAAAGTGTTAAAAATACCAAAAAATTGAGAAGTTTTAGAAAGTTTTATCCATCAAACATATGGATTTCTACCCTCGACAAATCTCCTTTAGGATTTCTAATAAACTATAATCTATGCTATAATCAAGGCTTTATTGAGGATTTTTTTATATGGAAAAACTTATCGCTTGCATCATTCCCTTTTATAACGTGGCAGATTTTTTGGATACCTGTATACAATCTTGTCTCAACCAGACTCATAAAAATCCCAAAAAATCTCGAACAATTCCTCACTGACTTGGCCAAGGCTTTGATGCATCCCTAGCGCCAAAATTCTCTAAGGTCGCTTGGATCTTCTGCCAAGAATTTTGGAAAATAGCCCACAGATCCCCTTCCCTACAGATTTCACCACTCCCCACACAAGCCAAAATAAAAAACCAGAAAATCCAAAGACCTTCTGCTGCGTGCTTTCTACCACCATGTCCCTGCTCTCTTGGAGCAAATCCTTCAAATAGGGCACGATGATCACGCTCACCCATACTGCCACCACTACGATGCAAATACATATCGCACAAATCGTTGCCAATAATGCATCCTCAATGAGATAAAAACAAGCCCACGCACAAAAGATGCAAGCCGGGATGCACACGACAAAAAATCTCCAAATCACAAACCACAATAAAGAAAACCAAATCATGAAAACTCCTTTTAAATCTATCAGGAATGCGTCTTGACAGAGAATACCAAAAGATTTTATAATGCCCAAAAAAGTGTCATCAAAAAAATGAAAAATAAAATTTTATCTAGGATTCTTTATCTGCTCGCACTTGCTGGCTGGTGCTTAATCATCTACATGCTCTATATATTAGCCACCCCTTCTAATACGTGATAAAAGCCTGCGCCAAAGCTTTGGAATCTCTATCACTAAGCGATATTATCACCCCATCAGCCCCGCGAATCTGAGAATAGAAGCTTTGGAGCCACGCATTCCAATCCAACATCCTGCACCATCAGCTAAAAAGTCCGGGAGAGAAACCCAAGGCAAAGAGAATGCAAAAGCTCAATTAAAGCCTAGGCAAATCAAAACACCCCAACCAAAGCCCTGGGAAAAAAAGTCAAAACCCTACACCTGCTTGCAAACAATCTCTGGGCTAAAAACGCTTATACAAAGCAAAAATCCTGCAGCAAATAGCCAAAATCCTTGAGATAATACACCACCCCAACCCGAGAGAAAAGCTCACAAACCCCATCAGCATCCATAATCTCATTTTTTCCGCCGACATACACCTCAATACTCACTCCATAAACCACAAGCTCTAACAATGCCTCCAGATTCCAAACATGAGGGTGCGGGGTGGTGGGATTTTGGAGCAGATAGGGAGAGAATTTGCTTTTTGCATAAAGGGCTAGGATGCGAGCAAGATTGCTGGATGCTAGAGGTTCTAACCAAGGAGAGAGGAGGATTAATTTTTGAATGCGGCGCTTTTTTTGCATTTGCGCGCGTGCAAAACAAAAGGCCTCCCACGCTCCATAACCAAGCCCCGCGACATCATAGCATCCAAGATCCAAAAAACAAAACTCCCCCTGCCCTCCCAAAAAATCCCATCCCAAACAAAAATCACCAAAAAACATCAACGCTCCCCTCGCTAACCTGGCAAATCTTCACCTAACCAATCACCCAAAGGCATCAGATCCTCACATTCCACCCACAAAATCTGCCACATAAGCCACCCTCATCTCCTCTCCAAAAATCCTCCCACTCCAAAAAAACCCTCCTCGCCAAACAAATAAAAATCACTAAAAAACATTAAGATTCCACAATCGCGCGCACATCTTCAAAGCTTAGCACCTCCAAATCTAGCAGCTTTGCTTGGATCTGTGAGATTTTTGCTTGATTTTTTTGCAAAACTTCCAAAAATTCCTGCTGCACCTCTTTGAGATCGATATCTATTTGATATTTTTTGGCCTCTTCAATGGTGTTTTGTGCCAGCTGCATATCTTGGGCACCAAGGCTGTAGCGCTCCCCCTTGAGGATCATCACTCCCAGCGCGCCGCTAAGATAGAATTTCACTTTCTTCTCCAAATACCCCGCAGATAAAAATTTGCCATCACTAAGGATGAAAAAATCCCCAACTAGAGAAAATTTTTCATATTCTAGCCCCAGCAAAAGGGCACTCAGAGCCTTGGTGCTCTGATAGATCCCTATAATCTCGCGCTGCTCCAAATCCAGATGCGTCTGCATTTTTTTGCCCGAAAATACCTTATCTTTGACCGCCAAAATATCTTCTTTTGTGATGATATCCCGCTCATCTTTTAGCGCAACAATCCCTGCTTCATTGATGAGCACGCCAAGTGCAGCGCCACTAAATCCCACGCAAAGCCGCGCCACTTCCAAAAGATCAAAATCATAATGTTTCTTGCGCAGATGCACTTTTAAAATCTCTTTTCTATCCTCCAAGTTGGGTAATTCCAAAAATACCTTGCGATCAAATCTCCCACTTCTTAATAGCGCCTCATCTAACACCTCGACCTTATTAGTCGCACCAATGACAATCACCCCTGCATTTTCGCTAAAACCATCCATCTGCATCAACAATTCATTGAGAGTGGCCTCCCTCTCATCGCTGCGATTACCCCCGCGTGCCTTTCCCAGCGCATCGATCTCATCGATGAAAATAATTGCAGGGGCATTTTTCTGGGCCACAGAAAATAACTCGCGCACGCGCTTGGCTCCCATTCCTGTGTAAATCTGCACAAAACTTGCACTACTTTGATAAAAAAATGGCACGCCCGCCTCCCCTGCCATCGCTTTGGCGATCAAGGTTTTCCCCACTCCTGGGGGTCCCACCAAAAGCACTCCCCTAGGCATGGAAATGCAAAATCTTTGATATTTTTGCGGGGATTTGAGAAAATCCACAATGTCTAATAGCTCCTCCTTTGCTGCTGCAATGCCTGCCACATCACTAAATCTTACGCTTGATTCCATGGATGTAATGCTACTTTGCACCTCCTGGCTTTTTTCTATGATATTGCTTGTCTGTTTGGGGCCTTTGTTTTTTAGGATAAAAATCCCAAACACAAACAGCAATCCATAGAATGCAAAAAACAAAAAATAAGTATCATCGCTAGTTTTATCTGTGATTTTGAGACTTTGTAGGGCCTGTGGGCTAATACCATCTTTATGAACGCGATAGGTTTTTTGGTCTAGCTGGAAATACAGATATTTAGAATCAATCTGGGCATTCTTTGGAGCATTGGGAGATTGCATGAAATACTGAAAATCTCGCGCACTTACCAAAGTCCCATGCTCGCGCATCAGCAAAATCATAGAGAGCAAAATCACTATGACTAACCCAATGATGCCAATGTATAGGCTTTTTTTAGATTTCTGCATAATTCCCTCTTTTTTCAATCCCATAATCCTCCACATCCACCCAACAATTTTTCAAATCTTTGGCTGACTTAATGCTAATACGATTAAAAAATTGATCCAAACCGCTATAGAGGCCATCTTTCCCGCTTTCTACTAGCACGCGCAAAGGAGACATTTTCTGGCGAAAAGAAAAATTCTTCTCTGCCACAAGCGCATTGATGATGTGCAGGCGCTCTTTTGCAACATCACCGCGAATGGTGTTTTTCATTTTTGCAGAAGGGGTGTTATCGCGGATGGAATAAATGAAGGGATGGATGTGGGTGAGCGGAAGCTGTGTGAGATTTTCTAGCGCCTCTTCCCATACCTGTACACTCTCTCCTGGATGCCCAACGATGAAATCCGTGCCGATGGCAAAACCCCTGTCTGCGATCTTTTCTAAAAGCGCGCGATCGCTTGCAACGCGATTGTGACGATTCATAATCTCTAGCATCCTGTCGCTACTATGCTGCAGGGCGATATGCAGATGCCTTTCCAAAAAATCCCCCTCCAAAAGCTCTAAAAATTCCTCATCAATCTGGCTTGGCTCTAGGCTGCCTATGCGAATGCGCAAAATCCCTTTGATTTTGGAAATTTCATGGATTAGTTTTGCAATATTGCTACCAAAATCCTTGCCATAACTTCCCACATTCGTACCCGTGAGCACCACCTCGCTCACCCCATGATCTGCAAGAATCCCTATCTGCTCCAAGACCCTTGCTTGAGGATAACTACGCGAAATCCCTCGCACACTAGGAATGATGCAATAGCTGCAAGCAAAATCACAGCCCTCTTGGATCTTGATAAATGCACGCACCTTCCCCACAAACTCGCTAACTAGCGTCGTGTCAATATGACTGGCATCACTTCTCTCCTCATAAAAAAAGCGCCCTTTTGCAAGCAAAAAATCATTAATTTTTTCTTTGTGTGTATGGCCAAAACTCCCAAAAACAAGATTTTTGTCAAAGAGATTTTTGCCCTGGGTTTTTGCCCCACAACCTGTAAAATAGATTTTTTTTCCACTGCGGTTCATTTTGTTGACATAGCTGCGTACACCCGCATCCGCGCCATTGGTGACGGTACAGGAATTTACCACGATGATGTCTGCCTCTTCTTCATTTTCACAAACCACAAAATCCTTAAGATTTTGTCGCATCACCTGTGTGTCAAAAAGATTGGTCCTACAACCAAAGGTTTTAAAAAATACTTTCATTTAACTTGCCTCGATAGGAAATTGTGCAGCACTTTTGTTTCCAAAGCCATCCGTGCCATCTTTGATAAGCTTTGTTGTGGAATATGAGATTTTGATGTCTGGCTCTTTGAGAAGACGCTCAATAATCTCCATGGAGATCGTACTGCGCAGGCTCAAAGTGGCATAGGCATTGGTCTGATACCACACAGAAATTCTCACCCCATTATTTTCAAGCAGGCTGAAGGTTTTTGGTTCGACATTGGAATTGCGCAGGGAATATTTATCGCGCATTTTAGCAAGCTGCCTGCGAGTAGCCTCGGTATAACCCCTGGCATATTTCGTGGCCACTTCACTAGCAATAGCACAAGCCCTGGGAATATTGCTGTCAAAAGTAATAGTAAAATCCACCCCATCCCATACAGTCTTCATGCCTCCATGAGTATAATTAGAAAACATGGTAGTAAAAATATAATTATTGGGGATAAAAATAATGCGCCCAGCCCTGCGATTCTCCAAAAATGTCGTGAGGGTGACATCCTCATAGATAGTAATGCGAAGCAGAGAAATATCCAAAACATCCCCCACATAGGTGCTGCCATCCTTGGTCACACGGATGCGATCCCCCACATGCACACTGCCTCCAACAACAATGACAAACCAACCCAAAATACTCATAAAAAGATCCTTCATGGCAATGGCCAAACCCGCAGATGCAAATCCTAATACCGTGACAAGATAGGTCACATTTTCTAGATAGGCAAAAAGCAAGATGAAGATAATGATGGTAATGTTGAAAAAATTGATGATTTTTGAGGTCACATAGGCGCGCTCATTGTCATGAATATATTTTCGTGTGATGATTTTAAGCACAAAGGCAAAGCCAATGCTAATCAAAATCCCAATGGCAATGTAAATGAGTTTGAAGATCTGAGCTTTAATCTGCAGGGAAATGCGATTTTTGATCTCATCGCTTTCTTTGGTGTAAATGTCTGTGGTCGTCTCCAAAATCTCCTCAGCAGATCGCAGCTCCAAAAGCTTGGTCTGGGTCTGATAAAAATCCTGCGCATAGGCCTTGGCATCGATTTGATGCATCTCCTGCAGGATTTTCAGCCTTTCATTGAGGGCTATTAGCGTCTGCTGCAAACTCTGCTTCCTTTTGTAGAGGGATTTTTTTTGATCTTCTAGTTTTTTGATGAAGCTAAATGCCCCGATGATGGCAATGGGATTAGCCACAAAGGGAGCCTCGCCAATACTTGGCTTTTGGATGAGATCTGCAAAGGGATCCTCCTTATAAACATGCAGCAAAACCATCTGCCTTTGCAGCGTATCAATCTGATTTTCTAGCTGATAGACACGAAAGAGATTATGAGAAGTTTTAGGTAGAGTCTTTTGCTTTTTGAGCTCTTTTTTGAGATCCTGCACCTGCTTGGCAACCTTAGTATAATTCTCAAAATTGGCATATTTTTTGACCCAGATATTATCCTTCCACTGCATGCTTTTATCCAGTATCTCAAGCTTATTTTTCAACTCCTCCAAAGACTCAGCAAGGGAATCAGAAAACAAAACACCCACAAAAACAAAAATCCACAAAAAAACTCTCAAGAAAATACCCCTAAAACCTTGAATAATTGCTCTTTGGAAATATTTTTGCAAATCTCCATCGCGCCAATCCCACGAGGCAAAACAAAATGCAAAACATCCTGAGTGGTTTTTTTATCCAAGAAAAATTTTTGATAAAAAGCCTCCAAATCTCGCACCTGATATTTGAGTAGCAAATGATATTTTTCTAGCACGCTAGAAATACGCGCGCATTCATTTAGACTCAGCCACCCTAGCTCATAGGCCAGCACATTTGCCATCTGCATCCCCATTGCCACCGCCTCTCCATGTAGGTATTTTTGATAACCCGTCTCAAGCTCAATGACATGCCCAAAGGTATGCCCATAATTTAGCCCCGCGCGAATACCCTGCTCTTTTTCATCTTTTGCTACCACATCTGCTTTGAGCGCGATGGCCCTGGCAATGGCCTGGGAGAGGATCTTGGGATCTGTGAGATCATAATTCTCCAAAAAAGCAAAATAACCCCGATCAAAACACACGCCAATTTTTATCATCTCTGCAATCCCAGAGGCAAATTCCCTAGGAGGCAGCGTGGATAAAAATTCTGGATAGACAAAAACCCCTACTGGCTGGTGAAAAAGCCCTACAAGATTCTTGCCAAAACTTGTATTAATCCCTGTTTTGCCACCCACAGAGGCATCCACCTGGGCAAGCAGCGTGGTAGGAACATTGACAAAATCCACCCCGCGCTGATAAATTCCACTCACAAAACCGGTGATATCACTGATCACGCCCCCACCAAGAGCGATCATCAAAGACTTGCGATCCAAGCGCTGCTTGGATGCAAAATCAATGATTTTTTGCACCGTCTTAAAATTCTTGTGCATCTCCCCATCTGGCAAAATCAAACTTGCAAGCGGGATGGAAGCAGGCAGATGAGCCTTGATACGCTCCAAATAAAGGGGTGCGACCTTTTCATTGCTCAAAATAAGAATCTTGCTATATTTTTTGGCAAAAGAGAGATCTTGCAGCGCTCCAATATACACATCATAGGCATGGCTTTGGGTGAGAATTGGGATTTTAACGTTCATCATTTTGGTCAAGAATGGGGATGAAAATTTGAGGATGATCATCAAACATAAAAGAAATGCGCTCCACCTTTGTGGAAATATAATTAAAAATCCTCCTGCCTGTGATGCAACGCTCAAAGGGCAGGAAATGCAAAATAGGCTTTTTATGCCCACGAAGATAGAGAATGGGATTTTTGGTGTTGGTTTTTTGCACCTGTACCTTGATGTCATAGGCCCTGGCAAGATCTTGATAATCCTGCAAAATCTCATCTTGATGCTTCCTATCAGGATCAAAGTCATAAACCATTACTTCTAGATCCATCTGCATGGAAATATCAAAAATCACTGAAGAAATATTCTCTCCCTCATTCATGTCTTCATTCAAGACTACAAGGCTAGAGCGCGCATCTGCTATGTCCTTGTAGCTTGTTTTAAACACAGGCACACCGCTAGCAAAAAGAATCTTGCGCACCTTTCTTTTTAAAAAAAGCTTTTTTCCCAAAACCAAAAGCCCGATTTTTTTCTTGAGATGAATTTTTAGCATTTCTATGAAATCATCCTGCGCATAATTGAAAAACACTTCAATGTCGCTATTATCCAGCGCCTTAATCTCTCTCATTGTCTCAATATCATTGGGGCGAAAAACATGGATATAGAGCTTGGTGCTGCGCAGATGCGCATGCAAAAATACCGCCTGATAAATGTCATGCATCAACTCATCAAATTCCTGCAAAATCATATCCACATACACGTAGATATCCTTGCCAAATGGCGCAGGAAATTGTCCAATATTGCTTTTGACCTGGCGATAGACATTGGTCAATGTATTGGGATCCCCTGCCACAAGTAACGCATCTGTGGGCTGGATCACCAAAGAATAATTGCTTAATAAAAATTCATTTTGGCGGTAAATCCCCACGATGCGATAATCTTTTTGCTGGATGGAGCCAACATGACGGTAAGCAAAGGGGCTACCAAAGGGGATGCCAATCTCCATCACCTCCCCAATCCCCAGCCCAAAATCCTGCGGGATCAGGGGGACATTAGGCAGGCGAGAAATGATGGCTGAGGAAACAAATGCAGATTCATCAATGATGTCTGTTTTTTCATGATTATAATAAGAAATCTCTCTATCATCAGGCAAATCGATGATAATGCGAACATCCTTGCAATTGCTGCGAATGATGTCATACACCACGCTGCGCTCTTTGCTATCTTGTATCAAGATAAACACATCGCCCACATCAGACTGAATACTATTTAGCAGGCGAAAAGAAGAGGTAGGATCAAAGATATGGAAATGAAAACTACTGGGGATCTCATCAGGAATCATGCTAGCATCACTACTCACGACAATATAGGTATTATTGCTAAAATATTTCTCAAGCACAATTTGCAGAAATTTTTTTGCTACAATTCCATCCAATATCAAGACGACTTTTTTCACCAAAATACCCTGAAAATTTGATTTGACTTCCAGCATTATACCAAGGTTTTCCATGCATTTTAAAATCGATAAAATACAAAATCACGCCAGGGCTACCACCATCCAAACCGCCCATTCTGTGATACAAACTCCCATCTTCATGCCCGTGGGGACGCAGGCCTGCGTGAAGGGGCTAGATTTTTTTGACTTGACCACACACCTGCAAACCCGCATCATTTTGGCAAATACCTATCATCTTTATCTGCGTCCAGGATCTGAGAATATCGCCAAGCTTGGTGGACTCCATCATTTCACAAAATATCCTCATAGCTTTCTCACAGACAGCGGGGGATTTCAGGCCTTTAGCCTCAGTGGCAATATGAAAAAATCCGATCAAGGAATTGCCTTCCGCTCTCACATTGATGGGAGCAGGCATTTTCTCACTCCCCAAAAAGTCCTAGATATCCAATACCAACTCAATAGCGACATCATTATGGTGCTAGATGATCTCATCGGCCTGCCAGCAGAGCAAAATTCCATTCTGCAATCTGTGCAAACCACGACAAAATGGGCAAAGGAAAGTCTAGAATATCACAAAAAAAATCAAGCAGAGGGTCTTGGATTAGAAAATCATCTCTTTGCAATCATCCAAGGGGGCAATAGCAAAACCATGCGCGAAAAATCCGCGCAAGAGCTCTGTGCTCTAGAGGGATTTGATGGCTATGCCATCGGTGGGCTGGCAGTAGGAGAAAGTGCAGAGGAGATGTATGACTGCATCGAATATGTCAATGCCTACACCCCAGCCCACAAGCCGCGCTATCTCATGGGGGTGGGCACACCAGAAAACATTATTGAGGCCATTGATCGTGGGGTAGATCTGTTTGATTGTGTCATGCCTAGCCGCAACGCACGAAATGGTAGCCTTTTTACTAGTTTTGGAAAACTCAATATCAAATCCTCTCAGTACAAAGAGCAAGATGCAGCCATTGATGAAGAATGCGATTGCTACACTTGCAAAAATTTCTCCCGCGCCTATCTCAATCATCTTTTTCGCGCCAATGAAATCACTTACTTTCGGCTTGCAACCATCCACAATCTCCACTACTATCTAACCCTCACACGCGGCGCAAGAGAGGCCATCCTTGCCAATGAATTCCAACATTTCAAAAGAGAGTTTTATGCCAAAAGAAGACAGTGACTTCCCTCATGCCCTCACCCATTGGCTAGCTGCGCAGACTAGTGCGGGCGAGAAGCAATTGAGCGTAAAAAAAGTGTCTTGAAAAGGTGGGCCCCCGCCCGCGTAAAAAGTAGAGCCTGACCGAGGAGGAAGTATGACATAGGTGCAGTGCAAGCGGCACAATAGAATGCGTGTAGGGGATACAGAAAGAATCCCCGCAGGGGAGTGAGAGAGCTCCTACAAAGAAAACACAGCCTTTGCTTGATGTCTTTTGATAAACTCGCTTTGTATTGGCAAAATTCCCCGTGATTATTCTCCCCCCTCGTGGCTTAGTCACGCGAGAGATGCAGCGCGTTATTTGCGATGTTTCCATGTCCGCAAGATCTGGTCTCCCTCCCATGTGCCATACAAAGAGTTTGGCAAGATAATCCACTCTCTCCCAAATTTTTCTGCATTCAAAAAGACCTTTTGCTGCTGTTTTTGGCTGTCTTTTTCATCAGCAAAAATTGCATCAAAATCATGCAGCGTATCACCAACCTGCAAAATGATCTCATAATTCTCCGCCACCAAAAGCCGCCTTTCCTGCTTTGTGTTATTGGATTTTAGCAGGACTGATTCCTGACTAACCTGTGGGAGATGGAGATTTTTTAGTGTTTTTAGCAAATATGCCTTATTTTTCTTTGCTCGGTTGGAAATATAAAAGATTTTCACCCCCTTGCTACTAGCATATTGCAAAAAATCAAGCGCCCCAGGAATAAGCACAGAGGTATGATCCTTTTCATAGGCATCCCATGTCTGCTCTGTGTATTCTAGGCAGTTTTTGGCAAGATAGGCCGCATAGTCTGAGGTATCTAGCACGGTTTCGTCTAGATCTAGGATGATGGCTGGCTTTTTGTCATCAGAGCTTTTGAATTTTTTGAGATTTTTGAGATTGGTAAAGAGTGCCATTTTGGCCGCTTGATAGGCCTGCAATTGCAAGGCTTTGATTTCTGCACTATTTTGATGGTACTTGATACTTCTGCTAAGTGGTGAGACGCATTCCTTGGCGTTCAACAGGCCAAGCATCATAAATGCAAATAGGACGAATTTCACTTTTTTCATGGCTTCTCCCTCGTAATTTTTGGCATTCATTATAGTTCAAAGATGGAAAATAAACCTCAATCATGCAATGCATTGCAAAGACTTGTAAGCAAATCTCAACTTTCAATACAATAGTAAGGGAAGCCAGCGGGGCGAGCAAGCTCAAGCCAACCCATGCCCGCGGAGCAAAAAAAAGGGGGGGGGTGAGCAAACAAAAAGACTAAGCAGATCAAAAAAACCAGTCAACCCAAAAAGAGTGCTTGGCTCTAGATTCAAAATCCCATGCAGTCTAAACGCACCGCAAGGATTGAGTGCTATTTTGGCGGTTTGTCAGAGATCAAAAGATGTTTGTGCAAAGAGGTTTTTTGCGGATAGTTTTTGGCCAAATGCGTCAGGATTAAATCCTCAGTTTTTGGATCTAACTCCCAGAGATTTTGCGTTTTTTGCATCCACCTGATGGTGTTTTTCACTCTTCCCTACCCCCCCCCATGGCAGCGATGATAAACCCAGTAGAGCGGCAAACCACGCAGTTTTGCTTTGTCTCTTCTAAGCCCTACATCAACCCTCAATCTCACCCCTGTCTACCTATCATTCCCCATCTGCTATTGATTACCCCTTACTACAGGTGCCACATCAAAGCGATTATTTCCCCCGCACTCAATCACCAATACATAGGCATAATGTCTGAAATTCTTTTTAAATCTTTTATTTTAGGAGTGTGGTCACTCCTTATAGATCATATCTACTTAGAGCATACAAATCCCATCTATTCAGCCATTCATGTAGACTCACACCAAGGCTAAATCCTTAAAATAAAGTTAGTTTTTCTAGCACCTTTTCAGGCACGGCATCCCTATGGATTTCTGAAAAAACGATTTTGTTCTTGTAGTTTTCAAGCCCAGGGTTTGCTTCCTGCACCCAGAAATCAGAGGGTATCACAGGGATACTATACTCAAAGCCATCAAAGGCAAGCTCAGCATCTCTCCTAAAGCCTATAACCCAGTCATAGCCATCAGCAGTGTTTTTAACTGGCATATAATGCTCAATATTCAAGCTAGTGCTTCTCTCATCAAATAATAACCCCTTGACCTTTGAGTCTTTGTAAGAGCGCAGCCAGTCCGCATAATAAACGCTGGAATTCTCGATTTCATTGTCTTCAAAATGACCATCATCCTGCCCCGCAGCTTTGGCAGTGAGCTTTAGCAATTGCAGGGGTGAGGGCAGCTGTGTCAAAACATGCACATGCATGATGTTTGTGACGGTGTTGATGAGCGCACTGGCCACATCCCTCACTCGCTCATCGCTCAAAAAGATTTTTAGGGCATAACCCCTGCGAGTCTTTTCACTCATTTTTTCGATCAGCTCCTTGTTAGTGTTTAGCTCTTCTTCAAAGAGATTATCAAATCTCAATACCAAAACATCAGCCTTCAATAAGGAGGCCACCTGTTTGATGTAATTACTATAGAGCATGGGGTCATACCAAGGATAGGGCTTATCTTGCATCAGCACTTTATGCGCATAGGCCTTGGCATCTACAAAAAATTTCTTTTCATTTGGGTGTTCTAAAATTTGTTTCAATGGATTTAGCATCTCTCACCTTTAGTTTTATCTTTTGAAACACGACATATTTTGTCATGTTCTTTCATCACGCAAAGCTAGCAGGGCTGCTAGCTTTGCAATATAACTGGAACAATGCCCATCACTCAAGGAGCCACTCACAGCCTCCTTTGGCTAGACTAATTTATGAGTGACCTCGCCACATTTTTCCTCAAGCTCTTGCACTCGCTTTTCTAGCTCAGCAATTTTTAGGACATGGCGATTTGGCACCACCACCAAGGGAATTTCTTTGAGTTTGCCCTTCACTCTTTTTGGACCATGATGATCCCAAACAGTGGCAATAAGCTCCTCATTGTTTTCCTCACCCCAAGATCCATAGTACAACAAATCCGCTGGTGGCTCATCTTTCACATGTCTTTTTACAAACTCATCATAGGGTAGCCCTCTTTTTATCCTGGCTTTTCTTTCATTATCGCGCAGTTTTTCAGTCGCTTCGACATCCACGACATAGGTTTCTTTATTCCATACGACTTTATAGATAAAAGAAGCTACATGATCAGAGATGCGACCTGTTTGGAGATCTTCCATAACAAGCTCGGGATCTCTTTCAATTGGGTCACCATATCCGCCCCCACAACCCTGAGAGATCATATAAAGCTCACCCTCTTGAGACCTATCAAACTGCAAGCCCATGTGGTAAGTGGTATAAGTGCCACCCTTAAAAGGCTGTTCATTCATCACCCTCTCCATTGAAAGGTCAAACTCTTCTGGATTTTCCTTCACGATTTCAAAGATGTTAATACCCTTCACCATGGCTAAAGGATAGGTATTGCATCCATAACCACCAAACATCCCGCCAACACTTGGGAACTTAGCACCGCTAGTAACAGTCATAAAGCCCCATTCTGGCGTATTTCTCGCCGCAACGATCATTTCATACCCCATGCCGCCGCGATATTTACCAAATCCTTGATTGTCTCTTACCACCCTCTTACTAACCAGCTGCAAGAAAGGAACTTCTTCTTCCATGACTTCTTGCTCACCAATATCAGCCATAGCACAAAATATGGGAGCAACAGCATCCTCTCCATCTCTAAAGGCCTTAGCCCCACCCCCCATACCATTGAGGTCAGCACACAGATTCCCTACTTGCTCTCCATGCTGGGTTTCTCCACCCCACAAGAAGTCATTGATCTGATTGAACCAAGGGGCTAGCACATTTGCATACTTAGTGTGTAGTGAGAATTGCAACTTAGCATAAGCCACTTGCAACGCCGTAAAGGCTCTAAAAGATGCTTGTAAATTCTGACCATTTGGCGCATCATAGGAGCAGTCCCCCCAAGTCCCTTCATCTGAAATGATCTCAATGGGTGAAAGTGCGCCCGTGGATCTTGGCAAGTCTGGCCACCAGTGATTGAGTATGGCTTGAGCAAAGAATGCCTTGGTTGAGGCCAGTGGTGAGTTGATCGCTCTGTTGATGATTTCCTTGCCTGAGCCTCTTAGATCGACTGTCATGTGATCGCCCTTGATGGTGATTTCACATGCAAATTTAATCAAAATATTTTCTTTCAAAGTGGAGTCTACAAACTGCTCCACTCTTACCATGCCATCAGGCATTTCAGAGATTCTCTTTCGCACTTCTCGCTCCACATCCTCAACAGTCATACGAATCGCGCCGACAAAGTTATCCACGCCATACTCATCAATCATTCTATCCACGATCTCCATAACTCTGCGCACAGCACCCATCTTGACCTTAATGTCTGCTAGCATCAATTTCGGGTCTCTCGTTGAATGCTGTAAGAAAGTCAGAAGGTCTCTTCTTAGCTTGCCTCCCTCAACGATTTTCATCGGGCTTCCACGCAGTCCATCATCAAATGGAGTTTCTGATCCGCTTGGCATACCGCCTGGCTCACAGGCGCCATTTTCACCCTCATGGATAGTCGCGCCCACCCATGCAATAATCTCACCATTTCGAATCACTGGGGTCAGCATGGACTGGTCGGTATTATGCACACAGCCAAAGCGTGCATCATTGTGAAAAAAGCCATCGCCTGGATGCACTCCAACAGTTGGCTCATCCTTCCAGTATTTCATGATGTAGCGAATGGGATGGTGCAAAACAGCGGCAAAAGCTATAACACCTCTGTTTGACATATAGCACACATCCCCGCTAGCTGTATAAACCGCCACAGACAAGTCCGCCCATTTCGCTCCAGGTGCCGCTCCCATACTTTCGCACATCTCAAAAGCTTCATCTAGCGATCCTCCAAGTCTTCTCCTAATTCTGTCATACAATAGCGGATCTGAACCCTTTGCCAAAGCCTTCTCTTCTAACGGAGTACGCTCTGCGATTGAATGATGGCGCATGATCTCAGGATCTGGTCCTAGAAAGAGCGTGGTTTCATTCATAAAGTCATCTACCCAGGCTTGCTCTTCAGCGCTTAATCCTGTATTTGTATTTGTGCCTGTATTGGTACTACATCCGCATCCACCATGATGGGAATGCGCGTGTGGATGGTTATGGGCTTTAACATGAGTTCCTTGATTTTTTTGCTTATTCATTTGCATCTCCTTTATTTTTCATCATCTTTTAAAAGCCAGACTGCCCCCTGTGGAGTGGGCTCGATTCTCCAATTCTTCTCCACCAAATAAGTAGTACTCTTAGTGGTAATAACCGCAGGCCCATGAATGACATATTTATCACTTAGGACACTCTCATCATAGATTGCAGTCTCAATTGGATCTTTTTCATCTACAAAATGCACCTTGCGTGTGCTTTTTGGAGTGGGGACTGTTCGATTCCCGCCACTAGTGAGATCTTCGAAATGAACAACATCCGTCTCAATAAAGCTAGCAACTCTAATGGTTTGCACCCTTACACCCGCTTCTGGCGCTTCAATGCCTTTACCATATCTTTGCGCATACACATCTGAAAATGTTCGAATCGCACGCAAAACATCCCCGACATTATTGATGCGGTTCATATCAAGCACGACAGAAGTTGTCACTCTTTGGTTTCCATAGCGCATGTCCATTTCTAGACGATGCTGCACCTTGCTCACATCATAGCCCTGACGCTTGAGATCTTCCCTGCCTCTTTGCTCTAGCTCTTCAATATATCCATTGATTCTGTCATATTCATCAAAGAGCTTTCTTTTGATTGGTTCATAGAGTACGATGTAACCACTTCGCTCATGGATATGCAGGGGTTTCATATTCCCAGCGCCAAGTGCTGAGAACACAGAGGCAAATGGAGGGAATAGGATTTTTTTAATCCCAGCATGATGCGCGATACCACAGGCATGCAATGGCCCATTTCCACCATAGGCTACCATTGTAAAGTCTTCAACATTACCTCCATTTTTTCGTAGCTCCATCTCAATACCAATTGCCATCTGCTCATCTACGGTTCTTTTAATCACCTTTGACACTTCGATTACATCCAAGTCGAGATGATCGCAGAGTTTGTCTTCAATCACAAATGCCGATCGCTTAGGATTGAGCTTAATAAAGCCATCTGCATAATTTTCTGGGTCTAGGTAGCCAAGCATCAAATCAGCATCCGTAACCGTCGGGTTGAGTCCACCTCTATCATAGCATGCTGGGCCTGGGTCTGAGCCTGCTGATTCTGGCCCGATCTTAACAGATTGATAAATCCTATCATATGTCGCGATAGAACCACCCCCAGCACCCAAAGTATTTAGGTGAATCATGGGCAGGGTTACTAGCCATCTACAAATCACTGGCTGAAAGTCATAATGCTTCACTCCACCTTTTGGCAAGATACCAATGTCAAATGAAGTTCCGCCCATGTCCATACACACGACATTGCCAATGTCGGTATTTTCTGATAAGTGCTGGCTTGCGCTCACCCCACTAACTGGCCCTGAGTGAATGGTCTGGAGTGAGTCGGTAGAATTGCTTTGGGCCATCCCGCCACTATTATGTATAACTAGCATGGGTTTTTCATACCCGGACTCCCTTAGGTTGGAGCTGAGTTGATTGAGCGCATGAAACATAATTTCATACAAGAACGCATCGATGATAGTTGTATTGGCCCTTACATATTCACCCTTTCTACCAGAAACTTGAGAGCTCAAAATCACGGGGATGGCTCCTAGCTCATGGCTTGGGTATTCTTCTAGGATGGTTTCTAGCACCAATTGCTCATGGCTTGGATTTTCTGTAGCATTGACCAATGCCACAACGATAGCTTGCGCTCCATTATCAACTAGCTCTCTAACCTGCTTGCGTACATCCTCTTTTTGCAAAGGCACTAGAATCACGCCATCAGAATCCACTCTCTCTTTTACAGAGCGCACCATCTTTCTTGGCACGATGGGATCAGGTCGCTGGGCATTTGGCATATTGCCTTGTTCAGTTATATCAAGACCTTCGCCATATCCCTTGCCTCTTGATAGGTGTATGGTGTCTTCAAAGCCATGTGTAACGATGGCCGCAACTCTTGGGCCCTTTCCTTCAATCAGGGCGTTGGTACCCAGTGTAGTGGCATAGCGCACGGAGTCAACTTGTTTTAGCACCTCCTCTCTAGTTAGCCCAGCGATTTTGCAAGCATTATCTAGGGCTGAGTTAAACCCAAGGGATAAATTATGATGAGTGGTTAATGACTTAGACTCAATGTATTTTCCATCCCAAGCAAAAAAACAATCCGTAAAGGTTCCACCAATATCTACAGATACTCTCTTCATATGATCCTCCCTTGTTTATTTCTTGTTCTTATCAAATTTGGCCCTCAAGTCAGCCACAGCATTTTCACGAGGTCCATAGTTGATGACCTCTTCGGGATTTTTGCCAATTTCTTTCCATCTTCTTTTGAGGTCATCAATATCCCATAGCATGTCTATGATAGGTGGATAGTGTGGTGGTACATAGTCTGTCTCGATTTGAGTGCCACAAGTTGGGCAGTAGTATTCATAAATTCTGCAGAATTTCGGGTCTGGTGCGAAGGTGTATTTATATCTCTTGGGGTCAATAATTGCTTGATGGATTTCTTCGGGATTGCGATCATAGATCAAAGTGCCTTTTTTGTAGGTGTCTCTGGCATCACCAAAATCATGGCCACACATCCGACAAATCCATCTTTCGCTTTCTAAGTCAATCATTAAATATTCAGTCATGGGAACTCGCATTTTTTACTCCTTATTTGGTTTCTTCATCTTTTAGAATTAAATCTCCATTGTCTGTGACAAGCAGACTCCATCCCTTTGGTACCCTAGCTGTAAAGAACGGCCCCTCTACAATGGCTGGGCCATGAGTGCTTGCTGCTGTTTCTTGCTCTGATAGATTGATGATTGGGTCATGATGTACGCCATGCTCACCAATCACCTCTCTAGTGCCAGAAACTTTTACTTCTTTTTTGTGCTTTGGCATGGTCGCATGCAATATGGGATGAGAGAGCTCATACCTCACTCTGTAAGCTAGAATGCGCCTTTGATCTTTGTTTAGCTGAGTGGTGTCATCTAGAGTTGTGACATGGCTTTCAGAGCCATCTGCATTTTCTACAATCACATCCCAATTGGTTTTACAATCATCGATGGAATAGCCCTCCTGGTACATGTACCTCTTTGCATGATCATGCACTTCTTTTTTGATTTCTTCAATCTGGGCCTTATTCAAACCGGTGATATCCCTCTCAAAAGACTGCGCAACATCTGAGAAGCTAATTCCATATGCTGAGAATACAGCCGCCAACTTTGGCACGATCACTGTTTTGATACCAGCTTTTCTTGCCGCTGCACAAGCACTCATAGGACCGCCTCCTCCAAAGGCTGCTAGCACGGTGTCTTTTTGAACCTTGTCTTTCAAGCATTCTGCAAGTCTCTCTGCATAGACTTCTTCCATTTTCAAAAGCGTGTCTTCAAGCTTTAATCCCAACTTATTGGCAATGTTTTCTGTGATGACCTGTACTGCGCGATCCTTATCTAGCTTTTGTTGGCCATTGAGATAGGTATCTGGATCAATGATGCCAAGTGCTACATTTACATCTGTCAAGGTCGCTTCTTTGCCACCAAAACCAAAACAAGCAGGTCCAGGTGCGGAACCAACGCTATCAGGCCCAACTGTAATCTCACCCCTCTCATTAACTCTAAAAATCGAGCCTCCGCCAATACCATAGGACTTCACATCGCTAAGCTCAAAAGAGACTTGGATGCCCTCTACATCACCCCTTCTATTTGTGACGATCTTATGCTCATTAATCTCACCCACATCCGAAGTGGTACCCCCGACATCCACCATTAGCACATGCTCAAAACCATAAGCCTTAGCTAGGGCTTTTGTGCCTTCAATCCCACCCCTTGGACCCGAGGAATAGGTCTTTAGCGCTACAGATTTAGCAACCCTTGAAGATGCGCCATCATTTCGATAAATCAAAAGAGGATTTTTAATTTTGTGCGCCCTTAATCTGTGCTCTGCTGAGTATAAAAAACGCTCCATTGTAGGATGCAAGAAGCTATTTAAAATCGCGGACCAAATCCTTCGTTCATTGCTACTATCATGAACAAATTCCCAAGAAAACAACACCGGCACAGAACCCAGTAGATGTCTAGGGAATTTCAGCAAAAAAATATGTTTAAGCTCTTTTTCATCTTCTTTGTTTTTGATAGCAATGATCAATCTCTCAGCGCCTTTATTCGTCAGCGCATTCACTGCGCTCACCAAATGCTCACCAATTTCTTTATTGTGCTTGATATCATGCAGAAGCATCACACGATCGCCAATCAGGCTTTCATACAGCTCTTTTTTGTGCGGGGCATCTGTGAGCTTGTCCTCAATCTCAGGATTGTCTGTTATAAACCCTAGCTTTGGTCCCTTCCTCTCAACCAATGCATTCGTGCCCTGAGTGGAAGAGTAGCGAATGAGGTCTGTATTGTGTAGCAACTTTACAAATTCATTCTTTCCATCATTACCATAAATTTCCTCACTGGCCTTGGCAATGCCCTTAAAAAAACACTCTGAGAGATCCACGGGGGTGGTGAGTGTTTTGGTATAGTGCACTTCTTGACCACTCACGACACAAACATCTGTCAAAGTCCCGCCATTGTCAATATTTACCAGATACTTCATCTTAGCTCCTTTCATCTTAGTTTAATACCTCACAAGCCAGGAAGCAAAAGGCTTCAACAGCCTGTACGCATCCATTGTAACCAGATAAATATGTACCTAAAGCACACTCATGGTTTACGAATCCATCATTTCGTACGATTTTTTTACATTTTGTAGCATATTAAAAAATTAAATTACTATCTGTAACATTTTAATTTTTAGAACGAGTGAATTTTCCTGAGATTTTGAATTTTTTGCTAGATGAATTTTGATATATGTGGAGAATTTTTCTCACTTATGGGGATTTTTGGGCACGACGCTTCCTCCCACAGTATGAGAGAACCTTAATTTATGTCCCCATATGTCACCATGCGAGAAAGAGAGAAATTTTCGAAGTCCCTCCACAAGGGAGGGGAAGAAAAGTGAGGAGATTGCTTATATCTGCTTGTATTCCAAATTATTTGGTGCGATAACCCTTCACCGCAAAAAAGAGAATGTAAAAATAGCAGAGCATAGGAACCAAATAAGACTCAAGGACATCAAAATAATCCGCGACTAATCCCTGTACTGGTGGCACGAGAGCCCCACCCACAATGGCCATACAGATAAGCCCTGAAGCGCGGCTAGTGAATTTGCCTAGATTTTTTGTGGCTAGAGAGAAGATGGTGGGGAACATGATAGAATTAAAGAACCCTATGGCCACCAAAGCCACGATAGCAACCTTGCCACCAAGAAAAACTGCTGTGGCAATAAGACAAATATTTACAACAGCATTAAAAGCTAGGCAGCGATTGGGTGGGATGATGCTCATCACAGCACTTCCGATAAACCTCCCTACCATCGCACCCCCCCAATAAAAGGCGATATATTTGGCACCAGTCTCATGTTTAATCTGCGCGATGTCTGACATAGTCGAAATCAAGAATGAGCCAATGGCCACCTCTGCTCCGACGTAGAAAAAGATGCCAGCAGCACCCAAAACAAGATGGGGGTATTCAAAGATGCTGTTTTTGCCATCATTATTTTCTTCGCTAACCTTCTCAGCCCTCTCCCTCACATCAGGAAGTCTCAAGAGATACACCACCACGGCCAAAAGGATCAACACGCCAGCAATGACCAAATAAGGGATTTGCACAGACTGAGCTTCTTGAGACTTGCTTACGTACTCTGCAGTGCCAGAAAGGATGAACACGGCACCAAAGAACGGTCCTAAAGTCGTGCCCAGAGAGTTAAAGGCCTGCACCAAAGTCAGGGCCGTGGCTTCTTTGCCAGGGGCTAGCAAGGTCACGAAGGGATTTCCCGCAGTCTGCAAAAGCACCACACCACAGGCCAAGACAAACAAAGCCCCCAAAAATATCGGGTAGGAAGCAGTGGAAGCAGCAGGATAAAACAGAATACATCCAAGCGCTGTCAAAAGGAATCCCAAGATTACGCCAGTTGGGTAGCCAATCTTGTCTAAGAGCTTCCCAAAAAAACCACCCGATATAAAATAAGCACCAAAAAAACAAAATTGCACCAGGGCGGCCTCAAAATAATTGAGATCAAAAACCCCCTTAAGATGCGGGATTAGAATGTCATTTAGCACCGTAATAAAACCCATCACAAAAAATAATGTCGTTAAAGTCACCAATGCAAAATTGTTTGATTTTGTTTTCATAATTTCCCCTTTCAAATTGAATTAAATTTTTTATAAATTTGGATTAAGTGTTTTGTAGAACTATCATGTTCTTGAGTCTTTCCTCCTTTCAATTCCGATAAAATTGTATGAGCCAGCTCCTTCCCAAGCTCTACCCCCCACTGATCAAAGCTATTGATATCCCAAATTACCCCTTGAACAAAAATTTTGTGTTCATACAAAGCAATCAAAGAACCTATGCTTCTTGGGTGAATTTCATCTAGCAAAAGCACATTGCTAGGTCGATTCCCTGAAAAGACTCTATGGGGAGCAAGTTTTTGAATCTGCTCTTCTTTAAGGCCTTTTTGGGCCATTTCTTTTTGTACTTCTTCAAGATTCCTTCCACGCATAAAAGCTTCTGCTTGGGCAAAAACATTACTCAACAAGATTTCGTGATGACCTGGCAGATTGCCCCTGCTACTAAGAGATGCAATGAGATCAATGGGGCTTAGATGCGTACCTTGATGCAAAAGTTGAAAAAAAGCATGCTGGGCATTGATCCCCATATCCCCCCAGATAATAGGACCTGTGTCATAATCCACCCTCTTACCATCCCTTCTCACCTGCTTGCCATTACTCTCCATATCCAGCTGCTGGATGAATTTGGGGAAATATCTAAGCACAGAATCATAGGGTGCGATGATATGACTACCTGAGTCAAAAAAATTGATATACCAAATGCCTATCAATGCCATGAGGACAGGCATATTTTGCTCAAAAGGTGCATTGCGAAAATGCTCATCCATCAAATGTGCCCCCTCAAGCAAAGAGGAAAAATTCTCTTTACCAAGATAAATCATGATGGCCAGCCCTATGGCTGACCAAAGGCTATAGCGCCCTCCCACCCAATTCCAAAACTCAAACATATTCTCCAAATCTATGCCAAATTCCCTCACAGCCTCTTTGTTTGTGGAGACAGCCACAAAATGCTTAGCGATGTGTTTTACATCTAGAGCATGGTCCAAAAACCATTTTCTAGCTGTAAATGCATTGGTGAGGGTTTCTTGGGTGGAGAAAGTCTTGGAAGCTACGATGAATAAAGTCGTCTCAGGATGGACCTTTGACAGAACATCCTGGAGCTGCACTCCATCAACATTGGAGACAAAGTGCATGTTTAGCCTTGGGTGGGCGTGATTTTTCAGAGCCTTACACACCATCAAAACCCCTAGGTCAGAGCCACCGATACCTATGTTGACCACATCTGTGATGATTTGATTGGTATAGCCAAGCCAAGAGCCCGTGCGCAAAGAATCTGAGAAGTTTTGCATTTTTATCAAAACCTCCCTTATATTTGGCATGATGTCCATGTCATCAAGCTTGACGGAGTGATTTGCCTGATTTCTCAAAGCCGTGTGCAAAACAGCTCGATTTTCAGTGTTGTTAATCTTCTCTCCCTCAAACATCGCATGGATTTTTTCTTTCAAAGAGCATTCATTAGCCAGGTCAAACAAAAGCGCCAAAGTCTCATCGGTGATGCGGTTTTTGGAATAATCCAATTTCAAATCCCCAACCTGCAGAAAATATCTAGGCCCTCGATTTTCATCTTCTTTAAACAGCTGCCTCATATGGACTTCTTTGATCTGAGAAAAATGAGAATTCAATGCCTTCCAAGCATTGAGATGAGTGAAAGTTTTCATGGATTAGCCTTTATTTTTAAAATAATCTTTCAAATAGTTTTCAAGGGCCACGGCCACGCCATGAATGCCAGGATATTTGGCCAATACCACATAAACAGGGATAGCGGCCAAATATGCATCAAACCTGCCCTTGTTTTCAAAACGCGTCCTGAAAGGAGAGTTTTTGAAGTATTCAATGATTTTTGGGATGATTCCTCCACAAAGATAGACCCCACCCCTTGCTCCCAAGGTCAAGGCCAGGTCAGAAGCAACCGTTCCAAGCATCGCGCAAAATATATCTAGCGTCAGACGACTGAGTGGGAATTTTCCACTTAGAGCCTGCTCGCTGATGAGCTCTGGAGTCATTTTTGAGTTTTTCATACCTTCTCGATGAGAGAGAGCTTCATAAATGAGGCAAAGCCCCGATCCGCTCAAAAATCTCTCCACAGAAACATGTCCAAATTTTTTCTTAGCATATTGCCAGATCATTACCTCAGTATCATCAAAGGGCGCAAAAGTCGTATGCCCCCCCTCTCCTGCTAGGGCAATATAGCTATCTAGGCAAGGGATGAGTCCACTCACTCCAAGTCCAGTCCCTGGACCCAAAACCGCCTTTGGTGCATGAATCGCACAAGAATTGCCTCCAATTTGCACAAGCTCTGATAGGGGCATTCTACTAATAGCATGAGCTTGAGCGGTAAAGTCATTGATTAAAATCAAGACTTCTAAATCAAGAGCCTGCCTGGTAGTTTCGATAGAAAAAGCCCAATGATGATTTGTCATCTGCACCCAATCCCCCACCACGGGATTAGCGATGGCAAAAGCGCCATAATTGACCACCGGATTCCCCACCTTGGATAAATACGCCTTCACAGCATCCACAATGGTATTGTAATCATTGCAGGCCAAAACCTCAATATGCTCGATTTTAGACTTGCTAAGCTCTAGGGCAAATCTCGCATTTGTTCCGCCAATATCAGCCAATAACCTAGGATAGAGTTCCTTGCCTTTATTTTGAGTAATAGACATCGCAATCAACCTCTCTTGAATGAAGTATGTAAGAAATAGGCAGTTTGGGATTGACTCCCAAACTTGCCTCTTCAAAAACCTTTTTCTTATCTTCCCCCTTGAGGGTCAAGATAAGTTTTTTGGTTTTTTTTAGAGCCTTCAAGCTCATGGAAAGCCTCTGATAGGGAGCGTTTTTGGGAGTGGTTGAGATGATGTTTTGCTCACTCTCTAGCGCATGTTCAAACTCACTTGCCTCAGGGAATAAAGAGGCTGTATGACCATCTAGGCCCATGCCCAAAATCGCCAAATCTGCTTGCCTATAATGCTTGTTTGCAAACTCAAGTAAAAGCTCTAGGGACAAAGAAGGATCCTTAAGGATGGGGATAAAGCTAGCGCCTTTTGCAGAATTTTGCAAGAGATGAGACTTGACTAGGGCAGTATTGCTATCTTCACTCTCCAAAGACACGATTCTCTCATCCACAAGACTGATGCAAATCTTGTCCCAGGCAATTTTTTCCCGACTCAATAACTCAAACAAGGCCACTGGGGATTTTCCACCAGATACAGCCAAAGAAGCGCCGCCATTTAGCAAAGCCTTTTCTGTCAGAAACTCCCCCAACCAAGAGACCAGGGAGAGATTGCATTCCTGCGAGTTGGAAAATTCATAAAAACGAAAAGCCATAATCAAAAACCACCCTATGTTAGTTACATCTTAGCAAAATAAATCAGATTTAAAAATTGAATCTTTTTTCAAATTTCACAAAACTGTTTCTATTTTTCACATTAAAAAGCTTGAAGTGAGAAAAAACTCCACTTATGAGAACACTCATGCGCTCAAAACCCTTTCCCATCTTCACACCAAAGAATCTGGTAGATTGCGCAGCGGGCTTAACAATTATGCCACTCATGAGAACACTCATACACCAGATCCAGGGCTTCTTTTGGTCCCCAGCTACCTGCAGGATAGAGATAGAGCTCACTTTCATTATTTTTCCAATTCTCCAAGATTGGATCAATCCACCTCCAAGCAGCCTCCAATTCTTCTCTATGATTAAAAGAAGCTTGATTGCCTTCTATAACATCCAAAATCAGCTTTTCATAGGGCTGCATTGCGGCAGAATCATCCAGATGCAAATCCAGGGTTTTTTCTTCTACATCCATGCTATTGCCAATTTTTTTAGTTTTGAGATTTAGGGAAATGTGATTATCTGGTTGTAGGAAAATGATGAGCTTGTTGGTATAGCCTTGTAGATTTTTGTTTTTGAAAGAAATGACAATTTGACCAAAAGACTCAGCCATTCTCTTGCCAGTCCTCAGATAAAATGGCACGCCAAGCCACATGGGATCTTCAATCTGAGCCTTGATGGCTACAAAAGTCTCTGCTTGGCTATGTTCTCTGATATTCTCCTCTTCCAAATAAGCCTTAAATCCAGCGCTTTTACCATATTGAGCTCGGATGACCTGCTTTTTGATTTCTTCTTTTTTGAAGGGTTTGAGTTTTTTGAGAAGTTCTAGCTTTGCCTCTCTGATGGAGGGGGCATCTAAGACCTTGGGGATCTTCATGGCAATCAAAGAGAGAATCTGCAGGATGTGATTTTGGAGCATGTCTCGCAAAGCCCCAGTGTTGTCATAAAACTCACCCCGAGCTTCCACTCCCAAGGCCTCAAAAATCGTAATCTCCACGCAATCAATATGCTCCCTATCCCACACAGAGAGAAAAAGTGGATTGCAGGCCCGCAAAACCAAGAGATTTTGAATGACTTCCTTACCCAAATAATGATCAATCCTATAAATTTGCTCCTCTTTGTAATATTTGGCAATTGCATCATTGATCTCTTGACAGGATTTTAGATCCATGCCCAGGGGCTTTTCTAGCACGATTTTTACATTTTTCTCATTGAAACCAATTTGAGCAAGATGCTCGCAGGCCTTAATAAAGTACTGCGGAGAGATGGAGAAATAAATCACGCGATTATCACACCTTTGATCCAGACTATTTTTTAAAATTTTAAAATCTGCAAGCTTATTGAGATTAATGGAGACATAGCTGATGTTTTGTGTAAATTCTGCCCATTTTTTCTCATCGCAATTCTTGATGTGAATCTTGGATTTTTTTTCCAATTCTCCAAGAAATTGCCCCAAATCCAAAACGCTCCTTCCCGTGGCGATGATCCTGCCCTTTGGTGATAGCAACCCCTTGCTATAAGCTCCATACAAAGATGGGAAGATTTTACGCATAGCCAAATCCCCAGTGGCGCCAAACAAAATAAATTCAAAATCTTTTAGTTGTTGCACAGAAACTCCTTACAATAAAAACCATAAAATTTTAAAAGACAAAAGCTTTCATTTAATAGAAATACCTTAGAATACAAACTAAATTTAACAATATTCTCACTTAGGAGTGGCTTATTCGCAATGAAAAACAAAAAACTAGAACAAATCACACAAAAAGTCATGGAGCGCAGTCAAAAAACCAGAGAGGCGTATTTAGAGCGCATTGCAGGCCATAAGGGCAAAATCCAAAGAAAAGATTTAGGCTGTGCGAATTTGGCCCATGCTTATGCAACCATTCCCAGCCATATCAAAGACAAAATCAAAGAAAACAAAGATTTAAACTACGCCATAATCTCAGCCTATAATGACATGCTCTCCGCACACCAGCCCTTCAAAAACTATCCTGATCTCATCAAAAAAGAAATCTTCAATCATCATGCCTTTGCGCAATTTGCAGGTGGTACTCCAGCAATGTGTGATGGAATCACTCAGGGCTATGAGGGTATGGAACTAAGCCTGTTTTCACGCGATGTCATTGCCATGAGCGTGGCCATAGCACTCTCTCACAATGTCTTTGATGGGGCTTTTTATCTTGGCGTATGCGATAAAATCGTCCCAGGGCTTTTGATAGGGGCTTTGAGCTTTGGGCATTTGCCAAGCATTTTTGTGCCTTCAGGTCCCATGGCTAGCGGCATCTCCAATGATGAAAAATCCAAGATGCGCCAGCTCTTTGCCCAGGGTCAAATCTCTAGAGACAAGCTATTAGAGAGTGAGATGAAGTCTTATCATGATGTTGGGACCTGCACCTTTTATGGCACAGCCAATTCCAATCAAATGATGATGGAATTCATGGGATTGCATCTACCAAATTCTGCATTCATCCATCCCAATACCCCCTTGAGAGAAGCTCTCGTGAAAGAAGCCGCTGCGCACATGGCCACAAGTCAAATCAAGCCCATAGGTGAGCTCCTTGGCGAAAAAAATATCATTAATGCCATGATAGGCCTCATGGCAACAGGTGGCTCCACCAATCACACCATCCATCTCATCGCCATAGCTAGAGCTGCGGGGATTATCATCAATTGGGATGATTTTGATGCGATTTCTAGCATTATTCCGCTTTTAGCCAGAGTCTATCCCAATGGAAGGGCAGATGTCAATCAATTCGAAGCATCAGGAGGCATCGCCTTCATCATCCACCAACTCCTAAAAGAAGGGCTTTTGCATGATGATGTGGATACTGTTATGGGCCAAGGCATGCAACCCTACACCAAAAATCCTTTTCTCATCGATGGGAAACTCACCTACAAAGATGGGGTGAAAACAAGCAAAAATACAGAGATCTTAAGAGACATAGAAAATCCCTTCTCCAAAGATGGCGGGGTAAAAATCCTGCGCGGCAACATCGGCAGAGCAGTGATCAAAATCTCAGCCGTAAAAGAAGAGCATCAAATCATAAAAGCCCCTGCCCTAATCTTCCACTCTCAGCAAGAGTTTTTACAAAGATTCCAAAACAAAGAGCTAGAACGAGATTTTATCGCTGTTTTGCCCTATCAGGGTCCTAGGGCCAATGGCATGCCAGAGCTCCACAAACTAACCCCTCCGCTAGGAGCCCTGCAAGACCAAGGCTTCAAGGTGGCCCTCATCACTGATGGCAGAATGTCTGGAGCTTCAGGCAAAGTCCCTGCAGCCATCCACATGAGCCCTGAAGCTCTGCTTGGCGGATCCATCGCCAAGATCAAAGAAGGAGATATGATTGTACTTGATGCCAAAAATGGTGTGCTAGAAGTCTTGGTAGATGAAAAAGAATGGAATCAAAGAGAGGCAGCCATATTCACACAAAAAGAGATCTTTGGCTCTGGCAGGGAGCTCTTTGCAGGCTTTAGAGCTCAAAGCTCTAGCGCTGAGACTGGAGCCATGAGCTTTGGTGGATATTTTCAATAAGGAGAAGACATGCAAGCAAGAGAAATTTTACAAATCAGCAAAATCATCCCCGTTATCACAATCCATGACGCAAAAACAAGCATTGATCTAGCAAGGGCGCTAGTACATGGTGGCATCAAGATCTTAGAAATCACCCTGCGCACCAAAGAAGCACTAGAAGCCATCAAGATCCTATCCAGAGAAGTTCCAGAAGCTACTGTGGGAGCGGGCACAGTCTTGAATGCCAAAATGCTAGAAGAAGTCAAGCATGCAGGAGCCAAATTTGCCATAAGCCCGGGGTTGACACCTACTTTTGCAAAAGAGGCCAAAAACATAAACCTGACGCTCATTCCTGGGGTGAGCACTGCGAGTGAATTGATGCTAGCTCTTGAATTTGGCTATAAGGATTTGAAATTCTTCCCTGCAGAGGCAGCTGGTGGGGTGGGCATGTTAAAATCCCTAGCAGCTCCGTTTCATGAGGTGAAATTTTGTCCCACAGGCGGCATTAGCCCTGACAATATTAATGATTATTTGCATCTAGAAAATGTGCTTTGTGTGGGGGGATCTTGGCTAAGTCCAAAGGAACTCATTTTGGCAAAAAAATGGGATGAGATTAGCCAAATCACCAGAGATAGTCTCGCAAAAATCACAAAATAAAACGTTTTGAGGCAGGCAAACACATCAGGCCTAAAATTCCCTGCTTCTTTACAAGCGATTTGGAGTAAATATCAAATTAAGAATAAATTTCTTGCTTCTTTAGAGCCAAATATTAAGATTTTGCTATAATGACATATTTATTTCAGCACCTTGGATGGCTAGGAGAATTAAAATGCGAAGATACTTATTCCCTTTTATTTTCGGCGGGTTGCCTTTGATGGCCTACAACCCAAAGGATGGATACTTTGTAGAAGGCGGAATCACCACAGGCATGGTGGAAACAGCAGAGACCATCATCCCTCCTAGGTCCCTGCTGCCAAGCGTTCCCATACCCAAAAGACCTCCCATCAAAAGGATCTCAGGCACAACCCCCCTCATCCAAAGCACCCAGTACAGCACTCAGCCTATTTTCACACAGGACAAATTAGGGTCATCTACCAACCAGAACCCTACCCCAATCATCCTAAGCGCTGCCCACCCCATCGCGATCAAATTAGAAAATGGCAACGTAGTGATACAAAACTTCCTGCCCTACAATCTCACAAATGTAGATATTACGATGAACACCCCTGGCAACAAAGACAGAGTGATCGTGGGACGGATCGCCGACCTCAAGCCCTTTGAGATCACCACCATCCCTCAAACTCACATGCCAGAAATCGCCAAAGTCTTGGCAGAATATCAGCAACAAGAACAACAGCAGCAAAAACAACAGCAAAATCGCACACTCAGTGGTGCCCAGCTAGCCGCAGCGCAAAACATTCAACAGTCCTACATTGACAAAAACAATCCCAATATAGACACGAGATTTTTGGTGGATGCCAGCAGTAGCTCAAATGCACAAACCAAACATGTTCTGGGGATCTTTGAGAGAATTTGGGTGGACATCACGGCTAAATTCGCCCCCATAACCCCTATCCCAGATCTGCTCAAACCAAATAATGGGAGCTGGGCATGGGGCGTGCCCACCCCCTACTCAGCAAAGCTCATCACCTACGCACTAGAGAATCTAGCAGCAGTCCTAAGCTCCCCTCAGTTTAAACAAGCTGTGTTGCACGCCCCTTTTGCTTTTGTCAATGGTCCTGGTGACTATAACCCCAATGTTGTCCCCTTAAGTAATGGCCAAGCCAAGCCAGGAAGTCAAAAATATGTACTAAGCCCTGAAACCGTTTATAAACAATACACCACGAGCAAAAACATTACGGTAGACATCATGAGTCCTAGTGGTTATGAAGGCCTTGGTTCACCAGCTGTCTGGGGTGTGCAGCCCGGACTCATTAACTATTATTTCAAACCCGATAAGTCCTCAAAGGAAAAACCCCCCATCTATCTCAGCAATGATCCACTAACCCCCGGCACCAATATTTGGCCATTAATCACAATATGGCATGAGTGGGGGCATGTAAATGGCTACAGCCATAATGGAGACATGACTTACCAAAATGGCTGGTTTAACAACACCGACCAAGCAAAGCCCAACAATGATGCAGGTGCTGCATCAGCATGGGATCGATTTGATAAAAATCCAGGCGATGCTAGTGGTCTACCTTTTGTAACCAACAAAAATGGCACTTACTTTTTGGCGGGCATGGGGGGCCTGGGGGTGGGTGTTTGGACATATTTGGGTGCACATAATGAATTACCTATCAATTACAAAGATCTCCCAGCTGCAGAGCCCAACAACCGCCCCAATTGGTCGTTCAACGCCCCAGCATGGTGGACAAACCCCATCGTAAAACCCGTCGCACCCATAGAACCCTTAGCACCGCCAAAAGAAAGCAATGGCACTGAGAACGCTGAAAACAAAAAAATGTACGATGCTGCAATGGCGCAATACCAGAAAAACATGAAACAGTATGAAACCGATGAAGCGAATTTCAAAAAGAGATGGGATGCCTACCTAAAGGGGCTTGAAGATGTGCAAAAAAATGGCACCAATTTCGACTCTCCCGTGTGGTATGAAGCTTGGGCAAAACAACAAGCCATCAAAAACAAGGAAGAGCTTGAGAAATTTTATAATGAAGCCCTAAAAAAAGCTGAACAAGCCGTGATCAACCAATACAACAGCTATGCTGGCGTAACACACATCACAAGCCTACCTGCAAACAGCACGAGCGCAAAACAAGTCGCTGCAGCCTCCTTGAATAGTGCCACAGGTGCAGCACAGCTTGCACAATTACCCCAAAGCAATGCAAGTAACGAAAGTGGCAGTGGCCCGGGGGGGGGTGCTAGTGCCGCACAAGTGCCTCAAAGCACTCCAGCACAAAGTGCAACTAGTGAAGTGAGCTTCAGACGACTGCCAAGGGAAATGTCCTCTTATAGTTCAACTTTCCTCTCAGGCCTATCAAGCACCCTTAATAGCATGTCCAGAGTGTCCAATAAGTCTGCGATGGTGGGCTTTAATGTGATGGGGGGCTATCAGCACTATTTTAACGATACCGTTGGGATGTCTTATTATGGCATCATGAAGTACAACTATGCAGGCGTAAACAAAATCAGCGCTTCAATCAATCAAGTGGGCCTTGGCGTGGGCTCCAATGTCCTCATAGATTTTTATACCAAGTACACCACAATTAAAGAAAAAGACGCTCTAGAGGCTATTCGACGTTTTGATAGTTCTCTTGGCATGTTTGCAGGGCTTAGAGCGCTTTGGCAGGGTTATGGCATGCTAGGGCGCTTTGTCAATGCAGGCAATCTCAATTTCACCACAGGCTTTAATTACAGAGTGGGGCATTCCAAGTATAGCCTCGGGATCTCTGTGCCCATGATCTCCTATGACATCAAAGTGGCAACATTAGGAAACAGAGAGATATCCATCAAAGAAGGCCCTAGTCATTTCAATGTCTTCTTTAACTACGGCTGGGTGTTTTAGAATTTTTGAAGCACTGGAGGGGTGTTTTGACACTTTTATAACATGCAAAAAGTGGGCGAAAACTCACTTTGCTTCTGGCGGGAATACATGCTTTTGTGCTTGATCCTCCTAATGCGTTGAAATTTTGTAGCAGACTTTATGACACAGCACAAAGATCCGTCGCACTCAGGGTAAAACCCCTAACCTCGCAAGGGATTTCAAAGAAATGCCATCGACTTTTATGAGGAAACTTGAGATTTATGAGAGTCTTGATGATTTTATGGCGAGAATTTTAATCTTTAAGGAAGGTGATTCTTGCCAAGAATTTTACACCTTCACAATAAAGCGAGCCTCATGGCATGGCCTTTATGGCACCATTTCCTAGCAAATAAAAAGAATGGCTAAAGTATGTTAGAAAGGTATACAGCAACAACACCCCCAACAATTGGGGCACATATGGGAATCCAAGCATAGCCCCAGTCAGCACTGATTTTGAGAGGCAATAAAAATAATACAATTCTAGGCCCCAAGTCTCTTGCTGGATTTATGGCATAGCCTGTTGTTGCACCTAGTGACAAGCCAATAACCCACACCAAAATAGCCACAGGCAATGCCCCCAGACTCCCCAGACCAATGCTTGCAGTAGAGTCAGTACCAAGAATAATATTTGCGCCACTTAGATGAAGGATCACAAAAATTAGCACAAATGTTCCAATCGCCTCACTTAGAAAATTGGAGGGATAGTTCCGTATCGCTGGAGAGGTGCAAAAACACGCCCTCTTTGCACCCTCATCGGAGGTGAGGGCAAAATGCTGTTTGTACATAATCCAAACAAGCAAGGCTCCAAACATTGCGCCAAGAAATTCCCCTGCAATATAGCTGGGCACAAGTTGCCACTCAAGCTTATGTGCCAGGGCCAAAGCCAATGTTACTGCGGGGTTGAGATGAGCACCACTGCTCTCTCCTGCTACCACCACACCCACAAAAACCGCAAATGCCCATGCAGTTGTAATAATCAGCCAATGCCCCCCATCTCCACATTTTGTGCCCTTAAGCACGCAAGTTGCAACAACTCCATTGCCAAGCAATATCATCAAACCCGTCCCGATAAATTCTGAAACAAAGATGCTCATTCTCTCCCCCTTAGGATAGCCAATGCAGTGAGCTACTTACCGCCTTGTGCCAAAAATGCAACATTTCTTGAACCCTTTCCTTTTCTAGTTTGGGTGAAAAAGTCTTGTCAATATGCCATTGGGATTTAATCTCCTCTATATCCTTATAAAATCCCACTGCCAAGCCAGCCAAATAAGCTGCACCCAGTGCTGTTGTTTCGATTGTTTTTGGCCGCACTATATTAAATCCAAAAATATCAGCTTGAATCTGCATGAGATAATCACTCGCACTTGCCCCACCATCCACGCGCAGCTCAATGCATTTTTCACCCAGGTCTTTTTCCATTTCTTTGACGATGTCATATACCTCAAAAGCGATACCCTCAAGAACTGCGCGAGCAATATGCCCATCAGTTGTCCCTCGAGAAATGCCAAAAAACGTCCCCCTTGCATATTGGTCCCAATAAGGAGCTCCAAGCCCTGTGAGCGCGGGGACAAAATAGACGCCCCCATTATCTTCTACAGTGGCTGCTAGGGTATTGATATCTGCAGCGGTTCGAATCATCCTAGCACCATCGCGCAGCCACTGTATAGCCGCTCCACCTACAAATACCCCACCCTCAAGCGCATAAGAAACCCTATCTTGAATTTGCCAAGCAACAGTTGTAAGAAGATTGTTTTGACTCATCACAGGTTTATCTCCCGTATTCATCAACAAAAAGCAGCCCGTGCCATAGGTGTTTTTCATCGCTCCTTTTTCGATGCACATTTGCCCAAATAATGCAGATTGCTGATCGCCTGCAACTCCAGCAATAGGGATTTGAGAATCCACCCAACGCGTCATTGTATGGCCATAGATTTCACTTGAGGATCTCACTTCTGGCAGGAGCTTCTTGGGAATATCAAAAAGCTCCAAAAGCTCATCATCCCATTGGAGCGTGTGGATATTATAAAGCATCGTGCGACTCGCATTACTTGGGTCTGTGACATGGACCTTGCCACCTGTAAAATTATAAATCAGCCAAGTGTCGATGGTGCCAAAACATAGTTGACCATTTTCTGCCTTTTTCCTAGCATTAGGGATGTTATCAAGGAGCCACTTGATTTTGGTTGCAGAAAAATAAGCATCAATAATCAAACCGGTTTTTTGATGAATAGATTTTGCGTATTTTTCTTTTAGAGATTCGCAATAATCTGCAGTACGACGGTCTTGCCATACAATGGCATTGGCTATGGGCTCTCCGCTCTCCCTATCCCATATCACCGTGCTTTCTCTTTGATTGGTAATGCCAATGGCTGCAATCTCACTGGCACTGATGTTTGCCTTGGCTAAAGCTCCTGTAAGTGTTGAAATTTGAGAAGCCCAAATCTCCTTGGCATCATGCTCCACCCAACCAGATTGGGGGAAAATTTGAGAAATCGTCTTTTGTGCGCTACTGATGACATTTCCCATTTTGTCAAAAATGATTGTTCTTGAAGATGTTGTACCCTGGTCTATTGCCATGATATACCGTTTCATTATGTCTCCTTATTTTAGATAGTACCGTTCGCTCAATTTCATAAAAGATTCAATCTCAGATTCTAGACGCGATTGGCTCCATGCAAGATGCTCTGCCATAAAATGCGCAACATCTTTTGCACAGGCTCTAGCAGCTCTGGCATCCAAAAAAAGCAGGCGAATGCGCCTTGCAAGAACATCATCTAGATGCTGCGCCATTTCATGCTCTAGTGCCCAAAAAATCTGTGCAAAAGTATAGGAATAATCCTTGTGTATGGGTTTTTTTAGTCTTGGGTCCTGCTCTTCAAGCCTATAAATTTCCTCTGCCTTGTCCCCGTACATATGCAGCCTATCTGCTGGATCTCCATCCTCTTTATAGCCATAGATTTTATAATCCTGTGTTTTGCAAGGACTTTTTGGCAATAATTGATGCTTGATGATAAAATCTAGGCAATCCTGTGCCATTCTTCTATAAGTCGTCCATTTACCACCATTGATGGTAATGAGTTTGCTTGGGGATAGAGAAATCTTGTGTTTTCTTGAAATGTCTTTTGTGGAAGCGCTTTGGTCTTGCTTCACCAAAGGACGCAATCCTGCAAACACCGACAAAACATCATCGCGCCCTGGTGTTTTGGTCGCATATTCGCCAAATGTATTGAGGATGAAAGCAATTTCTTCATCAAGAGCACTTGGCTCATAACAAATATCATTAACAAGCGTATCTGTGGTACCAACCACGACTTTGTCATACCAAGGTATTGCAAAAAGCACCCTGCCATCTGGGGTCTTGGGTATCATGAGCGCATCATTGCCTGGCAAAAAGCTTTTATCAAAAACCAAATGAATCCCCTGAGAAGGCGCAATGCTATTCCCTCTGGCATGATCCATGGCATTGATACCATCACCAAAAACCCCGCTTGCATTGATGACGCATCGACTATGCACTTCAAGAATCTCTTGAGTATCTTGAAGTCTAATGCCAACCCCCTCTATCTCCCCATCTTGATTTTTGAGCAGAGATTCTACGCGTGCATAATTTAACACACATGCACCCTCCCTAGCAGCACTTTGTGCAAGATTTAACGCAAGGCGCGCATCATCAAATTGCCCATCATAATAACACACACCGCTAGAAATTTTATGCTCTTTGATACCCCTTAGCCTTGATCTGGCCTTATTGGCACTTAAATAAGAGGTTTTGCCAATCCCAAAAGCCCCGGCAATGAAATCATATATCTTTAGTCCAAAAGTGTAAAAACAAGCGTCAAAAAAACTTGTGTTTGGAATAATAAACGCCTGTTTTTTGCAAAGATGGGGCGCATTTCTGATGACCCTATCTCTTTCGTGCAAAGCCTCATAGACAAGGCTAATTTCCCCCTGCGCCAGATATCTTACACCGCCATGAAGGAGCTTTGTAGAGCGGCTAGAGGTGCCTTGTGCAAAATCCAGCGCCTCACAAAGAAGTGTCTTATAACCACGCAAGGCACTATCTAGAGCGATTCCTAGCCCCGTAGCACCACCTCCAATAATGACAACATCCCATAAACTTGTTTCCTTGAGTTTGTTGTATTCCTGCATACGATCCATGAGTGCATAACCTTAAAAAGTAAATTGAACATCATCTATTAGTTTAAGGATAAAAACATAAAATCACAATAAAAAACCATTCTTTAATATCATTTTCTTGAGTTTAAGGATAAAAACATAAAATCACAATCTTTTTTTCCAATCCTCACAACCAGAGAATCTGAGAATTAAAAACACATTCTAAACGTCTTCATACTTCGGATATACAAGATTGGGGGGTTGGGAGATGGGCGCAGGATTTTATGATTTTACAGGCTTTTGCAATCTTTATGAATTTTTGGGATTTCAAATGCACAAGGTCGCTTGAGAATCTTGAGAATTTTTTACTCATTTTCATTTTTGCAAAATCTATCTGGCAGCCATCCTTCTGCAAGGCGATGACTTTGAGACCTGATTCCTTAGCCCAAATCGCAATAAACCCATTCTTCTCTTAAGGTCGCCACATCAAATGCAGAGCTTTTATACGCATTTTAGATTTTCATCAATTTACACTCTCAATCATGCCAAGCTTTAAAAGAATTTTTCTCCTCCCAAAAGCATTCCTGTCGCAAAAAAATCCTAAGCACTCCAAGTTTTTATCGCGCACCATTGGACAGAAAAACCATATACTCAATAAAGCGGATAGCAAAGTTTTATCACATAAACCAAACGCTCAATTGGTATTGGTTGGCTAAAGATATTACTATACTTACACACCCAATCTCTCTAATGTAAAAAAGCATGAAAATCAACCACAAATGTCAGGAAACTCAAGAATGTTTAACTGGGAAGATCCACCCTTTTTCTTTCTTGGATCTATAAAAAATAAAGGAACAAAACGAAACTACAAGGAAAGAACAAAGGGTAACATAAAACTAAACAAGGAACGAATAAATAAAAGCAGATTCAAAAAATAAGGAGATTTCCCTAACCCTGCATCGACCTACGTTCCCACACCTGAAAGGTGCAGTATCATCAGCGAAGAGAAGCTTAACTGCCAGGTTCGGAATGGAGCTGGGTGTTTCCTTCTCTCTATAGACACAAGGAAAAGGGAATTAAAAACAAATCGCATTTGCTCTTAATTCCATCTTCCTTCTTATATCTAGGAAATCTCTTCATTGCTAAGCCTAAAAGAATAAAACCAAATACACTCAATAAGGCAGTGATAACAAATACTTAAGTCTTATCACATAAAAATAAGCCAAACGGTCAATTAGTATTGGTCAGCTAAATATATTACTATACTTACACACCCAACCTATCAAGCAAGTAGTCTTCTTGCGACCTTAGGGAAAGTTTATCTTGGAGTTGGCTTCCCGCTTAGATGCTTTCAGCGGTTATCACATCCATGCGTAGCTACCCAGCGATGCTCTTGGCAGAACAACTGGTACACTAGTGGCATGTCCATCCCGGTCCTCTCGTACTAGGGACAGCTCTCCTCAACTTTCCTACGCCCACGGCAGATAGGGACCGAACTGTCTCACGACGTTCTGAACCCAGCTCGCGTACCGCTTTAAATGGCGAACAGCCATACCCTTGGGACCTGCTCCAGCCCCAGGATGCGATGAGCCGACATCGAGGTGCCAAACCTCCCCGTCGATGTGAGCTCTTGGGGGAGATCAGCCTGTTATCCCCGGGGTACCTTTTATCCTTTGAGCGATGGCCCTTCCACACAGAACCACCGGATCACTATGACCGACTTTCGTCTCTGCTCGACTTGTTTGTCTTACAGTCAGGCTGGCTTATGCCATTACACTCAACTTGCGATTTCCAACCGCAATGAGCCAACCTTTGCAAGCCTCCGTTACTTTTTAGGAGGCGACCGCCCCAGTCAAACTACCCACCAGGCATTGTCCTGCTTGAGGATAACTCAAGCCAGTTAGCAGACAGAAACATTAAGGGTGGTATCTCAAGGATGGCTCCATCTCCACCGGAGTGAAGATTTCAAAGCCTCCCACCTATCCTGCGCATAATGCTCCCATCGGCAGTGCCAAGCTGTAGTAAAGGTCCACGGGGTCTTTCCGTCTTGCCGCGGGTAGGAGGAATTTTCACCTCCACTACAATTTCACTGAATCTCTCTTTGAGACAGCTCCCATCTCGTTACGCCATTCATGCAGGTCGGTATTTAACCGACAAGGAATTTCGCTACCTTAGGACCGTTATAGTTACGGCCGCCGTTTACTCGGGCTTCAATTCAAAGCTTCATCATTGCTGACTGACTCATCCTCTTAACCTTCGAGCACCGGGCAGGCGTCACACCTTATACTTCCTCTTACGAGTTGGCAAAGTGCTGTGTTTTTGGTAAACAGTCGGGAGGGACTCTTTGCTGAGACCTACTTTCATAGGCACACCTTATCGCGAACTTACGGTGCTAGTTTGCAGAGTTCCTTAAAGAGAGTTCTTTCACGCGCCTTAGAATACTCATCTCATCTACCTGTGTCGGTTTGCGGTACGGGCAACCATTGCTAAACTTAGAGGCTTTTCTTGGCACGACGGTATCAGTGACACTCTTATCCATCCGAAGACTTCAAAGAGCTCATCGAGCTTGTGATACAGGAGTGGATTTGCCTATCTCCCAACTTACACTCTTAAACTAACTATTCCATCAGTTAGCGCACTTAACCCTATGCGTCCCCCCATCGCACACAATGGTTGGTATGGGAATATTAACCCATTTTCCATCGACTACCCCTTTCGGACTTGTCTTAGGACCCGACTAACCCTACGATGACGAGCATAGCGTAGGAAACCTTAGATTTACGGCGAATATGATTCTCACATATTTTATCGCTACTCATTCCTGCATGCTCACTTCGCATCGCTCCAGCACTCCTTACCGGTATACCTTCAACGCAGATACGAACGCTCTTCTACCACTGTGCAAAGCACAATCTACAACTTCGGTGTCTATCTTAGCCCCGTTATATTTTCAGCGCAGAATCACTAGACCAGTGAGCTGTTACGCTTTCTTTAAAGGATGGCTGCTTCTAAGCCAACCTCCTGGTTGTCTGAGTAACTCCACATCTTTTTCCACTTAGAATAGAACTTGGGGACCTTAGTTGGTAGTCTGGGTTGTTTCCCTCTTGACGATTGATTTTATCACCCACCGCCTGACTCCCAAGATACGGTAATAGGTATTTGAAGTTTGACAGGGTTTGGTACCGCGGTGAGCAGCCCTAGCCCAATCAGAGCTCTACCCCCTATTACTATCACTTGAGGCTATACCTAAATATATTTCGAAGAGAACCAGCTATCACTGAGTTTGTTTGGCCTTTCACCCCTATCCACAGCTCATCCCAACCCGTTTCAATGGGTACGAGTTCAGTCCTCCATAAGCTATTACACTTACTTCAACTTGGCCATGGATAGATCACTCAGCTTCGGGTCTGCAGCATCTGACTAAGCGCCCTTTCAGACTCGCTTTCGCTACGGCTTCACGTTTGTTTAACCTTGCCAGATACCACAACTCGCAGGATCATTATGCAAAAGGCAGTCCATCACCCTGATACACCCCATAAAACCTTACGATCTTATGGAGACTCCAATGATATAATTATTGAGATACGCGCTATAAAGTAAAACTTTATGGGATGTATCATAGGGCTCTGAATGATTGTAGGCAGATGGTTTCAGGTTCTATTTCACTCCGCTCACTGCGGTTCTTTTCACCTTTCCCTCACGGTACTTGTGCACTATCGGTAAGAGAGTAGTATTTAGGGTTGGAGAGTGGTCTCCCCGGCTTCAGCCCGGATTTCACGTGTCCTGGCCTACTCTGGATCCTGCTACCTAGAAATCATCTTTCGTATACGGGGCTATCACCCTGTGTCGCCAAACTTTCCAGATTGTTCTACTAAATGATCTCAGTGGATGTCGCAGTCCTCAACCCCGAATGCAAGCATTCGGTTTGCCCTCTTCCCCGTTCGCTCGCCGCTACTAAGAGAATCTCATTTGATTTCTTTTCCTCCAGCTACTGAGATGTTTCACTTCGCTGGGTTCGCTCCATTAAAGGTAACTAGCTAGTGCTAGTTGGGTTGTCCCATTCGGAAATCTACGGATCAAAGCTTCTTGACAGCTCCCCGTAGCTTATCGCAGTCTAGTACGTCCTTCATCGCCTCTCTCTTCCAAGGCATCCACCATCTGCCCTTAAAAGCTTATTTTCACATAAGATCTAAAAGTTCTTATGATGCTCTTAAAGTATGGATAAAATAGTTAAGTATTCTAAAGTTATCACTGCCTTATTGAATGTATTTCTACTTCCAATAAAAACAGAGGTAATTGTAGTCTTATTACTATTCATAGGCTTAACAATAATAAATTAAAAAACACTTAGGCTTAGCCTAATGTAAATCCTATAGAGAATACTGTGAGATTAGAAAGATTTTTATTGCAAACTCTTTTCAAGCTTGCTTTTGCTTTTCTAAATCTCTTGATTCAAATCTCTTGATTCATTCTTAAGAGAATTTACATTAGACTAACAAAAAGATTCTATTGCTTTGAAGTAAGTCATTGGTGGAGAATAGCGGGATCGAACCGCTGACCTCCTGCGTGCAAAGCAGGCGCTCTCCCAGCTGAGCTAATTCCCCTCTAATGAATGGTGGGCTTAAGAGGACTTGAACCTCTGACCTCACCCTTATCAGGGGTGCGCTCTAACCACCTGAGCTATAAGCCCCTACAAGGACGATACTCATTTGATAGAATCTCTGAAAACTAAGCAAGAGTTAAAAATTCTTTTTACACTTATTTTTTATCAAGATAAACAAATACCTTGATCTTACTCTAGAAAGGAGGTGATCCAACCGCAGGTTCACCTACGGTTACCTTGTTACGACTTCACCCCAGTCGCTGCATCCGCCGTGGACGGTAGCCAATTTAGCATCCCGGCTTAAGGCGAATACAACTCCCATGGTGTGACGGGCGGTGAGTACAAGACCCGGGAACGTATTCACCGTGACATGGCTGATTCACGATTACTAGCGATTCCAGCTTCATGTAGTCGAGTTGCAGACTACAATCCGAACTGAGAGATGTTTTTGAGATTTGCTCCACCTCGCGGTATTGCGTCTCTTTGTGCACCCCATTGTAGCACGTGTGTAGCCCTAGGCGTAAGGGCCATGATGACTTAACGTCGTCCTCACCTTCCTCCTCCTTACGAAGGCAGTCTTCTTAGAGTGCTCAGCCGAACTGCTAGCAACTAAGAACGAGGGTTGCGCTCGTTGCGGGACTTAACCCAACATCTCACGACACGAGCTGACGACAGCCGTGCAGCACCTGTTTTCAAGGTCTAGTAAACTAGACACTCCGCTATTTCTAGCAGATTCTATCAATGTCAAGCCTAGGTAAGGTTCTTCGCGTAGCATCGAATTAAACCACATGCTCCACCGCTTGTGCGGGTCCCCGTCTATTCCTTTGAGTTTTAATCTTGCGACCGTACTCCCCAGGCGGAATGCTTAATGTGTTAACTGCATTACTGGAGTGACAAGCACCCCAACAACTAGCATTCATCGTTTAGGGCGTGGACTACCAGGGTATCTAATCCTGTTTGCTCCCCACGCTTTCGCGCATCAGCGTCAGTAATGTTCCAGTAGGTCGCCTTCGCAATGAGTATTCCTCTTGATCTCTACGGATTTTACCCCTACACCAAGAATTCCACCTACCTCTCCCACACTCTAGAATAACAGTTTCAAATGCAGTTCTGTAGTTAAGCTACAGGATTTCACATCTGACTTATTACTCCGCCTACGCGCTCTTTACGCCCAGTGATTCCGAGTAACGCTTGCACCCTCCGTATTACCGCGGCTGCTGGCACGGAGTTAGCCGGTGCTTATTCCTAAGATACCGTCATTATCTTCTCTTAGAAAAGGAGTTTACAATCCTAAAACCTTCATCCTCCACGCGGCGTTGCTGCTTCAGGCTTTCGCCCATTGAGCAATATTCCCTACTGCTGCCTCCCGTAGGAGTCTGGACCGTGTCTCAGTTCCAGTGTGTCCGATCACCCTCTCAGGCCGGATACCCGTCATAGCCTTGGTGAGCCATTACCTCACCAACAAGCTGATAGGACATAGGCTGATCCCATAGCGAAAAACTTTCCCCCGTAGGGAGTATCCAGTATTAATCACCGTTTCCAGTGGCTATCCCAGACTATGGGGCACATAACCTATGCGTTACTCACCCGTGCGCCACTAATCCACTTCTAGCAAGCTAGAAGCTTCATCGTTCGACTTGCATGTATTAGGCACGCCGCCAGCGTTCACTCTGAGCCAGGATCAAACTCTCCATAATGAAATGAAGGAAGTTTGAGCCCACATATAAATAAATGCAGACAAAAACTCTCCATAATGAAATGGAAATTCTTTCCCGAACTCTTAGCTTTTTCTCTCTATCACAAGTTTAGACTTAAAAAATTAAAGTATAAACAGAGTTGTAAAAAATAAAATTGCTAAGAAATTTAAATTGTCAAAATATCTCTGCAAAAACTCTTGAGAAAAGTTTTTGGGAAATAAGTGTAATCAAATTTAAAATCTCTTGCTTAGATTTCAAAGATCACCACCAAATAAAATATATTAATGCCAAGTAAGTTTTACTTCGAACATAAACAATATTAAATCTAGTAAAAGAACAACCTAAAATTCAACAACAAAACCGACAAAATGTGTTTTTCAAATTCTACTCAAAGCAAAGTTCTTTAAAAGGAATCACAAGATTTGGTAAGCTTTGTTTCGCTTTAGGAAGTGAAATAGTACACATTATTTCCTTAGATAATCCTTAAGCCAAAGAAATTTGATGGAAATTTTATGGAAAAAAGTTTTTTGCAAAGAAAGGGGATTTTCTTTAAATGCAAGAGAAGGCAATGCTAGAGCACGCAGGAATCGCGATATCAGCACTCCTGCAAGGGTTGTGCGCCGCGTAGATGTTTGTCGGATTAGTTCTGGTCTTAGCAGAGATTCCTAGCATGTATGGGATGCTCTGTGAATGGGAAGGGAGCTTTGATGGGTCGAATTGCTGGGCTGGAAATTGAATAAATTGAATAAATTGAATAAATTGAATAAATTGAATAAATTGAGGTGGATTGGAATTGAATGAAGAGGAATGGATATAGACAAATTTTGATAAAACTGCTTGCTAGAGTTGGTATAGCCCAGAGGACTAGAGCCATCTGCGCTCAATCCGCGTGCTAAAAACCAACAAGAGCATCGCTAAAATCCTTTGCTGGGTGAGAGATATTGAAACAAGTGTTATTTGGATTTAAAAAATAATGGAGATTCTATTGACATAATGAAGATCTTTTTAAAAGATTGAAGAGATTAAAAAGATGCTTGCTGATAGAGGTATTATTTGGCGGATGATGAATAAAGAATTTACTAATTGTGTGCGAGATTTATTAGCCATGAAGAAGAATAGAGTCTTTCATAGTTATGATTGGAGTGATGTCTCTGCAGTGCCTACAATTATCTGCCAATTGTATATTATTGAATTTCTTTTATCTATGGAGAGAAATAAATTATCCAAAGCTAAGTCTATCTATTTGAAAATCAAGAAGGATGTTTTATTAGATGGGTATTCAAGGCTTTTGGATGGTGTTATAAAGGGGCTATTCCAATCAAAATATAGGAAAACTAGAAGGCTCATACTGTCATTTCTAAGGGCAAATCCCGCAGATATTTACTTATTTTATGTGTGCCATATATGATTAGGGTCTAACAAAGGAGAAAATATGTCTATACAATCTTTTATCGTTTTACTTGGGGCCAATCAATATCTAAGAGAAAGAGCACTGAAAGGTGCTAGGGAAGTAAGTGATGCTTTAATTTTTATCGCAGATAAAAATGCAAAATTCAATAAAAACAGATATTTTGATGGTGCTCTGCAAGCTGATAGCAATGATGCGCAATCCCTTATTCAATGCATTCAAGAGAAACAATCTCTTGGCTTTAAACTGCTTAGTGTTATTCCTTTAAATGATTGGGTTTTAAAAAGTGCCAATGAAATCAATGCATTTTTTCATCTTCCGCACCTTTCTTTAGAAGTGATTGAAAATGCACGCAATAAATACAAAATGAAATGCAAATTTAAAGAGCATGGTGTGCCTAGCAGTCCCTTCTTTCTCCTAGAACATGAAGAGGAACTTGCCAAGGCTATAGAGGTTATAGGATTCCCCATGATCATTAAGCCTTATGATTTTGGAGGAAGTGGAGGGGTATATCTCGCACGGAATCCAAAGGAAGCTTCAGAAAAGCTTGCCCTCTCCAAAGCAATTATTGCTCAATACAAAAATGCTTTCAAAATCGCTGGCGATAAATATTTAATCGAAAAATATATTGATACCCAAGAGGAGGTTTCTGTAGAAGTTTTATGCTTTAAAGACAAATGCATTACCTTAAGCGTTACAGAAAAATATCTTAGCCCCAAACCCTATTTTAGCGAAATGGCCCATCTTGTGCCCAGTCATAGGAACCTAGATAAAAAACTGAACGAAATTGCCCATAATGCTGCCTTGTGCTTAGGGATTGACAAGGGGTTGGCTCATGTAGAGATCAAGATTTTAAAAGATTCTTATTGGGTCATTGAAGTGGGAGCAAGAACAGGAGGAGATGGGATTTTGGATCAGGTAGAAAGAGCTTTTGGTGTGAATCCCTATGCCCTGCATATCGCTTCTTATTTGGGCAGGGATTTGAGTGGTTTTCAAATGCCAGAACCTAAGGGAAGTGCTTTTATTGGTTTTTTAAAAGCCAAAGAGGGCAAGATTCAAAAAATCCATTATCCCTTAATCGATGATTTGCCCAAAGAGCTAGAGTCCATCAAAATCACAGCCAAAGAAGGAGATATCGCAATGCCCCCTAAAGACTGGAGTGCTAGGGAAGGTGTGATGGAGTTTTATTATCCCCATCAATTTTTTAAAGAAAAAACAAACTTGCCCCTAGAGCTTCTCCAGCAATGGAGCGAAAAAATTTTTGAATCATAAAGCAGGGATGATGGATTGAAGGGCTATATTTTTATTTCAGGACTCTATCGCTTAAGTTGCGGGGCTTTGATTTTGGCAGTGAATTGGATGATGGCAATTCAAGGCCCATCTTTTGGCTCTCTGGCCTTGCTTGTGACCCTCACCTTTTTGCCCGCTGCCTTTGTTCCTTTGGTTTGGAAAAAACCTCTTGAAGGACATAAAACAACAGCCTATGCTTTAATATGCTGCGGGATTCTCTCTTTTTGTTTATATTATTTTCATCATCACAATGTTGTTGTCCTTTTCAATACATTTTTATGGTTTTTCTTTTTTATCTTAGAATCAAGTTGGGAGTCTTGGTTTGCCTCCCTTTCAAAATCCCATACCCCTCAAGAAATTGATAAATATAGCTCATTGTCCATGAGTGTTAATCAAGCGAGTTTAATGATAGGCCCCATCTTTGCTGCTTTTCTTTTTAAAAACACTCCCAAAGAAGTCATCTTTTGGTTGTGGGATTCTTTTCATCCTTAGTGGTTTATGGATCAGCATCAAGGGCAAAACTCAAACGACCCACAAAACAACGCAAACACAAAGCGCGCCAACGCCTTTAAAATTTAATATTATCTTTGGTTGTTTGGTTTTGATTTGGCCCACTCTCGCTTTGTTTAACTTTATGCTTCCCGCCCAAATTGCTTATTCCAAAGGCGAAATGACGGATGTTGGCATTTTAGATGCAGCCATGGGTTTGGGAATGATACTATCTAGCTTTTTGCTTTCTTTTAAAAATGCCAAAAAGATTTTTATCCATTACTATTTGAGCGTAGGGATAATTATTTTGGGAATTGTATGTTGGTTTTTTGCCCAAAATATTCTCTTAAAAATCCTCTCCTTACTTTGCTTGGGAGCATCTTTTAATCTGATACGCATTAGCATAAGGAGCTTTATTGCCCAGGAGTATGATTCACAAAATGCAGGCAGAATCGTCTCCTATGCAAATTCTCTTGCTTTTTTTGTAATTATTCTTTTGCTATCTCTATCTTATGATGCCCTATTGATTCATTGGCTTTTACCCTTTCTCCTTACCGCCTTGCTTTGTGTCATGTTCTCTCTAGTGATAAGAAATCAATAGCAAATGTAATTTTCTGAAATCCAGGGCTCTGACTCTAAAGAGATATTCCATCATATAAAAGAATCCAGAGGGAATGATAGTAGGACCTTGGGTCTATTGGTATCCTTTTGTGCCGCTATAACGGTTTTGAGCGTGGTTTTAAGAGGAAGCACAAGGCGTGACGCCTGCCCGGTGCTCGAAGGTTAAGAGGATGAGTCATTCAGCAATGATGAAGCTTTGAATTGAAGTCCGAGTAAACGGCGGCCGTAACTATAACGGTCCTAAGGTAGCGAAATTCCTTGTCGGTTAAATACCGACCTGCATGAATGGCGTAACGAGATGGGAGCTGTCTCAAAGAGAGATTCAGAAGCCTCTTTGTTTGACAAGACTCAAAAAAATCTAAAGCTCTTTTAAAACTTCTAGAGGAGATTTGAATGCCAGGTTAAATGCCCTGGCAATTCCCTCCTGGGTAATATAGCCATTATGGGCGCTTAAGCCTCCAAGCGTGTTAGCCACTATTTTTGTATTGGCTTGTAAAAATCCCTTCAAGCCATGCTCTACATAATACAGCAAATAAGGCACGCTTGCATTGCTATAGGCTATGGAGCTGGTTTTTGCGACAATACCTGGCATGTTTGGCACCCCATAATGCAACAAGCCCTCCTCCACATACACCGGGTTAGAATGGTTTGTCTGATGGATGGTCTCTATGCAGCCTCCCAGATCACAGGCCACATCAATCACCACCCCTTGTTTTTGCATATATCTCAAATGTCTTCTTAAAATCACTTTTGGAGTCTGGCTAGCTGTCAGAAGCACTGCCCCAACAAGCCCCACAGCCCCATCTAGTGCGTTGATAATATTGGCCTCATTCACGCTTAAAATTTCTAAATCATACATAGAACAGTAGGGATGGGTTTGTAATTTTATATAGTCTAGCTCCAAAACACTTACCCTAGCTCCCATTTGGCTTAGCATCTTTGCACTCTCCATGCCTACTACACCACCTCCGACCACCACGACTTTAGATCTTTGCACTCCAGAAAGCCCCCCTAGCATGACTCCCTTACCCCAAAAGCCTTCCACATGCTCCAGGGCCAATAAATAATGCTGGAGCAAATGAGCAGCCAATCTCCCAGCCACCACACTCATAGGCATCAAAATGGGATAATCATTCCTGGCTCCAGCAATGGTTTCAGTACAAATAGAAGTGATTTTTTTCTCAATCAACATTTCACAAAGGCTCTTTTGATAGGCCAAATCTAGATAACTAAATAAAGTCGCCCCCTCCCTTGGCAAAGAATATTCATGCTCTAGGGGCTCCTTGCATTTGACAACCACATCCTGCTCCCACGCAGACTTTGTATCCACAATCTTTGCGCCTGCAGCCTCATACATGGCATTGCTATAACCACTATTCTCACCAGCGCCATCTTCTACCACAACATTCACATTTCTTTGGGTGAGCAATGCCACATCATCTGGCACCAAAGCCACCCGTGATTCCAAATCCATGCTTTCTTTGATCAAACCCATATCCATGTCACATCCTTTTTTCAGACAATCTTCCCAGGATTATACTTGCTCAGGCCATTCAAAAACCGCTTGTTGAGTGGTTTTCTCACAAAAGCCTGGAAAATCTTACGGTTTTACACAATGCAATGATTGGATTTATCATTGATTTACTATTAAGCAGAGATGATTGCCCTGGTTTTAGGATAGAATGAATTCATTGAACTAAAAGGAAAAGGGATGAGAGATACTACAAGCACGGAGCTGAGCAGAGATATTAACATGCGTCAATTGATGATGATTGCCCTGGGAGGGACCATTGGTACAGGGCTTTTCGTGGGCACGGGAGGGAATATCGCAAGCGCTGGTCCACTAGCCACGCTTTTGGCGTATTTGATTGGCGGGATTATTGTTTATTCCATTGTTTTGTCACTGGGTGAGTTATCCAGCGTCTACCCCACCACAGGGAGCTTTGGGGACTATGCCAGCCGCTTTATTGGCCCTAGTACGGGGTATATGGTCTTTTGGATGTATTGGCTTAGCTGGGTTTTGACCGTGGCAGTAGAATACATCGCAATCGGTCTGCTTATGCAAAGATGGTTTCCTGATATTCCTGTATATGTGTGGGTGATTGCCTGCATCATGCTTTTATTTTTATTGAATTTCTTTTCTGTCAAAATCTTTGCTATGGGAGAATTTTTATTAAGTGCAATTAAAGTTTTAGCCGTCTTTGTATTTATCGTGCTGGGTGGAATTGGGATTATTTATTCTTTCTATTTACATGGATTTGATGGAGTGTTTGGTAATTTCTATTTCAATGGAGAGACTCAAGGACTGCAAAAAGGCCTTTTTCCCAAGGGTGTTGGAGCATTTTTTGGCGTGATTTTGGCAGTGATTTTTGCCTACACAGGCACAGAGATCATAGGGGTCGCAGCTGGAGAGACCAAAGATCCTAGCAAGATCATGCCAAAGGCTATTAAGGCGACGTTGTGGCGAATCATCTTTTTCTTTTTGGGGGCTGTGTTTGTGGTGTCAGTGTTTTTGCCAATGACAGATAGCGGACTCTCTCAAAGCCCCTTTGTAAGCACTCTAGAAAAAATCCCTCTGCCATTTTTTGGCGTGGGGATCCCCTATGCAGCAGATATCATGAATTTTGTCATCATTACAGCCATCTTATCTACTGCCAATTCTGGTCTCTATGCTTCAGGCAGAATGATTTATGGCCTTAGTCAAAAAAAGATGTTCTTTCCCATTTTTACCAAGCTCAATTCCTCGGGAACTCCAACTTATGCACTCTATCTCTCCTTAGGCATTACGCTAGTTGGCATGCTTACTGAGGCATTTGCACCAGAGAAAATCATGGCCAGTTTGATTAATGTGGTTAGCTTTATGGTCATTATTGTGTGGATTAGCATCAGCGTTGCGCAATATTTTTTTAGGAGGGAATATCTGGCCTCTGGGAGATTACTAAAAGACCTGCCCTACAAAACCCCCTTTAATCCACTCATCCAAATCATTGGCATTAGCGGCTGCTTGGTTGGGCTTATTGGCGCGTATATGGATGAAAGTGAGCGCATTGGTGGCTATCTCACGCTTGTTTTTATGGGGCTTTGCTATGTAGCCTATTATCTTAGCAAGGACAAATGGGGCTTCAAGGAAGAAAAAGGTCTTTAGCCCAATCCTAAAAAGGAAGAAAATGATTTTAGTGGGATTAGAGGCGCAACTAGGCGCATCAAAACAAGGCAGTGATGAGGGGGTCAAGGCTCTGATAGAGGCTCTAAGGCCAAAGCATGGAGAGCTTGTTAGACATATGCACAGGATTGCTCAAGAGCGCTGCATTTTGGATAAAAAATTTCGATATGCCAGGAGTTTTGAGGATTATTATGTTTTTTGCAAGGAGATTTTGATCCCGCGCATGCAAGAAGTATTTTTGCGTAAGGAATTTTCTCTCATACTAAGCTCAGAGCATGCCAATATGTTTGGGATTTTTCAAGCCCTTAGAAGCGTTCACAAGGACAAAAAAATTGGGATTTTATATCTGGATGCGCATGCAGATATTCACACAGCCTATGATAGTGATTCTAGATACATCCATGGCATGCCCCTGGGAATGGTACTCAATCGCGTGCGCAGCGGATTCAATTGCATGAATCAAAGCGAAGAGGAGGCATGGCAGGAGCTTTGCAACCTGGGTCTAGAAAAGGGGACTTTGGAGATAGATCCTAGGCATCTGGTGTATTTTGGAGTGAGGAGCACAGAGCAGAGTGAAAGAGATGTGATCAAGGAATTGCAAATTCCTTTGTTTGGCATAGATTCTATAAGAGAAAATATGCAAGAGGTGGTGGAACAAAGCAAAATTTTGCTGCGGGATGTGGATATCATTTATCTAAGCCTAGATCTAGACATCATGGATGGGAAGCTCTTCACATCCACTGGTGTGCGTGAGAATCATGGACTAAGTTTTAAAGAATTAAGAGAATTTCTACAGTTGCTTTTGGAGGGCTTCAAAGACAGGCTTAGCGCGGTGGAAGTGACAGAATATAATCCATTAGTAGGGCTAAAAAACGAAGAAAAAGAGGTGCTAGAAATCCTGAAAGAAATCATTAGGATCTGCAAAGACTCTAGCTGGGGTGCTAGCCTTGGGGATTAGTTTTTTGACGTGGATTTTTTGATGATTGCACAAAAAGATTTGGCAGGGATTGCTCACCTCTTTTGCAGTGGCATTTTTCCCATTGTGCGACACAGGATTTCGCGGGGGTTGATGCAGCGCACACTAGAACAACTACTATTCAATGTCTATCAAGCCAGAGTGGATGCTTCAAACACCACACCACCAAAACCACGATAATCCTGCCCCAATGTTTGCTAGTTTTGTTTTCATTCTTCATTGCAGCTCCCTGCTTTTTATCCCATCATAGAAGCAATAGATAATGGGATCCAACCTCCTCCCTAGCTACAGAAAAGTGCAATAATGATTGCCACTGGAAATAAGACTATGGCATAGATGACCCCATTGGCAAATGTATCGTATTTTCTTTATTCAAGATGATGTTATTAAAAAAAGGGATATAGCGCTACAACCCATAGGATAAAACAAAGAAGGGAGGGTGAGTGCTGCTGATACACCAAATACAAGAATGCAAAAATGTCTAAATTTACCCAACATCCATCTGCTTCTTAATTTAAAAACTGCACTGCCCTAAGGAATCAGGTCTTAATTCAAGGCTTTTACATAGGATCCCCAATGGCTGCAATGGCCACATGCCAAAGTCCACCAACTCCTCAAAATAAAAATCACTAGACCAAGATTCACGACCCCTATGCCGCGCAGGCCCAAAAACGATACGATAAAAAACTCACACAAGCAAAAATTCGCTTTCATAGCCCCAGTACCCAAAGCACTTAGTTGCCATAATACGAATAGGTAACATTAATGCGAATGAGCGTCTTAACCTTGGGGCGCGGATAATCCTTATAAGCAATCTGGATGGTATTTAACGTGTTGTTATCAAAGGAATTTAACCCTGAAGATCGAATAATCTTGAGATCGCTGATATCACCATTGGGATGCAGATAAAACTCCACAGCATTCACCCCACTCTGTCCAAAATATGCCGCCACGCGAGGGTATTGGAGGTATTTCTGCGTGATTCTTCCGATGTTGCGCAGATTATCTCGGATGAAATCCTTTTCTGCGGTACCAAGATCTCCAAATTCCTCACCATAAAGATCATCAATCTCTTGCGCAGTCTCAGGGTCGCTACCCTTGTCATCTTGCTCAGAGGGATTGCCCCCTCCCCCACCGCCAGAATCCATATTCATCATGGGATCATCAGAATCATTCTGTCCAATAAAGGAGAGATTTTTGGGATCAATTGGAGTCTGCTCATAGGTATCTAGCGCTTTTCTTTTGGAATCCACCTGCTTTTTTTCCTGAGGTTTTTCCTGTTCTTTTGGCTTCTCCTCTGGTTTTTTGGGTTTTTCTTGTTTTTGTGGTTCCTGTGGTTTTGGCACCTCTCTGGGTTTGGGCATAGGATTAGCAGCTGCAATCCTAGGACTTGGCGTGGGTTTTGGTGTAGGTCTTGGAGTGGGTCTGCTAGGCGCGGTGGGTTTGGCAGCCAGAGAAGGCTTCCTAGCGCCCTTAGTATTTTTGGTAGGATCCTGGCTTTGACCGCGCTTAAGCACCAAGAGATTGTCCAATTTGACCTTTTGGAGGCGAGGAGGAGCTGGCTGATAATGATTAATCAGCATCACCAGCGCAATGATTAGGGCATGCAGCAGGAGAGAGAGCAAAAAAGCATAGAAAAAACGCTGATTATCTTTGACTTTCATGACTTTTGAATTACCCTCTTTTCCTTTGGTTTGATTTTTTCTAGCAGTACATAGCCCTTACTACCCTCAAAGATTAAATAACTGCGATCCTTCATGCCAATGCTAATAATCCTATTTTTAGAATCTATGGGATAATTTTGCACAAATGGCAAACTCCCACGACCGCGGTTTTTGCGGATTTTTTTCTGTGCGAGCAAAAATGCAATGATTAGCAAAAGCAAAAAGATCATTACTAGATTGTACTGCCACGTCCCTACGCCAACTTCTTGATTGGAAAAAGACTGCATGGATGCTGGTTTAATCTCAGAGGTTTTTGGAGCCGCCAAGGATTCTATCGATTTATTTGCCAGCGATTTTCTTGCCAGTTCTTGGGATTGATTTGCTAAGGATTGCAGAGGCGCAAAGCGCAGGCGCAGAGATTTTTTGTCGCGAGATAATGCCAAATCGATGGAAAACCCCTGGTTTGAAGATGGCTTCATGGAAAGATACAACACATTACCATCTGCATAAATCATAATCGAATCCAAAGCTCCTTTAGAAAATCTCTGGAAAAAGGGCTTTGGACTAGAAAGCCCCTGGATGAAATAGATTTCTTTTTTTTCATCATACAAGAGCTTGATTTTTTGCTTGAGCGGAGAGGGAAAGGTCAAAAATACATCATTATACCCAGCATCACTCTTTGCTTGGATCTCCTCAATAGAAACACCATAAACCATACCAAGATACAAAAAAAGCAAGAGGGTGATTTTTCTCATCAAGATTCTTTAGTAAGATAATACACAATCGCATTGGAATCTAAAATTTCATTGAGACGAATTGCGAGATTTTTTTCATAAACCATCACCTCGCCCCTGCCAACAATGCGTGTGTTGATAAAGACATCCACGCTCTCGCCTGCAGGCTTGCCAAGATCAATCACTGACCCACGTTCAAAATTCAAAATCTCTTTTATTGTGAGTTTTGTCGATCCTAGCTCTGCAGTGAAAACCGCTTCAATATCTAAGAGCCCTTCATAGCTTTGGATCATATCCTCTAGATAGGTGGTAAGCTCTTGTTCTCTTTGATTATCCTCTAAACCAGAAATTTTTGCCATAAGATCATGCCTTCACAAAAATACTACAATATCTAGAGTGGTCAAATTTAAAATGAATCGCCTTGTCGTAATCATGGATGCGAGAAATGCCATAAAAAGTGGGAGTGGAGATATGAAAGGACTCACCATTTTCCTCTGCAAGCACCTTGGAGTGACCCACTACAAGATTGGCAAATTCTTTGCTCATATCTATGAGTACTTCCTCATCAGGATGATCATCCAAAATCATTTTTTCAGAAAGTAATTTTAAAAACTCCTCATTAGCAACAATAAAAACCCGCTTTTTGCTTTCTAGAAGCTCTACGCTAGAAATATATCCATCCCGCAATGGCTTCAAAGAATCCTGGGGCACAATCCCTGCAGTATTCTTCAAAACCTCAATAAAACTCTTCCTCAAAAGCTCCACAACAAACTCCAAAAACAAAATTTTTCTATTATATCTTTTTTTGATTTTATGAGGGTTTAAAATTCTTCTTTGTTATACAAAATTCATTAACAAAACAACTTTCACATGCAGGCCTCAAGGCCTTGCAAACATAGCGCCCAAAAAGCACAAAAGCTTGATGGAGCTTATCTAAATCTGTCTTGAATAATTTACACAAATCCACCTCTGTCTGCAGGGCACTTTTAGATTTACTCAGCCCCAAGCGATGAGAAGTGCGAAAAACATGCGTATCCACTGCCATCAAATTAGCCTCACAATATTCAATCAACACCACATTGGCAGTCTTCTGACCCACCCCTGGAAGCATCTTTAATAGCTCTCTATCCCTAGGGATCTCTCCTCCAAAGGATTCTAGCAGCTGATTTGCCATGGCAATAAGATTTTTGGCTTTATTATTAAAAAAGGACACAGAGCGGATGTACTCCTTGAGCTCTTCAAGATTGGCATCTGCCAATTGCTTTGGCGTGGGATAGCGCGAAAAAAGCGCTGGAGTTACGATATTTACACGCTTATCTGTGCATTGTGCTGAGAGCATCACCGCCACTAGCAACTCATAAATATTCTGATATTTAAGCTCGGTTTTTGGAGCAGGATAATGTTGCAAAAACCGCTCTTTGATAATCTCTGCTTTTTGAGTTTTTCTCAATTTGCCAGCTCGATGCAAATCTGACTTGCCTCATTGTTTCGTAGGGCCACTTGGGAATTCCCCACAATGATGGCAATATTGGATTTATGCATAGAAGAATGGATGATGCTCACCACACTACCCTCTGTAAGCCCAAAAGAAAAGAGGCGCCTTTTGAGATTTTCATCTTGACTGAGGATTTGGGTGATCTTGTAGTGGATGTCTTTTTGGCCTTGTAGCAATGTCATTCTTCCTCCTTTGGAGTAGTTTGGGCTGGTGTCATTCTGACAGGTGTAGCTTCATTGGCTTGGGTATCTTTTGGCGTAGCTGGGGTAGTTGGCGTAGACGGAGGGGTTGAGTCTGTATTAGCTGGCGCATTTGAATGAATCGGTGCTGTGTTCTCTGGAGTAGATGTGCTAATTGATGGATCTGTCGGCATGGATGTGTTTTCTGGCGCTGTGTTCTCTGGTGTGGCTTGGTTGATTTTCATTTCGCTGGCTGGTGTTGGCGTAGACGGAGGGGTTGAATCTGTATTAGCTGGTGTTTTTTGCACTTTTGGTGTGGATGGCTTGGCTGGACTAGAAGCATGCTTCTGTGTTCGCGCATCCCCTTCTTGATGATTGCCATTGTCATCCATTTCGTTTTTGATTTCATCCACAATGGAGGTGAGTGGCTGAAATGCACGGCGCAAAATCTTAAATGGCGCAGTGATCACATCTTCAGCTAGAGAAACACTGGTTTTGGGATGATCCCAAGTACCACTCACGCTGACATTAGTGGATATTTTGCCCGAACTCCCTAGGATTAAATATCCAATGATGGGGATCTTGCTCAAAATACTGCTAAGGTTTTTGATCGTAGAGACTTGGAGATTGATGTTCATATCTTTGTTTTTAAATTGCACGATCCCGCTTCCATCGATGTCCATAGTATCTCCAATGAGATGAATTTTTTCCAGCCCCAAAAAATCCTTATTAATCCCAAAAATAACACTGCCCTGAGAAACCTCATAGCCCTTCACACCAAGATTGGGGTTTCTAAAGACCACCAAGGAAGGGATGGTATCAATCAGGCTGATGAGATTTTGCAACACCACAAAATTCTTGAATAAAGTATTTTGCATCTTTAATTCCCCACTAAAAATGCTGTCCTTGTATGCACCAATGAGGGTAAACAACCCGCCATGAAGCAGCTCTTTTTTGGCCACCATATTGATAAAATCCGCACTAAAATTACTAGCCTTGATATAGATGCTTCCATCAAGAAAATCCACATTGGCAATGCCGTTTTTGTAGGTAAGGCTTGCAAGAGTCCTTTGATCGCGGAAGCGAATGTTAATCTCATCAGTGGGGACCTCATAGCCCTTATAAGAAAGCTTCATGCCATCAATGTCGATATTTGTCATCTGCGGAGAGATATTATGCTGGCGCTGGTAGAGATGCTTTTGGCGCAAAAATTCTAGTTTTTGATTCATCTGCTCCTTGGTCAAAGAGGCTTCTTTTTTTCCCTCCTTCTCACTGCCATGCAGTGTCTGCTGGACTGCAGGGATCTTGCTATCTAAGAATTCATTGACATTGAGATTGTAGTTTTTGATATGAATCCTATTCTGAGAATTTTTGCGATAAAAGGTGATGTTTTTGTCTAGGGAAGCCATTTGTATCTCATCTCCATTGATGGTCCCGCTAAATTCTAGCATCGTGATCTTATGATTGTCATTAGTATAAAAGGGCAACCACATATTCTCGATACTAAAAATCAAATCAAAATTTTTGAAGTCCCGTGTCTCTATGCGTGCATTACCACCCTTAATATCAAGATAAGAAAGCATGGGCGAATAAGCACTAAAAAGAGCAAAATCATCAAAAGCAATCACTTTGAGATGATCTTGGATTAAAAGACTTGCTTTGAATTCTGGAAGCAAAACCTTAATGTTCTCAGGATCTTTGAAATCTACATTGAGGTCGGTGACAAAATTATCCTGATTGGTAATCTTCAAAATCTCCTGGGTATAGGGGCGCTCATCCTCTCTGATGGATGCAAGAATATATTTTTTGAGCTGTAGTGGAGAAAGCTTACTAGGATCAAAGGTGCGGGGGATTTTGACATCCTCATCTTGAGGGGATGGATCTTCTGCTTGATGAACTGACAACAAATAGGGCTTTTGATAATTGATAGCCTGGTTGGTATTAATATTTGCAGAATAGACCTTGATTCTGGATTTGAAGCTTTGATCTTTGATATCCAATACTCCATCCACATCGGCATTAAGCATATTGTAATAATAGGCATGATTGGCGCGAACGTAGATGTATTGGTATTGAGGCGTGATGTCAAATCCCACGTTAATCTTCTTTGCAAAAAATGGAAAGGAAAAGAGTTCGACTTGTGCATCTTGGGTCTCAATACTCCCGCCAAGATTAATTAGATGTTTGTGATTTTGCAAAAATTGAATACTAAATTTCAAATCTGCGCTCAATGGAGAATCAACACTGATTTCTGGAATGTGGAGATGATAATTCTCCAATAAAGTCAGCAAACTCGCGCTATATTGAAAACTCTGAGACTTCACAAAAGCCGTAATTTTTGGGTGGGAAGTGAGATCACTAAGTTCCGCGCTAGAGCCCTCTAGATCCACAGAACCATAGGTGGGATTGAGGAAATTGAATGCGACTTTTTGCTTAGCGATGGTGATGCGCACTTCTTTGGCCTTAAGGGAATCTAGATTATTAAACAAACTTAGCTCGGCAGTTTTCACCAAGATCCTGCCCTTGAGACTCTCTTCTATGCCCTCAAGAAATTTGCGCTGGGTCAAAATCGTATCAAAGCTCAGGCTCTCTATGCGCGCCTCATCAAAAAAGATTTTGGAATACAACCAGTCTTGTATCACGGGATTTTTCAAATCTTTTAAAAAAGGCTTGGTGAAGTCAAGATTTTTAAGCCCACTTGTCTTGAGCTCTACATGAATGCGCTTAAGGTTGGTATAGCCCTGCGCGATGATCTTATCTTTGGTGGGGGTATAGATGGCACTCAGATCAAATGCGAGCTCATTTTTGCCAGGCAAATACACGAGCCTACCCTGGAGCTGGGATTGGAGATTGACAAGTTTTAGGGTCTGGATATTGAGGCGCAAACGCCCAGGCTCCTCCGAAATATTAAAATCTGCGATAACTTTTGGGAAAGTGATTTTATAGCGCTTGCCATCATAGTAGATATTTGCGATATTTTGGGGATCTAGGATGATTTTTTTCACCAAAAGGGATTGAAAATACGCAATCCCCCAAGTGAAATATCGAATGTATTTGCTGATGCTCTCTATATCCAGAGGTTTTTTGGCAGGAGCCTTGAGCAGATCTTCTAGATCCAGCTCATCTACTTGCAAAATTAATTTTTTATCGAGTTTTAGATATAATTTTGAAAGACTGACCTTGCCAAATGCAAGTTTTTCAACACTAATGCCATGCGAGAGAATTTTATAGCCACTAAAAAATAGGATTAAGATGACCAAAAAAAATGCAACAAGACTCAATATTTTTTTCGATATTCTTCTGCTCATGATCTTTACCGCAATCTTTTATCTAGACATCCCGATGCTCTCAAAAAGAGACATCCTCATTCCCAGGGGCTCTATTAGCGCAATTATAACATACCTTGCCAACAATCACTACGATGTTAACAAAATTGATAAGTTTTTTTTACTGGCCATAGGAAAGCCACAAAGTGGCTTCATTCACATCGGAGAGAACGTGCTTAGTAAGGGGGATTTTTTGTATGCGCTTTCTCATTCCAAATCCACGCTCAAAGAAGTCACCCTCATCCCTGGAGAAACGATGTTTTTTTTCAATGAGATTCTTGCCCAAAATTTTCCCGTCTCTATAAAGAACCTGCAAAAAGCCTATGAAAAATACGCTCCCTATGATGATGGAGTGATTTTTGCAGATACCTACAAGCTTCCCCTTGGTGCGGATGCAGATTTTTTGATGCAGTTTTTGGTTCAAAAATCCCTCAAGCGCCATAAAGAGCTCTCCTTGAAGGTACTAGGGATTTATGATGAGGAGCAGTGGTTTAAATACATCACCATCGCATCCATCATTCAAAAAGAAGCAGCTAATGACAAAGAGATGCCCCTAATTAGCGCAGTAATCTACAATCGCATCAAAAAAGGAATGCCTCTGCAAATGGATGGGAGCCTGAATTATGACAAATACTCTCACCAAAAAATCACCCCCGATCGGATCCGCCAGGATAATTCCACTTTCAATACCTATAAGAATAAAGGCGTACCAAAAAGCCCAGTGGGAAGCGTGAGTATCCAAGCCATCAAGGCTGCCATTCATCCCGCAAAAGTGGATTATCTGTATTTTGTCAAAAATAAAGAGGGCACGCATACTTTCAGCAAAACCTATGAGGAGCACAAAAACCACATCCACTAAGCTCTGTGGCTTTGAGCTATGCTGATTTTTTGCACCACATCTTTTTGGCACGCTTAAAAGCTTTGACATCCCCCCCACCAAGGTTTTTGAGCTTTTTTCACTGCTGCAGGATTTCCCTCATTCAAACTAAAAAATTCTGTGCTAATTTTTGCGCCGCGCTTGAGAATATCCTGCCAAAACCCCCTCGACTTTTGTGAGGATTTTCTCACTTATCTCTCTCTTAAATTTCTCTGTTTAGACTCCTGCCAAAAGGCTTGAATTTTTTGCCAAGATTTCTGTGATTTTCTTTGCAAAATCTTTGCAATTTCCTCGCTTATTTTTTGGCGATCCCTTCGCTCTATGGGCCCTCTCCAAAACCCCTTGTTTTTTCTTCCCAAAGGCTTGTTTTTTTGCCTGCAATTTTTCCCGTGATTTTATAAAAAAATCTCTATGTTTTATTAAGAAGTTTGGATAAACTACTGCTTTGTTTAATGCGCGGCTAATGCGCCCCACATTAAAAAAGCAATTCGTTGATACGATCAAGTAGCAAGGAGAAAAAATGTCAGATACAGTAGCTCACCAAGGTGTGCCAGTTTGGACCAATGAGACACGTTGCAAGGGTTGTGATATTTGCGTATCCAAATGCCCAGCTGGGGTATTGAGCATGCAATTAGATTCCAAAAAAGTCTTGGGTAAAATCATCAAAGTAATGCATCCTGAAAGCTGCATAGGATGCAGGGAATGCGAATTGCATTGCCCTGATTTTGCCATCTATGTGGCAGATCGCAAGGAATTTAAATTTGCAAAAATCACACAAGAAGCTCAAGAGCGAGCCCAAAAAATCAAACAAAATCATTACTTTTTATAATTCAAAAGGAAAGACAATGCGAGAAATAATTTCTGGTGGAAATGAATTAGTAGCAAAGGCCGCGATTGAAGTGGGCTGTAAGTTTTATGGTGGATATCCCATTACCCCATCTTCAGACATCATGCATGAACTTAGCGTAGCACTCCCACAAAATGGTGGAAGATTCATCCAAATGGAAGATGAAATTAGTGGGATATCTGTAGCACTGGGTGCAAGCATGAGTGGCACAAAGTCCATGACAGGAAGCTCAGGACCCGGGATCTCACTCAAGGTCGAGCAGATCGGCTATGGATTTATGGCAGAGATTCCTCTAGTCATCGCCAATGTCATGCGCTCTGGACCCTCTACGGGTATGCCCACTCGAGTTGCACAAGGTGATATCAATTTTATGAAAAATCCAAGTCATGGGGATTTTAAGGCCGTGGCAGTGGCACCAGGAACACTTGAAGAAGCATACACAGAGACCATTCGCGCCTTCAATCTCGCAGAAACTCTCATGACTCCTGTTTTTTTGCTGATGGATGAGACCATCGGACATATGTATGGCAAAGCAAAGATCCCCGATCTCAAAGAGGTGCAAAAAAGTATTAAAAATCGCGCAACCTTTGATGGAGATCCCAAAGACTACACTCCCTATGGAGTGGGCTCCAATGACCCTGCAGTGCTCAATCCCTTTTTCAAGGGTTATCGCTATCATATCACAGGCTTGCATCACGGCCCCATTGGCTTCCCCACAGAAGACGCCAAAATGGGTCAAGCCCTCATTGATCGCTTGTTTGCAAAGATAGAATCTCGAATTGAGGAAATCACCCATATTGAGACCAAAGATCTTGAAGGTGCAGAGATTGCCATCATTGCTTATGGATCTGCTTCGCTAGCGGTAAAAGAAGCCATGGCTGAGCTGAAGGGCAAGGGCAAAAAAGTAGGATTGTTCCGACCCATCACCCTTTGGCCAAGCCCAGCAAAGCAACTCAAAGAATTGGGGGATAAATTTGAAAAAATCCTAGTAATCGAACTGAATAAGGGACAGTATCTTGAAGAAATTGAGCGCATTATGCAGAGAAGAGTGACATTTTTTGGCAAGGCAGATGGGCGAAGTATTTCCCCACATGAAATTATCGCAAAAATAGAGGAGATGTAAAATGGCTTTTAACTATGATGAATATTTACGGGTAGATAAATTGCCCACGCTCTGGTGCTGGGGCTGTGGCGATGGTGTGATTTTGAAATCCATCGTACGCGCGATTCATACTCTAGGATGGGATATGAAAGATGTGTGTTTGGTGAGCGGGATTGGCTGCAGCGGCAGAATGAGCTCTTATGTGAATTGCAATACCGTACACACCACGCATGGCAGGGCAGTTGCTTATGCTACAGGGATCAAATTCACCCATCCTGATAAACATGTAATTGTAGTGAGTGGAGATGGGGACGCTTTGGCAATAGGGGGCAATCACACAATGCATGCATGCCGCCGCAATATTGATATCAATTTTGTCTTGGTCAACAATTTTATCTATGGTCTGACAAATTCCCAAACCTCGCCCACCACTCCAAAAGACATGTGGACTGTTACCGCTCAATATGGCAATATTGAAAATAGCATCGATCCATGCAAGCTTGCTGATATCGCAGGAGCGACTTTTGTGGCCAGAGAAAGCGTGTTAGATTCTGCAAAAATCGAAAAAATCTTGGTGGAAGGCTTCAAACACAGGGGATTTAGCTTCTTTGACATCCATAGCAATTGCCACATCAATCTAGGAAGAAAAAATAAAATGGGAGAGGCAGTAGAAACGCTAAAATGGATTGACTCTCGCACAATCTCTCAACGCAAATACGAACAACTATCTGATGAGGAAAAGATCGGAAAGTTCCCTACAGGCATCCTCAAGCATGATACCACTAAGCAAGAATATACTGACGCATATCAAGGCGTTATTGACAGAGCATTAATGAAAAAGGGGAGTTAATATGGAAAATCAACTTAGATTCACAGGCGTGGGTGGCCAGGGCGTTTTGCTCGCTGGGGAGATTCTCGCGGAATCCCGAATCCTTGCCAATGGCTATGGTCTCAAGGCTTCTACCTACACTTCACAGGTGAGAGGGGGGCCCACAAAGGTCGATATCTTGCTCGATGATAAAGAAATCCTTTACCCTTATGCAAATGAAGGCGAGATTGATTTTATGCTCTCCACCGCTCAAATCAGCTTCAATCAGTTCAAATCCGGTGTGAAGGATGGAGGGATTGTCGTCGTGGAGCCAAATCTCGTAACCCCCACAGAAGAAGATAGAAAAAAATTTCAGATTCATGAAATCCCCATCATCACGATTGCCAAAGAGGAGGTGGGAAATGTCGTCACACAATCTGTCGTCGCGTTGGCAATCACAGTGACTTTCACTAAATGCGTGGATCGGGATTTGGTATTCCAAACCATGCTCTCCAAGGTTCCCGCAAAGGTTGCAGATGTTAACAAAAAAGCATTTGAACTAGGTGAAAAATACGCGCTTGAAGCGATGCAAAAATAGACCTTATGGATCAAAATAGAATGCAGAAAGCTTCTATTTTGATCCTTTTTAATCTCTTTTGAATTTACTCATGCTAAATTTTCATGCGCAAGGTTTTGCGGTGTTTTGGGTTTATCAAAAGTCTCATTTTCTCAAAAATCTTCGCACACAAAATCCTATACCAATTCCAAAGTCATAACCAATTTAAAACCCGTACACCAGAAAAATCCTGGGTAACCCAAGAAACACAAACTAAAAATCCCTATGCGAAATCAAAATTCCCACTACACCCCGCAAATAATCAAAAATTAAGCTCCAATAAAGCAGTTTTTCATTACAATCGAGATTTCATTTTACAATTCACACACGCTAATTCTTCAAAGGTTGTGGCTTTTGTCATTAATGAGCGTGGAGGAAAAACCAAAATTATGAAGGAGTTAAAATGGTAACAATGAAAGATCTGCTAGAGTGCGGAGTACATTTCGGACATCAGACAAGACGCTGGAATCCAAAAATGAAGCGATTTATTTTTGGTGTGAGAAAAAATATTCATATCATTGATTTGCAAAAAACCCTACGCTACTTTCGATATACCTACAACATCGTGAGAGATGCTGCTGCAGAGGGTAAAACCATCATGTTTGTGGGCACAAAAAAGCAGGCAAGCGAAACCCTCAAGGAATATGCAGAAAAAATCCAAATTCCCTATGTCAATTATCGCTGGTTAGGTGGCATGCTCACCAACTTTGGTACTATCAAAAAATCCATTCGCAAGCTTGAAATCATCGAAGAAATGGAGGCAAGCGGACAGATTGATATGCTTACCAAAAAAGAAAGATTAATGGTCCTAAGAAAAAAAGAAAAACTCAATAAATATCTTGGCGGCGTGAGACATATGAAAAAAGCTCCAGATGTGGTTTTTGTCATCGATGTGGTCAAAGAGAAAATCGCCGTGGCAGAAGCCAGGAGGCTGGGCATCCCCGTCGTAGCTCCGCTGGATACCAATTGCGATCCTGACGTTGTGGATTACCCTATTCCCGGGAATGATGATGCCATTCGCTCCATTCAGCTTTTCTGCAAAGAAATGACCGAGGCAATCGTTGAAGGACGTGCGATGATTGATGGCAGCCAGGAGACTGAAACAGAGACACAAGCTGCCACTGAGGAAGAAAAACAAAATCTCATGGATGAGGTAACCGCAGAAATAGAAAAAGAAATGACAAAGGGAGAGGCATAATGGCAGAAATTAGCGCACAACTTGTAAAACAGCTCAGAGAAATGACAGATGCAGGGATGATGGACTGCAAAAAAGCATTGGTAGAAACCCAAGGAGACATCCAGAAGGCTGTAGAGTTTTTGAGAGAAAAAGGTCTAAGCAAGGCTGCAAAAAAGGCAGATAGAGTAGCGGCTGAGGGTGTAATCTCTGTGAAAGTCAAAGAGGATTTGAGTAATGCGGTGATGCTAGAAATCAACAGTGAGACAGATTTTGTCGCCAAAAATGAAGCATTCAAATCATTGGTACAAAAAAGCACACTTTGCGTAGAAAAAGAAGGAATTTCCTGCACAAATGCCTTGCAAGATGCAGATGTTGAGGGAGAGAAATTCTGCGACTATCTCCATAGCCAGATTGCCAAAATTGGCGAAAATATCGTGGTAAGGAGGATTGCCAATATTCAAGCAGATGCCAATGGAATCGTAACAGGCTATGTCCACTCTAATGCCAGAGTGGGGGTCTTGCTCTCTTTGAAATGCCAAAACAAAGCCAATGCAGAAAAAGTTAGTGAGCTTGCAAGGAATATCTGCATGCATGCTGCAGCGATGAAGCCGCAGGTGCTCTGCTACAGAGCCTTTGACAAGGATTTCATCCAAAAAGAAAAAGTCGCGCTCAAAGCAGAGTTAGAAAAAGAAAATGAAGAGCTCAAGAGACTGGGCAAACCACTAAAGGTAATCCCAGAGTTCATCAGTAGATGCGAGCTGACCCAAGAAGTCCTAAAAGCCCAAGAGCAAAAACTCAAAGAAGAGCTCAAAAAACAAGGCAAGCCAGAGGCCATTTGGGATAAAATCCTACCAGGACAAATGGATCGATTCATCGCAGACAATACACTAATAGATCAGAGACTCACTCTCATGGGGCAATTCTTTGTCATGGATGACAAAAAAACCATCGCTCAAGTCCTCGAGGAAAAATCCAAAGAAATTGGCGATACAATCGAGATCCTTGAGTACATTCGATTTGAACTTGGCGAGGGCATCGAGAAAAAAGTCGAGGATTTTGCTGCAGAAGTCGCTGCGCAAATGCAATAAACTTTTCACTCTTTTTGAATGCTTCTCTTTTTGAGGAGCTTTCTTTTTTGAACTTCTCTTTTTTATGGGTTGTTTTCTTTGTTTTTTTATAACCCTCCTTATTTTGCAATCTCTTCAAACCCTCAGAAAAAGGGTTGATTTTTGTTCTGCTTTATCTGAGTTTTTCCTTTTAGCGTCCTTATTTTTGACTCTTTTTATCACATCTTTTGACTCGCCCAGCCCTTAGGAGCTTTTTAATTGCCCTACTTTGGGGCTCTTAGATGGATTTTGATTCTTTTTTGTACATTTTATGCATCAATATCATTGTATCACTTTGTACAAAAAGTTGTTAAAATGTGGAAAAATTAAGGAGAAAATATGGATATCAAAGATCAAATCATCCAAATTCTCAAGCAAGAAGTCAAACCTGCACTAGGCTGTACAGAACCAGCTTCCATAGCCCTGGCATGCTCAGTTGCCAGCGAGAATCTTGAAGAGGAACTCTGTAGCCTAGAGCTTTTTGTTTCTGGCAACATTATGAAAAATGCCATCGCGGTGAGTGTACCAAACACGGGAATGAAGGGGATTAAAATCGCTGCGGCAATGGGATATGTCTGCCAAAATAGTGCGCTTGGACTAGAGGTACTCAAAAATGCCACTAAAGAGCAGCTAGAAGAGGCAAAGAAACTCCTAGGCATCATCAAAATCTCTATAGAAAAAAATGTTCCCACAGTCTATATCAAGGCTATTGCCACAAGCAAAAATCATCAAGTATGCGTGCTGATAACACAAAGTCATTGCCATGTGAGTCTAGTACAAAAAGATGGCAAAACCCTTGTAGAAAATCCTCACACAGAGGACTGCACCTCCGCTTCACTAGAGATTTTCTCTTCTCTAAGCCTGCGCGACATCTATGATCTAGCCTGCATGATTGAGGAAGAAAAGATTGCTTTTTTGGGAGAATGCGCAGAGATGAACCAGGCTCTATCCTTAGAGGGTCTACGCAAGGATTATGGCCTAAAAATTGGCCGCACATTTCAAAAATACTCCAAAGATCTTCCAAAAGATTTGGGCAGCCAGATTCTCATTTTCACCACCGCGGCCTCCGATGCACGCATGGGTGGCGCGCCACTGCCTGCTATGACCAACTCTGGATCTGGTAATCAAGGCATCACTGCGACCATGCCTGTGGTCATCGCAGCAAAACATCTTGGCAAAGAAAAAGATCTCAATCGCGCGCTCTTCCTCTCTCATCTCACCGCCATCTACATTCACTCCAAACTCCCCAAACTCTCTGCACTCTGTGCAGTCACCACTGCTGGGATTGGCAGCTATGCAGGCATTGCATGGCTTTTCACACAGAATTTTGATGTGGTGTCTCGTGGCATTTGCAATATGATTGGGGATATTAGCGGAATTTTGTGCGATGGTGCCAGCAATGGATGCTCCATGAAAGTCTCCACCACCGTGCAGTCTGTATTCAAATCCTTATTAATAGCATTGGAGCAATCTAGTCTAAATGCCCAAGATGGAATTGTGAGCGATGATGCAGACAAAAGCATAAAAAATCTCTGCGCAATTGCTTCTAATAGCATGCTGGATGTAGATCAGCAGATCTTAGAAATCATGCTTGCAAAGAATCCATAATCCTCCCCACAATCATCTCTGCACCATTTTTTTGGATGGTGTTCTGTAAGCCCTGGGAAATGCCTGCCATATTAGGCCCAATAAACTCAAAAAATTCCCATAATTTCTCTGGAGTGAGATCCTTTTGCTGCGCAATGAGACCGAGCTTTTTCTTCTCAAAATACAAGGCATTATGATATTGATGATCCCCTGCGGCATAGGGATAAGGCACATAGAGGCAGGGGATCCCACTAGCTGCCAATTCCCAAACACTACTGGCCCCCGCCCTACACACGCAACAATCTGCCTGAGAAATCCTGCCAAAAATATCTGGACTAAAGTCAAACAAGTCAATTTTTCCAAAAATCCCCATCTGAATATACTCTTGCTTCATGCGCTCCAAATCTTTTACCCCACATTGGTGGATGATCTTATATCCTCGCAAAATCAAGTCTTGCGCCAAGCTCAATGCAAAATTATTGATCGCCACAGCCCCCTGACTACCGCCCAAAAAAAGTATGGTTTTAATTTCTCTGCGCACCCTGGACTCCAAAAAAAACTCCTTACGCACAGGATAAGGAGTCTTGATGAAATTTTTGCCCCCATCCTCAAAACTCCCAAAAATCACCCTTGCAAAAGGACTTAGGATTTGATTCAGCCTGCCTTTGATAGCATTTTGCTCATGGATAAAAAGACGCCTACCAAACAAAACTGCCGCCATGCTCGCTGGCCCAGCGCTAAACCCCCCCACGCTAATCACACCTTTAATTTCATGCTTGGCAAAAATAGCGCGCAGAGAAAAAATCCCCTTTAGCTGCCTCCACATCGCGCGCGCCAAGGATACTCCACGCGCATTCACCACCCCAGTGGTATCCAAAAAATACACCGCCTCAAAGAGATCGCTTTGCTCAAACCAAGCACGATCCTGTCCCTGCATCGAACCAATATAAATCATAGACTGCTTTTTGTCTTTGAGCGCGATGGCCAATGCCTTGGCAATGGCCAAATGCCCTCCTGTCCCGCCTCCAGTAATCACATACATGGATTTTCCTTCATTTTTCAGAGGATTATAACAAATATTCCTTGGTTCAAATCTATGGCCCCTTAATTTCACCACCCCTATTTTAAAGCGTTTCAAGAAGTATTTTTTTGAAAATGTTTTCACTCTTTTTTAAGTTTTGACATTTATGAAGAAAATGTTAATTTTTGCTGCGAGATATGTGTTTTGGCTTTTAATATTCTTGGAGTATTATCTTTTTTTGCTATCATGAAAACAAAAAATCTCAAAATCTAAGGAGTGTGAATCAATATGAGCACTGTTTTACAGATAGGAGCTGGTGGGGTTGGTGGAGTCGTCGCACACAAACTTGCACGAAACAAACAGACCTTTTCAAAAATCATTCTGGCCTCAAGAAATATCACAAAATGCCAGGCCATTGCAAAAAATATCAAAGAAAAGCAATTGGGTGAAATTATTTGTGAGAGCGTGGATGCTGATGACACGGAGGCATTAGTGGCCCTAATCCAAAAACACCAGCCAAAAGTCGTCATCAATGTCGCCCTACCCTACCAAAATCTAAGCATTATGGAAGCTTGTTTGCGTACAAAAACCCACTATTTGGATACCGCCAACTACGAACATCCCGACACTGCAAAATTTGAATACAAGGAACAATGGGCCTATAATGACCGCTTTAAGCGCGCGGGAATTTTTGGACTGCTGGGCAGTGGTTTTGATCCGGGGGTGACGAATGTTTTTTGCGCCTATGCACAAAAGCATCTTTTTGACAAAATCCGCACGATTGATATTTTAGACTGCAATGCTGGAGATCACGGCTATCCCTTTGCCACCAACTTCAATCCCGAAATCAACCTGCGCGAAGTGAGTGCCAATGGGCGCTATTGGGAAAATGGCAAGTGGATTGAGACAAAGCCTCTAGAAATTATGCAGACTTGGGCATATCCAGAGATTGGAGAAAAAGATTCCTATCTCCTCTATCATGAGGAACTCGAATCCCTTGTCAGAAATATCCCAGGACTGCAAAGAATTCGCTTTTTTATGACATTCTCTCAGAGCTATATCACCCATATGAAATGCCTAGAAAATGTCGGGATGTTGGGAATCAAGGAAGTCGAACATGAGGGGCACAAAATCATACCCATTCAATTCCTAAAAACCCTATTACCAGATCCTGCATCTCTTGCTGGCCGCACCAAAGGGAAAACCAACATCGGCTGCTACATCATTGGATCCAAAAATGGACATGACAAAACCGTCTATATTTATAATGTGTGCGATCACCAAGAGGCCTATCGTGATGTCAGCGCGCAGGCTATAAGCTACACTACCGGTGTACCCGCGATGATTGGCGCCAAACTCATCTGCCAAGACATCTGGGGAGACATGCCAGGGGTCTGGAATATGGAACAACTTGATCCCGATCCCTTTATGGAAGAGCTCAACAAACAAGGGCTACCCTGGAAACTCATTGAAAAAGTAAATGTCTAAATTTCATCTTTTTTGGCATTTACCTTGATTTTTGAGATTTTTTCATTTTGATCTTACCCTACTTTTTGAATTTTTAAAATTTCCTTTTTGGCTCTGAAGTTAAAAACATGAGCTGGATGCCACAATCTGCTAAATGTATGAAATGCAAGCAATAGGAATAAAATGGAATATGTTTGGTGGAGTTTGAAAAAAAAACTCGCAACCCAAAATTGTGCAAGGAGCAAGAAATGAATTTTAAACCCGAACAAAAATACATTGCAAAAATGCTAAGCGAAGAAGATGTAAAATTTATCATCCCGCCATATCAGCGCCCTTATAAATGGGAAATAGATCACTGTGAAACATTGTGGAATGATATTCTTAATGCCTTTGATAATAGGAATGATGAATATTTCTTGGGCTCCATTGTTGCTTTTTCAGAAAAGAAAGATGAATTTCAAATCATTGATGGACAACAAAGAATTACGACTTTTACCCTGCTTTTTAGAGCATTTTATGAGTGCTTTAAAACAGAATCTAATAGCGAAAAAGAAAAGGGGGATTATGAAAAAGCGTTTGGCAAATGCGTGTGGGAATATGAAAATGAAAGAGGATTTGACTTTAAAAGACAGCATTTGAAAAGTGAGGTCGTGACAGCAAAAGAAGAAGAAAATCTTAGCAAGATTCTAAGCGATGCAATCGATGAGGGCTTCATACAAGAGCATAACAAAAAAAACAAAAACAATCGCTCGCCTTATGTGCAAAACTATTTGTATTTTAAAGGTAAGTTAAAAGATTTTAAAGTCAAAGAAACACTTAGATGAACTAAGTTTTGTAATTTTGTCTTAGGTAAAAATTTATTTGTGTTGTTTGTGGTGTGTGATAGCCAAGAATCAGCAATGACAATTTTTAACACGCTCAATTCTCGTGGCATGCCACTATCCAATGCTGATGTGCTAAAAGGATATTTGTACAAATACTACAAAGAACGCTATAGCGCGGATTTAGATTGCTTCATCGAACTCTGGAACGAGATTGAAGCAAATATAGAGAATGTAGAGAGCAATAAAGATGTAAATCTTGATTTTCTATTTTTGCAGTATATGCACATCATTAAAGCAGTTCACAATGACTCAAATACGACGACGATAGATTTTTTAGACTTTTTTACCTCAAAAGATGATAAAAAAGTAGGAAGCAAAACAATAAAAGCTTGGGGTTCGTCTGATGGTTGGCTTTATAAGGATGAAACAATGCCCTTTATTAGATCACTTGCAAACTTTTGGTTAGCACCACAAGATTATCTGTGCGGAAAATCTCTCAATTATATAAATGTGCTAAATATTTTTCAAAATAAAGGCTGGCAGTCATTTGTAAGTTGTTTGGTATGGAAGCATAGAGAATTGTTTTGGGATGAAAATATTAAAAAAGATAGAATCAGCCAAGCATTTGAAGCACCACTGCTGGAACTGCTTAAAAAAGTAAGCTTGCTTTTTTTGAGACTAGAGGTTACTAGCAATAGAATTAGCCATTTGGTGTTGAAGTTAAACATTAATATTTTACAGAATGAAAATCCATCCAAAAAGATAGATGAAATCCCCTATCCATCATTTGAAACCTTCAAAGAAAATATGTGGGAAGATAGGGCAAATAAGGCCAAATACCTACTCTATCTTTATGCCTATGTTTATGATAATTTTTCACAGCCCATTGATATTTCTGGCTTGGAGGTTGAGCATATTTTGCCAAAACAATGGCAGAATGCTAACTTTAATGGTTGGGATGAAGAAAGTCATAAAGAATATTTAGAACAAATAGGCAACAAGATTTTGCTTCCTAAAAAAACCAATATTAAATGCGCTGATAATTTTTTTGCCAAAAAGAAAGAAATATATAGCAAGGATGCTAGAACCAAGCATTTAAAAGAAGTCCAAGAATTAGCAAAATTGCCCCAAAATGGTTGGTTAAAAGAGGATATAGACAATCGCAATAGAGCTATTTATCATCGCTTGGAAAGCTTTTTTAAAGAAAATATTGATAAGTGATAGCAATGCACACAAGATCCTAAGTGATGGGGAGGGAGATAGGCGATATTATATGCAGCCCTTAACCCTTCTAAGCAAATTTTTATTTTGCTTTCAGCTTACTTCTCCCTGCATTTCTTACCAAAATTCGCCAAGACCACAAAGATTTAGTAATTTGCAACACATCCTGCCCGCGAGACACCACCCTCTCGCCTTTTTTGAGCACTCCTTTTACCAATGCCTCATCGCGACTGCGCGATAAAACCTCTAATTAGGCCCTGCTTTTTTTATCTTGCTCTAGCATCTCCCTATCTGCCTTTGCTCCAACTGCATCCAATGGAGCAAAAATCAAAGAAGACAGACACCCAAAACCCTAGTCATATAAATCCAACCTTTGTGCATAAAGATGTAAATTTCTCAACTAGAGTCGCAAAAATCACCTCATGGCGAGAAGTCGCAGCACAGGGAGCAAAGACGATCAAGAAGCGGTCAAAAAAAACCCCAGCGATGATAAACGCATCAAAAAAAGCAGAGACCAGAAAAAATCCAATAAAACAAGAACCAAAACAATGATAGAAGAGAAAGAGCCCAAGGATCCAAGAGACTCATCCCTTGGGTCCTTGCGGATCATTTTCCCAAATACACCTGTCTTGGGCGGGTGATTCTTGCAGAGGGATTTTTGTGGTGCTCAATAAGCTGTGCGCACCAACCCGGCATTCTTCCCATTACAAAAATCGGAGTAAAGAGCTCTGTGGGGATCTGAAGTGCTGTGAGAATGATTCCTGAATAAAAATCCACATTGGGATAAAGCCCTCTTTGAATGAAATACTCATCATTCAACGCCACCTCCTCGATTTTATGAGCAATCTCACTCAAGCGAGCATTCATTTTGATGCCTTTTTTATCCAATTCATCTTTGAGTTTTTTGAGAGTCTTCGCTCTGGGATCATAGTTTTTGTACACACGATGTCCAAAGCCCATCAATCTAAAGGGATCGCTCTTATCCTTTGCCCTAGCAATGTATCGATCCACATTTTTGATATCCCCGATTTCATTGAGCTGGCGCAAAACTTTCTCATTCGCCCCACCATGCGCATGCCCCCATAATGCCGATATCCCCGAGGAAATCGCGGCATAGGGATGCACACCTGTGGAAGCAACATTTCGCACTGTGGTAGTGGAGGCATTTTGCCCATGATCTGCATGCAATGTCAAAATCTTATCCAATGCCTCAATCTCTAGCGCAGTGATTTCCTGTTCGCCATGCTTACCAATCTTCATCCTACCATGCGGATATCCGCGCAGCATATAGAGGAAGTTTTCCACATAACTTTTGCTGATATCAGGATTGATGAATGGTGCACCCACAGAATTGCGATAACAAAAAGCCACCATCGTAGGAATTTTGGCGATGATTCTTCTTGCCATGGTTTGATAGCCCCTATCATCTGCCATGTCTTCATCTCTGTGATCTACATAAAGCGTGGAAAGAACAGAGACAAGAGCAGAAAGTGTTGCCATAGGATGAGCCTTATCGGGGAAAAAGTTAAACATCCTTTTTAATTTTTCATGCAAAAATCCGCGATGACGCAATTCTAGATCAAATTCCAAAGACTCGGCGGCATTTTTGGGAGCAGAGTCACTAATAAGCAATTTGCACACATCAATGAATTTATACTTTTCCACAACTTCTTGGATGGGGATGCCCTTATAGAATAGCTCACCTTTCTGGCCATCAATATAGCTGATAGTAGACTCACATCCTGCCGTAGAACCATAACCTGGATCGTAGGAAAAAATCCCTGCTGTCTCAAAAAGCTTAGAAAAATTGATAGCCTTTGGCCCCCTGGTGCAATCAATCAAATCAAACTCAAATTGTTGACCCGTTTCATTATTGATCAAAGTAACACTACCCATAAAAACTCCTTGTAAAATCTTGTAATAAGTAAAAGCATAGAAATAATAACAAAAAGAAAGAAACTCGGCCAATTTTTACGCTTCCTGCTCTCTTATATAGCTTTTCCCCAATCCTCTGGTAAACTAAATAATCTCCACTGGGATTTTCCCAAGAACTTTGAAACAGGCACAGTGATTTCTACTCAAATATATTATAATTAGCAAAAACGAGGATGAAAAATGACTCTTTGTATCTTATTTGGTGGGGCAAGCTGGGAGCATGAGATCAGCATTGTCAGTGCTATCACACTCAAAAATGTCCTAAAACAAGAAAATCTACTCTTCATCTTCCTAGATGAGGAACATCGATTCTACCACATACAATCCCATCAAATGCAAGCAGATTTCTTTGCTCAAAAAAAACACAAATCCCAAAAGCCCCTACATCTTGATAGGAGAGGATTTTTTACCTCTGGTTTTTTTGGCAAAAACCCATTAGAGTTTGACATCCTACTCAATCTAGTACATGGAGCTGATGGAGAGGATGGCACGCTTGCAGGATTGCTTGATTTTTATCATATCCCCTACATCGGGCCTAGAGTGGAGGCCAGTGTCCTGAGTTTCAATAAGCTCTATACAAAAATTTTTGCAAAAGAGCGTGGCATCCCCACTCTGCCATTTGTCCATCTCACACAGCATCAAGAGCAAAAGATCCCCCTAGACTTCCCTCTCATCATCAAGCCTGCAAGACTAGGAAGCTCTATTGGCATCAGCATAGCAAAAGATCCCCAAAGCCTAAATTTTGCTCTCGATCAGGCTTTTGAATATGACTCAAGCGTGTTGGTCGAGCCTTTTTTCAGCGGCATCAAAGAATACAATCTCGCTGGCTGCAAGATCCAGGGGGATTTTGTTTTTTCCCTCATCGAGGAGCCTGGCAAAAAAGAATTTTTAGATTTTGAAGACAAATATTTGGATTTTTCGCGCGACTCCAAGATAGAGAATGCCAATCTCTCCGCGCAAAATGTCACCAAAATGCAGAAGCATTTTGAAGCTCTTTATGAAAATTGCTTTGAGGGCGCATTGATTCGCTGTGATTTTTTCATCCATGAGGACAAAATCTACATCAACGAAATCAATCCCATCCCTGGCAGCATGGCAAACTATCTCTTTGAAGATTTTGAAAAAACCCTAATATCACTTTGCACCAGTCTCCCCAAAAAGAAACCTATTTTTGTTGATTATCAATACATCAAAAAAATCCAAAAAGCAAAATAATGGCACAAAGAATCATCTCCTATCAAGGCCATGATTTTCCCATTGCCTATGACTTCATCCATCACCAAAGCGAGCAAAATATCGTGTTTTTGCACGGATGGGGCAGCAACAAAGAAATCATGAAACTCGCCTTTGAAAGATATTTTCCCCAATACAATCATTGCTATATCGATCTACCAGGATTTGGACGCAGCCCCAATGAGCAAACCCTAAATACGCAGGATTATGCAGAGATTATGCAGAGATTTTTTCACGCATTAGACATAACTCCCCAACTTGTCTTTGGGCATAGCTTTGGGGGCAAGGTCGCCACTCTCCTACCCTACCCCATCATTTTGCTAAGTTCAGCTGGGATTTTGGAAAAAAAACCCCTCAAAGTCAGACTAAAAATCCTACTTGCAAAGCTTTGCAAGTCCCTCTACCTCAATACAAGTTTCATGCGCAGCAAGGATGCCAAAAATCTCAACCAAGGCATGTATAATACCTTCAAAAATGTCGTGAATGAGGATTTCACCCCGCATTTTGCCAATTTTGAACAAAAGGCAGTGATTTTTTGGGGCAAACAAGACTCAGCTACAAGCCTTTCTTCGGGAGAAAAAATATCAAAACTCATCAAGAATAGCCGATTCTACGCGCTGGAAGGCGATCATTATTTTTTCCTGAAGCAAGGAGATATGATAGAAAAGCTTTATTTTAAGGAGTAGTAATGACTCTACACATCTTAATTTCTGGCGTAGTCCAAGGCGTGGGATATCGCAATTTTGCACAAAAAAAAGCAAGGGAGCTAGAAATCACTGGCAGCATAAGAAATCTAGAGGATTTTCGCGTAGAAGTCTATGCCAGTGCGGCAGATATGGAATTCCTCAACGCCTTTGTCTCCCTGCTCAAAATCGGACCTGAGCGCGCGCGGGTGGATACAGTGCAAACCAAAATCATCCCACCAAAGGCATTCCAAGATTTTGTCATTCTAAGGGATTAAAGTGAATTGGCTTGTTGTTTTTTATTTTGTTTCCAATTGGATTTTTATTTTTGCATTGGCATATTATCTCCAGACCAATCTCCAATGGTACAACTATAGTTTTTATCGTGTTATCACAAAACATCACAAGCAAATCTGGCATTTTCTCTATTTCCTCCTGCCCCTAGCACTCTTTATCGCTGTGGGGCCTAGCAACTCCCCCACTCTGCTCTTCATCAGCCTCTATCTCTTTTATCTGCCCTTATTGATAAATTGGGCTATCGGACTAGACAAAAAACTCGTATTCACTAGGAGGATCAAAACTTTTTTTATTATCTTATTTGCGTTCATGGCATTGCAGCAGTATGTTTTGGTATTCTTTTTACAGAGCAACAACAATATTTTCTTCCTCTTGAGTTTGATTTTTAGCCTCATCTGTTCTTATTGTTTTGAGGCCATTTTATTTAACCGCTACAAAAAACAAGCGCAAAAAAAACTCAACTCCATCAAAGATCTAAAAATTATTGCCATCACCGCAAGTTATGGAAAAACCAGCATCAAGAACTTCCTCTACCAAATCCTGCGCACACAATACCAAGTCTATGCCACCCCAAGGAGTGTAAACACCATCAAGGGCATTGTTAGCGACATCAATGAAAATCTCCCTCCCCATACAGAGATCTACATCGTAGAGGCCGGTGCGCGCCAAAAGGGTGATATCGCAGAGATTGCACATTTGCTCAATCACCAATATGGCATCATTGGCGAGGTTGGCGAGCAACATCTAGAATATTTTAAAAAACTTGAGAATATCATGCAGACAAAATTTGAGTTGCTAGAGAGCAATAGACTAGAATTTGCACTGATTTTCAAAGACAATACCTTCCCACAATATCTCTCCAAAAATAAAAAAATCCAATATTTCCCCACAGAGTTACGCAATGAACAAGCTAATCTTGAAGAAACAAGCTTTGAGCTAGAGATTGAACAAAACTTCTACACCTTCAAAACCAATATTCTTGGAGCCTTCAATATCCATAACCTCAGTGCTGCCATCCTGCTTGGCCATCATCTAAAAATCCCCATCCCAACCATGCAAAGAGTGCTTGGCACCCTGCAGCCAATCCCCCATCGCCTGACAAAGGAAGTGGTCAATGGCAAGATGATTTTGGATAGCAGTTTCAATGGAAATCTCAATGGAATGCTAGAGTCTGTGCGGATTGCGGGACTTTATGATGGCAGAAAGGTCATCATCACACCTGGCATCATTGAAAGTGATGAAAAATCCAACATCACTCTTGCAAAGGCCATTGACTCTACTTTTGATATGGCAATCATCACCGGGGAACTCAATTCCCACATCCTATCCCAGCACATCCGCAGGCCCCAAAAAATCGTGCTCAAAGACAAGAGTCAGCTGCAAAATTTCTTGCTCAATTCCACTTACAAGGGAGATCTCATTTTATTTGCCAATGATGCTCCCAATTTCATTTAGGAGGCCCTATGCAAAACATCTATGCTCCCTGGCGCACAGATTATTTTGAGACGCAAACAGAGGGCTGCATCTTTTGTGAGATTTCTCAAAATCCCCAGCTTGATGAACAAAATAGGGTTTTTTATCGTGATGAGCTTTGTTATGGGGTCATGAATCGCTTCCCCTATATCCCCGGGCATCTGCTTTTTATCCCCAACATACACATCGATAGCCCCGAAAAATTGCCTGTCAAAACCTGGCTACATCTCCAAATCATCATCCAAAAAGCCATCCCCATGCTCTATGAATATGGAGCACAGGGGGTGAATTTTGGCATTAATATCAAAAAAGCAGCAGGTGCTGGGATCCCTGGGCATCTGCATCTGCATCTTTTACCTCGATATAATGGGGATACCAATTTTATTACCAGTATCGCAGATACTAGAGTCTATGGCGTGGATTTCTTGGAAATCTTTCAAAAAATCAAAAAACTTTCTCAAATTTATCTCAAGGAGCAAAAATGAAAAGATTTTTTCTCTTAATTTTGTTTTCCTCTTTATTGCTAGCCAATCAATATGACTATCTTCTATTTAGCAATAATTTCCAGGATGTCAAAAGAGGCCTGCAGCTAGGTGCAAATGTAAATGCGAGGCTTAGGGGCAGCACTCCCTTGTATGATGCAGCCAGGAAAAACAATGCCCAAGCTGTGTATTTGCTCATCAATTATCACGCCAATGTCAATGCCATCTGCCATGGAGAAACCGCATTGCACAAGGTGGTGCAATTCAATAATATCCGCCTAACAGAAGCACTCCTCAAGGCTGGAGCAAGGGTGAATGTCAAAGATAGCATTCGAGGCAATACTCCTTTGCAATACGCAGCAATGAAAAATAATATCGATATTCTACGCCTGCTCATCAAGGCCGGGGCAGATATGAACATCCCAAACAACTCTGGAGATACCCCAGCAAGGTACATCCTATCTCGCATCTTGATTCCTGCATTGCGCGTGGACAATTCCCATCTTGCCATTGCTAGCAGTGCCTTTACCTTGAGCAGTGGCGCAGCAGGAGTGAGTGCCACCAATCTCACAAATTCCTTCATCACCATCACTAATGTCGCACTCTATATCAATGGAGAACTCATCACAGAAATGCCTATCAACAAGACTCTAGCCCCTCGCTCTAGTTCCGGGATTGCTAGTCTTAACATCCCACGTGATGCTTACCGCAGCGTATCAATCTCTAGCTCTGGGGTCATGAACATCCAATATGGCTTTGCCATTCAATACAATATCAACAACTCCCAGCAAACGCTCTATAAAACCTCCAAAACCACCACTAGAGCTTGGTGAAATCCTGTGTGATCTGCGCGGATACAAATCCCTGATCATCAAAGATTTCTATCAAATCTCCTATTACAAGATTTTGCAAATCCACCTTTCTGCCATCATGAGAAATCTGGATGGCTCTATCTTTTTCTCTCTCACACCGCAGCAATCTCTCCCATTTCAAAAGCTCGAGTTTTTTATCTTGCAAAAATTTTTCCATCGCCATTGCCATCTGTCCTTCTGTGGCAAGGAGATTTGCCCTACAATCAAAAAAAATCCTTGCTGCTTGCTTCAGTGATACCAAGAGATTTTGCAAGATTTCCTCAGCAAGATGAATCCTACCCCCCACATTACACTGCTGCAAAAAATATTCATAATCTGACAGTCGATCCTGCATCTGTGCTAGATATTTTTGCATTTTCAAAGAGATTTCCTCTCCCATCTCATCCAAAACCAAGAGCCAATGATGTTTTTCTGGCAGAATCATCTCCATGGCAGCAGAAGGAGTGGGGGCACGCAGATCTGCGACAAAATCACTCAACACCACATCAATCTCATGTCCTACTGCCGAGACAATCGGGGTCCTAGCCTCAAAAATCGCCTGCATCACAATCTCTTCATTAAATGCCCAGAGATCCTCCATGCTGCCCCCACCTCTCCCAATGATCATCACATCAAAGGCATCGGAGCTGCCAAAAAAACCATCCACATAGGCAATGCGATCTGCAATCTGGAATTTTGCCTCATCTCCTTGCACCAGAGTATCAAAATTCACTAACTTCACAAGATTCCAACGCTTCTTGGCCACACTTAGCATATCCTGCAAGGCCGCGCCTGTGTTGGAAGTGATGAGTGCGATTTTTTTAGGGAATTTTGGCATCTTCTTCTTGAGCGCGGCATCAAAATAACCCAGTTTTTCATATTTTTTTCTAAGTTGCTCATAAGCTAGATGCAGCGCACCCTGGCCAAAAGGGGTGATATTGGTGCAGAGGATCTGATAATTCCCACGAGGGACATATACGCTGATGCTGCCCTGCACGATAACTTTTTGTGCATTTTCTAACACAAAGCGAAGTTTTTGGGCGTTACCACGAAACAGCACACAGGAAATAACAGAATCCTGATCCTTGATAGAAAAATAAAAATGCCCGCTGTTGTGCTTGGTGAGGTTGCTAATCTCCCCCTCCACGCATACCTGCAAAAAAGTCGTCTCTAATAAGGCCTGTATCTGCGCATTGAGCGCAGATACACTCAAAGGATTAGCCATGCAGCGCGCCTTGAGTAAAAATCCTAGCTATATCATTATAAAGCCCTAGGCTCATAAGACCAAGCAAAATCAGCCAGCCAAGTAGAGTCAAATATTTGACACCTTGTTCATGCAGTGGCTTTCTGGTAAGCAACTCATAGAGATTGAATAAAATCTGCCCACCATCTAGCGCTGGGATTGGCAAGAGATTCAAAATCCCAAGATTCACAGAAATGAGAGCCACCCAAAGCAGCATCACCACAAAATCCTTTTGGGCAAACTGCGCAATGCTATCTACAATCATCACCGGCCCACTAATCTCGGTCATGGGGATGGCACCCTGCAACAGCTTCTGGAGGCCAGATAGAATGAGAAAGGAAGATTCCCAAACCTTAGTACACCCATATTCCAGTGCCCCATCAAAGGGAAGATATAGGGTCTCTATCTCATTTTTCGCGACAATTCCGATGCGATAATGCTTTTTTTGGGAATTAGCAGGATCTTCTATAGGCTTTGTTTGGAGAAAAAATTCATATTCCATGTTATTGCGCAAAATCCTAAGCTGAATTTTTTGCTCCTGACTGATGAGTTCATAGACCTGATTCCAGCGATTCACACCTTGATTATTGATGCTCAAAATCCGATCTCCTGGTAGGATCCCAGCCTCATAAGCAGGACTATCCTTCAATACTTTGCCAACAACTGGGGGGATCACCTGGATGCCCATCATCGCCACAACAACATAGATTAAAAAAGCAAGAATGAGATTAAAAAAAGGACCTGCAAAGAGTACGGCAATGCGAACTAATGGGTTTTTGTCACTATAGCTATCTTTTCCCCCTTGTGAATGCAGAGCATCAAGATCATTTTGACCTTTGAGCTTCACATATCCACCCAATGGAATCAAAGAAAGTGCGTATTCTGTGCCCCTGTGAGTCTTTGTAAGCAACTTTTTACCAAAACCAATACTAAAAACCTCTACATGAATGCCAAAAAGCTTGGCTGCCAAAAAATGCCCCAATTCATGAAAAAAAATTAAAAATGCGAGAATAAGACAGGCAAAGAGTATAAACATTATTTCATACTTTTGTAATAACGCAGGGCATAGTCCAAACCAGAATAGAGGGTGACAAAGGTAGCCACCCACAATACCACATCCCCCCCATACCAGCCCAGCAACAAAAGGCAAACAGCCCCCATTTGCAGAACCGTCTTGCATTTTCCCAAGATCCCTGCACGTACGCTATGCTGATTGCTAGCAACCACCACACGCAATCCTGTGATAAAAAACTCACGACTCAAAATAATAAACACTGCCCAGGGATTGATTTCGCCAATAGCAAGCAGACCAATAAATGTACCAAGGATGAGCATTTTGTCTGCAAGAGGATCAAAAACTTCACCAAAAACCGAGACCAGATCATATCTGCGCGCCAAATAACCATCAAAAAAATCTGTAATAGAAGCAATCAAAAAAAACCAAAAAGCCACAGCCTTGGGGGAGTGAAACCCCAGAGTTGTACCATGCAGCAAAACAAAAATAATTAAGATTGAGATAACGATTCTGGAAGTTGTAAGAACATTTGGTAAATTTTTCATCAGCTTGGTTATCAAGCTGGGTTATGAGCGTTTTTTCATTGTGCGCAAGGTAGAAGCTGCGACTTTGATGCGCATGGAGCCTCCATCTTCAAGTTTGATGCGAACAGTCCTAAGATTGGGAAGTGAGCGCTTTTTTGTCTTGTTGTTCGCATGACTTACATGATTGCCGACCATGGGTCCCTTGCCAGTAAGAAAACATTTTTTTGCCATTACTTTTCCTTTATAAATACTTTCTGACATTATAGTGAAAAAAAATAAAAAACCTTAGCTAAATTAGGATTTTTTCTTGCCCAATTCGATAGAGTGCGAAGTCATATTTCACCGGATCTTTGCTGTCATATTGTTTAAGGACATCTGTGAGCAACAATGCAGATTTCAGGTCACAGGTCTTGCGCTCTAAAAGCCCAAGTTTTCTAGAAACCATAAACGTATGGACATCCAGAGGCAAAATCAAATCACTTGGCAAAAATTCCCTCCAGCATCCAAAATCAATCTTATCCTTTCGCACCATCCAACGCAAGAAAAGATTGTAACGCTTTAGCGGGGACTTTGAAGCGCCTCTGCTGCCTAGCAAGTGCTCTAACCCTCTGCTTGGTTTCTGTTTGATTTGGGCATACATTTTTTCTATACATTTGCCAATGGCACGCAAAATTCCTTCCTGGCCTTGGCTTTGCTTGGCTTGATAATAGCCTTCTAACATCACTGCCTTGATCCCGCCGCTAGCACCAATCTTTTGCAAAATCTCAAAAAACATCTGCACATCATGAGCATTTTGAAAACGATAATGAGGAAAAATGACATGCTTAAGCGTGCGCTTATCCAAACAATCAAAATCCAGGGCTCGCAAAAACTTGACAATCTGCCTTGCATTTCCATAGGAAAAAAGCGCACAGGTAAGTGCGATGAGCTCAAAATGCTTGTGTTCTGCATATTCTTTGAGCACCATAATGGGATCTGGGGTAAGAAAATCTTCATTTTCATTTCTCAGATGATAGTGATATTCTAGCTTTTGGTGCAGTGTCATTGCTTGATGCTTAGCAATGTGTCAATCATCTTATCAATAGCAGTAATTACCTTTGCATTGGCCGAATAACCACTCTGAAATTTGATCAAATTCACCATTTCCTCATCTACACTTACCTGCGAAATAGACAAATGTTCTTTTTTGGCAGATTCCAAAAGTGCCTTTTTTGTATTCATTGTGGTTTGTGCACTCTGAGTATCTGTAGCAAGTTTTGTTGCGATAAATTCATAAAATTCACTAAGCTTCATCTTTTTGATATCAAATTTATTGTCATAAAACTCAATGTCATCATATTGCATTTGCTGCATCATGTTAGCAATCTCAAAATTCCCTGTCACAGGAGCCATCCACGTGCGGATGGTTGTCGCATCTTTTTGATAGGCGTAATTGAGTTCGATATTTGCCGCACTATCCCCCTCAAAAAAGCTATTGATTCCAAAAACCCCTGGGAAATTAGTGCCATGATCGCGAATGGCAACAGAAAAACCATTGACAGACTTTGTGGGCTCAATGATGAAGCGCTTGGATTTGTTATTGTAATAAGCCCTGAAAAAATCATCAACATCATTTTTTGAGTTATGATCGCCGTTATCATCGGTGTTTGCATTGATTTGATTGACCACATCGCGCATGGTGGTAATGTCACTGATTTGGACACTTTTTTTTACGACTTCATTGCCATCTGCATCATAGACTACAAGATCAAAGCTGCCCTGCTTGAGGTTGTAATTGGTATCCCCAAATGCGACATTATCCTCAAGTTCTAGGGGTGCACTCTCAATCCTATGCGTGGCACTTTGGGCATAAATCGCATTGCTCGCCTCAATGAAGCTCCTTGCAAAGGTATCTAGCATGTTGATATAATTTTGAAATTTTCCCACCTTGGTGCCATTGTGCCCATCATTATACAGGTCAATCAACGCTCCAATCTTCCCAGATACCAACTTATCCGTAATTTCAATGGGTTTGAAATCATAACCTTGCAAATAGACGCGATTAAGACCAGCAGAATTATTATCCTTCTGCAAAACAATAGGATGGAAAGTACCTCCATCCACGATGTTTAACCCCCTGCCAATACTAAACAAATAATCCTCATCAAAATCCGCAGAATCGCGATCCAACCTGCCCTGACTAGCTAATTTATCTTTGAAGACATTCCCACCAAGAAGTTCACGCATCTTGAATTCCAATTCGTCGCGTTGATCGCGCAGCGTATTGGCCCGCTTATAGATTTCTTTGTCCTCCATCACCTTGATTTCTTTATTGAGCTTGGCGATATGCGCACCAATGTCATTGATTTCCTTGACTCGAATCTCTAAATCATCTGATGCTTTTTTTTGCAGATCCACAACCTTAGAGCGAACATCCTTGAGGTGCTGAGTGAAAACCTTTGCTTTTTCTGCAAGTACTTGCTTTTGAGCTGAATAGCTGGGATTTTTGGAAATATCCTTCCATGCATTGAAATATTCCTTGAGATCTGACATGATCCCAAGATCATCCACATCGGGGAAGAAAGAGGAAGCTTCTTCTAGATGATTGAACTCTGTTTCTGCAAAACTATAGGCCTCTGCAGCCTTGGAATAGCGATCAAAAACAAAATCATTGTGGATTCTCTGGACAGCCTGGATATCCACCCCTCTACCCACAAGATTACCTCCTATTAACAGTGACTTTTCAGGAGCAGAAAGCACGCGCTCACGGCTGTAGAATTCATTGCTGGCATTAGAGATGTTATTCCCAGTTACATCCACCATCAATTGATTGGCTTGTAGTCCCGTATAAGAAGTACCAAGAGAAGTGAAAATACCGCCCATCTCTATACCCTGATCTTCAAAAATGTGCTTTGAGCAGTTCGAGGGCCGCTATAACCATTCACCTCATGGGGGACGATCTGATGTAAAAGGGAAGAATAGAATTCTGAAACAGCAAAAACCATACGCGCATAATTGGTATTGAGATTTTTGAGATTTTGCAACTTTTGTTTCATTTGCTCTAGCAGAATGTTGACCTCATCATCTAGGAGCTCGGCAAGACTTTTCTGTGAATCACTGTCCCTGAGATTGAGAATTTCTTGCTGTGCCATATTTTTTTTGTTTTCAAAGGATAGGATAAGAGGCTGCTTTTCCAAATTCCGCGCAAAAACCGCATCGTGATTAGCCTCTTGGATATCCTGGATATCGCACTCTGTCAAAGAAATCAAAGCATCAAGGTCGCTGATAGCGCCTCGTAAATATTTATACAACATCTTACGTCCTAATTCTATAAATACCCCAAGGGGTTTTTATAGACCAAGCAAATTTAGTGCCATTTTTTCAGAAGTTGCCTGCAAATCAACTTTATAGCCTCCACTTTTGACCGCTTGACTGATTTTTTCTACTTTGTCGCTTTGGATTTTTTCTGCTTGGACTTTTTGATCTCCTACTTTATGGATCTTGCTATCAACATTCGCAACCATGGGGTTCTTCCCGATGATATTTAGCATCTTTACTCCTTAGAAATTCATAATTTCCTCTAAGGATCGGTAAAAAAACAAAATTTTTTATCATTCTGCGATCTTCTTGAGTTCATTGCGAATCGCATCACCATCCAAGGGTTTGGATGCTTTATTTTCCACCAGCAAATGCCGCCCGAAGCCGTCGTTATAAGTGTAGACAAACAAAAAAGCCATTCCATAGATAAAAAACAAAAAGCAGATGCTAGGAAACAACCAAAGCTTAAAATCAATTTTTTTCACAAATATCCTTTATTTTCCTTGCGGGATTCCCTGCATAAATCCCACTCTCTGTGATATCTTTGACCACTACACTACCAGCACCGATTGCCACATCATCACAAATATACACTGGCAATATTGTAGCATTACTTCCTATCAAAACACGATTGCCAATGCGGGTTTTTTTCCATTCCTTATTCTCTTTAGCAAGCCTTCCTCCCAAAAAAGTATCATTAATAAACATCACTCCATGCCCAATGAAACAATCCTCCCCAATCTCCACCAAAGAACAAATAAAACTATGGCTCTGCACCCTTGTGCGCGCACCAATAACCACATCACACTGCACCTCCACAAAAGGCCCGATGAACACATCTTCCATCAATCTGCATCCATAGAGATTGCTTGGCATCATCACTGTGACACTTTCCTCTGCCCTCACATCGCACAAACCAGATTCTATGACCCTCATTCTGCCTCCTGGGTTGAAATTTTTTGCTGCCTCAATGCATGAATCCTTTGCTCTAGATCTTGGAATTGCTCTGCAAAATCTAAAATTTTTGGCAGATTTTTCTCCGCGATGCTCTCATAATCTTTTGGCAGGGTAAAATCTAGCAAGCTTTGGAGATCCAAAACCCCATCGCTGCTTTTTTCATAGATTTCCCTAAGTCTTTGTGCACCCTCAAACAAAAATAAATAACAATACAGTGCCAGAGCTCTTTGCTTATTTTTATGACGCAGAATCACCACGCCTACATTTGCCACGCAAATCTGATAAATCTCGCCAAGTATAGTGACTTTGGGTGTTGCGCCACGCAAAGATAGCAAGATGTCATAGGGCTTGAGCTGGTATTTTTTGATTTTTTTGGGGTCGCCACGATACTTTTTATTTTCAAACACAGAGCAAAATCCCAGTGGTGCAAAGTCTGCAATCCCCACATCAAAAAAGCAAATCTCCTCATCACTCTTGCCTCCATACACCCGCTGGCCGCGCATCACCTCAAAACCAATATCGCGCAAACGATTTCCCTGGTGAGGCTCTTTTTTGGAGATGAAGTGACTTGCACGCAAATCCCCATTTTCTATCATTGCGGTTTTTGTAATCTTGCTATATTTGCCCTCTTTTTGCTGGAAGAAAATTTCCAAAATCACCTCAATATTTTTGAGCCGATTATATTTCCCCTCTCGCTCATAGAAAAACTCATCACTAGCATTGATATGCAAAATCTCCTCGCTATTTGGCATGATCACAACGATGGAAAAATCATTATTTTGATGAGGAAAAATATTTTTTGGCAGCTCAATGATAGATCTTATCATTCTCTGCTTACAAAGGCGTGAGCGCACCTTGGCCTCTGAAGCATTTTTTTGCAGCACTTGATTGCGCACGATGAAGACACCACATTTTTTGAGATGGGAGAGAGAATGAATTAAAAAAATCAGCTCGGGATAATGCTTAGCAATAGCACCGATGGGATGAAATCGCTGGTCTTTTTTGAGAAAATCAATGCCAAGATGCGCATACAAGGGTGGATTGCAAAGCACCTTGTCAAAAATTTGGAATTGATCACCATCCACAAAACGCGGGGATTTGAGTAGATCATTGACATAAAGGCCATGAGTTGGGATCTCACAGATTTGCAAAATCAAAAATGCAATCTGAGAAAGCCTAGGATCTAGCTCTTCGCCATAGAGCTCTATATTTTTTTGCATCTGCACAAGGCTCAAAAAAATGCTCCCCATACCATAACAGGGATTATAGATTTTATCATCTTCTTCAATCTGTAAAAGCCCTATAAGCAGGCGATTAACCTGCAAGGGAGTGGAGTAATAATATAGCTTATTGGAGGTTTTTTGCTGGGTAATAATGAAGAAAAACTCTTCTACAATCTCTAGATCCACCACCATATCTGCAAAATATTTCTCTAGTCTGCAGAGTTTAAAATTTGCCTGCAAGATTAAAGAATCCTGCAAAGCGAGATCTTTGATTTTTTGGCGTATCAAAGACTCCTTTGGCACACCATCAAAGATTTGGTATTTTTTTTGCAGCAAAAGCAACTCAAGCATCGCGTGCAATGCATCAAAAATATCGGTGTAATAGCGCTTGAGATACCCAAAACAATCAACGAGTTTTTTTAGCCCTTGCTCCTGCATGACCCTTCCAGCCCAAGTTTTGACACTTTTTAGTATTTTATCAAAATTTCATTTTTTTGATTATAATGGGCCCCATCTAGCAAAAAAAGGGGAAGGGATGTTTGAAATTTTTCCTGCCATTGATCTCAAAGATGGTCATGCTGTACGCCTCTACAAGGGAGCTATGCAAAGTGCTACCATTTATGGAGATCCCTACGAGTTTGCCAAATATTTTGAAAAAATCGGAGCGCGGTGGCTGCATATCGTGGATCTCAATGGTGCATTTTGCGGTAGCCCGCAGAATTTTGAAGTCATCAAAAAAATTGCCACACAAACTCGCATCAAAATCCAAATCGGTGGAGGGGTGAGAAATGAGGAGAGCATCAAGGCTTATCTAAATCTTGGCGTCTCTCGCATCATCCTTGGCTCCATTGCATTGCAAGATCCTGATTTTTCCATCCAGATGGCAGAGCGCTATCCCATCGCCATTGGCATCGATGCCAAAGAGGGCAAGGTCGCCATTCATGGCTGGGAAGAGGTACAAAATATTAGCGCCACAGAATTTGCAAAGAAATTCTCTCATTCCAAAGTAGAGGCAGTCATTTGCACAGATATCTCCAGGGATGGAGCTCTAAGTGGCATCAACATCCCCTTTAGCATGGAGATTGCCAGGGCCAGTGGGAAATATTGCATCGCCAGTGGAGGATTTAGCGCAAAAAAAGATCTGCAAATGTTAAAAGAATGTTTTTTGCGAGAAAATCTCCAGGGTGGAGTCATCATAGGCAAGGCATTCTATGAAAAGCAAATCGACCTAGAAGGGCTTCTGCAAGAAATTCAATGAGTCAAGGAATGAACCTTAACTTGAATTTAGATGGATTTATGAAAGAAATTCAACAAGTAGCCACTCCAAGCAAAGAAAGACAAATCCCCCCCCCATCTCCAAAACCACCACCAGAAGAATTAGCAGGGAATCTATCAAGAGGGAAGTAGCCAAAAATTCACTTCAATGCCACGCAAGACAATGGGGGGGGGAATCAAGGGTAGGAGAAATCAAAAAATGCATAAATAACACAAAGAATGATGGAAACAAAAAATTCAAGAATAAAAATCTGCGATAAAAGTCAAAAATCTAGAAAAAGCGAAAAAAACCATAAAAATCACTATCAAGATCCTTGAGATCACCATTAGATCAGAAAACCCACAAACAAAATCCGCAAGAGAAGAATCATTAAAAAATCAGAAAAAAGCAATAAACTCGAGCAGAATTAGTCAGATAGAATGAACCAACAAAAACACTGCGAGGTCGCAAAGAAGAAAAATCTCAAGGGAATAGATTTTGCAGCTTGGCTGAAAGCTCCCACCAGAATCACGAACAAACCAAGGTTTTACAATGACTGCATCAACCAAGCTCATCGAGGTGGATTTATCAACCGGATCTAAAAACCAACTTGATTAGCGATCCTATTCAATGACAACCACAACCCCCACCACCGCAGCACTCACCATCTCCATGACCATGCCCTCCTCCATGACAACCACAGCCTCCACCTACTCCACCATTGAGAATCTCCTGTTCTGTGGGTTCGCGCACATCTAGCACCTTCACATCAAACAAAAGCGTCTTGCCGGCCAAAGGATGATTGTAATCAATCATCACGATTTTGTCATTAAAATCCCTAACAGTGACTTGAACAGTCTCTCCATGCTCACCCTGTCCAAAGAGAGTCATGCCCTCTTGCAGTTCGATACCCTCAAACTGCTCTCTTGGCACCTCTTGCAAAAAATCCACGCGATAAACCCCATAGGCATCCTCTGGTGCGATTTCTGCCTTGAGCTCATCGCCCTTATTTTTACCAGATAGCGCATTCTCAAGCCCAATAATCACCTGACTAGCACCCATGAGAAATTCCAGAGGCTTTGAATCCACATTGGTATCGATGAGATTTTGACTCTCCTTATCTCTGACGCTATACTCAATTGTCACAACCTTGTTTGGTTTAATTTGGCTCATATTTCATCCTTTATTCTTTTTTTCTCTCATTTCCAAGATCTTTTGGGCCTGCTCACTGTTGGGATAATGTTTAACCAAAATCTCTGTAAAACGATCGTAATTTTTTGCATCTTTCAGGTAACGAAAAGACCATGCCGTGCGCCACAGAAGCACTGGCATATAATTGGCACCTTCATCCAGCGTAAAACTCTTTTTATAATAGGACACCGCAGTTTGATATTCTTTCTTGGAATAAGAAATATCCCCCAGCATAAAATAAACCTCAGCAAGTTTGTATTTTTTCTTCACCAAAATCTCAAGGCTCTTGCGCGCTTGGTCATAATTTTTAGAACGCAGAGAAGACTTGGCATCCTGAAACACCATGACAGGGTCTTTTTGCAACGCCTCCTCTTCCTCTTCTTGAGAAACACCTTCTTGAGAAACTCCAGTGCCATCAATGGTATTGCTCTTATCCTCCAAGATCTTCCTATCCTTGGCAATATTTTTAGACAAAATATCAAGCTGCTGTAAGAGCATTTCATTATTTTTGACCATAACATCATTGATATCTTTCAAAGATTCCTGAAGCTTTCTAATCTCGTCTTGCTGAGAGAGGATCTGCACCTTTAATAAATCCATGACTTCAGAATTTTCTTTGTTCTGCTCCTTTTGCAATTCCATCTGCGCCTGGAGCGTACTGAGTTGGTCTTTTAAAACTCCATTGTCATCAGAGAGCTGTTTAATCTTGAGATTTTGTCCCTCTAGCAAGCTTTTAAGTCCATCTTGTATCTGTTCAACATTGCCTAGGCGGGCCTGCACATCTGTAGTAATGGTCTGGAGATTTTTGCTGCTAGATTGCAGACTAGAGATATCTTTTTTGGTCGCTCCACTTTGCAACTCAAACGCTGATGGCTCAGCAAACAAAAAGCCATTGATGAGAGCCAGAATCAAAATATCCTTTTGTAGCTTGCCACACATTTTCATCAAATTCATAGCTTATTTATTCGCCTTAATCAATCTGATATCTCCTCTGCGATTTTTTTGATAGCATTCCTCACGCTTTTCTGTGCAAACAGGTTTTGTTTTGCCTAGAGACAGAATAGAGATTTTATTTTTACTAATCCCTCTTGTGATTAGTGCACTTTGCACAGCCATCGCTCTTTTGTTACTCAATGCGAAATTATATTCATCACTCCCAAATTCATCGGTATTCCCCTCAACAACCACATTCATATCAGGATTTTCATTGATTTTTTCCACGCTGCTATCAATAACGTCGGACATACTTGGAGGAATGTTATACTGGTCATAAGCAAAATAAACACTTCCCACCACGGTGCCATCCTGCAATATATCTTTTTTCTTGGGTTCAGGAGCTTTTGCTACATTTTCTTGTACAGGCTCCTCCTCCTGCTGCACCTTAGGTGCTTCATCGATAGCAACCTCCTTTTTTGCACAACCAACGACAAATAACACCAAAAAAATTAAAAAAAAGACTTTCTTCATGCAGCTCCTCTTCCCTTATGTATCCTTAAGCATCCCCGAATTCTAAGGTTTTTTTCTTAATAAGTCAATAAAAAACCTCGCTCAAAACCCTACCAATCAAAGGATTGAATTTGAATTTTACTCAAGGGAAAAAGATAGGTTTTGTTGTAATTGAGACGAATAATCCCCAGTGCACTCTGCTTGCCTGAGTTTTTGATAAACATCACGCTTCCACCATCTGCAGAAAATTTTGGCATTTGATTTACACCATTGGTCGTCAATCTCCTAATGAAATCACTCTTCATGGAAATCAAATAAAGATTGAAGGTGTTTTGTCCAAATTCGTTATTAGTGTCCCTGCTGGTATAGACCACATAATTATTGTAAGCAGTGACGGAACTATTGTTTTTGCCATGAAACACTACCTGCTCAATAGGTGCATTTTCTTGGAGCTTCTTAGTGAAGATATTAGGATAACCTAAACGATCAGAGACAAAGATCATTGCTGTGTCATTGTCGATGAAATTCCCTGAAACATCAATGCCTCTGTATTTTGTCATCTGAATACGCTGTTTGGTATCAAAGTCATACAAATAGATATCAGGATCTCCATTGGGCGCTAGGGTCATCAATGCTTTTTTTCCATCTTTACTAACATTAGAGACGATGGCAAGCCCCCTACCTCTCAAGATCTCAGAGCTAATTCCAGTGTAAATATTGTATTTGATAATGATGGGAAAATCCCTCGTAATCTTAGTGTAATAAATCTCAGTCTGCTCCGCGTTCGCCCATTTAGGGAAAACATTCAAGCCGTCATTGAGAATGACCTTGCGATAAGTCAGCGTGTAATCGCTAATCAAGATATCATTGCGCCTGGGGCCAACATTCGCAGAAAGTACAACATAACGCTTCATCCAATCGATAGAAGGGGCCTTAATGTAGTTATTCGCATCAATGGCAATCTTGTGCGCGACAAAAGGATAGAGCGCTTCATCATCCAGAGTATAGGCCTTATTGAGGACGAGATTTTGCATATTTACATCAAAAAGCTTGAGTATGACTTTGATATTTGCATCTTCTTTGAGCACTTCTATGTTGATGTAGAGATCGGTTTTTTGTTGAATGAATTCCGTATAATCAGGATTCCTCCTCCCCTTAGATCCCTCTCGCACCAAAAAATGCCCTGTCACCTGCAGATCCCCGAGCAAAACCCTATAAATCTCTTGCGCAAAGTCTGTATTTTTGTTGTCCAGATAGGTCACCTGTATGCTGGGGGTTTTTTGGATAGTTTTTACCAAATCAATGGTAGCATCCACCGACCAAAGCATTTGAAAAAAAATCAAAAAAGAAATGACTATTCTACTCATCTTTTGCCCTTGCCTTAAAATTCACTTCGATATGGATCAAGTTTCCATTAGGATAGGGAGGAAGCTTTTGATCCCGCAGGTTTTCCAAGATCGCAATTACGCCGTTATTATATTCCTCAAATGGTGAATACTTGAGGATTTTATAGGAAAATTGTCCTGTATTTGTGATGGTGATGATTGCACTCACCGTGGCATCTTGATAAAAAGCAAAAGACCAATTTTTATACAGAATTTTATAAATTTTTGCAATCCACTCATCATAGAGTCCATTGTCTTGATTGGGTAAGACATCTGTCTTAATGTCGATGCTTGTCTTCATTTCATTGAGGGTTTTGTTCATGCTGCTTAGATTTGCCTGCAGATTTTGTATGGCCTCCTGCTGCTTTAACAATTCCTGATCTAGAAGCTTTTTTTGCTCCAAATCTTCTTGTTTTTTGAGCTGTTGCTCCTTGCTTTCTGTTTCCCAATCCGGGATCTTAGAAAACAAATCCTTGATATCAGACAATGACTTTGGCTCTCCTTGAGACTTCTCTACAGTTTTTTTTACGAAGGAAGCTTGGGTCTTTGGCTGCGGCTTGGAGTCTTCAATCAATGCATCGATAGCAATTTGATCGAATTTAGTGTTATTTTTCATGATGTAGTGGGCTGTATTTTTTTGGTGGATGATGGTCGCGACAATCAAAAACAACAGTGCAAAATAAATAAAAAAAGCAAGTGCCCCAGAAATATAAAAATATCTTGCGCTTCTATACATCAGTTTGTCGTCACCAAAGAGACCTTGGAGAAACCTGCTTCTTTGACGCTTTTAAGCAAAAAGATGATATCTTGGTACTGCAATTTCTTGTCTGCTCGAATGTAGACGTTAGAACTTTTATTATAGCGACCTGCCAAAAGATTGAAATTGTCCGGAAAGGTGGCTAAATCAAAAATATCTTTCCCGATGTAGATTCTTTTGTGGATGTCCATGCGCACCTCTAGTTTGTCATCTGGGCCAACTCTGGATTGTTTGCTACCTTGAGGGAGTGTGATCTGCTCCTTGTAGACGACAGTTGGTGTTGTCACCATCAAAATTGCTAATAAAACAAGCATGATATCCACCAAGGGAGTGATATTGAGCTCTGGCTTTTCCTCCCAGTCCATAAATTCCTGATTCACTTACGTGCTCCGCCCTTTGTGATGGCATCAATTTGCATCTGGATGGAAAGATTCACATCAAATGCCTTGCGCTTTAATATCAAAAAAAAGGAATATGCAGGGATTGCTACAAGTATCCCTCCTGCCGTTGCTACCAAGGCTTTGGAAATGATGGGCGCAATGACATCAAAAGAAATCTGCCCACTGCCACCAAGTCTACTAAAGGCATCCAAAATCTCCACCACTGTCCCAAAAAGACCAATAAAGGGAGCTGTGGACGCAATGATGCTCAAAAAAGAAAGCATCGCTGTGCTCTGCCTTAGGATGCTATGTTTCCAAATCAATAAAAAATCCTCTGAAGCAGCATGCTTGCCCTCAAAAAAGACATCACTAGGTGCTCTGGATTTTCCATTTACGATTGCGCTAAGAGAGGCACGCTGATTCCGATACATCCTACTCAAAATCATAAACCGATAGATGAAGATCCACAATGTAACAATCAAATACAAAGAAAGCCACAGCAAGACGATGAGAGTGACCATGCCGCTGTCATAGAAATAACCCTGTAAACTTAGCATTACTTTCCTTTCGCCACATTTTCAATTTTTGACATCACGCTAGATAAAGCAACCTTGTCAGTTGTGGCCTCTTCTAATAATTTTTGGGCATTGCTTATAGCACCAGCGATATCTCCCTTGGAATCACTAATCAAGACCGCGCCATCCACTAAAACATCCACATTTTCTGGCTGAACCTTTGCATATCCCCAGTTGATTGCAATTAAATCCTTTTGCTGATTTCTAGAAATTTCAATGACCCCAGTCTTTAGCAACGCAAACAGCTCACTATGCCCCTCCAATACACCAAATTCCCCTTCGCTTCCGGGCAAAATGATGCCATCGACACCACCGCTGAAAATCTTTCCATAAGGAGCAATAATATTCACTGTTAAAGCCATGATTTCCTCTTAAGCATTTTTCATTTTTTCTGCTTTTTCTAGCACCTCTTGGATGCCCCCTACCATATAAAACGCATTCTCGGGGATGTGGTCATACTGACCCTCCAAAATCCCTTTGAAACCCTCTAGCGTCTCTTCCAGTGTGACATATTTGCCAGGACTGCCTGTAAAAACCTCTGCCACAAAGAAAGGTTGCGAAAGGAATTTTTCGACCTTTCTAGCTCTCTCCACAGTCTTTTTGTCCTCTTCTGAAAGCTCATCCATCCCAAGAATGGCGATAATATCCTGCAAATCTTTGTATTTTTGCAAAATCTGCTGAATGCCTGTGGCAATTCTATAATGCTCCTCTCCCACGATCTGAGGATCCAAAATCCTAGAGCTAGAATCCAGCGGATCTACAGCGGGATAGATGCCTTTTTCTGCAATTTTTCTATTGAGTACGGTTTTGGCATCAAGATGAGAAAACACTGATGCGGGCGCTGGATCTGTAAGGTCATCTGCAGGAACATAGACTGCTTGGACAGAGGTGATGGAGCCTTTTTTAGTAGAAGTAATCCTTTCTTGCAATTTTCCCATTTCACTAGCGAGTGTAGGTTGATAGCCCACCGCAGATGGAATGCGCCCCAAAAGTGCAGACATCTCAGCACCTGACTGGGCATATCGGAAGATATTATCAATAAACATCAACACATCAAGTCCCTTTTCATCCCTGAAGTACTCCGCCATGGTAAGGCCTGTAAATGCAATCCGATTCCTTGCCCCTGGTGGCTCGTTCATCTGCCCATAGCAAAGCGCAACCTTATCCAAGACTCCACCCTCTTTCATCTCAAAATAAAGATCATTTCCCTCCCTGGTCCTCTCACCCACCCCTGCAAATACAGAATAACCACTATGCTTATATGCGACATTATGGATGAGCTCCATGATGATAACGGTTTTTCCCACTCCCGCACCACCAAATAACCCGACCTTTCCACCCTTGGAATAAGGGGCTAGCAAATCCACCACCTTGATCCCAGTCTCAAACATCTCTGTTTTGGTGGATTGATTTTCAAAACTTGGGGCCTCTCTGTGAATGGGCCAGGTCTGCACATCTTTGAGCTCCTCACCACCATCAATAACTTCTCCAATGACATTAAAAATCCTACCAAGCACCTTTTCTCCCACAGGCACCTCAATCATCTTGCCGCGTGCTGTGACTTTCTGCCCTCTAGTAAGTCCTTCTGTCATATCCATAGCAATGGCTCTGATACGATGATCTCCTAGATGTGCTGCGACTTCTAATACCAATTTTTTCTTTTCGCCATCGATTTGATAATCCACATCCAATGCTTCATTGATGGCAGGCAGATAGGCATCAAAATCTACATCCACCACCGGGCCGATAACCTGCGTAATTTTTCCTTCCATTCTAACTCCCTTCTATAATTTTGACTTGATTTATTTCATTGCCTCAACACCAGCATTAATTTCTACAAGCTCTGTAGTAATCGCCTCTTGTCGCGCTTTGTTATAAGAAATGGTTAAACTCCTCACCAATTCCCCCGCATTCTTTGTAGCTGCATCCATCGCCTGCATCCTAGCACCATGCTCTGCGGCAAGAGAATCAATGAGCGAGTAATACATATTGTACTCAAAGTATTTTTTTGCAAGCTCCTCTAGCACCCGATCTTCCTCATCATCAGGCTCAATGAAGACATTATGAACGCGTCCTTCTAAAGCTTGTACAGCACTCAAATCAAAAGGAACAAGGACTCTAGATTTCAACTCTTGGGTGAGCATATTTTTAAATCCATTATGTAGCAAAATGATCTCATCGGTCTTACCTTCGATAAAATCCTCTATGGCTCGCAGAATGAATTCTGCAGATCTTTCATAATCAGGCATTGAAGATAAGCCAATCACCCTGTCTAAAACCTCAATATCATGGAAGGAAAAATAAGCAATCCCCTTCCTTCCAATACCCCGGATTCGCACAGTGATGCCCTTACTCTCATATTCCTTTTTCAAGCGCATAGCCTCTTTGATGGTAGCAATATTAAACCCGCCACAAAGCCCTTTATCTGAGGTGATGGTAATAATGTCTATGACTTTGACATCCCTCTGGCTGGATTTGGAAAAATACTTGGAATTGATACTATTTAAACCTCTGGATTTTAACTTGATAATCAAATCATCAAAAATTTCATTGAGTTTTTCTGCATAGAGCCTAGACTGCCTAGCCATTTCTTCTGCTTTTTTTAGCTTTGAAGTAGAGACTAGCTTCATTGCCCTTGTAGTCTTTTGTGTATTTTGTACACTTGCAATCTTCTTTCGAATTTCCTTTAAATTATTTCCCATTCCAATTCCTAGCCATTAAAGATCATTTTAAAGTCTTCAATGATTGCTTTTAGTGCGGTTTCTATCTCTGTGTCTAGAGCCTTTTTTTCTTTAATGGTTGCAAAAATCTCAGGCTTCTTATTCTCGATGTAGAGATAGAGCTCTTTTTCAAAATGCACGATTTTATTCACCGGGACATCATCCAAAAACCCCTTTGCTCCAGCATAGATGATGACAATCTGCTTCTCGATGGGCAATGGAGAATAGGGCCCCTGCTTCAACACTTCCACCATTCTTTGTCCACGGTCTAGCTGCCTGCGACTTACCTCATCAAGATCGGAAGCAAATTGTGCAAATGCCTGCAATTCTCTATATTGCGCTAAATCCAGTCGCAGGGTACCTGCTACTTGCTTGGTGGCCTTGATTTGCGCAGCTCCACCTACACGTGAAACAGAAAGACCCACATTGATGGCTGGGCGGATGCCAGAGAAAAAGAGATCTGTCTCCAAGAAAATCTGGCCATCTGTGATGGAAATAACATTAGTGGGAATGTATGCAGAGACATCCCCTGCCTGCGTTTCGATGATAGGCAATGCCGTCAGAGATCCTGCACCTTTGTCATCACTCACCTTTGCAGCACGCTCAAGCAATCTAGAATGAATATAAAAAACATCTCCGGGGAACGCCTCACGACCTGGAGGGCGTCTCAAAATCAAGGACATCTCTCTATAGGCCACGGCATGCTTGGAAAGATCATCATAAATAATCAAGGCATGCTTGGCATGATCTCTGAAGTATTCTCCAATTGTCACACCTGTATAGGGAGCGAGGAATTGCATGGCAGAAGACTCTGCTGCAGATGCATTGACGACTACAGTGTATTCCATTGCTCCATGTTCCTCGAGCTTACGAACAACTTGAGCTACGGTGGATTCTTTTTGTCCGATTGCCACATAGATACAGACGACGCCCTGGCCTTTTTGATTAATGATTGTATCAACTGCTACAGTGGTTTTACCCGTCTGCCTATCGCCGATGATAAGCTCTCTTTGCCCCCTTCCAATTGGCACAAGCGCATCGATAGCCTTGATACCTGTTTGCAATGGTTCATGCACAGATTTCCTATCCATGATTCCAGGAGCCTTTTGCTCCACAAAACAATATTCTGAAGCCTCGATAGGACCCTTGCCATCCAGAGGTTCACCCAAAACATTAATCACGCGCCCTACGACACCCTCACCCACAGGTACCCTCATCAATTTTCCAAGTCTTTTGACAGAAGTTCCTTCCCTAATATTTTTCCCAGAACCAAGGACGATAACCCCCACACTTCCTTCCTCTAGATTTGAAGCCAAACCCTTGTCGCCAGTGTCAAATTCCACCATCTCATAGGACATTACATCCTGGATTCCATAAACCTTTGCTACGCCATCTGCATAGGCAATGACCTTTCCAGTTTGCGCAATATCAACCTCGACATTAAAATTTTGGATTCTTTCTTTGATAATATCGCTAATCTCTTCTGGTTTTAATTTTGTCACTTTTACTCCTTATTGAAACTAAATTGCTTTAAGAATATGAGATTTCAAATCATTAAAAAATCTTTCTTTAGAAAAAGAAATTTCTACGCCTAAATCTTGAATATTCAAAGATATCTCATCTCTGTCTATATTTTTTTGATAGAGAGTCAACTCCACACTCAGATGATTTTCAAGTTTTTTTTGGATATTTTCTAGCATCTGGGGGTCGAGATTTTCTTTGGAATAAATCACCCCCTCATAACTCTTTTTCTGCGCACTGATATGGCTGCGCAGCGCCTTGCAGATAAAAGGCACGCATTCTAGGCGGCGATTTTCTAGCAGGAGGTTGAAAAAATTTTGCATCTTTTGATCTTGGGTCTCTAGGAGGGAGAGAAGAATCTCGCGCTTCTTGGCAAAATCCAAAAAAGGAATTTGCATCATTTCTCTAAATTCTCTATTTTGCCAGGCGATCTCTAGTCTTTGGAGATTGCCAAAAAGCCCCTCTAGCTCACTTAAAGAATCCCATGTTTGCAAAATCGCCTTCACATATCTTTTCGCAACCATACTTAGCATCAAACCACCTTTTTCTCCAGGATCTTCACATATTCCTGGCTATTTATTTTGCTTTCCCCAAAGACCTCATCAAGCACTTCCATCACCACTTCTTTTTCCATCTTTTTTTGTTCAAATTCCATGAGATTCTCTACGCTCTTCATCATATTTTCGATGTCTGCACTAGATTGCTGCTCGATTTTTTGAGTGATGGTGTAGGATTCTTTTTTTGCATTCGCCAGGATTTTATTTGCCCTCTCCCTTGCTTCTTCTAACTTCCTTAGGGCCTGCTCTTTATTGCTTTTTGCGACTTTCAATCTCTCCTGCACTTCTAAGAGCTTTTGAGAAATTTTATTTTTCCTTTCCCCAAAAAACATCTTCATTCTTTTGGCGAGCAAAAGCCAAACAATGGCAACAAAAATGACGAAATTTATCAGCCTAGCGATGAAATCCGAGTCTGCAAATTCCACTTCCAAGAGGTGCTCTGACGCTCCAAAAAGCGCACACAGCGATGCAAGCGATAAGACAACAAAGCGCATTCTCCCTCCTTATATTTCTTTGATTTTGGCAGACAAAGCGCTTTGAAACATCTGCTTATTTTCTAATAACTGAGCCTTTAATACCTGTTTATCCCGAGCTAACCTCTGCATAAACTCCTCGATCTTGGCCTGATTCTCTGCACGATATCTCGCGATCTTTGCATCATGCACAGCCCTGACTTCATTGAGAGAATCCTCTACCATCTGCTTTGCCTCTGTCTTGGCCTGATGGATAAGCCTCTCGATTTCATTCTGAATAGAGATTACTTCCCTTTCGCTGTCATCAATCTCTTGCGCATCTTGATAAATAGCCTCATTGCGCTTTTGCATGAAGCTAATCATTGGATGAAACACCCAAATATTCAGCAAATACAGCGTGATCATAAAAACAATGAACACCAAACTCATCAGATGAAAACTGATCTGAGTAGACATTTTTTCTCCTTAAGGAAATTCGTTTTTTGGACTGTGTGCTATTCTAACAAAAAAAACCTGAATTTACGTTGCTACTTTGTAACTTCCTAATAAGAAACTCCACCTGGTTTTCATTTTGAAAATCAATAATAAGGCTTTGTCTGGATATTTTTACTCTGAGATCCATTTCCCCTAGGATTTCTTGTAGTTTTTGCAGCTGAAGAGGCTTTGAAGAATCTGACATGCCCTTGCCCCGCTTGTTTTTTTTGAAATTTTGCACCATCTTTTCTGTGTCACTTACACTAAGCTTCTGCCCCTCCACAGAATGAAAGAGCAGCTCCTGATCGCCATCCTCAAGGCCTACGAGCATTTTTGCATGCCCCTGTGTAATCTTGCCATCAATGAGCGCTTGCTGCACCTCTGGCAACAGTTGCAAAAGACGTAGTGTATTGGTCACCTGAGTGCGAGATTTTTTGATCTTTTGGGCGAGTGCTTCGTGTGTGATGCCATATTCGCTGATTAATGTCTGATAGGATTTTGCAAGATCAATGGGATTGAGATTTTCACGCTGAATATTCTCAATCAATGCCAATTCTCCAAGTCTAGCCAAATCAATCTCTGCAACAATAGCGCGGATGCTATTCTTTCCCGCGAGCTTGCAAGCCCGTAATCTGCGCTCACCTGCTATCAAAATATAGTCTTTTTTGTCATTTTGACAGACGATGATGGGCTGCAACAATCCATGCTCAATAATGGATTCAGAGAGCTCCTTGATGCTCTCCTCCTGAAAAACCTTTCTTGGCTGGAAGGGATTTGGCGCGATGGCATCAATACTAAGATCAATAATCCTCTCACTGTGATCGCTGAGATGATTGCTATAGGCTCGCTCCACATCTCCTAATATCGCATCAAGGCCCCTGCCTAGGGCTAATTGCTTCTTTGCCATTATGTGTTACACAAAATGGATTGCGCCAGATTGCGATAGGCAACGCTGCCATTGGATTTGATATCATAGAGCAAAATAGGCTTCCCAAAGCTCGGGGATTCTGCGAGCTTCACACTGCGCGGAATAATCACATAGGGCTGATCGGGATCCTGGCTATTCTTGAATAACTTGGCGCTAAAATGCTGGGAAAGATCTGCAAACACCTGCTTGGAGAGATTGTTTTGCGTGGAATACATGGTCGGCAAAAATCCCTTGATTTTTAGCGTGGGATTGATGTTTTCTTGCAAAAGCTTGATGGTGCTAAGCAATTGCGCCAAGCCTTCCAGCGCAAAAAACTCGCACTGAATGGGTACAATCACAGAATGCGCAGCACTCAGGGCATTGATGGTCAGAGGGCCCAGCGCAGGAGGAGAATCAATGATAATGAAATCATAAAAATTCTCAATTTCTTGAATGCTTCTTTTTAGCAGCAGCTCCCTTCCCCTGGGCTTTTTATAGAATTCTTTCTCCAGTCCCACCAACCCTATATTAGAGGGCGCTAGATGCATGTGGGACATCTCCGTCTCACAAATAATCTCTGAGAGATTCTTGCTCCCCATCAACACATGATAAATGTCAAATTCAATATCACTGCGACGGAAACCAAGACTTGTTGTGGCATTGGATTGAGGGTCAAAATCAATCAATAAGACGTTTTTCTCAGCCAGTGCCAAGGATGCAGCCAGATTGACTGCGGTAGTGGTCTTGCCCACTCCACCTTTTTGATTTGCAACGGCAATAATTTCTCCCATTTCACACTCCAAAACTACCTAAAGCCATAGATTTTTTCACCATGGATGGAGATGGCACCATCATGCAGCAACTCTGCATCACAGAGGCTTTGAAGCTTCCCTTTATGATGAAAATAAAAGCTTGAGTTTTTATGAAATTCTAGCCTATATTTTCTAAAAGTTTCCTTCCATTGCAGGGGTTTTTTTAATTTTTCAAAAAATTCCTCCAAAAGCCCATTCCTCTCCAATTCCACGCCCAAGGCACCAAAGCTTTGGGACAAAAAATTCACCCCGATGCCACAGATCACAAAGCCCCTCTTTACATTCACTATCACTCCACCAATCTTCCTCTCTTCTAGATACAAATCATTGGGCCATTTAAGCCAAACCACAAAGCCTCTTTGCTCCAAAACCTCCTTGCACAAAAAGCCAAAAAAAATCGAGGCGCTCTGCAATTCCAAATCTTTTGGCAGAGTTTTTTTCTCCACGCAAAAGCTAAAATACAGCCCGCTCTCTACTCCCTGCCAAGCATTTCCGCGGCTCCCCACCCCAGCACTCTGATGCAACGCCACCACACAAGTTTCTGCCTGGGGATTTTCTAGCAGAAACTTCTGCGTAGAATCCAGCTCTTCAAAAACAAGGATCTTCACTCTAGCACCATACCCACTTGTAGACGCCTGCCATTGACATAATCCACTGCACGAACTTTTTGCTTATTGGGAGCCTGCAAAAATTTTATCCACACACTTCCCCTAACACATCCCACCGCGATTTTTTCTGTCGTGATCTCTAGGATCTCCCCTTTTTTGTGACTGCCCTGCTCCTCTCTGATTTCTATACCAAAGAGCTTTAACCCGCTTTGTAAAAATACCTGTGGCCATCCCTCATAGGCACGAGAAAACCTCTCTAGCTTTCTTGCATCCTCAAACTCCACTAATCCATTTTCTTTTTTGATCTTTTTGCAATAACTCGAGTGAATCTCATCCTGAGCAAGAGGGAGTAAATCCTCTCTGCATAGCACTTCTTTAATAAGCCCTGCACCCATTTGGGCCAATTTTTCACTAAGCAGGCCTAGTGAGATTTTGTGATCATTTTTACAAAGCGAGATGCCCAAAATATCCCCACAATCCAGCCCCTCTTCCATTGCCATGGCAGTGACGCCAAAATACGCATCATCCTGCAAAATCATCTCTTGGATGGGGCTGGCTCCTCGATATTTGGGCAATATGGAGGCATGAAGATTGATGCAGCGATGCGCCAAAAGCCTTGATGGCAAAATCTTACCATAAGCCACGACCACAATGACATCTGGCTTTAGTGCTGCGACTTTTTGATAGATCTCTTCATCAAAGCTCTCTGGCTGAAAAATAGGGATGCTAGGATGAGATTGCAAGACATAGGTCTTTGTTGGAGGCATTTGGATCTCTTGCTTCCTGCCAGAGGGTTTATCAGGCTGGCAAAATAGCCCCACTACTTCAAATTCTCCGCACACTGCCTCCAAAATCACCTTGGCAAAGAGGGGTGTACCCATGAATAGCACCCTCATAACTGCACATCCCCCCTGCACAGACTCTCAAAAATCAAATGCTTGAGAGCCTTGATATTGAGATGGGTGGCTGAGGAAATCGGCAAAATAAAGCGGGGTTGATCCTTTGGCGAGTCTTCCAGGCTAGAGATAAAACCACTTCCTTCAATGCCCTTGTATTCTTTGTAGGGATAGCCCAAATGAGAGAAAAACCTAGACACCAAATCCCCATCTTCTAAGCCATCCATCTTGCTCAAAACAATGCCAAAATTCCGCGCAGCAAGCTCACTAGAAAAGCGCCTTAGCTCATCTTTTAGATTTTTATATTGCGTGATTCCATCGCGATAAGAGGTCAGATCGATTACAAAGAGTAAAAATCTCGTGCGTTCAATATGACGCAAAAATTCTAGCCCAAGCCCACGGCCTTGGCTTGCTCCATCAATAATCCCAGGGATGTCAGCCATCACAAAAGAATGAATTTCATCCACATCCACCACACCTAAATTTGGGATCAATGTGGTGAATTCATAATTTGCAATCTCTGGCCTGGCATTAGAGAGGGTGGAAATCAGGGTGGATTTTCCCACATTGGGATAGCCCACAAGACCAACATCGGCGATGAGTTTGAGCTCTAGGCGCACATGGAGCTGCTTCCCCTCTAGCCCCTTTTGTGCATAACTTGGGGCCTGATTGATGGAATTTTTGAATCTCGCATTGCCAAAGCCACCCTTGCCTCCGCTAAGTACCCTTACCCTTTGCTTTTGGTCTGTGAGATCATAGAGCAGTGCATTGCTCTGTTCATCATAGACCATCGTACCCGCTGGGACCTTGATGATGAGATCCTCCCCGCGCTTTCCTGTGCAGTTTTTGCCCTGCCCTGGCTGACCATTTTGGGCGCGATAATGCCGCTTGCCTCGAAATTGTGAGAGTGTATCGCTATTTTCATCAATCACAAAATACACATCTCCTCCATCTCCACCATCTCCACCATCAGGGCCCCCGTTGATGACAAATTTTTCCCGTCGGAAGGAAACTGCCCCAGCGCCTCCCTTGCCACTAGAAAGTAAAATATCCACACGATCTACAAACATCTCTAACCCCTTGCCAATTTTTGCAATTCTAACAAAATTCCCCCCAACCCCCAAAGACATGGCCTCACCCTTTCATGCCTGGCACCAAACTTTGGATTTATGCAAGCCTTTGGATTTGACACAGATTTTTGGAAAATTCAAAGATTTAGCACGGATTTTTGCGTGATAAATTTTTGCGTGATAAAAAGAAGAATCTTGAAAAATCCTGCTATAATAGCGGCTTTAAAGTTTCTTTGTCACGGGGAGATGTCCGAGTGGTTGAAGGAGCACGCCTGGAACGCGTGTAAGGTGCAAGCCTTCGAGGGTTCGAATCCCTCTCTCTCCGCCATCTCTTACAAAATCTCATAAAACATCCGCAAGCCACATACAAAAGCTGCATTTCACATATTTTCGCATGTGCCAAACCTAGACAATCCTTAACTCTCTCACTCCTGGCATTCTTTTGTACCATGGCAGTGCATGCGCTACACCATTTTTTACGCGAAAACCACGCCAAACACAGCAAATTCCACCACCTTGGCTGTGCCCGGCCCAAGGTGGTGGAAAGGTCAAAATGCACGCTTCACATCAATTCGTGTTGAATTTATATTTCAAGCCAATGTTAGCATCCACAAAATATCGATCCCAAGAAATCTTAGCGCCCACACCAAAATTTAAAAAGAGATTACTTTTGAGCTCTACTTCACCCCCACCCATTAAAACTAGATAGGTACGGATCTGATTGCCTAGCTTATAAAAAATAGGAAATGCGGGGCTGCTGCCCAGATAGACTGGGGCTCTTGTGCTAAGATTGAAGACATATTGCGTAATCCCCGGGGTAAAATAAAAATATTTCTTTTCATCAGCGTATTTTCTAATCTCAGCAAACACAGAGATAGCCATACCTCCAGAATTTCTCGATCCCCCTAGGATGGGTATGGGTCCCCTGCCCTTTTGCTGAGTATTGTACTGATAGTACAGATCCACTGCGCCATAGGGCTTGATATAAAAACCTTTTTCAGAATCAATGGGGAAGACATAGCCATAGCGGGCAATGAGATTGGTAGTAAAGGTTCCAAAATGCACCTTTTGATGGATGGGGTTGATAGGTCGGAATTGTTGCACGCTATAAGCGAAGGTCTCACTTAGCACCACATCCACCTCATGGGAATTAATATAGGCTCGCATATAGCTTCCTAGCTCGAGATTGTGTGTGGTGGTGTTGTTTCCAGCAGTGAAATCATGATTGAAGCGATCAAGCATGCTATGGGAATAGGCATAGGCCATAAACCCACCCCACAAAATACGATCAAAGATCTTATCATAGCCCGCGCTAAATCCACCCAATGCATTATAACCATTGCCATAAAGCCCACCATATGCGCCGATGGCCTGAGCCCAGACATTATGATCATAATCAAAGCGATCAGAATAATTATACAAATCTCCATTATCCGCAAGTTTTTGCCCCTTGAGGGAGCGGATGAGGCGCGCAAATGCAGTATTGTAAGGACTAGACATCTGGGCCAAACGAGCATTAGTAGCAAGCGTAGAGGTAAAAATCAGTCTCTGGGATAGCTCTGTCATCTGTAGCACATTGTTTGAGAGCGCATTCAAGGAGTTATTGATGGTATTAAGTGTCCTTGCTACAGAATCTGCCACACCCAAATTCCCCGTATACTGCACATTTTGGAGATTCAAAAGCATATTGGAGGTAAGCGCGCCATTGCTAGCAGCCACGCTCTGCAAAATCGCCTTAGCATTGGGATTTGCATCCTCGATCATGCTCACGCCCCTAGCGGCATTTTCAAAGACAGGATTTCCAGAATCTTTTAGCTGATTGGCACGATCTTTGATGTTTTGAAACACCCCAAGAATTCCATGATCTAGCAGATTTTGAGACTTGATTGCACTAAATCCAATCACCGCACAGCCCTCCAAGGTAGAAAAATTACAGCTCCCACTTCCTTCTTTATAAATTTTGCTAAAAGTCACAAAATCCCCATACGTCACTCCACTTCCCTGCCAGCTATTTTGGAGATTGGGGATCTCAGAGCTTTTGCTTTTATCAATGACTGCTACGCCCTCACCTGGTTTTTGCCCGATGGTGATCTGGCCATTTTGTGCTTGTTCATGACCACTTGGGTCGCTGCTACTGCTTTGAGCAGCTGTTTCTGGGCCTGTGCCCTGAGCATTGAGACAGAATTTGGAATTGCTTCCACAAAGAGCAGCATCATAGTTGCCATAATCCTTTGAAGTGCCAGTGCTAGAGAGTCCTGAGCCAAAATTAATAATCATATTAAAGTCCTTGGCACTGGCAATTCTTTGACCATCGATTTGGATTTGCTTGGCGATAATGAAATTATACTGCTTATCAAGCAGTAGGGTATTGGTACCAGAGAGATTGCTTAAATCAATCACAAACTCAAAATCCTTACTCGGCGTGGTATTGCCTGATTTTTGGGTGGTGTTTGCAGTTTGGATATTGAAGACTCCACCGCTAAAATTTCCATTTTGTGCTGAGCCAAGCACGAAGAAGCCCCCTGTGTTATTGGCAAAACTATTATTAGCAAAACTCATGGTAAATGTATTGGGGGAATTTGACGCAGTGACGCCAGTAGATTTTGTGGCAGCTAGAGTGCTAGTCTGTTTTTGCCCCACCATCCAGGTCACATCTGCCATGGTATTTGTCGTCGTGTTATCTTTTTGCGTGAAGATGAGGAGTCGCGAGGCCCCCTGAAGGCTCAGATTGGTGTGATCGAGTGTTAGCGCAGAGGTCATTTTCCCAGTCCCACTTGAGCCATTAGTGGTGCTATCATTGAGCCCCACGAGGATGCGAGAGATCGCCCCACCACTCACATCCAGTGCCCCACCTTCAATCTTGAGGCTATGATAGATATATTTGTTCACATCCGCGTAATTGTTGTTTGGATCTTGGTAGCGATAGGAATCGATGGTGTTGATGGTACCACCACTGAGTTGCAAAATCCCCTCATTTGCCTTATTGTTTGAATTCGCGCCACTAGATTGGCTGGAACTAAGACCAATATTATTAAACACAATTTGCGTGGGCGCAATCTTTGTTTGACCATTATCTGTTGCATTACTAGGGGCTGATACATAGCTTTTGCCCTGCTGGTTTGTTGTCGGGTTAGCGAAATATCTCCCATTATAACAATAAGCACTCCCCACGCAATCCAGATTCAAAATCCCACCACCCTGCACGATCGTGATCCCTTTATTAATAAGGGCATGTGCGCGAATGATGGTGGTACCATTTTGCACGATAAATGCTGCACGTGTTTGATTTGCTTTATTTGCTGCCCATAGTGCGCCCTCTGTTTTCAATTCATTACTAGCACCTTTAGCAGCCACTGCACCTGCGCTAGCGCCATTGATGGGAGTGGTTGCAGGAGTGGGATCAAAGACTTTTTCTTTTTTATTTTCTGTGATGACTAGCGTATAAGCACTTGAGTTTGCATTTTCACCATTGATATCTGTGGCACTACTTGGCTGGGTGGCACGCGCATCAATCACGCCACCATCAGACACAAATACCCCCGCATTCACAAAGCCAATGATGGAATTCGCACCATTTGTAGTACTGCCAGTACTACCACTAGCGCTGCTCATGCTTGGAAGAGCTTGACCATTTTGGTTCATGCTGATTTTAGAAAGATCTAATGTCGCATTATTTTTAAGGATGAGATTCCCGAAGTTATACACCACACCAGCGAGAATCTGATTGTACCCGCCATCAAAAGTCAGGCTGCCCGCAGCTGCGGTTATTTTGGTGGTAAGTGTGCAATTGGTGAGATCGGTACAATTTTCCTGAGGATTGGTAATTTGTTTTCCTGTGGTAACAGTAGTGATATAGTCTGTGAGAATGACCTTTTTGCCCGCCGCATCGATACTGACATTGGGATTGACACTGGCGCCAAAATAACTCGTCTGACCATCCTTGGGATAGTAGGTCATGGAAGTACTAGAATCTTTACTATTGGAGGTGGATTTTGTGGCGTAATATTCTGGTACTCCCTTGATGGTAATGCTCCCCTGGTTGTAAAAATTCAAAATTCCATTGACAGTGGTGGAGCCAGAAGGACTGCTCACCAAAGCACTCCCGGTGGAGTTGCTAGTAGTGTAAGTGCGGGTGGCAGCAATTTGATTGCTTGTCAAATCCAGCTTTGCTCCTCCTGCGATGTTGATTGCTGCAAAATTATCAAGCTTAAAGCTGATCGTGCCACTTGGAGTGGCTTGTGCGGTTTGAACCAACGCTGCTGCTTGAGCCACTGGACCACCTGCGGGAGTGTTAGAGGCACCCAATGCCAAGACGGTATTTCGATCATCACCTGCGCCATTTCCCACATTAATGATCGTGGGATTGCTAGAGCTTCCTGTAAACAAAATAGTACTCGTGGGACTGGATGCCACCCCACTTCCCCCCTTTCCTCCTACCGCGCCTCCCGCACTTGCCGCGCTCTCTGCGACGGTAATGGTGAGCCTAGAGCCAATGAGCGCATCAAGCTTACTCGCATCTGTGGCCGCAACACCCATGACATTGATATTTTGTGAGCTAATTGAAAAGGTCGTATTTTGCGCTGGGGTCGCCACCGGAGTGCTGTCCAATGTCACCATTGTTGATGCAGAACTTTTCTGAACCCCAGATACCACAGGAGCTGATGATGCGATGCTAGGGGGTTTTATCTGGAATAAAATAGAGCTAGAATTGCTGACATTAGCAAACTGAGATCCCCCCATCAGAGAGCCGCTTGCGCCATTTCCCGAAGTAGACGTTGTGGGCGTGATACCGCCATTTTTGGCTGCTGCTATCGTGGTGGCTAGAGCTGCGATATTGATGGTGCCAGCGCTGCCTGAGTTGGTAAGATTGGCAGAAATGAGATTGAGTGTGGAGTTTTGGAGATTGATGGTACCCTGGTTATTCAGATCGATATTAAAAAAAATAGAATTTTTCTCCTGATTGCCTCCATTATCTGCTTGAGTGCTGACGCTTTTTCCTTGGGTGCCAGCGCTGCTGCTTGTTTGACTGATTGGCTGGGTGAGGCTACCTGGTTTATTGGCGTTGATGTTGGTGATGTTGATTGTGCCTAGATTTTGCACACTTTGTCCCGTAGCGATGGTGCCTTCCTTCGTCTGGCCTAGATTGAAAAACACTTGGCTGCTGTTGGTATTGGTGGCAGAGATGAGATCGAGCACTGCGCCTTTTTGCAGGGTGTAGGTGGCATTATTGTATTCGCTAGAGAAATTTAGCGTCGCATTCTTCTGCCCGCTACCCTTGATATCTGCCTGGTCGATGGCATTGGCATCAACCTTGATCACTCCACTCAAAAAAACATTCGCAAACCCCCCGGTTTGGCTATCCCCCTTGCCAATGGGACCAATGTAGAGATTGGATCCCGAAAAGACATTCGCACCATTGAGCGTAAAACTCACATAGGGCACAGGTCCATTCAGGATCATGAAATAGGAATCCGACTGCCCCTTTGTAGTGAGGTTTCCCTTGATAGAAATGTAGTTGAAAGAATTTAGGACTAAATTGTCATTATTCCCTGGGGCAGAAAAGATTGCAGTGGCCACCTGTGGGAGACCACTTGAACCAGACCCAGTTGTTGGTGGATTGCTTAGCAGGGAGAGGGTAGAACCTGTACTACTCTCTGCCCAAAAATAATTGCTTCCTTGTTTTAGTGGCACAGGCGTCGCACTTGAGGGAGGATTTGAAGGAGGAATTTTTTTGCCATCGGTGGTAAAATCATAAGCAAAGCTGATAGGATTGCCCCCGCCAGATTTGAAGGGCTGAGAGAGGTCGATATTGACATCTGTAGCAAACACACTCGTCAATAAAGAACTTAAAAGAATCGAGGGAATTTTAAATGTTTTTAACTTCATGGGAATTTGGTCCTTAGGTATTGATATGGAAGTATGATTCTCTAGAATTTTTGATCCGTTATTATAGGATATTTTTTACAGAGTTCGCTAAAATTTTAGCAAAAACAAGGGATTTTCATGAGTCAAAATTTTAGTCTATGGTGCGATTTTATCGAGAGAAATTTTTTGGAAAAGGAATTTGAAGGGCTTTTGAATCAGGGCGCATTTTGCGGGGCTACGAGCAATCCTGCCATCTTTGCCAGCGCGCTAAAAAATCCCATCTACAAAGAAGAGATCGCTAAGCTCAAAGGCCTTGGGGCCAAGGAGATCTATGAAAGTCTTGCCATAAAAGACATCAAAACAGCAGCAAGCAAGATGCTAGGGCTTTGGAAAAAGGACAAAGATACTGGCTACATCAGCCTAGAAATCGATCCCTTTTTGGAAGAAAACATAGCAGAGAGCATTAGTGAGGGCAAAAGGCTTCATACAATCATTGGCATGCCCAATGTCATGATCAAAGTCCCCGCAACAGAGGCAGGCTATGAGATTATGGAGGCATTGATGAGAGAAAACATCCCCGTAAATGCGACGCTAATTTTTACCAAAGAACAAACACAAAATTGCTTGGAAGCGATGCGTAAGGGCAGAGGCAAGGGGGATGTGCGCGGGGTGATTAGTGTCTTTGTATCCCGCTGGGATCGCAGGGTTGATGAGTTTTTGCCAAAGAAATGGCAGAGGAGGCTTGGCATCCTCAATGCCCAAGAATGCTATACATGGGCGTGTGCGCAAGGAAGCAAAGAGACGCGGGTGCTCTTTGCTTCCACGGGGGTGAAGGGCACAGGATGGGCAGAGGATTATTACATCAAAGCCCTGCTGCATCCCCACTCAATCAACACTGCACCCCTGCAGAGTATCGCAGCATTTCTAGAAAATGGAGGCAGTGGAAGCATCACTGGCACTCATGCACGCGTGCAAAATCCGCTAGAAAGACTAGAAAAACTACAAAACCATGCCCTCAAGGCACAAAATGAAGACCTCGCTCCCTATATCCCAGACCCCGACCAAATCCATGAGAGCCTCTCCTCCATCAAAACACTTTTGCAAGAGGATTTTGCGATCTTGGCCCAGGGGCTTTTGGAAGAAGGACTCTTGGCATTCAAAGAAGCCTTTGAATCCATGCTAAGAGAGCTATAAAATCCCAAAAAATTGGGGAAAATCAGAAGCAGGGAGAAAAGTAAAAAGCAAGAGAGAATAGAAAAATCGTGCTCCTAGCCTCGCAGCAAAAAGACTTAATAAATTCTGCCAATCCCACCAAGAGGCTTGGTGCAAGAATGTTGTCATGGTGCGAAGTTTTGCAAAATCTGCGTCGCAAAAATTTCAAAAAATCCAATCTATAAAAATCCAAGCCAAACTAAATGATAAAAAAACCCAGATCTCTCATGAGCATCTGCCCTCCCTCTAGGAGTAAAAATTCAAACCCAAGCAAAAGAAACAAAAGTAAAAATCCCTTCTTATTGCGTAGGATGATGAGAAAATGGGCAAATCCAAATCCCCTAACCGTGAAAGAAAATAGCACAAGCCCGCTGATACTTGATGCTAGCGCAAGACCATAGACACCTATGTATTGCATCAAAATAAGCGAGCACAATAGCCCTACAAGCAAAGAAATCCCAGAGCACAGCGCTACCACGCCTTGTTTTTTGTGAGCAAAAAGCCATAGGGCAAAGACTTTAGCAAGGCCAAAGGGCACAAGTCCTAGCAGATAGAGTGCAAAGACATTTGCCGCGATCAGGGTATCTTGGCGCAGGAATTTGCCCCGCTCAAAGAGCACATAAATCACCTCATTTTTGAGCACAATCCCTCCACACACACAAAGGCTTAGCAAAATCAGCAATACCCAAAAAGCTTTTTTCATCAGATCTCTGGCCTTGTGCTCCTCTAAATTTTTGATCGCGCGGGCTATGGTGGGAAAGAGGGCTGTGGAGATAGCGATGGCAAAAATGGCAAGGGGGAGCTGAAAAATGCGATTGGCATAATAAAGATAAGAGATGCTTCCTGTGGCTAAAAATGAGGCCAAAATCGTATCCAAAAAGGCTGCGATCTGAGCCGTGGAGCTTCCAAATAACGCAGGGAAAAATTGCTTAAAAAATCCCTTGGTGCTGGAGAAAAATTCCGCCTTTTTATAAGCCTTAAGCCTGCCTTGAAAAAGCGCCAAAAGATCCTTGCAACCTAGAATAAAAAGCCTGAAATATCTTGCTTGATAGAGTGGATAGAAATGCAGTAAAATCTGAGCTACACCCCCACATAGCACTCCATAACTAAGGAAATACACAATCTGCATTTTTTCCAAATCCCGCGCGAGAAAGAGAGAGAGGATCATAAAAACATTGAGCAGCACGGTATTGTAGGCATTGACCCAAAAAATATTTTTGTATTGCAGCAGAGTGCTAAAAAAAGTCGAGACAAACACAAGCCCCAAATACCAGAAATTAATCACCACAATGGGCTCTGTGAGGGCTAGCTGCTCTCTAGAAAATCCATAGGCAAGAAGCTTGGTAAAAAAGGGAGCAAAAAAATAAACACAAAGACTCAAAAGCAAAACACTAAAAAGAAAAATAAAAAAGGTGCTAACGATGAACATGCCCTTGCGCTTGGAGGAAATAAGGCTTGGCAAAAAGCTCTGCACAAAGGCCCCTTCACCAAAGATGCGGCGAAAGAGATTGGGGAACTTGAAAGCCGCAAAAAAAATATCGCTAAACATGCCAGCCCCAAGGATATTTGCCATCAATAAATCGCGCAAAAAACCAAAAATTCTGGAGAAAAAGATGCCACTACTATTGGTGAAAAAAGCCTTTTTTAACAAAAAAAACTCCTTTTTTGGAATGCAGTTATTTTCTTTATGTGCTCAAAAATTTCGCTCCAAGGCTTCACGATAAAAGCAAAATTATGGATGCAGGATTAATAAGAATTATAAAGAATTATACTAGAATTTCGCAGATGCTTATAAAGCTTTGATCTTTTGCTCACAAGGAAGAGACAGTGAATGATGTAAATTTCATCCCCCAAATCATCAAACAATGCGATGACATTTCCAAAGAACTAAAAAAATTCTCTGCTTTATACAAAATCGATTTAGAAAATATAGGATTTGAGATCCTAAAAATCTCTACATTTCTGCATTATCCCAATGGTAAAAAAGAGCTCCTAGAAGAGCACAATATCCATTTTCTAGAAGATGATGAATATTACAATCTTGCGGATTTTGAAATCTCCCAAAGCTTTGATATCAAGATCCTTCCCAAAATCAAAGTCCCTGATGTGAGTTTGAAATTCTCTGAGAGAAATGATCGGGCATTTTTGTATTTCTATCAAGATGACAGCCTCCAAAACAACCCAGAATTTTTTGACAAAATCATCTCGCTTGCAGAGGGTTTGCTGGCACTGCATAAGGCGATCTTGCGCAATCGCCGCGCAAAAAGGATCCTAATCATCAAACAAATCAAAGAAAAAATCCGCCACAAAACCCCCTACCCACTTTCTATCACGATTGATGAAAGTACCTTCTATACACCTCCCAAGCCCCCTTATTTTGTCTTTGTACCCAAGGAAGAATGCAAAGATAAAGAGCAATACAAAGACCACAAAAAGGAATTTGAGGATGCGTTTTTTGCAGTCGATAAAAATGATCCCATCCTCAAATACTATCCTGCTACGCCAAGCAAGCCTGGGCGCGACATCTTTGGAAAATTCATAAAAGGAGATCACACAGACCTAACAGATCTAGAGATCCCCCTCTTTGAGAGAGAAGATGCAATGCTTGAAGATAGGGGGGAGTGTATCTGGATTAAGGCATTGATTCCTTCCTTTGTACAATACAAAGACCATGCAATCTTGTTTTTTAAACAAGAGCATCTAGATAATGTCAGCATCTACAACACTCCTCTACTCCTTGGAGGCGAGGAAAAGCAAGTACGTCTAGAGATCCTTGCAACCAATCCCCTCAAAGATGCCATAGAATCTGGCATGATCTTGGAGGCTAAGGAAATCTTTGTCAAAGGGAACATCGCCCAAGATGTAATCCTAAGGGCCAAGAAATTGCAAATTGAAGGTCAAACCCACCAAAGCACTCAAATCATCGCCCAGGATGCAAAAATCCTGCTGCACAAGGGCCATCTCGTCGCAAAAAACGCAGAGGTTGGGAGCCTAGAATCTGGCAGTATCGAGGCAGAAAAAATCGAGGCAAAATACTGCAATGGCAGCAGGATTACAGGGAGTGAGATTAAGATCATCGAGCTAGAAAACAATAATAAAATCACCTTCAATCATCGCTTGTATCTAGAAAATATCTCTGGTAGGCAAAATGAGATCATTTTCTATGCCTTTGCCAATGGCAGGCTCAAAGAGCTTGAACAAGAACTCCTAGCCAAAAAAGAAAATGTCACAAACACATCAAAAGAAATCTTTGCCAAATACCAGAAAATCACAGAATTCCTCTCAAAATACCAAAACACCATCGAACAAATCAAAACAAGTGAGCACAATATCCAAACCCAAATGCTGCAAAATAAGCAAATCCATAACATCGTGCAGCGCTATGGCCTTGCCATCAAAGAGTCCGAAAAACTCAAAAAAGAGCTTTCTGACATAGAATCCCATCTCAAAGAGATCTCTAGCGATCTAGAAAAGCTAGATGATGAGGTGCTAGAGGCAGAGGCGTATTGCAGTAAATCCTGGGGTACAAATACCCAGCTTTGCTACCAAAGAGAATATCCAAAAAAGACACTCAAGTCTTTTGGCGTGAATGCAGATTTTGCTGGCAATTACTGCCTGGATAAAAACACGCAAGAGTTTGTGAGGATTGGATGATTTTTGCATTGAAGGGCAAGGTTTTTGCATTAGAACCCGCAAAATTATTGCTTGATGTGCATGATGTAATCTATGAAATCCATATTTCTTTTGGTAGCGCAGAGGAGCTGCAAGGCAAGGAGGAGGCCTTGGTGTATATCAGTCAAATCATCCGTGAGGATGCGCATTTGCTTTTTGGCTTTGTCACGCCAATGGAGAAGCAAATTTTTGACACCCTGATAAAAATCAATGGCGTAGGCCCAAAGGTCGCGCTCGCAATCCTTTCAACCTTCAGTGCACAGGAATTTATGGCAGTCATTGAGCGCAAAGACATCGCTGCACTCCAAAAGGTACCAGGAGTAGGCACAAAGAGCGCGGGTAAGATTATGGTAGAGCTATCTGGGGCATATGTCGAGCTCCTACCCAAAAAAGATCACACAGAGCATTTCCAGCAAGCAGAAATGGCCCTAGAAAACCTAGGTTATAAGAGGGCTGCGATCCAAAAAGCACTTAAAAGCATCAAGGCTAGCAATGTGCAAGACATCATCAAAGAGGCACTAAAACTTTTATAAGGGTTTGATTGAGAATCCCCTCTCTTTAGGGAGGATTTGTTTTAAATGGCCCACCGCCTCAAGCACCATGAAAAAATCCCTTGCAGGCGAATGCAGTTGCTGTAAAAAAATAATAAAACCACCGGAGTGGGGATAATGAAGGGGAAGGAGGGAGCTTGCTTATTCAAGCCCCTCTACCTTAATTCAAAAAAGCTACTCAAGCGATTGAGCAATAAGTGTTTTTGGGGATAGCGTTGCTGATGCCAGCACCGATAGCATTAGCGTTATGAATGCCATTAGGTTTTAGCTAGGTTTGGCACAAAAAATGCAATCCAGCTAAACCCACTCCCTAGCCCGCTTTCTCCTAGGAGGAGGGATTTTCAAAAGACGCGGAGGGACTTTACAAAAAAAGAAATTAGCAGCATTTTTTTGCGCCATCTCTTCCATAGCGCCTCTCTTGACTTTGAGCAAAGAATTCCTTCCTGCTTAGGGGTGTGCAATGGGGATGGTGCTTTTTGTGATGTTCTAGATATTTTTCATAGCTGGGCATGCCAACGAGCAGTTGGACAAAATGCCCCAAACCTCTATACAACCCTGCCAAGACCATAGCCCTCCTCCCTAAGTGGATATTTGCAATTATTGCTCTTGCATTGCAGGCAGATTCGTATGGATTGCAAGCACACGATGCAAGTAGTGAGCATAAAAAAGATGCAAAGCACTGCATCAATGATGTTATTAATCATGCGGGATTTGGCGCGATCCTTGGCCCTGCCATCCTCCATGGTGGCTAGGGATTTGTTAAGATTTTGGGCAGTGGCGACATGACTAATCTTATCATGAATTCTCTCGCCATTGCTGGGCAATACCTTTTGCACCCCCGCGCTCATAGTAGCGATGAAAACAAATACTGCAGGCAAAGCCACAATAAAGGCAAATTTCTCTCTTTTCATTTTGAACAAAATTGCAAGCACGAGCATCAAGGCCATCAGTGCCAGCATTTGATTGCTCACGCCAAATAATGGCCACAGAGTGAAAATCCCACCCTGGGGATCGATGGCCCCCTGATAGAGGAAATAGCCCCAGGCAAGCACACAGAGCAATGTGGCAAAAAGGCCCGCGGGCAGGGATTTGGTATCTGCGAGGGGTTTGTAGAGATTACCAAGCATATCCTGGATCATGAAGCGGCAGGTCCTAGTGCCCGCATCCACAGCTGTGAGAATGAACAGCGCTTCAAACAAAATGGCAAAATGATACCAAAATGCCATGAAGGCCTCTCCCCCAATGAGCTTGTGCATGATTAATGACAATCCCACAGCAAAAGTCGGTGCACCTCCTGTGCGAGAGAGCAGTGTCTCTTCGCCAATTTGCCTAGTAAGATGCAAGAGATCCTCAGGCCTGACCACAAAGCCAAGAGAGGCAATCGCAGAGCTAGCACTATACACATCGCTCCCAAGCACTGCCACAGGAGAGTTGATGGCAAAATAAACCCCAGGGTCCAAGATGCTCGCAGCAATCAAAGCCATAATTGCCACTGCGGATTCCATGAGCATGGAACCATAGCCCACCATCCTAGCATGACTTTCTTTGGCAAGCATTTTGGGAGTGGTGCCACTTGCAATGAGTCCATGGAATCCGCTAATGGCCCCACAAGCAATGGTAATAAACAAAAAGGGGAAAAGACTCCCTGCAAATACCGGCCCACTGCCATCAGTAAAATGCGTCACTGCTGGCATTTTCAGATCAGGCAGAACAAGCACAATGGCCAGTGCCATGACAAGAATCACACCGATTTTGAGAAATGTGCTTAGATAATCACGCGGGGCAAGCAAGAGCCACACTGGCAAGACACTAGCAACAAAGCCATAACAAATAATCATAATTGCTAAAGTTGGCTCATCAAAAGTGAAATAGCTAGCAAGTGTGGGATCTGCTGCGACATGATGGCCAAAATAAAGAGAGAGCATCAACAAAACAAAGCCAATCACGCTCGCCTCCCCTACCATGCCAGGGCGGATGTAGCGCATATACACACCCATCAAAATCGCGATGGGAATGGTCATAAAAATGCTAAAAAGCCCCCAAGGGGACTTAGCTAGCGCCTTGACCACCACCATTGCCAAAATCGCGATGATGATGACCATAATGCCAAAAATGGCCAGAGATGCGATACTACCAGCCCCGCTGCCTAGCTCTTCTTTGATCATCTCTCCTAGCGATTTCCCTCCCCTGCGAGTGGAGGCAAACAACACGACAAAATCATGCACACTCCCAGCCAGTACACCCCCCACCAAAATCCAAATCATGGAAGGCAAATAGCCCATCTGTGCAGCCAAGATAGGGCCCACAAGCGGCCCAGCGCCCGCAATCGCAGCAAAATGATGTCCAAATAACACAAAGCGATTGGTGGGTACAAAATCCCTGCCATCATTTTTGTAAACCGCAGGGGTTTGGCGCGCATCATCTAGCCCTAATACCCTAGAGGCAATAAAGGCACTATAAAAACGATAGGCAATGACATAAATACAAACCGCTGCCACCACAAGATAGAGCGCTGAGATACTTTCTCCCCGATGCAATGCCAGAATCCCAAAACACCAGGCCCCCACCAATGCCAACAAAATCCAAAAGATTTTTTTCATCATTTTTCACTCCTAAAGCAAACTTTTTCATCTTAACACAAAACCAGGGCATTGATAGAAAAACTCCCTTCCTAGGAGAAAGAAACAGAAATTCCATTACATTTGTGCATGATTTCATGAGGTTGGCTAAGCCTAATTGGGATGAGTTTGGCTAGTCTTTGAATGAAATACAACCCCCCCCCTTCATACAATCAAGGCACTAAACATGGCGGCTATATTTGGCACCAGGTTAGAAAAATGCCAGGATAATATAGAGTGAATGTGCACAAAACAAAAAGCAAGCTCTGATGCAAATCTCTAAATGCAGGGACAAGGTGGCAAAAAGCACAAAAACAAAATTTTAGCGACAAAAAGCGTGACAAAAATCCGGAGAAACACCAGATAAAAAGCGCAATTTTTTTGCATCAAGATTTCTACGTAGCTAAAAGAAAATTTATGCAAAGGTGCTATACTCGCGCATACTTCCTCGACCATAAAAAGGATCGCTTCGATCCCAAAAAACCGTGGATAGTAGACAACACATCAAAGGAGTAGAAAATGGATTTTTCTATGATCATCAGACACATGAATGAAAATCATGAAGCGGACATGGTAGGGCTTTGCAAAAAATTTGGGGCTGTGAGTGAAGTCCATAGCGTAGCCATGAAGGGCGTGGATTTTGCTGGGATTGATCTTATCTATAATGGCAAAGAGGAGCTACGCATCGAATTTCCTCAGGCAGCAACCATGGAAACTATCAAGCAGGCAATCATTGATTTGTGTATGAGCGTCCCCAAGACTCTAGAATTTGAAGAAGTCAAAAAAGAAATTGAAGGCTTCAAAAAAGAATTTGGCTCCATTACACTTGCCACCATCGATAATCATGGTCATCCCATGGCCTCCTATGCGCCATTGATTCAACTAAATGGGCATTATTACATCTATATCAGTGCCACTGCAGAGCACTATGAAAACATCAAAAACCATCCTCAAAAAATCGAAGTAATGTTTTTGGAAGATGAGTCCAAGGCAAAATCTGTGATCCTGCGTAAGCGCTTGCGCTACAAAGCACATGCAAAATTCATCGAGCGAGGAAGTGCGGAATTTGAACATGCGCTTGATCATCTTGAGAAATCCATGGGAGGCACTGGAGGAGTCAAGACAATCCGAAATTTTGCAGATTTTCATTTGATTGAGTTGCAGCTAAAAAGCGGAAGATTTGTAAAAGGATTTGGCCAGGCCTATCTCATCTCAGATCATGGGGAGGTTGCACATATTGGCATCTCTGGCAATCCTCATGGCACTATTCCACACGGGCATGGCGGCAATCCCCACGGACATGGCAGTCATCCTCATGGTCACCCACATGGGAAATAACATCCCCCAAAGGAGGGGCTACAAGGTGGGAGTTTGAAAGACTCCCCCCAATCTCACAAGAGCACTGATACTCCACACCCTCGATAAAAAAACTCCACAAATAGACGCACAAATCCTAGACGAAAAACCCATAGCCAAAAACACAAGATACACCCTTGAGTCATGACACACAGAAACACACAAAAACCCTCACACATCACTAAGCAACCTCACACCAAAAAAGCTCCGAGCTACATAAAAATGGGCCAAAAAACTAGAAAAACAGGAGCTAGAAACTAAAAAACCAGACACCAAGGAGGCAAAGCTACCAAAAAAGCGCGATTTATCCGCGATAAAAAGTGCAATTTTTGCATAAATTAAACAAAAATTTATGCAAGGGTATTACACTGTCTCTACACCCTCGCTGCAAGGGTGATTGTTTCAATCCATAAAAGCAGTGGCGGGTGGTAATCATATTCAAAGGAGCAAAACATGAATTTTTCTACAAACGGCAAACATAATGGCGAGCATCATCACGGAGAGCATCATCACGGAGAGCATCATCACGGAGAGCATCATCACGGGGAGCATCATCACGGAGAGCATCATCACGGGGAGCATCATCACGGAGAGCATCATCACGGAGAGCATCATCACGGAGAGCATCATCACGGAGAGCATCATCACGGGAAGTGACACCTCCAAAGGAGGGGGATTAGATTTTTTAGCAAAGAAGCCTAGAGACTTCTTTCAATCTCACAGATCCACAAAGCTTCCCAATTCCTGCCAAATCTTCCCCATCCCCCTTGTAAACTCCTACTAAAATGCCTCCTTATTCAAGCTTGCCTGAAAAAATTCAAAAACTTCGCCAAAAAAATCCCAAACCCTCCAAATCTCCCACGCAATGAAAAAGCCACATTCTTGATTGATGGGCAGTAGACAAAAAACAAGACTTAGCAGACACCCATCCAAAACAAACCCTAAGAGGGCCAAAAGTCAAAAAAACTAAAAGCTGTAATTATAAGAAAGCATAACATCCAAAGGGACGGGGGAAGCTCTCCTTGGGGCTGTGAAAGCGGGGATTTTCACGCCAAGCTGTACATGATTATTGTCATCAATAGCCGCCTCAAGCCCTACATTAAACAAAAACAAGCCATAAGCAGTCTTGGCATTATTGCCGTTGTTTTGCACAACGAGTTCTTGTTTTTGCGTATATCCAAAACCAATGCCCCCATAGACGCCAAAGGCTTTTTCCTTTTGATGAAAGAAGTTAAACAACACATCAGTGTTTACACTTAGCTGTGTAGTAATGGAGGTGCCAAGACCAGAGGGAGCGATGCCCATGACAGATTGTAAATAAGCACGCACTCCAACGATGCGCAAGGGCTTGTATTCATATCCTCCCTGGATATTCCAAGCCCCAATAAAGCGATTGCTAAAACGCCTTTTGCCCTGGGGGCTTTGGGGGACAATGATGTCTTTGATGAATCCAATACCAACACCCACAAATAAATTATGGCGATCATAGGCGCGCAACCCTAGGCACGCAAGCAATAAAATCAAAACTAGTCTCATTAATCTTTTTTCTTATCCTTTTTCTTTTTTTTCTTTTTGGAATCCTTGTCCTCTTCTTGCTTTTCTTTTTCTTTTTTGCCAGGTTTGATTTTCTTGACCACGGACTGCAAGATACCCTCGCCATCTTCACTCTGATAGAAACGCTTGAGCTTATCATCAATGGGAGCGACAATCACATACAAGATCGGCACCATCAACAAACTCAAAAACATCGAAATCAACAACCCGCCAATCATAGAAATGCCGATGGGAGACTTCATGGCATAACCACTTCCCGTGGCTACGGCTAGAGGCAGCATACCAAAAACCATGGCAATGGTAGTCATCAAAATCGGGCGCAGACGAGACTTCCCGGCAAATATGATGGCCTCATGCACACCCGCCTTGAATTTCTTGCGATATTCATTTGCTACATCAATGAGCAATGTGGCATTTTTCCCCACAATTCCAATGAGCAAAATAAGCCCCATGAAAGAAAACATCGAGAAGGGCTGATGGGCAAGCTTGAGAGAGAAAAACACCCCAGCAAAGCTTAAGGGCATGGTGATCATGATGATGAATGGCTCAAGCAAAGACTCATACAGTGCAGCCAAAATCAAATAAATCAAAATAAATGCCGTGATGATTGCTGTCATGAAAGAAGCAGCAGATTCTGCTGCATTGTTTGATTCCCCGCTAAAGGCGAAATTCACACCCTCTTCTAGCCAATCTTTGGAGTTTGTCTGCACAATAGAAATCATGCTTCCCAAAGAAAGCCCAGAATTTTTCAAAGGAGCAGCATATACAGTCACGCTGCGCTGGCGACCATAGCGATTGATGAGCGAGGGGGACTGGGATCTTGTAATCTCTACAAGCCCATCCAAAAACATCAATTTCCCTGAGGAATTCATTACCTGAAGCTTTCTAATGTCATCTACAGAGACTCGTTCATCATCAGGCACACGCATGGTAATCTTGTATTCCTTGCCACCTTGTTTGAAGTAGGCTGCTTGGTTGACACCAGAAAATGCCGCACTCACGACATTTGCGATCTCCTGGGTCCTAACCCCGTATTTATCAGCATTCTGTCGCAGAACCGTGATTTTGTATTCGGGCTGAATATCTGAAGTGCTGGTGTGATAATTAGTAATCTTGCCCTGGAAGCGCGGATCTTCATCAAGCATTTTTTTGAGTTTTGCCACACTTTTATCCACCGCCTGCTGCGTCATACCATAGATAGTAACCTGGAAGGGTGTACTATCCCCACCGCCTAGCACAGGCACTTCTGAGCTAAAGACATTGAGTCCCTTTGCCTGTGGCATTTTTTTGAGTTCATCTGTGATGGATTTCATCATATCAAACTGCGAAATCTTGCGCTCTTCAATGGGTTTCATTTTGGCATAAATCTTAGCCTTAAAGATGCTTTGGATGGATCCATAACCCACCTGCAAAGTGGTATATTCAATCTCCTCATGCTTAGCGATTGCCTCTTGCAAAGCCAATGTGCGCACCTTCATCTCATGGATGCTGATTCCTGGACTTGTCTCTAGCCATACATAAAATTGTGATTTATCTTCTTTGAGCATGAATTCCATGCCAAGGCCCTTGGCAACATAAATCGAAAACCCAAAAATCAAAAAAGTCAAGGCGCTAAAAAGCAGCTTATGAGAAAGCCCAAGCCTTAAAATCTTGAGATAAAAATTCTCCATGCCATTGAAGAACGGCTCAGTGAAGTGATAGAATCTGGATTGCTTGGAGCTCACAATCAAAGAACTTACCATTGGGATCACAGTGATAACAACCACATAAGAGATCACAATCGCAAGTGCCACAGTAACCCCAAAGCTTGCAAAAAATTTGCCAATGATCCCTGACATGTTGGCAATAGGAACAAACACAGAGAGCAGCATCGCAGAAATCGCGATGATAGCAAAGGCAATTTCATTCACACCCTCATAGGCTGCTTGTTTTTTACTCATGCCAAGCTCTAGCTTTTTGTGGATATTCTCAATCACCACAATGGCGTCATCAATGATGATGCCAATAGCCAAAGTCAGCGCCATCATCGTCATCATATTAAGCGTATGGCCCAGCATCTCAATCAATGCAAATGTACCTAGGATGGAAATGGGCAAACTTATGGCAGCAACTAGCGTAATTGTCACGCTGCGCAAAAACAAAAATACAATCAAAACTGCCAGCACTCCCCCTAGCATGAGGTCAAATTGGACATCTTTGATGGAATGTCGGATGTATTGTGTGGTATCCAAAAAGGGGACAATCTCATATCCATGGCTGGCTACTTGAATCTTTGGAAGTGCCTTGTAAACTCCATCAGCGACTTCTAGCTCATTGGCACCAGAGACCTTCATCACCTCAAAAATCACACCTGGTTCATTATTAAATGCCGCATAGGTGGTCTCCTCCTGGAGTCCATCCTCCACCACGGCCACATCACTGAGTCTGACATTATCTTTGCCGATGCGGATGTTGGCAATATCTTTGATACTTGTGCTATTGGCATCAACAGTGATACTAAAATCCTTGGTTGCACTCTCAATCCTTCCACCATTGGCTTCTAGATTTTCCTTCCCAAGCATGCCAAACAAATTATCATAGGTAATGCCATATTTATTCATCAAAGTGGAGTCTGCATAGATGCGAATCTGGCGCTCGCGATAACCATTGAGCTGCACGCCTCCCACTCCTAAGATGGATTGCAAAATTGGCTTAACAATCAAGTCCGCATGCCTCATAATTTCTGTTGGCCCCTTTTGCTTGCTGCTCATAAAAAGAGAGATAATCGCCTGTCCACTGGTGTCAAATTTTCGAATGGATGGCTGCTGGATGTTAGAATCATCAAATTTTATGGAAGAAATCTTGCCAATGACATCTGTCATTGCTTGCTCTACAGGCTTTTCTAAATAAAATTCCACCACCACGATGCTCACATTTCGCGCACTATTGGAGGTGATTTTTTTCACGCCATCAATCCCCATTACCGCTTCTTCGACCTTGTCTGTCACCTTGCTCTCAATGATCTCTGGGCTACCTCCAGGATAGGTCGTAGAAATAACGATGATAGGAAAATCGATATTGGGAAACAAAGCCACGGGGATTTTTTTGATCCCCAAAATCCCAAAAAACATCACCGCAATGGCAAACATCAGCGTGGTGATGGGCCGTTGTATCGCAAATTTATACATTACTTCGTCCTTATGAAACCATCGCCAAAGATTCCAGGGATCATTTTTTGATCTGCCTTAGCCTCTGCGCTCACCTTTCTGGTGTTGATGTCAATGGTGGGGTAGATTTTTGTGATAACCACTTGTTTTTTATCACTGCTCCCATCAACAGAATAATAAAACACATCCCCCACTTTTACCTGATGGATGTATTTGGAGTCAAATTCAATGACAAATTTTTTGTCATGACTTACAAGGCGAAATAATTTTGTAGCAGTAGAGCCCACGCCATCTCCTAGCTGAATATAACGCGCAGCAATGACGCCATCAAAGGATGCCCTAAGAATGGTTTTTTCAATCAAAGTCTGGGAATAATTATAATCTGCCTCAAGTTTTTTATAATTGGAATAGTATTGCTCCATGGAATTCTTATCCACCGCACCACCGGTTTTTTGGTAGCGCAGATACTGATTTTTGGCAAAAATATATTGCTGCTTAGTTGAAGAAGCCTGGGCTACCTTGTCATCATTGACAAGTTTTAGCAACACATCCCCCTTTTTGACCACGCTTCCCACATCCACATACAAAGAACCCACAATCCCAGAGCTATCCAGTGCGAGATCAGAGTCCTGGACTGCTTGGATGTTAAAAATCGCATAAACATCCACGCCAAAAGACAATCCCAGGCCACAGAAGAGATGGATTAATATTTTTTTCATATCTACTCCTTAGTTGATATAGTTCTTGATTTTTTGACCACTATAAAAAATATAATTTGCCTTTTGAAATTCAAAATTATTGATGCTTTGGTTGAAGGTGGATTCCGCATCAAATTTCATACTAAGGGCTTGTAAGTACTCGGTGAAAGTAATCAAATTTGCCTCATATTTTTTCTTTTTGCTCTCAAAAGCAATGGATGCGGATTTGAGATTATCTCTTGCAGATTGGATTTGCTTTTGGGCGATTTCTAGCGTCATGCGATAGAGCTCTTCATCTTTTTTTTGTTCGAGTTTTTTGTAGGTGAGCATTTTTTCATTGGAGAGCTGGGCGATCCTGGTGGATTGTTTTTGGATGCTAAGTCCTACATTATCCAAAACCTTCATGGTCACTGTGGCTCCAAAAGAATTTTGGATGGTTGGGTAGATGTAGGAGAGTGGCCCTCTTGCAAATGCTGGTTTTTCGATGTTATAGGTAAAGGTGTCATCCAGATCCACGACGGGATAAAAATGCATCTGCTTGTTTTGGTATCGCAATACATTAATCTGCTCATTGAGTGAAATAATGTCGAGTCGGTCCTGCAATCCAAAATTGGGCATGCGAATCTTGCTAAAGATCAGTCCCTCGACTTTGAGATTGGTCAGAAGCTCTAACATCAATTTATTTTGCTCGATTGCTAGCTTTGCATTGGCGATTTGGTACTCACTCTGAGAGGCTTGGGCCTTGAGTGATTCTAGATCATCAATGGGAGAAAGCCCCTGGGTATAGAGCTTGTCCACCCTTGCCACATCTGATTGGATTTGGCGGAATTTTTTTTGTAGCGAAATAAGTCGTACCAAATTATCAAAATACCCATAATACTGCTGCGCGACTTGCAGATAGATATTTTCCCTTGTGTAGCCCTCATCTGCTAGCTTGGAGAGATAGGTGGCATTTTTTTCTTTAATGGCATTGATGTCTGCATAGCCATTAAAGAGATTGAATGTAAAAGTCCCCAAACCCTGTTGGGTGTTATAGTTTCGATAGATGCTCTGCGTACGCTCATTGTTGTTGAATTTGTATTTGATATTCACTGATGGGATAAATCCACGCAGCGTCTGAATCATCACATCTTTTTTGCTTTGTAGAGTCGCTAGGGCTTTGCTTTGCAGAGAATAATTGGAATCTGCGGCTTTCAACAAATCCTGCAGAGCGTATTTTTTGACCGCGCCTTTTTGCAACTCACGAATATCTGCCATAATGCTTAACTGCTCTGTATCATCTAAATTTGCAGCATGTGCGCCAATCATACACACCAAGACAATCCATAAAAATCTTTTTGCCATAAAAGCTCCTTATTGCCATGGATTTTTGTGAAACTCCACTGCTTTTTGAAATAAAGCGTTCGCCCCATCTCAAAAAATAACGGTATGGTAGCACAAAAAAGTAATATAGTGGCATAAACAACTAAAAATTATGTTACCTTTTGTTTGGGATTTTTGCTTGTTTTATCTCGTTGTTTTTTTCTTGCCTTGTTGTTATTTAAACTCGCTATTCTACAAAAATTTAAGTCTCTTTTACTATACTTTTCATGATTTTACAGATTGCAAAATTCCCAAACTCCATACCAAAGAATCAAAGAGGTTTTTTATGTTTTTTGACTTCCATCTCAAGACTCAAGGACAAATCCAGATCCAAAAAATCCCATCCCACAGCCTAACCCCCATCATGATCTTACAAGATCTCAAAGCCAAGGCACTGCTAGAATCTGCCTACCAAGAAACCGGAAAGGGTCGCTATTCGCTGATGCTGCTATCCCCTGCCTTTTGTCTCATCAAAGAAAATGATGCTTATTTTTTGCTAGAAAATCAGACAAAAACAAGTCTTAGCGCCATGGATCCTAGCAAGGATTTTTTGGATTGGGTGGAATTTTTTGGCTCCCTTTCTCCAGAGGCAAAAACTCAAGATTTTCCACTGCCAATGCGCGGCATAGGCTATCTTGGATTTGAATTTTTCCAAGAAATTGAAGGAATCAAAAACCACAAAAAGAAAAGTATGCAAACCTATGAATGTGCATTTTTGTTTGGTAGAGATTTTTTGATCTTTGATCATCTGCATGATTGTGCCTATCTTGTTAGCATCAATTATGCCAAGGAAAAAAGCCCTCTTGATCTCTTAAAACGCATAAAAAAGCTAGAGGAAAAAATCAAAAACCTTAGCCCCAAGGATTTGGAACAAGATTTCCATCCTAGCAAAATCCTCTCCCCCAGCCCCAAGGAGGATTTCCTAGAGATGGTAGAAAAAATCAAAAAAGAAATTACTGCGGGCAATCTTTTGCAATGCGTGGCATCTACTAGCATGCAAATCCAAAGCGCCCTACCCCCCATTGATGCCTACAAGCGCCTGCGTCAAAACAATCCTAGCCCTTATATGTTTTATTTTGATTTTGGAGGATTTCAACTCTTTGGCACAAGCCCAGAAATGATGATAAAAATCCATCAACAAAAAATCCTCATTGCCCCCATCGCAGGTACGCGCAAACGTGGGAAAAACACCGCCCAAGATCTGGCACTAGAGGCAGAACTCAAAAATGATGAAAAAGAAAATGCTGAGCATTTAATGCTCCTAGATCTTGCTAGAAATGACATCGGAAAGGTAGCCAAGATCGGTAGCGTGGAAGTCACGAAGTTTAAAAACATTGAGCGCTATTCCCAAGTGATGCACATCGTCTCACAGGTGGAGGGGGATTTTGATGGATCTTATAGTCACAAAGATGCGATTTTTGCGACATTCCCTGCAGGCACGGTGAGTGGAGCGCCAAAGATCCAGGCCATCAAAACCCTCTATGCACTAGAACCCCATCAGCGCGGTATCTATGGCGGCCTCATTGGATATTTTGATGGCAATGGCAATTTTGACAGCGCCATCACCATTCGCACCGCAGTCTATCAAAATGGCATCTACCATCTACAAGCGGGCGCTGGGATCGTGCAAGACTCAAGGGGTGAGCTAGAGTTTTTGGAGACGCAAAATAAAATGCGCGCGCTTACTAGCGCAATCTTGCAAGAAAAGGGAGAGTGATGCTGCTGCTTATTGATAATTATGATTCTTTCACCTACAACATCTATCAAGCATTTTGCATGCTGCATCAAAAAGTCTTGGTAGTGCGTAGCGACAAAATTACATGCGAGCAAATCCAGGAACTAAACCCAAGCCACATCATCATCGGCCCAGGTCCCAAAACCCCAAAAGAAGCAGGGATTTCCATGGAAGTCATTCAGAAGTTTTACAAAAAAATCCCCATTCTTGGGATCTGCCTGGGACATCAGGCCATCATGGCCAGCTTTGGCATGCCAATCGTGCAGGCAAAAAACATCCTACATGGCAAGATACAACCCCTATCCCACAAATCCCGCGGGCTCTTTCGCGGCATCCCGCAAAACACGCTCATCACACGTTATCACTCTCTCGTGGGCAGGGAATGCGATCTGCCAGAATGCCTGGAAATCACAGCAAAAAGCAGTGATGGAGAAATCATGGCAATCGAGCACAAAGAATATCCACTCATAGGCGTGCAATTCCATCCAGAATCCATTGGCAGCACAGATGGTCTGAAAATGTTTAGCAATTTCTTGCATTACAAGCGCGAGGAAACCCCCATTTTGATCCTGCTCAAAAAAGCCCTGCAACAGCAGAATTTTAGCTTCCAAGAAGCCTATGACATGATGGATGAGATCACAGAGGGCAATCTCTCTGAAGGCCAAATTGCCTCACTTCTCACAAGCCTTGAGATCAAAGGCCTAAACGCCCAAGAACTTGCAGGCTTTAGCTCTCTTTTGCGCAACAAATCCCTGGAATTCCCCAAGCCCAAAAGAGGAGAAAAGCGCTTAGATATCGTAGGCACTGGAGGGAGTATGCACAAGACCTTCAATGTCTCCACGATCTCTAGCATCATTCTGGCAAGCATGGGCGTGAATGTGCTCAAACACGGCAATCGCGCTGCCACCAGCCAATGCGGAAGCGCAGACCTTTTGGAGGCACTGGGGGTCAATATCCAAATGTCGCCAGAAATCTGCATCCACTGCTATGAAAAACTACACTTTACTTTTTTGTTTGCGCAAAAATTCCACTACACACTCAAAAAACTCGCAACCATACGCAAGGAATTGGGATTTAAAACATTATTCAATCTCATCGGTCCGCTCATCAACCCCTCTTGCAACACTCACCAAATTTTGGGGGTTTTTGATCCAAAATACACCGAGGTGCTCGCCCAAACCCTGCAAATCCTAGGCATACAGCGTGCCCTGGTAGTAAGTGGCATGGATGGCTATGATGAGATTTCTCTCACCACTCCCACACAGATCACCGAATTGCACGGCAAGGATCAAAAAACCTATCTCTTCACACCCCAGAGCCTAGGGCTAGAATATGTAGACTATGCAGAGCTCAAAGGCGGAGATGTGCAAAAAAATCGCCAAATTGCTTGGGAGATCTTGCGCGCAGAGCCTTCCCCTAGGCTCGATCTTGTCTGCATGAATGCTGGCGCGGCACTCTATATCTATGGGGAGGCGGATTCTATCAAAGATGGCTACCTGCGCATCAAAGAGCATCTCAAGACCCAAAAACCCAAAAAAACCCTAGAGGCATTCCAAAAACTAAGCCACCAAGGCCGATAAAGCCCCGCCCTGTTTTTATCTCTCCCGTGCGCAAGTAGCTTCCTCGATGACTCAAGGAGTTTTCTCGCTTCCCTGCGCGGGTTTTCTTCTTTCCTCGAATAACCCAAGCGGGTTGCTTCTTTCTTTCACAAGGGGGAGGGGCTTGAATGGCAAAGTCGCTCCCTCCCCCTTATGGACCCCCACCCCGACACGCTCTACCTTATTTTTACCGTGGGCATTCGCCCACATTTTTCAAGACACTTTTTTGCACTCAATTGCTTCTCGCCCGCGATCTGGGTGCAAAAAAAGAGAATCAAGGAGGCAGGAGTGACTCCGCTCTTTTTTTGCTAGAAGTGGAAAAGCGAGGCTCTCCCCTTCTTTGCCAAAAAAGCAGCGGCGTTTTTTGAGCAGTGTAGCGCGTAGGCGGTGCACGGGAGCGGGGAGGGGATAAAGCATTTTTTGCGAGGGAAGCCACTCGAGCTATCGAGAAACCTCCTCGGGTTTTTCGAGAGAAAGAACCTCCGCAGGGGATAAAGCAACCCCCTTGAGTCATCAAGAGAAAGGCCAGAGAAAATAAAGCTTAATTTCATCAGAGGGCTTTATACCATCACCAAAGCCACTCCGCATAAAGAGAAGTGAGCAAAGAAAACACAGCCTTTGCTTGATGTCTTTGATAAACTCGCTTTGTATTGGTAAAATTCCCTTGTAATTTTTGGAATTTGATAAAAGAAGGTGATGGGATGCATGCTATAAAGACATAGGAAAGCCAAAAGAAAAAACACAGAAAACAAGCCAAAGAAAATAGGATGCAAACCCCAAGTCAAAGAGATTCAAGGAGTTTGAGGAAGGTAATAATATGAATAGATTTGAGAAATTACTCCAAACCCTCTGCCCTCATGGTGTGGAGTTTAAGGCAATAAAAGATATAGCAATGTTTCGTAGGGGATCCTTTCCTCAGCCTTATACACGATCAAAATGGTATGGTGGGGATAATTCTATGCCATTTATACAGGTTATTGATGTTGCGGATACTATGAAACTTAATGAGAAATCAAAGCAGTCTATTTCAAAACTTGCTCAACCAAAAAGTGTATTTGTCCCGAAAGGCACCGTAATTGTTACCTTGCAGGGAACAATAGGAAAAGTTGCAATTACGCAATATGATTCTTACATTGATAGAACCATAGCAATATTTACAAGCTATCGCATCAACATTGATAAGAAATATTTTGCATATATGTTGTATCAAAAATTTGCAATGGAAAAAATGCTTGCACGGGGCGCAACATTGAAAACAATCACAAAGGAGGAATTTTCAGACTTCAAAATCCCCCTTCCCCCTCTGGAAGTCCAAAGAGAGATTGTGAAGATTTTAGACACATTTACAGAATTAAATACAGAATTAAATACAGAATTAAAGTTGCGCAAAAAGCAATATGAATACTATCGCAATTGGCTGCTCTCTTTTGGCGATGTGGATGCAAGCAAAGAAGGAGCAGAGCAGAGACTAAGAAATAAATCCTATCCCAAAGCCCTCAAAGCATTGCTACTCTCTCTCTGCCCTCATGGTGTGGAGTTTAGGAAGTTGGGGGAGGTGTGTGAGAGAAGCACAGGAATTAACATAACAGCCGCACAAATGAAAAAACTACAAGAAACATTCAATAAAACATCTTCGCAAAGAGGAATCAAAATCTTTGGTGGAGGAGAGACAAAGGTCAACATAAGAAGCGAAGACATCTCAGAAAAAAGCATTATTAATGCTGAAAGCGTAGTCGTCAAATCAAGGGGAAACATAGGATTTGAATATTGCAATGAACCCTTTTCCCACAAAAACGAGATTTGGTCATATTCCTCAAAAACAAATGAGGCAATGATTAAATTTCTGCATTACTACCTTGCAAGCAAGCAGGATTATTTCCAAAGATTGGCAAATGAATTTACAAAGATGCCACAGCTGAAAGTTTCGCATACGGATAATCTCCCCATTCCCCTTCCCCCTCTGGAAGTCCAAAGAGAGATTGTGAAGATTTTAGATGATTTCTCCACCCTCACAGAGGACCTTAGCTCTGGCATCCCTGCAGAGATTGCTGCAAGAAAAAAGCAATATGAATATTATCGTGACAAACTGCTCACCTTCACACCCCTCATAAAGGAGGGAGAATGATGCTTTTACTCACTTGTACCCCTGCACTGCCAGTGCGGCATTCTTAACATTAGGCTCTACCTTACCGTGGATGATGAGGGGGAGTTTTACTCTTTGGCGATGAGGGTTAGGGGAAGCTAATAAATCTAAGTGCTTTGCTATAATACAAACGCCCCTCTTTAGAGGGGCAAATCCATCCGAAAGGAGCTTTGCTATGAAGAGACATAGCAAAAAGCGTCCTACGAGGGTATTATACTTCAAATTTAGCCTTTTTTGGTTTAGGTTGGAGATTCTACTCAAGAGGTAACGCTTTGGGGCTTTTGCCCCGCCCTTTTGGTGGGTTGAACCAAAAAAGCAAGTAAAGCACTTTCCAAAAAAAACACTTTTTTCTCTAAATCTGTAGCACTTTTTCCTCGAATAACCTAAGCGGGTTGCTTTTTGATGACTTGAGAAGTTTCTTTTTTCCTTTACCACCCTTGCGAGGAGTCTCTTTCCTCGATGACTTAAAGGGGTTTTAAAAACACCTTAAAAGAGACTTTAAGGGAGGGAAAAATGCTCTGCACACGGCCTAACCGTGGCGCTTAGAAATTCAAATTTTATCCAACCGGGTTTACTGAGCGATTTTATGCAGGATTTCATTGAATGTCGCGCTAGGGCGCATGATTTTTATAGCTTTCTCATCATCAAATTTATAATACCCGCCAAGATCCACACTCACGCCTTCTTTGCTCAAAAATTCCTCTTTAATCTTTTGCTCTTTGGCTTGTAGCTCTGAAGCAATAGGCGCGAATCTCTCTTGCAGTGCGGTATCTTCTTTTTGTTTGGCGAGTGCTTCTGCAAAATACATGGCTAAATAAAAATGACTCGTGCGATTGTCATCCTGCCCAGCATTTCGTGATGGAGCTTTGTTATTGTCCAACCACTTCCCTATTGCTACATCTAGCGCATCTGCGAGCACCTTTGCCCTTGCATTGTGATTTTGCTGTGCAAAAAATTCTAGACTTGCCTGCAGAGCCAAAAATTCCCCCAAGCTATCCCATCTCAAATGATTTTCCAAAAGAAGCTGCTCCACTTGCTTGGGTGCAGAACCCCCCGCGCCTGTCTCAAACATCGCTCCACCGCTAAGCATGGGGACGATGGAAAGCATTTTGGCACTGGTACCAAGCTCAAGAATGGGGAAGAGATCGGTGAGATAATCGCGCAAAACATTGCCTGTGATGGAGATCACATCCCCGCCATTGCGGATGATCTCTAGGGATTTGAGGCAAGCGGCCTTGGGAGGGAGGATCTCAAGATTGGCGCCATGAGAGCTTTTGAGGGCAATGCCCCTCTCTTGCAATCTTTTTTGGACCATTTCAATCATGATTTTGTTACTGGGGCGCTTCTCATCTAGCCAGAAAATCGCTGGAGTGTGGCTAGTCTCACTTCTTTGGATACCCAGATCAATCCAATTGATGATGGCATCATGCTTGGCCTGATTGGCGCGGTAGATATCGCCCTTTTGCACCGCATGCTCCAACAAAACACGATCTTGATGATCTAGGATTTTGAAGCTTCCTGCCTCTTTGGCGATGAAAGTTTTGTCATGAGAACCATATTCCTGGGCTTTTTTAGCCATCAATCCCACATTTGCCACGCTTCCAAGCTTACTGGGATCTAGGGGACCGAATTTGTGCAGATCTTCTATGACAGCCTCATAAATGGTGGCATAGGTTCTATCTGGGATCACTGCATTGGTATCACATTCCCTCCCCTCTTTATCCCAAAGCTTTGCGCCATTTTTGAGCATGGCGGGCATGGAAGCATCCACAATCACATCGCTAGGAACATGGAGATTGGTGATGCCCTTATCAGAATTCACCATGGAAATCTTGGCACTTTTGTGCAAAATCTCCTCATATTTTTGCAAAATCGCATCTTTTTTCGCAGAAGTTTGGATTTTTTGTAGGAGTTCTGAGATCCCATTATTGGGATTCACGCCAAGGGCATGGAGCTCATCTGCAAATTCCTCAAATAATTCGGCAAAAAATGTCCTAACTGCATGACCAAAGATCACAGGATCACTTACCTTCATCATCGTGGCCTTGAGATGTAAAGAAAAAAGAATATCTTGCTTTTTGCATAGAGCAATTTGATCCACATAGAAACGATCCAGCGCCTCCACATCCATGAATGTCGCATCCAAAATTTCCTCTTTTTCTAATTTCAGGCCCTTTTTGAGGATCTCCCTCTTGCCTTCTTTGTTTTCAAACACGATCCTAGCCTCTGTAGGCTCCTTGATCCATACTGCCTTCTCATTGCTGAAAAAATCCCCCTCCTGCATGTAGGAGACGATGGTTTTAGAATTGCTATCAAAAGGCGCGATTTTATAAGGATTTTTTTTGGCATATTGTTTCACAGCCTTGGTGCTCCTGCGATCAGAATTCCCCTGTCGCAATACAGGATTGACCGCTGAGCCTAGGATTTTTTGATAATTCTCTTTGATTTCTTCCTCTTCTTGATTTTTGGGGTTATCAGGATAATTAGGGACATTGTAGCCCTTGGCCTGCAATTCTGCGATGGCATTTTTTAGCTGGGGGATGGAGGCGGAGATATTGGGGGTTTTGATCAAATTGGCATCTTTGTGTTTGACCAGCTCTCCTAATGCTTCTAGGGCGTTGGGGATGCGCTGAGAGGGGGTGAGATGTTGGGGGAATTGCGCCAAAATCCTGCCTGCTAGAGAGATGTCTGCGCTCTCTACCTCTATGCCAGCAGTATGCAAAAAAGCCCTAACAATGGGCAAAAAAGAATAAGTAGCAAGAGCGGGGGATTCATCTGTAAGGGTGTAGGTAATTTTCATAATCAATCCTTTGTGATAAAAGTTAGGGTGAGTTGTGATCATTGATGATCAAAAAGGGTTCTGAAATTTTCAAACCTCCACTATATCAAAATAATTCTTATAAAGTACTGTGATTTTGGATGCACAGCAAGAGGATTTGGCATGAGACCATGGGGGGATGGGAATGTGTGGCTAAATGATAGGCAGGCAGATAATACTGGCAATGCATGAGTGCTGGATAATAAAAAATATAAATGAGGGCAACAATCTAAAAACCCAAAAAATCTTGGTGAAAATCACAAAGACTAAACAATGCTGCTAAAGCGAGGGAATTGTTTGACACAGAGAAAAAACAAGCACAAAAACATGAGGGTTACAAAAGAATCACAAAACCTGTGCAAGGAAACTACAGGAGGGAAATCAAAAACACAAAAAACCCATGCACAAGGCATGGGGGAAGATTAGTGGAGATTTTTCCAGACTTTTTTCTTCCAAGCAAAAGCCAGGATGGCAAGCACTGCAAAATAAATCATGATCTTGATGCCAAGCTGATCTCTTTGATGCTTTTTCCTATCTCCCACCTCCTCAATATAGTGGATGACCTGAGTTTGTGCACTCTGTGTGAGGCCCACCCTAGGCATTGGAGTTCCGGGCAATTCTTTTTGCGGATCATTGATGAAGATATTGAGATAATGCTCACCCTTGCTGCGGATCATCATGGAGAGATCTGGGGCACCTGTGCCTAGATATTTCTTGAGATCCCCTTCTGGAGTGAGTGCGATCATATGGTCGTATTTGACATCATGGCATCTTTGGCAGGCTTCTGCAAATACTTCCTTATTGCTCAGCTTTTCTGGTGCAATGGACTTAAGATAAGCTACGACATCTGCGATCTCAGCATCGCTTAATACACCCTTAAAAGAACTCATTGGATAATCTTGCTTGCCCTCATTGGCATTCTCGCATTCTTTGGCCATAGCCCCACTGAGTCCCTCGCAAGTAGCCTTGAATTTATGGCTCAAAAGCGTGGTGCGCACAGGATCTGCGATGAAATGTGCGAGATATTTCCCATCAAACACTGCCCCAACATTGGAGAGATCTGGTGGCACCACACCAAAAGCAGATGCTGCACTTGCCCCATCCATTGGGGCAGCAAGGCCCTGGGATTTGATGCCATGGCATGCTGTACAGTTGGTTTGCACCAATTCCTTGCCCTTTTTGGGATCGCCATTTAGCTCCACATTAGAGAGATCCTTGAAGGTAAAATCTGCTGGGGCAACTTTGGGATGCATCACAGAATGTGCAAACGGCTCCACACCCCAATAAATCACACCAATCACAACAATCAAAAGCACTAAAATCTTAATTTCTCTCATCTAACACCTCCTTTTTTTCTCTCCATCCAGGTAATCCAAGGAAGAGCGATGAACATGAGGAACAAAAATCCAATGGATGAGAAGAATCCAACCATAGTATTCATGCCCATTGGTGGCAATTTGCCATAGATGGTCAAAAAGATGAGATCAATAATGAGTAACCAGAACCAGACCATAAACCAGCCGCGCTTATGTGCGGGAGCGACGACATCACTTCGATCTAGCCAAGGCAGGATGAAAAACACCACTTGCGCGATTCCAAAGGCAATGAGCCCCAAATCTGCGCTAAAGAAAAATCCTCTCAATACCTCATAGCTCCACAAGAAATACCACTCCGGATAGATGTGGGTGGGAGTTTTGAGACTATCAGCACGTTCAAAATTGATAGGGTCCATTGCAAATTCATAGTGATAGCACACCAAATAAAAGAAGAAAATCATAAAGACTGCAATGACAAAAATATCCTTGGACAAGAACACAGGCCAGAAGGGGATGACTTTGGATTCTTTTTTCTTGCCAGCAAGATATTTCTCTGCCTCTTTTTCAAAATCCAACACTTCGCCCTCTTGATTGTTCACATGAGGGAATCGCAAAGAATAGAAGTGGAAGGCAATAAGAGAGATGATCACAATGGGGAGTAGACACACATGCAGCATAAAAAATCTTGTCAGAGTCGCATCTGCTACGACATAATTTCCTCTCACCCATTCTACGACTTCATGTCCGATGAAGGGGATTCCACCAAAGAGATTGGTAATAACTGTAGCTGCCCAGTAGCTCATTTGCCCCCAGGGAAGCATATAGCCACTAAATGCCTCTGCGGAGAAAACCACAAAAAGCAGCATCCCGCCAATCCAAATCATCTCACGACCCTTCTTGTAAGATCCATAATAAATGGCCACAAACATGTGGATGTAGATAATCACAAAAATCATACTTGCAGCCACCGCATGAATATGTCGCCATAGCCATCCGTATTCCACTTCCTGCATGATTGTATAATTCACACTGTCAAATGCCAGTTTTGCATCGGGTTTGTAATACATTAATAAAAACAATCCCGAAACAAACAAAAGGGTAAAGAGTGTCAACAACACTACCCCCATCGCCCAAAGAAAATTAATATTTTTGGGAATCCAATATCTTGTCATCATCACTTCGATGAATTTTTTCACTCCAAGGCGCTGATCCAACCAATCCACAACGCCATCGGCTTTTTTAATCTCTGCCATTGCTGCTCCTTATGCTTTTGCTATCATTGCTTTGTATTCTGAACCGACCTCACCTAGCACAAGTTTGGTGCCATCTATCTTGAAGGGAGGGATTTCAAAGGGTCTAGGTGGAGGGGTGCCTGCAATATTCACACCATCAAGGGTGAAGCGCCCTCCATGACAGGGGCACAAAAACTCTGACTTATCGGGGTGAAAGATCGGAATACAGCCCAGATGTGTGCAAATCTGGATCCCCATAGTGAATACACCCTCTCCGACCTTAAAATCTCTAGCCTGATTGAATTCTTCACCCGCCTTCTTTTTGATGATATAAATTGGCTTGCCTCTCCATGCTGTTGTGGAAAATTCCCCCTCTTTCATACCGCCTACATCCACCGTGGTGAATCCGGCTGCGACAACGCTAGGAAGAGGATCCCAGGTCTTTTTCATGGCGATGAGAGAAGCTACAGCACCCAGTGCGGTAACACCCCCAAGGGCCATTCCCAAAAAATCTCTTCTTTTGACTTCGGCCATTGCCTACTCCTTCTATTTTTTTTAGATTTTAAGAAAAAAATCGCGCTCATTCTACTATATTTCCTCATAAAAGAAGCTAAATCCTGCCCACAAAAGCCTAAATTCAAGGCCTAAATCTCAATTCTCCTTGATACAAATAAAAGAACCCATACAAATTCGCAAGATAAAGAGGGATTTTTGCCAAATTCGCATGCTAAATGATAAAACAGATTAGGATGGTGATGGGTGTTTTGGGGGGATTGGGAAGAAGTTGGATGGGATGATTTATAAGATGAGATATTTGGGCAGCAAAAAATCTCTTCAAAAATTTGGGAGTGATTTGGGGATAGATTGATAGGCCTTGATGATGGGACCCGCAATCAGCGCAAGGAAAAACACAATAAAAAAAATAAAGTGCGAAAATAATGGCGCTCAATGCGCAAGTAATGATCCCCACAATAGAGATCTACAACGATGCTAATGCCCTGAAATGCATAAAAAGATACTCCAACTAGCAGGGGCGCTATTAATAGCAATTCTGCAAAGCTCTTGTGATGAAAGGATTCAAAGATCCTGCCAAAAAATGGACTGTATTAAAACTAGCAAGCCATAAGAGATTGAGGATCACACCAAAGTAAGCATAAAATTTTTTGGCCCTTATGAGGCGATGAAAAAAACCTAATAACTGATGAAGGCATTGAGCGAGGTAGAAAGAAATAGCAACAAAGGCTAGCCATACGCATAAAAACAAAGCTTGCACCAATAAGCATGGGGATCTGATAGGATAAAAATCTAGAAAAATAAAAAGAAAAAATGTCACCAACACCAAAATGACAGAGGGAAAACTATGAAAAAGTATCTTGGCCCTAACTTGGTTTTTTAAAAGGGCAAAACCCTCCAACGACTTCAAAGAGAGCAAAACTCTCTTTTTAGTAGATGAAAAATAAAAAACCCCTCCAAAAAGGAGGGGATAAAAGGAATTCAAAAAAAAGGGAGGGCATTACATCATGCCGCCCATGCCGCCCATGCCGCCCATATCTGGCATTGCAGGAGCTGGCTTATCTTCTTTGATTTCATTGATTGTGGCCTCAGTAGTGAGCAAGAGACTAGAAACAGAGACAGCATTTTGGAGCGCCACTCTTGTGACTTTCAATGGATCAATAATCCCAGCATGGAACATATCTACATATTCCCCGCTGCTTGCATTAAAGCCAAAAGCATCTTTTTTGTTTTCTACCTCATTGACAACCACTCCGCTATCAAATCCCGCATTCGCAGCAATTTGTGCTAGAGGAGCTTTGATCGCTCTTTTGATGATGTCATAGCCCACTGCCTCATCACCATGAAGATGGAGATTGACTTTTTGGGCTGCACGGATTAGTGCTGCACCCCCACCAATGACAATGCCCTCTTCCACTGCTGCTTTTGTGGCAGAGAGAGCATCATCTACGCGATCTTTTTTCTCTTTCATCTCTACCTCACTAGCCGCACCTACTTTAATCACAGCCACGCCGCCACTTAGCTTTGCAAGTCTCTCTTGCAATTTTTCCTTGTCATAATCGCTTGTAGTTGTATCAATTTGGGTGCGAATTTGAGCAATACGCTCTTTGACCGCATTAGCACAACCCTTGCCATCCACGATGGTGGTATTGTCTTTGTCAATGACAATTCTTGCAGCAGTTCCCAAATCCTCAATACTTGCAGAATCTAGAGTTTTACCAAGCTCTTCGCTAATCACTTCCCCACCTGTAAGGATCGCGATATCTCTTAGCATTTCTTTTCTTCTATCTCCAAAGCCAGGAGCTTTCACTGCAGCTACATTGAGCACGCCCCTGAGTTTATTTACTACAAGTGTAGTAAGTGCTTCTCCTTCAATATCTTCTGCGATGATGAGCAGGGGTTTGCCACTTTTCATTGTGGATTCCAAAAGAGGGAGAATATCCTTCATAGAAGAAATCTTTTTATCTGTCAAAAGAATGTAGGGATTTTCTAGCTGGGTGGTCATTTTGTCTGCGTTGGTCACAAAATAAGGGCTAAGATAGCCGCGGTCAAACTGCATTCCCTCAACCACATTGAGCTCATCATCAATCCCCTTTGCCTCTTCCACAGTGATCACGCCATCTTTACCCACTTTTTCCATTGCCTCTGCGATGAGATTCCCGATTTTTTCATCAGAATTTGCAGAAATGGTAGCCACCTGTGCGATCTCGCCCTTGCCGCCGACTTTTTTGCTGCCTGCTTTGAGCTCTGCTACGATGGCATCCACTGCCTTGTCCATGCCGCGCTTCACTTCGATGGGATTGGCACCTGCAGTGATATTTCTCAAGCCTTCTTTATAAATGCTATAGGCTAGCACTGTGGCAGTTGTAGTGCCATCTCCTGCAGCATCTGCGGTTTTGCTAGCCACTTCTTTGACAAGCTGAGCACCCATATTTGCAATTGGGTCTGAGAGCTCAATTTCTTTTGCTACAGATACGCCATCTTTTGTGATACTAGGAGCGCCATAGGATTTTTGAATCAACACATTTCTACCCCTTGGCCCCATCGTTACTTTGACTGCATCATTGAGTTGCTTGACTCCTTCAAATAGTTTATTTCTTGCATGATCGCTAAATTTAATCTCTTTTGCCATTTTTTACTCCTTAATAAGAAATTTATTTAATAACGCCTAAAATATCTTCAAAATCTAGCACAATAAAATCTTTGTCTTCTAGCTTGATTTCACTTCCTTTATACTTGCCAAATACGATGGTATCGCCCTCATGAATGCAGGTACACTCCTCAGATACCTTTCCTCCGATTTTTCTCACGATCCCCATCAAAGGCTTTTCTTTGGCGCTATCAGGAATAATAATCCCTGAGCTGGTTTTTGTTTCTTCCTCAAGTCTCTCTACCAAAACTCTTTTGCCTAGTGGTTTAAAATTCATCATCAAACTCCTTGATTTGGTTTAATTAGCACTTAAAATTTTAAGTGACAGAATCCTATCACAATTTCATAAACAAATCAAGATATTTATACTGTGTGTATAATAAATATTTAGTCATATAAACTAAACTTTACTATCACCGGCCGCTTAATACTTCAATATCCCGCCTAGCGATTGTCAATCTTTTCAAAAGAAAGATCATGATGCAGCAGGCGATAATGCGCCATTTCTTCATATTTTGTGTTAGGCAGCCCATAATTTGCATAGGGATCGATGCTAATCCCCCCTCGTGGCAAAAATTTCCCCCACACTTCGATGAATTTTGGCTCCATTACCCCAATCAAATCCTTCATGATCACATTTACGCAATTCTCGTGGAAATCCCCGTGATTGCGAAAGGAAAAGAGATAGAGCTTGAGGGATTTGGATTCCACCATTTTGTGCTGGGGAATGTAATTGATATAAATGGTAGCAAAGTCCGGTTGCCCCGTCATTGGGCAGAGCGAGGTGAATTCTGGGCAATTAAATTTCACAAAATAATCATTTTCCTTATGCCTGTTTTCAAATGTTTCTAAAATCTTTGGATTGTAGTGGAATGCATACTCCACATCCTGCTTGCCAAGTAAGCTCAAATCTTTCATGCCAGGGCCTTTTTTGTCATTTTTTTGTTAGAATGTGACTCATGGATTTTACACAGCAAGACTACAACAAGCTTAAAAAAATAGGCATTCACAGCCTTTTGGATCTTTGTTTGTGTGTGCCAAAAAGTTATACCAATACCTTCATGATCCCCCATCTTGTCAACAACGCCACTGGAGCGCTGGAAGTCATGACAAAATCACAACTCATTGCAGGAAATACACTAAGAATCGCTGCTCACATTCCCAATTTTCACCGTGATATTACCCTAATTATTTTTAATCACAAACCCTTCCACAGAAAAATTTTTCAACCCAACAAAAAAATGCTAATTCATGGCAAGCTCCAGATCCAATTAGGACAGCTCTCACTCATCCAACCCAAATGCGTTTCTACAAGCAACACCATTTTACTGCATTTTAAATTCCCCTCCATCCGTGATTCCACCTTGCAGGATATCCTCTCTCGCCACCTCACCCACGACGCCCTTCTAGCCTCGCCCCTGCCTCCCTCTCTCATCCCTCATCTCCTAGAGATTTTCCACCCCAATCCCTCATTTTTGCATTATTTTGAGACCCATGGCAATTTCCCACCAAAGACACTAGAAGCACTCAAATTCATCGAAATTTATCGCCACATCCACACCCTCTCTACAAAGCGCCGCCACTTTCCTGCAAAAATCTCTTGCAAAAATCCCTACCAGGATTTTGTCACCTCCCTGCCCTTCTCCCTCACAAATTCCCAAACCAGCGCTATTGCCACCATCGCTAAAGATCTCTCTGGAGAGAGAGCAGCGCGGCGTATCATCATGGGAGATGTGGGCTGTGGAAAAACCATCGTGATCTTAGCAAGCGTGGTGATGGCCTATCCCCATCAATGCCTCCTGATGGTGCCAACCACCATTCTTGCCTTCCAAATCTATGAAGAGGCAAAAAAACTTCTCCCCCCCTACATCCAGATCCGATGCATCGCTGGCAAAGAGAGTCGCAAAGAAAAACAAGGGGGGAAAGAAGGGGGAAATGCGCATTTTATCATTGGTACCCAGGCCCTGCTGTATAGGGAATTTGATGTGCAAAATCTCGCCCTTGTCATGACAGATGAGCAGCATCGCTTTGGCACCAACCAAAGACATCATTTAGAAAAAATGGCCCAGGAAGGAGACAGCAAAACACTCAAAAAACCCCACTTTCTGCAATTCTCCGCCACCCCCATCCCGCGCACACTCAGCATGCTCCATGCGCATTTGATTGATTTTAGCTTCATGCGCGATCTCCCCTACAAAAAAGACATCACAACCCGCATTATCACAAAAACAGATTTCAACCAGCTTTTGAGCCACATCAAAGACGAAGTAGCAAAATCCCACCAGTGCGCCATCGTCTATCCGCTGGTAGAGGAAAGCGAGCATTTAGAATATCTCTCACTCACAGAAGGAGCGCCCTTTTGGAAAAGGCATTTTGAGGGGGTTTTCCTCACCTCTGGCGGAGACAAGGAAAAAGAAGAAGTGCTCTCCAAATTTCGCGATGAAGGAAGCATTTTGCTTGCCACCACACTCATTGAGGTAGGCATATCACTCCCTCGTCTTAGCACCATTGTCATCATCGCTCCTGAGCGTATAGGACTTGCTACGCTGCATCAATTGCGCGGAAGGGTGAGCCGCAATGGATTAAAGGGCTATTGCTTCCTCTATACCAATACTCCCAAAAACAAGCGCCTAGAAGATTTTTGCAATCATCTCAGTGGCTTTGACATCGCAGAGATCGATCTCAAATATCGCAGTGGCGGGGATTTGTTTTCTGGAGAAAAGCAAAGCGGAGAGCGATTTAGATTTTTTGATTTTGGCACAGATGCTAGAATCTTAGCCCTAGCAGAACAGAGGCTTGCGCGCTAATTTTATGCTATAATCCTAGCCCTAAAACAAGGAGCAAAGAGAGTGCAAGATCGACAAGAACTCCTCGATGAAGTCAAAACCATAAAGTTTCGTGGGTTAGGTGCACCCAGTCTCGTCCTAGCCTATTGTATTTTTCTTGGCTGTGTCCTCTTTTTTGTCATCAAGATTTTCCTTGTCAATCATATTTATTACTCCAGCAAAGAAATCACAAAACTCCAGGCGCGCTATGATCTGCTCTATGAAGAAAATAGATTCTTGAAAAAAGAATTAGAAACCCTGCGCTTTCATTATCGCATCACCAACCTGGAAGACTAATGAGTTTTTTTTCCATCGAATTTAGCCTCATCTTCCTTGCTTTTTTGCTCATTTATTGGAATATCAAAAACCTCACCCTCAAAAATACCCTGCTTTTGCTTTTCAATCATTTGATTATTTTTCTCTTGGGCGGGCCCTGGGTCACGCTCATGATTTTTTGCTATACGATTTTCATTTATTTCTGCGCATTATTCATCCAAAAAACCAAAGCTCGCTTTTTTTTCATCGCCTGCATCACTTTGGCGGTACTCAATCTTTGCTTTTTCAAATATCACGATGATCTCAAAAATTTCTTAGAGCAGATTCTATCACTTCTTGGATTCTCCTTCCTCCACCAAACCCAGATTCTCCTGCCCCTTGGCATAAGTTTTTATACTTTTACCTCCATCACCTATCTTAGAGCAGTCTATGAGCAAAGATTTAAGCAAATCAATCCTAATTTGGAGAATTTTGCTAATCTTGCCACCTATCTCTCCTTTTTTCCCACTTTCATCTCTGGCCCCATCATGAGGAGCAATTTCTTTTTTACGCAGCTCAAAAAAAGCCGCATCTGGAATCCTGGGCATGTCAATCTCATCTTCATGCTGCTGCTTTTTGGCATTATAAAAAAGGTCCTCATTGCCACCAGTATCGAGCAATTTTCCTCCCCCATTTTGCAAAGCCCCTCAGGCTATAACATCATAGAATTATTACTGGCAATCTATGGCTATGGGATCCAGCTTTATTGCGATTTTAGCGGCTATATCAATCTGGTTGGTGCATTTGCGCTCATGATAGGCTTTACCCTGCCCCCCAATTTTAAAGCCCCCTACATCGCGCGCAATCTCAAAGATTTTTGGAATCGATGGCACATCAGCCTTTCTACTTTCATACGTGATTTTATTTACATTCCCCTTGGAGGCAACAAAAGAGGATTTTTGCTAACCCAAATCTTTGTGCTCATTGCCTTTGGTGCCTCTGGCATCTGGCATGGAAATACGCTAAATTTCCTACTTTGGGGACTTTTGCATGGCTTTGGCATCGTGTTTTTGAATGTACTCAAACGCTATAACATCCATTTCAAAAATGTTCCACTTTTGCCAAAGCTTGCTACCTTTCATTATGTGACATTTTGCTGGATCTTTTTCTATTATGCAGATTTTGCTAGCTCACTTGGCTTTTTGCAAGCCTTTGATCCACAAATTCCCATCCATAAAAGGGATGCGCTGCTGCTTTTTGCGGCTTTTGTGCTTTTTGTACTCTATCAATTCATGGAGGATTTTCTAGAATTTTGCACAAAGTTCCTAGAAAAAATCCCCCATTTCATCAAACCCATCCTGCTTGGCATGATTTTAATTCTGGTATTTTTCCTCATGCCAGATGGCGTGCCAAACTTCATTTATGCGAGCTTTTGATGAGGTTTTTGCATTTCTTTCTCTCACTTTGTGTGATCTTTCTCATCAATATCGCAGCATTCCACCAAAGCATAAAAAATTATCTGGAACAAAAATATCACATTAGCATCTTTCCCACAAAAGAACCCCAAGAGCCAAAAAAAACTAAAATTTCCCAGCCCACCCCCATCAAGCCCACGCCAAAATATCCCCGGATCGCTGGGGGAAAAATCGAGGTGCTCTCCCATAGCAATTTCTTGCTCATTGGCGATTCCATGATGCAGGGCATTGGCATGAGCCTAGTCTCAGCGCTCAAAAAAATGGGCTTTGTGGTCATAAATGAGGCCAAGCAAAGCACTGGACTTACTTATGTGAATTTTTTCAATTGGCCAAGAGAACTAGAAAATCTACTAAAGCAAAACAAAATTGATGTCATTGTAATCATGCTTGGGGCCAATGACCCTTGGAATCTAGGCAAGGTGCGCTATGGAACACCCAATTGGGATGCGATCTACAAAGAGCGTGTGGATGCGATCTTGCAACTCGCAAAAAACTATCAATCCGCTGTGATATGGTATGAGATCCCCCTTGTCAAAAACCCCAAGCTAAGCGCCAGGCTCCCCCATCTCAATGCACTCTATAAGGAGGCGCTGCAACATAGCGGGGATTTGTTCTTGAGCGTGAATGAAATCTTTGCCCCCAATGGCAATTACGCACCCTTCTTAGAAAATAAAGATGGCAAGAGCATCTCTCTGCGCGCAAATGATGGGATTCACTTCACGCGCTCTGGCTCTAGAATCCTCACCAATCTTTTGCTAGAGCGCATCACAGTGATTCCAAGAGAGGAAAAAGCATCACAAGCAGCAAGCACAGCAGGGATGCCCCAAACAACCCTAAAGCCTACAAAAGAGGTGGCAAAGCCTGGGGTATCAACCCCTACAAAAGATGGCCAAGCACCCATAAACCCAAGACCTACAAAAGGAAAAAATCCATGAGAATCCTCTGCCTTGTTTTGGGATTTTTTTGGATCTGTATGGGGCAAGACGCCTTTTGGGAGAATTATCAAGAATCCTCAAAACCTCTGCGCAAAATCATACAAAGCGCCAAAATACAAAATTTCTCCTCCCAAAATCTCGATCTCCTTCGCGAAAAAATCCAAAAAAAAGAGGATCTAAAAATCCACATTCTTGGGGATTCTCACATCGCAGCAGATATTTTTTCTGATGAATTACGAAGGCTTTTTTTCACACCCAATGCCATTGGCTTTGTCTACCCCCTCTTCCCAGCCTTCCACCGCAATGCATTGCTGCAAATCCAAAGCAAGGGCTTTGAGGTGTATAATTCTCTGCGCGCCCCTGGGATGGATTACCCCATGGGCGGGGTGATCGCACAGGCCAAAAATAGTGAGGCTTTTATCAATCTAGATACCACACTGCCAAAAAAGACCTACAAAATCCGCTTTGTCTTCAAATCCCCCAATCATCTCGCAAGCTTTTGCATCAAAGATGCGCAGGGCAAAAGCCTTTCTCTTAACTCCAAAAATCCAGGATTTTGGGAAATTAGCAAACCCTATAAACTCAGCCTCCCTCTGCAAATCCATGCTCTTTTGCGAAATGGCATGCTTGGAGGGTATTTCATCTACAATCAAGAAGACAATAACATCATCGATCATATGGGCATCAATGGAGCTAGGAGCGATTTGTGGCTGCAGTGGAATCAAGAAATCCTTAATAAAGAAATGCAGGTGCTGCAATATGATCTCATCATCCTCTCTTATGGATCCAATGATGCCATCTCTAATGTCTTTGACAAAAAAGAGTTTTTGCGCCACTACAAGAGCTTGATTCGCAAGCTTCGCAAATACAATCCTAATGCTGTAATCTTACTCATAGGTCCTCCCACCGTCGTGGCCAAGCAATCAAACAAGCAATATATCATTACACAAAATTTCGCTCCGGTGAAATCCAGTCTCCTTGCACTGGCAAAAGAGGAAAATCTCTTGTATTTTGACTGGGATGCACTGATGCAAAAAAATGGCAAAAAGGCAGAGTGGATTGCTCTCTCACTCTCCAAAAAGGATGTACATCTCACACCAAAAGGCTATCGCTTAACCGCCAATGCAGTGTACAAAAGCCTCTTAGATATCTTGGGGCTAGATCCTTGAGATTGGCTGCATCTAAGCAAAATTTTTTAGGATTTTTGAGCTTTGTCACGCGAGATTTGCAAATTTTGCATGATGGAGGGAAGCAAGGGGTTTTTGAAAAGACGCGGGGATTTTGTGGCATGAAAGCGCAGCATGAAGGGGAATCCAAAAAATCCTAAAAAGTTGGGAAAAATTTGCAAAATTTGAGAGAGGAATCACAGGGGGGTCCTTAGAAAAACTGTGGGAGAAATAGGAAAAATTTGGCGAGGAAAAATCAAGAAAACCAAGAGAGCGAGAGAAATGAAAAAATCAAAAAGTGGTGGACCCTGTAGGACTTGAACCTACGACCAATCGGTTATGAGCCGAGTGCTCTGACCAGCTGAGCTAAGGGTCCTTTTCTTTTTTTTCGCATGTTCGCAATGGGGCTGGAATTATACTCAAAATCAAACTTAAATGCAAGCAGATTCTCCAAAATGCCAAGCAGGATCATGAAGGTCACAAAGCTGCTCCCACCGTAGCTAAGGAAGGGTAGAGGGATGCCCACAATGGGGGCAAAATTCACCGTCATAGCAATATTTACACTCATGTATACAAAGAGCAGGATGGCAATTCCCCCAGCCACCACCTGCAGAAAATAATCTCGAGAATCCAATAGACAAAAAGAAAGGATGTGCAAAATCAGCACAATGTAAATCACAAAAAGAGCCAATGCTCCCAAGAATCCAAAGCGCTCCACATAATAAGAAAAAATAATATCCGTGATGGGAATAGGCAAAAAACCAAATTTTGTTTGTGTGATGTTCTCTTTGCTCTTCCCCACCCATCCCGCAGATCCAATGGCAATGAGGGATTGTTGCACTTGATGGGAGGGAGTGGTAGCGATAAAATCATGAATTCTTTTTGCTTGATATTCCCAGCGTGTGAGCATATTAGAAGAATATAAGATTGGCGCAAAAACGATAAACAATCCCAGCGCCCAGAAAATCAAACGCTTTTGAATTCCCACGATAAATAAAATCCCATAACCCATGAGAAAAATAACAATCGCGCTACCCAAATCTGGCTGCCTTGCCACCAAAAATACGGGCAGCAAAATATAAAAACTAAACTTTATAATTTCTTTTAGATGATAGCCACCCTTGGGGGGTGGATTGTGACAAATCAAATTTGCAAGCATTAAAATCAATGCGATTTTCATTGGTTCACTAGGCTGGAAGGACATCCCAGTCCCTGGGATAATAATCCACCTCTGTGCTCCCAAACGCACTGCACCATAAAGATCGATAATCAAAAGCATCCCAATAAATAACCAATAAAAAATCGTAATACTGCGGCTTAGCCTGCGAAAAGGAATCAGAAAAAATATAAAAAATAATCCAATGCCTATGCCGACATAAATCAATTCACGCAATCCCTTGCTGCTATCAAATCCATTCACCAAAAGAAAAGAAAGCACAACAATGGGAACCACCAAAAAAACCAAAAGAAAATCAAAATGTGTTAGAATGCGCCGATCAATCATCCCAAAACCCAAACAAATAAGCGAGATTCTAACACAAATAGCCTTCTAGTGAGCAAATATGCAAGAACAAGAGATTATCACCACCACACCACACAAAAGAATTGATACTTTTTTGTGCAGCTTTCTTCATCTGCCCAAAAATCAAATCTTGCAACTGATTAAAAATTCCCTCGTTTTGTTGAATGGCAGTCCATGTGCCAAGGGTGGCAAGGAATTGAAAATTGGTGATCGTATAAACATCCTTGCTCCAACATCTAGGCCCAAAATCCTAGAATCTAAGACTTCTTTAGAGATTGACACCATCTATGAAGATGATCATCTCTTGATCCTTAATAAACCCAGCGATCTTGTCATCCATCCAGCCCCAAGCCAAAAGGCCGAGACACTGCTTGATTGGCTCAAGGCAAAGGGTTATACCCTTAGCACCATTAGCGGGGAAGAGCGCTGTGGCATCGTGCATCGTCTAGACAAAGACACTACAGGTGCAATTGCCATTGCAAAAAATAATCTTGCGCACAATTCCCTGGCAAATCAGCTACAAACTCGCACCATGGGGCGCTATTACCTTGCCATCATTGATCAACCCATCAAAGAAGCCCTTAGCATCCATTGCCACATGGGCAGAAATCCCAAAAATCGCCTGAAAATGTGCAAACTTGATCCCTTGGTATTTCCACAGGCAAGGGAGAGCAAAAGCCTTTTTCTACCTTTGTTTCTCTCGCATAATCATTCCTATCAACTTGTTGCCATCAAGCTTTTTACTGGTAGGACACATCAAATCCGAGTGCATCTAGAGAGCATCTCGCGCCATATCTTAGGCGATGGACTTTATGGATATAGGGGTAATTTTTCTAAACGCATCATGCTGCATGCATTTTTGCTCTATCTCATTCATCCCAGCACACAAAAAAACATGCTTTTTCGCGCCCCTGTTTTTCAGGATATGCTAGAATTTCTGGAAAAAAATTTTGATAAGGAACAGGTTTATGGCTTCCTACAAAATCCTGAGATTTTGCTTACTCTGTAGCCTTGCATTGATCCAGGGTTGCTTTTTTTTGGAGAGTGAAGTCAATAAGCGCAGGGTCGATAATACCCTCTCCAAAGTAGAAGGCATCCGCACCATTAGCGATGTAACATCTGCTGGGATTGAATGGCAGCTGCCTAGTGATATTGAGCAGATTAGTGGCTATGTTATCTATGCCATCGATGACAAAAAAACCCAAAAAATTCTGCATGTTATCAAAAACCCTTTTGCCACGCATTATTATGTGGGAAAACTCAAACCCCAAAGCAGCTACAACTACCAAATCGCTGCACTAGGGCGACAAAATAACATCTCTGTAAAATCAGAAAATATCACCATCAAGACCTCCTACATCGATCCCATCGAGAATGTCTTTGCCAGCAAGGATCTCCCCAAGCAAATCAAGATTTTTTGGAGCCCTCATCCCAATCCCAGCATCCAGCGCTACATCATTGAGCGCAGGGCAGAGAATGGGCAGTTCCTAAGAGTGGGCGTGGTGCCCCATCGGTTATATGTGGAGTTTTTTGATCAGAATCTTGAAGATGACAAGGCCTATACATATAGGGTTTTAGCAGAGAGCTTTGAGGGGGCATTGAGCCTGCCTAGCAAAAGCGTAAGTGGTATCACGCGAAAGCCCCCACTGCCACTGCAAAACATCACTGCCTCTAATAATCTAGTAAAGAGCATTCTGCTGCATTGGGATGTGCCACAAAATCCCATAAGCCCCATTGCTAGATACAAGATCTTTGCCTCTCCCATGCTCAATCAGGGATTCAAATTCCTCGCACAAACAAAGCAAAATTCCTACAAAGATCAAAATCTCAAAGACGGAGAGATCCGCTATTACAAAATCATCGCAGTGGATGCAGACGACGTAGATGGTGAGATGCCAAATGGCGCGGTGGAGGGCAATGCATTGCCACTGCCTGCCACTCCAAAGGTCATTGCTGCTAGGATGATCAATGGAAATATGGCGCTTTTGCAATGGAGGATGCCAGAGAATGCTCGCCAGATCGCCCATTTCAAGGTCTGTCGCCTAGCCAATGGAGGGAGCAAAGTCTGCTTTGACAACATCTCCCAAGAAGAATTCATAGACAAGGAAATGAAGCCACAGATTAAATATCAATATTCTGTGCAAAGCATAGATGCCAATGATCTAGAATCCCTGCCTAGCCAAAGCTTCACGCTGGGATATTAAATGCCTCATTTTATCGCCAAGGCTAGCTCCCTGCCCCTACCATTTTGCGCGGGAGAATATCACTTCCATGAGGAATTCATCCACACGCAATTCCCCAAGCAAAGCCTAATTTTAGTCACCTTCAAAGATGAGCCCTTTCTCATCAAAAAAGTCCCACATCAAAAAGGCATGCTGTTCAAAGCGCACAAGGCAGCAAGGCCAAGCCCTGTGGGGATCTTGAAAGATGCGCTTGGGCATTTGAGCAAGTTTTGTGATGTCATCACGCACAATCTTTCTAAAAATTCTCCAAAACAAAGCGTGCAATCCCCCTATCTCCTCAGCGCAAAAGATTTTTTGACCCAGCAGTTTTCTTGCTATTTTTTAGAAATTGGCTTTGGATCTGGGAGGCATATTTTAGATCTCGCGCAAAAGCACCCCAATACGCCAGTCATAGGCATTGAGATCCATACTCCAAGCATCGAGCAGGTATTGCGCCAAATCCAAATCCTAGACCTTAAAAATCTCTACATCACCAAGGTCGATGCAAGAATCCTTAGTAACATCCTGCCATCAAACAGCGCACGAGGGATTTTCTTGCATTTCCCTGTGCCTTGGAACAAAAAGCCACACCGCCGCGTTCTAAGTCCTAGTTTTCTCTCCCAGGCCTTTCGCATCTTGCAAAAAAATGACACCCTGCATCTGCGCACTGATGATGAGGAATATTTCCAAGACGCACTAAAACTAGCACTAAGTGCCAAGCATGCAAGCTTTGAGGTCCACAAAAATCTCACACAAGGCATCATTAGCAAATATGAAGCACGCTGGCAGAAGCAAAACAAAAATATTTATGATATATTTTTTCACTGCCTGCAAAACTCCCCCCCACTCTCCCTAGCCAAAAATTTCCCCCTGCCCTATCACAGGGATTTTTTCCCATCGACCCAAAAGATCCTAGAAGAGGATTTTTTTGTCCATGTTCAGGCTTGCTATGAGAGCAAAAACTGTATAATGCTGCACATAAATTTTGGGGATTTCCACGCACCTTTTACAAGCTTTGTACTTGTTGATCATCTGGTGCAAAAAACTTCTTTTTTAGGCCAAGACATCATCCCCACAGAGGCGAATCTCAAGGCATATGAAAGGCTAAAAAGCATTTTTGGAGGCTCTAAGTGAAACCCATCATCAAAGCACAAAAACTCTGTCTTGGTTACAAAAAAAATGAAAATGTCATCAAAGAGGCAAATTTCCTCATCAACAAAAAAGATTTTGTCTTCATCTCTGGCGCTAGTGGAAGTGGCAAAAGCACGCTATTGCGCTCTTTTTATGGGGATTTAAGGATTGCTTCTGGGGAGCTAGAGATCTGTGGCACTCCTGTGCATCTGGGGAAACAAAATCAACTTAGCGCCTTGCGCCGCAACATGGGCATTGTCTTCCAAGATTATAAATTAATCAAAGAATGGAATGTGGAAAATAATATCATGCTTCCCATGCGCATCAATGGCTATAGCAAAAGCATCTGCAAGCATCAGGTCAAGGAGTTGCTCACCCACATCAATCTCTTGCATAAGGGTAATCGCTATCCCCTAGAACTTAGCGGTGGAGAGCAGCAGCGTGTGGCCATTGCTAGGGCGATTTCTCATAAGCCTGATATCATTTTGGCAGATGAGCCCACAGGCAATCTTGATGATTACTCAAGCGAGCTCATCTGGAGCCTGCTCAAAAGTGCCAATGAACATCTAGGCATCACTATCATCGTGGCCACGCATCGCATCCCATCGCGCTTCAATCTCGCACATCGCAAACTCAACATCCAAGAAGGGGAAGTCTATGAATTTTCTTAAGAGGCATTTGGTATTAATTCTCCCGCTGGTGGCGCTGCTTTTTAGCCTGCAGAGTATTTTGCTCATCAATCGCGCTATCCAAATCAAAGAAAACAAACTCAATCAAAGCTACTCCATCCTGATTGCCTCAAAAACCCAGCTCACCCTAGGAGATGCCCGCAATATCTATCCAAAGATTGAGGGCATAAAGGTCCTCAATATTGATTTTTTGCTCCAAAGATTCAAAGATTTTAATGATGCGCAAAATCTCGCCCTCATTGCGCAGGATCTGCCCTATTTTTACTCTCTCAAACTTGGCAGCTTCCCAGACCAAAATACCCTAGAGCAGATGCAAAAGGCCTTCTCCAAAATCCCTACCATCTCCAAAATCGAGACCTTTAGCAAAACCCATAACCAAGTCTATGAATTGCTGTTTTTTATCAAAAAATTAATCTATGTTTTTGCCACATTGCTCGCACTCTTTAGCCTTTCTTTGATGATGCGTCAAGTCCAAATCTGGCGCCTGGAGCATCAAGAAAGAATGTATATCATGGAATTACTAGGCGCGCAAGGCTGGCTCAAACATAAATATCTATTTCAACTTGCTTTTTTTGATTCTCTAATTGCTTCTTGCATTATTTTTTTGGGGAGTTTTTATGCGTCACTAAACCCAAGGGTCAAGGAATTTTTACAAATCCTTGGGATCAAAGAAAATGTTTTCTATCTGGCGCAAGATTTTTTCTATCTCACGCTTTTGACAATTGGAATCTCCATGCTCTCTGTGTTTTTTGTGATCGTGCTACAAAAAGGCTACAAGCAGTGAAGAAAATTTTTTGGGTTTTGGGGGTTTTTGGCGCGATCTATGCACTGGATCTCCAGCAGATCAACAAAGACATCAATCTCAATCAACAAAAAATCCAAAAAAAAGAAAATGAAAAAAATCAAATCACCAACCTCTTGCAAAAGCTGGGAAATGAGATTAACAACAATCGCAGAAAAATCAGAGATTATCATCTCCAAATCCTAAGATTGCAAGAAAATATCAATAGCAATCAGGGGAAAAATCTCAATGAAGAAAAAATACTAGAACAGTATAAAAATCTCCTCAAACAACTCCAAGACCAAAAGCAAGAGATTCGCCAAAAGATTGTAAAGATCCTCATTAATGATGCATCTTTTTTGATCCTTCTCAATGAAAAAAATCCCACTTCCCCTGATGACATCATCCTGCAAGAGATGTTCAAATCTCTTGGCAAACAATCCCAAGAAAAGATCCTCCTGCTCACCGATCAAGAAAACCTCATTAATCAAAAAATACAAGAAACCACAGAGGGCATACAGGCCCTCAATGCCAGCATCAACCTCCAAATGAGCAAAAAAAAGTCCTTGCAAAAAATCCTAAGCGAACAAAAGGCACTAGAAAAGACCCTACACCAAGACCTAAGCACCTACAACAAAAAGCTCGAGCAAATTAATAATGAGCGCAAAAGTCTGGATTTGATTTTGAGTAATCTCAATATCTTGAAGCAAAACACTCAAAGAGAACTCGAAGAAAAACGCAAGCAGCAAGAAAAAGAAGTGAGTATAAAAAAATCTCAAAAAAAAGACAGCATTATTGATGCGCCACTAGAAGTCAAGCAGGTCGCAAATTCCTATAAAATGCTCTCCACTGCCAAATACAAGGGCAAGAAAACCATCGCGCCATTGGAAAATTTCACCGTGGAGCAAAAATTTGGCACGTATTTTGATCCCGTCTACAAACTCAAAGTCTTCAATGAAGCCGTGATCCTCGTCTCCAAAACCCCAAATGCCGTGGTACGCAGCATTTTTGATGGCAAGGTGGTATATGCCAAAGAGGTGCCGATCTTAAAAAAAGTCGTGATCATTGAAAACAAAGAGGGAATGCACACCATCTACTCTCAGCTAGACAAAATCGCCCCCACCATTAAGGTGGGGCTCAAGATCCAAAAAGGCTACATCATCGGCAGAGTGGAGCAAAAACTCAGCTTTGAAATCACACAAAAAGACAAGCATATCGATCCCCTAGAGGTGATCTCACAAAAAAATCAACAATAAAATAAAAAAAAATTCACTTTATTCGATATTAGAGCATAGCTATATTTCAAGGTGTACAACATGGTAGAAAGCATTCACAGCAATACAGATCAAGCAGCGATCAAAAAGCAACTCATCAACATAGCCGCTAACGCAGGGGTACCCGCCAGTCAAAGGGAAACAGCCATCAGGACAGAGGCGCCACGGATGGACAGTCCACAAAAGATCCAAGAAGGGCAAAAAGGCCAAGACCTCAGAAAACAGCTTCATGAACTCAGCGCAGAACTCAATAAAGAAATGAAGCGCATCAATACCGATATCACCTTCAACTATAATGATGAGATTCGTGGGCTGGTGGTGACAGTCAAAGAGGATGGTGGCAATAAAATTATCCGAGAGATTCCCTCCAAGGAAGCAATCGAGCTCATGAGCAAGATGCGTGACATCATCACGGGATTGATTTTTGACAAAAAGGGCTGATACTCACGTGCTTTGATCTAGCGTTTTAGTCGCTGGATCAAAGCAGAGCCATGATGAGGTAACGGGGGCTATGATGGGCATAATAAGATGGCCCAGAAGTTGAAGTGAAATCTTAGCAACAAAATAAAAAGCACAAAATTTAATAAAAACAAAGAGGTTAATTTTATGGCAATCGGACAGTTGAGCTCTCTTGGTATAGGGAGTGGGGTTTTAAATTATGATGTAATCGATAAGCTCAAAAAGGCCGATGAAAAAACCATCATCGCACCCATCGATCGAAAGATGAAGGAAAATATCGAAAAACAAAAAGAGCTCACTGAAATTAACACTCTCATCAGTGCCTTCAAATCTCCTATTTCCTCTCTAGCGGATTATTCCACCTATCTTGGCAGGACCTCTAATGTCAGCAATGATGCCATCAAAGCCAGCGTGAATGCGGGCATACCACTGCAAGACATCAAGATTGATGTAGAATCCCTCGCACAAGGGGATATCAATGAAGTAGGTGTAAAATTTAATTCTAGAGATGATGTTTTTAGCGCCAAAGATATCAAGCTCAATCTCTATGTAAAAGGGCAGTACTATACCATCGACATCAAAGGAGGCATGACGCTCAATGATGTCGCCCAGAAAATCACAGATACCACCAATGGTGAGGCTATGGGAATTGTAATGAAGACTGGGGGCGAGAAACCCTACCAACTCATGATCAATTCCAAAGACACTGGAGAGGGCAGCAGGATTTATTTTGGCTCCACACTTGCCACAGAGTCCATCAACTCACTCCCAGAACTAGGAGAGGGAGATTTCAATCTCGTCGTAAGGGATGCTAATGCCAATGAGCACACCATTAGCGTCATGCTTGATGCCAAAGATGCACAGGCCCAAAACAAACCCGAAGCACTCAAAAATGCCATTTTAAAAGCACTAAAAGAAAATGAATTCACAAAGGATCTGGTGGGCAACGAACTTAATGTGGGCATCTCTGATGATGGCAAAAAGCTCATCCTCAATGATCGCAGGGGATTTAGTGTAAAAATCGAGGGTAATAAACTCTCAGAGATTGGTATCACACCTGCCTCCTCCAAAGAGGATGGATTGTTCAATACCAAAAACCCCATCCCAGCAGGGCAGCTAGAGGGCAGCATTACCATTGGTAGCATCACCATGGATCTCTCCAAAATGACAAAAAAAGAAAACACCAGCCAAGAAAATGCAAAAATCCTAGCCCAAGCCATTGAGAATATCGCTGGACTGCATGCTAGCAGTGATGGCAGCGGCAGGCTGCACATCACCTCAGAAGTCGGGGAGGTCGACATCCATGCCAATGATGCTAAGGGGGAGGAATTCCTCAAAGACATGGGCATAAAAAACGGATTGATCCAAAACTACATCAAGCTCCAAGAAGAGACCTTTGCTTTTAAAAATCTTCAGCAGGGCTCTGATGCGAGATTTTCTTATAATGGAGTGGGCATCACACGCCCCACCAATGAGATCACAGATGTCATCAAAGGTGTGAATCTCACTCTTGTGCACCCCACAGAGCCAGACAAGCCTGCCATCATCAGCGTGGGAAGGGATACAGATGCCATCAAAGAAAAAGTAAAGGATTTTGTCAAGACTTACAATGAATTGGTTCCAAAGCTTGATGAAGTCACTCGCTTTGACAAGGAGAGCAAGGTAGCTGGGATCTTCAATGGTGTGGGAGATATTCGCTCCATCCGTCCCAGCATTAATAGCATTTTTTCCCAATCTGTTGGAGGAAATTCCGCCAAAAGCTTGGTAGATTTCGGCCTCTCAATCGATGAAAAAAGCCGTATGACACTCAATGAAGGAGCACTAGACACCGCGCTCACCCAAGACCCCCAGAAAGTCGTGGAGACTTTTTATGGCTATGATTCCACAAATCGCTTTGGCAGGGATGAGCATGTGGATGGGATTTTTGTGAAGTTCAATACCTATCTAAAATCCCTTGTTGATGGCAGCAATGCCAGCCTCAATCTCTTTCAAGACTCCCTCACCAAGGATGCGAAAAATCTCGAAAAAGACAAAATACAAGCCAATGAGAGACTCAAAACCCACTACGACACCATGGCAAATCGATTCGCTGCTTATGATGAACAAATCGCACAGGCAAACAATTCCTTCAATGCCGTGCAGATGATGATCGATCAGTCTACAGGCGCCGCAAACAAGAAAAAATAAAAACAACAAGGATCCACCCATGAAAATGATCAATGCCTATAATTCTTATCAACAAAATTCCATCACAATCGAATCCCCCACCAAGCTCATTGAGATGCTCTATGAGGGGATTTTGCGCTTCTCTGGCTTGGCGCAGCGCTCCATCCTCTCTGATGACATCGAGGGAAAAATCTACTATATCAATCGCATCACCGACATCTTCACAGAACTTTTGAATGCCCTAGATTACGAGAAAGGCGGAGAGGTGGCAGTCTATCTCACGGGGCTTTACACCTATCAAATCAAACTCCTTACACAGGCCAATGTGGAAAATAACACCGAGAAGATTGGCACGGTGGTGAATGTCACCAAGGGGCTGCTAGATGCATGGAAGGAAATCCACGCCCATGAAATGGCATGATCAACTAAAAATCGCCATTTTGCAAAAGGACTCCAAGCAATGCTATGAACTCATTACCAAAGTCCCCACAGAGGAGCTCACAGAGACAGAAGAACTCCTAAGTGCAAGAGAGCTCATCGCTCAAGGCATCGAGCTACTCAAGCAAGAAAGACAAGAAGTCCAAGATCAAATGCTCCAAATCAAACTCGCGCAAAAATTCTTAAAATAAATCGCTTCAATCCATGTAAATCTAGAGGCGAGATGCCCACCAAAAACAAGCAAGAAAAATCCTTTGTGCAAAAATAAAGTTATCAAGCTGGCCAATCCCATGAAAAACCTGGGATCAAAAACAACTCAAAACTCCAAAAGAAAATGACAAAAACCAAACAAAATCCAGCAAAAGGAAGGGATTGACAAAATCTCACACAAAAAAGCTTGCACAACCCAGCCAAAAGAACTCAAAAATCAAACCACAATCCTTGCAAGCACTGGGATTTTGACCCAGGGCTTATTATCCCCCATTGACCTAGGAGTAGCAAGCACGCACAAAAACTCATCAAAACCCCCATCAAAAAGTGGGGATTTTAGCAATACACAGAAAAATTTCTAACCTTAGGACTGAACTTGATAGACATAGGTATGTGCGAGCGGTGTGGTGCGAATATCGCTTAGCTCTACCCCCTCCATCTGCATGTCCTTGATGATACATTGCACTTCCTGCTGCTCTATCCTATCGCCCTGTGCCCAAGCATGGGCCAAATGACGCAGGAAAATGCCTCGATAATGCTTGGCAATATGGCTGAGTTTTTTCCCATTTTTCAAAAACTCCACGCGAATATGAAAAAAATCTAAAGCATAGGCCTTGGTATACACTTCTGCACGCAGGTCAATCACGCATTCTCCAATGAGCACCTCATCCATCTGTGTTTTGGTCTTTTTATAAATTTCTTGCAGGCCAAATCCCCTGCCCCTGTAGTTTTGATTGAGCTTATAAAAAGGCAGGGGGCTATCTGCTAGCACTGCTCCAAATAAATTGCTAAAAATATACACATTCTCACGCACAAACTTTTGTGCGCCATCCCCCAAACTTGCAAAATCTAGCGCCTTATATGCCACCCCATCATAAAGCAAAATGGCTGCAGTCCTTGGAGTATGCAACAGATTTTTGCAGAGCTCTAACTCATGGGGTGAAATCTTCCTTACTCCAAAGATTTTATAAACCTCATCCCCATTCTCTCTCAAAGCCTCCAGATACGCCTCAATCACTGCTTTTCTCTGGGGCATTTGCGGCTCCAATTCCTCCCAGAGATTTTTTTGCATTTTTTGCAGAGGTTTTTGCGCGCTTGGGGAGATGTTTTTCCCCTCGCTAGGGCTAAATAAAACTTTCATTCTTCTCCTACCTTTTACTAGGACTTTTTGCTATGATTATAGAAAAATTCCCAAGAAAATTAAGGCATCCATTTTATGAAAACAAACTCGGTTTTACTGATCATCCATGCACTTTATATTTGGCTGCTTGGCATAAATATCGGCGCGATTCTTGCTTGTGGGGCGTTCGTAGCTCCCGTGATTTTCAAATCCTATGCCTTCCTGCCTGATCTTGGCATCACAAATTTTGACTCTGGTATTTTGATGAGTCAAATCTTTTCAAAACTCAATACTTTACTCAATTTCAGTGCGATTATAATTTTGGTCTATGAGCTTTTAAGATTTAATTTCAAAAATAAAAAAACCTTCTTTCCCCTCGTCCTCAATGCCATTATCGTGTGTCTCATTTTTACTTTTTCTTTTTTCTACACCCCTCGCATTATCCAAGCCCAGCAAATGGGTGCAGCTAGCACGGGGACGCCAGAATTTGCCAGTCTGCATCACCAAAGCGAGTATGTCTTCCAGTTTCTTTTGGTTTTGCTTAGCATCAGTCTTATTTGGCGCGTCATCGCATTGCAAAAAGAAAAGCAAGGCAGAAGGTCATGAAAAAAATCCCTGTTGGCATCATTGGGGTAGGTGGATACACCGGCCTTGAGCTTTTTAAAATCCTCTCCAAACATCCTTATTTTACGATTGCTTATGTCGCAAATACAAGCGCGCAAGATCGCATCGATGCGCTACATCCTTCTCTCACAAAAATCAGCTCCATGCCCCTATCTCCAGCAGATCCCAAGAAAGCAGCAGGACTTTGTGAGTTGCTTTTCCTCGCACTTCCCCATCAAGAAAGTATGCAATTTGCCAAGGAAGCCCTAGAGCTTGGGACAAAAGTCATCGACCTCTCTGCAGACTATCGCCTAAGCAAGGAGCATTATGAGGCAAACTACTGCACCCATAAGGATCCCAAAAATCTAGAGCATGCAGTCTATGGGCTTGTGGAGTATCAGCGCGAAGCTATCAAAAATGCCTCTCTCATCGCTAATCCTGGCTGCTACCCCACAGCCTCTTTGCTTGGGCTTTTACCATTTTTGCCCTATATGGATTCCAGCGTGTTTATTGATGCAAAAAGCGGAGTGAGTGGGGCTGGCAAAAAACTCAGTCCAAACACCCACTATCCCCTCATTAATGAAAATATTTTTTCCTACCAACCTCTAAAACATCGCCACCAAATCGAGATTGCAGAAAAATGCCAGACCTTTGGTCACAAAGATGTTAAAATCAATTTCATCCCCCATCTCACCCCACTGACCCAGGGCATGCTAGTGAGCATTTTTGCCACGCTGCACACAGAAATCAACCCTCTTTCCATCTTGCAGGAGCATTATGCAAATGAGCCCTGCATCCGCATCCGCGAACATAGCACAGATGTGCTAAGCGTGCGCGGTACAAATTTTTGCGATATCTATGCCCAGACCTCTGGCAGAGATCTTTATGTTTGCACAAGCATTGACAATCTCATGCGTGGGGCAAGTTCGCAGGCCGTGGTCAATGCGAATTTGATGTTTGGGCTTGATGAGCTTAGCGGAATCCCACTGCTAGGCTAACTCATGCTGCCCCATCCATCTCTAGAGCTAAGGAATGGTGCGGTTTTTATTGCGGATTCTCATTTTTCCCACAAAGATCCCAGGGCCTATAAGCTCTTAGACTTTCTAGCCAAAAATCCTCCTCCTCAAATTTTTTTTGTGGGCGATATTTTCCAGCTTTTCATTGGCGCCATCCCCTCCTCCTTGCGTCTGCATGCTCCCCTATTGGCAAAGATCAGCGAACTTGCTAGGCAGAGTGAAGTGTTTTATCTGGAAGGCAATCATGACTTTTCCCTGCCTTCTTTGGAGAATGTGCAAATCTTTCCGCGCAAAAGACAGCCTCTAGTGCTGGAATATGAGGGCAAAACCATACTTCTTGCACATGGAGATTTATTTATCTCTCCTTTTTATGAGCGCTATATTCAGACAATGACCCATCCTCTGGTAACTTTTTTTTTGCGTCTACTAGATAAGATCACTCTTGGGCATCTTTATACCTCCATCCACAAAAAAGTGCTACAAAAATCGATTTTTGCCCTAAAAAATCCCGATGAAAAAAGCTTTATTAATAAGCGTCTAGATGACTATTTTTCTTATGCCAAAAATCACAATCTCGCCCCTGAAATCTTGCATTTCATCATCGAAGGACATTTCCATTCCACTGCGCAAAACTCCCTATACAAGGCGCTTCCATCCTTTTATTGTCAGAAGAAAATCCTCCAACTCATTCATGGGGAATTTCACATTTTTTACAGCTCAAATTAAACATTTCCGTTGTAGAATTACGAAAAAAAAGCAATGAAGGTGGATAATGGAAGAGATGCAAGAAATAATGGAAGATTTTCTGATTGAAGCATTTGAAATGATTGATCAATTAGATCAAGATCTTGTGGAATTGGAACATAACCCCAAAGATCTAGATCTGCTCAACAAAATCTTTAGAGTTGCACACACTATCAAAGGATCTGGCTCCTTTCTGAATTTTGATGTACTAACCAGTCTCACTCATAATATGGAATTTGTCCTAGACAAGGCACGAAAAAATGAGCTTGAGATCACCTCTGATATCATGGATGTTATTTTGGAGTCTGTGGATCTGATGAAGGGGCTGCTAAAGGCCATCCGAGTAAACAAAACCGATGCAGATAGCGGCATTGACATTGAAGAATGCGTAACTCATCTCCAAGCCATCCAGGATGGCAACTACCAAAAAGAAAGCACCCCCGCCAAAAAATCCACCTCCAAAACCAAGAAAGCTGAGCCAGAGGAAAATGTGGATTATTCCAAGATGAATGCCCAAGAAGTTGAGGAGGAGATTGCTCGATTGCTTCATGAACGCCAAGAAAGCGACAAGGCAAAACGTGCGAAGAAACGCAATCAAGAAGAAGCTGCCAAAAAAGCTGAGCAAAACACTCCTGCAAATTCCGGTGCAAATAATGGAAAAGAAGCAAGAGGCAATATTATTGAGCAAACCATACGCGTGGATGTCACAAGACTGGATCATTTGATGAATCTCATCGGAGAGCTCGTGCTTGGCAAGAATCGCTTGCTTAGGATTTATGGAGATGTAGAGGAGCGCTATGATGGAGAGAAATTTCTCGAAGAACTCAATCAGGTCGTATCTTCTGTATCTACAGTTACCACGGATTTGCAGCTTGCCGTCATGAAAACAAGGATGCTACCCATCAGCAAGGTGTTTAATAAGTTTCCAAGGATGGTGCGAGATCTCGCACGCGATCTGGACAAAAAAATCGAACTTGTCATCAGTGGAGAGGAAAATGAGCTAGACAAGTCCATTGTCGAAGAAATCGGAGATCCACTCGTGCACATCATCCGCAATGCCTGCGATCACGGAATCGAATCCCCAGATGACCGCCAAGAAAAAGGAAAGGATCCCACAGGGATAATCAATCTCAGCGCCTACAATGAGGGCAATCACATCGTAATAAAAATCCAAGATGATGGCAAGGGGCTAGATCCTGAGATGCTCAAGCGCAAGGCTGTAGAAAAAAATCTCATCACCCAAGCCGAAGCAGATGGTCTCAGTGACAAAGAGGCCTATTCCATCATCCTAAAGCCAGGATTTTCCACTGCCTCCTCAATCACAAATATCTCTGGACGTGGTGTGGGGATGGATGTGGTAAAGACCAACATTGAGCAACTCAATGGGATGATTGAAATCGAATCTGAAAAAAATGTGGGAACGATTATGAAGCTAAAGATCCCACTCACCCTAGCAATCATTCAAGCTCTACTTGTAGGTGTACAGGAAGAATACTATGCCATCCCTCTCTCCTCAGTATTAGAGACTGTCAAAGTCAGCCAGGAGGAGATCTATACCATCAATGGCAAGAGTGTCTTGCGCCTTAGAGATGAGGTGCTTTCTCTTGTACGCTTGGCAGATATTTTTGGCGTGGATTGCGCACTGGAAAATATCAATGAAGTCTATGTAGTCATCATTGGCATCGCCGATCAAAAAGTCGGAATCATCGTGGATTATCTCATCGGACAAGAAGAGGTCGTAATCAAATCTCTAGGGTATTATCTCAAGGGCACTGCGGGCATTGCTGGGGCTACTGTGCGCGGGGATGGCAAGATCACGCTCATTGTAGATGTGCCAGCACTCATCACAATGGCAAAAGAAGTAAAAGTCAATATCAATCAGCTCATGGATGATGCAGATGCTACAAATATCAAACAGCAGCCAAGCGATTATGTTTTGCTCATCGTGGATGACAGCGCCACAGATCGAGGCATCGCCAAAAAATTCCTAAGTCCACTTGGCATCACCATCAAAGAGGCCACCAACGGCCTAGAAGGTCTTGAACTCCTTAAAAATAGCGAAAAGAAATTTGATGCGGTACTACTAGATATTGAAATGCCAAAAATGGATGGCTACACGCTTGCTGGGGAAATTCGCAAATTTAACAAATTCAAAAACCTACCCCTTATCGCCCTAACTAGCAGATCAAGCAGGGAGGATAGAATGCGAGGCGTGGAATCGGGCATCACAGAATATCTCACAAAACCCTACACACAGGAATATCTCGTAAACATCGTCAAACGCAATATCAATATGAACGAACTAGGAGAGAAAAATGACTGAAACAAACCTCAAAGAAGTTTTGAAAAAACAGCAAAACTATACGAAAAATAGCGAAAAAGAAAACATCGAGGACACCCTGCAAGTCATTGGATTTGTGGTGGGGGATGAGGAATTTGCCATCCCCATTTTGAATGTCATTGAAATCGTCAAACCCATCGAATATACGCGCGTCCCTGGCACTCCTAACTATGTATTGGGGGTCTTCAACCTACGCGGTAATGTATTCCCCCTCATCAACCTACGTCTCAAATTTGGACTCTCTGCTATTGCTCAGGACAAGGACACACGCTACCTTGTGATCAAACATGAAGATAAGACAGCGGGCTTTGTAATCGACAAACTCACAGAAGCCATTCGCCTCAAGCATTCTGAGATCGATTCCATCCCTGAGAGCTTTGATGAGCAAGAAAATCTCATGCAAAGCATGCAGGGCATTGGCAAGAGAGACAATCGCCTCATCACCATCCTAAAAACAGAGATTTTATTGAAAAAAACTTTTTAAATGAGGTATTTTTTTTTCTTTTTTTGCTCCGTTTTAGCACTTGGGGTGCTCACATTTCTGGGCATCCCAAAGACGCCAAAATTCACCTTTGACTCCATCTCCCTAAATCAAGAACCATCAAAAAACAGCAAAGAAACCTATCGTAGCGATATTCCCATGCCCCCAGATGCTGCCTCTGCGCATTCTAGCACCATCACTCCCATTCGTGACAACTCCCTATTGGTAGCATTTTTTGCTGGCAGCAGGGAGGGGGCAGCTGATGTGGCCATCTATGGCAGTATTTTGGAATCTGCCTACTCCAAAAAATGGCAGCAACCCTTCAAAATCCTCGATCGCTTCATGCTTATGCAAGATAGCAGAGAATATATTGCAAAACTTGGCAATCCCGTGCTCTACACCCTGGGCGATACTCTCCATCTTTTTGTGGTTGGGGTGAGTATTGGAGGATGGGCGACAAGTAAAATTTATCACTACAGCGCAGAAAACAAAGGCGCCATCCCCACCTTTGTCTTCCAAAAGGCCCTGCATCTAAGCCCCTTTCTCAACATCAGCAATCTAGTGCGCACTCGTCCCGTGGAAATTACCTTAAGTACACAAGAAAAGGGGTTCATTCTGCCTATTTATCATGAACTTGCCACCAAATATCCCATCAATCTCGTTTTTGATGCTAGGGGAAATCTCTTGATGACCTCCCAGCCCAATCACCTCAATGGGCTTTTGCAACCCTCGCTCACTAGCATCAGCCAAACTTCCTGCATGCTAGCATATCGCGCCAACAAAAAAGCCAAAAATATCCTCTATACCCAAACCTGTGATAATAACCTAAAATATGGCCCACTCACCCCCACAAATCTCAAGAATTACGACAATTCTCTCAATCTCTTTGCACTAAACAAACAGGTCTATCTTTTGCACAATACCCCCCTCCATAACTCCAACCGCGGCAAACTCACACTCTCAAAAATGCAGAGCCCTGAAGTGTTTGAGAAGCTTTTTGACATCGATTCCACGCCCACACAAAAGGGAGAGGTCAGCTACCCCACCGCATGGATGGATCCGCATGGCATTTTGCATGTCACCTACACATTTGATCGCAAATTCATTCGCTATGTGAGGATAGACATGGATGCTTTGGAGGGAGCGCGGTGATGCACTCCCTCTTCACCCTACCCATTTTGGCTGGAGTGGCCAGCCTGCCTATTTCTGGGCGCATCACACAAATTTTCCTCCTGTTTTTGATTGGGATTTTTTGCAATCTCCCGCTATTTTTTGGATGGCATCTTAGCATCAATGACATCCTCTTTAGCTTCCTTGGGCCTCTAAGTTTCACCACCCTTGGCTTTTGCGTCATCTTATTGCTAGAAAAGACCCAGAACAAGAAGCATGTACTGATTTCTTTGCGTGGATATGTGTTTTTACTCATTGCAAATCTTGTTTTTTTCCTGTGCTATCTTGACATCATCCCTCTGCCACTTTATTATTGGCCGCCATATTTTGCGCTAGTTTTTGTCTGTGCTTTTACTCTGGTGGCTTATTTTTTTGATCGGGTTTTGGCTTTGTTATATCTGCTTTCCTTGCTTGCCTGTGCCATCAAGCTCTTTCCTTCTTATCAAATTCTTGATTATTTCTTTGATCCTCTAAGCCTTCTTTTTGCGTTTTTAAAAATTATTTTTTATAAGAAGAAAACAAAAAAATGATTTTTAAAAATATCTGCAAAACATTTGTTTTTGCTCTCTTGCTTGTAATCTTATTTGTTTTATTGCGTGGGGCTTTTATCCTCTATGTAGGAGTCTATCATCAGGAATTAGGGGCCTTTACTTGGGGGGATCTCTTGAGAGGCTTTTATAATGGAGGGATGTATGATAATCGCAATATTGCAGCATTTGCAATCTTGTATCTGTTTCTTAGCTTCCTGCCAAAAAATCGTTTTCTCATCTATTATGCGGGATTTGTCTTTTCTCTTAGTATTTTTCTTGGTATGGGAAATATGCTTTTTTACACAATCTATCAAGAACCCTATGACACCAATCTCTTAGGACTTGTTTTTGATGATCGTGGTGCAATTCTTGCTACGGGATTCTCAGGAAATTATGATATCAGTATCAAAGTCATCATTTGGCTGCTTGCAAGTTTTTTGATGATTTTTATCTATAAATTTTGCATGCGCCGCATCGATGCTTCCACAATCTCTTTGCATCTATTCCCCAGTCTAGGGTTATTTTTTGTGCTTTGTGCTTTGCTTACCATGATGCTTAGCTCCTCATTTGGCATAAAAATCCATTCCCTTGATCAGCAATTAATTCCTTGCGAAAATCCATTCTTGCGTAAAATCACCACAGATTCCTATCGCTCCCTTTATCTGGTTTACAAAGGCTATAAAATCATCAAAAACTCTAAAATGCAGGATTTTGCCACTGGAGATATCAGAGAAATCCTAGGCAAATATTTCAACCTTTCAAATGAACAAGGGCAGTTAGACATTTATAAATTGCTAGAGCAGCACTCTCACAATACCTCAAACACCAAAATCCGTCATATTTTTTATATTGTTGCAGAAAGTATGAGCCAATGGTTTTATGACTCCTTGTATGATGCAATCCATCTTGTTAGCCAGACAAAAGCCCTGCTTAAAAGCCCGCACGCAATTTATTTTGAACCATTTCTAGAAAATGCCCCCTCTACTGCCAAAAGCCTAGAAACCCAAATCACAGGGCTATTTCAATTAGATATCCCTCTACAAAGCTTGCTAGGAATTCTGCCCAAATTCCAGACTGCCATTCCTTATGCTATGAATCAACTTGGTTATAAAACCGCATTTTTTTATGGAGGGAGTGGTCGCTGGCAAAAACTCCAAACCCTTAGTCTCTTGCAGGGCTTTAGAGAATTTTTTGATGATAAAAATCTAGAAAATTTTCTCCACAATACCAAAAAATCCTATCCCACCCCCTACCACAATGTCTGGGGATATAGCGATGCAGTGCTGTTTGATTTTATTTTAGAAAACACTACAGATGCTCCCAGTTTTAATATGATTATGACAACCTCCAATCACCAGCCCTTTGATATCCCCCTGCAGAGTTATCATGTGCCAATGGAAAAAATCCAACAATTTGTCAAAGAAAATCAACTTGAAATTGACCCCAAGATCCTAGGGCATATTTATTATGCAGATCGCATATTAGCAAGGTTTATCCGAGAAATGAGCGCTAAATATCCTGATAGTCTTTTTGTTATTACTGGGGATCATTATGGACATTTTAGTCCCAAAGATCCCAATCTCTCTATCACCAAGCAAGTCCCCCTCATCCTCTATGCTCCTACCCTCAACATGCACAAAACCACTTCTGTTGGATCCCATATAGATATTTCTGCGACAATCCTTGAACTCATTGCACCCAAAGACTTTTCTTATGCGAGCTTTGGTAAGCCCCTTGCTAGCAACAATCCTGATTTTAAGCTTAATAATCATATTGCATTGGGGTATTTTGCCATCGCGACTCCCGAGCTCATCTATAACCCAAAAGAGCATTATTACTACGCCAAAAACAAAAATCCTACCTTGCTAGAATCTGCAAAAAAAGAATATGAGCGCTTAGATCTTGCGCGTGCAATTAGCTGGTATTTGATCTTTAAGGGCTCTAAGGTGGATTAATGGATAATTACAAAGACTTTGACCTCATTATTGATGTGCGCACTCCCCTAGAATACAAACACTCTCACATTCCCCATGCTTACAACATGCCCGTACTTGAAGATGAGCAATTTCAAAAAATCGGAACTCTCTACCACCAAAACATGCTGCAAGCAAATCTTTTGGGAGCAAGCCTAGCATGCCAAAATATCGCCAAATTTTTACAAAAAGTTGCCAGCAGGGAGTCTCATATCCCCCTGCAGCACAAATACAAAATCCTCATTTATTGCGCGCGCGGAGGCAAAAGAAGCCAGGCTCTCTATGAGGTCTTAAAAAATCTCAATTTCCAAGTGACAAAACTGCAGGGCGGGTATAAAAGCTACCGCACCTTTGTGCTAGAGACCCTAGAAAAACCCGTTCAATTCATCACACTCTCTGGCCCTACGGGATGTGGAAAAAGCGAGATTTTAGAAGCACTCAAAGAGCAGTGCATCCACCTAGAATCCCTAGCCCATCATTATGGCTCAAGCTTTGGAGATATTGCTACCAAAGAGCTCGGCCCCCAGCCTAGTCAAAAGATGTTTGAAAATCTCATTGCCCATGAAATTCATACAAAACCCCAGCCATTGTTTATCGAGGCAGAGAGCAAGAGGCTAGGAAATCTTATCGTGCCACGTAAGATCTTTGAATGCTATCAAAATGCACCTAAAGTTTTTGTGAATGCATCATTGCAATCGCGCATAGAGCGCATCATCAAGCTCTATCACCCCATCCCAGCAGCACAATTTTCTAAAGCCATGCAAAAAATCCAATCCTATATGAACAAAGAGACTTTTGATACCATCCATAGAGCCTTTGAGCTTGGAGATCTCAAGCAAACCACAAGGCTTTTGATTACCCAGTATTACGACAGGGTCTACAAAAAATCTAACTTTAGCTATGAATTACACCACACAAATCTTAAAGACTCCATTGACTTTTTGCAACGCCTGCGCGAAAAATTTTCAACCCCACCAACCAAGCACTAAGCCACTTGAACTGCACGCCAATGGGTTCCATTCTTGCAATGCACTAGAGGGTGGGATCAAGATTTAGGGGGAGTAGCTGCTGAAAATGGAATATGTTTAGATATGGATTTTTGATGAGAATCTCTGCGCCAAACAGGAAGGGAACTTAGCTTTGTTCTGGGTCTTGAGGCTCTAAGATGCACTTAAGCTTGAGTTTTTTAATCCTTGCCCCATCCATTTCACACACCTCAAATTTGCAATTAGAATCCTTAATTACATCGCCCACCACAGGCAAGCGTCCTAGCAAACTAAACACATACCCTCCAATGGTGACTTGATCACAAGAATCATCAAATGCAATATCACAAATCTCCTCAATACTCTCTAAATCCATCATTCCATCAAATACATAAGTGTCCTCATCGATTTTATAATGCTCCTCTATGCGCTCATCATATTCATCAGCAATATCCCCCATAATCTCCTCGATGATATCCTCCATGGTAAGCAGCCCGGCTGTACCGCCATATTCATCCACCACTAATGCAGTATGGCGCTGCTCTTTGTTCATCTTGCTAAGGACTTGGGCGATGGAAACAGTCTCTGGCACGATGATCATCTCGCGCAAAATACTTTTGAGATCAGTTTTTTTGCAGGTCAGAGTATTTTTGAGCAGATCACGGATGTGAATCATGCCCAAAATATTATCCTTACTCCCCTCATAATAGGGATAGCGTGTGTGGCGTGTCTCAAGAACAGTCTGGATATTTTCCTCATAACTCTTCTCTGCATCCAAGCAAATCATATCCTTGCGAGGGGTCATAATCTCTTTGGCAGTGGTATCAGAAAAATCCACTGCATTTTTGATAATCTCCCCCTCAATCGAATCAATCAACCCCTCTTTCAAGCTCTCTCCCACGATGATTTTAAGCTCTTCTTCAGAATGCACACTCTCATGCTCCTTGGCCTGCTTAACGCCAAAGCGACGTAGGAAAAATCCTGCCAGGCGATCAAAAAGCCAAATGATGGGATAAAACACCACCCAAAAATAATGCAGGGGACGCGCAACAATGAGAGCGCAGCGCTCAGCCTTGGCGATGGCGATGGATTTGGGGACGATTTCTCCAAGCACCACATGCAACAAAGTGATAAACACAAATGTGATGGCAAAACTAAGAGTGTGCAACAAGATGCCATTATTTCCAAAAAAATCTATGAAAAGAACATTGAGGAGCTGGGCGATGGCTGGCTCTCCAATCCAACCTAATGCCAAAGAAGAAAAAGTAATCCCTAACTGCGTGGCGCTCAAATATGTATCAAGGTTGCCAATGATTTTTAGTGCTAGACCTGCATTGATAGCCTTGGCTTTTACCAATTCCTCTAGTCTTGTTTTTCTCACCTTGACCATCGCAAACTCTGAAAGCACAAAAAAGCCATTCAGAAACACCAGAAGCACTGTCACAAATAACATTAAAACCGAGTGGTAGGGGTCCAAAAGTACTCCTTAAATTTGAGCTTTTCAGCGATTAACAAAGCCCTGCCTGAAGTGGCGCTATTGTATCACAGAATCTTAAAAAGCGAGCTTACTTGTGGATAAAATCCAATAGATGAGTGCCGAGAACACGGCAGACACGGGGACTGTGATGAGCCAGGATGCGATGATTTTTTTGATCGCACTGCGCTTGACTAACTCCTCTTTGTAGACTTTTTTCAGCACCTTTTTTTGTTTTTTTGCTAGCAGGATTTCTTGCTGCTTATTTTTTTTGAGACTCTCTAGCATGAATCCCTTGCGCTTCACGCTTGCTTTGCGAAATTTTTCCATAAAAAAATCAAGTTCGCTCTTAGTGCTATGAGCATCCTGTATGGTTTGGAGCATCTTTCCATAACGTCTTTTGAGATATTCTCGCAAAAATCCTATCCCAAAAATCGCCCCAATAGCAATATGAGTCGAGCTCACAGGAAGCCCAAGAGCAGAGGCAATAAGCACGGTGATAGCAGCACTCATGGCCGCACAAAATGCACGGATTTTGTTGAGCTCAGTAATCTCACAGCCCACAGTCTTAATAAGCCTTGGACCATAGAGTGCTAGTCCTAGAGCAATGCCAAATCCCCCAATAACCATGATCCAAAAAGGAATGCTTGCCTCAGTACTCACCCCATCAAGATTCCCCAGCATTTGATTGATTGCAGCAAGCGGGCCAATGGCATTGGCTACATCATTGGCCCCATGTGCGAAGCTTAAAAATGCCGCTGCTACCACAAGAGGAAGGGAAAAAAGCTTATTTATTGCATCCTTGGTGTTTTCTAGCTTCCCAACCTTCCTCTCAAAATAAGGCTTTAGCACAATGTACACCAATAAGCCCAAGGCAAAGCTAATGCCAAAAGACCCAAGAGGTGGGATTTTGATGACATTTTTGAGGCCTTTATAAATCAGATAGAGACTAAAGACAAAGGTCATAAAACACATCAAAAGAGGGACAATTTTTTTGGCAGCTTGCTTTTTATCCTGTTGATAGGTGATGGTTTTTTTGATAAAAAACAAAAACCCCGCAGCAATCAAACCCCCAAGCAATGGCGAGATCACCCAGCTTGCGCCAATCTCTAAAAGCACATTCCATTTGGCCACTTCCATTCCACCCCCAGCAATCCCTGCGCCCAAAATCCCGCCTACGATGGAATGCGTGGTAGAGACAGGAGCCTTGATTACTGTGGCTAGATGCAACCATAGAGCACCAGCAATGAGGGCTGAGAGCATCACTAGGACAAAAACCTTAGCATCATGAAATCCCAAAGGATCGATGATCCCAGATTTGAGCGTATTAATTACATCTGCTCCTGCCAAAATCGCTCCTGCCAACTCACAAATAGCAGCAATGATAATGATTCCAAACATGCTGATAGATTTAGAACCCACTGCAGGCCCCACATTATTGGCCACATCATTGGCACCGATGTTCATGGCCATGTACGCACCAATCACACAGGAAAAAATCACCAAAAAAGGATGGTAAGCGATATTGCCAAATTGTGCACCCAAAAATGCCACCCCCAAGATAAAAAAGAAGACAAGCGCGCCTCTTTGAATTTCTTTTTGGGTTTGTTGTCTTTTTTTCAGCTTGCTACTCACCAGCACTCCTTATTGTTGCTGCATTTCTTGAAAATTATTTTTCTGTGTGCGGTAGATTTTGTTGACATATTGGACCTGCCCATCTTGCAGGGTTTCAGAGAAAAATTTGCGAATCTTTTCGCCGCGATTCAAAAAAAACATCTCCACCCCAATGCCAATGGAATAACTCACCCAATCATATTGCAAATCACTGCCTAGCAAAAGCCCATAACCAACAAGATAATTATCCGCCTTGCCAATGGCATTGACCACATAGAAATTCACCCGATCTTTGGGTTTAACTAGCATCAAAAGCGAGGGATTATAATTGATCTGAGTGGAAAAGAAGCGCTTGGGACCCTCTTCTAAAAAACCAATTTGAGGGAGGATGAGGCCTGTTTTGATTACAGGGATATTTAACAAAACATCGCTTTCTTTGAGGATCTCAACTTGTTTTTTGATCTCTTTGGAAAAACGCGCAGCCTTTTCGTTATTGATGGATTCTTGAAATATGATAGGAAAGCCAGCCTGCTTACTCAAGTCTGCAAGCCACCTTCCAATATTGCTGGTATCATTGTATTCCACCACAGCGTCGCTTTTGGCAAAGTCATAGAGCATCTGAATCTGCTCTTTGTAATCAATCCCGCCAAAAAATAAATTTTCAGGTATATGGCGATCTGTTATCTGTTTTTTATTGACTGTAGGTACAAAAGTAGGCAAAGAAATCTTTGTATCACTCAATAACTTCTCCACTCCATTTTGAGTAAGCATTGCCACAACAGAGTCAAATTTCTTTTGGCGAATTTCCTCATAAGCATAGTGCAGCGCCTCTGGCTCCTCGATCTTACTATCAAATACCTCAAAGGAAAAAGTCACATTTCTGCTGGTAAGATATGCCAAAATCATATTGATCCCAATCACAGAATAGCGCCCTACAACATCCTTGGGGACAAGCAGGGCAATGCGGATTTTTTTGGCATCTTTAATTTCTTCAAAAAAACTCGCATCCATGAAAATATTCATTTCACCCAGCAAATAAGTAAGCTTTGCGCGCAGGTCTTGATCTTTGATTGCAGGGTCAAATTCAGAGATAAAAGAAAAATAGCGCTTTTTCTCATACATTTTATAGAGACATTTAGCATCACATTTCTTTGTATTGATGTCCAAAACCTCTTGGCGCGGGGGAGGCAGTGGAGAGATCACATAGCTCTTGCTCCACAAAAATGCACAAAATACAAAAAACAAAATCAATCTCATAAAGCCTCTTTTAGCAAGGATAGGTGCTGCATGGTTTCTCTTTTCAGGGAGGGGTTTTTCAATAAATCCAATAAAGAGTAAGTAATTAAAAACCTCTGATCCCGCAATTTTATCAACTTTCCAAAGAAATTCTGATCCAATAAATCAAAAAAATCCAAAGCCTCCTTGCCTCCAAAACATAAAACCATGGCATGGGGCATTTTTTGCAATTGGGCAAAAAAATGTAATTGGCACTGCAAAAATTCTTCTTTTGTGATGGGGGTATCTGCGCATTTTAAAAGAGAGAGAATGCCATATTCCCTAGCATCAAAACCAAAAACATTGGTCAAGATGTCTTGAAGCATCCTGGCACTGCGATTTGGCAGGAATTGGTTTTTGGCATCCAGGATGGGAGTGGGAGTGACAAAAACCACGCGTGCAGCTGTATTCAAGATACCAAAAATAGGTTCTTGGATCTTGCTGCGCTCACAGAACCTACAATGCAATATTTTTTGACGCAGGGAATGCAAATCCTCTTTTTGGTCATCTTGAGCTAGAGAGGGCTCTTGAGCGCGCTCTATGTAGCGCTGCCCCAGAGCTTTGAGAATATAGAGTTTTTTGAGTTGCTGGTATTGCTTGAGCCTATATTTCATCTTTGAGGGACAAGATTGTCTAAAGAAAGAATTTCATCAAGCTGTTCTTTTTTCAGCAAATTGCGCTCCAGCACGATGTCATAGACTCTTTTGCCAGTGCTAAGCGATTCTTTTGCAATGGATGCGGAGTTTTCATAGCCAATGTAGGGATTGAGTGCAGTGACGATGCCCACACTTCCTAGCACGAAATTCTTGCAGATTTCTTCATTTGCAGTGATTCCATCGATGCATTTTGTAGCCAAGGTCTCCATGGCGCGAGAGAGCATGATGATGGATTCAAAGATATTATAAGCAATCAAAGGCTCAAAGACATTGAGCTGAAGCTGCCCACCCTCTGCTGCCATGGTGATTGCCACGTCATTTCCAATGACTGCAAAGCATACCTGATTCACCACCTCAGGAATCACAGGATTGACCTTGCCTGGCATGATGGAGCTGCCTGGCTGCATCTTGGGTAGATTAATCTCATTAAGTCCTGCTCTAGGTCCAGAGTTTAACAAACGCAAGTCATTGCAGATTTTTGAGAGCTTGACAGCCACACGCTTAAGCAAACCGCTCACCTGTACATATGCACCTGTGCTCTGTGTGGCCTCAATGAGATCTTGGGCGGTGATGAAGGGATGACCCGTGACCTCTTGGATCTTTTTCTCTGCGATTTTTTTGTAATCTGGATGGGTGTTGATCCCAGTGCCGATGGCAGTGCCCCCAAGATTGATAATGCGCACAAGATTTCTAGACTCCAAAACCCGGTCAATGACCTTAGATATCATGAGCTCAAAGGTTTTGAATTCCTGACCCAGAGTCATTGGCACAGCATCCTGGAGTTGGGTGCGCCCCATCTTGATGACATGTTTGAATTCATGACTCTTCCTAGCAAGAGAATCACGCAAGATCTTCATGTATTCTGTCATATTGGTCAAACGCTCATACAGCGCAACGCGAAGCGCGGTGGGATAGGCGTCATTGGTGGATTGAGAGAGATTTACATGATCATTGGGATGGCAGTATTGATACTCTCCTTTTTTATGCCCCAAGATCTCAAGGGCTAGATTTGCAATCACCTCATTGGCATTCATATTTGTACTCGTGCCCGCACCCCCCTGGATCATATCCACAACAAATTGATCATGATATTCCCCAGCAATCACCTTATCACAGGCCCTACAAATCGCATCACAAAGCCTATCATCGAGTTTTCCAAGTTCGTGATTTGCCAGCGCAGCAGCTTTTTTGACCTTTGCTAGAGATTCGACAAAAATGGGATAATCCCCAAGCCTTCTTCTGGTGATGCAAAAATTCTCCAGCGCGCGGAATGTCTGAATCCCATAATAAACTTCATTACTAATGTCCATTTCCCCGATAAAATCATGCTCTTTTCTTGTCTTCATTCTTCACCTCTATTCTTTTAATCTTTGGATGTCAATCCCAATCTGACGCAACTTATCCTCAATGGCCTCATAGCCGCGATCAAGATGGTAAATTCTATGTATTTGAGTATAACCTTTGGCAACAAGTGCGGCCAAAACCAAAGCAGAGCTCGCACGCAGATCCGTTGCCATCACATCCGCGCCATTAAGCTCTATTGGACCAGTGATCTGAGCAACCTTGCCCTTTAGCGTGATGTGTGCACCCAGTCTTTGAAGCTCGCTCACATGCATGAAGCGATTTTCAAACAAACGCTCCTCAATCACGCTAGTCCCCTCACATTGCGTGGCAAGCACCATGAATTGGGCCTGCATATCGGTGGGAAATCCAGGATATTCTGTGGTGATTACCTCAAAAGCTCTACGCTTTTGAGCAGGCAAGATCTCCACACTACTCTCCCTTCTCACAATCCCAAATCCAATCTCTTCTAACTTGTCTGTGATGCTCTCTAAATGCCTTGGATTTACATTCTCTAATGCAAGCCTTTGATTCAAAATCGCACCAGCACACAGATAGGTCCCAGCCTCAATACGATCTGGGATGACTTGAATCTCTTGACTTTGAAGTGCTATGCCATCTCTGCCCTCAATCACAAGAGTATCACTCCCAATCCCCTCTATCTTCACCCCACTCTGTTGCAGTAGCTCACACAGCTGCACGACTTCTGGCTCTTTGGCAGCATTGAGAATCTGCGTGGTTCCCTTGGCAAGAGCTGCAGCCATCAATACATTCTCTGTCCCCGTTACAGTAATTTTGTCAAATGTAATATGCGCACCCCTAAGCCCATTGGGAGCCTTGGCAATGATATAGCCATTATCAATATGAATTTCTGCGCCCATTTTCTCCATTGCTTTGATATGCAAATCCACAGGACGCGCACCAATCGCACAGCCTCCTGGCAAACTCACCTCACATTTTCCAAATCTCCCAAGCAAGGGACCTAGCACAAGGATGGAAGCGCGCATTTTGCGCACGATGTCATAGGTGGCCTTAGTATGAACCAAACGCCTGGCACTCACAAATAATTGATGACTCCCCTTCCAAAGAATCTCACATCCCAAATACTCCAACAAACGCACCAAGGTCTTGACATCCACCACATCAGGGAGATGATGCAAGCTTAGCCCCTCCTCATAAAGGAGAGCGCATGCCAGAAGTGGCAAGGCGGCATTTTTTGCTCCACTAACACAAATCGCTCCCCCAATCTTTTGCTCCCCCAAAATCCTCAAATAATCCATAACTCTTCCTTGTTTATCTTTTCTTTGTCCTCAAAATATTTGCAGTCAAATCTACGACCTCTCTTTGTCTCTCTTGGTTAATCTTTTGGATCCTATCACTCAAATCCAGCACCATCTCAACACTCGCAACTGACAGGCTAATTAGCTTTGTGAAATACTCAAACCACTCCTTACCCTCCTCTTGATCCACTGGGATCCTGCCATAATAATCATAAAACATTGCATAGGCCTTGGAAATCTCTTCTACGCTCTGGGTGTTTTCTACGCTCTCTATAATCTGGGCTGGAGTAGGCCTTTTTGAAGGCTTGGGACTCTGCCACAAAAAAAACACTGCAAAAAGCAGCATGGGAAAACCAAACAGTCCACAAATGATAAAAAAAGTCAAATAAAATGCAAGATCATACACACTAATTTAGCCTTGGATTTTTTGATAGAGGGCATTGGTGGCCTCTACAAAACCAGCAATACTCCCGCAATCATAACGCTTGCCTCTGAATTTATAAGCCAGCACCCTTCCTGCCTTTGCCTGCTTCATCAACGCATCCGTAATCTGAATCTCACCCTTTTTGCCAGGCTCAGTGATGCGCAAGATATCAAAAATATCAGGAGTTAAAATATAGCGCCCAATCACTGCCAAATTACTAGGAGCCTCTTCACGCCTAGGTTTTTCTACCATGAAATCCACCCGATAGACATTCTGCTCAATTTCCTTACCTGCGATCACTCCATATTTGTCAATTTGTTCTGCCTCCACCTCTTCAATGGCCACAATGCTGCATTGATGACGTTCATAAAGCTTCACCATCTGCGCTAGCACTCCTTCTTCTTGATTCACACACAAATCATCTGCCAAAATCACCGCAAATGCTTCATTGCCAATCAATGCCTCTCCTGTGAGGATCGCATGCCCAAGCCCTAGCATTTTATTTTGTCGCGTGTATGAAAAGGTACACTGATCCATGACTTGGCGCAACTCCTTGAGATGGGCTTCTTTTTCCGTGCCCTGAATCTGGTGCTCAATCTCATAGCTAATATCAAAATGATCTTCAATGGCGCGCTTGGTGCGACCTGTGACAATTGCCATCGTATGACATCCTGCCTGCATGGCTTCCTCCACCCCATACTGGATTAGAGGCTTATCTAGGATGGGTAGCATCTCCTTTGGCATGGCCTTTGTTGCAGGCAAAAATCTCGTCCCATATCCTGCGGCGGGGAATAAACATTTTTTTATCATTGCTTTCCTTTTTGAAATTTTATGGTTTGCTTGAGAAAATCCTCCACATCAATATCTTTTCCCAGCATTTGCGCATAGATGAGATAATTGGCAATCACCCTCATCCCATAGAAACGAGACTCATCATAGGGCAAAAGCTCCATAGAAATCCAAGGCTCATATTTTCTGTCTTTCAAAAATAAATGATTTCTTGCCAAGGTGCGGCGCAAAAACCCTGGCCCTCCGTTATAAGCATAGGCGATGAACAGGGGATGTTTGAATTCCTTCTCTAGCTGGTCAAGATAAAATGCTCCAAACCTTAGCGCGATCCTTGGTTCAAACATATCAAAAAGCGTAATGTCTCTTAGCTTGAGATCCTTGGCAAATGGCTCCACATTAAAGGGCATGATTTGCATCATTCCCAGTGCATAAGAGCTAGAAATGAGTGCGGGGAGCAAATGGCTTTCTTGACGCGCCACAGCATAGACTAGAGCCTTTTGCAAGGGGCTTCTCCATAATTTGGGATCATCATAGGCAAAAATGAAATAGTTATGATTGTAGCGATGTTTGCGATTGAGAAAAAAAACAAGATGCGGCAGACTTTCTTTGTAGTGGAATTGCTCAAGGGCGTCCTCATACTTCTGTCCGCTGAGTCCAGAAATCTCTGTTTTTTTTTGCTGCCATACAAAAGGGTTTTTTATGTCAAATTTTGGCATTTCCCCAGAAATTTCAAAATCAGAGATAATTTGATATTTGGGAGTGGTTTGGAGTTTTTTGTTGGCATAGATAGAAAAAATATCCACAAAAGTGCTTTGGGCAACCTGCTGCAAAAAGCTCTGATCCTCACTCAAAAGATACTGCCAAAACAATGCCCTATCCCGCATAAAAGGATCGATTGCCACATTTTGAGATTTTGCAAAATACGCCAATGCCCTCTTTGGTTTTTGCAATAGCAACTCATTCATCCCCAGCAAAAAGAAAGTGTTGGCATCTGATTGACCAACTTCAATCTCAGACAGAGCATTTTTGATTCCATGAAATTTGGGATCTAAGATCATTTTTGTTATCGCACGGTTCACACCAGAAAAATTGGCATCCAAAAGCTTTTTTAATGCCTGAGTGTCAAAATCCCCTTGGTTAAATAATGCAAGTTTTTGCACATAGCTTAGTCCATGAAAAATTTGTGCGAAATTTTTGGGAGTGGTGGATAAAAGAGCATTTAATATGCTTGGACTGCGCAACACCAAAATCTGATCATAGAGATTCTCATGCCCCTCTTTTAGGGCATTAAGAAGTATGTCTACATCTGCTTGGGGTAATGTGGGAATGAGGCTTAGCTTGATTCCATAGGCGATGCAATCTGCATCTTCTTTTTTCAATGCATCAAAATCCAGTTTTTTGCAATAAATATCGCGAGGCATTTCATGAATAATGCCTTTTTTTTCCATTGCCTTTTCAATCCTGGGAGTTTTTTTAAAAACCAAATCATAAGCGACCTTTGCCTCATCAATACTCGTCTTATCCCGCGAAATAAAATACCAAATATAAAAATCCCGCGCCACACCCTGGGGTTGCTTTTGAAGAAAATCTATAGTGATTTCTTTGGCAAAAATACATCCACAAAAACAAAAAAGCAAACTCCACTTCTTCATCCCCACTCCTTAGGCTATTAGATGATTGATGATGCTTAGAAGAAGAACCACCACTAAGGGGGTAAAATCGATATTTTGGTATGTCAGAGGCAGCCTAGAGCGAAAAAAATGAAACACAGGCTCTGTGATCTGAAACAAAAATTTCACTATGGGATGAGTGGTATCCACCCGTGTAAAAGACAATAGGCTTACGATGATTACAATCCAAATATACACATTGATCAAAAAAGACAAGATCCCCATCACCCCTCCTTGATTCGCAAAATTTCTTTCAAATGCAGACGCAGATACAAAAACAAAACATCAAGCTCTAGTCCATGAGATTCACCCGTAAGCAAAATCCTCAAGGGCTTAAAAAACGCCTTCCCTTTGAGGGTGCTTTTTTGCATGGCTTCTTTTTTGAATTCTTCATATTCCATTTTTGCGCAATCTTTTTGTAATAACATCTCTTGCAATGCCTCAAATAACACCAAAGATTCCTTAGAAAAATCCTGATTTTCATAAGGTGAATAAATATCCTTGGGAGAGAAAATTCGCTCTATCTTTGTGCGAATCTCATTAAGCGTGCTAGCCTCTTGCAAAAATAATTTTGCCAATGCACCAATGCTAAGATCTTTAGAATCTAGCAGCAATGCCATCTCCCCTTCATTGAGGCGCTTTAGGTGCTCGCGATTCAAAAATCGCAGTCTTGGAAGGTCGAATTTCACCGGGGATTTTGCGATGAGATTGATGTCAAAAAACTCCACTGCCTCTTGCAAAGTGAAAACCTCTTTGGGAGTGTGATTACCCATGCTAATGAGATAATTTATAATCGCCTGGGGCAAAAAACCCTCGCTCAAAAGATATCCCACTGAGGAGCTCGCATCCCTCTTGCTCATTTTTTTACCATCTTGGCCTAGGATGATTGGCAAATGGGCATATTCTATCTTCTTGTCATAGCCTAGATCTTTTTGGATAAGCATTTGCTTTGGGGTATTGCTTACATGATCCTCCCCGCGAACGATGAAAGAAATATCATAGAGCATGTCATCAATGGCGCAAGCAAAATTATAAGTAGGGATCCCATCCTCACGCAAGATCACAAAGCTATCTAGCTCACTGGGCTCAAAGCAAATCTCTCCCTTAATCCTATCTCTGAAAACAAGCGCCCTAGCGCTGCCCCTTAGACGAATCACGGGCTTTGTGTTTTGATCTTTTTGCAACTCTGCCCACGCATCCTCATAGCGAAAGGGGATTTTCTCCTCCTTTGCTTCCAGGCGCTTTTGCTCCAAAAATTCCTTGGTGCAATAGCAACAAAATGCAAGACCCTTCTCCAGTAAGATTTGTGCAAAATGCTGATGCTTTGAGAAATTCTGGCTCTGATAGACCAAATCATCCCACAAAAGCCCAAAGAGGTTTAATAGGCTCAAGATTTCCTTGTCTTTATCGGCAATATTTCTAGCAAAATCCGTATCTTCGATGCGAATGAGAAATTTTTCTTTCCTTTGCTTGGCGATGATGTAATTAAAAATCGCAGCGCGCAAATTCCCAATATGCATATCGCCAGTGGGTGAAGGAGCAAAGCGCAGCATAAAAACCCTTGTAAAAAATTCCGCCCATTCTACCAAAACAAAGCAAGCTTTAAAACATTTTTGAAAATTCTCTGAAATCAAAACTATCCAAGGGATTTAGAGCCTGTGGCTCTTCTTGAATCTCGCCGCACAGACGCGCAGAGATGAGACTTAGCTTTTGTTTGATTTCCTCGCGCTTGTCTCCCACATAGCCACAGAGGCTCTCCATGTCTTTTTGCAGGATAAATGCCATAGGCGAAACAATGTCAAAGGAAATCTCTGTGCCACCAAAATTTGTGCTAATATTGACATCAAAGAGTGCCATGCCCATGAAGCTGCATTTCTCAATGAGCTGCTCGATGTTGTAACTCACGCGATCATACTGGGTATTGGTTTCTTCAAATTCCCCATCAATGTTTTTTGCTTCATTGAGAATTTTTTTGAGCGCGATATCCACCACCTGCAGCGCGCCAATGAACTCATTGGCACTTTTGATATCCTCACCAAATTGATGATTTTTCCTACTAGAATTTCTCATGTTTTTGACTTCAAATTCTGCGCCCTCTATCCCATCCAAATGCTTTTTGAGTGTTTTTAAAAAATCTTTGTCCATGTTTTTCCCTTTGCATCCTAAAATTTCTATGTCAAGTTCACAAGCATTTTTTATTCCACAAAAAGAGCGAAAACGAAGCGATCGGGTAGCTTGGGTTTTTGTTATAATAAATCATTTTTCAGGAGTTTTGATGGAAGCACAGAAGCGGGGCAATTCTTTGTCATATTTATTCTTTGTGTTTTTTTGCTTTTTTGCCCAAGGGGTGGATTTGGAAGCAGATACAAAGACGGAGGCCAAGGTGCAAACTGAGATGGGCTTTAAATCAGGGAAAAAACAAACAGAGAAAAAAAACTCTGCAGCAGAGGTGATGACAAAAACCCCACTAGCTTTGGTAAAAAATTCTGCAGCAAAAACACAGAAAAATCCTGCAAAAAATTCTCCCAGCCTTGCTCTAGATTTTGATGTACAAAAAAAACAAAGCCCCAATGCCTTCCCCACACTCTTGCTAATTGCTGGAATCCAAGGAGATGAGCCAGGAGGATTTAATGCAGCCAATATTTTTTTAATGCATTATGAGATCAAAAAGGGAGAGGTTTGGGTGGTCCCTGCCATCAACAAACATTCCATACTGCGCAATCACCGTGGTATTTATGACGACATGAATCGCAAATTTGCCGCGCTAGATAAAAATGACCCTGAATATCCCATTATCAGACACATCAAATCCCTCATTACCGACCCTTCGGTAGATGCGGTTTTGCACCTACATGATGGCAGCGGATTCTATCGCCCCACTTACATCGATCCCAACAAAAATCCCAATCGCTGGGGATCCTGTAGCATCATCGATCAGGAAGTAGTGACAAATGCCAAATTCCCAGAGCTTGGGAAGATCACAGATCATGTCATCAAGCACATCAATGCGCATTTACTAAGTCCTGAGCACAGATACTACAAACGTGACACCAAAACCGCTAAAGGGGATGTAGAGATGGAAAAAGCACTTACATTTTTTGCCATCAAAAACAAAAAATCTGCCTTTGCAAATGAGGCCAGCAAGAATCTCTCTTTAGAAAAGCGTGTGTATTATCATTTGCTCGCCATTGAGGGGTTGCTGGGGCAATTGGGCATTGAATTTAGACGGGATTTTGAGCTCACACCCCAAAGCCTCTACCATCTCATCAATGACACACATCTTGATGTAAGGATTGCAAAAAGCATCACCCTGCCCCTTTATGGCCTGCGTGAAGAACTCAATTATTTCCCTCTGCCAAAGCAGAGCATCTCTAGCATCCCACTAGAATCCAGGGCTCATATTTTAGGTCTTTTGCAAAAAGACAATCAGGTGCTTCTCAAATATGGCAACAAGGTCATGACCAAATTTTCCCCAGAATACTTGGATTTTGATAATTCACTCCAAACCCTAAAAATCCAAGTTGATGGGAAGACCAAAGAAGTGAAAATTGGCAGCATCATTCCTGTCAAGCAAAATTTTGAAATCCTGGATCTGCCGGGATATCGGGCTAATATCATTGGCTTTGTCTCTCCTAAGGATCGTTCTGATAAACCCAATGAAATGGGGATTTTGATCAGCAAAAAAGAATGCGCCCCGCGCTTTTCCATTGACAAAAAAGGCAAAATCTACCGTGCAGAATTCTACAAGGGCGATGCATTTAGCGGCATGCTGCTTTTCCGCTTCCAAGACCGAATCAATTGAGGTCGCTTGATTTTTGAAACCAAACCAAATACAAGCTGCTTAGTTTTTAAAATGACGGGATTTTGAAATCCACAGAATCCAAACGCTCAGCCCTCATCAAGCTTCATCAACCAGGGCCAACAAAGCAGGGGCACGATACCAAAGGGAGGGAAGGCATGCTTTGATGAACTTTTGGAAAAGTCTGCTATAATGGAGGGCAATTTTTATGATTTTTAGGTAGTTTTATGGATTTAACAAGTCTTTTGGGTATGCTTTTGGCATTGGCATCAATTTCTCTTGGGGACATCCTAGAGGGCGGGAATCCTCTACACCTCATCCATATCAGTTCAGTGATTATCATTATTCCCACAACCCTGTTTTCTGCTATGACAGGAACGCATATGCACTATGTCAAGGCGGGATTCAAAGAAGTAAAAATCGTATTCCTGGGTGCGAAAGTCAATCTCAATGAAACCATTCGTCAGCTCATTGAATTTGCAAATCTAGCCCGAAAAGATGGCGTATTATCGCTAGAGGCCAAGGTTGCTCAAGTAGAAGATGATTTCATGCGCGAAGCACTTTCTATGATCATTGATGGCAAGGAAAGCAAGACCGTCAAAGAAGATCTAGAGATCCAGATTGAACAGTTAGAGGAGTATTACCATGGCGCTGCACATTACTGGCTAATAGCAGGGGAATCTGCACCGACTTTTGGACTGGTGGGGGCGGTTATGGGGCTTATGCTTGCACTCCAAAAGCTTGACAATCCCGCAGAAATGGCAGCAGGGATTGCTGGAGCATTTACTGCGACTGTTACAGGGATTATGTGTGCATATGCCATCTTTGGTCCTTGGGGCAATAAGCTCAAGGCAAATTCTCATGACATCATCAAAGAAAAAGTCGTGATTTTGGAGGGGGTGATTGGCATTGCCAATGGAGATAATCCTCGCAATCTAGAAGCAAAGCTTCTTGGATACATCACTCCAGGCAGCCCAAAAATCTCCCAATTTGAGTAGACTATGGCAAAGAAAGCAAAAAAACAAGAATGCCCCGCTGGAGAGAAGTGGGCGGTTCCTTATGCAGATTTTCTCTCGCTTTTGCTCGCACTCTTTATTGCGCTTTATGCAATTTCTGCGCAAAACAAAGCCAAGGTCGAGGCCCTAAAGACAGAATTCATCAAAATCTTTGATGCAACGCCCAAGCCAGAAACCATCCAGCCCGTGACTCGCATACCGCCAAATCCAGGCGATGTCACCGATCAAGAAGATGGAGACAAGGCCCAACAATCTCAAGACTCTAATGCAGTGAAAACAGTGGAAAACATCGTGCAATTAGAGCAGATCATCCAAGAGGGTGGGGTACTAGAGCAAATCGAGCATGGCATCACCCTGCAACTCCCCTCAGATCTTCTTTTTGATAATGGGAGTGCGGAGCTTGCCAATGATGAGATGAAGGATTATTTGCGCAATATGGCAAATGTCATCAAAAAATTCCCCCCACAAGTCTCCATCAATGTCAAGGGTTATACAGATAATGCACCGCTCCCACCCAATTCCCCCTACAAAAATCACTATCTCCTAGCAGCTGCAAGAGCAATGGCTGTAATGAATGTTCTCATCCAACAAGGAGTCAATCAAAAGCAGCTTTCTTTTACCTCTTATGGCAAGAATTCCCCCATCGCGCCCAACAATACCCCTGCAAATCGCGCCAAAAACAATCGCGTAGAAATCTACCTCTGGGCAGATCCCAATAGCGTCAAAAATGTAAATTCCATCCTTGATAGCAGTAAAAAATAATGGCACAAATTTCCTTACAAGAATTCCTCGCAGCCACGCATCTAAAAGAGCAGGAGATCTTGGAGTCTCTCACTCCAACACTCATCCAAGACATCCCTCACATCCCCATAAAAAAGGGCATTGAACTCTTTTTGCAAAGGATTGAAAGCCAACTCGTCGCAATGGATATGAATTCCCATGTCCTAGAACCCATGTTTTTTGAGCAAACGCTTCAAACCCTAAGTTTTCTCTATGAAAAACTCCTCTCACAAACACAGAATGAAGATGTCATAAAAGAAAATACTCTGCTCAAAGAGACTTTACTCTCCCTTCAAGAAGAGGCCCAAAAAAAAGATCAAAGTCTGGATCTTTTGCTACAGGAGATTAAGAATCGTGATGAGGAGATTGCATTCCTCAAGCGCAAGCACCAACTCATGTGGGGGAAAATTGGAAATATGGGAATCATAAAAGAATCATGAATGCCACCAAAGAATGCCAGGCATGCATATTCCAGCAAATCCAAAACACGCTCAAGCTCTTTCCACAAGAAAATCATGAAGAAATTTTGGAGCAGACCAAAAATCTCCTCTGCACTCAGAAAAAATCCCCTCCCCCAAAAATCGCACTGCCCATCTATGAAAATCTTGCCAAGCTTACAAATACTCCTGATATCTATCAATCCATCAAAAAAGCTTGCATACAAAAAGCCCATCAAATGCTCCAAGAGCTTGGTACCCCTAGCCAAGAAGAGCCAAGGAGTCTACTTAAAGAAAGCATCAAGATTGCTGCATTGGGAAATGTCATTGACTATGGAGCGCAGGCAAAATTTTCATGGGAAAAAATGGACCTTGCTCTCAGTTTTGCAAGGTTTGACTTTGAACCTTTCTGGGAGAAAATTTCGCGCGCAAGCACCTTGTTGTATTTAGCCGATAATGCCGGAGAAAATATTTTTGACACGCTGCTAATCAAAAATCTAAAAACCCTCTACCCAGATCTCAACATCCTCTATCTCACTCGCCATGCACCCATCATCAATGATCTCACCCTAGAGGACATCACCCAAAACCCCCTATGCACAGATCTTCTCAAATACTGCACAATCGCAAGCAGCCATGTGTGCACACCAGGCTTTATCTATGAAGATGCCACCAAAGAAATCCAAGAGATTTTTGATCGCGCCGATCTCATCATTGCCAAGGGAATGGGGAATTTTGAATGCTTGGAGAGCCATAAAAAAGATACATTATTTTTTCTTTTTAAGATCAAATGCCAGGTGGTTGCCAATTTCCTCTCCTTGCCTATAGGGAAAATGATCTTTAAGCAAAATATTTCCTCTCCCTACCTTGAAAAAAGCACCAAAAAACTCCCGTGATAAAAAACCTCAAATATGCTCGCCCACATCACAAACAAGTTCATAAGACTTACAGAATTTTTGCAGAAATTCATCGATGGCTAATTTCTGCATTCCTGCTCGCAGGGAAAGCAAAGGAAACTCAAAAAGAAGTTTTGAAAATTTCTGAACCAATTCGCAATAAATTTGCTCCATAAGAAATAGCAATTTCATAATCCCCACTCATCCCCATGGAGAGAATTTTGGCACCTCTATCCTGCAATCTATCAAACAAGTCTTTTGTAATACCAAAGGATTGCTCTATCTTTTTGGAGTCAATGCTATGAGCACCCATACACATCAAGCCCTCAAGTTTAAGGTTTTTACAGGTAGAGAGGATTTGGTCATACACCTCTATGCATTCTTCAGGGGAGATGCCATTTTTGCCCTCCTCTCTTGCGCTATTGACCTGCAACAAGATGCGCACAACTTGATTTTGGGCTCTTTTGTTAATTTCTTTTGCCAACTCCAAAGAATCCACAGAATGGATTAAAAAAGGGCGGCTTTCTAGCAGGGCATTGATCTTGTTGCGCTGCAAATTCCCAATAAAATGCCACTCCAAGGGAAAGGAGCGAAGATGTTGTTGTTTCTCGCGCAGATCCTGGACTTTATTCTCACCAAAAGCCCTCTGCCCACAATGATAAAGCTCTGCGATTTTTTCCACACCACTGTATTTGCTCACCGCCACAAGTTTGATGATTTGATGCCTGCTATATGCGATACGGGCGCGCTCAATTTTTTGCAAAACAAAATCAAGTTTATTTTTTAGACCCTGCATTTTATGATCCTCTAGCCACAAATTTGAAATTTCTTCATCATCTCTTCATCAACTCCCTCTAATAGCCCCCTATCCTTGAGTGTCTGCAGCACACTTGGCGTGCAATCTGTCTGCATGGGCCACTCTCTGGTATATCCATCAATCAAGCTTTTATCCGTCGCATCGATGAATACACTCTGCCCCAAAATCCTGACATCTCTTTTGGCATCAATATTATTCACAATCCTCCAAAGCAGCATATAAGGATTTTTTAGATCATTTCTATCAAAATCCACAAAAATCGCGATGCGCATGGATTTGAGAAGCGCAACATCTAGGGATTTAATGGACTCTAGCATATTTCTTTGCTTGCGCACACCTACGATGCAAATAGGAGCATTACTCTGCACAAAATATTGCTCTAGGCCTAAGACTTCCGGGATGCACTCCTGCAGGGCTGATAATAGATCCTCATTATTACAAAGAGAAAAATCTCTTTTGCACTCCTCTCCACTTGCATCCAGTCCCAATTTTCCACCAAATGCAAAATCATTGCTTGCATGATCAAGTGCATCACATACTCCCTCGCTAATGATGATATTTTTTACATCAAAGCGATTGAGAATGTACATCCCCAGGGCGTCAAAATCATGGAAATCCGGGGCATCTGCTCCCAGAAAAATGGCATGCTTGACAAAACTCATTTGCCCCACACCCCAAAAAGCATGCATCATCTGCTTGGCATGACCGGGATATTGCACATTCACTTTTGCAAAGATGAGATTGTGAAATACTCCATTTTCTGGCATATAATAATCCAATAAACCATGAGATGTTTTTTGTAACAATGGCAGAAAAATGCGCTCTGTCAATGCGCCAATATATTTATCTTCTAATGGCGGCTTGCCCACAACCGTGGCAGGAAAAATAGGGGAATGCTTCATTGTGATCGCAGTGACCTCCATCACAGGATAAGGCTCCATGGGAGTATAAAACCCCGTATGATCTCCAAAGGGCCCCTCTAATCTCATCACACCAGGATCCACCCAACCCTCAATTACAATATCTACATCCTCAGGGACATAGAGAGGATTAGTGATGCAGCGCACGGTGGATGCAGATTTGTTTCGGATAAAACCATAGAGCATCAATTCATACATCCCATAAGGCAAGGGCGCTTGCCCACACCAAGTATAGAGGGGATCTCCTCCCATTGCGATACTCACAGGCATTTTTTCTCCATGCCTTTGGTATTCATGAAAAAAATGCTGAGCATCTTTGTGGATCTGCCAATGCATGCCCAGATGATTCTTATCATAGACTTGCAAGCGATACATTCCAAGATTTTTTTTCCTACCATCTAGGCTTTGGGTATAAATCTGCCCCATGGTAATGAAGGGAGCTGCATCATGCTCCCATGTGGTCAAAATAGGCAATGCATACAAATCAACCTCTTGATCTCTATAAATTACCTCTTGGGATCTTGGCGCAAAGATTCTACGCTTTTTGGGGAAGATGTGACGCAGGGCAAAGATCTGCCTTGCTTTCTGAAAAAAATCTCTGAGATTTTTTGGAGGAGTAAGTTCTAGCAACTGATGGATGTCCCTTGCAATCTCATCACCACTCTTACCAAAAATCAGATTCAGGCGCTCCTGTGAACCAAAAAGATTCATCACTACAGGCATGGAAAAAGCCTTGTTGTTTTTTTTGTCGATGGGATGAGTAAAAAGCAGGGCCTTGCCACCACCAGACTTTTTTACCTCAAGATAGGCAAGGTGAGGAATTTCAAGATAAACATCTACGGGCTGCTCAATCAACCTTAATTGCCCCGCTTCTTGCAGGACATTAAGAAATTTTTGCAGCATTAAAACTCAACGCCAAGAGTAACGCCAATACGATTCATTCCCAAACGACCGCCACCTATGATCTTGGGTGCTTGATACACACCATCCACACCAAAGGTAAGGAAGCGAACGGAGGGGATATTAAACTTCACTCCATAATTAAACGCCGCAGCATTCTGAAGACCTATATTGTAAAATTTTGACCAGCTCACACCAATATAGGGAGTGATGGGAACCACAGGCATCTCAAATCCAATCAACCCACCTGCTTGCAAGTTGTAATAATTAGCCTTGCCCTGATAAATCACATCATACTTGACCTGTGGGGCGATGACAATACGCGAAATGCCAAACCATATCCTAGAATAACCACCAAAGGTGAATTTCGTGCCCTTGGTATTTTGGTAGCTAATATTTCCGCCGATTTCAGGACTTACTTGGAGAGAACCTATACTGAAGGCAAAAACACTGCTGGTAAACAAAACTAAACCCAAAATAATCTTTTTCATCTTGTTTCCTTTGAATAATTTACACCTGCAATCATATCCAAGAATTCTTATTTTTCAAAAATCACAGAGTCTGGATCAACGCTATTTCCATAGGCTGGCTTAAGAGTGGCATCATAGGCTTGTTTCATAAATCCCTCCTTGGTAAGCTTTGTGATCTCTTGATTGAGCCAATCCAAGAATTTTGCATCTCCCTTGACAATGGCAGGGGCGATCACATCCTGATTTCCCAGCTCTGCAATACCTACAGCAAAGGGTGGATTTTGTTTGGCCCAGGCAAATAATAGTGTATTATCATGTGCCAATGCCACACCCCTATCACTCTTTAATGCCAAGAATGCCTCAGTGTTTTGATCGTATTTAAGCAATTTTACTTCAGGATGATTTTTGCTGAAATAAAAATCTGCAGTTGTACCACGATCTACGATTAACGTCTGATCTTTGAGCTGGGAAATCGTGGTGATCTCACCATTTTTTGACACCACTCCCAAAGAAACCTTCATATAAGGCTTGGCAAAATCCACCACCTCTGCACGCTCTTTGGTTTTGGTGAAATTTGCCATAATCAAATCCACCTTCCCGCTTTTGAGAAATTCTATCCTGGCTGCAGCCTCCACGGGATAAAATTCTACCCTGCCCTTTTCTCCGAGTAAATCCTTAGCGATTCTTTTTGCAATATACACATCAAAACCATCAAATTCACCCTTAGCATCAACATAGCCAAAGGGAGGTTTATCACTAAATACCCCTACTCGAAGTACTCCTTTTTGCTTTATGAGATCAAAATTGCTTTGTTTTTCTTTATCTGAGGAGCAACCCCAAAACATCATCGTCATGAAAATAATAAATAAAAATGCGAATTTTTTCATATTTTTCCTCGTATAAAATTAAGATCCCTTCGGATCACGGTAGCATCATAACACATTTGCACTAAAATTCAAAAATGCTTAAAAATTTTTTAATTCTGTCATTGCCAGATTGTGTAAAAAACTCCTTTGGCGGAAGATTAGCAAGAATATTGCCCTTTTCAAAAAACAAAATTCTATCTGCAATCATGCTTGCAAATTTCAATTCATGGGTGACAATCACCATCGTCATCCCCTCTTTTGCCAGCTCCAAAACAATCTCTAAGACTTCTTTTACCATTTCTGGATCCAATGAAGCTGTGATCTCATCTAGCAGCAAAACCTCAGGATTTGTGCAGAGTGCACGCGCAATAGCAACCCTCTGCTTTTGTCCGCCGCTCAATTGCTTTGGCATGGCATGAATTTTGTCTTTCAAACCCATGCGAGTCAAGAGAACAATGGCCTCTTCCTCCACTTCTTGGCGCTGGCGTTTTTGTACTTTGAGTGGAGCAAGCAAGACATTTTCCAATACATCAATATGAGGAAAAAGCTCATAATTTTGAAACACCATCCCCACTTTTTGTCGCACCCCATGCCAGTCGTTTTTGAGATCTAGCTGCCTGCCATCAAGCCAAATTTCCCCTCCTTGGATGGATTCCAACCCATTCAAACAGCGCAAAAACGTGCTTTTACCACATCCACTCACCCCCAAAATCACAACCACCTCTCCCTTTTTGATCTGTACATCTAGGCCATTGAGCACAATCTGATTTTCTTGATAAAACTTGACTAATTTTTTTGTTTCCAAAACTATAGACATTTTCTTTCCTTAAAATCTTAGTTTTTTTTCTAATCGATCTCCAAAAAATGAAAGAAAATAACATAACACAAAATAAATAAAAAAAATCTCTCCATAGATAAAAAAACTTACTTGTGGAAACTCTAGGCTTTTTAGCTCGATGATTTGCTGACCAATCTTGAGAAGATCCATCACCCCGATCAATGAAACAAGTGCCGTAGTTTTGATCATACGTGTGGCAAGATTGAGGCTTGAGGGAAGCAGCTGCAAAAGAGTTTGCGGTAGAATTACAAAAAACTGAATCTGCAGGGCGCTAAGCCCTAGAGCCCTAGCACTTTGGGTCTGGTGAGGAGGGATGGAAGTAATGGCTCCACGCACCAAATCTCCAAACTCTGCAATACCCCAGAGACTAAAGACAATAATACTTGCTTGTAGAGCACTCAGTGAGAATAAAGAAGAAAAGCCAAAATACACAATAAAAAGCCATGCAATGATGGGAATAATGCGGATGGATTCTAAATACAGGCGGCAAAGAAAACGAAGTAGCAAAAAGGGGCTATTCATCAAAATGCCAAACAAAAACCCTCCGATAATGGAGAAAAAAATCGCTACCAAAGAAATATAAAGCGTATTTTTGATGCCATCAAGAATGCGAAGCAAGGTATGCACATCCCACAAAACTTCCACTACAAAATCCTTTTGTATCTGCGCTCTAACCAGAGAAAAAACAAAGACAGAGGCAGCAAAACAATCAAATAAGTGAGAATCAAAAGCAATAGGGTTTCTTTAGTTTTGTAATAAGTCCCAATCAAATCCTTGGTGACAAAAACAACATCTACAAGGGCGATGGCACTAACCACTGAAGTCTCTTTGAGCAAAAAAATTACATTGGCTGCTAGAGGAGGAAGTGCATAGATCAAACTTTGAGGCAAAATGACATAGCCCAGGATTTGCCTAGTGCTAAGCCCCAGGGCCTTGGCAGACTCAATCTGGCTTTTGGCGACAGATTCTAGACCCATGCGAAAACTCTCTGCCATATAGCTTCCGCCCAAAAAAATCACCCCAATTACCGCACAATGATAAGCATCAATCTTAATCCCCACTTGACCAAGGCCATAATACAAAAAAAACAAATGGATTAGCAGTGGCGTATTGCGTGAGAGTTCGATATAAAATTTTGCAATATTTTTCAAAAATCGCACCTGATAATAAAGCAAAAAGCTCACCAGCATGCCTAAAATCACGGCGCCTAAGATCCCAAAAAAAGAGATCTTTAATGTCAAAACAAGGGCTTTTGCAAATATGGGAATATTTGCAAAAACAAAACTCCAATCCAACCCCATCGATTTTTATACCCTTTGATGAAAATTTGTGCAAGAATGCGATGAATTTCTGTGCCTTGCTTACACCACCCCTTGATCAATCATTGCATCCGCGACCTTTCTAAAGCCCGCAATATTTGCACCCAACACCAAGTTTGTAGGGTCGCCAAATTCTTTTGCGGTCTGCGAAGCATTGAGAAAGATATTTTCCATAATAGAACGTAAATGAGAATCCACCTCTTCAAAACTCCACTTATGCATGCCCGCATTCTGCGCCATCTCCAATCCACTCACAGCCACACCACCAGCATTTGCAGCCTTGCCTGGGCCATAACAAATTTTTGCGCGCAAGAATAAATCCACTGCCTCTGCAGTGGAGGGCATATTTGCACCCTCACTGACACACTTACAACCATTGGCCAGCAAATTTTGGGCATCTTTTAGCGTGAGCTCATTTTCTGTGGCACTGGGGAAGGCTGCAAAACAAGGGACGCTCCACACAGCATGCGCATCCTCTTCATAATCTTCTACGCGAGTATATTCTGCTTGCGGACGCTGTTTTTTATATTCTTCCAAGCTTACGCGATGCACCTCTTTTAGCTCTTTGAGCAAGGAGAGGTCAATCCCCTCTTTGTCATAAATCATCCCCTTAGAATCGCTTATAGTCACGGGTTTTGCGCCTAGATGATAGAGCTTTTCAATCGTGTATATGGCCACATTTCCACTGCCAGAAACACTGCAGATTTTTCCCTCTAGACTCTCACCACGATCCTTTAGCATTTCTTCTGCAAAATACACAGCGCCATATCCTGTGGCCTCAGGGCGCACAAGACTGCCTCCCCAATTTAATCCCTTGCCAGTGAATACTCCCTCAAAGCGATTGGTAAGCTTACGATATTGTCCAAACAAAAAGCCAATCTCTCTGCCTCCCACACCAATATCACCAGCGGGAACATCAGTATGCGCGCCAATGTGACGATAAAGCTCATTCATAAATGCCTGGCAAAAGCGCATGATCTCCCCTGTGCTTTTGCCCTTGGGATCAAAATCACTCCCCCCCTTGCCTCCTCCCATACCAAGAGTGGTGAGAGAATTTTTGAATATCTGCTCAAAACCCAAAAATTTGATAATCCCCTGCCTTACGCTGGGATGAAATCGCAATCCTCCTTTGTAGGGTCCAATGGCATTATTAAACTCAATGCGATAGCCGCGATTGACATGCACCTTGCCACGATCATCCACCCAAGTGATGCGAAAGCCAATCTCTCGATCTGGTACGATGAGGCGCTCCAAAATCGCATAATCTCTGTATTTGTGTTCTTTTTCTAGCACAAAGCGCAGAGAGGAGACCACTTCTCTTACTGCTTGGTGGAATTCAACTTGGTCGGGATTTTCTTTTTTTACTCTTTGGATAATGGAATCTACGTAGTTGTTCATGCTGCTCCTTAGAAAAGTGAATTGGATCTATTCTATCAGAAAATGAAATTTTTTCTAAAAAAACCTCTACACTTTTTGAAAAAAACCCCGGATCTACTCAAGAATTTTCCTCAGCATTTTGTGCCTCTTGCTTGATGGCAATCTGAAAAATTTTACCTGCTTCATCATGGAGCGCGATCCACCCCCCATGCGCCTCCACAATCTGCAAACTCAGGGCTAAACCTAGTCCATTACCCTTAAATTTTGTCGTAGCAAAGGGTTCAAACAAAAGATTTTTATTCTCAATGGGTTTGCCATTATCTTTGATAAAAAAATACAGCCTCCCATTCTCTTTTTGTGTCCAGATTTTGATAGAACCTCTTTGACACTCCCCATCTTCAATGGCATCAATGGCATTGTAGATAAAATTTTGCAGCACAATGCCCATCAAATCAAAATCAAAATCCCCCACAAAATCAAACCCCTCATAATCCACAAAAATCTCTTTTGTGTAGGTATATTGCTCAATGATATGCTCCAACTCCTCTTGCAATTGGCTCAAATGATGGGGTTGGCGGGTGATATTCAGACCCCGGGAAAATAATAGCGTAGCTTTGATCTGCCGCTCCACGCGATACAGGGATTTCTGCAATTCAAAAATAATGGGCTTTATTGGGGCATCGACTTTTTTGAGCAATGTGGAAGCCAAAAGAGAAATGGAGCCAATGGGATTGCGAATCTCATGAGCTAGGTGCGCAGAAATCTGCCCCATTGCTGCTAGACGCTCTTGACGTTTTTGTGCGGTGATGTCTGTGGCAGTGATGATTTGTTTGTCCTTTAGCACATTACCCTGCAGTAAATAAGTCTTTTTCTTGTAGTCCAGCTCTTGGGGGAAATTCCCTGCGTTTTGCAAAATATCTTGGATTTGCTCAGCCTGGGTGTTGCGATAAAAAATCGAATTATTGTCATTGAATACCCAAATTGCCTGGGGCATGATCTCAATGACCCACTCATACAGCGCCTTATAATCTTTGAACTCCTTTTCAATCTTATAGCTCTGCAAAATAAATTCATTCAGCAAATCTAACAGCTCTTGCTTATCCTTAGCATCAAAACTTTGCAAAAGATTGGCATCAAAAACATTTTCCTGATCAAGGTTTTGCGATCCATCAGAGGGTGCATCCTGTAAAAGTGGGGAATTTTGTGCCGCAGGATTTTGGGATAGGGGATCTTGAGGGAAATTCTTTGCTGCAAGATTTTCAATCCCAGAAGCAGCAGAGGTCATGAGATTTTTGGCTGCTGGAGAATGGGAATTCTTAAGCTTGGTTACTACAGCTGTTAGATTCCCAGCCTTTCTACCCCTTCTCTGTTTTTTTTCTTTCACCGCTTGTTTGCCTGCTGTTCTTTGAGATAATCAAAAAGCATTTGACTATAGCCAAATCCACCGCTTAGCTGCCCTGCCAATGTATCTTTATACATGCCTTGATAGATTTCATTTCCCGCCTCCTTGGGATAGAGGGGATTCTCCATTTTTAGCGCGGTATCTAGCAGAGTCTTGAGAATCAAAGATTCAAATGCATCTGTTTGCTCTCTGAGCTTTGCATCATTTTCACTAGGCCTTACTCTCAGATCTTTTTTTTGCGCTGCCATTAGAGTATTAGAAACATCTACTTTCATCACAACACCTCAATTTCTGCACTAATTGCGCCACTTTGTTTCATCGCACCTAAGATTGAAATCATTCTCTTTGGCTTCACTCCCATTTTTTGCAATGCCCGCACCACACTTGCAATCGTAGTAGGCTTGCCATTTGAGCTAATGAGATTATATTTTTTATCCAGCAATGCTTCATTATCCAACTTTTCAGACTCATTTTCATTGAGAAAATCCTTGATCACTTTGATGGTGAGATCCCCGCTGCTTACGACCACAGGATGCACAATGATATCCACTCCGGCCACGATGATGCCCGATTTTTCATCAATGATGATACGCTCACGATTGCTATAATCCACATTAATCTCCTGCACAAGTGCTAAGAACTCAACAGAAGAAAGCCCCTCTGGCTTTAGCACCTTGATGGTGCGAGGATCGATTGCCTTTGCCAATCCCTTGCCAAAAGTTTTATTTAAAATATTTTGCACTTTAATGGCATTTTGAAAATTTGTCTGCTTGAGGCTTAGGGTTAATCCATTTTTATTGTAGATATCAAAGGCCACTTCCTTTTCCACCGTTGCCCCATTGCTAATTACTGCGCTCAAGGCATTTTCTGAGCTACCCAAGGTCACATTGCCCTGTGCAACAGCATAGATATTCCCATCCACTGCACTCAGCGGAGTCAGAATCAATGTCCCCCCCTCAATAGATTTGGCATCCCCAATGGAGGCAATCTGAATATCAAGCTTATCGCCCTGCCTTGCAAAAGGCGGCAGAGTTGCAGTAATCATTACTGCAGCGACATTTCTGGATTTGATGTCTTTGGGAGATACTTTGATATTCATGCTCTCTAGCATATTTGCCACAGACTGCATGGTAAATTTTGAACTCGTCTTATCCCCCGTGCCATTGAGTCCAATCACCAGGCCATAACCAATGAGTTGATTGTCTCTCACTCCCACGATATTAGCAATGTCTCCGATCTTCTCGCCAAACAAACAAGCAAAAAACACAAAAAATGCAAAAATATTTTTCATTGATTCCCACACCCTTGATTTATTTTCATAGGCCTGGAAGCAACAAGCATTCCATTTTGCCACTTCAACACGCACCTTGCAGCAACTGCTTTGTGACTGCAATTGTAAGGGCCATTTTTGCAGCGATCTTTCTCACCCCATCGTTTCCCCTGTAAGAGTGTGACAGGTTGTGTGCATTGACGTGCTGATGCGCGGGATTAGGGGGTAGACGCAGTAAATGTATGACAGGGATGTGGGGGGGGGCAGATTGATGAGCGCTGGTGTGCTGATGTGCAAAAATTTAGCGATTTTTTAGAGGAGATTTGGGGGATCTTTTTTGAGATAAGTTGGCAGTACCCAAGAATCTTTCTTTTATCAAATCCTTAATTTTTTAGTATAATCCTGGCCTAAATTTTGAAAATCAAAGAGATGGCTTCCAAAATGAAAAAACTATTTCTTGCATTCCTTCTCACCTTCCAGATCTCACACGCCATGGAAGAACAAAGAGATGCATTTCAACAGATAGGAGATGTGCTCAGACTTATGCCCATATTTGTGGGTGTAGTATCGCTGGGGATGAGAGATTATCGCGGTTTTGGAGAATTAGCGCTCGGTGCACTTGCCACACAGGGAGTCATCCAAATCATGAAATTTAGCTTCCAGCGCGCGCATGACAAGGGCTATGATGTAGAATTTGCCAAGCGCCCCTGCTGTGATAGCTACAAGGGCATGCCAAGTGGACACTCAGGCGGCGCCTTTAGCGCTGCTGCTTTTGTTTATTATCGCTATGGCTGGAAGCCCGCAATTCCTGTGACGATTTTGGCCTTTGTGACAGCAGCATCCCGCGTGTATGCGCGCAAGCACACCATCTGGCAGGTAATGGTAGGAGGAGCGATCGCCTGGGGACTTGGCTACTTATTTACCTCCAAATACAAACCCAAAAGCAATCTCACAATCCTGCCCAGCGTGGGAATGGATAGATGGGGAGGCATGGAATACGCCGCTCACATCCATTATAGATTTTGATTCTCTCTACATCTAGAGCAGATACCGATGAAAATGGCATTAACATCATAGATCTTATAGCTTGTCACCCCGCTGCATTGATGCAAAATATCTGAGAGATTGAGATAAACATCCTCGAGTTTTCCGCATTTCTCACAGGAGACATGGACGTGCTTATCGCAGGCAAGCTCGTATTTTTGCTTTTGAGAAGGCGCTTTGACTTCTCTTAAAATATTTGCCTCATGCAAGGAAGCAATATTTTTATACACCGTGGCAAGGGAGATCGAGGGATGGTTTCTCTTGATATTGTCATAAATCTCCTCGATCCCAATATGACCCTTCTTGTAAATTGTATTCAAGATTGCCATTCTCTGGGGGGTAACTTTTAATTTTTTGTTCTTCAGTTGCGATTCAAAATTCATTATTGATTCCTTAATTTTTGAGTTTTTGAGAACGCCCCTTCTCGCAAAACAAGAAGAAGAATTCTAAATAGACCCCAAAAAAACAGGGGGAATTACACTTTTGTTAGCCCCAATAAGACCTAAAAATCCCAATAGGACGCAAAAGATCAAGATTTGATTCTAAACTCTTATTCTTAATCCTTGGTTTTTTTGTGTTAGAATTTAATATTTTTTAATCCAAACATCATAAACAAAGATCGAAAAAAAGACTGATTCAATGAAGGAGAAAATGTGTTTGATACTTTAGGAAACACCTTTAGAAACATTGTGGGAAAAATCCGTTTCAACGATGATGAGAATTCCCTAAATCGGGCGTTAGATGAACTCAAAAAAGCATTGCTCAAAAATGATGTCCACCACAAGGTGACAAAGGAAATCATCCAACAAGTCCAAAGCAAGACCAAAGCACTTGGCATTGGAAAACAGAACTTTTTAGATTCTTTGCAAGAGGCAATTTTATCCATCTTGCAATCTAGTAAAAATTATGGATTTGTCTTTGCTAGCAAGCCTCCCACCATAATATTGATGACAGGCTTACAAGGAAGCGGAAAAACCACCACGAGTGCAAAACTTGCCAACTATCTCAAAACAAAAAACAAAAAAGTCTTACTTGCGGCATGTGATTTGCAGCGTCTTGCAGCAGTAAAGCAGCTACAAAGTCTTGGAGAAAAAATCGAAGTGGAAGTATTTCATGTTCAAGATGCAAAGAGTCCAATAGAGGTCGCCAAACGCGCCAAAGAAAAAGCCATGGGGCATCAATATGATGTATTAATCATCGATACTGCAGGGCGTTTGGCCATCGATGATACATTAATGCAAGAGCTCACTGACATCAAAGCCGCCATTAATCCTGATGAGATTTTTTATGTGGCAGATTCTCTAAGCGGGCAAGATGGCGTACGCACTGCAGATCTCTTCAATCAAAAACTTGATGTTAGCGGAGTGATTTTAAGCAAGTTTGATAGTGATTCCAAAGGTGGAATTGCCTTGTCTATAGCCTATCAAATTGGTCTACCTCTGCGATTCATTGGGACGGGAGAGAAAATCCCTGATTTTGATATTTTCCTGCCCGATCGCATTGTTTCTCGCCTCATGGGTGCGGGGGATATCGCGACTTTGGCGGAAAAAACTGCCAGCATCATCGACCAAAAAGAAGCCAAAGATCTCACCAGGAAAATCAAAAAAGGTCAGTTTACTTTTATGGATTTTGTCGCACAAATTGAAAATATCAAAAAACTAGGATCGCTAAGCTCCATTGTCTCTATGATACCTGGGATCGGAAATATGGCAAGCGCACTCAAAAACGTAGATCTAGAAAATCATAGCGAAATCAAAAACATCAAGGCCATGGTGAATTCCATGACACCAAAGGAGCGAGAAAATCCAGACTTGCTCAATGGCAGTAGGCGCAGGCGCATCGCGATGGGCTGCGGGCTTGAGGTAAGCGATATTAATCGCATCATCAAACAGTTTGACAATGCCTCAAAGATTGCAAAAAGATTTTCCAACAAATCAGGAATGCAGGATTTGATGAGTATGATAGGGCAGATGCAAAACGCAAAAAGATAGTGAAAAACCTGGGTTTTTGTGTATAATACGGCGTCTAGAATAGAATTCATACCTTAGGAGTTTATATGGCAACAGTAATTCGATTGACAAGAATGGGAAGAAAGAAAAAACCTTTTTATCGCATCGTCGTTACGGATTCTAGGAAAAGGAGAGATGGTGGCTGGATTGAATCCATCGGGTTTTATAATCCTCTAGCAAACCCAGTGGTAGTGAAATTTGACGCAGAGCGCCTGAGCTATTGGAAGGGCGTGGGGGCAAAAATGAGCGAGCGTGTTGAAAAACTTACCAAATAAGAATTCCTCTTCTATGATTCAAGATTTTTTGACTGCCTATGTGAAAAAAATTGTAGAAAAACCTGAAGTCATTTCGGTGCAAGAAACCAAAACTGAGGATGGCTATGATTTTGTCATTTTTGCAGCCAATTGCGATGTGGGTAGGATTATTGGTAAAGAAGGGAAAATGATCTCATCCATCAAAGCTTTTATTTCGGGTTGCAAAGCCAAGAATGGGCTGAACTACCGCGTATCTGCCAAAGCAATCGATGAATAATGTCCCCACCTCTCCCTCAGAACTAATTGAAGTTGCAAAACTTGGGAGAAGCGTAGGACTTGATGGCGGGATGAAATGCCAACTCCTCACGGATTTTCCCGAGATTTTCCAAAATGGACATTTTTTTTTCGTATTTTCCCCCATCAAAAGATCTAACATCCCCCTCACACTCAAGAAATTTCTCCCACAAAAGCAAATCATCCAGTTTGACCAGATTACAAATCCCGAATATGCCAAGCATTTCACCAACCAAATCCTCTATGCAACACTGGAGGATACCAGAAAATTCTGCCATCTTGCAAAAGAAGAATTTTTCTGGTTTGATATCATTGGCTGCAGCGTTATAGAATCTGACAAAACCCTGGGTATAGTAAAAGATATTTTGCGCATCGCAAACACCGACTATCTTGTGATAAAGACCCATCAAAGCCTAACCCCTCCCCATTCCAAAGAATTTTTACTCCCCTATTTGCAGCATTTTATCCTCTATGCAGATCCATTGAAAAAAATCATCACCACGCAAAATGCCAAGGCGATCTTGGAGACTAGCTGATGCATTTTCATTTTTTTACCCTCTTTCCTCAAATTATCGCGCCCTATTTTTCCCAGTCTATCCTCAAACTCGCCAAGGAAAAAAATCTCATTCGCATCCAGATCACCAATATCAGGGATTTTGCCTCCCCTCCTCATTTCAAGGTGGATAACGCACAAGTTGGAGGAGGTGCTGGCCAGATCATCGATCTTGAGATCTTGCAGCTAGCCTTGAATCCCATCAAAAACACTCATCACATCATCTTTCTCACCCCATGCGGCAAGGCCTTTAACCAAAATGATGCGGTGCGACTGGCAAAAACCAAAAAAAACATCGCCCTTGTCTGTGGGAGGTATGAGGGCTTTGATGAGCGTGCCATCGAGCTTTATGCCAATGAAGTTTTTAGCATCGGGGACTTCATCCTCACAGGCGGGGAGCTTGCTGCGCTTTGTTTGTGTGATAGCATCGCTAGACAAATCCCTCAGGTGCTAGGAAATACCAAATCTCTGCAAGGGGAAAGCTTTGAGCAACATCTTCTTGAGGCGCCTGTTTTTTCCAAATCCAAAATCAAATCCGAAAAAAATGCAAAAAAAACTCCTCCTTCAGAGTATTCAAAGGGAAATCATAGTATAATGCAGGATTTAAAGCTGGATCTAGCATTAGCAAAAACTAAATATTTTAGACCAGATCTCTTCCAATTATGGAAATTCTACAAGAAGGGCAAAAGATGAAAAATAGATACATTGAGAGTTTTGAAAAAGCTCAAATCGGCGACAGGAAAGTACCTCATTTCAAAGCAGGTGACACCCTCAAGCTCGGCATCCAAATCAAAGAAGGGGAAAAAACCCGCATCCAGCATTTTGAGGGTCTCTGCATTGCGATTCGCGGCAATGGAGTAGACAGAACCTTCACAGTGAGAAAAATAGGTGCTAACAACATAGGAGTAGAAAAAACCTTCCCTCTTTATAGCGCAAGCCTACAGAGCATCGATGTCTTGAGAATTGGCAGGGTGCGCAGAGCAAAGCTTTATTATCTCAGAGACAGAAAAGGAAAAGCCGCCAGAGTCAAAGAGCTCAGAAAATAATCGTGTATGCGCCCCGCATACACTCCCCTTTTTTCAAGCTTTCATCGAAGTTTTGTATTCAAAAAATCTCCAAAAATTTTAACTTGCCTTCAGCCACGACTAAAATCAAGGCTCAAAGTCCCAAATGTTACCTCTTAATTCTCATCAATTCCACAAATATTCTATGCAGTAGAATTTTGCAATGGCATAACCCCATAACCTCGCAATCTTGCAATACCCCCTGAATCCCAATCCCCTGATTAAAATTCTAATGACTTTAAGGCCTAGCAGTAGGATTCTCATAGTAAAATTCTGACAATAAAAAGCATTGGATCATAAAAATTTGATGCTGAAAATCCAATGCCAGCACCATTTAGCTGCAGATCACCTCGTAATTTCCTTCTTTACAGTGGCTATATTTGTCGTTGCTGACTTTTATCTTTGTTATAACTGTTTTCTTTCTCTATCATAGTAGATATTTTTTCTCAAGATATTGCACTGGGCAAACATCAAAATCCCTAGAATAATCCCCAAATAGCCAATATGGGAATCAAAATCAAGAAAAATCCACTTTGAAGATTTGAAGATTTAAAGATTTAAAGGAAACGATTCAGAAATCAAAAAATGCAAGAGCAATCAGAACAGAACAAAAAAACTTGAAAATCAAAAAGAAGATAAAAAAATCGATAAGGGAATGGGGTAACTTAATAGCAAGTGGAAAGGAGGCTATCACGCCAAGGCGTGATAGAAAAATCATTGTACCACTGGGACACTTCCATCTCGAAGATCTGCACCAATTTCTTCACGCCTTACATTGCCAGCATCACTCCACACGATGCAACCATCTGTTGGGCATGCACTCGCGCAAGCAGGAGCATCATTATGCCCTACACACTCCACGCATTTATCAGAATACACATAATAAATGCTCTCCCCTGTTGGGTTATCATCATCATCTACGATCGCCTGAACAGGACATTCATCAATACAAGATCCGCAAGAGATACAAATATCTGTAATTTTTACTGCCATTTTCTATTCCTTAATGTTTTTCTCGGTCCAAAAACCTGGCCAGAAGTATAGTACAATTATCATGAAAATAAGTTTAATGAGAATGAAAACTTAAAAAAACTCCCTGATTGCATCGATCTTATCGGTTTTCTCCCAGCCAAATTCTGGTAGCTCTCTTCCAAAATGCCCATAATTGGATGTTTTTTGATAAATGGGTCGCAGCAAATCTAGGCTCTCTATAATTCCTCTGGGAGTGAGTCTAAAGACCTTGCGCACACAGGTCTCAATCTTGTCTGGATCATGACTAGAAGTGCCATGTGTATCCACAAAAATAGAAATAGGCTCCACCACGCCGATGGCATAGGCTAATTGCACAGTGGCACGCTCACAAATCCCACTGGCCACCAGATTTTTGGCGATGTAGCGCGCAGCATAGGCCGCACTTCTATCCACCTTACTGGGATCCTTACCACTAAATGCTCCCCCACCATGAGGACAACTCCCCCCATAAGTATCCACGATGATCTTTCTACCTGTCAAACCCGCATCCCCCTGTGGCCCTCCGATCACGAAATTCCCCGTGGGATTGATGTGATATTTGATGTTACTGCCAAGATATTGCGGAGGCAACACCTTTTTGATAATCTCCTCAATGATGGCTTCTTTGATTTGCTTTTGGCTGATTTCTGGATGATGTTGGGTGGAAACCACGATGGTATCAATCCCCCTTGGTCTTCCATTTTCATATCGTACGGTGACTTGAGCCTTACCATCAGGGCGCAAAAAATCCAGCACGCCCTGCTTTCTTTTTAAGGCAAGATGAGAGGTGATTTGATGAGAAAGCCACAGGGGCAGTGGCATTAATACATCCGTCTCCTTGCACGCATAGCCAAACATCAATCCCTGATCTCCCGCCCCAATCTCTCCGCCTGGAAGATCTACACCCTGATTAATGTCTGGACTTTGCTCGCCAATCCCATTGAGCACCGCGGCACTTTTGCAATCAAACCCATAATCCGCGTTTGTGTATCCAATCTCTTTCACCACCTCGCGAACGATTTCTTGAATGGGTACATATGCGGTGGTTTTGAGCTCGCCAGCGACAATGCAAAAGCCATTGGAAATAAGCGTTTCACAGGCAACACGCGCCTTCGCATCCCTTTGGATAATATAATCCAACACCGCATCACTGATTTGATCTGCCATCTTGTCAGGATGCCCCTCTGTCACAGATTCTGAAGTAAAAAGAAAATCCTTCTTCATAAAACTCACCTTGTATTTGTAAAAATTTCAGAATCATAGCACTTCTTTAGTAAATTCTAGGCCTGTTTACCTCAATATAACCATAATTAACTTTTGCCAATTATAATTCAAACGATAATTTTTATTGTTATCGAATATACATTTTTGAGTAAAAGGAGAAATCATGTTAGTAACAAAAAAAGCCCCTAATTTCGTAGCGCCAGCGGTGTTGCCATGCAATAGCATTGTAGAAAATTTCGAATTGTCAAAAAATCTTGGAAAAAACGGTGCCGTGCTTTTCTTTTGGCCAAAAGATTTTACATTCGTTTGCCCTTCTGAGATTTTGGCGATGGACCACAGAGTAAAGGAATTTGAAGCAAAAGGCTTTAATGTCATCGGTGTTTCTATTGATTCTGAGCAAGTACACTTCGCATGGAAAAACACTCCAGTAGATAAAGGTGGTATCGGACACGTGACTTTCCCCATGGTAGCGGATATCACCAAGCAAATCTCTAGGGATTATGATGTATTGTTTGACAATGCAGTGGCATTAAGGGGTTCTTTCCTCATCGACAAGCATCAAGTCATTCGCCATGCAGTCATCAATGACCTCCCACTAGGAAGAGAAATGGATGAAATGCTAAGAATGTGTGATGCTCTACTATTCTTCGAAGAGAATGGCGAGGTTTGCCCAGCAGGATGGAGAAAGGGCAAAAAAGGCATGAAAGCAACTGCTGAAGGTGTCGCAGAATACCTCAAAGAGCACGCTTGCAGCCTCTGATTTCTTGCATCAAAGTCTTTTTTGACTTTGATGGTTCTTTTTATCTTTTCCGCTTACCCTACTTTCATCACTCAAGATTTTCACCAGACCTTTTTGCTCATTTTTTGCTTCAGTGCTTTTTGCGATGACAGGCTTTTGCCACCCGGGCTTTTTCATCACGCAATTCTCCCATAACCACTGGCTGCTGCCCAATCCCCCTCAATCGCTTATTTTTCATCATTGGTTTTTTCCAAAGCCCATGCAAGATTCCAAAAAGCACAACAAACGCTCGCCCTGCTATTACCTAGCGCTCCGCCAAAACCACATGCCAAAAATCTACTAAATTCATGCACCCACCAAAGAACGCAAAACCCTGCCCGCTCGCCTACACCTTTTTCAAAAAGCAAGTCTTAAGTACAATCACACCCTGTTTGTCAACCCTTCCCTCGACCTCTCCCTCCTTATCTCCTAGACGAATATTTTTCACAACTGTGCCACGCTTGAGCACACAAGAAACGCCCTTTACCTTGAGATCCTTGATGATTTGCACGCTATCACCCATTTGCAATTCCACCCCATTGCTATCCCTAAACATTTCTACTCCTTTTTTGGCGAAGTATAACAAATCTCGCGGCGATATTCTAACTTTTTTGGGATTAGCAGGGAATTGTCTGTATATTTAGCCCACAAAATCTCTAAGGCATACACCTCCCCTCCTCCCAGCCTAGCGAAGGGATATTTGGCATGATAGCACCCTGTCTCTTGTTCTTTTGCATGTCTTAGCAATGCCTTAATCTGCATACCAGAGATTTCCTGGATTTTTTTGGTGTGATGAGCAATATTCACACCCACAAAGGGATTTTTGCGCGCAAGTTGAATGTGGCGACTGCTTTCCTGGCTCTTGCATACAAGTGTGTAACCCTCCTTGAAAAAACAATAAAAACAACTCGCGCTATACACCCCCTGCACATCGCAAACACTCAATGTCAGCAGATGCTCCCTTTGCAAAAATTCCAACATTTTTTGATGCATCACAGACTCCAGCTATCCAAAAAATTCAGACATTCTAACAAAATCCCACCCCCTGCACATGAAAAATAAGCCATGAAATCTCATCCATTTTTGCAATCCTCCAAAAAACAAAACTCTCTTAAAAAACCCAATCTAAAAACAACAAAAGTTTTTAAGAATTCATGGAAATTCTACAGATTTTTCACAACTCCCCTAAAAGTCTGCTATAATCACCAACTTTAATTCCCGTTATCAAGTTCCCTAAGAAAACAATCACGAACCTATTCTCATAAATCTTGATAAATTCTCTCTTTTGACATGCTTGCAATGTGGTTGCAATCCATATGGGATCACAAAATTTTGCGATGGGTTTTTTGGTCTTTAATACACCAAGCTTTTGGCTTACAAAATGATTTTGAAAATTGGAGGTAGCCATGAAAATATCAAGACTCCTACTCCTACTTTTATTTTTCAAGGACATGATTTATTGCGCTGGCTGGACCTTAGTAGGCGATACATTCACAGAAGATCGCGGACTTTGTGAATTTGACATTTGGGCCCAGAGCTCTTCCCCTGCACAAAGTTTAGGATTTTATGCAGATTGTGTGGTGGGCCCTAGTACTTCCTTGCAGCTAGCTAGCAATGTCTCCACCCAAAGCCTCAATAATCAAGCATTTGTGGAAGTAGAACAATCCTTTTACACCACACCAGATCGACGTTTCAATCTAGGCATCATCGCTGGGGATGGCATCACCACGAATAAGAAAAATCATGCAAACAATAGCTATATCTACATTCCCTTAAGTTTTCAATGGCTAGATGAGCGCCTGCGCACGACTTTTAACATCGGGTGGGCAGGGAATGATAACTTCAAAAAAAACCTCCTCACACTTAGTGCTAGTGCTAGCGGCAATGTCGCAGAAAACATCTGGATTGTAGGAGAGGTTGCCACAAACTCAGACAATAGCTTTTCCCCCTACCAATCCTTCTACCAAGTGGGTGCATCCTTCCTCATTCACCAAAAGAATGTAGCCATCGACATCTCCTATCTCAATAGCTTCAGGGCCACAGGACTAGGGTTATTTCGCCTTGCAATCGTATTTTATGGAAAATTCTTCTAAACTTCTAGACTTTTGTAATATTGTCTAGCATGGCATTTGAGATCTTTGGATTCATTTGCCACCCTCTCCTCAATCACCTCTGAGAGCAAAAAAGATAAAATTTTTCCGCGAAATTTAGGGGGAAATTCCTCCAAATCATTGGCGTGGATGCAAAGGTCTTTGATTCTGCAGGGCTCCCCTTTTGCTAGAATCTCTTCTAGCCACGCAAGCCTAGCATCTCCTTGCAAAAAGATGCGCACAAGATCCCAGGGATTTTTTGCCAAAACATATTTCAGAGATTTTTTATCCACAAAGACATCCTTCTTGCACCACTGCATCATTTGAGCAATTTGCCCACGCGCTGCCTTGGGATAGCAAAGCGCATCTAGCAAAGCCTCATCCTGCAAGATTTTTGCCGCGCGATGCAGTGGATTGTCTGGCAGATCCTTGAGTCTGCACACATGCGATGCAAAAGACTCTCCAAATAATGGCACAAACACCCCTGCAAATTCTTTGAGCGCACGCAGACAAAAAGGTGCGCAAATAATCTTTTCCCATTCCTTGGAGATGCGCTCACGGGGAAGGGAATCTAGTAGATGCGCAAAAGAAAGCATCGCGCTATAGGTATTTGATTCTGCATGCAGGCCAAATCTAGCCACAAAGCCAACTCCACGCAAAATTCGCAAAGAATCCTCAAAAAAGCGCATCTGCGCATCTCCTATGGCGCGCAAAACCCCATCCTCCAAATCCTGCACCCCCCCTACTAGATCAACAATTCCGCCTTTGGGATGGTAGGCAATGGCATTGATACTAAAATCCCTGCGCCTCACATCCTCTGCAAGGCTTTTGGCAAATTCCACACTGCTTGGATGGCGTGCATCTAAATACACGCCTTCTTTGCGAAAAGTAGTAATCTCATAAACCTCTCCCTCTAGCAGCACACCAAGAGTCCCATAGCGTATGCCAACATCGATGGTCGCAATCCCATTGGCATGCAGCTTATCGCGCAAGATTTGAGGCCGAAGCACGCAGGCAAAATCATAATCCAAGGGCTTTATGGAGAGCAGCATATCACGCACACACCCCCCAATGAGATAAATCTCCTCTCCCCTTAGGATTTCAAAGATTTTTTGCACATTTTCTGGCAGCTCAAACATCCCATTCCTTACAATATTTTTCTATTATAACAAAAAAGAAATTGAGGGAAAAATGCAAAAATGCTTAGTGGTTTTTAGCGGCGGGCAAGATAGCACGACAGTGGCAGCATGGGCAAAAAAGGAATTTTCATCTGTGGAATTGCTTGCTTTTGATTACCAACAAAAGCATCGCATTGAATTGCAGCAAGCACGCAAAATTGCAGAAAAACTAGAGCTTAAACTCAACATGATCGTCCTGGATTTTTTGGCACAAATCGCAGATTCTGCACTTTTTGCAAAATCCATAGAAAATCTTAGCACCAAACACAAGACCCATCAAGATCTCCTTGCATCCTTTGTGCCCAACCGCAATGGCCTATTTCTCACCATCGCCCATGCCTTCGCGCAAAAAATCCATGCCAATCACATCGCCATTGGCGTCTCAGAGCAGGATTATAGCGGCTATCCTGACTGCAGGGAGGAATTCATCACCGCCATGGAATCTGCCCTCAATAAAGGTGCGCAAACACAAATCAAAATCCACACTCCACTATCTCACATGAGTAAAGCGGAGGAATTTTTACTAGCACAAAATTTGGGGGTTTTGGAGATGATTTTGGAAGATTCTCATACCTGCTATGAAGGGGTGCGAGAGAGCAGACATGCATGGGGGTATGGCTGCGGAATTTGTGCGGCTTGCATTTTGAGAAAAAATGCTTATGAAAAATTTTTGGCTATAATTGCGCAAAAGAATGCGGGTAATGGATGAATTTTGAGAATCTTTTGATGCTAGCTCCGCTTGCAGGATACACAGATCTGCCCTTTCGGAGTGTAGTAAAACAATTTGGCGTGGACATCACAGTCAGCGAGATGATAAGCTCCCACGCATTAGTCTATCAGAGTGCAAAGACTCTCAAAATGCTATGCAAGTCCCCGCAAGAAAGCCCCTATGCAGTGCAAATTTCTGGCTCAAAGATTGAGATTATCAAGCAAGCAGTAGAGCGCATTAATGAGATTGATGGGATTGATATTATTGATTTTAATTGCGGATGTCCTGCTCCCAAAGTAGCCAATCACGGCAATGGAAGCGGCTTGCTCAAAAATCTCTCCTTGCTTGTAAAGCTTCTTAACACCATCAAAGAAACAAGCAACAAGCCCTATAGCAGCGTGAAAGTACGACTGGGTTTTGATCAAAAAATCCCAGAAGAAATCGCAAATGCCCTCAAAGATGCCAATGTAGATTATGTAGTAGTGCATGGGCGAACACGCAGCGATGGCTACAAAAAAGAGAGGATTGATTATGAAAGCATCGCAAAAATCAAGCAGATTCTCTCTGCCCCCGTCATTGCCAATGGAGAGATCACAGACTATGCAAGCGCCAGGCGAGTGCTAGAGATCACCGGAGCCAATGGGCTAATGATTGGGCGTGCAGCCATTAGTACGCCTTGGATTTTTTGGCAAATCAAAAATAAGACCACAGAAATCCCCCCCATCATCAAGAAAGAATTGGTTTTGAAGCATTTTGATGCGATGGTGGGGTTTTATGGCGAGCATGGAGCTATTTTGTTTCGCAAAAATCTCCATGCATATGCAAAGGGTCACCAGGGGGCAAGCGAATATCGCGACATCGTTAATAAAATCATCGATCCTAAAATCATGCGTGAGAGCATTGAGCATTTTTTTGAAAAAAATTTCTTGGTGCAAGAGGCACTTCCTCAACTCATCACCCTCAACAAAAAGAGCTCTTAAAGATGAAAAAAATCCTTTTATCATTTTTTTTCGCAGTGGGGGCAAGCGCGATAGAAAATCATCCTTTTGTAGGTATTGGAACCTCCTTTGGCAGTGGCTTACGCACAAATTTCTCACAAATCGTCACAAAATCTGTGAATTCCTGCCCCGGGGATGTCTGTATCGGGGGGCAGTCTAGCGCCAATTATCTAGGCAAGACCAGTCCTCTTGGCTTGAAGCTTTTTTTGGGAAATGAAACAGTGTTTGACAAATATCATATCTCAGGCATTCGATTCTATGGGAGCGTAGACATGCAAAATGCGTCTTTGGGCGCAATATCTGGTCCTATACAAAAAACAGCCCCAAGGGATAAAAGCTTTAATACAATTGTGGGACAGAGCAATAATGGCCCAGTTATAGGGCAAGTCAACATGCTAAGCCCAAAAACCCAGCAAGATTTTCTCTTTGCCAATGGCGTGCTTACCACTCTGAGCCTCAATCTGGATTTTTTTGCAAATATTCCCCTAGGATACTTTATCAAACAATATGCCGCTCCAAAATTTCCCCTGCTGCTAGATATTGGATTGTTCATCGGGACAGGGGTGGAGTTTAGCATGCTAAAAAGCAAGTATTGGGTAAATGAGACATCGGGGAGGGAGCAAAGCTTCTTGGCCTCTGGCAGTGGGTTTTTCCTCAATCTTGGGGGAAATATCTATATCACCTCTCATGATAGAATCCAAATTGGTGTCAAAATCCCATTCTACCAGCTCAACCACCAAGAATGGAACAACTACGTTGACACCGACGTGAATTCGAATGTCGCCATTTGGAGTGAACAAACCCTCAAGCAAAGCTTTGTTATCAAAAAGAGCCCAGAGCTTAGCATCTCTTATATTTTCTATTTTTAAGTTCTGGTTTTTGGACCCCAAGCTTACGAGCTAAGGCCTTCCTGAGATTTACTCTAGCTTAGATGCTTGGACACTTTTGGAACGCACAAAGAAGCCAAATAGAAAGCTTACGCGAAAGTGATAACATAGAGAAAACAAAAGCAATGTAAAAATCAAAAAAAAGACAAGGGTAAAAAAACAGCACGAAAAGTGACGAGAACCCAAAGAACGTAAAAAATAAAAGCAGCGCATCAAGGATTCATGAGCAAAGCATTAGGGCACGTAAAAAACCAAAAAAAGCCTAAAAACTTGCAAAAGCAGAGGGGCTCAAAGCGCCTCATTTTGCTTAATCCTCGATATTTCCCTGGTAGACCTTGCGCCCATGGAGAGGTTGCACATGTCTGATATTTTTATTCATGTGTTTTTTAAATATCTTAAGCTGCTTGGAAGAGATAGGAATCTCTTGATCGAGCACGACCCAGCGCACTCCCTCAGTGCAAGGCGGAGTGGTCAAGCTTCCCATGAAATAATAATAATGCTTCTTCTCTGGTAAAATATCGTGGATATCAACATCCTTGAGAATTTTATACCCTCCCTTCTTACTGGGAATGTTTGCCAGCAATCGCTGAAGTGCTAGGTTCTTCATGCCTAGTTTGAAAAATACACCCACAACCAGCAACTCATCCTTATCATTTTTGTGTACAAGATGCATCTCTAGATTATGAGGCTTACCATTGATGAGATTTTCTGCGGGTAGATGAAAATGCAACTCCACAAACCCATAATGCTGCCCATCAAAATCCACACCGCCAGCATTTTTATATTTCGCCTGAATCGTATAGCCCTTATTAATTACCTTTGCATCCCCTTTGTGATACTGCATTGCAAAGGGGAAATTGGCAGAAACAGCCTCTTTAGTCTTGATGTCTATGGGAGACTGCTCCTTGCCATGCCCACAAACCTTCCAATCAGGATGCGCATCTGCCCATTTGGTGGGACCCACTTCATCATAATCCCAAAAACCCGCAGAAGACAAACTCAAAAACGCCAAAAAAAATAACAAATTCCTAATCATCAATTTCCTTTCTTTTTCCATTGTTGATTAGTATTGCAATTTGCTAAATATTGCATTAATAAGACAAAATACCCCCCATGAAAATGAATCAATCCTGCATAAAATACCCATGAGTCTCATGCGCAAGAAACTAGCAGAAGCAAGGAGAATAAAGGGGTGAGATTTAAAGGCAATTTCAAAGCAAGAGAAATGAGGCCGCATAAAGAGTAAAGAGAGTTTCCCAAAAGTAATCGTAACTCCGAAAAACGACTAAAAAAATCAAAAGGAAAGAAAGCCAAGTAAGTGAGAGAAGCAAGCATCAGAGATAGAGGGGAACCAAATACAACACAAAAGGACTCCAAATTAGGAAAATTTTGGATTGAAAGTTGGATGCAGAGGGGATCCCCTCTGCACCCTCAAAGGAAATCAACCCTTTCTTTTTTCAATGATTTCTTTTGCTATATTAGAAGGCACTTCCCCGTAGTGATCGAACTCCATGGAATAAGTCCCTCTGCCTTGAGTGGCAGAGCGCAAATCTGTGGAATAACCAAACATCTCCGCCAATGGCACAAAGGCATTTACAATCTTCAATCCCATACGATCATCCATGGAATTAATTTGCCCTCTTCTACGATTCAAATCACCAATGACATCTCCCATATATTCTTCTGGGATCTCTACTTCCACCTTCATCATGGGCTCCAACAATACCGCATTAGCTTCCCTGCAGGCATCTTTAAATGCCATGGATCCAGCGATTTTAAATGCCATCTCAGAACTGTCTACATCATGATAACTTCCATCATATAATGTGACCTTAAAATCCACTACAGGATAGCCAGCTAGCACGCCACTTTGCATGGCTTCTTGGATACCCTTATCCACCGCAGGAATATATTCCTTGGGGATCACACCACCAGTGATTTCATTTACAAATTCATAGCCACTGCCAGCTTCTTTTGGTTCTAGCTTGATGAATACATGCCCATACTGCCCTCTACCACCAGATTGTTTTGCATATTTGCATTCTTTGTTGATAGAACTTCTGATGGTCTCTCGGAATGCAACCTGTGGCTGGCCGACTTCTGCTTCTACTTTAAATTCTCTTTTGAGGCGATCTACAATGATTTCTAAATGCAGCTCTCCCATACCACCAATAAGAGTCTGTCCTGTCTCCTCCTGTGTGCTCACCCTAAAACTTGGATCTTCCTCAGCAAGCTTGCCTAAAGCTATGCCCATTTTTTCTTGATCTGCTTTCGTTTTTGGCTCCACTGCGATATGGATCACAGGCTCTGGGAACTCCATTCTCTCCAAAATCACTGGCGTCTTCTCATCACAAAGCGTATCACCTGTAAGAGTTTCTTTCAAACCAACAAATGCACAGATCTCCCCTGCATAGATTTCCTTAATATCCTCCCTTTTATTGGAGTGCATCTTAAGCAATCTTCCCACTCTTTCTTTTTTACCCTTTGTAGAATTGAGTACATAACTTCCAGATTCAAGCATCCCTCTATAGGCACGGACAAAGGTAAGCTGGCCCACAAACGGATCTGTCATAATCTTAAATGCAAGCCCTGCAAATGGTCCATTATCCGAAGATTCCACATGGATTTCTTGCTCAGTTTTAGGATCGATGCCCTTGATATCTGCAACTTCTGTGGGTGCTGGGAGGAAATCCACAACAGCATCCAACAAGGTCTGCACACCCTTGTTTTTGAAAGAAGAGCCACAAAGCATAGGGATAAGAGTCATATTATGACAACCGATCTTTATGCCTTTTTTAATCTCTTCAATGCTAAGCTCTTCTCCTCCAAGATATTTCTCCATCAATGCTTCATCTTGCTCCGCTGCAGCCTCTATAAGCTTTTCTCTATACTCCTGTGCTTTTTCTTTGAGTTCCTCTGGGATTTCTTCTGCATCATAGTTCGCACCCATGGCTTCATTATTCCATACCAAAGCCTTCATCTGAATGAGATCCACCACCCCCCTGAAAGTATCTTCTGCACCAATGGGAATATTAATGGGCACAGGATTGGCCTTCAATCTTTCTTTGATTTGATTTTCTACACCAAAAAAATTTGCACCGATGCGATCCATCTTGTTAACAAACACCATTCTAGGAACGCCATACTTATTTGCCTGTCTCCAAACGGTTTCACTTTGAGGCTGTACACCGCCCACAGAGCAAAATACTGCAACTGCACCATCCAAAACCCTCATAGACCTCTCCACCTCGATTGTAAAATCCACGTGCCCGGGAGTGTCAATGAGATTGATCTGATAATTTTTCCAAAAACAAGTAGTCGCAGCAGAGGTAATTGTGATGCCGCGCTCTTTTTCTTGCTCCATCCAGTCCATCGTAGCCGCACCATCATGAACCTCACCGATTTTGTGGCTCACACCTGTAAAAAACAAAATCCTCTCTGATGTGGTGGTTTTCCCCGCATCAATATGCGCAGCAATACCAATATTCCTGATTCTCTCTAATGGGGTAGTTCTTGCCATATATATTTCCTTAACTTTATGATTACCATCGATAATGTGCAAATGCTTTATTTGCCTCTGCCATCTTATGCACATCTTCTCTTTTCTTGAAAGCAGCCCCCTTGTCATTTGCTGCATCTAGGAGCTCATTTGCCAATCTATCAACCATGGTCCTTTCATTTCTTTTTTTTGTAGCTTCAAGAATCCAGCGGATAGAAAGCGACTGCTGTCTTGCGGGTCTGACCTCCACGGGAACCTGGTAGGTAGCACCTCCAACTCTTCTGCTTCTCACTTCCACAAATGGCTTGATTTTTTCCAAAGCTTTCTCAAAAACCTCTATACCTTTTTCACCGCTTTTCTCTTCAATCTTCTCAAAGGCAGCATAAATAATTTTTTCAGCAACACTCTTTTTACCATCATACATCATCTTATTGATAAATTTTGTCACAACCTTATTCCCATAAATGGGATCACCCAAAATTTCTCTAACCGGAGCTTTTCTTCTTCTCATTTTTTTCCTTTCTTACTTTTTATCACCCTGCTTTGCTTTTTTTGCACCATATTTACTTCTAGAAACTGTTCTCTTTGCAACACCTGAAGTATCCAATGCGCCCCTTACAATATGATATTTCACACCGGGCAAATCCTTGACCCTTCCACCTCTTACAAGCACAATGGAGTGTTCTTGCAGATTGTGGCCCTCTCCTGGAATATAGCTAATGACTTCAATCTTGCTAGTAAGCTTAACTTTTGCTACTTTTCTTAGCGCGGAATTTGGCTTTTTGGGTGTAGTAGTATATACACGGGTGCAAACTCCTCTTCTCTGTGGGCACTCCATCAATGCTGGAGACTTTGTTTTTCTGGTCGCCTTTTTTCTCTCTTTGCGGATTAACTGATTAATAGTTGGCACTTCTTTTTCCTTTCATCTAATTTTCTATTTCAAAAAATGTTTAATTCTACAAAAAAAAATCTTTTATTCTGCTTAGAGTAATCTTATTCTTGCTCTAATATTTTCAAAGATACTCTTTTGTTCTTATACAACCCTGTTCCCACCGGGATCATCCTACCCAAAACAACATTTTCTTTGAGATCTTCTAAAAAGTCTTTTTTGCCAGCGATACTCGCCTCTGTCAAAACCTTGGTAGTTTCTTGGAATGAAGCTGCAGAAATGATGCTATCACTTCCCACTGCTGCCCTTGTAATTCCTAGCAACACAGGCTCAGCCACTGCTGGATCGCCTCCAATACTTAGGATTCTCTCATTTTCTTCTTTGAAATAACGCCTACTTACCAAATCCCCCTCAATAAATTTAGTATTCCCACTATCAATGATGCGCACCTGTCTTAGCATTTGTGATACAATGATTTCAATATGCTTATCTGCGATGCTAACCCCCTGTCTTCGATAGACTTGCTGCACCTCGCTAATGATGTATTTATGCAATTCCTTCTCTCCGCTAATGCGCAAAATGTCATGGCTAGAGACCACACCATCTGTCATGGCCTCCCCTGCATGCACGAATTCATCTGCATGCACTAAAATTTGTCGATTCTTGTCCACAAGATATTCAACGCTATTTCCATCCTTAGACGTGACAATAAGCCTTTCTTTGTTTCTAATGCTTTTTCCAAAACTTACAATGCCATCAATTTCTGAAAGAATTGCAAAATCCTTTGGCTTTCTGGCCTCAAATAATTCTGAAACTCTAGGCAAACCTCCAGTGATATCACGAGATTTAACAGTGGCTTTTGGCACCCTTGCTAACACATCGGCCATTGCAACCTTGCTACCCTCAAGCACAGAAATCGCAGTTTTAGGATCTAATGGATAGCGAATGCTTTGTTGTTTATTGACTTCAATCACAATGGTTGGCTTGCAACCCGTAGGCAAATATTCATTAACAACAAGATTTGTTATCCCGGTGTTCTCGTCTTCTTTTTCCGTAACGCTTAATCCTGGCATAATATCCTCAAATTTTACCGTTCCTGCCTGATCTGCAATCACTAATGTATTATAGGGATCCCAAGTGGCGATAATAGTTTTTTGATCATTTTCTGGTTCTACAATGGTAGTATGAGAATCCACTGGATTACTATCCCCCACCAATATCCTAGAGCCGCGGGTAATATAGTGACGGATTGCCTCACGATCATTACCATCTGCAATCACCGCAAAAAGACCCTTTTCCTTCACCACATGACCTTCTTTGATATCTTTAGCGCGCTCGAGGTGATCGGCCACAAGATTGTAATATTTAATGATTCCCCTTTCTTTGGCAACCATCCTTGTAGCAATGGGAGCATTATCCTCTACAAGTAATTCACTACCATAAGGAATACGATTGGGCACATTCCAACCATCCTTAATAATATCCACAATGCTATCGCCAGCAAAGACCCTATATCCCGTTTCATAGGCAATATAAAGCTTACCATCGATTTTTCCACCCACTCCTGCAAGTTCATTTGGCTTGGCCACATCTCCTTTTCTAAGGTGATATTTTATTTCTTCTTTGGCCCCAACAATATAAACAAGCACTTCATCATGCGTCACTTCTATCTTGATTTCTCCATCAAATGGTGCCTTAATCTTTGGCTCTACAACAAGCACAGCGGCATTTCTTCGATTGGCTACGATGGTTTTGCCCTCTTTGTTGATATAGGTTTTTATATTGTAAAAGCGAATAAATCCTTCTTTTTCTGCGTAAATTTCGCGCTCTTCCTGACTTCTTGAGGCGGTTCCACCTACGTGGAATGTTCTTAGGGTGAGCTGTGTTCCTGGTTCACCAATGGATTGAGCAGCGATGACACCCACTGCTTCACCAGGCTTACTCATCTTGCCCTCGCCCAAATTCAATCCATAGCATTTTGCACATACACCTTTCTCTGCCTTACAGGTCACAGGAGTGCGGATGATAACAGATTTGATGCCCACCTCTACGATATGCCTTGCCATATCTTCATTAATCAAAATTCCAGCACTATAGAGCACTTCATTGGTGATGGGATCGATGATATCCTCAGCCACAACGCGTCCAAAAATCCTCTCCTCCAAAGATTCAATCAACTCGCTACCCACAGAAATATCCGTGATCTCCACGCCCTCATGCGTACCGCAATCATTAACAACAATTTTTACATTTTGCGAAACATCAATTAATTTCCTTGTCAAATAACCCGCATTTGCAGTTTTTAGCGCAGTATCTGCCAATCCTTTTCTTGCTCCATGGGTAGAGGTGAAGTATTCCAATACATTCAATCCCTCTTTAAAGTTTGAAATAATGGGTGTTTCAATAATAGTCCCATCAGGTTTTGCCATCAAACCACGCATTGCAGAAAGCTGACGAATCTGCGCTGCACTACCCCTTGCACCAGAATCTGCCATCATATAAATGGAGTTGAACCCCCCTTTGTCTGCCTCCACAAGCGCCATCATTTCTTTGGACATTTTGTTATTGGTATCTGTCCAAATATCAATGATCTTGTTGTAACGCTCCTGCTCTGTCAAAAGTCCTTGATCATATTGGATCTGGATTTTCTTCACTTCAGATTTTGCAAAATCCACTGCCCTTTGCTTATTCTCTGGCACAATAATATCAGCTGCAGAAATAGAAATACCCGCCTTTGTGGCATACGCAAAACCAAGATTTTTAAGATTATCCAAGAATGTTGCAGTAACTCCAATGCCACCATTTTTGTACACATAATCAATCAATGTGCCGATGTCTTTTTTCTTCAGTGTCTTATTCCACAATGCCACAGGAACAAAATCTGGCAAGATGGATTTTAAAATCATCCTTCCTACCGTGGTATTTAGTACCCTATTTCTCTCCACGGTGCGGATTCTAGCATTGATATCAAGACTACCCGCATCCAGTGCGATCATAATTTCTTGAATGCTTCCAAAAAGCTTATGCTCACCAGCCACTTGATTTTTCTCCAAAGAGAGATAATAAAGCCCCAAAACCATGTCTTGACTCGGCACCGCAACGGCCTTGCCACTTGCTGGCAGCAAAATATTCATAGAGCTTAGCATCAAGATTTTACATTCTGCAATAGCCTGCTCAGACAAAGGTACATGCACTGCCATCTGATCTCCATCAAAATCTGCATTAAAAGCAGAACAAACTAGCGGGTGTAGTTGAATTGCCTTGCCATCAATGAGCTTGGGGTGGAAGGCTTGAATAGACTGCTTATGCAAAGTCGGTGCACGATTGAGCAAAATCGGATAACCCTCAACAATTTCTTGCAAACACTCCCAAACCTCATTGGTTTTTTGCTCAACCATTTTTCTGGCCTGCTTCATCGTAGTAGCATGACCCTTCTCTTCCAATTTAGCAAGCAGATGAGGCTTGAATAACTCAAGCGCCATATTTTTGGGTAATCCACATTGATCCATACGGAGATTTGGACCCACAACAATAACACTTCTTCCAGAAAAATCCACACGCTTCCCAAGAAGATTCTGGCGGAATCTTCCCTGCTTTCCTTTGATGATTTCAGAGAGAGATTTCAAGGGACGCTTATTAGCACCTTTGACAGCATTTGCATTTCTTCCATTATCAAAGAGTGCATCCACTGCTTCTTGGAGCATTCTTTTCTCATTTCTTACAATGATCTCTGGAGCATCAAGCTCTAGCAAACGCTTCAAGCGTTGATTACGATTAATAACACGGCGATAAAGATCATTCACATCGCTAACTGCAAACTTGCCACCATCTAATGCCACCAAAGGTCTTAAATCTGGTGGAAGCACAGGCAATACTGTAAGCATCATCCATTCAGGACGATTTCCAGAATTTACAAAGCTCTCCACCACCTTCAGGCGCTTGATGATGGTTTTTTTCTTGGATTCTGCGTTGGTGTTTTTGATCTCTTCTTTGAGTGTTTTTAAAAGCTCAATAATATCAAGCTCTTCTAGCAATTCCTTGATAACACTCCCACCCATTTCAGCAACAAAGCCCCTGTCTTCAAAACGCTTGTTAATTTCTTGGTACTGCTCTTCATTAAGCACATCATATTTCATCACAGGCTTGATGGATTCATTATCATAGAATGCTTCACCTGGATTTTTTACGATATATGCCTCATAATACAGCACGCGCTCAAGATCCTTCATTTTCACACCAAGCAATGTGCCAATCCTGCTAGGCAAAGAACTCACATACCAAATATGTGCCACTGGGGTAACAAGCTCAATGTGCCCCATTCTAGATCTTCGGATTTTTGCGCTCGTCACCTCCACCCCACATTTTTCGCAAATAACGCCCTTGAAGCGGGGTTTTTTGTATTTTCCACACAGGCATTCATAATCCCTAACAGGGCCAAAAATCTTAGTACAAAAAAGTCCGTCTCTCTCTGGTTTCAATGTCCTATAATTGATGGTTTCAGGCTTTTTCACCTCTCCCTTGCTCCAGGATCGAATCCGCTCTGGGCTTGCCAAAACCAACTGAAAAGTATTAAAGTCCTTGGGACGTTTTTCCTCTTCCACGACGATTGGCTTGGGCTGCCCATTTTCATCAACATCATCGCCAAAAATATTCACATCCAACCCCAAAGACTGCAATTCCTTGGTCAATACATAAAAGGTCTCTGGAATCTCTGATTCCCCCACTGCCTCACCCTTGGTGATGGCCTTATAGGCATTTTCCCGACCCTTGACATCATCTGATTTCACCGTCAACATTTCCTTGAGCGTATATGCAGCACCATAAGCCTCTAGTGCCCACACTTCCATCTCACCGAATCTCTGTCCACCAAAAAGAGCCTTCCCACCCACAGGCTGCTGAGTAACCAGGCTATAAGGCCCTGTGCTTCTTGCATGCACTTTTTCATCCACGAGATGGTGAAGTTTTAGCATGTACATATAACCCACATTCACACGCTCACGGATTTTTTCACCCGTTTTGCCATCATAGAGATCGGTTTTTCCATCCATCTGGATTTTTGCCATCTCAAAGAGTTTATGAAATTTTTCCTGTGTGATACCTTCAAACACTGGGATGGCAAACTTGACCCCCTTGCTCCAATCCCTAGCATATCCCAATAATTCCTCATCATCTGCATGAGTGAGTAGATCCTTCATTACACTATCATTTGGATTTATGACATCGCTAATCTCTAGCATTTTGGCACGCAGACTTTTTAGGAATCCTTTTTTTTGCTGCTCCAAAACCTCCAAAATCTGCTCACCAAAGCGCTTGCCAACTAGACCCAAATGCACCTCTAGGATCTGGCCAATATTCATACGGCTAGGCACCCCCAGAGGATTGAGTACAATGTCTACAGGCTCGCCATCAGCGGTATAAGGCATGTCCACCGCGGGCACAATATTAGAGACGATGCCCTTATTTCCATGCCTTCCAGCCATTTTGTCTCCGACTTTGAGCTTGCGTTTGGTTGCCACATAGATTTTCACGCGCTTCACCACGCCACTTGGCAAAATATCATCTTTTTCTAAGATAGAAAGCTTTTCCTCATGTTCCTCCCCCAGGGTCTTTTTTTGCTCCAAGAAATTGCTCTTAATTTGATTGTATTTTTGCTGCACATTCTTAGAATAGCTCTTAATAAGCGTATTGAGCGCGAAGCGGCTAATGCCAGCAATCTCTGCTTGAGGCACCATTTCACCTTTTTTGTATACTTTCCCAGAGATATCTGCATCGCTGCCAAGCACCTCTTTGGCAAGCATGGTATTGATGCGGAGACGCTCTTCTTTATCAAGCATGGTCAAACGATCGTGATGCTCGATATCAAGCACGGCTTTCTCTTTCTCATAGGCACTCCTGGTGCGCTCATCTTTTTCATAACCTTTTTTGGTGAGGATTTTTACATCCACAACCGTTCCCTCAAGAGATGGAGGGCAATACAGGGATTTATTCACCACATGCCCTGCTTTTTCTCCAAAAATTGCGCGTAATAATCTCTCCTCAGGAGTGGATTTCACCTCTCCCTTGGGGCTGACCTTGCCCACCAAAATCATTCCACTACTGACATAAGTCCCGATCTTCACAATCCCGCTATCATCTAAATGCGCAATATCATCTTCGCGGACATTAGGAATGTCCCTAGTGATTTCCTCGATGCCATGCTTGAGTTCGCGCGCTTCGATTTCTTTTTCATAGATATGCACAGAGGTAAAATAATCTTCTTTAATCAAATGCTCGCTTACAACGATTGCATCCTCAAAGTTATAACCATTCCAGGGCATGAACGCAACCCGCACATTTTTCCCCAATGCAAGCTCGCCAGTGTCCATGCTAGGGCCATCGGCAATGATTTGGTGCGTCTCCACTTTGTCACCGACCTTCACGATGGGTCTTTGCGCAAAGCTTGTGTTTTGGTTGGTTCTCAAATTTTTCTGCAAGGGATAACTATCAATATAAGCACCCGCCTCATCTTCTCCCAAAATATAGATATTTTTGGCATCGACTTTTTCTACCACTCCTGGGCGCGAGGCCTTGATAGCCTCCCATGCATCTCTAGCAATAATTTTTTCAATCCCAGTTCCCACGATTGGCGCATCGGGGATCAAAAGGGGCACTGCTTGGCGTTGCATATTTGATCCCATAAGGGCTCTATTGGCATCATCATGCTCTAGGAATGGAATCAAAGATGCTGCAACTCCCACAAGCATCCTGGGACTTAGGTCAATCAGGGTAATTTTATTTTTTTCACTCAAAGTAATCTCGCCACCCACCCTAGCATCAATAAGATCTTCTACAATATTGTCATTTGCATCAAGCTTGGTGCTGGCAGGAGCGATGATGTGACCATCTTCTTGCGTTGCGGTGAGATACACCACTTCTTGGGTTACATGACCCTGCACCACCTTTCGATAGGGTGCCTCAATAAATCCTAGTTCATTGACGCGCGTGAAAGTAGAAAGGGTATTAATTAGACCAATATTTTGACCCTCTGGAGTCTCAATGGGGCAGATTCTGCCATAATGGGTCGGATGCACATCCCTAGCCTCAAATCCCACACGCTCCTTGACAAGACCGCCCTCACCCAATGCAGAAAGACGCCTTTTGTGCGTTACCTCAGAGAGTGGATTTGTTTGATCCATAAACTGAGAAAGCTGACCACCAGTGAAAAATTCTAGAATTGCAGAAGTAATCATTTTAGAATTGATCAAATCCAGGGGCATTAAAGTCTCAAGATTTATGTTTGGAGTAGTGAGTTTATCTTTGATGGCTTTTTGCATTTTGACAAGTCCTGCATGCAACTCATTTGCAAGCAGTTCTCCAATTGCGCGGATTCTTCGATTGCCAAGATGATCTCTATCATCAATTCTTCCCTGGCCATTTTTGACTTTGATGAGATATTTGATACTCTTGATAATATCTTCTTGTGTGAGAACAGTAACATAATCTGGGATCTCTAATCCCAACTTATGATTCATTTTCATTCTTCCTACGCGGGTGAGATCATAGCGCTCAGGATCAAAGAATAACTGCTTAACAAATTGCTTTGCCACCTCCTTGGTCACAGGCTCTCCTGGTCGCATGACCTTATAAATCCGAATGGCAGCAAGATCGTTTTCATTTTCGTGTTTTTCAGATTGCTTTAGCATTCTTAGCGGATCTGCATCAACATGAAAGGATTTCAAAATCCCACTATCATGTCCTATGGCCAAATCATCAGCAATCACAAATTCCTTAATCCTATGTTCCATAATTTTCTTGAGCTTACCCTCATCAATCTGAGTGAGAATATCAAACAAAACTTCGCCAGTTTTTGGATCGATGATTGGCTCTGCTAAATAACGATCTATTAGAGCAGGATATTCAATCCAACCAAGACCTTTTTCAGATAGTTCCTGAGCTTTTTTCTTGGTCAGACGCTTGCCTGCCTCCACAACAACTTCCCCATCCATGTTTTTGATATCATATTCCACCCTACCTTCAAAATTCTCAGGCTTGAACTCAATAAAATGCTTCTCTTTTTTGATTTTTACCTTTAGCAATGGATAGAAGATTTTCAAAATCTCTTGCTTGGTATATCCCATCGCGCGAAGCAAAATGGTAATAGGAACCTTTCTGCGCTTATTGATCCTCACAAATAGCGTGTCCTTAGCATCATATTCAAAATACAGCCAAGAACCGCGATCTGGGATGATTTGCCCCGTATAAACCAATTTATTGGAAGTAGTGCTAGACTCCTCTTCTTTGAAAATCACGCCAGGACTTCTGTGCAATTGATTGACCACCACACGCTCCACGCCATTGATAATAAAAGAGGTGCGATCTGTCATCAATGGGATTTCACGGATAAATATATTTTGCTCTTTGATGTCTTTTATGCTTATTTTTTCGGTCTTTTCATCTTTGTCCAAAAGCAATAAACGAATTTTAATTTTTAGAGGTATGGAATAGGTAATTCCCCTCTCCATCGCCTCTCTAACAGTATATTTAGGCTTGCCAAATTCGCATCCATCATATTCCAAAATTAAGCGATTTTGCGCATCCTGAATAGGGAATACAGAACGAAAAACCTTCTCTACTCCACTTTCTTTGCCATCTTTAGATTCTAAAAAAGAGTTATAGCTATCCCTTTGCAATAACAACAAATTAGGGATTTCCAAATTTTGTGATGATTGTGTGAAATCAAGACGTAATCGATTTTTTATTTTTGTTTTTGTTGGCATGCTTAAAACCCTCATAATGTAGATTTAAAAAGAGCAAACACTCTAAAAAAACTTGCAACACAAGCTTGTTTAAAATGTTTAACGCAGAAAAACCCAAGGCCAATAAATGACCTCGGGTTTGTTTTTTCTTCAAGCAAAAGTGTCATTTAATTTCTACTTTTGCACCAGCTTCCTCTAATTTTTTCTTAAAGTTTTCTGCATCTTCTTTGTTAACACCTTCTTTCAATACGCTTGGTGTTGCCTCAGTGGCTTCTTTAGCCTCTTTGAGCCCAAGGCCTGTGATCTCTCTCACCACTTTGATGACATTGATTTTGTTTGCGCCTGCATCTGTGAGCACTACATTGAACTCTGTTTTTTCTTCCACTGCGGCACCACCAGCAGCAACCGCACCCGCTACTACTGTGGGAGCAGCGGACACACCAAATTTCTCTTCAAATGCTTTCACCAATTCTGATAGCTCTAAAACTGACAAACCACTAATATAATCCAAAATTTCTTCTTTTGTTATAGCCATTTTCACTCCTTAATTCATTCTTTTTATTCACTTTCTTTTTGTTTCTTGAGATTATCCAATGCAGTGACAAAATATCTCGCTGGACCCATCCAAACAGAAAGCAACATACCAATAAGCTCATCCCGACTAGGTAGTTTGGAGATCGAAGTAATGTGATTGACATCAACCACTTCGCCATCAAAGCAACCAACTTTCGCGCGAAAAAAATCTTTATGTTCATCAGCAAATTTAATAACAAATTTTGAAAGAGAAATTTGTTCATTGCTCCAAATAAAGATATTCGTGTCTTTTAATTCAAAATCTGGATAACCTGCATCTTTCAGCGCAATCTTTGCTAACGTGTTTTTGATCACCTGGACTTTTGCATCAGCATCCCTAGCAGCCTTTCTCAAAGCTTCTAATTTTGCTACGCTAAGACCCTTATAATCACAAACAATCAAAGAATTGGAAGCCCTGAAATCTGCACTTAGTGATTCAACTAAAAGTTTCTTATCTTGCTTCGTCATTTTTCCTCCTTTCTAGACTCAAACTTCATATAAGGAGTAACATTACAAATTAAGCAAAAGCCCTTATACTCTTCAGTCTAAAGATCAACTTACTTCAAATCAATTAATTCTTGTGTTTCAAGCTTGACAGATGGAGACATGGTCAGCGACAATGCTGCTCCTCTGATGTATTTTCCCTTAGCACTTGCAGGTTTCAATCGATTGATGGTCTTAATAAATTCTGTCAGATTTTCCTGAATTTTCTCTTCAGTGAAACTTACTTTTCCAAGAGGCGCGTGAATATTACCTTTTTTATCTACTCTAAAATTCACCTGACCCCCCTTTGCATTTTCTACAGCTTTGCTAACCTCCATTGTCACAGTCCCTGTTTTTGGATTTGGCATCAATCCCTTTGGACCCAAAATCCTACCAACCTTACCAACAAGGGCCATCATATCTGGAGTAGCAATTACCATATCAAAATTCAAGTTACCATTCTTAATTTCTTCAACCAAATCATCATCACCAACAACATCAGCACCGGCACTTCTGGCCTCATCTGCTTTTAATCCCTTGGCAAATACAGCAACTCTCACTTTTTTTCCCGTACCATTTGGTAATACTACAGCACCCCTTATCATCTGATCGGCATGTCTTGGGTCGACGCCAAGTCTCAACGAAATTTCCACTGTTTCATCAAATTTAGCAGAGGCTAAAGTTTTGACAGTTTTCACTCCGTTTTCCAAACTAAATAATTGTGTATTATCAAACTTTGATAACAAATTTTCCAATCTTTTGGCTACCTTTTTTCCCATACCTTAACTCCAATTCAAAATTTAAATTTTATCAATCAATAATTTCAATTCCCATGCTTCTAGCACTACCTGCTACAATTTTCTTAGCAGCCTCTATATCCACAGCATTCAAATCTTCCATTTTTGTACTAGCAATCTCTTCAAGCTGTTTCTGTGTTAATTTGCCAATTTTATTTTTCAGAGGATTATCAGATCCCTTCGTGATATTTGCTGCTTTCTTAATCAAATCTGTCACCGGGGGTTTTTTTGTAATAAAACTAAAACTCTTATCTTGATAGACCGTGATAATCACAGGGATATTGAAATTTCCCATGTCCTTTGTTCTTTCATTAAAAGCCTTGCAAAATTCCATGATATTCACGCCTCTTTGCCCCAAAGCAGGTCCAACAGGTGGAGATGGGTTCGCCTTACCAGCTGGAATCTGAAGCTTTAATTCACCAACAATTTTCTTTGCCATTTCTCATCCTTAAATTTTTATACTATTTTTTCTACTTGTGAATACAGTATTTCTATAGGAGTATTTCTACCAAAAATAGAAACATTGAGTTTTAACTTCTCGTGTTCGACATCATACTCTTCAACCATAGCTGTAAAATTTATAAAGGGTCCATTGATAATCCTAACAATCTCACCCTTACCAAAATAGATTTTGGGTTTTGGATCCGATCTTTTTTCAACTTTCTCCAAAATAGAAGCTACATCCTCTCTACTTAAGGGTGTAGGTTTTTTATCTTCCCCAATAAATTTAGAAACCTTTGGCAGTCTCTGTATCATATGCCAAATTGAAGTAGTTAAATTAACCTGAATAAATACATATCCGGGATAAATACTTCTCTTTTTGGTAATCTTTTTACCATTCTTATATTCAAAAACATCTTCAGTAGGCACAACAATACGACATTCAATATTCGCATTATCTAGAAGGTTTTTTACCGCTTTTTCTACTGATTGCTCACTACCAGAATAAGTTTGTATTGCATACCAATCTAATAACATAATCTCTCCTATATTCAAAGAATACTAGATACAGAAGCAGATAAAATAAGATCTACAATCGCTAAAAAAATGGAAATTGAAACTACCACAACCGCAACAGAAATCAACGCATTTCTAATTTGCTCTTTTGTAGGAAAAATCACCTTAGAAAGTTCTTCTCTAGCTAATCGATAATATGTAATTATTTTCTTGTTCATAATCTCACTTCCATTCACAAATGGCAGGCCAGGAGGGACTCGAACCCCCAACACTCGGTTTTGGAGACCGACGCTCTACCATTGGAGCTACTGACCTAAAAAAGCTAGGAATCCCTAGCTTTTTAATTTCACTTCTTTATGCATTGTATGCTTATTCAGTCTTGGACAGAATTTTTTAAGCTCCAGTTTTTCTGTATTTGTCTTAGCATTCTTGGTAGTGCTGTAATTAATATCTCCACACTCAGAACACTTCAATCCTATTTTAACTTTCATTGCTATACCCTAATTACTCTACGATTTTTGTAACGACACCAGCGCCCACAGTTCTACCACCTTCTCTGATAGCGAATTTGGTTCCTAATTCAAGAGCAATGGGAGTAATTAATTCTACAACAATCTTAATGTTGTCACCTGGCATAACCATTTCTACACCCTCAGGAAGTTTAATAGAACCCGTAACATCCGTAGTTCTTACATAGAATTGCGGTCTATAACCATCAAAGAATGGAGTGTGTCTTCCGCCTTCTTCTTTGGAGAGAACATAAATCTCACCTTCAAATTTTTTGTGTGGTGTGATGGAACCTGGTTTACAAAGAACCATGCCTCTAATAACATCTTCTTTTTTGGTTCCTCTCAAAAGCACACCAACATTGTCGCCAGCCTCACCTTTGTCAAGCTCTTTTCTAAACATTTCTACGCCAGTAACGGTGGTTTTTTGTGTATTTCTGATCCCTACAATCTCTACTTCATCACCTACTTTTACCACACCTCTGTCAATTCTTCCTGTAACAACAGTTCCACGACCTGCGATGGAAAATACATCTTCTACCGGCATGAGGAATGTTTTGTCAGTGTCTCTTTCTGGAGTTGGAATGTAGCTATCAATTTCTGCCATAAGCTTCAATACTTTTTCGCCCCATTCACCAACATTGCCAGCCTTAGCTTCTTCCAAAGCCTTGAGAGCAGAACCCGCTACGATTGGTGTGTCATCTCCAGGGAAATCATAAGCGCTCAAAAGCTCTCTTACTTCCATTTCAACAAGATCTAGCAATTCTTGATCATCCACCATATCCTGCTTATTCAAAAATACAACGATATAGGGAACACCCACTTGTCTTGAAAGAAGAATATGCTCTCTTGTCTGTGGCATGGGACCATCCGCTGCAGAAACAACAAGAATTGCGCCATCCATCTGTGCAGCACCTGTAATCATGTTTTTTACATAGTCAGCATGCCCTGGGCAGTCTACGTGTGCATAGTGGCGATTTTCTGTTTCATACTCAATGTGAGAGGTAGCAATGGTAATCCCCCTTTCTTTTTCTTCAGGAGCATTATCGATATTATCATAATCCCTCAATTCTGCCAGACCCTTTGTCGCCAAAACTGCAGAAATCGCAGCGCTCAAAGTGGTTTTACCATGATCGACGTGTCCAATTGTCCCAATATTAACATGCGGTTTTGTTTTGACAAATTTTTCTTTAGCCATTTTTCACTCCTATTTTAATTCTGAGATCTAAAACAAGCATTCTATAAAAAACCACTTATAAAAATTTTAAATCTCTTCAATGCGTAAAGTTTAAAAAACTGGAGCCCATAAGCGGGATTGAACCGCCGACCTCTTCCTTACCAAGGAAGTGCTCTGCCACTGAGCTATATGGGCATAATAAAGGAGCTATGAAAAAAATCAATCTCGTAGAATTTCAGCTCCCAGTAAATGGAGCGGGAAACGGGGCTCGAACCCGCGACCCTCAGCTTGGAAGGCTGATGCTCTAGCCAACTGAGCTATTCCCGCATCACTTATCTCTAAAATCTCTATCAAATGGTGGTGAGACGTGGATTCGAACCACGGAAGACAAAGTCAGCAGATTTACAGTCTGCCCTCGTTGGCCACTTGAGTATCTCACCAACATAACATAGAGAAACTGGTCAAACACTGAAACAGAAGGTCTGTAAGGTTTGATGGAGCTGGTTAAGGGACTCGAACCCCCGGCCTGCTGCTTACAAGGCAGCTGCTCTACCAACTGAGCTAAACCAGCACGATTTGAAAAGAGAAATTATACAGAAACAAAGTCAATCTTGTCAAGATTCTTTTGCAAAATTCGCAAGATTCTTTTGTAAAATCTTGCGAATCTCCCTTAATTTTAGAGCAAACCTTCTAATAAATCCCGTTTAAAATCCAACAAAGGCTCGCTACCATAATCCAATGCTTTCACGACAATCACTGCATCATGACGACTCACAGCCGCATTCAAGGGAGAATCCACAACTCTCTGGCGCAATATCTCAAAATCCACATTTCTATCATAAATAACCAAATTCAAATAATGCGTATAATCCCCAAACATGCAACAACTCTTCAGATCCATGAACTCAGGCTCTAAGAGCATGTTATCAAAAAACACCAATTCCCCATCAATTTTTATAGAAAGCTTGGAATCCAGCCTCTTGAATGCAAAAACCTCACCTCGACTCACCCTGCCTGCACAATAGATTTCATTATGATAGAGACGGGAGTCTTTATCCAAAATGATATGGGTGAAATTATCAAAACTCGCATTCCCAAAAGGCAAGATGGGGAGGGGTGAAAAATCTAGCAATGCATCCTTACCCACATGAATTTTTGTATGTCTAGAAGCCTTGCCATCCTCTGTGTCATGGATTTTTTCAAAACTCTGAGAGGTCAAGCGAACCAAACTCCTATCTCCAATGTCAAGCTCAATCTCTTGATCATCGCCCTTCATCAACCCAGCAGATACAGAAATCAGCATGATGTTGGCAATATCACCATCATAAATGGGATGAATAATCTTCAAAGGAGGGGTGAAAAACATATCTTCAATGACGCTTTTTCCACTCAGCCCGTGTTTAGTTTTTAGTCGTAATTTTGTTGCCTGCGTATAATGCGTCATTGTTATTCCTCAAGCAATGCATGCTTTTTGATCCACGCAATCACCTGATCCACACCCTGCTTTTCTCGAATATTGGTGAAAAGAAAGGGTTTGTCCCCACGCATTCTCTTAGAATCTCGATCCATCACTCCCAAATCTGCACCCACATAAGGAGCCAAATCGATTTTATTGATCACTAAGAGATCTGATCTCGTGATGCCAGGACCACCCTTCCTTGGGATCTTGTCTCCCTCTGCCACATCAATTACAAAGATCGTAAAATCCGCAAGCTCAGGACTAAAGGTCGCAGAAAGATTATCTCCGCCACTCTCAATGAGCAAAATCTCAATATCTGGAAATCTCTGCATCATCTCTTCCACTGCCTCAAGATTCATCGAAGCGTCTTCTCTGATGGCAGTATGAGGGCAGCCACCAGTCTCCACCCCGATGATGCGATCTCTTGGCATGACAGAATTTTTACTCATAAATTCCGCATCTTCTTTAGTATAAACATCATTGGTGATGACACCCATAGAATACTCCTTGCTCATCAAACGCGTAAGGCATTCAATCAATGCTGTTTTACCACTTCCAACGGGTCCACAAACTCCTATTTTTACCATGTTTTACTCCTTAGGACATATATAATCGAGAATACAAATTCTCATGCTGCATTGCTTTGATATCATTATGCACACTTGCGTTACAAAAATAATCTCTACTCAAATCTTTTAATTTATGACAGATCCAATCAAATTTTTCATGCAATTGCGTCAAAATTACCTGCCCATCACTCTGTGAAAGAGGGATTGTTTTCACGCAATTTGTCACGATACTTGAGGCTTGCGCATACAAATAATGGCGCACCGCCTTTTCCAATGGGATCTTATACGCCATACAAAATACCCCATAAGCACTCGCATGAACTGCGTATTTGCTATTTTTTGCATATTCTTGAAAAAAGGGTTTACTTTCTTGCATCATGACCTGAGTAGTTTTGATAAATCGCATGCCAAGCTTATGCGCGCCCTCTCGCATTTCGCTCGCAGGAGTCGCTGCATGCACCAAACTTTCCAGCTCCAAGATCTCATCAAGATTCTCTCCTGCTTCAAAAATGAGCTTAATCATCAATAAATCTGTATAAAGAATTTGGGTGCTAAGATTGGAAATTAAATACTCCAATGCCTGTTTTTTGTTTGTAATCACACCCTTTTGAATATAACTCTCTAACCCAAAGGAATGCGTGTATCCTCCGATGGGAAATAAAGAATCATTAATTTGTAATAACAAAAAATCCTTATGAAGTGCCATTGAATCCCTCTATTTTTTTGTGATACTAAAATCATCGCTGATTGTTATTTTCATCGCTCTCTCTCGATGCGGCATGCTCACATTGAAGCGCCTTTTAGAATCCAATTTGCATCGCTTCGCGCAATGTTCTAAATTTAATTTTTCTGTAAGTTTTTTTAATGGAAATTCATAAGGAGTCAGCAACTCCAAACCATTCTCTACCTCCATGTCACCTACAAAAAGAGGTGCGTGCCGATTCCCAATCTCATAACAAAACTGAGCAATCTGCATATCCCCCCTTACAAGAACGCTCAAGACTTCAATGGGCAGGATCTCAAAAATCACTACCACATTTTCATCCTCATAAAGGATGTCTCCATCGCCAATTCCCGTGATAGGAGCAGATTCCAAGCGCATGGCAATATCCCTACCTGCCCTACTCTGCCAACGTGCAATCTTCTTACGCACATCATACCACTCAATGGGGATGATGTCTCTTTGCTTGGCAGAATCCTGCAGATTTTGGACATTGCCCAAAATCTTTGTGACCTTAATCAACTCCAGTATCCTCTAAAGATTAGCCACGCAGGGATCCATGCAGTGAGAATTCCCTCCAAGATCGCTAGATATGGAACGAATTTGAGTTCAATTTTCAACACAGTTTCTATGAAACCTGTAAGCCACAATACACCCCAAGCAAGCCAGATAAGCGCAAACCATGCACCCTCTTCTGTACCTGTGATATAGCTATAATATGCCGCAGGGATGGAGTTGATCGCAACAAATAGACTATACCAACCATAAGGTCTTAAGTCCAACTTAAGTAGATTGTTGAGCGCAACAAACAAATAGGTAAACCCAAAGAGTAATCCTGTTCCAGCAGCGTAGAAATCCGCACTACCATTGCCATCAAAATCTTCACCATGGATAATAACCACGATGTTGAGGATCAAAGAGAGTCCACCTACAAAAATATTCATCACAGCCGCAGATTTCGCATCGCAATTAGAGATACGGCAAATCCCGTTGCTGATCAAAACAATCGCTACATACAACAAAACGATACCTAACATTTTTTCTCCTTCATTTTTTATCCTTTGTCAAAAAAAATCAACAAATCTGCTCAAATGAGCAGATTTATTCTAAAATAAAAATTAAAACAAATTATAAAGCTGACTTAGTGGTACACTATCTGCAGACTTAGATGTAACCTCTTTGCCATTTACTTTAACTTTGTAGGTCTCTGGATTCACGTCAATATGTGCGACAACATCATTAAACTTCATATCTCTTTTCCCAATGTTTCTGCAATTCTTCACTGGCAGCAATGTTCGCTCAAGCCCCAATTCTTCTTTGATTCCAAGATCTAGGGAAGCCTGAGAGACAAAAGTCACATTGCACTTATACTTTGCCTTTCCATGCGCGCCAAACATATCTTTGTACACTACAGGCTCTGGAGTTGGGATAGAAGCATTGGAATCTCCCATTTTGGATGCAACAATCATACCGCCTTTGATGATTGTCTCAGGCTTGATTCCAAAAAGACCTGGATCCCACAAAACCAAATCTGCGATTTTACCCTTTTCTACAGATCCGATATAATCAGAGATTCCATGCGCAATGGCTGGATTAATGGTGTACTTAGAAACATAGCGCTTGATTCTAAAATTGTCATTATCACCAGTCTCTTCTTTCAAGCGACCAAATTCTTTTTTGGATTTATCTGCCACCTGCCAAGTTCTAGTAATTACCTCTCCTACGCGTCCCATCGCCTGAGAGTCAGAGCTAGTGATAGAGAAAATCCCCATATCATGCAAAGCATCTTCTGCTGCGATGGTTTCAGGGCGGATACGGCTATCTGCAAACGCAACGTCTTCTTTGATGTTTTTGTCCAAATGGTGGCAAACCATCAACATATCCAAGTGCTCATCTTTTGTATTCTTTGTGAAAGGAATTGTAGGATTGGTAGAAGCTGGCAAAATATTCGCCTCTCCTGCTGCCTTAATAATATCTGGAGCATGTCCACCGCCTGCGCCTTCTGTATGGAAAGTGTGGATAGTTCTACCACCGATTGCTGCTAACGTATCTTCCACAGCACCTCCCTCATTGAGCGTATCTGTGTGGATGGCAACTTGTACATCATATTTCTCTGCAATATTGAGAGAATGATTGATTACAGCAGGAGTGGAGCCCCAGTCCTCATGTACCTTAAATCCTAGCGCACCTGCTTTGATTTGATCCTCAAGCGCTTTTACATTAGATGTATTGCCCTTACCAAAAAATCCAAGATTCATGGTGTATTCCTCAGCAGCGCGAATCATTTGTTTGATATTCCACTCACCAGGAGAAATCGTAGTTGCAAAAGTACCTGCCGCAGGACCTGTACCACCACCAATCATTGTAGTGACACCACTATAAAGTGCTGTGGGAATTTGTGTAGGAGAAATAAAGTGAATATGAGTGTCAATTCCACCAGCTGTGACAATCAAACCTTCACCCGCGATTGCTTCTGTGCTAGCACCTACGACCAAATCCATGCCCACACCATCTTGCGTATCTCTGTTTCCTGCTTTGCCAATTCCTGCGATCTTGCCATCTTTGATGCCGATGTCTGCTTTGTAAATTCCTGTATAGTCAATGATCATTGCATTTGTGATCACTGCATCGAGTTCATTTACATCGGGACTCACAGATTGTGACATACCATCGCGGATGGTCTTACCACCACCAAACTTGATCTCTTCTCCATAAACTGTATAGTCTTTTTCGATTTCTGCGATGAGTTCTGTGTCTCCAAGTCTTACTTTATCTCCTGTGGTTGGTCCATACATTGAAACATATTCTTTTCTTGAAATCTTAATCATTTTTCACTCTCCCTTATTTTATAAAACCCTTAGCTTTTGCCGCAGCTAGAGCCTTTCTCTTGTTGTCCTCATTGACTTGCCCATTGTTAAGATCATTGAATCCAAAGATTCTTTGATTTCCACCAAACTGAATCAATCGTACAGTTTTGCTCTCACCTGGTTCAAATCTCACAGATGTTCCTGAAGCAATGTCAAGTCTTCTGCCATAAGCTTTTTCTCTATCAAACTCAAGCAGTTTATTGGTCTCAAAGAAATGGAAGTGTGAACCCACTTGAATAGGTCTATCACCTTTGTTGCTTACCTTAACCTCTATAGCCTCTTTTCCTGCATTGAGCACAATGTCCTCGTCTTTTAGGATGAATTCACCAGGATGGAGCTTGCCATTATTCTCAATTGGGTTATGCACAGTTACAAGCTTTGTGCCATCAGGGAAGCATACTTCAATTTGCACTTCATGCACCAGAGCTGCTACACCATCCATTACATCCTCTGCTTTGAGAACCTGTCGACCCAAGCTCATCAAATCAGCCACAGTCTTTTTGCCCTCTCTTGCATGTTCCATGATTTCCATACTAATGAGAGCAACAGCTTCTACATAATTTAGCTTTACGCCTCTTTCCTTACGCTTCTTTGCCAACTCACCGGCATAATGCAACATCATCTTATCCAGTTCTTTTGGAGTAAGTCTCATCTGCGTCTCCTTGTTTAAAATATTTTGATCTCAAATAGAACTTAATCTATTCGATTGGTAGTATACTTTTAATTTCTAAAAAATGAATAACAAATTCTCGGAAATTGCCAATAATTTTTGTCTTTTTTATTAAATTTATCAAGAAAAATTTATAAATAATAAAAATTTTAAAATTTTATGAAAAACGCGCTTGGATTGCTTTTTCATTATTACTTTCGTTAGCTTTTTGATAAAATCTTAAGAAAATTTTCATGTGATAAACAGCAATCATAGAGGAAAATTAAAATACTTGGAGAAAAAATGGAACATTCCAGAGAAAAGGCCAAGAATTCAAAAGAAAATAAGGGTTCTGGGGAAGAAATTGCAAATGTGCCCACACTCTCTGTCATCATTCCGATTTTCAATGTAGAAAAATACCTCTACCAATGCCTAGAGAGTGTGCAACAACAAACTTATTCCCAGTTTGAGGTGATCCTCATTGATGATGGCAGCACGGATTCTAGTCTTGAGATCGCAAAAGATTTTGTGCGCAGGGATGAGAGATTTATACTCATTAGTAAACCCAATGGAGGATTATCCAGCGCGCGCAATCTAGGCATCGAGCTCATTGCTGGCACACCGCTGCGTTGCCTTCTGCAAATCCTGCAAACTAAAACCTTCCCAGCAGAGCATGCAGCAGGAAGCGCCAATAGAAATGACAGCATGGACATGGAATCTAGCAAGGACGCCCTCACAGAGAGCAGAGAAGAAAGCCTAAATCTCACGAATCAGGCCCTCACAAAAACTCAACCCCCCCCCTTGGCAAAAAGTGCTACCTCAAAGATGCTTCCAAGCATTCCTTGCCTGCAGCATTTTAATAGCTTCAATCCGCAAGCCTACAGGCGTGATACAAGAGAAATTCTTGAGCATTTTTCCTGCATTGAGCCTGGTGTTTTTACTACGGATTTAGAGAATTCCCTCCCCTTTGTACTCCAAGAAATGCCCTCAAATGCCTACATCCATTTTTTGGATAGCGATGATTATTTTTTGCCTGATTGTTTGATGCGCTGCATCACCGCCAAGCAGGAGAATTACGACATCCTTTGGCATGATTACCAGATTTTTTCTGAAGAAGACAAAAGCTTTCAAGCGTCCTATTTCCCAGTAAAAAACGCCATTTTCCAAAGTGGCACAGAGCTTTTATGCCAAGATCGTGCAAGTTATTTTACTTGGGCGTGGAAGGGGATGTTTAAAGCTTCTTTGCTAAATGTCTATCATCTGCGCTTTCAATTTCGCATGGATTTTGAGGACTGTGATTTTGGGACCATCCTCTTTTTGTTTGCCAAAAAGATTGTCTGCCAAGATTTTGTTGGCATCATTTACCGCGTCCATTCCCTTTCGATTTCTAACTTCAACAAAAAAACTAATTTCCCAGCAGTGATGTCAAAGCATCTAGAAAATCTACGTCCCTATTTTTCCAGTTACTATGCACTAAAGATTTATTTTGGCGCAACCTGCTATGCCAAAATTGTCATGATTTTCCAAGAATTACAAGCATGCCCTCAAGTAAACAATCAGCAAAAAAAGATCTTAGAGCGCTATAGTATCGTTTTTCTCTTCCATGCATTCGCAGCCCAAAGCACCCCATTCTTATTGCCAAAGAAAAATGACCCACTTTGCATCAATCCCAAAATCTCCCAGGCAATCCGCCATCTCCCCCTCTCCTCCAAGCTAAAATTTGCAAAAGAAATCTTGAAAAACCATCTGCGAACTATGAAAGGGGTACTCAGAGCCCTGCTAAAAAAATAATAAACAAAAGAAAAATATTGAAAAATCCTGTGGTTTAAAAGGACAAGCAAGATCACAAAAAAAGAGCTTGTGATCTTGCGTTGGTCGTGCAGGGCAGCAATTAGAGTGCTGCCAAGAAGATTGCATGATTATGGATTGATGTGAAACATCTTTTTTTCATAATCCTGCACGTATTTTGTGTAATTGATATCTGAGAAATATTTCGGATACGCATGCATTGCGACAAATAGTGAAATGAGTGGTGTCCTAGGCCCTGTGATATCAATGTTAGGGAGTTTAAACACCTGTTTATTTTTAATCGCAGAGACATTTTTTAACTGAGGAATCTTCATGATATCCTGAGGACTATAAGGGCTGAGCCACCAAAGGAAAATCACATCAGGATTTTCTCTCACGATATTCTCTATATTGATCTCGCCTCTTGGTTGGCTTACGTATTTATTTCCGATGTTATCCACTTTTGCACTTGCCAATATGGAGGAATCCATTCCATTTTTGCCACTCACATGATTGGGGCGCAGGAACATCTCCACCACTCTTTTTTCTTTTTTGACCCCAGCTAGACGCTTTTGGATCATATCTAGTGTCCCCTGCATCATCGCAATCTTTTTCTCTGCTAATTCCTCCTTGCCAAAAATCTTTGCCTGCGTGCGCAGATCTTGGAACAAAGCCTTGATGCTTTCTGTGCGCAATGCTAGGAAATGAATCCCAAAGCGCTGGGCAAACTCAATAGCCTGCAAATTCGCAGGATAGGTGATAACCAAATCCACTCCCATTTTTTTCAGACGCTCCACATCAATGGCTGCATAATGATCTGTGGGGAATTTTTCAATTTTATCCAGCGGCGCAGTGCGGCGCACCAAATCATCTCTTAGGGCATAGTCTGATATGCCCACCACCTTATCCCATACTTCCAGCATTGCTGGAGCCTCAATATGAGCACTGAGATAGATTACCTTTTTGGGAATCTGGGGCAATTGATGTTTGCCAAAATAATCCTCATATTCTATGCCAAAAGCGCCACTAGAGAGAAAAACAACGCCCAAAAGCATGAAAAACATTTTCTTCACGATAAACCTCCTAGAATTTTGATTTTTTACTTAGAAAAACTTCCCACCAAATTCCACATAAAAGCTCGCACCTGACCCTCTATAGTAGTCGAAATACTTCTCATTGGTGATATTTAAAAAAGTCGCACTGATATGGGTGCCATTTTTGAAATTCCAACCTGCCTTGATATTGATAAGGAAGCGCGATGTGATATTGTCAAAGGCAAACTTGGGAGTTTTGTTGCTGATGCTTGTATAAGCAAAGCTCTGCCCTTGCCCCTGGATGCTACCATAAAACCCTAAATCCCCTCCATAATTGAGTGAAAATCCACCCATGTATCTGGGGATGATGGGAATTTGATGTCCGTTGTTTTGTGGATTTTGCGGGTCTTTGACTAGGATTGCATGGGTATAGGTGAAGTTCCCAGTCAGATACAGTGCTCCATAGATTTTTTGCTCTAGCTCCATTTCCACGCCGCTAAACCGTGTCCTCCCACCATTCACATTCAAAAAAGGCTTGTCAAATGTGCCGATGCCGCTTTGATAGATTCCATCATACATTTCTGTTTGGTAATAATAAAGCTTGGCCATACCACCATAGGGATTTCGCTGCTCCACACCAATGTCAAATTGGAAGCCATATTCGGGATGAAGGTTGGGATTAGAGATTTGGATCATCCCAGAGTGCGCAGTAGCAAAGAGTTCGCGTGCATTGGGTGCGCGGAAGGCTAGCCCCATGGATCCTTTGAAAGTAGTGTATTTGAAAGGTGAGTAATTGATGGCAAATTTAGGAGAAGGGAAGAATTGATTCGTCCCTTTGAAGGTATGCAAGCCAGGATCAATATCTGAGGTAGCATCACGAGTACTAAGATTAAAACTCCTCCAATAATCCAAACGCAAGCCCATATTGGTAGAGACATATTTATTCCAATTTGCCTGCCAGCTGATGAATGCAGCACCTGTGCCCACGCTCACCGTGTCTCTTTTTTCATTAAAATCATAGGTTTTCCAAAATTCTTTGGCGCGGTAATTTGGCATCTCATTGTCTTCGATTTTGGCATCTGCAAAACGCCCCTGCAATCCGATGAGCAAAATATGCTTCTCATTAATCTTATGATTGATGATCGCGCTTAAATAATTATTGGTCGCATAATTATCCAAACTCCATCCACGTCCTCCAAACACAAAAGAATTTCGCCCTTGCTCTGCAGGATCTTTCTTCCCAGGTCCGCTGCCTGCCCCCTTACAGGTATCTACCCCGTTGCAGCCATCCGCCCAGTGGCTCTCAAGATTTACAGTTGATAGAATGACATCCAGAGAGGTATCTTCACTAAAATTATGTTTATGACCTAGAGAAATGACATAATTGACCTCCTTTCTAAAGCCTAGCCATGCAGATCCAAGGAAGGGATTATAAAAGCCAGAGGTTTTTTGACCTCCATTTGTCGCTGGGATCTCATAGTCATAGCCATAGACCGTTCCACCATTTCTGCCCTTGAGATAGGAGATGGGAGAATTTTGCGCCTCTGCGATGGTGGAGAAGTTGATTGCTAGATTTGTAGTGTCATTGTCATTCCAGTCATATTCTGCCCGCCCTCTTGCATCCTGGGTAAAAAACGCAGTCCTCCCAGCCCATCCTACATTGGCACCATTATAAATAGGAGAGCCATCTGTATAGGTCGCAGTGACATTACTCGCACCACTAGGAATGCTAGCAATCGCAGGGACGCGGTAAGCTCCATCACTGGTCGTAAAAGCATAGCTGCCCCTTACTCTTAAGCGTTTATCCAAAAATACATTTCCTAGGGCCACATATCCACGGGTGAGATTCTTTTCTGCTCCACCTCTTACCATCTCATTTCCATATCCAATGATTGCCTGACCTTCGAGTTTTTTAGGCTTTTTGGAGATGAAATTAATAACCCCACCAAGCGCACCTGTTCCATAAAGGCTAGAAAATGGTCCACGCACGATTTCAATGCCCTCAATGTCATAGGTCGCGATGGACTGGATGATCCTGTAGTCTGATTCCAAGTCATTCAAGATCACGCCATCTAGCATCAAGATAGTGCCATAGGGGATGCCGCGAACATAAACCTGCGGCCTGCTATTAAATCCGATATTTGCCTTCACATGCACACCAGACATACGGCCCAAAAGATCGCTTAATTGGCGATTTTGCTGCAACTTGATTCTTTTTTCACTCACATAGCTTACATTTCCAGGGGCTTCTGTGATGAGTGTGGGCATGCGGTTTGCAGTAGTCACCACAGGAGTGAGATCTTTTAGTTCCCCATCTCCTTCAGAGGCAACAAGACTTTTTAGTTTGTTTTCTTGCACCTGCTCTGCTTTTTTGTCAGTCTCTAGCTTGGCTTCTTCTTTTTTGGATTCTTTCTTAGAGTCTTTGGATGCTACTTCCTTGCTAGCAGGGCCATCTGAGGCATTCTGTACCAAATCACCTTCTTGGGCAGAGAGACAGGATGCCAAAAAAACTGCGACTAAAATCTTGCTTTTCGTGTGAATTTCCATCCATTTTCCTTTGGTTTAATATTTTTTGTGTTGTATTTTGCAATGTAATATTTTTTGCGATGCAATATTACTATTTCTTATCTTTAAGTTCAATATATTTGTGGAAAAAATATACAAATTACTCTCAAATATTTACATAAAAGTAAAATAATGTTTCAAATTTTCCAAAAGAGCTTCCAAAAATCCCCAGGATTTCGGAAATCCCCAGATTTTCCAAGAAAATTGATGAATTCGTAACACGCTGACTTTTTAATCGCTGCACTAGAGCTGCGATGCCAACCAGAGCTATGCTCAAAGTAGTGCTAAGGTCGCTTTGAGCAAACACCAACAAAACTACAAATATTCTCTATTTTCAGAATGTTAAAATTTGAATTTTGATTTTTTACTTAGAAGAATTTGCCGCCAAATTCTACATAAAAGCTCGCACCAGAACCTCTGTAGTAGTCATAATACTTCTCATTGGTGATGTTTAAGAAAGTCGCACTGATATGGGTGCCATTTTTGAAATTCCAACCTGCCTTGAGGTTGACAATGAGACGTGCTGTGATGTTGTCAAATGCCACCTTTGGAGTGACATTACTGATGCTTGTATAAGCAAAGCTCTGCCCTTGGGCTTGGATGCTTCCATAAAACCCTGGGCCCTCATCCCCATAATTGAGGGATAATCCGCCCATGTATTTGGGGATGATGGGAATCTGATGGCCATCATTTTTGGGATTTTGCGGGTCTTTGATTAGGATTGCACGGGTGTAGGTGAAATTCCCACTCAGATACAGTGCTCCATAAATCTTTTGCTCTAGCTCCATTTCCACGCCGCTGTATTGGCTTTTGCCACCATTGATATTTTTGTAGGGATTTGTAGCTGTACCCCCACCACTTTGATAGATTCCATCATACATTTCTGTTTGGTAATAATAAACCTTAGCCATACCGCCATAGGGATTTCGCTGCTCGATACCGATGTCAAATTGGAAGCCATATTCTGGCCCAAGACTGGGATTTGATGCCTGGATCCCTCCGACATAAGAGACTGCAAACATCTCCCGAGGATTGGGTGCGCGGAAGGCTAGCCCCATGGATCCTTTGATTGTAGTGTATTTGAAAGGTGAGTAATTGATGGCAAATTTAGGAGAAGGGAAGAATTTATTCGTGCCTTTGAAATTTTGATAGTTAGGATCGATGGCATTGCGATTGAGCGCATTGATGTTAAAATTTTTCCAATAATCCAAACGCAAGCCCAGATTTGTGGAGACATATTTATTCCAATTTGCCTGCCAGCTGATGAATGCCGCCAGCGTATAGGCACCAGCATTTTCTATATTATAGGTATAGTCATAGGTTTTCCAAAATTCTTTGGCACGGTAATTTGGTACATAATTATTTTCGTTTTTCATATCTGCTAGACGTCCCTGCAACCCGATGAGTAAAATATGCTTCTCATTAATCTTATGATTGATGATCGCGCTTAAATAATTATTGGTCGCATAATTATCCAGACTATAGCCATTGCCCCCAAAAGTATAGGAATTCTGCCCCTGTATTGTGGGGCTTCTTCCCGGGGCCTTGCAGTTTTTGCCATCACAACCATCCACCCAGTGGCTCACCAAATTCACGGTTGATAAAATCACATCTAGGGAAGTGTTTTCGCTGAAATCATGCTTATGACCTAGAGAAATGACATAATTCATCTCCTGCCGCCAACCCGCCCATCCAGAGCCCACGAAAGGACTGAAATAGCCTTGTTTACCATTCCTTTCATAGCCATATCCATAGACTGTCCCACCATTTGGACCCTTGAGATAGGAGATGGGATCGTGTTGGTTCTCTGAGATGGTGGAGAAATTTACGATGAATTTGGTGGTGTCATTGTCATTCCAGTCATAATCTAGCTTAAAATTTGCATCTTGGGTGAGATAGGCGGTTCTCCCCACCCAGCCCACATTAGCACCATTATAAATCGGAGAGCCATCTGTATAGGTCGCAGTGACATTGCTAGCACCACTAGGAATGCTAGCAATCGCAGGGACGCGATAAGCTCCACCGCTGGTATTAAAGGCATAGCTCGCACGCATCCTCAAGCGCTTGTCAAAAAACACATTTCCCAAGCTCACATATCCACGGGTGAGATTCTTTTCTGCTCCACCTCTTACCATCTCATTTCCATATCCAATGATTGCCTGACCTTCGAGTTTTGTGGGTTTTTTGGTGATAATATTGATAACCCCACCAAGCGCACCTGTTCCATAAAGGCTAGAAAATGGCCCGCGTACGATCTCAATGCCCTCAATGTCATAGGTAGGGATAGATTGCAGGATCCTGTATTGGCCTGCTAGGTCATTCAAGATCACGCCATCTAGCATCACAAGCGTACCATAGGGAATACCACGCATATAAAGTAGTGGTCTGCCATTAAATCCGATATTAGACTTCACATGCAGCCCTGAAATCCTCCCTAAGACATCGCTTAATTGGCGATTTTGCTGCAACTTGATTCTTTTTTCACTCACATAGCTTACATTTCCAGGGGCTTCTGTGATGAGTGTGGGCATGCGGTTTGCAGTAGTCACCACAGGAGTGAGATCTTTTAGTTCCCCATCTCCTTCAGAGGCAACAAGACTTTTTAGTTTGTTTTCTTGCACCTGCTCTGCTTTTTTGTCAGTCTCTAGCTTGGCTTCTTCTTTTTTGGATTCTTTCTTAGAGTCTTTGGATGCTACTTCCTTGCTAGCAGGGCCATCTGAGGCATTCTGTACCAAATCACCTTCTTGGGCAGAGAGACAGGATGCCAAAAAAACTGCGATAAAAAGTTTACTTTTATTCATAAAATCTCCTTGAACCCCATCGCTTTAATGCAATAATTTTAACTTCAGAATTAAACCATAAAATCACCATATTCTGAAATATTTTTGGAAAATTTTTAATATTTTTATAATTTTCTTCAAAAAAGAAGCAGATTCCCTGGGGATTTTTGAAAAATCCAAAAACATAGGATTTGATGATGGAGCAACAAAAAAGAGGAGGCAGGAGCATGGAAAAATCAGAAAATACAAAATTGAGGGGGAATATGCAGGAATGCATCACATAGAGCATGAGCAAATCTATCAATACCCCCATTTTGCATTTCTTAAAGGGGCATCGACTTAAAAACTTGTTGGGAAGATTTAGGATGATTTGGGTGAATTCTATTTAGGGCAAAACATGCACACCAGTTATGCGATTTAGCACATTACCCACTTGGCGATTTTGCTGCTTTTTGATGGTGTCCTCTCCAACATAGCTCACATTTCCAGGAGCCTTACTTATAGGTGTGGGCACGCCACCATTTGCTGTAGTGACAAGGGGATCCTCTTCCTCATTTTCTAGCATATCTTTTGGGGGGGATTTTTGTTTTTTATCTGCTTGCTTTGCGCTGATATACGTTTTATGATCTTTGGAGGCAATTTCCTTAGAGGAAGTTTTTGAAGAATTTTGCAAACCCGATGCTTGGAGGAAGAAACAAGAGATAAAAAAAACTACGGATAAAAACTTAATGGAAATTCTCATAGAATTCTCCTTACAGAATTTTGCGACATAATCCTACCAGCTTTCTGCCAAGATTTCTGTCTTTATTAAGAATTTTTTACTTTCCAAAACTTCCTCTAAAAATTACTCCCCCCTGCAGCTCTGCTTTCTTGCGCTGAGAGCAAAGCAGATGCTAATTGGCCCCTTGAGCCCTGAATGAATCTAGTAACGCTGCATTCCTACCTTATTATATAGGGTTAAAAAATTAGAAGAATTTGCCGCCAAATTCTACATAAAAGCTCGCACCAGAACCTCTATAATAGTCATAATACTTTTCATTGGTGATGTTTAAGAAAGTCGCACTGATATGGGTGCCATTTTTGAAATTCCAACCTGCCTTGATATTGATAAGGAGACGGGGTGTGATATTTCCAAAGGCCAAATGCTGTGGAAGATTTTTAAAGTTGATATAAGCCACGCCCTGTCCTTGTGCTTGGATGCTTCCATAAAATCCTGGACCCTCATCTCCATAATTAATAGAAAATCCGCCCATCTGTCTGGGGATGAAGGGATATTGATGGCCTTCATTTTCAGGCTGGGATGGATCTTTTACCAAAATCGCACGAGTATAGGTGTAGTTTGCCATGAAATAAAGCCCACCATAAATCTTTTGCTCAATCTCAATCTCCACACCCTGGAATCTACTTCTTGCACCATTGAGGTTTTTGATGGGATGCTGGCGTGTACCCAAACCACTTGGGAAAATTCCATTATACATTTCTGTTTGATAGTAAAAAACCTTTGCCACACCGCCATAAGGATTTCTCTGCTCAATACCGATGTCAAATTGCAAACCATATTCTGGCCCAAGGGCTGGGTTTTGCACTTGGAATACCCCACTATCTGTATTGTTAAAAATCTGTCTTGTATTGGGGGCATGGAATGCTAGACCAATGGAACCCTTGATGGTGGTATATTTGTGAGGAGTGATGTTGATGGCAAATTTTGGAGAGGGGAAGAATTCCTCCACTCCCTTGAAGGTTTGCAAATTTGGATTGTGGGGATTATTGCGATCAAAGGTGCTGATATTGTAATTCTTCCAATAGTCCAAGCGCAAGCCCATGTTGGTAGAGACCCATTTATTCCAATTGGCCTGCCAGTTTCCAAATGCCGCAAGTGTATAGACAGAGAAATTGATGTCTTGATAGGCAGGCTCATAGGTTTTCCAGAATTGCTTGGCGCGGTAATTTGGCGTGAGGCTAAAGCTATTGTTTGCATTATCCACACGACCTTGGAAACCAATGAGTAGCAAATGTCTATCATTGAATTTGTGATTGATGATGGCGCTGAAATAGTTATTGGTCGCAAAATTATGCATCGCAGTCCCATTTCCGCCAAACATAAAAGATCCCTGCCCTTGGGTTGTGGGATTTTTTCCAGGTGCTTGGCAATTATCCTGCCCATCACAACCATCTGCCCACTGGCTATTTAGAGTCACTGAGGAGAGGATGATATCTAGAGAGGTGTTTTCTGTGAAATTATGCTTATGAGAAACAGAGGCAATATAGTTATATTCCTCTCTAAAGCCAATCCATCCAGAACCAACAAAAGGATTAGAATAGCCTGGAGTGCTGCCTCCATTTGCCCCTGGGGTCTCATAGCCATAGCCATATACAGTTCCGCCATTGGGCCCCTTGAGATAGGAAATGGGATCATGTTGGCTTGCTGAGATTTTAGTGATAATAAGCGTGGCTGTTGTGGTGTCATAATCATTCCAGTCATATTCTGCCCTCAATCTTCCATATTGCGTAAGATAGGCATTGCGTCCTGACCAGCCCACTTCTGCGCCGTTGGTAATAGGAGAGCCATCAGTGAAGGTAGCAGTGATACCCGTCGCACCACCAGGAATGCTAGCAATCGCAGGGACGCGATAAGCCCCTCCGCTGACATTAAAAGCATAGCTAGCGCGCACCCTCAAGCGCTTGTCAAAAAACACATCCCCCAAGCTCACATATCCACGGGTGAGGTTTTTTTCTGCTCCACCTCTTACCATCTCATTTCCATATCCAATGATTGCTTGACCATCCCGCTTTGTGATCTTTTTAGAGATTAGATTGATTACACCGCCCATCGCGCCTGTTCCATAAAGGCTAGAGAATGGTCCACGCACGATTTCAATTCCACCAATGTCATAAGTGGGGATGGATTGCATGACCCTATAGGTCCCATCCAAGTCATTCAAAATCACGCCATCTAGCATCAAAAGCGTGCCATAGGGGATGCCGCGCATATAGATTCCTGGTCTACCATTGTATCCAACATCTGTTTTCACATGCACACCAGCAATCCGTCCCAACACACTGGAGATTTGGCGGTTTTGTTGCATTTTTATGGTTTTTTCACTGATATAGCTCACATTTCCAGGAGCCTCTGTGATAAGCGTTGGAGTACGGTTTGCAGTGGTGATGACAGGAGTGAGATCTTTTAGCTCCCCATCTCCCTCAGAGGCAACAACAGCCTTGTATTTGTTTTCTTGCATTTGCTCTGCTTTTTGATTTGCCTCTAGCTCTTTTTTGGATTCTTTCTCAGAGTTTTTAGATGCCGCTTCTTTGCCAGAAGTTTTAGCATCTTTTTGCAAAGAATCGCCTTCTTGGGCAGAGAGACAGGATGCCAAAAAAACTGCGATGAGGATTTTGCCTTTTAGGGAAGCCTTCATGGAATTCTCCTTTTCTTAAGAAATTGTATTTTTTAATAAAAATAGTGAAGATGGAATGCTACTCCAAAATTCTGAAAAATAACTTAAATTTTTTTATAAAAAAATATTTTCTTCATATATTTATCAAGAATTTCACATAAATATAGGGCTGAAACCTCGAAAATAAGGGGCTATACAGAATTTTTATTATTTGAACTTATATTTTCATAAAAATATGACACTCTAGTGGGAAAATTTTAAGGTAGTATTAAAAAAATCAAAGGAGCATGAATGTTATCAAGAGATATTCTTATTTATCGCAGGATTCGTCATGAATTGCGCGCATATATGCATTATCTTTTTGCGCAAAATCTCCAGAATTTCCTCCCCAGCACAAATGTGGAGAACATCTTCCAGGAGGTGGAAAAAATCAGAAGAGAGATTAAAACACTGGGAGAAGTTTATGTCCTAGATGCTGCAGGGCATGTAATTGATGCCAGAGAAAATATCAAAATCCCTAAAAGCAGCACGCAGATGAGTAAAAATTTTTCCGATCAGGCATTTTATTATGAAGCGGTGAGGGAAAAAAGATGCATCGTCACCAATCCCTATCCCGCTGCATTGACAAACAAACTCATTGTCACAGCCTCCTATCCCATATATGATCAAAACCATCATTTGCTTTTTGTCATCTGTATCGATCTCCCTCTTACTACTGCCATCTCCATTAGCTCCTCCTCGCGCTTTGCTAATATTTGTTACAAAATTGGCATGTGGATTTATGGGCTGCTTTCCTTGGTGCTGACTTTGATTTGCATTGTACTTTTTATCAAGGGTGTCTCCAATCTCTATACCGACCTTGGACACTTTCGAGATTTTGAAGTCGATGAGATTTTCAAAGCCATCATCCAGCTAACATTAGCACTGGCCATTTTTGATTTAGTCAAGGCAATTTTTGAAGTGGAGGTACTGGGTAAGCACGTAGAAGGAGCATTTATCCCACAGCAGACACTCGTGAGATTCCTTGGCTCCATCATCATCGCTCTGGCCATCGAATCCCTCATGCTGGTTTTCAAATTTGCCATCAATGAACCCGACAAAATCCTCTATGCAGTCTATCTCATCGGAGCAGTGTCTGCATTGCTCATTGGCCTGGCTATTTATATGAAATTCGTATCAAGGAATCCCAAAAATCACGATTAGAGTTTTTTTGCCCTGGCCACTGCTTGATGGCAGGCCTCCATGATAGCTCCGCGCACACCACGACTCTCTAGCACACTCAAACCCTCAATCGTCGTTCCTCCAGGACTTGCTACCAAATCCATGATCTCTTGGGGATCTTGCTGCTGCAATAATAGGGCAAACCCCTCAAACATCCCGCGCACAAACTCCTTACTCTGCAATCGCGCTAGCCCCTCACGCACCCCAGCATCCATCAATGCCTGCGCTATAAGCGCTAGGAATGCAGGCGCACTCCCGCTAACAGCAATACTCGCGTCAATAAGCTCCTCCTTTTCCACCACGACCACCTTGCCAAAACTCTGCACTAAATCCCCTATGCTCTCCCAATCCAAATCCTTGCAATACAGCGCGCTGCAGGATTTTTGGTATTTGGCCGCGATATTTGGCATGATGCGCGCATATCCAATAGCATGGATGGATTGCTGGATTTTGGCTATCGAGACTCCTGCCATCACACTAACCACCGCTCTTGCCTTTCCGCCAAAGACAAAACTCTCCAAACCCTGGGGTTTGGTGCATAAAAATACGATAGCCTCATCGATAAAAAGGGGAGGCGTTGGGGGGAGTGCATGGAAATGGGATTCAAGATGATGGAATTTGATGAAAGTTTCTACTTTTTTAAACTCTCTGCCACAAATTTCAAAATAATATTTGTTGTGTAATCCTGCTTTGAGAATGCCCTCTATGAGGGTCAGGGCGATTTTCCCATGGCCGATGACGAGAACTCTAGTCACTCATGCTTTCCACTAGATCTCTAGTTTTTTGAGACTCTTCTTCTTTGGGGCAATTTTGAGGTTCTTCATCTTTGTAATAATTGGATATGGGTTCAGCGAGCTGGTATTGGGGGTACTTTAAACTATCTAAGACCACTTGGGCCATGGTCTGATTGTCGAAATTAAACACCACGGGGGCCAGGAAATTCACCGTGGAATTTTGTATAGGCATTTGCACCACCATAATATTGGCGATGAAGACATTTTTGGCATTTTCTAAATCAAGCAACAATTTCAAAGCCACGGGAACATCAAACTCATATTCTCTAAGAATGAAAGGATTAACAAGCGTAAAAACTGGCGAATTGTCCTCGGCATTGCTCAAGCGCACAAATATCTCATCAATTTTCTCAAGCTTCATCTTTTTGACTTTCTCAAAACCTAATATAGGGGACTTCACTTCAAAGATCATCTCTTTATTAACCTCGATAAAATAACTTTATTTGCAAATTTGGCGACCCAATCTGCCAGCGGCTTATTTTATCTAATTTTCCACGGAAAAATCAAATTCTAAAATCTTTTTCTTAACTTTTTCATAATATAATTGCACGAAATAGAAAAACCCAAAATGAGGACTTTGTGAGAATAATTTTTGTCATCTATGCCACCGCTTTTTTGGTCTTTTTGGGCTGCTCTTCCAAGAAAGAAAAAAACGAATTCAATAAGCCAGCCATGTACTGGTATCAAGAAATGCTCAAAGAGATCAAATCTGGAAGCCTAGAGAATGCAGACAATCATTTTTCTTCCCTGCAAAGCGAACATATCAATTCCCCTCTTTTGCCAGATGCCATGCTAATCTTGGGCAAGGCCCACCAAGTGGAGAAAGAATTTGTGCTAGCAGATTATTATTTTGATGAGTATCTCAAGCGCTATGCCACTGCAGACAATGTTGACTACATCACCTATCTCAAGATTCAGACCCATTACCTAGCCTTTGTCAACTACAGCAAAGATCAGCAATTTTTGGAAAATGCGGTCATAGAAATCCAAAATTTTCTAGATAAATTTCCTGATAGCAGGTATCTTGATCTCATCAAGACCATGCAACTCCGCCTATTGCTAGGGAGAAATGAACTCAATCGAGCCATAGCCAATGTTTATGCCAAACAAAAAAAACCCAATGCGCAAAAGGCTTATTTAGATCGCATAGAACAAGAGATTGAAGACGCGACAAAACCCACTCCATCTTATGTCCCCTGGTATGTCCGTCTATTTAACTGGTAGGAGAACCCAATGCAACTAAAAACTCAGATTGATTTCCCCACTCTCATTCCTATTTTGATAGAGGAAGAGGGGTTCATGTATCCTTTTATGATTGCACCCATATTCATCTCAGACAATGCCAATATCAAGGCAGTCAATCGCGCTATGGAAAATAGAGAGATGATTTTTGTGGGATGTGCAAAAAACATCAAAGAACATGTAAAAAACGCAGAGAATTTCTATGATGTGGGGGTGATTGGAAACATCATGCGCAAGGTTAATCTCCCTGATGGCAAAGTAAAAATCCTCTTCCAAGGAATCACCAAAGGCAAGATCCTCTCCATCGAGAATCACGATCCACTAGAGGGGATGGTAGACATCATCACTTACAAAGAGCACAATCACGAAAAGATCCAGGCCACAATGGAAGTGCTGCGAGAAAAGGTTCGCAATCTAGCAAACATCAGCCAGTTTTTTCCGCCAGATATCTTGCGCACCATTGATGAGAATGAAGACCCCAATCGTGTGGTCGATCTCATCGCCTCCATCCTGCGCCTCAAAAAAGAGCAGTCCTATCATCTCTTTGCCAGTGACAACACCGAAAAACGCCTCCTCATGCTCATTGATTTCATCATCGAAGAAACCCAAACCCAAAAACTCCAAAAAGAGATCAAAAACAAAGTCCACACAAAGATGGAGCAAACCAATAAAGAATATTTCCTAAGAGAACAGCTCAAACAAATCCAAAAAGAATTGGGGCTAGATAAGCAGCGCGATGAGGAGATTGAAAACTATCACAAAAAACTCGAATCCATCAAATCCTATGTCTATGAGGATACATACAAAGAGATCAAAAAGCAAATCGATCGACTCAACAAGATGCACCAAGACAGCGCAGATGCCAACATGGTCCAAAACTACATTGAGTGGGTGCTAGAGATCCCATTTGATAAATTCGCCAAAAAAAAGCTTTCCATTAATAATGTAGAAAAACAGCTCGATATCGATCATTTCTCGCTCAAAAAACCCAAAGAGAGGATTGTGGAGTTTTTTGCTGTAAAAGAATTGCTAGCTCAAAGAAATGAAAAAACCCACAAAAGCATTGGAACGATTTTGTGCTTTTATGGGCCGCCTGGAGTAGGCAAAACCAGCCTGGCAAATTCTATTGCCACTGCCATCGGAAGACCTTTAGTGCGCATCGCACTGGGAGGGTTGGAAGATGTAAATGAATTGCGTGGGCATCGGCGCACTTATTTGGGTGCAATGCCAGGGCGCATCATCCAAGGACTCATAGAGGCAAAGACCATGAATCCTGTGGTGGTGCTCGATGAGATTGATAAGGTCGGACGCAATATGCGAGGGGATCCAACAAGTGCACTGCTTGAGATCTTAGATCCAGAGCAAAATCAAAATTTCAGAGATTACTATGCCAATTTCAACACCGATCTCTCTCAAATTATCTTCATTGCTACAGCAAATGATATTGGCAACATCCCCCCACCCCTGCGCGATCGCATGGAATTCATCGAAGTCTCTAGCTACACCCCACAGGAAAAAGAACAGATTGCAAAAAATTATCTCATCCCCCAAGAGCTAAAAAAACATGGTTTGAAAAATTCTGAGATTTCTATCAGTTCTGATGCCATCGTGCTATTGATTGAGAAATATACCCGCGAGGCTGGAGTGCGAAACCTCAGGCGCCAGATCGCCACGCTTGCTAGAAAAACAGCACGAGAGATCTTACAAAATGGAGTCAGAAAGGTCACCATCACTCCACAGAATCTAGCAAATTACCTCGATAAGATTGTTTTTGAAATTGAAAAAAGTGACAATCTTGACAAGATAGGCATCATCAATGGACTAGCGTGGACAAGTGTGGGTGGAGATGTGTTAAAGATTGAGGCCATCAAGATTAAAGGCAGGGGAATGCTGACTCTCACAGGTAGCCTGGGAGACGTGATGAAGGAATCTGCGCGCATCGCCTTTTCTGTCATAAAAGTCTTGATTGATGAGAATTTTTTCTCACTCAAAATAAACAAAACAAAGAGCAAAAAATCGCGCAAAAAAGAGGCCAATGAGACTGTGCAAGTCTACAATCTCTATGATATTCACCTCCATGTACCAGAGGGAGCGACGCCAAAAGATGGGCCCAGTGCTGGGATTGCCATGGCAAGCGTGATTGCCTCCATCCTCACAGATTCCAAGATTCATGGAAGCATCGCCATGACTGGAGAAATCACACTCACAGGAGAAGTGCTTCCCATCGGCGGGCTAAAGGAAAAACTCATTGCAGCACATAAAGCAGGGATAAAAAGAGCGCTTATTCCCAAGAAAAATTATGAGCGAGATCTCCAGGACATCCCGCAAGAAGTCCAGGAAGAATTAGAGATCATCAGCGTAAAAAATATCAAAGAAGTTCTGAAATATACACTCCTAAAGATTTAAAAAGTCTCCATAATTCCACTCAATCCTCCTCATTTTGGATTGAAATCTTTTGGAATTACTTACAAAATTAAGCTTTTGATAAGAAAAATTCTATAATAACAGCCTATTTCTGCAAAATATTATTAATTTATCCATAATTTTGCTACATTAAATATGAATATTGTTATTATCGTGTTATAATCCCAAGAAAAAATTCGAGGGTACCCATGCATTTTTTAGAACTCTATCTTGACATCATCATTTTTTCAATACTTGGTTTTATGGGATTTATTGCCATTTGGTTTACAATTGAGCGCCTGGTTTTTTTTAGCCGCGTGAATTTTGGAGACTTCAAAACTGCAGATATGCTAGAAGAATCTCTGACAAAAAACATGACTGCGCTCTATATCATCTATTCCAATGCACCCTACATCGGTCTACTTGGCACAGTTGGCGGGATTATCATCACATTTTATGGAATGAGTCAGGGCAGCGACATTGATGCAAAGAGGATTATGAGAGATCTTTCTTTGGCGCTGCAGGCCACTGGTGTGGGATTGTGCGTAGCCATCCCTGTTTTGATGATTTATAATGCACTCCTGCGAAAAATTGAAATCATCAGCAACCGATACAAAGCGATGAAAAATGAAAATTAAAAGAGGAGAGGGACTCAATATCGTCCCATTTATCGATATTATGCTAGTTTTGCTGGCGATTGTTTTGACCATTTCTACTTTTGTAGCGCAAGGAAAGATCAAGGTCGATGTTCCAGAGGCAAACTCAGCACAACAGCCCAAGCAAGAAAAGACTGTCGTTATCACAGTGGACGCAAACAATGTTGTATATCTGGATGACAAACCCATTGATCTAGAAAAAATAAAAGAGATTATCGCTCCCATTGACAATAAAACACTTATTGAACTCAAAAGCGACAAGCAATCAAAATTTGAGGTTTTTGTAAAGATTCTGGATGCCCTAAAGGAAAAAAATCATGAAAATTTTGCGATTTCTACGAGAAAGAATTAAACAACCAAGTGTAATTGGCTTTCTCTGCGCAACTTTTCTCTATCTATCCGTATTGATTCCATTCATCGATTTTGTCAAATCCAAGTCCATCAAAGTCAAAGAAAATGGAGACAAAATGATCGCCATGAAAATTGCCAGTGTGAATAATGGCGGCGAACAGACGAATTTTTCAAAAGCTCCACCACCACCAAAAAAAAAGCCCAAGAAAAAGCCTGAGCCAAAAAAGCCCAAACCAAAACCAAAGCCGCAGCCACAACCAGAACCTGAACCAACCCCAGAACCTGAACCAACCCCAGAACCTGAACCAAAAGAGGAGACAAAGGAGCAAACCACACAAACCAAGCAGGAAACCGATGAGAAACAAAAATCCTCCAACCTAGACCAAGAGGGGCAAACTGCAGAAGCACTTGCTTATAACGAGGGCATTAGCGATGAGTTCCTCTCCAAGATCCGCACTGCTATCGCGCAAAACAATCCCTATCCCAGGATTGCAAGAGTCCGGGGGCTAGAAGGGCAGGTGACTGTGGAATTCATCTTGAATGTTGATGGCAGTATCGATGGACTAAAGATCTTAGATAGCAATGCAGGAAATGTCCTGAACAAAAGTGCGCTTCAGGCAGTCAATGATGCTGCCAAGGAATTCCCCCTACCCAAGCAAAGAGTGCGCATCAAAGTCCCCATCGTCTACAATCTCTCCACACAATGATACCCCATCGCACAAATCCCCCATGACTAAAGTCATGGGAAAAGACATTGTTACTGCGACTTTTGCTGCTATGAATTTTTACAATCTTTGCAACCGCGAGCTCATCGACTATACAATGTTCTGACTCCCTAAATCCCTAGCTACTTCTGTAGATTTTCATGATTCTTGCACTCATGGATATGCGCTGCTATTGAAAATTTAAAAATCTTAAATTTTCATGCCACCAACTCTTTTCCCTGCAAACCCCCATTCACCCTGCTAGACTCAACTCTGCTCCAAGCAAAAGGGATCCAAAAAGCAAAAAATAACTCGCCAAAGCACTAGCAAATCCCTCTATCAAAGTTCCCCTATGAAATGGGTCAAAGTTCTTTGGCTAGAGCGAGAAAAAATTCGGATTTAAAAGCACAAAGCTACTGTAGCCTTTCTTTCAATAATTCATTGACTCTTGTAGGATTTGCGCCCTTGGAATTCTTCATTACCTGACCCACAAAAAAACCAAAGAGCTTTTCCTTTCCACTCTTATATTCTGCGACCTTATCACCATTGGCACTTAATACAGACTCTATTGCGCTCAAAATCGTATCATCATCATTGACCTGTGCCAATCCCATAGCATCAATCAGATGATCTACATCTCCACCTCTGTGCTCCACAAGGACATCCAAAATGTCTTTGGCGCTCTTCCCACTAATCTTGCCCTCATCAATGCGCTTCACAAGGGCTGCTAGAGTTTTTGCACAAATGCCGCAATTCTCTAAATTATTCTCACCCTTTAAGCGCCCTGTAAGCTCTGTATTTAGCCAATTCACCGCATTTTTAGGATTTGCTCCCTCAGCAATCATCTCCTCAAAATACAACGCACCCTCCAAATGACTGGTCAAAATGCTTGCATCAGCATCTTTGATGCCAAATTCTACAACATAGCGCGATCGCTTTTCATCAGGCATCTCTGGTATATTTCTGCCCTCTCTCATCAAATCCTCATCAATCAACACTGGCAAAAGATCTGGATCTGGAAAATAGCGATAATCTGCTGCCTCTTCCTTGCCTCTCATCGATCTTGTGATGCCACTAGCAGTATCAAAAAGCCTTGTTTCCTGCACAACTTCCCTAGCATAATTTCCACTTTCCCACGCATCAATTTGACGCTCTACTTCATACTCGATCGCCTTTTGAATAAACTTAAAAGAGTTAAGATTTTTAATTTCTACACGCGTATAAAATTTTTCCTCACCCCTAGGACGAATAGAAACATTTGCATCACAGCGAAAGCTCCCTTCTTGCATATTCGCATCACTGATGCCCAAAAACCTCACAATGGAATGCAATTTTTTGAGATAGGCTACAGCCTCATCGCTGCTTCGCATATCAGGTTCGCTCACGATTTCTAGCAATGGAGTACAAGCACGATTGAGATCTACTTTGCTGCAATTGCCCTCATGAATATTTTTGCCCGCATCCTCCTCCATATGTGCACGCGTCACGCCTATGGTCTTTTTTTCTCCATTAAGCTCTATCTGGATGCTGCCACGCCCAACGATGGGGATCTCAAATTGACTAATTTGATAAGCCTTAGGAAGATCGGGGTAAAAATAATTTTTTCTTGCAAAAATAGAATTTTGATGGATCTGCGCACCGATGGCAGTGCCAAAGGAAATTGCCTTTTTTACCACTTCGCGATTGAGCACTGGCAATGCACCTGGTAATCCCAAACAAGTGGGACAGACATTTTTATTGGGATCTTCTCCAAAGCTCGTTGCACAAGAACAAAAAATTTTCGTATTTGTGTTTAATTGGACATGAACCTCTAGGCCAATGACAGTCTCAAATGCACTCATTTTTTCTCCTCTTTGCTAGATTTTTGCCGCACTGTTACGATGCTAAAGCTTAGATTATTCAATTCTGTGTGCCCCTTGATATAGGCATTCATTTCTTGCAGACTCACATTTTTGATTTGCTCTAATTGGATCTTGTTGAAATCTAAGGGTAATCCCAAATAAAAATTCAAAAATTGTGCATCTAGGCGCTGAGAGAGCGTTTCTTCTCTTAGTGGCTGACTGCCTAATAAGAATTGCTTAGCGCCCTCTAACTCTTCTTTAGTGATCCCCTCTTTGACAAATCGAGCCACAATCTCCTTGACCAACTTGATGGCCTCATCTTGATTTTCTGGCTTTGTTTGTAGATAGCCAGAGGCATAATTGACAACCTTGCCTGTATTGATACGCAAATACGCAGAATATGCTAGTCCGCGCTTTACGCGAATCTCCTCCATCAGCCTTGATCCAAAGCCGCTAGATCCCAGAACAAATCCCAAAATCTTTGCTTTATAGCCCTCATTTCTCATGTCACTGAGATTAAAGGGTGAGCCAAAATAAATATAGGCCTGCTCTGTTTGCTTGTATACAATCTTTTCTTGAGTCTTGGCACTCACATGATAAAAGGGACGACTTGCAGGCACGCCCTGAGGGAGACCAGAGAGGATGGCACTTAACTTTTGTAGGGCTTGTTCTTTTTTCATGTCCCCACCCATAGTAATCACCAATCTAGAGAGGACAAAATTCTGATGGATTAGCACCCTGATATCTTCTAATTGGATTTTTTTGAGCGTGAGAGCAGTGGGGCTATTTGCCAAAGGACTTCCCTCAAAAAGGATTTTGGAGAGATTTCTATTGGCGATGTAGTCAAAATCATTTTCCTTTGCTGATAGACGACTAATCGCATTATTGCGGATTTTCTCCAAAGTCTGAGGGGTGAAATTGGGATCAAAAATCAAATCTTTCAAAAGCTTCAAAGCATCTTCTTGCATTTCTGTGAGAAATTGCATCTCAAGATTGATGGTCTCAATCCCAGAACTTGCCTGCAGGGTAATTGCGCGCTTATCCAGCTCTTTGGAAAATCCAATCACACCCAATGTTTTTGTACCCTCATTGAGCAACGCTGCACTTAAGGCACTGAGGCCTGAGAGATTTCTATCATTGATGCTTCCGCCACCCAAAAAACTCAGTCGCAAAAAGCCCGTAGGAATGAGATGGGATTCCTCAAAAATTACAGGGACCTTTTGCTCATTAATTTTTATATAAGTTACTTCATTTGCTTGCATTGCCACTCCTAAAATAAACCCAAAAATTAAAATTATCTTCTTCATCATCAATATCTTTCCAAAATTTCATAAGCAGTGTTGCGCTTGGCAGGATGCTCTCCTATGTCCCTGATTAATTCAATCATTTCCTGCTGATTCATAGAATTGCGCGCACCAGCAGCAGAGACGACATTTTCCTCCATCATTGTACTTCCTAGATCATTAGCCCCAAAAAGCAATGCCAACTGCCCTACATAAGAGCCCTGCGTCACCCAAGAGCTTTGGATATTTTTAAAATTATCCAGATAAATCCTACTGCAGGCAAGCAGGCGCAAATAACGATTGGGAGATGCCTTTTGCAAATGTGGCATTTTGGATTGCAGAGGCGTGTTTTGGGGTTGGAAACTCCACAAAATAAATGCCCGAAATCCCCCTGTCTCATCTTGGAGATCGCGTATCCTCTCCCAATGCTCAATAATATCCTCATCCCTATCCACGCTGCCAAACATCATTGTAGCCGTACTTTTGATACCAAGTCTATGAGCCTGTCTATGCACATCAATCCATTCATCAGAATCAATCTTTTTTGGTGCGATGATATCGCGCACACGATCACTCAAGATCTCTGCACCCGCCCCAGGAATGGAGGAGAGGCCCTTGGCTTTTAGGCGCTGCAAGACATCAGGGATGCTGAGTTTGGAAACCTTGGCAATGTAATAAATCTCAATTGCAGAGAATCCATGAATGGTGATTTGGGGATATTTTTGATGAATATGCTCCACAAGATTCTCATAATAATCAATCTTTAGCTTAGGATGCACGCCACCCTGAAACAGAATCTGTGTGCCGCCAATCTCTAATAATTCATCAATTTTCCTATCAATCTCTTCAAAACTAAGAATATAGCCCCCATCTTCATTGATCCTTCTCTTAAATGCGCAAAACTCGCAGTCCACCCAACAAATATTGGTGTAATTGATATTTCTATCCACGATGAAGGTGGTGATTCTTTCTGGATGCAACTTTATTTTTATCTCATTTGCCATGACCCCCAGTTCCCTTAGAGAGGCATTTTGCATGAGGTGCAATATTTCTTGATTGCTTGCTCTTTTCATTGTCTGCCTTTTAAAATCTCGTTCCCATGGTGAATTCAAAGTTTGAAATCAAATCCCCTGGCTGCTGATTGAATCTTTTTATCGGGAATACAAGTACTATAGGACCCATGGGAGAAACCCACTCTAGTGCCAAACCAACAGCTGCCCTCCATGTTATCGCACTTTCTCCTGTTCCCAAAATACCATAATTTTTATAGTTTGCCAAATTTTTACTCTTTCCTTCATATACACGATAGCTCAGCAAACCATAATCAAACCAAGCAGAAATTCTCAATTTTGCTTTCTCTAGCAAACCATAACTAAGTTCTACTGCATTGGTAAAGATTCCATCTCCTCCTACCCATAGACCAAACTGATCTTTTGGGGTAATCGAACCACTTCTAAATCCACGCACCGTGGTCACCCCACCGAGATAAAAAGTGGTGTTGATTGGTAAGAATCCCTCTGGATTATAGCGGAACAAATATCCTCCCTGCACTTTGTAACGTCCAATCAAATCCAGTCCAATCATTCTTTTGAAATGATAATACGCTGCAAACTTTGCATAAACCTTGGTATTGTAAACATCTCCACCAAGCCCATTGAATTGGAGATAAGTGGATGCAATAAAGCCATTTTTGGGGAAATAATAGTCATCGGTATTATCAAAGCTAAGACTTGGAGTAATGGAGCTAGTAATTGGTAGAGTATAGTCTTTTTTCCAAAGCCCACGCACCTCGATGGGTCTACCACCCACATCAAAGGAGCCAACAATACGATTGCTGGAGGCATAATAGCGCTCATAGAGGGGTGAGGTGAAATGAGAAGTTTTAAGGATATTTAAATCATAACCTAAGCCTACGCGCAAGGTATTTGTAAGCAACTTACCAATACTCACCCCAAAACCACCATTTTGCTGGACATACTGATAGTTGATAGAATAGGTAGCATAGATATTAACAGAAGCACTATAATAGCTATCAAATAATCTTGGATTGCTTAGTGTAATATTTCCCGAGAAAGATCGACCTGCATTTTTAATCCCCAAATAAGAGAGCCCAGAACCTGTGGAGATATTGGCATAAATACTCGCATTATGCCCAGTTCCAAAGAGGTTGCGCTCACTCACGGTTCCATTGATCATCAAACCCCCATAGCTCCCATAACCCATACCAAACTGCAGTTCCCCAGTCCTGCCCTCAGACACATTCACAATCAAGTCCATGGAATGCTCGCTGGTACGCTTTTGATCAATTTTGACATTTTCAAAAAAGCCCAGTCTGCGCAGCGCATTTTCTGAGGCAAGGATCTTGGTGAGCGAATAGGTATCCCCTGGGCCTAGCAAAATCTCACGGCGGATGATCCTATCTCCGGTTCGTGTATTACCTGTGACGATGACATCTCCAATATGCACCTTTTGGCCCACTTGGATGCGATAGATGACCTTGACTGTACCCTCTTTTTCATTTTTGTCAAGGTCAGGAGATACCACTGCAAAGGCATGGCCATAATCAGCGATGGCTTGTTTTAGCAGCTGGGCATCCATGCGCAGATCTTCAATATTGAAAATCTTGCCAACCTTTACACGAGAGATTTTTTTGAGCTTGGAGACAGATTCTACCTCATCATCAATATCAACTTCCACGTCAGAGACGGTGTACTGCCTCCCCTCATCGATTTTATAATAAAGATGCGCAGTGAAATTGGAAAAATTGGCGTCTAGGAATGGTGCAGAAACCTTGGCATCCAAGAATCCATGACGCATATAGACATCCTGGATTCTCATGCTATCATATTCTAGCTCTTGTAAATGCAGCTTTCCGTTGTTGCGCCCCCACATCCAGCCCATGAACTGTCTTTCTTTGTTGGCAGAGAGGGATTCCACATCACTCACAGAAAGGGCCTTGCGTCCATCATAAATGGCCTTGGTGATATAGATATTATCCCCACGATTGACATCAAAAATAATGGCATACACATTCTCGCTGAGCTCAGTTTTAATTAATTGGATGGTGGTGCCATAATATCCATGCACCTCAAGCACTGTTTGCAGAATCTCTTTGGCTTTTTCTAGCTTTTGATCATCAAAAACATCGCCCTTCTTTACGCCAATCTGCTTATACAGCCCCTCCCGCTCTTGCTCTGTTCCATAGCCCTTGATCTCAATGCTTGCCACCCGTGGCTTTTCCACAAAATGAAAGGTCAAAATCCCATCATCAAAAGTCGCATATACATCTCTAAAATAGCCCTGGGAATAAAGCTCTAAAATCGCCTTATCGAGTTTTTTGTCATCTAGGGGTTGGTTTTTCTGGATGCCAGTGACTTCTTGAGCAAGCAAATCCGACATGTACACAAGCCCATCATAACGTACTTCCTTAATCATCTCCTCTGCAAAACTAAAACATAAAAACATGCAGAAAAATAGAAATAACTGTTTAATTTTCAAATTATAACCTTCAAATTGTAGCCTCAAAGATCATGCCAAAATGCATAGGAAAAATATTTGAGTATTATATCTCAAAAGGATGATTTTTTCTTCAGAAATCCTTAATTTCTACCAATCCCAAAAGCTATCTGTGCAAAAAATACAGTTATGCTAAAATCCAAAAAATAAAATGAGGAACATACATGCAGGCAGGGATTATCGGGCTAGGGCTTATTGGCGGATCTTTGGGGCTGGCACTCAAAGAAACCAAGATGTTTAAAATGATTCTGGGCTATGATTGCAATTCCTTGCACATGCAACAAGCCCTCTCTTTAGGACTTATTGATGAGTGCATAGAGCTTCATGAAATCAAGCAATGCGATGTGATTTTTTTGGCCATTCCGCTAGATGCCATCACAAAGACGCTAAAAAATTTTGGTTCTCTGTCACCACATAGCACCATCATCGATCTAGGTAGTGCAAAGGAGCAGATCCTGCGTGAGATCCCTCAAAACTTGCGCAAAAACTATATTGGCGCCCACCCTATGTGTGGCACTGAAAATAATGGCCCAAAGGCCGCTATCAAGGGGCTTTTTGACAAAAAAATCGTCATCCTAACAAGCATTGAGCAAAGTGGGGAATTCCAAGTAGCGTTTTGCAAAGAGATTTTCATCGCAATAGGAATGCAGATCGTAAAAATGCAAGCCAAGGAACATGATGAGCACATCGCCCTCATCTCTCACCTCCCTCATCTCATCAGCTATGCATTAGCCAACACAGTCCTAGAGCAAGAAAAAAAGGAATTTATCCTAACTCTCATTGGAGGAGGATTTAGGGATATGAGCAGGATCTCCAAAAGCTCTCCCATTATGTGGAGAGATATTTTCAAGCAAAACCGAAAAAATGTCCTAGAGTCCCTAGGGCTTTTTGAAAAACAGATACAGGCAGCGCAGCAAATGCTAGAAAAAGAAGACTATCAGGGACTAGAAAAATGGATGAGCAATGCAAACAGCTTGAAAAATTTCATCTAAGCGAGATTTTGGAAGGGCCTAGGGGAGTTTTTTGAGTAGGATTTTTGAGGAGTTTTGCTGAAATTGGCAGCGTATGAAGAAGGATGATCTTAAAAAATTTTAAGGTTTTGAAAAATCTCGAACAATTTTTTTAGCGGAGTTGAAAAAGAGGGGATTTCAAAAATTTTGAAAAAGTATTTGGAAGATTCCAAGCATCCAGAGATTGTGAAAAATTTAGAAAAAATAGAGAAAAAAAAGATGGTGATCACGACTGGACTTGAACCAGCGACCACTACCATGTCAAGGTAGTGCTCTACCAACTGAGCTACGCGATCCTTTTTGGAAGCCCAATCATACCAGGAAAAGGTTTTTATTTTGCTAAAAATTTTGTAAAAATGCTCACAATGACAAAAATCCTGCAATTTTGAGCCTCACTGCAGTTTTTGGAGAATCTCTGGGGCAACTCAAGAAATTCAAACAAAACCCTCACAACATAAAAAAGTCAAATCTCACACCCCTAAAGCCAATAGCTCTAAAAGAGTCAAATCCCACTTCCAAAAATACAACTTTGAGGCATTTTGTCAAAATTTGTACTATAATGCGGCGCATTTTATTTGACACACAGTTTTAAGGAGTAAACATGGAAAAAATCTACCCCTTTGCCCTCATCATCCACCTCTTTTGTGCAATTGTTTTTGTAGGTTATTTGTTTTTTGATGTGGTTGTAATACCCATTGCAAAATCTAGAATAAAAGGCGGCAATAAACTCATTGGCAGTATTTCTGAAGTTACTACATCCTTCATGCCATTTGTGATCCTCATCCTCTTTCTCACTGGCGGGATGATGGTGGGTAGATACTTCTCCACCCCCATTGATACGATTTTGCAAAAACTCTTGCTCATCAAGGTAATTTTGGCAAGTTGCATTTTTCTACTTGTGGTCTTTTCTCTAAGCTGTCACTTTATCTTCAAATGCAGAAATCCTATGGGAAAATATGTCCATCATATTATTTTTAGCCTCTGCATATGTATTGTTTTTCTAGCAAAATGGATGTTCTTTGCATAAATTGCTTTCCTGGAATGTCTCAGAGATTTAGCAGCATACTTGCTAAATCTCTATCATCTTCTCATCCCACTTCTCAAAGCCTCAGGATGGACATTGCTTGAGTTTTTCTAAAATCTTCCTACTAAGGCTACTCATAGGGAACCTCTCTCTATCCTCTAATAACTCGATGCCCGCCTGCTTTGGCAGACTATAGAGGCGATAAATTTTTGCAGTAATTTTATAGTGCGTCCGCGTATGCTTCACTTCCCCAATCCATCTCCCGCTCTCTGGCAAAATCTCAGGGAAACTATAAAGGCCATTCCATTTTTGATCTCGAAACATCGCGACGCAACCCCCCTCTTCATAGACACCTAGATGCAGAGTGAGGGGTGTATACATCACTTTTTTGCCTGCGCTATAAAGAGAGGGATGATGTCTACCCTTGCAGGTGAGATGCAGTGGGCAAATCTTACAATGAGGATTTTTAGGAAGACAAACCAAAGCACCAAGATCTAGCAATGCCTGATTGTGATCAAAGGGGTTTTTAAGATTTAAAAAATCTTGTGCGATGCGGTGCAATGTTTTGTGACTGGGCGCAGTGAGCGCAAAATAACGACAGAAAAATCGCTTGATATTTGTGTCATAAAACCCCACTGCCTGGCCAAAGCCAAAACATAAAATCGCCCTTGCTGTATAATCCCCAATCCCAGGCAATGCCAAAAGAGAGTCCAAATCACTGGGCAGCTTTGTGCCAGTCATCCTTGCAGTTTTTAAAAGATTTTTAGCTCGAGAATAATATCCAAGCCCCTGCCAGAGCAGCAATACAGCATCTTGACTAGCAAGAGAAAGAGAATGTAGAGTAGGATAGGCGCGCATAAATGCATCAAAATACTCCAATACAGCGCTTACCCTTGTTTGCTGCAACATAACCTCACTGACATAGACCCCATAACTTGCCTGATCTCCCATGAGATTGCGCCAGGGAAGCTCCTTGCGCCCACAGCGCTCATACCACTCTAATAGCAGCTCTTGCTCATTCAATCATAATCCCATTTTACTTGGATTTAAAATATTATGAGGATCAAAGGCTTTTTTGATCGCACGCATCAATTCCATCTCTTGCTCGCTAAAAGCTAGGTGCATAAAAGGAGCCTTAGAAATCCCTATGCCATGCTCACCGCTTAGCGTTCCCTCTAATGCAATCACTAGCTCAAATAACTCCTCTACTGCTTGATATCCCAATGCTAGATTTTCCTCTGTGGGATTATCTATCATGATATTGACATGCACATTTCCATCGCCTGCATGTCCAAAGCAAGCAATCTTAAAGCCATATTTTGCAGAGATCTTCTCAATTCCTGCAAGAAGACCTATAAGATTCCCGCGCGGCACAGTGATATCTTCGTTGAGCTTTTTGCCATAAATGCTAAGGCTTTGAGAAGCATTGCGACGCAAAAACCAAATCTCTTGGCTTTTTTCTTTTTCATCCTCGCTCTCAAACTCCATGCAGTGATGCCTCAAAAACACAGTGCGCAAAGAGTGGATTTGATGCTCTAAGTGCACCTTTAAATCACTATCTACTTGCACAATCAAAATCGCTGCTGCATCATGAGGGAAGTTTTTGTTGAATTTTTGATTGAGGGCTTGAATGGTCAGCATGTCTAAAAATTCCAATGCCACAGGGATGATTCCAGAATTTAGCGTATCATATACTGCATTCATAGCATCTTGCATCCTAGCAAATACCCCCATTGCAACCTGCTCATATTTTGGGCGGGCTAGAAGCTTTAATGTAATCTCAGTGATGACAGCTAGGCTCCCCTCACTCCCACACAACAACCCCACAAGATTGAATCCTGCGACATCCTTGATGGTCTTTTTTCCAGCACGGATAATCTCTCCATTTGGCAGTACTGCGCGCAATGCCAAAACATAATCCTTGGTGATGCCATATTTCACCGCACGCATGCCCCCAGCATTTTCGCTCACATTGCCTCCCAAGGTACTAAAATCCTGAGATGCAGGATCGGGAGGATAGAATAATCCCAGCTCTTGCACAGCCTTTTGAAAATCCTTATTGATGACCCCAGGCTGCACGCGCGCAAGCATATTTTTTGTATCAATCTCTAAAATCTGATGAAAATACTTCTCCATAGCCAATACCACGCCACCGCTCACACAGAGCGCTCCCCCACTCATCCCACTACCCGCCCCACGAGGCACCACAGGAATCTTATGCGCGCTGCAATAAAGCAAAATCTTTGCAATCTCCTCTTCATTGCGAGGATAGATCACACAATCAGGCAAGAATTTTTGACGCGTGGCATCATAGGCATAGGCACGCAAATAAGCAGAATCATCCTCAAAATCCTGCGCGAGGAGTTTTTTAAAAAAATCTCGATGTTTAGGAGGCAGCATCTCTGCTCTTGGGCCCTTCTCTCTGCTCTTTTTTGAGCCTCTCTTCTTGTTTTTTACGCTCTTTTTCTTCTTTTTCCTGTTGTTTTTTACGCTCTTTTTCCTCTTTTTCTTGCCACTCTTCTTGAGCACGCTTCTTTTTTTCTTCTTCTTGTTTAATCTTTTCTTTTGCTTCCATTTCCTTGCGCACTGCCACCATCATGGTCTGATAATCGCGCTCTGGATGGACGAGATTGGTGAAATAGGGGAAATAATACTTGGATTTTTTGGAACCAAAAAGATTGGCAAACGTGCCGGTTTTAATCTCGTCAATCCGAGAATAAAAGGGGAATTTAGTCTCTTTGATGGAAGAGGTGTCCATTTTTTCTGATTGCAAAATCGCAAAACTCTGACAATCTAACACATCTAGGGCATTTTCATTAACGATGTACAAAAGCCCCACTGCATAGGTGTCGCAAGCTTGATGGAAAAATTTTTTGGTAGGATCATGACCGCCATATGCCAAGAGATACCCCGTGAGCAAATCTGGACTCAAAAACTTCACTTCTTGGTGTGCATCCTTGATTGCTTCATAGGTCTCCAGCGTAGGAGTCACCAAAAATGCCTTGCCATTGAGATTGTGGAAGACCACCTCATCCCCCACCTTAGGGATGCTTGTAAAATCGGGGAGATATTTTTGCTTTAAGACCTCAAAGACATGGTATTTTGCAGTTACCTGATCGCCTTTGACTGCAGTGATGGTGAGACCTTTGATGATAGCTGCAAAATTCTTGACTTGGATCTTCACCCATCCACTCTCTCCTACCTGCAAACCCTGAGCTTGGAATACAACTTCATCTGCAGCAGGATTGACCTTGATGACCTTGGTGCGAACCTCATCTTGGAGGCTGGCTTGCAAAACTCCGAGCAAAAAGCAAAGGAATGTGAAAATTCTCATATTTTTTTGTCCTTATTGAAGTGATACCATTGGATTCCTAGGAAGAGAGAAGAGGTTTTTGGAATTGTATCATCAAAAATAAAAGTTAGGGAATCCCCCAAAGGCAAATACAGCACCTCCAAACATTCCTCATCAATCCCCCCACCACTTCTCACACGGTCTTTTGCGCAGACAGAGGCAAAATACAGATGCTGGATGCTGCCATTATTTCCCGTGCTGTGGAAAAATGCCCCGATTTTGTGCAAAGACTTTGGGCTTACTTGATAACCACATTCCTCCAAAACCTCCTCGCTTGCAACCTCCTCCAAGCTCTTACCCTCCTTGTCCACAAGCCCTGCGCATAATTCATAAGTGTAGCCATCCAGACCTTTATTGTTACAAAATACTGCAGGACGAAATTGACGCACCAGCACAAAGGAGTTTTTATCCTTATCAAAAATCACAACCGCCACACCATCCATCGAACGTATAATGTCCCATTTTTTGGCCCTTCCCGCCTCTTTGTAATAGACAGAAAATGTCTTTATGTAAGGGGAGTTTTGCATTCTTTCAATCTCTATGCTTTGGTAATCCACATTTTTTTGTGTGGGGGGAAAGTATTTCACTGGCTTGCCACCTTGATGAGATAGGCTTTTTTGATCTGGAAATCATATTTTTGGCAAAGAGCATCAAGATCCTCTTGATATTTCTTCGCCACTGCTAGAAATTCCCTTTTTTTGGCGCCCTTGAGCTCGCTCCTGGTAGTTTGCACGATCCTCATAGGGTCGAGGGGACGATTGTTCTTGTACACGCCAAAATGCAAATGCGGCCCTGTGGAGATCCCTGTGCTACCTACTCTGCCAACAATCTGACCCTTTTTGATAAAGGTCCCTACACGGACTTTGGGATCCCTCTTACTCATATGCGCATAGAGCGTGCGGATGCCATCTCCATGAGAGATCTCCACCACATTGCCATATCCACCACGATGGCCAGCATACACCACCCTCCCCGAAGCTGCTGCATGGATGGGCGTACCATGAGATGCAGCAAGATCCACCCCATAGTGTGGGCGGACTTTCTTGAGTATGGGATGAAATCTCCCATAAGAAAATCTCGAAGAGATGCGATGATATTTCACAGGCATTTCCAGCAAAAATCCCACGACTTCCCTGCCAGAGAGATCATAGAAATTGTTTTTATAGTTGAAAAGATAATGGGATTTTTTATGAGTTTCTACCACAGCCGCCCTGATATCTGGAGTCGAATAGGTCCTACCTAGGCGGTATTTTCGCGTATAAATCATAGCGATTTTGTCATCTTTGAACATGAAATTTTTAAAATCAATGCTTTTGCGATAGATGTTTACGAATTCATTGGCCAGCACGCGGTCCTTGGTGTATTCCAAAATATCTTGATAAGGAGACTTTTGCAATGCCAAAACAAGGGATTTTTGGTGTGTGGTGTAAATGACAGGGATGAAGTCTAAGAAATACTGCCCATTTTTCCAATAAATATGCATCTGCACATCTTCGCTAATAGGAATGAGCACCTGCAAAACGCGCTTGTGATCCCGCAAGATATAGTAGCTAGACCCCACAGCCACCTCGCTTGCTAATTCTTTGTCACTGGCTGAGAGATTATAATAAAGCTTTGAGGGGAGTTGATTTTTTTCTAAGAATGCCAACAATGACAACCCACTACTCCACTCCAAACGCTCTCCAGTGGCACCAAAAAGCGGAATCAAAAACAAAAAAATACACAGGATTTTTTTCATTGCTCTCCCTTTTCACAAGCCAAGATTATAATCCTTTTTTTTTAATATCTCGCATCTGCTAGCACAATCCCAAAGAGCGCTTGTCCACCCGCTTTTTGCACACAAGAAGATGCTTCTAGCATACTCGTACCCGTAGTGATGATGTCATCAAAAATCACCACATCCCGCGCGCCGCTTTTATAAAAAAAATCCTTGGGGTGATTTTTGCGGAATTCTAGGTTCTTGCCTGCATATTGCACAGCATTTCGCGCATACAACTCTCCATAAATAGGCCTCACACAATGCCTAAAAGCGCGTAGAATCACACCAGAGTGAGAATAGGATTTTTTGGGATGATCATCAATGGCAATGCCATAGACATTCTGAGAGAGGAGTGTGCTTTTTTGCTGAGTGAAAAAATATCGCGCTGCATGCCCTGCAAGCAATGCAAAAACACGTGTGCCAATGGCATAGTATTTTGTAGCAAGCAAAAAAGAAACATCTTGGTAATCATAAAAACTATAAACCTTGAAATCACCTATAATGCGAATTTTGGGTTTGAGGATGAGATGTTGCTCTTGGCAGGATTTACAAAGAACACAAAGACTAAATCTGGCACAAACTATGCATCGCATGGCAGGGCTTTTAAGATTTCTTGATGCAAATCTCTTGGATTTTTCCCTGCATCAAGCACCAATCTCTCCACCCCCCTTTCTTTTTCTAGACGCTTGGTGATGCTCAATAAATTCTCTTGAACCCTTAGCAAATAATCCATTCCACGCTTTTCAATCACGTCATTATGCTTATTTTTGAGTCGCTTGCACAAGTCTTCTTGATCTATCTTAAACACAATGACTTTATCTGGCAAGAGGCCCTGCATGGCAAATAAATTCAGCTCATAGGCTTCTGGAAAGAGATCCTCTGCATAAGCAATTCCTGAAACAAAGCTGCGATCTGCGATGATGAGATCCTTTTTGTGTGGCAAGATCACTTCACTTATATGCTGGGCACGATCGGCTAGAAATAAGAAGAATTCTGCAGTAGGATTTAATCCCTCTTGCTCCAAAATCATTTTTCGTATCTTTTCTCCGATCCTGCTACCTCCTGGCTCTCTAGTAAAGATTGCATGGGGAAAAAGGGGCTTTAATAACTCAATTTGCGTAGTTTTGCCACTGGTATCAATGCCCTCAAATACTATATACATGGCTTGCCCTTAGATAAAATATATTCAAACACCGCATGGGGCACAATATGAGAAATTTTCCCTCCATACTCCAAGATATTGCGCACGATTGAGGAGCTAATAAAGGCATTTTTAAGACTGGGCATAAAATAAATCGTCTCTAGCTCTGTATTTAGCGAAGCATTGGCATAGCCCATCTGCAATTCATATTCAAAATCACTCATCACGCGCAAGCCTCGAATGAGCACACGCGCACCATTTTGCTTGGCAAAATCTGCAAGCAAATTATCAAATCCCACGCAAGAAACATTGCTAAAATCCCTAGTTGCTAGCCCTAGCATCTCAATGCGATCCTCTAGGCTAAAAAGAGGAGATTTAGCGCTATTCTTGGCTACTGCGACGATGAGATTATCAAAAAGCTCTGCGCTGCGTTTGATGACATCCAAATGCCCATTAGTCAATGGATCAAAAGTCCCTGGATAAATTGCGAGCCTTCTCATGCCTTCCACCTTCGATACAGATTGTGTGGGATTTGCAAGCTATCTAGCCATTTCCCAATCAAAAAATCCTCCATCCCCTCCAAATCCTCAATCCCTGCATAATATCCCAAAATCGGCGGAGCGATGATGACTCCAGTTTGCGAGAGGCGCAGCATATTTTCTAGTGCAATGGGAGAAAGAGGCATCTCACGCGGAGCTAGCAATAAAGTCTTGCGCTCTTTAATCATCACAGAGGCTGCACGAGTGATAAGATCATCTGCGATGCCATGAGAAATTTTGGCAAGCTTATTCATAGAGGTGGGGATGATTGCCATCTTTTCTACTCCAAAACTCCCTGAAGCAATGCAGGCTCCAAGATCTTGACAATCCAAAATCTCTAGTTTTTGAGAAAATTCCAAAGGAGTTTTTTCCTGTGTAATCACTTCCTTTGCTCCCCTGCTAAGCACCAAAAACAACTCCCATTCCTTGGGGAGATTGGAGAGAAATCTAAGACCCAAATGCACCCCACTTGCCCCACTGATTGCCAAAGTAAATTTCATATTTCCCTCACAAAATCTCTCCCATAGCATTGCTCAAAACCCTCACGCGCAGGGTTTTTTTGCTCTCGGGATTATAGGCCTCAATAATCGCATCCTTTGCGCCATCTTGCTTTGCAATCAATGTAAGCTGGATTTGCATATTTCCCTCTTTATAGATGGCAAGAAAACTATCATTTTTGCGAATCAAAATCTTATTTGCCACAAGAGAATTTACAATCATCCCACCGCTAGGGATGAAGATCTTGGCGCTGATATTATCAATATCAGAAAGGCCAATGGGGCTATTTTGCAAAGCCCCCAAGGGAATGGTTTTGATCAAAGTATTTTCCTTGGTGATGTCTTGGGATTTTTTGATTCCAATTTTGGCAAAAACCACTTTGAGATCGCCATGGATTTTATAAGCAATGCTATGGGTGTATTTTTTGTTTTCAAAGACAAAGATAATGCGCACCCTTCCATCCCCTCCAAATTTCTCATCCTCTAGTGCAATATGCTCTAGTCTTACCTCATTAATCTGACTAGAGGCATCGAGCAATAATTTTATCCCCTTGATTACAAGGGCATTATTTTTGTAATAGGCCTCATAATCCTGCTTGATTTTTTTCTCGATGCTCGTGATATTATCACTCCACAAAACATGCAAAAATGCCAGGAAGAAAAACCATTTTTTCATGACTCTACCTTTGTGACAAATCGAGAAAGTATAGGTTTAATCAATCCTCCAAAATTAATGGAGTAAATCTCATCCTCTCCACTCTTTCGCACTTCCTCCACGCGCCCAGTGCCAAAAACCTTATGCAATACCAAATCCCCCTTGCTGATGGTACCCATTTTCTTCTGGGCTATATTTTGGGATGTATGAGATTTTAGGATTTGGGATTCGAGCAAAAATCTTGATGGGCTGATTGGTTTGCGTATCCCTTGATGATAACGCGAATCCACATAGCTTACAAAAAGCTTTTTTCTAGCGCGTGTAAAAGCCACATAAGTGAGCCTGCGCTCTTCTTCCATATCCACCCCCTCACGCAACAAGGGAGTAAATCCCTCTTCTAACCCAATGACAAAAACATAATCAAACTCTAATCCCTTCGCAGTATGGATACTCATGCACTTGACCCCATGATCATTTTGCATGTCAAGCTCGCTCTCTAGCGGGATATCATTGAGAAAATCCTGCAGGATATGAGTGGGATTGTGATGGAAATAATCCTTCAATAAACCCTGGAATTCCTGAATATTTGCCAATCTATCATTCCCCCCAAACTCATCCTCATAGCAATTGCGGAGCTCAAAGCGATCCAAAAATACTCCAATAATCCTCTCTGGCTGCATCTCTAGTCCTCGCAGCTCCTCTAAGGTGCCAAAAAAACCTTTGAGATTTTTGAGGATCTTTTGGCTCAAAACCCCCTCATAAAGCCCTAGGGAAAATGCCTCTGCCACGCTGATTCTTCTCTCTTTTGCAAGGGAGAAAATCGCCTCTTTTGTGGTTTTTCCAATCCCTCTTTTTGGCTGATTGATGATGCGCTCTAGCGAAAAATCATCCCTATCATTGATGAGATAGCGCAGATATGCCAAGATATCCTTAATCTCTGCACGCTCATAAAATCGAATCGTGCCAATGAGACAATAGGGGATTTTTGCCTTGTTTAGCCCATCTTCTAGCGCGCGGGAGAGTGCATTGAGTCGGAACAAAATAGCAATCTCATCCACCCTTGCCCCCTCTCTCAAAAGGCTTTGGATTTTTTTTGCTAGCACCTGAGATTCAAGATTTTCATCTGGATTGTGGAGCAGTTCCACATTCTCTCCCCTGCCCTTATGACTATATAGCACCTTGCCTAAGCGCTGCTTATTGTGGGCGATGAGCTGATTGCTAGCCTCCAAAATCTCTTGACTAGAGCGATAATTCTCCTCTAGTCTGATGGTTTTTGTATCGGGGAAAAATTTATGAAAATTCAAGATATTCCCAATTTCTGCCCCCCTCCATCCATAAATGCTCTGATCATCATCGCCCACCACACAAAGATTTTGATGCGCGCTGCAAAGCTTTTCTAAAAGCTTGAATTGCAAAAAATTTGTATCCTGATATTCATCCACCATAATGTAAGCATAGCGCCTAGAGACTTCCATGGCAAGATTTTGATTTTGCTCCAAGATCTGATAGGGCAGCAAGATTAAATCATCAAAATCTATGAGATTTTGCTCAATGAGTGCTTGTTGGTATCCTTGATAAATCTTTGCGATGCTCATCTGCGTGGGATTTGATGCACTAGCAAAAAATCCCTCAGGCAGGATGAGGGAATTTTTGAGCTGGGAGATGATGTATTCTAGATAACCAGGGCTAAGCTTGGTGGGAGCAGAATCCTCATCTTCATTTTTGGTCTTTTGGATGAGGTTTTTTGGCATAAGTTCCTTTGAGCCTCTTAGAATCTCTGTGCTTACTTGCTTGATTAGCTTTTTTTTATCATCACTATCAAGCAGCACAAAATTCTCTCCGCGCCCCAACTCTCTAATATAGAATTTCAAAAACATCAAACCAAAACGGTGGAATGTGCAAAGAAGTGGGGGGTGAATGGGGTTTGACATCAAAGAGAGTGCGCGCTCTCGCATTTCTTTGCTCGCCTTGTTGGTAAAGGTCAGCATCAAGGTCTGATGCGCCGGGATACCCACTTCATCGATGAGATAGGCCAGGCGCGTAGTGAGGGTCTTGGTTTTGCCACTACCAGCCCCTGCGAGCACAAGAATGGGGCCATCAATGTGCTCTATAGCCTCTCTTTGAGCGGGGTTTAGGTCTTGGTAGGCTTTTGTCATAATTTTTTGGCTGCTTTTTGGAGGGCTAGGATCTTTGGCACATCAATCTCAAAATCAAAAAAACCCAGATCAAAGCTCCTGCCAATAATCATATTGTAGTGTGCGATAGCAGCCCTGAAATTCCCAGCCTGCTGATAGAGAATGCCCAGGGCAAAACGCGTCTCAAATTCTGAATCCGCATTCATTTTGGAGAGCTGCAAGAGCAAGCTGGCATTGTCCTTGTCATTCATGCCAACCGCTGCGACTGCTGCAAGAAACTGCGTGCGCGCATCATCCTCGCCAAGCTGGTTAATCAAGAGATTGTAGGTATCATAGGCCTGCTCAAATTTGTGCTGATAGATATTCACAAGCCCCAGGGCCTGCAAGATGCCATTATTGTTGCCAAGGGAGGAGGTGAGCTTTTGTTGCAAAAGATTTTCTTGGCTCTGAAGCGAGCCTGTAATAAATCCAATATGAGCATAAAATTCCCTAGCAAGTGCGGGGCCATAATAGACGCTATCAAGGTTATAGCGATTATCCACAAAAATATTATGCAGCTTGAGTGCAATTTCTTTGAAATTGGTATTGAAATTCTCTGCCACAGCATAGAAAACATTGGTAATAAAATCATTTTTGTACATGTCTCTTAAAGAGCCAAAGGCAGAGATGATGGCCTTATGATCTTTTTGACGAATCGCATAGGCAGCCTTAAGTGCATAATAGATGGATTTTTTTTCTTTGACATCATCCACCCAAGCCATCTCATCCCCGATGTTGTTATTGAGATAGCCCAAAAATGCCAACAAAAATTTGCGCTGCTCAGGATTTTTTGGCGCGAGATTTTCGAAATTCTTAGTGATTTCGTTTTGGATTCTTGAGGTATCTTTGTTCAAAAAATAAGAAGTGAGGATGGCAAACATTCCTGCATCCAATTCCTTGCTATCAAGATAATATGCCTTGATGAAATGCTTATACGCACGCCCATAATCCTCCATCTGCGCATACAATAATCCCGCATCATAATGCAAGATCGAGTGATTGGGATTTTTCTCTAGCACTTTCTTTAGTACGCCAATGGCCTTGCGCAGATGCTTTTTATCAACAAAACTCAAAGACTCCGTGATGCTTTTATCAATTTGTGCAATGGTCTGGCTTTGGATCATTTTCTCCTCAGAGGCTTGGATATTTTGCAGAGAAAGCGCCCCGCCTTCTTGCGTGAGCTCAAGCGCATCTTTGATGTTGAAAACCTTGAAGGGTGCATAATAAAAGAGCAGTTTATACGAAGCGGGGTCCTTGGGATCTAGGAATTTTTTTACAAAAATTTCTTGTGCCAAATTCACATCAAAAAGCTTGGGGGCTAGGGTGATTTTGATGGGATAGGCCTCAAAAGCCTGTTTTTTTGCCGCATCAGAAGCATTGATGGTATCTAGCATCCTTGCTGCATTGGCAAAGTCGTGCATTTTCAAAAACACGATCTGCAACGCCATTTGTGCACCCACATCCCCATGATTCTTGTTGGTATAAGAAAGCAGATATTCCCGTGCCTTTTTATAATCCCCAACCCGCCCATACAGTAAGCCAAGCATCTTTTTGTCTTTGTCTTGGGATTTTTCTAGGACCTTGATGGCATTGCTACTATCATCCAGGGTCAAAAAAGTGCGCATAAGCAAATCATCGCTCTTGCTCACAAAAGAGGGAGAATTAGGATGGGTGAGCGCACTTAATGCGGCAAAATAATTTTGCTGATAAAACTGAATGAGTGCATACAAATAGCTATAAAACTTTTCTTTGGACTCTTTGCTTAGCTCCTTTGCTGCAAGGTTGAGATAATAGCGATATGCCTTTTGATTCCCCAAATGGCGCGCTGCAACCCCAGCATCAAGGGCTGCTAGACTCACATCCTCACCCGTACTGATTGCCTCATCAAAGGACTTTATTGCTAGCCCATATTCCTTTTGGCGCATGCGCACCACCCCAAGATTGTAGCTAGCAAGTGACTGCGAAAAATTTGCAATCTTCTCAAAAACATTCAGCGCCTCTGTTACATCTCCATTGGTGTAGAGGACATCTGCTTTTTGAATCATACTATTGAGCTCATGATTATTGATGGAAGCGAGTATGCTATCTGGTTTGGGCAGAGAGGCAAGCAACTCTTGGGGAATATCTTCTTCTTGATTGCTCTTTTCTTGATTGGCTATCTCAATCTTTGTCTGAATGGGGAGGGTTTGCTTTTTTTTTGCATTTTTGTGGCCAAAAATCAGCCACAAAATCACCAATGTAATCAAAAGCAAAACAACCCCGCTCGCAGTGCCAGAATAGAGGATTTTCTGCTTTTTGGGAAGTTTTTTTAGCGACTTAAGGGCATCTTTGCACTTGCTAGAAATGCTCTCAAAAAAAACCAGAATCTTCTTTTTGCCTTGTTCCTCAGTATTTGCCATGAATCAATCACAAATAAGGCTTGAGTGCCTCTGGGATGGTGATGCTGCCATCTTTGTTTTGATAATTCTCCATAATGGCAATGAGCGTGCGCCCCACAGCCAGAGAGGAGCCATTGAGCGTGTGTACAAGGTGATTTTTTTTGTCCTCTTTGTATCGGATTTTTGCTCTGCGCGCCTGAAAATCCCTGGTGTTGCTAATGGAGCTGATTTCTCGATAGCAATTCTGCCCTGGCAGCCATACTTCAAGATCTACAGTATTGCTCGCACAAAATCCCAAATCCCCGCCACAAAGCTGGACTAGGCGATGAGGAAGCCCCAGTGTACGCAAAATCCCGCTTGCTGTATCTATCATTTTCTGCTGGATTGCATCACTTTGCTCAGGCTTTGTGATGGCAACCAATTCTACCTTATCAAATTGGTGCTGGCGGATCATGCCTCTGGTATCCCTCCCTGCACTCCCTGCTTCTTTGCGAAAGCAAGGAGTTTGTGTAGTGAGCAAAAGAGGCAAATCCTCTGCTTGGAGAATCTCATCATAATAGAGATTTGTAAGCGTGATCTCTGACGTGGAGATGAGATAGAGATCTTGTTTTTCTTCTTCCTCTCCGACATGAAGCGGATCCATATTGCCATCGATGCGAAACATATCTTCTGCAAATTTTGGCAACTGTCCGGTGCCAAAAAGCATCTTTTCATTGACAATCACAGGGGCTGAAACCAGCTCAAATCCTGCTTTTTGATTGCAATCCAGCATGAAATTAATGAGTGCGCGATTGAGTCTTGCACCCATGCCACGCAACACAGAAAAGCGACTCTTAGCAAGCTTTACGCCCCGCTCAAAATCAATCCAGCCATTTTGTTGGGCTAATTCCCAATGCTCCTTGGGGATAAAATCAAAGGCTCTTGGCTCAAGGATTTTGCTAAGCTCAAGATTCTCCCTCTCATCCTCTCCTCTTGGGGTTTTTTCATCAGGGATGTTGGGAATGACATAAAGCAGCTCTTCTAATGCCTCTTGCTTCATTCTCATAACTTCCATAGCTTGAGAAATCTCTTTTTTTTGCTGGTTTAGCCTTGCTTTGAGATTTTCTACTTCGCTGGAATTTTGGGAATCTTTTTGTGCCATCAAAGAGCCAAAAATCTTGGAGTTCTTATTCTGCTCTGCTTGCAGGGTTTCTAGCCCTTGTTTGGCGCTTTTGTATTCCTGCGCACGCGCCTTTAAATCCTGTAGCAAAACAGCCCCTACTTTTTTCTTCTGCAATTTCTGACTCACTGCATCAAAATCACTTACCAACAACCTCACATCAATCATTGCCTAGGCCTTTTTGTGAAAATTTCGCTGTAAAATTCTAGCATAAAAATCCATGGCTTTTTTGACGATTTGCCTGCTATAATTTCCCATGTTTATCCCAATTCTCAAAGGTATTTTATGCGGCCCACTTTTTCAAATATTTTGCTCAAACTTCAAGAATTCTGGAAGGAGCAAGGATGCATCATTGTGCAGCCCTATGACATCCCAGCGGGCGCTGGGACATTTCATCCAGCCACCTTGCTAAGGAGCCTAGATACTAAGCCATGGTCGGTTGCATATGTGGCCCCCTCACGTCGCCCCACAGATGGCAGATATGGAGAAAACCCCAATCGCCTAGGGAGTTACTATCAATTCCAAGTGCTCATCAAGCCAAGCCCAGACAACATCCAAGAGATCTACCTCAAAAGCCTAGAGGTACTGGGTCTAGATCTCAAAAAGCATGACATTCGCTTTGTAGAAGATAATTGGGAATCCCCAACACTTGGGGCTTGGGGCTTGGGATGGGAAGTGTGGCTAGATGGGATGGAAATCACGCAATTTACTTATTTTCAGCAAGTAGGAGGAGTGGCATGCGATCCCGTGGCCATTGAGATCACCTATGGAGTGGAGCGCCTAGTCACCTATATTCAGCAAGTAGAATCGCTCCTAGAGATAGAATGGGGGGAGAATACACTCCAAGAGAAGGTGAATTATGCTGATGTGCATTTGGAAAGTGAATATCAATTTAGCAAATATCATTTTGAAATCGCAGATACAAAAATGCTTTGGGAATTATTTTCTAGCGTACAAAATGAAGCAAGGCGCTGCCTGGATGCAGAATTGCCCCTTCCTGCATATGATCTTGTCATGATGAGTTCGCATTTCTTCAACATCCTGGATGCAAGAAAGGCCATCTCTGTCTCCCAGCGCCAGGAATTCATCCTCAAGATCCGCGAACTCTCTAAGAAGTGCGCGCTGCTATACAAAGAACAAGAGGGGATGCGAGAGGAGCGATTGCAAAACATCTCATGAAAATCCTTGCCTTTTTTTTGCTCAGCTTTTCCCTTGGGCTTGGAGCCCCTGGCGATGCTTTTGTCAAGCAAGGGCAGAGATTTTATGAGACAAAGGACTATGATGAGGCCAAGTCCTATTACCAGAAGGCCTGTGATATGGGAAATATGCTTGGCTGCAGTGGTATTGGGATGCTGTATGAAAATGGCTTTGGTGTGGAAAGAGACTACAAAAAAGCCAAACAATATTTTGACTTTGCCTGCAAAAATCATGATAGCTTTGGCTGCTTCCAAACAAGGCTGCTAGAAATTGGTCCCAAAGCAGAGAAATATTATCAGGCATTATGCGATGAAGATGAAGATGGCATAGGCTGTCAGAGGCTTGCAGATCTCTATTACAAAGAGCTTGGTGTAAACAAAAATCTCCAAAATGCCGCATTTTATTACCAGAGAGCCTGCGCGCTACTCGTCCCTGAAGCCTGCTTCAATCTAGCCATCATGTATGAGAGAGGTCAGGGAAAACTCAAAAAAAATCTAGAAATTGCGCTGGCATATTTTTATTTGGCGCGCAATTATTTTGAGAAGGAATGCCAAGAGGGGCAGGAGAGCTCCTGCAAAATCCTGCACAGTATCAACATGGTGCAAGACTAGCTCATGAATCTCGCACAAAACTAACCCCAGCCAAACCAGCTCAAATCCTGCTTTTTGATTGCAATCCAGCATGAAATTAATGAGTGCGCGATTGAGTCTTGCACCCATGCCACGCAACACAGAAAAGCGACTCTTAGCAAGCTTTACGCCCCGCTCAAAATCAATCCAGCCATTTTGTTGGGCTAATTCCCAATGCTCCTTGGGGATAAAATCAAAGGCTCTTGGCTCAAGGATTTTGCTAAGCTCAAGATTCTCCCTCTCATCCTCTCCTCTTGGGGTTTTTTCATCAGGGATGTTGGGAATGACATAAAGCAGCTCTTCTAATGCCTCTTGCTTCATTCTCATAACTTCCATAGCTTGAGAAATCTCTTTTTTTTGCTGGTTTAGCCTTGCTTTGAGATTTTCTACTTCGCTGGAATTGGGGGTTTGTGCAGGATTTTTTGGATTTTTGCGAGAATCTTAAAAGGAGCAGAGCCCTTCTTTGATGCAAAATATCGTGCGTTCTTTTAGACTACTGCAGCACCGACAGTGCGCTAAATATACACAGAGCTTGGAGGGTTAGCCACAGTTATTGAGCGTAAATGCCAGACCTCCTTGTGAAGTTTCTTTGTATTTGGAGTTCAAGTCCCTACCTGTGCGATACATCGTAGCAATGACCTCATCTAGGCTCACCCTAGCACTATTTTTGCGCAAGATTGCCATTCTTGCAGCATTGATTGCCTTGATGGAGGCGATAGCATTGCGTTCGATGCAAGGAATCTGAACAAGACCCGCCACAGGATCACAAGTCAGTCCCAAGTTATGCTCCATTCCGATTTCTGCGGCCATACAAACCTGTCTGGCATTACCCCCCAAAAGCTCTGCAAGCCCAGCTGCTGCCATGCTGCAGGCCACCCCGACCTCTCCCTGACAGCCCACTTCTGCACCGCTAATAGAGGCATTCATCTCATAAAGCAGACCAATTGCCGCACTCGTGGCAAAATAGCGCAAATACACATCTTGGGTAAGCTTTTCTATAAAGTGATCATAATAAAACAACACCGCTGGGACAATGCCACAAGCCCCATTTGTGGGCGCAGTGACAATCCTCCCTCCGCTGGCATTTTCCTCAGAGATTGCCAGTGCAAATAAATTCACCCAGTCAAAGATTCTCATGGGATCTTCTTGGTTGGCTTTATTGGCGATGAGTTCGCGATGTAAAAATGCCGCGCGACGGGGTACCTTCAAACAGCCAGGCAATAATCCCTCTTTTTCAAATCCTCGGTGCATGCAAGCTTTCATCGTGGAATAAATCCTATCAAAATATTGCTGGATCTCCTCCATGCTGTGAGAGACCAATTCATTTTCTAGCACAATACTAGAAATAGAAAGTGAGGTCTCATCACAATGCTCTAGCAGCTCCTTTGCAGAAGAAAAGGGATAGGGTACACTAATCCTATTGACATTTTCCTGGCCAAAATCCCTTTCCTCCACAATTCTCCCTCCGCCCACAGAATAATACGTCTTACTAAGCAATTCCCTCTCTCCTGCAAATGCGCTCAGCCTCAGCCCATTTTCATGAAGCTTCAAAAATTCTTTATGAAAGAGGATGTCCCTCTCCTCTTCAAAATCTAGGCTGAATTTCTCGCCATAGATTTGCAGAGTCTTTGTCTCGCGCAGGTTTTTCAAAAACTCTTGCGTGGCATCAATATCTACGTTGTCTGCAGTATTACCCGCTAAACCCAAAATGATGGCAATATCTGTCTGATGCCCCCTACCTGTCAAAGACAGTGAGCCATAGACATCTGCGATGATGCGCGTGGCTTTTTCCAACAATCCCGCACCAATCAGGGCATCCACAAAATTTTTGGCAATTTTCATAGGACCCATGGTATGGGAGCTAGATGGCCCTATCCCGATTTTATAAATTTCCAAAATGCTAATCACAAAGATTCCTTTAAAATAATTTATAGATTGCAGTTGAAATTGTAATCAAACCAAAGAATAAAACAAGCAGGTTCTGCCACAAATTTTTATATTGGCGCAATTGCGGGAATTTGTAGATGGCATAAAGCGGCATCAAATAAAGAATGATGGCCAAAATGGGCCCACCAATGCTCTCGATGATATCCAGGACACTGGGATTTTTGTATGCAACAAACCAGGCAACAAAAAATGTAATCAACACCGTAATTTTATTCGCGCTGGATAGAGAGATCTTGTGATTTGTGAGAGAAAGCAAGATGTGATTAAGTCCCTCACGCGCGCCCAAATAATGTCCAAAAAATGATTTTCCCATTGCAACAAATGCAATGACTGGAGCGACCATGGCAAAAGTTTTCATGTCTTCAAAATGATTAGCCAGATAAGAAAGAATGGGGAGATTTTGCTCTTTTGCTTCTTTGAAATCCATGGGACTCAAACACATTGCACAAGAAAATACAAAAAACATCACCGTAATCACCATCAAAACATTGCTCCCTGCAATGATGCTAGAAGCCTTTTTGTCTGCATCAGATCCATAGCTTTGCTTGCAATGCACAGCGAGCGAGGAAATAATAGGAGAATGATTGAAGGCAAAAACCATTGTGGGCAAAATTAAAAGCATCACAATCCACAAACTCTCTCCATTCACGCCATTAAAGCTAATATTTTCAAAAAGGGCTGTATTCCATTTGGGAATGAGCCACAATGCAATGCAAACAAGCACGGCAATGAAGGGAAATACGATCACAGACATGATTTTAATCACAAATTCCTCCCCAAAGCTCACCACCAGCATCAAAACACTCACCACCAAGAAAGAAAGCAGTAGGCGATTGGGCTCCTCTAGTTCTAATTGATGCACAAAAAAACTGCTGATATTATTGGTGATTCCCACACTATACACAAGCAAAATGGGAAAAATAGCAAAGAAATAAAGGAATGTAAGCACAACCCCTCCAAATTTGCCAAAGTAATTCTCCCCCACCACTGTAATATCCTCGTTTTTATCTGATCCCCCCAATACAAAGCGACACAGTCCGCGATGTGTCAAAAAAGTCAAAGGAAATGCAAGCACTAGCATCACAATCAAAGGGATCAATCCCCCCATCCCCGCATTAATAGGCAAAAACAATACGCCCGCACCAATCGCAGTCCCATAAAGACTTAACATCCACATCACGTCGGCTTTATTCCACTTTATCATTATCTCTCCTTTGTTGTTGTTTGTCGCTGTATATGATAATCTACTTTTCTGGCAAAAAAATGAAAAACTCGTGGATTTTTTGAGGAAATTCTAAAATGTTACCATTTGTATGCTTGAGGCATAAAAATTTTCTGATTAGTAAAAATATTTCTATTGATTTATCTCTTGTTTACAAAACTCGTTATTTCTGTGCGGTTATGAAATCTCAGGAACAAAACCCAAAAAACCCCTCTGGGCTCTGTTTGCAAGTAGAAACAAGAGACCATGATAAAAATCCCTTGGGATTCAAAAAATTTAGTAATTTTTCTCCAAGTTAAGATTTGCATACAATCTAGCCACCTCCTCCCCATAACCATTAAACATCTGTGTCCTCTGCCGTCTTAGAGAAAATCCCTCTCCAATGAAGCGCTCGCTTGCCTGCGACCACCTAGGATGAGGGACATCGGGATTGACATTTGCATAAAATCCATATTCATTTGCTGCGAGCTTTTCCCAGGTGCTGGTGGGCTGGTCTTTGGTAAGGGTGATGCGCACAATCGACTTAATATTTTTAAATCCATATTTCCAGGGCACCACAAGCCTTAGGGGGGCACCGTTTTGATTGGGGAGCTTACGCCCATACATTCCCACAGAAAGCAGAGTCAATGGATGCATCGCCTCATCAATCCTCAATCCCTCAATATAGGGAAATTGCATGAAAGACACAAGGCGTGGATTTTTCACCGCTGGCATGCTTTCTTGTTTGGCACTTTCAAAGACCACATATTTTGCCTGCATCATAGGCTTGGCAAGAGAGAGCAAATGCCTTAATTCAAATCCCACCCAAGGGATATTCATACTCCAAGCCTCCACACAGCGAAAACGATAAATCCTCTCCTCTAGGGGCATTGTCCGCAGAATCTTTTCTATCGAAATCTTCATAGGATTTTGTACTTCTCCATCTATCACCACATCCCAAGGAGAAGTTTGCAAAACACTGGCATAACGGGCGGGATCATCTTTTTGCATTCCAAATTCATAAAAGTTATTGTACGTGCTGGCCTTCTCATAGGGAGTGATGTTCTCTAAAACATAATTTTTATTTTGTTTGTAGTGGATTTGCGCATCTCCTTTGAGGCCTTGTAGAACGGGAGCTTCTTGCCCAAATAATCCTCCCCCAAACATCACATTACCCAATCCCAATAATGCAGCATCTCTCAAGATCTTACGGCGGGCCTGATACACCCCCTCATCACTGACCTCATTCTCACCAATTTCCCAAGATTTTTTCCTGCCAATCCACATGTTTTCCCTTTCTCATTCCCAACAATCATTGATGATAAAATCAGAGTTTTTTGGTAGAATCTTGCCAAATTTTTTTCAATAAAAAGTTAGGAGTAATATGGATTCTTATGAGTATAGCGAGCTACTCAAAACCCTCAAAACAAAGGTGGATAGCATTCATAAAATCATCAAACCCGATACCCTGAAAGAAAGGCTTTGTGAAATTGAAAAACTACAGCAAGATCCAAATTTTTGGAATGATGCAAAAAGAGCCGGGGAAATAGGAAAAGAAAAATCAAAAATAGAGAGGATGCTTGCCACCTACCAAAATGCCAAAAATTCCATCGATGATGCTAGGGAACTTTTTGAGATCTCTGCAAATGACACTGATACACTAGAGCTTTTGTTTGCAGAATCCCAAAACCTAGAACAAGAGATTAAAAAAGTCGAGATTGAGGTGATGCTAAGCGGAGAGCATGATGGGGCAAATGCCATTGTGACCATCCAGCCAGGTGCTGGAGGCACGGAGAGCCAGGATTGGGGGAGTATTTTGTATCGCATGTATTTGCGATGGTGTGAGCGCAGGGGATTTAAGGCTGAGATTTTGGATTATCAAGATGGCGAGGAGGCTGGGATTAAGGGTGTGGCTTTTTTAGTCAAGGGGGAGAATGCCTATGGCTATATGAAAACAGAAAGTGGAGTGCATCGTCTGGTGCGAAACAGTCCTTTTGATGCCAACACCAAGCGCCACACCAGCTTTGCAAGCGTGCAAGTAAGCCCAGAGCTAGATGACAATATAGAAATTGACATTGAAGAGAAGGATCTAAGGATTGACACCTATCGCGCAAGTGGTGCAGGCGGACAACATATCAACAAAACAGAATCTGCCATTCGCATCACCCACCTTCCCACAGGCATCGTCGTGCAATGTCAAAATGATCGCTCGCAACACAAAAATAAAGCCAGTGCGCTCAAAATGCTGCAGAGCAAACTCTATGAGCTTGAGCGCGAAAAGCAAAATAGCTCCGTGGCCACGCAGGAAAAAAGCGAGATCGGCTGGGGGCATCAGATCCGCAGCTATGTACTAAGCCCCTACCAACAAGTCAAAGACAATCGCAGCAATATTGCCTATAGCAATGTCGAAGCGATTTTGGATGGGGATATTGATAGTATTATTGAGGGAGTATTGATTTCTAAAACAAAGGAGAAAAGATGAATCAAGAAGAATTGGATGCGCTTCTCAAAGCAGAGCTAGGGGAAGGAAATGCAAAAAAATCAAAAAAATCAAAGAAGAGCAAGAAAGAAGAAGGGGTAGAAGAGCTATCAGAGGATCTAGGAGAAGGGAGTGAGGGCACAGAGCAAGCACTAGAAGAGATAGAAAACACAGAGCAAGCACTAGAAGAGATAGAAGAACTCCCAGAGGAAATCAAAGAAGAGCTAAAAGATGCCAAGGAGGCAGAAGAGGAGATAAAAGAAAAAGAAGAAGAAAGCAAGGAATCTTCAAAATCCAAAGATAAGGAGGTATCTTTGAATTTGCCTGTGGACAATCAACACAAGGTGATTTTTCAGCTTGATGAAGTGGCAAAGGATTCAGAAATCCATGCCAATGAAGTATTCACGGAGCTAGAAGGGATCCAAGAATCCAACATGGCGCTGCTTGATGGGCTAAAGAGCATCTCCCAATACGCTAACTCCCAAAAAGAAATCTTTGAAAAATTATCCAGCAAATTTCCCAATATCCAGATCTTTAGCAGCGCACTAGAAGAAACCCAACAAAATCTAGCGCTCATCAAAAGCCTGGAGGACAAAATCAATGATTGTGACATGAGCATCAATAATGCTATGAATGCAATGCAATTCCAAGACATCTATCAGCAAAAAATCAATCGCATCATCCACATCATCCAATCCCTCGTACAATATGTCAATAGCCTCTTTGAAAGCAAGGAAGTTGGCAGATCTGCCCCAGCACGACATATTGTCGGCGATGACACAAAAGACACCTTCTCCCAAGATGAAATCGAAAAGCTCATTAATTCCTTTGGGAAAAATCCATGAAAAAAGTACAGCTCCTCTCTCCTGCAGGCGATCTCACTAAGCTTAAAATCGCGCTAGATTTTGGCGCAGATGCGGTGTATGGAAGTGTGAGCCATTTTTCCCTGCGAAATCGCGCGGGGAAAAATTTCGACCTTGATACCTTCGCTCAAGGCATTGATTATGCGCACAGCCATGGCAAAAAGGTCTTTGCTGCAGTCAATGGCTTCCCCTTCAATCATCAAATCAAGCTCTTAGAGCGCCACATCTCTCAAATGGCAGAGCTAGGGCCTGATGCCTTCATTATCGCTGCTCCTGGCGTGGTGCGCCTGGCAAAAAAATTAGCCCCTCAAATCCCCATCCATCTCTCCACCCAAGCCAATGTGCTAAATGTTTTAGACGCGGAGGTCTTCTATGAAATGGGTGTACGCAGAATCGTGGCTGCTAGAGAAATGAGCCTTAAAGATGCCATAGAAATCAAAAAACAGCTACCTAATCTTGAGATAGAAATTTTTGTACATGGAAGTATGTGCTTTGCATTTTCTGGGCGCTGCTTAATTTCTTCTTTGCAAAATGGGCGTGTGCCCAATCGTGGGAGTTGTGCCAATGATTGCAGATTTGATTATGAATATTTTGTAAGGGATCCTGAAAGTGATAAACTCATACCTTTTAAAAATGAGCTATTCATCAAGGCACCAGATAATGATGTGATGATTAAGATCGAAGAAGAGGAGGGCATCGGATCGCATATTTTTAATTCCAAAGATCTCAATCTCGCCTCTCACCTCAAAGAAATTTTAGATTCTGGGGCAATTGATGCACTAAAAATTGAAGGGCGCACCAAATCCACCTATTATGCAGGCATCACTGCGCGCACCTATAGAATGGCAATAGAAGATTATTATGCGCAAAACAATCGCAAAGAACTCTATCAAAGCGAGTTAAACACACTCAAAAACCGCGGATTTACTGATGGCTACATCATTCGCCGCCCCTTTGAGCGCCTAAACACCCAAAACCACCGCACCGCCATTAGCGGGGGAAATTATCAGGTTTGCGGCGAGGTGCTAGAAAATGGGGAAGGCTTTATGTGCAAATTTACCACGCGCCCCTATGATATTTTAGAAATCGTTGCACCACTAGATTGCAAGCTCCCCTTGATAGAAAATGAAATTGGAAGAATCTATGAAGATGGGGGGAGGTTTTTTTTGGTGCTTTATAAGATCCTAGCAGGAGAAAAGGAGCTAGATGTCATTCATAGCGGCAATCTCCATAGCATCAAGCTTCCTGCCAAACTCCCTGCTCATAGCTTTTTGCGAGTGCCCATGCCCCAAAGCAATGAGTAATCTCAAAAACATCAGCGTCTGCATCATCGCAAAAAATGCAGAAAGGACCCTAAAAGAATGCCTGCAGGCACTTATAAATTTTGATGAAGTCATTTTACTGGATAATGAAAGCAGCGATGCCACGCTAGAAATCGCACAAAAATTCCCCAATGTGCACATTTTCACCAGTCCCTTCCTTGGATTTGGAGCGCTAAAAAACCTTGCTATTAGCCATGCAAAACATGACTGGATTTTGAGCATTGATGCGGATGAAATTTTAGAAGAAGAAGGTTGTGCTTTGATTGCTAGGCTTTCTTTGGATCCGCACTGCATCTATGCCATCAATCGCAAAAATCACTACGATGGCGAGTGGATCAAAGCTTGTGGGTGGTATCCAGATTTTGTATGGAGACTTTTTTGCAAGCATCACACAGGATTTAGCAACAATCTCGTGCATGAGAGCCTCGTAATAAAAGAAAACACCAAGCGTGAAAAACTCCCCATCCATCTCAAACACTACACAGCACAGAACATCTCTGACCTCATCTCTAAACTCCAAAACTACACCGATCTTGGCGCACAGGAAAGCAGCAAAAATTCCTCCATGCAAAAGGCGGTTTTTCGATTTTTCTGGGTATTTTTCAAGGATTATTTTTTGCGTTTTGGGTGGAAATATGGCTACAAGGGCTTTGTAATCGCGTGGTTCCATGCGCTGGGTTCTTTTACTAAATATGCAAAAATTTATGAAAAAAACAAAAATGCCAAAAATCCTAAAGCAAGCTTAGATGCTTAACAAAACACCCCCTGATTTTGTAAATGAGTTTGACTGCCTACAGGCCTCGCAAATAATAGCCATTCTATAGGCGATTTATTTTGGCTATTCTTCCACTGATATTCTCTGCCAATCACTGATAGAAACCATCCCACAAAGGGGTTGTAGCTGATTTTTTATAGCAGAGTTAGAGAGGCGGTGGTTAGAGCGACTAGAGTGTTTAGTGCCCCCCCCCCCGCAACTCTCTTCTTTTTGAGCAAAAAGGGAGGATGAATTTTTGTCCTGGTATTTCTTGCCAATTTCTAAGAAACGATCAAGATTTTCCAAAAACAAATCTAAGAGTTCTGGCTGGAATTGCTTGCCCCGCAGGGATTTTACATACTCTAACACCTTTGGCAGCGGCCAGGCTTTTTTGTAGCAGCGATCATTACTTAGCGCATCAAAAACATCAGCAAGTGCAGTGATGCGGCCAAATAATGGGATTTCCTCTCCTTGGATCCCTCTAGGATACCCCTCCCCATTCCACCATTCATGATGGCTTCCCGCAATCTCCCCTGCAGCCCTTAAGATCAGGCGATTGGAATTTTTGAAAATTTCCTCTCCAATTGTAGTATGGGTTTTCATAATCTCAAATTCCTCAGGGGTGAGCTTCCCAGATTTATTGAGAATGGCATCAGAGATCCCCACCTTTCCGATGTCATGCATGGGAGAGGCAATGCGCAGGAGTTCTTGATCTTCTTTAGAGCAGCCACATAGCTCTGCTAGCAGGGCAGAATACTCTGCTACTCGGATAATGTGATTTCCTGTCTCGCGGCTTTTCCCCTCACAAATTGCCCCCATCGAATAAATCACATCTTTTTGGATGGATTCAATTTCCTTCACACCCTCAATAATTTGCGTAATCTCCACGCCTACAGCGATAATCTCAAAGGGAATATCATTTAAGTCCTTGATAAAATAAGCCGCGCTTTGTATATAAACTTTCTTACCATCCTTACGTGTATACTCCAACACTCCTTCATAATACCCCTTCTCTACCAGATCTTTGCTGATTTTATCAAATTGCCTTTGCTCATTCACGGGAATAAAATCATAAATATTCTTTCCCAAAATCTCTTCTAACTTCAATCCCGTGATTTTTAAAAAAATCTCATTGCCATAAATAAAATTACGATTGAGATCCAATCGAAAAAAGCTTTGATTTTTATCAAGAATGCTTTGATATTGATCGAGCAAATATCGGCGCTCCTCATCACTGCGCTTGAGAAATATCGATTCACTCTCCAATGCCATGCGCTTGAGCTCATCAGCAGTGTCATCCATCTGCCCGATGATGTAGCGCATCACATTTCCCTCTCTATCCTTGATGGCTTTGATGATCATTTTGACATAATAGGGCGTGCCGTCTTTGCGATATTGGTAAATCTTCCCACTCCACTGCCCCTTCTCTGCCAAGATAGGAAGAATGCGATGAGTGATTTCTTCACGCGTCTGTGCATCGACAAATTCCAGGCAGTTTTTGCCCTGCACCTGACTGAAGTCATAAAGGGAAACCTGGCTAATCCTTTTGTTGCTATAAAGGATGTTTAATTCCGCATCTGCGATGATATGAAACATCAATTCATCCACAAATTCATAATAGGTCTCAAAATTTTTCGTCACCTCCATCACTTCCTGATTGACCCTATGCATGAGATTGGCCAATGTGCTCATCACAAGAGTACCCTTATCTAGATTTGCTCTAGCTTTTTGGAGAGAGGGCTTTTGACTCTCTTCAAAATCCCCCTCACACAAACAATAAAAGGTGTTAGTCAAGCCCAAAAATACATTTTGATCTCTGCAAGAATAAATCTCACCAAATGTAAAAAATCCACAGAGTGCGGGCTCGTCACGAAAGATTTTTAAAATACTCTCCATACCCTCCTTGCCAGAAAACATCAAGTGACCAATGCAAGAATACATATAAATGCCCTCGACATTTTTGGGGATCTTGGCATAGGCAAGCTCGGTATTGCGCGAGATATTCTCCATCAATCCAAAGCCAAATTTTACCTCAGTTCCTTCAGGGATATTGTCATTAAATACCACAGAGCCATCCTGGCAAATTTTCATGGCTACACGCGCAATGGGAACGCCATTGACCCTATAAATGAGCGGAAAAATGTAGGTGGTAGCATGCAGATTCTCCAATGCGGTTTTGCCCAGATAATGTTCAAAAACCTCGATAGCTTTTTTGTGATTGATTTCATAAACGATGTTGTGCTGGCTTTTGGTGATTTTTAGCGGAAGGCCGATGTCTTCCCAGCCAAAAACAAAATCACTTTGCACAGAAAGAATCTCAGAATCAATGCTAAGGCAAATCATGCCATGATCATAAATCCCATCATTATCCCCGATAAGACCCTGCATAGTGCCCATGTCATAGGGGTGGGATCTCCCTCCACAAAGCAGTAAACTAGGGAGTTCTTTTTTGATCGCCCCTAGCAAATCCTGATGATAAAAACTCCCACAGGCAATAAATACCACTAAAAGCTTTGTTTTCTCACTCGCAAGATTTTCTCGGATGTCTCTAGCAATCTCATCAATATCCCTATCTGCGGGATAATAAGCCCGCTTCAAGGTAGAATGCGAAAAGCAGCTGATGCTAATGAGGATTTGTGATGAGAAAATATTACCAGATACGATGGTTTCCCTCCCACTCTGGACGAGCAAAACCCTACAATCTAGCGCAGTATCAAAAAAATCTAGGAGTTCTTTAGCGATGTTTTTGTCTGCAACCCCCATGAAAATCTGCACAAAAAACTGCTCCTTGCTAACTTTCTGCACATTATGTGCAATCAACTCTCTACGCAATTGATCAAAATCTTTGAAAATAATATTACATACCCGCATTAAGCTTCTTCTTATCTCCATCCATATTTTTATTAAAATTTAATTGAAAGTGATGCATCCCATCAGCATAAAAATATTCAAATTCAATCCCCAAAACCTCAACAATTTCACTAACAATAGAAAGCCCTAAACCATATCCATCGATTTGGTCATATTTGACATCGCGATAAAAGGGCTTGAGATAATATTCAATTTCATGCTCTAGGGGCGAGCCTTTGTTGCTAACACGGATTTTGAAATCCTGCACACCAATGGCAATCTTCCCATCGCTGGAGTATTTTAGCGCATTTTCAACGAGATTTTTGACCACTATAGAAAGTAGGTGCAAATCACTCCTTATAGGGAATCTCTCTTTTATATCCACAGAGATTTTGCTCTCCTCCTCTTCAAAACCACTAAGCGCCTCTAGCAACAAATCCGTGCAACAAAAATCTTTTTTATTCACCGTGAGATTGCCGCTGTGGATGCTTTCAAATTCCAAAAGATTGTCACAAATTTTTTGCAGATCCATGATGTATTTTTGCAATTTTTTGTCATTGCCATCCAAATGAGACTTAATCCCAAGTAAAAGCTTCATTTTTGCAAGGGGGGTGCGCAATTCATGCCCGATGCCATAGAGCATTAGTTCTCGAGTCTTGAGAATCCTAGAGACTGTGCGCTGCTCTTCTGAAAATAGCTGGATGAGATTACCAATCTCACCTTTTGGTTTAGCGGAGATGGGAAAATTAAAATTTCCATCCCTAGAAGCCTTGAGCGCCTGAATCAAGCGCTCTATGGGATTTAGGGTCGCATAAAACATAACAAGAAAGATGATGAGTATAAGTGCTATGGGAAGCAACAATATCTGCAGGAAATACTCCTCCCAAAACATCCGATTGATTTGTTTGATGGCTACAAAATTCCTATTGGGATACTCCAGCAAAAATCCTACATAACTAGCATTTTTAAAAATCGTAACCCTAGGATTTGCATTTTCGTTGAAAAAAAGGGTGGCGACATCATCTGGGACCTCTGAAATAAGCCTGTAGTCAAACTCTCTAATCACATCATCCATGCCTGTGAAATCTCTTTTGCCATGGAGAAATGTGATGCTATGGATGAAGAGAAAGGTATCGTTTTTTAGTCGTTCATTTTGATGATTCTCGACAAACTTCCCCATCTCAAACCAGAGAATGAAGATAAAAAGGCAGGCCACCAAAAAAAAAAAAACAAAATTAAGGCGTAAGCTTCTCAGAGACAAAACTTATATCCGATCGCCCATACAGATTGGATGAATTTAGGCACCTTGGCAGAATCGCCAAGCTTGGTGCGAAGGTTGCGCACATGAGTGTCAATGCTGCGCAAAGAACTTTCCTCACGAATAGCACTAATGGCACTAACGATGGCTTCTCTAGAGACAGGATAGAGCCGATTTTCAATGAGAAGAATCAAAATTTCAAACTCGATGTTGGTGAGATTAACTCTCTTGCCATCAAGCAAAGCCTCGCGCTTTTGGATATTAATGCTAAGATTGTCAAATTCTAACTCCTTGGGCTTGAAACGACGCAAGAGCGCATGAATCCTAGCAATCAACTCTGCAGGCTCATAGGGCTTGGAGAGATAATCATCTGCCCCCCTCTCAAATCCTTGGATTTTGTTGTAAAGATCTGCGTGCGCACTGGAAATGATGATGGGGATGCTAGAAAAAGTTCGTATTTTTTTACACAACTCAAGGCCATTCATCTCTGGCAGAGTCAAATCCAAGATCAATAAATCAATGTTTTTCTGCTTTTCCAAAATCTCCAACGCCTCTGAGGAAGAAGCAGTGGCAATGACCTCAAAATTGGCTTGCTTAAGATAAGTGACAATCAACCTCTGAATTTCTAAATCATCTTCTACAAGAAGCAAATTACCCATATTTCACCCCTTCTGGAAAAAAATTCTCAATTTTTCGCCATTATACCAAAGAGTTTTTCAAAAAGGCCAAACCTGTGAATTTTTACAAAATCTCATCCTCATTTTTGCTACAAAAAAGAAGGAAATCCCAAACTCTCTTTACAAAATTCTCCAATTCCCTATCAATGCCGCCAAAACCCTTGATGCTCAGGAGTGGCGCAGTATCTCACACATAAAAACCAGCCAGACACTAGCCAAAAAGCTAACAAACCCTGTGAAAACTCGCGCTAAAACTCAATCAAATACGGATGCAATGGGTTATAATTTTTCAAATTTGGCGACATAAAAATCAATAGCCCTATCATTTCCTACAAATACCACAAAATCCTCATTAGAAACTTCATAATTGGGATCGAGGTGCATGTCCCAATAATCCCTGCGCTTGATGGCAATAATCTTGATTTCTTGGATTACCTTGCCACTCTCATCTTTTTTGATGCTAGATTCCTCAATCTCTTTGATTTTTCTTTTGCCAAAAATATCGCTTGCAAGGACTTTGCACATTTTGAAATTTCCGCTAATGAGCGAAACATCCGCTTTTGAAGTGAGCAATTCTGTAAGCAGGCGGCTAGCAGATTCTCGCTCAGGATAAATGACCTGATCTGCGCCAATTTTGCTTAGGATGTGCCCATGGGTTTTGTTGGTAGCCATGGCAATGATCTTGCGATTGCTAAGCTCCCTTAGCGCCATCACCGTGAGGATAGAGGCCTCAATCTCACCGATGGAAACGATGGTGATGTCAAGCTCACTCACGCCCGCTTCTTTGAGCGCGCTGGCATCTGTAGAATCCAGCACATACAAATCCTCCACATCCTCGCGAAAATCCCTGAAATTTTCTTGAGAATTATCGCAAATAATCAAACTCTCCCCCTGCTCCACCAATCCTCTTGCGATATAAGCACCAAATTTCCCAAGCCCAATCACTGCATAGGTTTTCTTCATTCCATCCTCTTTTATAAAATAATTTTTTCTTTTTGGTATTTGATACGACTTTCTTGAGCACTCCCAAACAACGCCAAGGTAAAGATCATCACCCCAGCCTTGCCAAGGATCATGGACAAAATAATCAAGGATTTTCCCGCATCATGAAAGCTCGCACTCAAAGACAAGATTCCACCATCGCCAGTAGAGATCCCTACATTGGAAAAAGCTGCATTGACCTCATACACCAGGGCAAAAAAATTCGTCTTAGGCTCAATGAGCGTCAATAGCAAAGAAAGCCCCAGAAAATAAACACCAGAAATGATAAACACCATCAATGCCCGCTGGATGCTCTCCTCACTGACTGCACGATTAAAAAGCCTCACTTCACTGCGGGTAAATACACTGCGAGCAAAAGCATAGAGCACGGCAATGGTAGTGACCTTGATGCCTGTGGCAGTCCCACCAGGAGCGCCACCAATGAGCATGAAAATGATGGAAAAAAACAGCGAGGAATCCCTCAAGCCAGACATATCATAGGACACAAAGCCAGCGGTGCGATAATTCACAGAGCTAAAAACCGCAGCAATAATCCTCTCAAAAAATCCAAAACTCCCAAAGGTCTCAGGATTATCCCATTCTAAAACAAGCAACATCATCGCACAGAGCACAATGAGCAAAATACTCACGCTAAAGACAATTTTAAAATGCAAAGAGAAGCGATGTTTTCTTTGTTTTGTGACTCTGTTAAGCAGAAAAAAACGCAGCTCTACTAGGCAAATATAGCCAATTCCACCCAAAAAAATCAGCACGCAAATCACAGTGTTGACCAACACATCGGTACGAAAATCAATCAGACTATTGGGAAAGACAGAAAAACCACCATTATTAAAAGCAGAGATGGCATGAAAAACCCCATACCAGATGCCATCAGCAAGACCAAAGCGCAGGCTAAAATCAATGCTTAATAAAATGGCTCCAATGAGCTCTACAAAAAATACATAAATAAGAATCTTTTTGATGAAGTCGGTGAGATCGTCGTAATTTGCGTGATTGAGCGCCTCTTTGAGGATGTTTCTCTCAGCATTTCCCATGCGTCTGCGAAAGAGCAGATAAATGAGTCCTAGCATCGTCATATAACCAAATCCCCCAAGCTGAATCAAAAACAAAATGATGACATGTCCTGTGGAGGTAAAATCTAGGGCTGTGTCTTTGATGATGAGTCCTGTGCAGGTAAGCGCGCTTGTGGCAGTGAAAAATGCATCAATGAAGCTGATGTGACCCTTGTGAGAAAAAGGCAGGGAGAGGAGGAATGAGCCAATTAATGCGATGCCAAAATAAGACAATAACAAAAATTTAATACTTTTAAGATTCATGCATACCTTAAAAAATGAGCATTATAACATTTTTTTATTTCCCAAAACACATGGCAGTAAATAAAATTTAGCAAAAAGGAAAAAATCTCACATATGAAAATTCCATAAAAAGCAGGCCGCAAACAGGCCAAAAACTGGGGTACTACAAAAAATCTCTGCAATACAGAGCAGAGCTGTGAGCTTGAAAATCCCACAAGCAGGCTAGCAAAATCACTAGAAGAATCTCTACAAAAATCACAGAAAACAAAAGAGAGAACCACGCAAAGAAAGCAAGTAGTTTTATCCCAACTCACAAGCAGCATGCCAATGAAGTTGGGATGCCAAAAATCCCACGGGCTACAAAGCAATCGCGCATAGACAAATCCAAGCAAAAACTCAAGATTCACGCGCATAGAGCTCAGGATAAAAGCTCTTCCATCGTTTGTGAAACCAAAACCAACTTGCGGGATTTTTGCGGATCATGGATTCGATGATTTGGGCTTGTTTTTGGGTGCAAGAGAGGATGTCTTGTTGCATATCCTGGGTATTTTCGCAGCAAAAAGCGGGCAAAACATGGACTACAAAATGGGAATAATCTTCATTGAAATCAATGAGAATGGGCACCATATTCACACCAAAGCGCCGAGAAATCACTGAGGCAATCGTGGTATGCGTGGCCCTCTTCCCCATAAATTCCACCTCCACACCCTCATTAATGGAGATATTTTGATCCACCAAGATCCCTGTGCCGATATTTTTGGTCTGATAGATTTTTAGCAATTTCTTGAATGCGCCCTTTTTGTCAATCAACTTCACCCCAAAAATCTCACGCCTTTTTATGATCATCTCATTGACAAAAGCAAAATCCGTAAGTCTCCCCAGCGAGTAGAATTGATAGTCTTTGTGATTTTCCACATCTTTGTTGATTGCCAGTGGCACAGCGGTACCAAAGGATTCCCAATAGCCATAATGCGCAGAAATTAGCACCACATTTTTGTTTTGGCGCAGGAGGGAGAAAAAATTTTCTTTGCCATGAAATTCAAAACGCGCGAAATATTTCTCTACATTCAAATAAGGTAGACGGATGCTCTCTAGCAATACAAATACAAAATTTCTATAACATCGCTTGATGATTGCCCTCTTTTGCTCCCTGCTATATTCCTCTCCATAGATGAAATCTAGATTCTTCATAGCATCCTGGTAGCGCCTTTTATCTAGCATCCTAGCCAAAAAGCCAAGCGCACAAATCATGGCATAAAACATGCAGTGAGGGATCTTGGCTAGCACAAATCCAAATAATGCAATCATGGCCTTGAAAATCAAAGAAACTAAAGGCATAGGATCCTCTCTGCTTGTTCAAAAATTTCTTGGGGAGGGATGTTATTGATAGAAAAATCTTTTTTGTCATAATTTGCACAGACATTGCCGCTTAGCGCGATATTTCGCACACCTCCAAGCGCAAAGCGCTGCATGGGTGTGTTGCCATATAAGGTGATGCTAGCATTTTCTAGCGCCCAGGATAGATGCGTGATGCCCGTATCCCCGCCGATGACAAGATCCACGCTTGCTACTAGTGCCTTGATGCAATCCAGATTCATCTTTGGCAAAATCTTGATAAAGGGATAGTTTTGCGCACGAGCAAAAATCTCATAGGCCTTTGTCTCATCTTGATGTCGCAATAGCAAAATCCCAAACTCTCTTTTTTGCAGCAATTCCACCAATAAACAGAAATTCTGCGTGCTATAAGTCTTGGAGGGAATGGATGCCTCTAAAAGCAGCAAGATATTGGCTCTATTGGGAAAAAGATGGGCCTTGATAAAAGCAAGAGCACTTTGGCCAAAGCCAAAAATTTGCCTGCGCTTAGCAAAATTCTGCTCTAACAAGGATTGCAAATCTAGTCCCAATGCATCACAAATCACTTTGGCATTGCGCTGTAAAATTGGCGCATCATAGGGGATTTGGACTTTTTGATCATAGAAATAACTCGCCAAAGATTCACGAATGGAATTTCTATCAAATCCCACAAATTTTTTGCTTTGCAAAAGCTTGCCAATGATTGCAGACTTAAAAAGTCCTTGCATGTCAATGACACAGTCATATTCTTGGCCATGCAAAGTGCGCGCAAGGGCATAGAGCTCTTTGATTGCAAGGCTTTTGACTAGGCGCTTTAGGGCAATGGGATGGACTTGCAGGCATGGGGAGTGCTGCAAAATCTCAGCAAAGCGCTCATCCACATACCAATGGATCTCACATCTAAGCCTCTCATAGAGCGCACCAAGCACGGCCGCGCTAACAATCACATCCCCCAGTGCAGAAAGTCGGATAATTGCTATCTTCATCACAAAAATAGCAAAGAGAGGTTTTTGGGACGCGAAAGCTTGCTGACCTTTTCTTTGAGCAAGAAGTCATTTTTAGCCCCATAGATTTTGAGCACTTCCTGACTGGCCTCAAAATCTATCTTGTCATGCAGGGTGCCCTCCAAGATCTTAGCAAGACTTAGAATGTAGCTTAGAATCTGGATGGCTGGAAGCTCTTTAGGATCAATGTTGTAGCGCAATAAATCCACATCCTTGGGGGTTTTTTTCTCTGAGAATTCAACAAGCAAAGAAATGATACTCCGCTCTCTATAAGAAAATCCATAACTTAAGATTTGCATAACCATATAAGAACCATGATGATGCATGTGATAAAAATCCACGAACATCCCAATCCTTGAGGCAAGCGCAGCAATACCTAATAGATACTTATGGGAATCTTTGAGTTTGTAGGAAATCTTAAAAAGTTCAAAAAGCTTATTGCTGATTTCTTTGATTTTTGCACCATTTGGAGGGACAAATTTATCTTTGAGATACTGCAATGATGGGTTGATGCCATTGGGGAAGGTGTGGTGATGACTGCGTAGTAAATCTGCCAAAAACACCCCCTCGCGCACACCCACACCACAAGTAGTGATTCTCTTGCTTTTGAAGCGCTCTAACAACATGCACAAGATTAGCACCCCGCTCTGGATATTATCCTGACGATCTTCACTCACGCCAAGATCTGATAACTTTTCTTGCTTTGACTTGATGATTTTATGAAAGAAATCGAGATTTTTTCTGACATCAATCTCATATCCATGGAGTGCGGTGATACAGTGAGAATCCTGCTTGGAAATCATTTTGGCAAGTGCACGAATGGTGCCTCCAATGCCAAAAATATTTTCATGCACAAAATGTGCAGGCAGATGGATTATCTGCTTTTGGATAAAGGCTCTCGCCTCTTTGAGATCAAGCTGCTTGTCAAGAAACAACTCTTTAATACGAATGGTGCCAATATCTAAAGACATCAACCCCTTGATCTTTCCATTTTCAATGAGCGCACATTCCGTGCTCCCGCCTCCGATATCAATCATTACTCCGCTGCGATTATGGGAGAGATTGGCACTTGCCACTGCTCCAAAAAACGCCTCTTTGCTCCCATCAATGACCTTGACTTTGATGCCACACTGCTGCCACACACGCTTGATGAATTCCTGTCTATTTGGCGCATCTCTTACCGCACTCGTAGCCACACACAAAATCTTGCGACTTTTATAAAGTTTGGCAATCTTAGCAAAATCGCTAAGCACACTAATGGCCGATCGCATGGGGATTTCTTGAAGCATCCCGCCCATCTCATAGCTACCCTCTGAGATTCGCACCTTGGATTTGATCTCACGGATTAGAGAAAAGCCAAAACGACTAGTTTTTTGGAAAACCGCCATTCTGACGGAATTGGAGCCAATATCAATGACGGTGGTGATTTTTGCCATTCTTTTTATTATTCACCATGGCTCAATCGTTCGAATTTATAGCGCAACTCCTCCATGCTCTCTGCATTATCAGGATCTGGGATAATAGCATCCACGGGGCACACTGCCACACAGCTTGGCTCATCATAAAAGCCAACACACTCTGTACAAAGATCGGGATCTATCATGTAGATGGGATCGCCCTCCTCAATGGCGCTATTGGGACACTCTTCTCTACACGCATCACAGGCTATACATTCTTCATCAATCAACAAAGACATCTCATAACTCCAAATTTAAATTGTCTACTTCTAACAAAAAAGATTTAATTCTAATTAAAAATTGAAAAAATATCACTAATGCGCACATTTCTTAATCAAATCGAAATGTTTTTTTAACTCCCCATCCTGTTCGACTTGCTGACGCGGAATATTAGCAAAAATCCCCTGTGCCTGTGCACAATCTCCCAGCTTATAATATCCCCAGGCCAAAGAATCAATATAGGCAATGGAGTTAGGTGCGACCTGCAGAGCTTTTTTGATTAGTGCAATCCCCTTGCGAATGCCAAGATCATGCTCGATTAACATATAGCCCAAAAAGTTATAAAAATAGGCATCTTCATTATTGGGATTTTCCTTGTTGACTTCGCGTTGGACATTGCGATATTCAATGGCCTGCTCCAATTCAGCGATGATTTTTTTTAGCTGCGGTTTTTTGATTTTGTTTTGAGATTGGTAATAATAAATCGCACTCCAAGCCAAGTATTTTGCCTCCTTCTTGCTATCATAGATCTTTTTTGCCTGCAGGGAGGCCTCCTTCCATTTGTTTTGGGCTACAAGCAAATCCAAAAGCAGAGCATCATCAAAGGGGAATTCTTTGGCGATCTCTTCAGCCTTGTCGAATTTCTTTTGGTTGATGAGAACTTGGAGATAATATCTAGCATTCTGGATGTTGGGATGGTGTTCATAATGCTCTTTGAAGATTTTTAGCGCAATGGCGTTTTTGTTGAATTGATTAAATACACTAATGGCCTTGATGCAGAGATCCTCAGAACACCAACTATTTTTCAAAAAATCCTCTAGCTTTTCCACTGCCTTTTCGTTTTCATTTTTAGCAAAATAAATTGCAAGGATTTTTTTTAGCGCCTCTTCTTCTTTGGAGACTCGATAATACTCCTCTAGCAGTGGCAGAGCCTTGTTGAATTGCTTTTGATTGAGATAGAGGGTGCCCAAAATATTATCCAGCATGGGGGTATCTTCTTGCTGTTTGATGGCCTCAAGAAGCACAATAGCCTTTTTGAGCTCGCCTTTTTTGATATAGCTATCCACGATAATTTTGCTAGTTGGCAGATCCTTTGTATCTTTGGAGACATTCTGATAGAGCAGGGCATATTTGAGCGCATCGCCAAGATCTCCGCTGCTGGCATACACGATGCTCAGCTGCCGTGCATATGCAATCTGCTTGGTCTCTTCATAGAGTTTTGTATAAATCTCTTTGGCCCGCTTGAAATCTCCGTTAACAAGGGCATCAACACCCAAAAAAATCTGCAAATCCTCTTTGGCATCGCCAAACAATGGCAGCAGTAATAGAAAAAATATTTTAGTGATGCGTCTTATCAAAACCGATCCCCATGCATTCTTTTTTTAGTTCATCAAGATGTTTCCCATCTCTGTAGATATCCCAAAAAGGAAAGGTGCGACACTGCTTGGGACGCACTTCATAGATCTGACATTTTTTGGAGTCAGGATCAAAAAACACACACGCGTGCCCCAGGCTGGATGCCCTTTCGATTAAGGAAAACTTATAGCCTACCTTTTTAACATATTTTTTCGTAAATTCATCAAACAAAATCCCCAAGTGCAGCGCGATCTCTTGCATTTCCTTGATCGTGCAAAAGATATAACCACTCTCACCCACGCAGCACTTCCCTCCACAAGCATTACAAGCAGATCCATCAAAGCTAAATTTAAAATCCTGCAAACTCATCATCTCCTCCTAAAAATTATACAAGAAAGTGACTTGACCTCTTGTAATTTCCATGCCTCCAAGCAATTGAGAGAGCACAAAACCTACACTAAAATCCTTGGTCGCTTGGTAAAGAATCTGTGGGGAAATCTCATATACATTGATATTTTTTGTGAGATTGTTTGGCTTACCCACTACAGCCCCTCCCCTATCCCCAGGTGTCCCGGCAATCTTGGGGCTTGCGCTTAGCATGAACGCCATTCTATTATGCCCTCCCACAAAGGCGAAATCAATCCCTACGCGCACTTTGTTGATTTGGTAGCTGTGGGTGGTATAGGCAAGAATGATATCTGTATCCCTAAAGCCACCCGTACCAGTCCAACCAAATCCTAGCACTCCACCGGCAATGATTTGGTTCCAGAGCTGTCCTCCATATTTGAAGCCCCCTTTGTTATCTAGCATGACGCCATAGCCCTGCCCAAAGCTACCCATATATCCAATATCCCCTAGATAGCCCTTGTATTTAAAGGCCATTCTGAGATTATATGCCCCTCTATCTCTAGCGTAAGTCACACCCTTCCCAAGTGCACTCATCTTTGTGGTGAAATAATCTTTGAGGGCGCCGGCTTTAGAGAAAAAATGAGGATTTTCATACATCTGCAGATAGCCAATTTGCCCCATCAAATCCAGTTTAAAATCACCAAAATCAAAGGTATAGCCCACGTCAGCAAACACCATGGCATCAAATAATTTATTTGCATAGGCATAATAAAATGTCCCGCGCAAATTACTGACCCCCACAGAATCAAAACTCCCTGCCCAACCTGCAATCACGAGATTGTTACCAATTCCCTTGAACCCGTCATTTTTGCCATTGGGATTGGTATCTAGGCCAAATGCTCTTGTCGCAGTTTGTAGCATGAGATTATCTGTCATCCAAGAATCATAAATAGCAATTCGAAAATCCATGGCCTGGATAGATCGGTTTTCTAGTGCCACTCCTATCCCTCTATCGCCATAAATAGTGGTGAAGTTTAGCGGAGAATTGATCTGCATGACGCCCAGCCTGACATCTGTTTTTGCCTTGTCAAATTTTTTGTTTACAAAGAGATTGGATATATTGAAAAAATCCAGTTGGTTATTGTAACGAAACGATCTGCTAGAGCCGATGAAATCATCTGAGGTATTGCTTTGTGGTGCCGAAGAACCTGCGGCAAAGAAGATCCCAGTCGTGAAGCTATATCCATTAACTTCACCAGAAGTAAAATTGGGCTTGAAGAAAATCTGATAACCCCTGCCTCTACCATCTGGCCCCCCAGTCACAGTATATTTCACCCTTGCATAACCATCGATGCTTGCATTCTCTACCAAATCTTTGAGTTTACCTGCCTGCACTCCCATGAGTCCAAGCCCAACCATCATTAACAATACTTTTTTCATCCTCTTTCCTTTTTGTTTTGATAAGCTGACTTACCCGTCCCCATTATCATGATTTTTCATGAAAATCAACTGAAAAAAATCCCTATTTTTTATTTTGTTGTTATTTGTTTATTGTTCTTTGATGTAGGAAATGAGGCTTGCAAGAGAAAGAAAAAGGTTTGCATCAGATCTTGCATCTTTCAAAATACCTGAAAATCTTGGCATACGAATGTTTTTGACCCCAAGGGAGATTTTCCTAGCTGGCATCAGGGTTTTATCCAGAGACTTGGATCTAGCGCCCTATCTAATAGTGCGTTTGCTTTGGATGATGAAACGCACAGACAATTGATCCTCTTTAGTTTTGATGACAAAGGGAACGAGTACGCGTAAATTCATTGAAGCATTTTTGACTCCATCAAAAAAATCCCGAATGGCCTGCAAATTTTTTGCCACCACCTCAGCGCGAAACTCCCTCTCATAAAATCCTGTCTTCTCATCGCTGCGCTCTTCGCCCTTGGAGATGCTCACTTGTGAGAAAAAACGCTCCAAAAAATCCTTGAGATCCTTTGTGCTAATCTCGCGATGCAGCGAATCTAGCAATCTTTTGTTCTCACGAGAGAAAAGCATGTAGGCCCCCTGCACATCATTGAATTTCTTTGTTGTCACCTCTAGCACGACATGATTCCTGCTTTGCTTCTCCGCAGTGAATTTGTATTTTTTTATCATAGGAAAGAGCAGATAGCTCACCCCCATGCCAACTAAACACAAAAACAGAAGACAAAACAGCATGTTTTTAATGACAAGCTCAGAGTCCAGATTGGAAAGCCAGTTTTTTTGGGGATCTTTTTCTTCCATACCTCTCCTAAGTTACTCAGTTTCTTTTCTCATTGCAGCAATGCATTTTGGGAGTGGCTTTCTGAGACGAATTTATACCAGCCATTAGAGAGCATATAAAATGTCACTTCACTCTGATCAAAGATTGCTTTGAGGGGGTTTTGCAAAAGATATTTGAAAACCTCTTTTGAGGGGGTGATGCCCTTTATCACCAACGCATCGCTATCAATCTGGATGTAGTTGATGGTGATTTGATCGGGAATGAGATTTAAAAAATTGATAATTCCATCTTTGATGATGTAGTTATCAATATCATCGGATTTGATGATATTGAGCTCAAGCTCCGCTCTCTTATGCTTGGCAGTGATTTTTTGGATCTCTTCTTCAAAAAAACTCAATCTCTTGCCATAGCCATCCATCTCATGATCTGCGATCTCTACTTGGATATTAAGCACGATATAAAACACTCCAATCACACCAAGGGCTAGAAAAATATACAGCCACCAAATCTCCACAATCCTGCTAAAAATCCGCTTTGGTTGGGCTTCAATAAAGCTATATTTCATTTCTCTATGCTCCAAATTCCAAGCGCATGACATTAAGCAATTCTGCATTAAGGTCAATACGCTTTTTTTTGATATCTAGCAAGATGGCATCTGAAATGGTTTTGAGATTTTCTTCCATGATGCCCACGCTATCCAAAATCACAATCTCCTCAACAAATCTCTCCTCATACAAATCATTAGAATAAAATTCATTCAAAGAATTTTTGATGATGTCTGATACCACAGAGACCTGTGTAATGTCATAAATAGTCTGCTCGACATGTTTTTTTTCTTCTTCTTCATTTTCCTCATCCAAAAAATGAAAATCTTCAAAATCCCCCAGCTCCTCCAATTCCTCCATCATATCAAAGGTATTTTCTAGAGGATTGTGAGCATATTTGAGATGCTCTTGGGCCTGGGAAATCTCACTGCCAATCATAAAATACCCTGCAAAATAGGCCTCTTTGCAATCAGCAATCATGATGGCAATATTGCTCTTTTCATACAAAATATACAGGCGCAAGGAGGTATCTAGCTCTTTTTTGAGAAAGAGCCAAGACACAATAAAGGGAGAAAAAATATAATCCACTCCGCCAAAACGCTCAAATTCTTTCTGGATGCTTTGGATTTCACTTTTTTTGATGTAGACCCCCCATGTGTCCACCTTGAGGGTTTGGCAGTCTTTGATATCCACCCCACTGCTCTCCAAAATCTCTAGCTTTTTGGGATGATAGACACCCTGATTATAGGTCTTTGCCATCACGCCCAGATAAGAGAAGGGATAACGCCGCTTGTAATTCTTGACAAATTTAATTACATCCATGGGCAATTGCCCCTCTAGGATTTTAAACTCTTTATCAAGATGTTCCACTGTTTTATTTTCTTTGATGCGCAAGACTTTTACACTACAGATAAATGCATCAATATTAATCAAAATAAAAACATTGGAAAATAATGGGCGCAGGGATTTGTCTAGTCCAAACATCTCTCTCTCTTCTTTCCAAACTTCCTAACCCTAGATTCTATCATAAAGCCTGCATTTTTTCATAAATTCTTGCCTTAGCAAAATCCACATCCCAGTCTTTTTCCAAGACAAAGGGATCCATCAAATAATAATCCACCCTGCTAAATGGCTTAGGAATCTGAAATTTATCCCAAGTCCTTAGCTCCCAATAGCACTGGGGTTTCACGCGAAAAACACTCAAAGGGGTTTTGGTCTTTTGGCCCATAGCTACCACCCCGTCTGCAATGCTATGATAAGGCCCTCTTGGTCCATCAGGAGTGATCCCCGTATCCCATCCCTCTCTCAAATAGCGAAAAGACTCCATCAATACCTTGATTCCTCCGCGATCTATGCCATTGTAGTTTGTAGAGCCTCGAATGGTCTTAAAGCCAAAATAACTATAAAGGCGCACCATCAGCTCGCCATCAAAATGACGACTAGAGATGACAAAAACCTTAGGTTTTTTTCGTAGTTTTAGATAAGCAAAAGGAAGCATCAAAAACTCCCCATGCCAAAATGTCGCGATGCAATTGGTATTTTTGAGCTCCTCAGAGATATGAAAGCGATTCCTGCATGTAAGATAGAGCAGCCACATCAATAGCCAAACCAGGCGTGGCAAAAGCAATAACAATACCCTGCGCTTAAAGGAGAGATATTCCAATCAAACTACCTCCATCATTAGCAATCACTTCCACAGGAACAAAACTCCCCATATCAAGGAAGCAATCATACACTCTGATTAATTTGGCATTATCGCTTCGCCCCTCACTAAAGGTCTCTACTGGGCTTTGTTTGTTGTTTTCTACAAGAATGGTATAGACTTTCCCAATTTCTTTCTTGGCATCTTCTACCAAGATCTCTTTGTGGCGATTTTGCAACATCGCTAGACGTCTTGCCGCCACTTCTTTGGGGACTTCGCGCTCCGCTCCCCAACTTGCAGATTCGGTATATGGGCGCGGAGAATACACAAAGCTATACATCGTATCAAAACGCACTGCTTCGAGTACATCTAGAGTGTCTTGGAAATCCGCATCACTCTCTCCTGGGAACCCCACGATGATATCGGTACTAATGCCCACTTCTGGGACCAATGCACGAAGTTTCTCTATGCGATTAAGATACCATTCCTTGGTATATCCACGGCGCATGGCTTTGAGGATGGCACTTGATCCACTCTGCAGTGGAATGTGAATGGATTTGCAAACTTTGGGATTCTGTGCAAACTCCTCTAAAAATTCATCATTCATATGCAGGGGATGAGGAGAGGTGAAGCGGATGCGCTCCAAACCATCAATCTTCCCAAGCTCGTGGAGCAATCCCGTGAAATTAATGGGTGCGTGAGGGACAGAGAACCGCGCTCCATAATTATTGACATTTTGTCCAAGCAGCAAAATTTCCTTGGTGCCGCGAGATACTAATTTATTAGCCTCTGTGAGCAAAAGATCTAGAGGGATAGAAATCTCCTTTCCTCGAGTATGAGGCACGATGCAATACGCACATTTTTTATCACAGCCAATAGAAATATTTAGCAACGCCTTGATGCCTGCTTGATGGGGGATATCATATACATAAGTACTATCATCATAATCCACTGCCACTTCCACAGCCTTTGGCCTGTGCAACACCTCAGTAATCTTAGAAACATTGCGCGCACCCAATACAAAATCCACACTTGGAGCTCTTTTGATAATTTGCTCTCCCATATGGCTTGCTGTGCAGCCACACACCCCAATCTTTGCGCCATTTTTTTTGATTTTAGTAAACTGCCCGATTTCAGAAAAAAGCTTGCGCTCAGGCTTCTCGCGCACAGAGCAGGTATTGATTAAAATCAAATCCGCCTCTTTGGCATCTTGAGTCAATTCATAGCCTTCTTTTTTCTGCAACTCAGAAATCATGTGCTCGCTATCGCGCGTATTCATTGCACAGCCCAATGTTTCAATATAAAGTTTCATTGATTTTAATACTTAAATGATGTGCAACTCATAGATAAAATCTTTTTCATCTAGCCCGTAGGATATTTTATCAAGCTTTGCAGAGCGCTTTTTATCCACAAAGGATTGCAATACTTTTTGCAAATCTTTTTCTTTATTGTCTCTAGAAAAATAAAAAAACCTCTCTTGGCTTGCTTGCTCATAAATCTCTTGAAGCGTGATTATCTTTGACTCTACTTCCTGATCTGTTTTTGCTAATTTCAACTCCATAAAAACTCCTTAAATTCTGTGATTATATCCTAATGTATGCAAAAAGAAAAATCCTAGTTTTGCTTTTTGAAAAATTTATAATAACCATTGGGAATGTTTTTTTGGGCAGTGCGAGATAACACAAGATCGCCCTTTGTGCAGTTTTTGCTCACCGTAGTCCCAGCACCAATAAGCACCTCTGACTCCACCACTAGAGGCGCGATGAGCTGGCAATCACTGCCGATGAAGACATTTTTTCCAATTTTGGTTGGATGTTTTTTCAAGCCATCATAATTGCAAGTAATCACACCTGCGCCCACATTGCTTCCCTCATGGATCTCACAATCTCCCAGATAGCTCAGATGCCCCGCCTTCACCCCATCCAAGCTGCTAGCCTTGACTTCCACAAAATTCCCAATATGTGTGTTTTTAATCTGGCTTTTTGGACGGATGTGTGCCAAGGGCCCCACATCACTAGATTCAATCACGCTAGATTCAATCACGCTGTGAGAGAATATGACAGAATTAATAATCTTTGTTTTGCCACAAAGACGCACGCTCTCATAGATCTCGCATTCTCCGACAAATTCTACATCTTCTTCAAGATAAATTGTATGAGGCAGATGCATGATCACACCATTTAGCATGGCTTTTTTGCGCAAACGATCTAGCAAAATCTCCTCTGCCCTACTCTGCTCAATCTTATTATTCACACCCATAAGGCTCTCTGCATCCCCCATGGCCACCCCGATGCGCACGCCCTGCTCCACTGCCATTTGCACAATGTCTGTGAGATAATATTCTTTTTGTGCATTTTGTTGATTGAGTCTTGGGATGAACTCCTCTAACAACAACCGATTTACCGCATAAATCCCAGCATTTACAGTTTTGATTTTTCTCTCTTCTTGGCTGCAGTCTTTCTCTTCGATGATTGATTGCACACAATCATCCTTCAAGACAATCCTGCCATAGCCACTAGGATTTTCCAACTCCATGGCACCAATGACCACATCCTCCCTCTGCCCCAAAATCTTTTCTATCATCCCCCCATGAATTAAGGGCATATCCCCATTCAAAATCAACACACGATCATAGCACACAGCAATGGCTTTTTTGCTTACCCCCTGCATCAATGCTCCCCCAGTCCCAGCGCAATGTATAAGATCTTGGAGATGCTCTTTGACTGAAGGAAAATGCTCTCTTAAAAATGCGTGAATACTCTGGGCCTCATGTCCCAAAATTACATGCACATCATCGCTATAGGCCAGGGCCTCTTGGATGATATAAGAAATCATAGGCTTACCACAAATCTTGTGCAACACCTTTGGTAGGACTGAGTGCATGCGCGTGCCCTTGCCTGCTGCCATAATAATGATGGATGTCTTCATATCTCTCTCCTTAGTAAGCATTGTGATAATCCAAAAACAATTTCTGGACATATTCCTCATAAAGCAGCTGGCTATCAATTCCCTCGCTTTTGGCCCTGGAGAAATAATGTCCAGAACTCTGCAGTTCATATGTATTCACATCATCACGCAATTGAATGAGCAAGATATCTAGGATCTTTTGATACAAAGATTTTTGAAAGATCGGGACTAGGATCTCGATGCGACGCTCCAGATTGCGCGGCATCAAATCCGCACTAGAAAAATAAATAGGCTCCTCGTGGGCAAAATAATAAATTCTTGCATGCTCTAGATATTTTCCCACAAGAGAAATCACCTTGATATTCTCACTCATACCGGGAACATGGGGCACCAGGCAGCAAATCCCCCGAATGATTAAAAAGATCTGCACCCCAGCATTAGAAGCCTCATAAAGCTTAGCAATCACCTCGCTATCCACCAATGCATTGGCTTTTAGGATAATCTTTCCCTCTTTTTTGTAGCTCATTTCTTTTTCGATCAAAGCAAGAATTTGATTTTTGATCTGGGTGGGGGCGATTTTGAGATATTCTAGACTAGTTTTGTGTGCAGTGCCAGTAGAGAGGGAATGAAATAGTGCTATTGCATCTTCTGTGATCTTTGGGTTGGCACTAAAATAGCTGATGTCTGAATAAATCTTTGCAGTGATGGGGTTGTAATTCCCACTGCTTAAATGCACATAGCCCCTCAATTTATTTCCTTCCTGACGAATGACTAGAGCAAGCTTGGCATGCACTTTGAGATGAGGGACTCCATACATCACATGCGCCCCTGCTTTTTCCAATGCCCTAGCCCAGTGCAAATTATTCTCCTCATCAAATCTTGCTTTTAATTCCACCAAAACCGTCACCTGCTTGCTTTCTGCAGCATGGATCAAGGCCTCCACGATGGGAGAATCCTTGCCCACACGATACAGCGTCATGCGAATGGAAACTACACTGGGATCAATGCTTGCTTGATGAATAAAATTAGCCACAGGATCAAAGCTCTCATAAGGATGAAAGAGAATGACATCCTGCTTATTGATGAGCTTGAACATACATTCCTTAGCATGAAGCGGAGCAAGAACTTTTGGAGCAAAAGAGGGCAGCAGCAAATGGGCAAATTCTTTTTTATTCACAATCTCCCAGAGAGCGCCGACATTTAGCAAAATCTTGTAGGAAAATGTATCACTTTCTTGCAAATCCACCTGATTTTGTATAAAGGTCTTTAGTAAGAGATCTTCTTGATCTCCCCCCAGCTCCAGCCGCACTACCTTGCCCTTCTTGCGCTCTTTTAACCCCTCATTCATCAATGCGATAAAATCATCAGCCTCTTGTTCTTGGATCTCTATGTCTGCATTTCTAGTGATGCGAAAAAAATGTGTTTTTTGCACCTTGAACCCCTTGAAAAGCTCCTGCGCACAGGCAGCAATAATGCTTTCGATATTCACAAAAATATCTTTTCCCAAAGAAATAAAACGCTTTGAGGATTGCGGGATGCGCACAATGCCAAATACCGTCTGATCATCCCTCTGGTCGATGAGCTCCACTGCGATATTGACATTAAGTCCATGGATGCTTGGCAGGGGATTTTTGGCATCCATCACGATGGGAGTCACGATGGGATAGAGGTATTTGTGAAAATACTCTCTTGCAGTCTTTTGCAAATCATCAGAGAGCTCATGGAAGCTATAGATATGCAGACCCTTTTCCCTGAGTGCAAAAATAATCTCTTCATAAAGCTCTTCGAGCTCTTTTTTTTGAGCGCGCAAATATTGATTAATAGTATGGAGCTGCTCCTTGACACTCAATCCATCATCCCCCACCCTAAATACCCCATCAGTATAGAGATGCTTGAGGCCTGCAATGCGAATCATATAAAACTCATCCAAATTCGTCCCATAAATTGCCAAAAATTTTAAACGCTCCAAAAGAGGCAAACTACGATCCTTTGCCTGATCAAGCACTCGGGTATTGAATTCCAGCCAGGATAATTCGCGATTGAAAAAAGTTATCATTTAAAACTCTCCACTAAATTTCCAATTAAAAGATTAAATCCATCCACAAGCACAAAAATCAAGATCTTAAAGGGCAGAGAAATCATCACTGGGGGTAGCATCATCATCCCCATCGCCATTAAGATAGAGCTTACGACCATATCAATGACCAAAAATGGTAAGTAGAGCAAAAAGCCAATCTGAAATGCTGTCTTTAGCTCACTAATCATAAAAGCAGGGATGAGCGTGGTGAGAGATACATCTGCTGAGGTTTTGGGATTTTCAAGTTTGCGAATCCGATAAAAAAGTGCTAAATCCTTCTCTCTTGTGTTTTTGAGCATGAAATCCTTAAAGGGCTGCACACCCCTATCAAACGCAGTTTCATAGGAGATTTTCGCATCCAAATAGGGCACAATGGCTTTTTGATAAGATTCCCTCACCACAGGCTCCATAATAAAAAAAGTCAACACCATAGCCAAAGACACCAAAATCTGAGTAGGAGGGGATTGCTGCGTGCCTAGGGCCGTGCGCAAAAAAGAAAATACAATAACCAGCCGCGTAAAACTTGTCATAACAAGCACCAGAGAGGGAGCAAGCACTAAGAGTGTCAATACGATGATGACATTGAGCGTGGTGACAAGCTGCTTGGGAGTATCAGGGGCGGTGAGGGATAGATTGACCGTGGGGATGGTTGGCGCTGCAGCGATGGAATACGCAAAACCTATGCAAAAAAATAGCCCAATCACCCTGCTTAACTTCAAAAATACTCCTTTTTATTTTTTGTTAAGTATAAAATTTTTTGTGTTAAATTTTCATAAAGCAGGGGAATTTTAGATTTTTTTCAAACACTTTTTGACTCTTTGAAGGGCTTTGAAATTGGGATTTTTTTGCTTTTTTGATGCGCAGCAACACGATTTTTTGAGGAATTTTCTAGAGCAAGATACTTGATGCTAAGATTTTTTGAATGGGGATTGGGGTTTTGGGATTCTGTGCAAGATGGCGCGAATATTTGATTTTCGTGCGGCTTTGGCATAGGGCGATGGAGTTTTTTGAAGAAAAGAAATGGTGTCAAGAGAGAGACTTGAACTCTCGACCTCCGGCTTATGAGACCAGCGCTCTAACCAGCTGAGCTACCTTGACCTAGAATTGCAAAAATAAAAGAGCAATTCTATGGAAAAAATGATAAAAAATAGCTTAAGAACTGATGTCAATTCCCCTCTGTGCTACAAAGGCATTTTTGTAGCGCTCAACAAAATCTCGATTCAACACGCCAAGAGTGCTTCCATAATTATCCTTCACCTTGATTTGATCATCAGAAATCTTACCACCATAAAAGCTTGTGAGCGAATAAAGGGACTGGGCAGCAATAATCTTCTCCCCCTCACTCATTCCCGCGGTAGCGCGCTGGAATGCTTTGTACTCCGGATCGCTCATAAGTTCTAGCACCAAAAGCCCATAGGTCTGGCGATCTTGATTTGGATTTGGAGAAACCTCTTGAGCATTGATTTTTGTCTTGGAAGTTTCTGCGGAATTTGGCACATTTTGTACAGAAGAGTTTTGCAACTCTGCTCTGGCATTAAGTAATTCTTTGAGCATATTATTTGAATTATTTGAATGAACTTGCATATTACACTCCATAAGATCTTTGGAGTATACAAGCAAAAATAATTCCAATTAAAGAAGAATGGAAAAAAATCAAGAAAATTTTTCAAAAACTTCAAAAATTTTTTGCGCAACCAAATCCGCGTCCCCTAGACTCATTTTTTGATGGCAGGGGATAGAAATCTCTGCATCATAAAACTCCTCTGCACTAGGGCAGCTAAGTCCTGCATAATGCTTGCGATAATAAGAAAATTGATAGATAGGGCGATAATGCACCTGCACGCCAAGTCCAGCATCCCTCAGCGCAGCAAAAATCTGAGGTTTTTTGGCGCGCAGATAAGGGAAGAGCAAAATGGGATAGAGGTGGTTGCTTGAGGGGTAGAGGTGGTGCTGATGCAGCGTGGTAAAATAGGGATTGTCTGCAAAAATTCCATCATAAAATACTGCGATTTGCTCACGCCTTTGGAGAAAGGAGGGAAGTTTTTTGAGCTGAGAAATGCCAAGGGAAGCCTGCGCTTCATTCATGCGGAAATTAAATCCATTTTGCACCACATCATAATGCCACAATTCCTCCCTCACCACGCCATGGGAACCAATGAGCTTTGCATACTCATAAATCTCCTCATCATTGGTAAGCAGTGCACCACCCTCAAGCGTGGTCATGGGTTTGAGGGGATGAAAGCTAAAAATACTCGCATCTGCCAGGCCACCAATGGGAGAGTCTTTGTAATATCCCCCAATTGCATGAGAACTATCAGAAATGAATCTCAATCCATACTCCCTGGCAATTTGCACCAAAGAATCCACCTCCACACTTTTGCCGCCAAAATCTATGCTCACAATGGCTTTGGTGCGAGGGGTGATGAGTGGAATGATCTTGCCCTCATCGATATTCCCATCCTCTTTGACATCACAAAAAACCGGCCTTGCCCCAACTTGCAAGAGCATATTACTTGTGGCTACAAAACTAATGGGAGTGGTGATGACCTCAGAATCTTCAAGCCCTAAGGCCTTATAAGCAGAGTAAAGTGCAGAGGTGGCAGAATTAAATACCAAAGCATATTTGGCATGGCAAAAATCACAGAGCGCGCGCTCAAATGCGGGAGTCAGATTCCCCTGAGTAAGCAGGGGGGAACGCAGTGCCTCAGATATGGCAAGGACATCATCCTCTTGGATGAGCTGCGTGCTATAGGGATACATCAGGCAAGGAGTTTGGAAACTTTATGCGAGGAGAGATTCTCAAGCCTATGTGCATCGCCAAATGCAGGAGATTTCAGCATTTTTGCATCCAGCTTCTCATAATCCCTCCCATCAGTCTTTAGTGTTTTTTCTAGATCATTTTGCAAGATCTTCACAGCCTGCTTGGCATATTCTTTTTGGGCCTTGATATTTTGATTAAATTTCTGGATCTCTTCTGTGGTATCAAGATGATTTGCCTGCCTCTTGAGCGATCGAGAATCTAGCTTGATGTTTTTAGCAAGCTTTCCAAAATCCTCATCAAAAACCTTCCTTCCCCTAAAAGTGCTGTGTGTGATAGCGTCTTGGATTTCTTTTTTGGAAGCGTTGTCTTTGGCGTTGTTTAGCAGATGCTGAGCCCTTCCCTCAATCTTATTCAGGGCCTTACCAAGGACTTGGAGCTCGCCGATGGATTTGTTAATCTCTTTGATGCGCACGGCACTTGCATTTTGAGAAAGCGTGAGGGAATCTTTGAAATTTCTTGAACCTTCCTGGGTTTTTGTTTTGTTTTCCCTCTCATTTTTTTGCAAAAGTGACAAATTACTTGGGGTACGACTTGAAGTATGGGGTGTAATTTTCATGATCCTTCCTTGATAAAATTACCCCATATGAAGCAAATTTTATTCCATTTTCTGCTCTAAATACTTCGTATGCACCTTTGCATCCTGGAAAACAGAGTCATTCATCATGTCAATATGAAAGGGAATGGTGGTCTTAATCCCTTCCACACAAAACTCCTTAAGAGCGCGCCTGGTGCGAATGATAGCCTTTTGGCGATTTTCTGCCCAGACAATGAGCTTGCCAATCATGGAATCATAAAACATGGGCACGGTGTATCCCGCATATACATGAGTATCCAATCTCACATTCGCACCCCCTGGCACAATCCATTTGGTAATCTTCCCAGGGCAAGGATGGAATTTTTTAGGATCCTCTGCAGTAATCCTGCACTCAATGGCATGCCCATGGAAGGTGATTTCTTCTTGAGGTGGCAAGACCTCTCCCTGGGCAATCCTAATCATCCACTCCACCATGTCCAGTCCACTCACCATCTCGCTGATGGTATGCTCTACTTGGAGGCGGGTATTCATCTCCATAAAATAAAAATCTTCATTATTGGAATCTAGCAAAAATTCAAAAGTCCCAGCACCCACATAACCAATGTGCTTTGCTGCCCGCAGGGCCGTGTCCAAAAGCTTTTGGCGCACAGCTGGATTTAGCACCACTGCTGGGGTCTCTTCGATGAGCTTTTGATTACGGCGCTGCACAGAGCAATCCCTCTCGCCCACATGGATCACATTCCCATGCTTATCTCCAAGAATCTGCACCTCAATATGTTTGGGATTTCGGATAAATTTTTCCATGTAGATGGTGCCATCCCCAAATGCGCTTAGCGCCTCAGATTCTGCAGCAAGATAGAGATTTTTCAAAAGACTCTTATCCTCCACCACCCTCATACCTCGTCCTCCACCACCCGCTGCAGCTTTGATAATGATGGGGTATCCGATTTGTTCAGCGACACTCTGGGCTTCTTGATAGCTCTTTAGTGCGCCATCACTTCCCATAATCACAGGCACCCCAGCCTCTTTCATCACATCTTTTGCCTTGCTTTTGTCGCTCATGAGCATCATTACTTCTGCACTAGGGCCGATGAACTCAATATCATGATGTGCACAAATTTCTGCAAAATTTTGATTCTCGCTCAAAAATCCATACCCAGGGAAAATCGCATCTGCCTCAAATAACTCCGCTGCACTCATAATTGCAGACACATTAAGATAGCTCTGGCTAGATTTTGGACCACCGATACAAATCTTGGTATCAGCCAAATCCAGATAATTGGTATCCTTATCAGCTGTGGAATAAATCGCAATCACTTCCTTTCCCATTTCTTTGATCGTGCGAATTGCACGCAGAGCGATCTCTCCACGATTGGCAATCAAGATCCTCTTGATTTCTTTTTTTTCTGCCTTCTTCATTGTAGCTTCTCTATTTTCACCAATTTTGAGTCAAACTCCACAGGTTGGCCGTCATTTGCCTCAATGTTCAAAATCTTGCAATCATATTCCGCCTCAATCTCATTCATAATCTTCATGGCTTCCACGATTCCAATAATCTGTCCCTTTCTGACAGTATCTCCCACCTTGACAAAGGGATCGGCCCCAGGACTTGGTGCGCGATAAAAAGTCCCCACCATGGGAGAGGTGATAAAATCCCCACCCACACTGCAGCTAGGAAGATCATCAGAAATATCGGGGGTAGCGGGGAGCTGGGGGGCATGGATGGGAGCGGGAGTGTGGGTGAGCAGGGTTGGGGTGCTAGAAATTTTGTCTAGACGAATCTCAAAACCCTCTCTTTTAATCTGAAGCTTTGTGATACTGCTCTCATTAAAAATTTCTACGATTTCTTTAATTTCTTTTAGATTCATAATCTTTCCTTGAAGTGACTTTGTAAGCAATGAAGCATCGTGCTTTTAGTTTCGCTATAATACCAGAAATAACGGAAAAATGAAAAATTTGAAAATCTCAAGGGGTAATGCATGGGACTGAAATCCGACCGATGGATTAGAGAAATGAGCCAAAAACATAGAATGATTGAGCCATTTTGTGAAAAACAAATAGGGCACAGCGTCGTAAGCTATGGCTTGAGCAGTTATGGCTATGATATCCGCGTAGGCGATCAATTCAAGATTTTCACCAATGTCAACTCCACCATCATCGACCCAAAATCCTTTGACAAAAAAAATGTGGTTGATTTTGATGCCAAAAAGGATGGCTTCTGCACCATCCCTGCCAATTCCTTCGCCCTCGCTCACACAGTGGAATATTTTCGCATGCCAAGAGACGTGCTAGCCATTTGCCTAGGGAAAAGCACCTATGCACGCTGCGGCATCATTGTGAATGTCACTCCATTTGAGCCAGAATTTGAGGGTCACATCACCATTGAAATTAGCAACACCACCACCCTTCCCGCCAAGATCTATGCCAATGAAGGGATTGCGCAAGTGCTCTTTTTGCAAGGGGATGAACCCTGTGAGCTCAGCTACAAAGACAAAAATGGCAAGTACCAAGGCCAAAGAGGCATCACCCTGCCAAAAATCCTGGGTCAATCTTAATTTTTGCGCGCGTTTTTCGTATAGTTTTTCATTTGATATGCGGCTCTATACCATATGAATTGAGAGCATGAGGGGAATCTTAGCAGCTAGATTTATGCGCGATCACTCCACTGCCAGCTTTAGCCAGAGACTCCAGCGGAGATATGAGCTTAATAAGGCTTACAGGACCCGCGCATTTCTTGGAAATAAAATTGGGATTTTTGCACAATGTTTGGCTGCTGAGTGATGAAGAGATTCTCATAATTGTTGGCAAAGGCGCTTTTGCTCCAATTGGCCGAGCCAAGCACCACAATCCTATCATCCACAATCACGAGTTTTTGATGCATGATGCCATAATGCACCCTCTTCCCGCCATGAGCCTGCAAACCCTGCAAAAGACATACATCAATATTGCGTAGTGCCCCCAAATATCCGATGGTAGAAAAGCTGTCTTTAAGATTGGATTCTTGATCATAGATGATGGAAATCTTCACCCCTTTTTTTGCTTGATCGCGCAAGACCTTCGCAATCTCCTTGTTTGTGAAGCTGTAAATAGCAATATGAATGCTTTTTTGCGCACTGGAAAGCACTGCTTTTAGCGCGTGTAAGGCCTCCTTATTTTCATAAGGCATGAAATAAATCCTATCCTGACCCATGAGAAAACACAGGCAACAAAGTAGTAGCATGATTTTGCGCATCTTCCAAAAATCCTCGTCTTACAAATTTGTGTTATAATCTTACAATTATATTTGGAATTTTAGCAGGGTGATGTTGTGAAGGTTTTCTTGTTTAGCAAAAATACCATGGTGATTAAAATCGTTGAAAGCAGTGTAAAATCCCTACAGCTCCCCATAGAAGTACATGAAAATCTCATTAACCTCCCTGATATCTCCAAGGATCCCTCAGATACTTTGGTCTTCTTTGATGATGGCATTGGAGATGTCGCAAACATCGGTCAGACAGACTTTGCCAAGGTCTTCATCCATGAAAAATCCGCTAAACCCTCAAAGGACTTTGACTATTCTTTAAAAAAGCCATTTTTACCATCACAGGTCATTGAAATCATCCATGCACACAACAATGCCTCCACCAAATCTAGCCCGCAAGAAAAACCAGAAAATGAGACCATTACTCCCATGGAGGAGGAGCTGGATTTTTTCAAATCTAGAGAGCAAAAACAAAAAGATTTGGATGAAGATATTTCCAAGAGCTTTGGTGAGATCTTCTCTGGCAGGGATTCCCCTCAAGAGGAATTCCAAGGTTTTGATCCCAAGCAACTCACAGAGGGAATTTATAAAGAATTCACAAAGCCAGAAACCCCCTTGGATGCGCAGGATCTTTCTTTTGACACTCCTGCTGCCAATGTTCCTGAAACCAGTGTCCCTGAGGCCCATCTTCTCACCACCCAAGAGAAGGAGCAAGATGAACAAAGCAAAGAAGCTAATCTAGGTGAGGATTTTTGGGATACCCTAGAAGCCAAGCAAACTGACACAGAACAAGAATCAAATCCTTCTTCTAAGCCACAAGAACCATTGAGTGGGGGGGATGAATTTTTGAATCCACAAAACAACGGACAAGATGGAGAGGATGTGGGAGGGAAATCTGGCATACTCAATCCCTCTGAGATTGATGAGGTTAAACGCTTGCTGCTAGATACCGAGCCAGATGCCACACAAAAAACTCGAGCAAATGGCGGAGGACTTGAAAATCCCGCGCAGGAAGAAATCCCAGAAGAACCAGAGAATCTGACACATAATGAAGGAACCAATCCCCTAGCAGATTTCACAGAGGGGCACACAGACCCCAAAAACCAAAATGATAGTTTAAAAGAGCTAGATCTCCTAGATGACACAGAATTGCAAGAGGCACTAAAGCCTGGGGAAAATATCGAAATCCAGGAAGAAGCCTCCGCCTCAGAAATAAATAAACCAAAAAGCTCCACACCCAAAAAAGCACATCAAAATCCCACAAAAGACCTAGAAGAGCTAGACCTTCTAGATGGCATGGAATTGCAAGAGGCGCTAGACTCTAGGGGATCTCATAAAGCCCAAGGACCCAACGATTCAGCAGAGAAATCAGCAGATCAAGCAGAATCCACAGAAGAATATGTAAATTCTGCAGATTCTATAATCCACCTAGAAATGATTCAAAAAAGCGATTTGGAAGAATTATTCCCACCCTATGAGAAAGCCTCCTGTGATTCAGGAGCGCATGATAGAGAAGATGAAATTGAAGATGGCATTATTGAGATGGAGAGGATTCCATCCATTCATGAGTTTTTGCAAAACAAACAACAAGGCCTCAAGGCATTGGAAAAGGCAGCCATTTCAGAAGAAGAAATGCGCAGCGCGCTCAAAGATAAAGACACTAAAGCCAGCAAGGATGGACAAAAAACTCTAGAGCATATAAGGGTCTCAGAAAAATCATCAAAGAAGAATCAAGAATTCCTTGAACTTCTCAAATCCACCTCCAAAGAAGATCTAAAAGAACTTCAAAAAGAGCTAGATCTCCTTTTGAAAACAAAAGAGGAATAATCCATGCAAAAAATGCTCATCCTCTCAGGGCCTAGTGGCAGCGGAAAAAGTACGCTGTATCAGGTTTTAAAAAAAGAATTTCCCCATCTTTATTTTTCTATCTCAACTACAACAAGGATACCAAGAGAAGGCGAGCAGCATGGCAGGGAGTACTTTTTTGTCACCAAAGAAGATTTTCTGCAAGATGTCAAAAATGATAGATTTTTGGAATGGGCACAGGTGCATCAAAACTATTATGGAACCTCAAAAAAACCCATAGAACAAGCTCTCTTAGAGGGGAGATTAATTGTTTTTGATGTGGATGTTCAAGGGCATCGCAATATCAAAAAATACTATCCCTTCGCAAAATCTGTATTCATCACCACCCCCACGGATTTAATTTTAAAACAACGATTGCAGCAGCGCCAGAGCGAAAGCAAGCAAGACTTGGAGCATCGATTGGGACATGCCTACAAAGAAATGGAAGCTGTGGGGGAATTTGATTTTTTAATCATCAATGATGACATTAAAAAAGCCTCCAAGCAAATTTTGGGAATTGCGCATGGGATGGATTGCTGCAATTTTGATGCACTAGAGCTAATGCGTACTTGGAAAACAAATTAACTCATATTTTTTTGTATAATTTCGCCAAATTTTAAGATGAAGGAGCTTATTTTATGGGCGGATTTGGAAGCATTTGGCATTGGGTAATTGTTTTGTTGGTGATCGTGCTGTTATTTGGAGCCAAGAAAATTCCAGAGCTTGCCAAAGGGCTAGGCAGCGGGATCAAGAATTTCAAAAAAGCAGTGAAGGATGATGAGGAAGAGCCCATTCAAGAAGAAGAGGAAGAAAAACCCAAACCCAAAAAAGTAGAAAGCAGCAAGAAAAAGAGTTCTGTCAATAAACAAGAAACATCACAAAAACCACAGTAATCATCAAGGAATCTGGATGCATCAGACGATCAAAAAACTTTTAGAAGACGCGCTGGATGTCAGAGACATCACCCTTGAGATGCCCAAAAACAAAGATTTTGGGCATTATGCCACGCCCATCGCCTTTACTTTGGCAAAAACCTATAAAAAATCCCCTGCCCTCATTGCAGAAGAGCTCGCAAAAAAATGCGAGGATATCAGAATCCAGGATACTGAAATCCTTGAGCGAGATATCGAGGTTTTTGAAAAAGTAGAGGTGATTGGGGGATACATCAATCTCACACTTTGCCATGCATTTTTGGAATCCATGGCAAACAAAACACTCAAAGCTCCACGAAGAGAACCAAAAAAAAAGCGCATCCTATTGGAGTATGTGAGCGCCAATCCCACCGGTCCCTTGCATATTGGACATGCCAGAGGAGCGATATTTGGTGACAGTCTGGCCAAGATTGGCAAATTTTTGGGCTATGACATCAAGACAGAGTATTACATCAATGATGCTGGCGCACAAATCCAGATGCTGGGACTTTCCATCATGTTGGCAGGGCAGGAACATCTGCTCAAGCAAACAGTGGAATATCCTGAAAATTCCTATAAAGGGGAATACATCATCGATCTAGCAAAACTCGCACAGGAGCGCTTTGGGAATGATGTTTTTAGCGCGCAGCATATTCCAGAGTTAAGCAACTTTGGCAAAGATTTGATGCTAGAAGAAATCAAGAGTAATCTAGAAGAAGTTGGCATTACTTTTGATTTTTTTGTCAGCGAAAAGGAATTGTATGAGGAATGGGATTCCACACTTTCCTTGCTGCAAAAAAATGATGCCATCTATGAAAAAGACCAGAAATTTTGGCTCAAATCCCAGCAATTTGGGGATGAAAAAGATCGAGTGATTATTCGAGATGATGGCGAGCCCACCTATTTAGCAGGAGACATCATCTATCACAATGATAAATTTGCACGAGGCTATGATTCTTATATCAATATCTGGGGGGCCGATCACCACGGCTATATCAATCGGGTTTTGGCGAGTTTGGAACATCTGGGATTTGATAGCAAGAAACTAAAAATTATTTTAGCTCAAATGGTGAGTTTGCTCAAAGATGGTCAGCCCTATAAAATGAGCAAGCGTGCAGGAAATTTTATCTTGATGAAGGATGTTGTGGCAGATATTGGGGTGGATGCGCTACGCTTCACCTTCCTCTCAAAGAAGCTTGATACCGCGCTGGAATTTGATATTAAAGATCTCAAAAAACAAGATTCTAGTAATCCCATTTTCTATATCAATTATGCCAATGCGCGCATTCACACACTTTTTGAAAAATGTGAAAAACACTATAATTTTGCAAACATTTCCCTACGAAATCTAGAAAATCAAGATGCCTATGATCTGCTTTTTCAAGCTCTGCAGCTGCAGAGGGTGTTGGAGAATGCCTTTGAGGAATATGCACTCCAAAAAGTCTGTGAATATCTCAGAGGCATCGCGGTAAGTTTCCATACTTTCTACAACAATTACAGAATCCTAGGTTCTGAGGAAGAGGCTGAGCTACTCAAGGTATTCCATATCGTGAGCCATACTCTGACACTGGGACTGGGACTTTTGGGAATTTGCATCAAAACAAAAATGTAATTTAAGCTTTTGTGCTACAATTGCAATTCATCGGAGTATAGCGCAGCCTGATTAGCGCGCACCCTTGGGGTGGGTGAGGTCGTGGGTTTGAATCCCGCTACTCCGACCATTGCATAAACTTCCTAAATTCTCTCTTACTTAATATTATAAGATAACCTCCAAATCCTCTATTTTATGGTATTACGCTTTTTGATTATAAGCAATAATTCACACATAATCTTGTAGAAAATCTAAAAAATACCGCAAAATATTTTTTTAGTGGGGATGGATTGGGGATAGAAAAACTATGAAAAACTCCACAAAAGCTCACAAAGCATCCATAATTCTGCAGTGCCGTGCAAGATTTTTGATAAAATATTACAAAAATCAAAGGTTTTTCATGCGCGAATTTCTACCCTATACCCTTGCCATTGTTTTCTTACATGCTTTGGGATTGACTTTGCTATTTTTATCCAATGATGCTAGATTTTATGCCCTAGCGGCCACAGCTTATGCTCTAGGATCGCGACATGCCTTTGATGCAGATCACATCGCCTGCATTGATAACACCATCCGTAAACTTTTAGAGCAGAAGCAAAATGCCATGGGGGTTGGCTTTTATTTCTCCATGGGGCATTCTAGCGTCGTGATTTTAGCCACGGTAGCGAGTGTGTTTGCGCTAAATTGGATGGATAGCAACATGCCCGCCATGAAAGAGCTAGGGGGTGTCATAGGCACCATTGTATCTGGTTCCTTTCTGCTCTTGCTGGGCCTTTTTAATGTGTTTATTCTCATAGATCTATTCAAGGTTTTTGCGCGCAGCAAAAGCGGATCTTATAGCGAAGAAAACCTGGAGGAAATGCTACAAAACAGGGGTTTTATGAATCGCTTTTTTAAACCCCTCTTTGCCTTTGTATCAAAGAGTTGGCACATCTATCCCATTGGCTTTTTGTTTGGTCTTGGTTTTGACACAGCTAGTGAAGTGGCGCTTCTCTCCCTCTCAGCTGGCACCATTCAAATCAGCATTCTAGGCATGCTCTCCCTACCTATTCTCTTTGCTGCTGGCATGAGCCTATTTGACACCTGCGATGGGGCATTTATGATTAAGGCCTATGACTGGGCTTTTAGAACTCCTCTTCGCAAGATTTACTACAATATTACAATCACATTGCTAAGCGTACTTGTGGCCTTAGTCATTGGTCTTATTGAGCTCTTCCAAGTGCTCGCACAAAAGCTGCACTGGGAGCTTAGTGGATTTTTGGGCTATGTGGCGGAGCTAGATTTTGGAGACTTGGGTTTTTATCTTGTTTTCTTGTTTATCTTTGTATGGCTGTTATCTTATGGCATCTGGCGCTTTGGCAAAATCGAGCAAAGATGGAGCGCACAAAAGTAGTTCTTTTTTGGATGATGCCAACTCACAAACTCCTGGGGTAATCCCCGGGCATCTTGCCTCCAAAATCCCAATTAAAGCTAACCCCCTCATCATGCCCCTAGCTTACTAAAATCACTTCCTCATCCTCAAAAACCAAATCACAAACTAACACCCCCCACACAATCGCTCATGCAGGATTTGGCACCATAAGCAAAAACAAAAATTAGCATGAAGTTTAATAGCTATTTTGCGCGGAGAAAAGCCCTCCTAGTTTTTTGAGGAGTGCTGGTGCATCATCTCTATCCATCACAACCTCTATAAGAGCGAGTTGCTTTGCATGCACCCTTGCGCTTTCAAAAGCCTCCTCTAATTCTTTGACACAAGAAGCTCTAAAGATCAAAGCCTCGCGCTTTAGCGTGACATCAAATGTATCAATCAGCTTTGTGTAATGCCACATATTAATGTCATTGTATTTGCGATTTGGGCCATGGATACATCGCTCCACTGTATAGCCATCATTATTGATTACAATGATAATTGGGTTGATATTCTCTCTTAGCATGGTTGAGAGCTCTTGGGCGGTTAGCTGCAAGGAACCATCACCAATGAGCAAAATATTTCTGCGATCTTTGTTTGCCAGACAAGTGCCTAGCACTGCACCAAAAGTATAGCCAATTGAGCCCCACAAAGGCTGGCAGACAAATGTCACACCCTCAGGCAGTCTGACATCCACAGAGCCAAAAAACGAAGTTCCCTGCTCAGCGATCAAAACATCATTGGGCTCTAAGTGCTTTTCTATGAGCCCAAAAAATCTCTCTTGAGTGAGGGTATCTGAGGGATGAGGTTTTTGCTTGGGCAAGGAGGTATGAGTGGAGCGATGGGGATGAAATTTTAGAGCGGAGAGTTTTTTTAGCACATCTTGCATCAGGATGTCACTATAAATTTTATCTCCGATGCGACTGTGGAAGGGATGGATTTCAATTGTCGGAGGATCCTTGGAGATGTAATTAAACCCAGCAGTAAGCGAGTCAGTGAGTTTGACGCCAATAAGAATACTGCAATCTGCTTGCTTGATGGCTGAGGTTACAGCCTCATCACTTAGAATTCCATTGTAGATACCCACAAAATTGGGGTGACTCTCTTTGAACACGCCCTTCCCCATAGACAGCGAGGCTATAGGGAGATTGGTCTTTTGAATAAATTCATGGAGTGCAGAATTGAGCCCATAGCGATTGACTTCATAGTCTGCTAATACGATTTGAGCTTTTGAGCCTAAGAGCTCTTTCTTCACGCCAGCAATGAATGCATCTAGGATTTTTTTATCACTTTGTGGGTGATAGTCCACACTCTTAGAGGCTTCGATCTGCAGGCCTGGCACATCCACTGGTATGCCAATGTAGACTGGCTTTTTTTGTAGATGACATTCTCGCAACACACGATCAATCTCTTCTTTTGCATTTTGCTTGTTTAAGATGGTTTGAGCAACTGTAACCTCCTCATACATGCGATAAAACTTCAAAAATTCTCCATCTCCCAGCGTGTGATGCACAAGACGCTTATTTAGAGAAATATTTCTTGATGGCATGCCAACAATTTTGACAACAGGCACATTTTCTGCATATGCCCCAGCAATGCCATTGATAGCACTCAGCTCACCCACACCAAAGGTGCTCACCAAGGCACCCATTGGTCGAATACGAGCATAGCCATCTGCAGCATATGAGGCATTGAGTTCATTACAATTTCCTATCCATTCCAAATCCTCATCATCTTCTATCAGATCCAAAAAGCCTAGATTATAATCTCCGGGCACACCAAAAATATGCTCAATACCATAGTCTTTCAATCGATTCAAAAGATATTGTCCAATGCTAATCTTCATGTAAATCCTTCATGCTTTGATAACAAAATCAAAATAAAATCTAAGTAATGAACAACAAACAAAACACCAATGTCATAAAAATATGAAAATTTCACAATCTTTGAAGCAGGCCAGGGGTAGCTAGATTTGGCTTGCGCAGTTATGGGTTGGCGGGGATTGAGATAAAAGTGATGGCAACAACCGTGCTAGAATCAAAATTTAGAGCACTTGATGCATCGATGGTATAGACTCAATGGCAAAACAGAGAGGAACTAGCACATCAAAGATCCAGGCCAATCTCAATTGAGAAAATTTGGGGGCAAAAACATCAAAGGTCTTGCTCTTTATGGGAAAATTTAGAGAATGCAAAATGCCAAAGACCCCAACTCATCCCCAGACTCCTTTCTAGAAATTTTTAGAGAGATTATAAAGGAGTCAGAATGTCTCTGCTTAGCTCTTTGGAATACCTTTCACTCACCCTACCATTTTCAAAAGAATAAATCCTATTGGCAAGCTCGATGGTGCTGGGGCGATGGGCGATAAGGATGACGATTTTGTCATGTGCGATTTTGGCAATGGTATTTTTGATGGATTCTTCTGTTTTGCCATCAAGGGCTGAGGTGGCTTCATCTAAAATCAACACCCGAGGATTCTTATAGATTGCCCTTGCAATCGCGATGCGCTGACGCTGCCCACCGCTGAGATTCGTACCCGTTTCATCCAAGATGCTATGAATCCCCTGGGGGAGTTTTTGGATAAAATCCATGGCATCCGCCTGCTTGAGCGCCTCAATCACACGATCCTCATCCACCGGGCTTCCATAAGCCACATTTGCCAAAACACTATCATGGAAAATAAAAATTCTCTGCGTCACAATCGCCATCTGCTCGCGGATGCTGTGCTGGGTGAAATGTTTGATGTCCTGTCCATTAATGCAAATCTGCCCCTCTGTGCAATCATAAAGACGCAAAATCATGCTCACCATCGAGCTCTTGCCGCTGCCACTCTTCCCCACAAAAGCTACAATCTCATTGAGACAGAGCTTCATATTCACATTAGAGAGTGCATGATGTCTACCATAAGAGAGACCCACTTGCTTGATTTCAAGGCTCTCAATGGGATCTTTTAGCACAAAATCGCCATCTTGGACCAGTGGCTGGCGATCTAAAATCTCAAAAATCCTATCACTTGCAACAATTGCCTCCTGATAGGAGGTGGCCATGTTTACAAGCCTTTTGATGGGGGTATAAAGCATAAAAAGCGCAGTGAGAAAAGAGAAAAACGCCCCTGTGGTGAGATTGCCATGGATGACTTCATTGCCCCCAAGATAAATGATGAGGCCAATGGCAACCGCGCCCAAAAACTCCATAATAGGCGCATTGATCTGCCCCCAAAATGCACTCTTTAACCCCAATTTGAAAAAATGCTCATTTTGCAGAGTGAAATTTTTTGCCTCGATTTTCTCGCCATTGTTTGCTTTGATAATTTCAATATTATTGAAAATTTCTGCGAGCTTTGCGGTGATGTCAGAATTTTTTTCTTGGTTTTGGCGGGCGATTTTTTTGATCTTTTTGATAATACGGCTCATGGGATAGGCCGCCAGTGGCATGATAATAAGGCCAATTACTGCTAAACGCGGACTCTGATAGATCACCACGCCAACGAGCCCCAAAGCCGTAAAAATCTCCTGGGCAGCTTGGGCAAAATAATGCGACACACTAGATCGTATCATCCCAATATCATTGGTGATTCTAGCAATCAACTCGCCCTTGCGCATATTGTTAAAAAAACCCATTTCCATTTCTAGCATTTTTTCTAGCATCTTGTTACGAATTTTTTTAACAATATCTAGACCAATGTAATTCATAAAATATGTCTGTGCCAAGATTCCCACCCCCTTGCCCACATAGCAAAAAATGACCAAAAATGGCAGGATTACAAGCATTTGAAGATCTTTTTTGATAAAAATATCATCCAATGCAGGCTTGATGAGATAAGCCCCCCAAGCCGTACAAGCTCCTGTCAGAGCAGTGGCGAGGATGGCAATGAGGAAATAAAGCTTATATTCTTTGATATAAGGCCAAAAGCGCTGATAAAATCTTCTCATTCCCGCACTTCATAGCCACTATCTAAAATCGCATCCTTGATTTGGGTTTCTAGCGCTGCAGGCTCAAACACCACCTTGACTTTTTGATTTTGCAAATCCACATCCACCAACTCCACCCCATCAATCTCGCCGACAAATTTCTCGATCTTGTCGACACAATGATTGCAACGCATACCATCTACCAAAAAAATCTTTTCCATATTTACTCCTTAAAATTTAAAAAATCGAAGTCTCTGCGCATTTAAGATCACACTCAGGCTGCTCAGAGACATCGCAAACGCAGCGACCATGGGGTTTAACATAAATCCCAGATGATACAAAATCCCTCCTGCAATGCTGATGGCGATTATATTATAAAAAAATGCCCAGAAGAGATTTTGTTTGATATTCCGCAGGGTCTGGTGAGAAAGTTTGATGGCATTTACCACACCTTTGATTTGATTATTTAGCACCACGACATCTGCTCTCTCTTGAGAGAGATCATTGCCCCCGCCCATTGCCAGAGAAATATCTGCTAGGGCCAGTGCTGGTGCGTCATTGAGGCCATCACCCACCATCATGACCCTCTGACCAGAAGACTTGAGATTTTCAATAATTTCATATTTTTGATGGGGCTTGAGATTCCCAAAATACTCCGTAATACCAAGCTTTTGCGCAACACTTTGCACCACACCTTCTTGATCACCGCTTAGCATCATCACACCGATATTTTGAGATTTGAGAAAATCAATGACACCCCTTGCATCTTCACGAATCTTGTCCTCCAAAAATAAAACACCCAAAAGCTCTTCTTTGCCATCTATGACCCTGGCAACAAATACACTTGTAAGATGGGCTTCCTCAGCAATGCTTGCATCAAAAAAATCCTTCTTTCCAATTTTATACATCACACCCTCCAATCTTCCTGCCACCCCCATACCCGCGGTATTTTCAAAGTCCATCACTTCGCTTTTTTGCACCCCCTTCTCCTCTGCAAATTTCAAAATTGCTTTAGCGATAGGATGCTCGCTGCGATCTTCTAGACTGCTGGCAATTTGCAGCAGCATTCGCGCACTGAAATCCTTGTGATAGCTTTTAATCTCACTAATCTCTAGCCTTCCCTCTGTCAGGGTACCTGTTTTGTCAAATAGGACTTTTTGGACTTTGTGCGTGTTTTCCAAAGCTTTGGCATTTTTAAAAAGCAGAGAATTTTTCGCACCCCTGGTACTGGCAATAAGAATCGCCATGGGCGTGGCAAGTCCTAGGGCGCAAGGACAACTCACCACTAAAATACTCACAAACACCTCTAATGCAAAAGCAAAATCCCCGCGATACACCCACCAAAACACAAAGAAAATGAGGCCAATAAGCAAAACAAAAGGCACAAAATATCCTGAAACCACATCTGCCAAACGTGCCACTGGAGCCTTGGAATCCTGGGCTTTGCGTACAAGCTTGAGCACCTCCGCAATGGTGCTATGTCTAGAATCTTTTTGAGCACGCAGAATACAACCCTGATCCAACATCACGCTTCCAGCAAAAACTTGGTCATCAACCTTTTTGTACACGGGCACGCTCTCTCCACTAAGCATGGATTCATCGACATTCCCACCCCCCTCTATAATGAGGGAGTCCACGGGAATCGTACCCCCTGGCAAGACCTTGAGCACATCCCCTGCTACGACATCTTTGACCGGCACCTCTTGATAGCTATTATCCTCCTGTAAGCGCAAAGTGGTTTTTTGGTAGAAATTAAATAATAAATTGAGCTGCTCTAGGGATTTATTTTTGGCATAGCTCTCTAAATATTTTCCAAGTAGGATAAATGCCAAAATCACGCACACGCTCTCAAAATACAAAGGATATTCCACATGATCAAACATAATCTTGACATAAATAAAGAGGCTATAGAGGAAGGAAACTCCACTGCCAAGGGCCACAAGCGTATCCATATTGGGGGTGGAATGCAGCAATGCCCCAAAACCACGGATATAAAAATGTCTCCCAAGATGCATGACAATCAATGTGAGAATCAACTGCAAGGTGACATTGACATGCAGGCCAAAGAGGGGTTCTTGCATCGGGATGACTAGGGGCAGCATGGAGAGGGTAAGCACCATGGCACTCAGTATCATGGCCAAAATCACGCGGGATTGAGGAGTGAGAAAAAGTTCATCAAATTTCTGGATCCAGCTTAGCTTTTTTTCTTCTTTGTCGCTGGGTTCATAACCCATCTTGCTAATCTGGGAAAAAATAGCCTCCAGCGTAATCTTTGACTCATCATACTGCACATGCGCAGACTCCCCCACTAGATTAACTTCAATTTTTTGCACTCCGCTTTTGCGACCAAGGGAGCGCTCTATACCAGAAGAGCAAGAAGAGCAACTCATCCCCTTAATCTTGAAATAGGCTTCTTTCATGGGTCTCCTTCGTGTTTTGGGGCGATTCTATGGTAACAAATCAAATAGAGGGTAAAACCCCTTGTGCTAACCCTTAGTCATTTTTGTGAACAAAATCTTGATAATCACCACAAAAATCCAGCGCACAATTCCATAGAGAATATAGAGCGTGATAATGCCACCAACAACTTCCTGAGGTCTGAGATAGATGGCACCAAGCAATAGGATAATCAACACAAAAGTTCGGATATTCCATTTCATTTTTTTGAAGCTGGGGTATCGGATATTACTCACCATCAAAATGCCGAGCAATAAAGCCAGTGGCAATAGCAAATAAGAAGTCCCAAAAAAGTCCAAAAAACGATATTGCAAATCCAATAAAATCCAAAGACTCAATGCGATGGCAGCTCCAGGTATGGGCAATCCAATAAAGGATCCTGGCTCTGTGCTTCCTGTAGAAATATTGAAGCGAGCCAGTCGAATCGCACCAAAAATCACAAACACTGCGCTAATCAAGATCCCATAGCGCCCATAATTGATGCCAGAATAAAAATACAAAAGCATCGCAGGTGCCACACCAAATGCCACAACATCAGCAAGAGAGTCAAATTCGATGCCAAATTTGCTTGTGGTATTTGTGAGTCTGGCTACACGACCATCAAGCCCATCCAAAATCATCGAGATCAAAACCAGCCAACATGCCTCCTCAAACAAACCTCGTGAAGAAAAAATAATGCTCACAATGCCCAAAAAAATGCTTCCTGCCGTAAAAAGATTGGGGAGCACATACAAAGGGTTGATATTCATTTTTTGTATCCCAATAAAGTTTCTCCCCCCTTTAGCACATCGCCGATATTGACCCTCAAATCCAAGAAATTCTCTTTGAAAACTACCTGCAATCTTCCTAATTTGCAAAAACCAATGCGATCGCCTGTAAGGGCATCTGGAAGCGGATAAAAATTTGCCTGGAAGATTTCAGGCTCGATAATCATGTCAAAATCCTCACTTTGATAATACATCCTTTGATTCACCTTCTCTTTGGTGGCCTCTGGGACAAAAGACGCCCTTAGCCCATGTCTAATCTTGAACGAGATATTGCGCGCATCATAAGGAGCGCGCAGCAATCCAACATCCACCCAATCAATGGCAATACTAATGTACACAAGTCCACTTTGATACCAGATATCAGTAATCTTCCCATCACTAGGAGCAAGGACGACGCCCTCTCCGCGCTCACTTGCAAAGCGCTCGGGATTGCGAAAAATAAAAATCCACATGGCTAAAAAAATTAGCAGAAAAAAAAGCAAGAATCTCAAATCCAATAAAAATGCAACAAGAAAGATCAAAATGCCTATGCCAAGTCCCTTAAACCCCTCTTTAGCCAAAAACTGCGTACGCACCATTTTAGAGCTCTTCTCTCTGCACCAAGCGAGTTTCTAGCCCCCTTTCTCTTTCATAATCTCCCAAAATCTCGCGTACCCGATTGCCATCAATCACCTCTTTTTCGAGTAACTCGGCTACCATTTTCTCAATAGCATCTCGATAGTCACGCAGAGTTTGTTTTACAGCGCTATAGCGCTCATTGAGGGTTTCTTTGATGTAATGATCCATGGATTCTGCAATCTTTTCACTAAACTCCCTAGAAGAACCCATTCCCCCGCCCAAAAAAGCATTGCGTGATTTTTCTAACACCATTAACCCACTCACATCCGTCATGCCATAATAACTCACCATCGATTTTAAAATATCTGTAGCGCGCTCCAAGTCATTACTTGCCCCTGTGGAAATCTCCTCCAAGAACACTTCTTCTGCTGCGCGACCGCCTAGGAGCACGTCAATTTTTGCAATGAGTTCATGCTTTTGAATGAGGTATTTATTTTCCTCAGGCGTATTGAGAGTATAGCCAAGTGCTGCCATCCCGCGCGGGATGATGGAGACCTTATTGACACGATCTGATCCCTTGGTCATCTCTGAGATCACCGCATGTCCACTCTCATGATAAGCCACGATTTTTTTCTCCTGCGGAGAGATTCTACGAGATTTTTTCTCCAATCCCGCAATACCGCGCTCTACAGCTTCTTTAAGATTTTTCTGAGAGACTTCTTTTTGATTTGCACGCCCCGCAAGGAGTGCAGCTTCATTGATGATGTTTGCCAAATCCGCACCAGCAAGCCCCGCAGTGAGCTTGGCAATCTCTTGTAAATCCACATCTTTGGCAAGTTTCACAGATTTGATGTGCACCTTTAGGATTTCGATCCTGCCATTGAAATCTGGTTTATCCACAAGCACCTGCCGATCAAATCTGCCCGGGCGCAAAAGTGCAGGATCTAATACCTCGGGTCTATTTGTAGCAGCCAGCACAATCACAGGGGCATTTTCTGATCCAAATCCATCCATCTCTGCGAGCAATTGGTTGAGTGTCTGCTCTCTTTCATCATTGCCGCTAATCATCCCACCAGCTGCACGAGATTTACCAATAGCATCAATCTCATCGATGAAAATCATGCTCGGAGCCTCTTTCTTTGCCATCTCAAACAAATCTCTCACACGACTGGCACCAAGCCCTACAAACATCTCAATGAAGCTACTCCCGCTCATGGAGAAAAAGGGGACATTCGCCTCACCTGCCACGGCTTTGGCAAGCAGAGTTTTGCCAGTCCCAGGAGGTCCAACCAATAAAACTCCCTTGGGGATTTTGGCACCAATAGAAGCATATCGTTCGGGATATTTGAGAAAGTCCACAATCTCTACAACCTCTTCTTTTGCCTCTTCATTCCCTGCCATATCACCAAAACGTACCTTGGGCTTTTCAGCATTCACGAGCTTCTTGGAGCTGCCCATGCCAAAAATTCCTCCCCCCATGTTTTTTTGCATCCTGGAGGTGATGAAAACCCAAATAAAAATGATAATCAAAAAAGGGAGTAGCCAGCCTAGCATTTCTGTGAAAAAATTGCTTTCGCTAAAACCACCATAGTTAATCTTTTTCTCATCCAACAATGGCACAAGTGTAGGGTCTTGGACTTTTTTTGCGACATAATAAATCTTCTGTCCGCCACGATTTCCTGTAGCTTTGATGATGGTCTGTCCAATACTCACAGAACTCACTTCATTGTTTTTAATCAATTGTTTGAGCTCATAATAATCAATATTCTTGCTTACACCGCCGCCAATTTTGTCCAAAATGCCGCCCTCTTCAGAGCTTGTGAGGCGCACAAGCAAAATAGCGAGCACGGCAAAAACAAGAAACACTAAGATGGGGTTTTGTTTATTGGGTTTTTTATTTTTTTTCTCTTGTGCCATCGTTCCCCTTTTGTCAGTTCTATTTTTTAATCATTTTTAATGCTACCCATTCCTCTTTGGTCAAAATTTCCTGTAACACAAAAGCAGAAAATTTATCAATCACGCTATCTTTATATTGCTCTAAAATTCCCGAAAGGATCAAGGTAGCACCACTCTTGAGTGCTTTGGAAAAATCATTATATAGTATTTTAATAACATCTGCCAAAATATTGGCCACTATCACGTCATAAACCCGCTCCTCATCCTTGATGCTGCCCTCCCATATCTGGTCGATTTGCTCACCATTTAATGCGAAATTTTTCTTGCTCTCTATCACTGCAAGCGCATCTGTGTCACACAAAAAAACATTAGCTCCTCTTTTTTTGGCTACAAGTGACAAAATCCCGCTCCCGCAGCCAACATCCAGGCATTTTTTTTCTCTGAGATCTAGAGAGTTTAAAAATTCTATGCACATCGCTGTAGTTGCATGATGCCCCGATCCAAAAGCAAGGGCTGGATCGATGATGAGATTTTCTAGATCTTTTTTTGGAGCAACCCAACTCGGACGAATATAAAACCCCCCACAGACAATGGGTGCAACTCCTTCTTTGTATTTTTGAATCCAATCTTCATTTTTCTTTTTTTGAATCTTGTATGCAAAACCAACAGCCTCCCCCACTCTCTCTCCCAATAATTGCACAAAGGACCGCAAACTTTTTATGAGATCTCGACAGTCTTCCTGACTGCGCACGATGATAGTTGGAAGCATTGGGACAGAAAGCTGCTCCATCTTGAGGGCAAAAAATTCAAAGTCTTTAACAAAATCAAGAGAAATTAAGGATTCCTCGATAGCCTCACCCGTAGAATCAATGATGAAATCAATGAATAAATCGCAATGGGATTGCGGAAGAATCGTGACTTCAAAAAAATCTTCAGTCATTTAGGCCCAAAACCGCTTCCAACTTCTCTTTTAGTACCTGTGGGGTGAAGGGCTTGACAATGTAATTATTCACACCAGCTTTTAGCGCAGTGATCACTTCTGCCTTGCCTCCCTCTGTGGTCACCATAATGATAGGAATATCTTCATACCTTGCATCCGCTCGTGTTTTTTTCACAAGCTCAAGTCCATTCATCTCGGGCATATTCCAATCTGTAATCAAAACATCGATCTTACTATCTCCATTCAAGATGTCCCAGGCCTCAACACCATGCTCTGCCTCCAAAATATCCTCATAGCCCAAACGCTGCAAAGTATTTTTTATAATTCTTCTCATTGTGGAGCTATCATCTACAACAAGTAACTTCAAGCAATCTCCTTCAAGCAAAAGTCTCTAATAAATCTCACTTTTTTTGTGAGCGTATTCTAACAAAAGTTTTATAACCACTCATACAAAATCACCCCACCCAAAAAATTTATGAAATCACCAAACCCACAGGGCAGTGATCGCTCCCCAAAATCTCTGAATAGATCTTGGCCTCAATGAGTCTTTTTTGCAAAATCTCTGAGCACAAAAAATAATCAATTCTCCATCCCGTGTTGTTTTGGCGCGCCCTGCCCATATAACTCCACCAGCTGTAAGCCCCCTCTAGATCGGGATAAAAATATCGAAAGGTATCAATAAATCCATTTTCCAAGAGAGTGGTCATTTTTTCCCGCTCCTCATCAGTAAACCCAGCATTCCTGCGGTTTGTTTTGGGGTTTTTAAGATCGATTTCTTTATGCGCGACATTGAGGTCTCCGCAAATAATCAGGGGCTTTTTTCGCTCTAAATTTTTGAGAAAATTCAAAAAATCATCCTCCCACTGCATGCGATATTCCAATCTCTCAAGCTCGCGCTTGGAATTGGGTGTGTAAACGTTGATTAGATAAAAATCTGGATATTCCGCACAAATCACGCGCCCCTCTTTGTCATGATGCTCTATACCCATATCATATTCCACACAAAGAGGCTCTTGCTTGCTCAAAACCACCACTCCAGAATAGCCCTTTTTTTCTGCACTATTCCAATAGCCATGATAACCATCAAAAACAAAATCTGCCTGATCTGGATGCATTTTGGATTCTTGGATACAAAAAATATCTGCATCAATTTGTCTGAAAAAATCCATAAAACCCTTGTTCATACAAGCACGCAGTCCATTCACATTCCATGAAATCAATCGCATCTTTACCCTCTTTTCTCACAATTTCTACTAAAACTTTGGCAAAATTATAGCCATTTAAGCTAAATTTTAAGATTTATTCCATAGAATTCGGTTTTACTTTGGCTTGATAGCTCAGTCGGTAGAGCAGAAGACTGAAAATCTTCGTGTCGGTGGTTCGATTCCGCCTCAAGCCACCACTAAAAGCACAAATATCCCCTGGAATCAAAATTCAGCAGGGGCGCCGCTTCAAGTCCCTATACAAAATCAAAGCCCAAACACTTCAAAAACCAAAATCTCGCGAACCAAAAAATCTCTAGATGCAATCAAGCCTCTTACAACAAAATTCCATTGGATTTTGTCTGCAGCCACTCCCCATCTGTGTTGTGAAAATATGTGTGAATTGCGCACAAAATGCGTCTATAATACTAGGATTTTAACAAGAAATGAGTATTGTTAGAAATTCCTTAAGGCAAAGGCAGAAATTTGCTTTGTTCCACAAAAATCACAAGGGAGGAATCCATGTCTGTTGTAGAAAAATCTCTAGCCCTAGCAGAGAAATTGCAAAACACAATTGCAAAAAAACTCTCTAGGCAAGAACAAAAATTTCATCATAAGATGCAAAAACTTCTCAATAATCCCAAAAGCAAGGTGATGCTCATCGAATTGCTGGACAAAAGTTTTCGCACAAAAGATCGCTCCAAAAACTTTGAGCTTATTCACTACATCCTTGAGAGGCATGGCATTGCGGATTTTTTCACCCCCACAGAAAAAACCTTGCTTTTTTTGTTTCTCAATGTCGGGAAATTCGTCCCAAGTCTGAGTGTGCCATTTTTCGTCTCTCAGATTCGCAGTGACACCAAATCCATGGTACTAGATGCCAATCCAGATTTTTTGCAATCCCATATCACCAAGCGAGCAGAAGAAAATATCACCATTAATATCAATTTCATCGGTGAGGAGGTGCTAGGAGAGGAGGAGGCGCATTATCGCATCCAAAAATATGAAGAAGCCATTGCTTCATCCTATATCACTTATATTTCGATTAAAATTACCACGATTTTTAGTCAGATTAACATCATTGATTTTGAAGCTTCTAAACAAGAGGTTATCCAGCGCCTCAAGCACCTCTACGCCCTTGCCTCCAAAAAAGAAAAAGAAAGCGGGCTGCAAAAATTTATCAATCTTGATATGGAGGAATTTCGTGATTTAGAGCTTACTGTCAGCGCATTTATGGATGCCATCAGTGATTTCAAAGACTTAGAGGCAGGTATTGTTTTGCAAGCCTATATTCCTGATTCCTACCATTACCTCCAGGTGCTGCATGAATTTTCCAAAAAGCGCGTGCTAGAGGGGGGCAAACCCATCAAAATCCGCTTTGTCAAGGGTGCCAATATGGAATCTGAAGAAACCATTGCTAGCCAAAGAGGCTGGGAGCTTCCCACATTTGAACAAAAAGCACAGACAGATAGCAATTATAAAAAAATGCTAGATTTCATCCTCACTGGGGATAATCACAAATACATTCACATCGGAATTGCCAGCCACAATATCTTTGAGATTGCTTATGCCTATACACGCATTACAGAAAAAGATGCTCTAGATTCCTTCACTTTTGAAATGCTTGAGGGCATGAGCATGCAGGCAAGTCAAGAGCTTAGCCAAATGCACAAACTCATCCTTTATGCACCAGTTTGTGATGAAGCACATTTCAATAATGCCATTGCTTATCTAGTAAGGCGCTTAGATGAAAACACAAGTTCTGATAATTTCATGCGCTATTTTTTCCACCTCAAAGTAGGGGATGACAATTGGGAAAAACAGAAAAACATCTTTTTGCAATCCATCCAAGGCATAAAGACGCTAGACAACTCCACCAAAAGACGCCAAAACCGCTTGCAGAGCAAAATCACTCCCAGTACCCTGCAAACTAAAGTTTTTCACAACGAGCCAGATACGGATTTCATCTTGCCCTCTAATCGCAAGTGGGCAGAGCAAATCAAATCCAAGTATGAAAATTTTGAAAAAATCACGCTCTACCCCGTTGCAGGAAGTGAGTTAAAAACTGGCCAAAAAATTCTCATCAAAGATAAGATTCATCAAAAAGAAATCGCGGAAGTATATCTCGCAGATGAAGAAGCCATTCACAAAGCCCTGCAAGTGGCCAAGAATGCGCCCATTCTCTCTCATGAAGAATTACACAGCCTGCTAGCAAAAACCGCACAAATCATGCGCGATCGCCGTGGAGATCTTATTGGCATCGCAGCACTGGAGGTGGGAAAGACATTTTTGGAAATCGATCCAGAAGTAAGCGAAGCTATTGATTTTTTGGAATTTTATCCTCATTCCCTCTCCACGCTCAAGGCACAAAATCCCACCACACAATTTCATGCCAAGGGCATAGGTGCCACCATTGCTCCTTGGAATTTCCCCATCGGCATTCCTGTAGGCACCATAGCCGCCCCACTCGCAGCGGGGAATAAAGTGATCTTCAAGCCCTCAAGCCTTGCCCTACTCACAGGTTATAAAATCTGTGAATGCTTTTGGGATGCTGGCTTTTCCAAAGAGACGCTCCTCTATCTCCCCTCACATGGAAGTGATATTTCCAAATTTTTACTCAAAAATCCCTTGATAGATTTCTGCGTCTTCACTGGTGGGGAAGAGAGTGCTTATAAGATGCTAGAGAGCAATCCCACTTTGTTGCTTAGCGCAGAAACAGGGGGCAAAAACGCCACAATTGTCACCAAAATGGCGGATAGAGATGCAGCCATCAAGAACATCATCCACTCTGCCTTTAGCAATTCTGGGCAAAAATGCTCTGCGACCTCTTTATTGATTTTAGAGGAGGAAGTCTATCATGATGAAAATTTCAAAAAAACTCTTGTAGATGCTGCCAAATCTCTAAGCGTTGGCAATCCCTTTGTGCTAAAAAACAAATTGGGGGCATTAGCAGATTCCATCAATGACAAGGTCAAGCGCGCAATCAGAGAACTAGAAGAAGGAGAGTCCTGGGCGCTAGAGCCAAGATTTATTGAAAATCACCCCTATTTGATGACTCCTGGGATCAAATATGGCGTGAAAGAAGATTCCTTCATGCATCAAACCGAGCTATTTGCTCCCATACTTGGCGTGATGTGTGCAAAAGATCTCAAAGATGCTATAGAGATCTCCAATGCCACGGGCTATGGGCTTACTAGTGCATTGGAGTCCCTAGATCAACGAGAGTGGGAGTATTACTGCACAAATATACAAGCAGGGAATCTCTATATCAACAAACCCACCACTGGAGCAATTGTGCTACGCCAACCCTTTGGTGGGATCAAAAAAAGTGCCATTGGTTTTGGGCGCAAAGTAGGGATTTATAATTACATCACTCAATTTCTCCATATCCACCAAGAAGAAATCCCCGAGCAATACTCCTCCCACCCGCTTGAGCAGGCACTCACAGCTATCGCCAAAGAAATCCCTAAAGAGACATTGGAAATCTTAAAAAAAATGATTGGGAATTTTGCCCATCATTATGAGCAGGAATTTAGCCAGAGCAAAGAATACATCACCATACGCGGGGAGGATAACCTCTTTTCCTATACACCCATACGCAATCTCATCTATCGCGTCAGCCAAGAAGATAGACTTATTGATGTTTTTGGCATCATTATCGCAAGTCTCATTGCAAAGGTTCCAATCTGCGTGAGTTTTGAGCATGCCAGCCCCGTCATTGCGCAGGCAAAAAAGGTGTTTTGGGCAGTGGATTTTGTAGAAGAAAATCTCCAAAGCTTCCTTGAAAAAATACATCAATTTGAGCGCATCCGTTATCTATCCGCACCCTCACAAGAAGACCCCATTTATCAAGCTGCTGCTCGCATCGCAAAAATCATCATCAGGGAGCGCGTGCTTTTGAATGGGCGCTTTGAGCTTTTGTATTACTTCAATGAAAAATCTACCAGCATCTCCTATCATCGCTATGGAAATCTAGGAGAGCGCATCTTAAAGGAGAAAAAATGAATTTTGAGACTGTTACACTGAGCATCCCCATCATTGTTACATTTCTGGGCTATTCCCTTGTGATGCTAGGCATTGGCTTTTATTTTTTCAAACAAAACACCACTACGCAAGATTATTTCCTAGGCAGCCGCTCCATGGGCCCTGTGGTCTCTGCTCTCTCTGCAGGTGCCTCTGATATGAGCGGATGGTTGCTCATGGGTCTACCAGGTGCACTCTATGCAGGAGGCTTAATAGAATCTTATATTGCCATTGGATTGACCATTGGCGCGACACTCAATTGGATTTTTGTCGCAAAGCGTCTGAGGGTTTATACCAGCGTGATTTCAGACTGTATCACTATTCCTGATTATTTTGAAACTCGCTTTAGTGATGATAAACACATTCTGCGATTGCTTTGTGCGATTGTGATTTTGATCTTTTTTACTTTTTATATTTCTAGCGGGCTTGTAGGAGGTGCCAAACTCTTTGAAGCAAGCTTTGGACTCAGATATGACTATGCACTTAGCATTGGAACCATCATCATTGTGTCCTATACATTTCTTGGTGGCTATAAAGCAGTCTGCTGGACGGATTTGATCCAGGGGATTTTGATGATGTTAGCTCTCATTGTTGTGCCCATCATTATGCTCTATCATCTAGGAGGACTCTCTAACGCAACAGATGCCATCAGGACTTCTGATCAAAGTCGCATGAGCCTACAAAAATACCAAGAAGAGATCCCCACCATCCTTGCAGATTTCAATGCACAGACTGCACAAGAAAAGATCCCTCCCCTTCTTACCCTGCTGCAATCAAGCAAGGATCTGCATATCCAAAAAACTCCCGCACCAGAGTACATAAAAAATCTCCAAACCAATCTGAATGCACTTATAAAAATGCCCAAGAATGAAACTGCGCTCAATGCCATCAAATCCCAGCTCATTGCACTCAAAGATACAAAAATCATCACCAAACATCTCAGCCTCTTTAGCGGAGTCTCCTTCCTAGCCATCATCTCAGCCTTGGCATGGGGTCTTGGATATTTTGGACAACCTCATATCTTGGTGCGCTTCATGTCCATCCGCTCCATCAAAGATGTTCCCTACGCGACATTTATCGGTATTTCTTGGATGAGCATCAGCCTCATTGGGGCCTGCGCGATAGGATTACTTGGCATTGCCTATGCCAATCGTTTCAATCTCTCCCTCCATGATCCAGAAAAAATCTTTATTGTCATGAGCCAAATCCTCTTTAATCCCTGGGTGGCAGGGATTTTATTAAGCGCGATTCTAGCAGCCATCATGAGCACTGCTAGCTCGCAGTTGCTTGTCTCTAGCTCCACGATTGCTGAGGATTTTTATCGCAGAATCTTCCACAAAGAAGCCCCAGAAAAACTTGTAATAAACATCTCAAGGGCCAGTGTGCTAGCTGTATCCCTCATTGCATTTTTCATCTCTGCAGACAAAAATTCCAGCATCCTCTCCATCGTAGCCTATGCATGGGCAGGATTTGGCGCGAGCTTTGGCAGCGTAATCTTATTCTCACTTTTTTGGTCACGCATGACCAGAATGGGCGCAATCACGGGGATGATCACAGGCGCAGCAGCAGTGGTCTTGCACAAAAATTTCTTTTATGACTATTTGCCAATTTATGAGATTATCCCTGGATTTGTGTGTGCAAGCATTGTAATTGTTTTTGTAAGCCTACTTCAGCCTGTAAGAGAGGGTACAAAAAAGGCATTTTACACCATGCTTGAAGAGATTAAAAACCCAAATAATTGACTTTGAGAGAGCCTGCTATCTCCTAGCAAAACTTCAATCCTCATCCCAGGCACTCTCTCAAATGCGTGGGGAGTTCAAACCAGCTCCTTGCACAGAGATTTCTTCTAATGCAATGGGTAATTTTAACATTGTGCCCTCCGTTCTAGTGCTTTGCAATCTCACCCCATCCCTATGAGTATTCAAAAAAATCACAGTCACCTACCCAAGGGTAGGTAGTTTTAAAAATCGCATTAAATTCAAAGAACTTTTTGCAAAATCATGATGCTTTCGACATGGTGCGTGTGAGGGAATTGATCAAATAGCGCAGAATGAATGACCTTATGGCTTTGAGATAGGATCAAGAAATCGCGCTTTAGACTGTGGGGGTTGCAAGATACATAGATGATGTAGGGAAATTTCTGCAAAAAATGCAACATTTTTATGTCACCAATCCCGCTGCGAGGAGGATCCACTAGGATGTGAGAAAAATTAAAATCCCTCAAATCCACCCCCCTTAAGCGAAAAAAATCCCGCTCAAAGCTAAGGGCCTGCATGGTTTCTAGTCCGCTAAGGCGTGCAGCCGTGAGATTTGTGATGTCATTTCTTCTGGCATTTTCTAGTAGAACGGGGATGGCGCTTTTTACCACCTCCGTGGCAAAGACCCTCTCAAAGGAATCTGCTAACGCGATGGAAAAATTCCCACTGCCACAATAAAGCTCAAGCAAATCCCTGCGGGGATGATCTTGCAAGCAAGCAAGAATGAAATTTAGCATTTTCTCATTGATGAAGGGATTGGGCTGGGAGAAATTCCCCTCTTTGTGCAGATAGATAAGCTTCCTTCCAGCCACATTGAGCGAACTTTCTTGCAAATCGCTACCAATGAGAATTTTTTGATTTTTGCTCCTACCAATGATGGATACCCCAAGACTATGGGCAAGATTTCTGGCTGCATGCTCCCAAGAATCCTCTAATTTTCTGTGATAAATCATGCTCAAAATCCCCTGGCCTACGCCTAAAAGATTGATGGCATAGAGCTTGTAGCTTAGGATTTCTGGCTGCAGCAGAGGAGGGAGTTGGTGCAGGATTTTTTGGAGTTTGGGGATGAGATTGGGGCAGTTTTGGATAGGGATGTGATCTTTTTTGCCAAGGGAATTCATGGAGAGGAAAATTTCTTGAGTGGGATTTTTTAGAGCAACATGCATAGAATCAAAGTGAGTGGGCTGCGCAGAAAGATTTAAGCAAGACGCGACATCATGAGGATCAATAAAAGCTGCGTGGGATTTTGGTTTTTTATGGATGCCTAGCTCGCAGCGAGCGCGAAAACCCCGCGAGGGAGAGGCAAAGATCTCACTTGGCGCAAATCCCAGCAAATTTGTAAAATCCTCATATTTTTGTCTGAGCTGGGTGGAGTAATCTTTATCTAGCTGACATCCCCCACAAACACCAAAATGCGCACAATTCACTCTTTCTCCTCATTGATGATGGTACGCAGATATCCATGCTCGCTCATCATGATGTAGAGCTGGCCCAAAATCTCTTTTTTTCTATCCTCATCAAGCAGGCTAGAATCATCGATTTTTTGCTTCAAAATACGCTCAATTTCTTTGGTGTCATAATCCAAATCATCAAGCACATCCAAGATATTTTGTGCCTCTAGCAAATTATCCACCTCATATCCATCCTCACCAAGGATCACACTAAATTCTGTAGGATGGGTGAAAAGATTATGTCGCATTCCCAAAACTTCTTGATATGCCCCCACAAGAAAAAAACCCAAGAAATACTGCTCCTTTGTGACATCCACATCATGCAAAAATAAGGGCTTATTGGAATCAAAAGCAATCTCTCCATCGCTATCACAAGTAATATCCCAAAGGCTGGCACTTCGATTGGGTCTTTTGTTGAGTCGATCTAGTGGCATCACAGGGAAATTCTGCCCCAATCCCCAATAATCTGGCAGGCTCTGGAAAAAAGAGCAATTGAGCAAATAGCGCTCTTGGACTTGCTCTTGGATCCGAAGAATCTCATTGTGATTTTTATGCTTCAAAAGCTTGATGACCTTTTTGATAATCAAATGCACCAAGACTTCTGTATTGCTGCGATCTTGCAAATCAATATAACCCAGGTCAAACAACGTCAGCAAGGACTCCATATGATCAAAGCTATCATGCAGATATTCGATTGCATTTTTTTCTGTGATGCTTTGATAGAGATCAAACATTTCTGCAATAAGTGGAGGATTTTTTTCTTTGAGTTTTAGGGCCTTTTCATCATATTCTTGGGAAAAAAGCTCTAACACTGGAGCCACTAGCACCGCGTGATTTGCAGAGATATAGCGCCCTGATTCAATATAAATATCTGGTTCTTTTTCTTTTTTGTTTTTCACGATTTCTTTGAGTGAAAACACCACATCCCCACTAAATTCACTCAGCGTGTAATTGCAATTATTACAACCTTGATGCTGTGTATACTCCACAGCCAACCCCCCGCCAATATTCACTGCCGTAAGCTTTTTTGCCCCCATTTTACGCAACTCCGCATAGATGTTTCCCACTTCACGAATGGCTTTTTTTAGCGGGGAAATATCACTGATTTGACTGCCAATGTGAAAATGAATCATTCTAAATTTATGCAAAAGTTTGGATTTTTCTAAGAGAGAAATTGCCTCCAAAAGCTCGGTGCTAGTGAGTCCAAATTTAGAATGAATCCCTCCACTTTTTGCCCAAACCCCTGTGCCCGTACTGTGCAAGCGGATTCTCAATCCAATATCAGGATAGGGCTCTCCCATTTCCTTAGCAACAGCAATGATGGTCTCTAGTTCATTGAGCCCCTCAATGGTCAGAGTGATCGAATGCCCCATATTTGCAGCAATGAAGCCAAGATGAATCATCTCCTTGTCTTTGAAGCCATTGACTGTGATGGGAGCATGTTTGTTGGTATAGGCCATTGCTATAATGAGCTCTGATTTACTTCCTGCCTCAAGCCCATAGCTGCGATTTAAAGAGGATTTCATCAATGGCAAGACAAAATTAGGCATTTGATTGACCTTGAGCGGGAAGACTGCGTGAAAATGCCCCTCATATTTATATTCACGCATCGCCTTCTCAAAAGAGCAAAAAAGTTTATCCACTTGTTTAGCAGCTAAATGCGGAAAGCGCAAAAGCAAAGGACCGCGAAAGCCTTTTTCGCGTACCTCTCTGACGATGTCAATGAGTGCTGGGTTGTTGCCATGATTAACCTTCACCACCCCATCCTCGATAAAAAAATCATTATTTGACCAATACGAAATCCCATAATCTTGCATCCATCACTCCCATAGCTTATGTTCAAAATTATATAAAAATTCTCTTCTTTTAGAAATTTTTTGTGGTGCAAAAGCAGGGAAGAAAGATCTAAAATCTAAGCCCATCAAAGAAGATCTAATAAAAATCCACAAGAAAATCAAAAACCAAAAAAGCACTGCGAGAACTTAAAGGCTGCGAGAAACTTAAAAATGCAAAAGCGCTTTATTTTTTTTCGTTGTGATCCTCAAAATGAAATACAGGCAATCCCAGCTTGTAATAAATTGCAAAAATCCTCAAAGCACTCCCGCAAATGAGCGTAACCCCGCTTGCAATCTCTGCACTCAGCCCAAAAAACTCTAACAAAATATAATAGAATGCAGAGGCAAAAAGCGCCACGCTCGCATAGATTTCCCTCCGCAAAATCAGGGGAATTTGATTGCAAAAAATATCTCGCAGGATGCCGCCAAAAACACCTGTGATCACACCTCCACAAATTGCTAGGGTCATGCTTTGGTATTTTTCCATGACCACAGCAGTACCAATAACACTAAAAGCAACCAGTCCTATGGCATCAAGCAGCAAAAAAACTCTCTCAAATTTTGTGATGAATTTTGGAATGCGAGTGGCAAGGAGGGCAGCCAATACAATAATCAGAATATATTGGGGATGCTTAATCCACACCAAGGGATGATGATTGAATAAAATATCTCTAACTGAACCCCCGCCAATGGCTGTAACCAAAGCGATGAAAATCACCCCCATCAAATCCATCTTATATCTTCCCGCAGCCAGCGCCCCTGTCATGGATTCCACGGTGATGCCAACGACAAATAATACAGAGATGAGTAGGTCCTGCTCCATGCTTTCTCGCTTTGAAATCTTCTTGTATTTTAGTAAAATTCAAAAAGAAAAAGTCAAGAGATCTCACCACAAAGAGGTAAAAAATGAAGAAAATAGTGACAAGATTTGCCCCCTCTCCCACGGGTCATCTGCATATTGGTGGGCTGCGCACCGCGCTGTTTAACTATCTACATGCCAAGGGGAATGGCGGGGAGTTTTTATTGAGGATTGAAGATACCGATCAGGCCAGAAATTCCAAAGAAGCCACAGAGGCTATTTTGCAGGCATTTGACTGGGTGGGTCTGCAGTATGACAAAGAAGTAATCTACCAATCTAGTCGCCTAGAGATCTATCAAAAATACATCCATCAACTTCTAGAAGAAGGCAAGGCATATCATTGCTATATGAGTAAGGAAGAACTAGATGCACTCAGAAAGGAGCAGGAAAAAAACAAGCAAACCCCGCGCTATGACAATCGCTACCGTGATTTCCAAGGCACACCACCAAAAGGAGTGCAGCCTGTAGTGCGCATCAAAGCTCCACTCAACCAAAGCATTGAATTTCATGATGGCATCAAGGGCGCGATGAAATTTCAAGCAAGTGAAATTGATGATTTCATCATCGCGCGCAGCGATGGCACACCCACTTACAATTTTGTCGTGGTCATTGATGATGCACTCATGGGAATCACGGATGTGATTCGCGGAGATGATCATCTCAGCAACACACCAAAGCAGATTATCATTTACAATGCGCTCAATTTTGCAGTGCCAAAATTCTATCATGTACCCATGATTTTGGGCAACGATGGAGCAAAGCTTAGCAAACGCCATGGGGCCATGGGGGTGATGGAATACAAAAATGCAGGCTATCTCCCCCAAACTCTGCTCAATTTCCTTGCTCGGCTTGGATGGAGCTATGGAGATGAGGAAATTTTTAGCCTGCCAGATCTCTTAGAAAAATTTAGTGTCAACAATCTCAACACATCCCCAAGTATCTTTAACCAGGAAAAATTCCTCTGGCTCAATCAACACTACATCAAGCAAACCCCAAATGAAGAGCTAGAAACTCTGCTAGATTGGGATTCTCCCCTCACGCCTGCTCAGCGAGATGTTTTATTCCAGGAGCTAAAAAATCGCTCCCAAACCTTGAGGGAATTTCGTACACAAATTGAGGAGATTTTTTCTCCCATTTCAAATTATGACTCCAAAATGCTGCAAAAATGCGATGATGCGACCAAAGCAATGCTCAAAGAATGCAGTGAGGACTTGGCACAAAAAGACTTTGCATCCCTGCAGGAATTGCAGGAGTTTTGCACAGAGTTTGCTAAGAAAAAATCTCTAAAAATTGGAGCGCTCCTCCAACCCCTACGCCTTGCACTGCTTGGCAAACCAGGGGGAATTGGTGTGGTGGAGGCACTCTACATCCTGGGCAAAGAAAAAAGCCTAGAAAAGATAAAAAAGATGCTGGATTTTATCGCTTAGGCCTTGTAGAAAAAGATGAAAAAAATGCGAGATTCTTCGCTGAATGTTGTATAATTCGGCTTTTATTTTAAAAGATTTTAAGCGAGGAAAAAATGAAGAAAACACTTTTATTTGCACTTTTTAGCACGGGTTTGATTTTTGCAAAACCCTATGCGATTGACAAGTCGCATTCTAGCGTGTGGTTTGAGGCCAAACACCTTGTATTTAGCAAGGTAAGGGGCACATTTGATAATTTTGATGGCAAGATTGATGTAGACCCTGACACCAAGAAAATCAATGTTTTTGAGGGTAGCGTTGATGTCAAAAGCATCAACACCAGGGACAAAAAAAGAGACAATCACCTAAGGGCAACGGATTTCTTTGATGAGATCAAATACCCAAAAGGGAGCTTTAAGATGACAAAGTATGAGGATGGAAAAATCTATGGAGATTTAACCTTCCGTGGTGTGACCAAGCCCATCGTATTGAAAGTAGACATCCAAGCTCCATTGAAGCATCCAGTGAATAAAAAAGAATTCGTAGTGCTTGAGGCTGAGGGCAAAATCAATCGTAAGGATTTTGGCATCGGCAAAGAAACCAAAAACGCTATCGTCGGAGATGAGATAGAAATCGATATCAAAATCGAAGCTTATGCACAATAAAAAATCCCCTTTCAAAAAGCAGATTTTTCTGTTTTTTGCGCTTTGCTTCTTTGGCAATGCAAAGCAATTGCCCCTAGCGCCAGAAATCCTAGCATCTCCTGCCACCTCAAAAGAGGCGGCGGAATCTTTAAACAAAAATGCACAAAAAGATGCGGGAGCAAAAGAAGAGATAAGCACATCCATTAGCCAGGGTAGCACCACCCCATCCATCCTAAGAAAAGACCCAAAAAGACCCTATCGCCTTCTCTATGGCATGAATTTTGATTTCTTCTTGGATAATACCGAAGAATCCCAAGCCTATTGGCCCACACGCACACTTTTTGCTGGGAGCATAAAGCCAGAAATTGGCATAGAATTCTACAACCAAAAGCTGCTGTTTGGTGGGTATTTCATCCAAAACATGGGAGAGAAGTTCCCCTCAAAGGGTGGTATTACATTTTCTTATAGCTTTGAACATAACGCATGGAAGGGATATTTTGGAATCTTCCCCAAAAAATACTGGATTGGGAAATATTCCAAACTCTTTTATCGCAAGGATTTTTTGTTTTTTAATCCCATGAGCAGCGGAATCCTCTTCCAATATGATCCCAAAGATCAGAACCTGCAAGCAGAATTGCTCTTTGATTGGTATGGAGGAAATCTTGCAAAGAGGCTGGATGAATTTTTGGTGCAGGGCTATTTGAACAAGAATTTTTTTGACAAGGTTTTTTATCTTGGAGGGAGTTTTTTGCTCAATCACTTCAAAAATGATGAATTTTTGAGTCTAGATGGGAGCCACGGGGATACGTATTTGCTGGATCGCCTCTATTATGAGGCATATGTCGGGATCAATCTAGAATCCTATACCAAAGTGCTGGATGCACTAAATCTCAAACTTAGCGCACTGGGATCCATTGAACGCAAACGAAGATTATCCAGAGGGAATGATCCCTTTAGCAATCTCTGGGGCTCTCAAGTGCAGCTCATCACCCAGTACAAGGGCTTTGGTGTGGACAATCGCTTTTATGCGGGGAAGTCGCAAATGCTGTATTTTTCTCAGTATGGGGAAAATTTCTACTCAGGCCTGCCGTTTTACCGCTCCCCCCTCTATGATCGCTTGGAGCTTTACTACGAATACAAAAATGACTATTTCACCGGACGCTTTAGTTTCATCACACATTTCACACAAAAAACCACAGGTTGGCAGCAGATGCTTACCATTTCTCTAAATACTCACAAACTTTTTGACAAATTATTTGGAAAATAGTTTTTTTGGTAAAATGACAAAAACATTCATCTTAGGAAAACAGCATGATAAAAGGTTTTAAGGTTTTCAGCGGCACCGCTCATCTGGAATTTAGCAAAGAAGTTGTCAAACACCTTGATGGGGTGCTTTCCAAGGCGAATGTCAGCAGATTTAGTGACGGAGAAATTTCTGTGCAAATTTCAGAATCCGTGCGTGGCAAAGATGTCTTTATCATCCAGCCCACCTGCGCTCCCACCAATGACAATCTCATAGAATTATTAATTATGGCAGATGCCCTCAAAAGAAGCTCTGCAAATTCCATCAATGCTGTAATCCCCTATTTTGGCTATGCACGCCAAGACAGAAAGGCCGCTCCAAGAGTGCCAATCTCTGCCAAACTTGTGGCAAATCTCATTCAGGGCGCTGGCATCAATCGCATCATCACCATGGATTTACATGCTGGACAGATTCAAGGGTTTTTTGACATTCCAGTAGACAATCTCTATGGTTCGATTATCTTTCGCGATTACATCCGCTCCAAAAATCTCAAAAATCCCATCATTGCAAGCCCTGATATCGGAGGCGTTTCTCGTGCGAGATATTTTGCTGATCAATTGCAATTAGATCTAGTTATCGTAGACAAAAAAAGAGAGAAAGCCAATGTCAGCGAGGTGATGAACATCATTGGGGAAGTTCAAGGCAAAGATGTGATCTTGGTGGATGATATGATTGATACCGCAGGGACGGTGTGCAAGGCGGCTGAGGTGCTAAAAAACAAAGGCGCTGCTTCGGTCCTAGCATTGGGAACCCATGCAGTGCTAAGCCATCCAGCACTAGAGCGTATAGAAGAGAGTGTGCTAGATGAAGTGGTGGTGAGCAATTCCATCCCCCTGCGCAAGCAAAGTGCCAAAATAACCGTACTTAGTGTCGCTCCATTATTTGCTGAGGTAATCCGCAGGATCCACTATAACGAAAGCGTAAACTCCCTCTTTATCTAAGGATTTTCTATGCTAGAACATGAGATTCCCCAGGGCAGCAAGCTTTATTTTGGCAAAACCGCCAAACTCAAACGTGAGATCGAACAGGGAGCAAGCGAGCTTTTTACCTCCCGTGGATTTGAAGAAATCCTCACCCCCTCTTTTTCTTTTTTGCAACACCAGAAAAATTTCTCCAATCGCAAAATCATACGCCTAAACTCCCAGGACAATCAACAAATCTCCCTGCGCTATGATAGCACCATGGATACCATCCGCATCATCACCAAGCATCTTGCCCGCAGCACCGGAGCAAAGAAGTGGTTTTATATCCAGCCAGTCTTTAGCTACCCTAGCAATGAGATCCATCAAATCGGGGTGGAATGCCTAGAGTCTGAGGCCTTTCATGAACTCCTAGAGCTTGCTATTCTTCTTTTTGAGAAATGGAATCTCATCCCCTTTATGCAAATCTCAAACACAAACATCTTGCAGCTTTGTGCAGAGGAGTTAGGAATGAGCAAGGGACAAATCCTCCATTCCCAGATCCAAGAGCTTCTCCAAAATCCTCTGCTAAAAGATCTCATCATGATCGAAAACATACAAGATCTAGAATCTTTTAGCAAAAATGCACCTGTGTTTTTGAAATCAGAGCTACAAAGGCTCCTAGAAAGCGCAAAAAGCCTCAAATATGATAAGATTATCATTTCGACAATTCAAGATGTCCCTGTAAATTATTATTGCGATATTACCTTCCGGGCATTCCTTGGGAATGAGACGCTACTGCTTGGCGGGAATTACAAAATCGAGCACACACCCTCTTGTGGGTTTGGAATCTATACAGATCACATCTTGAGTATTTTACACGATAAGGAACATAATGGCTGATGTAATTGTAGGCATCCAGTGGGGTGATGAGGGAAAGGGAAAGATTGTAGACAAACTTGCCTGCAATTATGACTATGTGGTTCGTTATCAGGGCGGACACAATGCAGGACACACCATCGTGATCGACAAAAAAAAGTACGCTCTCCATCTCATGCCCTCTGGCATCCTCTATCCTAACTGCAAAAATATCATCGGAAATGGTGTGGTGATCTCTCTTGAGGCACTGCATCAGGAAATGCAGCAATTCCAAAACCTGCAAAATCGCTTCTTCATCAGCGATAGAGCCCACATTATCACGCCCTATCATCAAATACTAGATTCAGTCAGAGAAGAGAATGACAAGATTGGCACCACCAAAAAAGGCATCGGCCCCACATACAGCGACAAAGTAAGTCGCGTGGGATTTCGCATGGGCGAGTTGAGGGATCTAGAGGCCTTTTATCAAAAGCTCCAAAATTATTACCAAGGCATTGAATTTTTGCAAGATCTCCATCATATAAGCCTACCCTCACCCACAGAAGTATTTGCCATCATTGAGTCTTTGCAACCCTATTTTTTGCCCTTTATCACAGACACCGCGCGCTTGCTTTGGAAAGCCATTGATGAAGGAGAAAAGATTCTATTAGAGGGTGCACAGGGCAGCATGCTAGATATTGATCATGGGACCTATCCCTTTGTGACAAGCTCCACTACAACCGCATCCAGCGCCAGTAGTGGGAGTGGCATCGCTCCAAGAGAGCTTAAAAATGTCATTGGCGTTTTCAAGGCCTATTGCACGAGAGTCGGAAATGGCCCATTCCCCACAGAAGAAAACAATGCCACTGGCGAACTCATCGGCCAAAGAGGACATGAATTTGGCACCACAACCGGGCGTAAAAGAAGATGTGGCTGGCTAGATGCAGTGGCATTAAAATATGCCTGCCGCATCAATGGTTGCAACCAACTCGCATTAATGAAGCTTGATGTCTTAGATCACTTCCAAGAAGTCAAAATTTGCACAAAGTACCACTACAAAGGTAAGTTCATTGACTACATCCCTGATAACTTAGAAAACGTGATACCTGTGTATGAGAGCTTTGAGGGCTGGGGTGAAACTGCCAATATCAGGGATTTTGACGCCCTGCCCCATCAGGCAAAAAGCTATGTCCAAAAATTAGAAGAAATCATCGGGGTGAGGATTTCCCTCATCTCCACATCCCCAGAGAGGGATGACATCATCTTTTTATGAAAACAAGCTTTAGCCCCATATTGAAGGCCAAAAAAAGTGAACTCGAGAAGCAGGAAATCGTGATTGCCAAAATCGCGCAAAAAATCTCACAAAAGTTTGAACAAATCTCACTCTTGCAAGCAGAGATGCACGCATTCCTCGCGCCAAGCACAGGGACCATTCAAGATTTCAAAATCCTGCAGGAGGGGCGGGGGTCTTTTTTGTTTCAAATAGATTCCTTGCATCAAGAAATCTCCCTACTCAAATCCCAAAAAAAAGAAGCCCAGAGGGTTTATCAACATCTCTATAGAGAAGTGGAAAAAATCCAATACATCCACAGCAATATACTCAAAAAAATGATCACAAAAATCAAAAAAAATGAGGAAAAAAATCTAGATGAAATTGCTGCCATCTTATTTCATGCAAAGGAAAAATGATGAAAAAAATCCTATTTTTTGCTTTTATCGCCATACTAAATGCTGAGCAAAACTCCCAAAATGCCACCCTCCAATGCAATGCAATTTTTGAAAGTCGCAAAAACGAGATTCTACTCCAACTCAAAGAGCTCGAAGAAAAAAAACAATCCCTAGAAATCCTCAAAAAGGCCAGCGATGAGCTCTTTGCAAAGCGTGAGCAAAAGCTCAAAAATCTCCAAAAAGAGCTTGCTCTAAAACTGCAAGAAATCAAAGACAAAGAAAAACAGCTAGAACAAAATCAAAAAGATAGCCAAAGCACCATCAAAAAACTCATCACCAAAAATGAAGAGGTGCTCAAAGAAATTCGTGAGGCCACAGAGAGCAAGATCGCTCAAACCTATGCCAAGATGAAAGATTCCAAAGCTGCAGCAATTCTCAATGATCTTGCCACCAAACAAGCAGCCAAGATCCTCTTTTATCTCAAACCCAGTGAGATTGGCAAAATCCTGGCCAAAATGGATCCCCAAAAAGCTGCGATGCTCACAGAAATTCTCAAAAAAGGCCCTCCTTTTGAAGAGGAATCCACCCCCGCAGCTGAGCATCCCACAGAGGAACAAAAACCCCGCATTTGATTTGGCTAATTTGACTGATTTGAATTCATTTGGCCGATTGGACTGACTTGGTTTATTCAGCTTGGCTGGTTTGGTTTGGCCGGAGCGATTTTAGTGATTTGATTGGATTTATTTGGTTTTAATCTGACTAACCTTCCTGGCTTGATTTGATTGAGCTGGTTTGCCTGATTTAATTTGATTGGCTGATTGGGCCCGGCCAGTTTGATTTTAATTCGGCAAGCTTTTGATTGGGGTGGTTGACGAGAGGTTAGGAGCGTAAAAAAGTGTCTTGAAAATGCGGGCCATGTCCGCGTAAAAAGTAGAGCCTGACTAGGGTGGGGGTAGACAAGGGGGAGGGATTGCCATTTAAGCCCCTCCCCCTTGTCAAAGAAAGAAAAGCCCTGCAATCTTTTAGATAGATATAAGCAGAGCAAGCAAAGAATCATTCAATGCCTATATATACTTCAAATCCAAAACAAACGAAGTGCAGTTTCTTTAGTAAAAAGAATGCAAATGAGGCTAATGAACCAGCCAGCTAGCATAAACGCAAGCCCTAAGAGTAGATAGATAAAAAGCGCAGGGATAACATGGAGGAACGCAACAATGAAAAATAAGTTAAAAGCATCCCACCCCATGGAATAACAGCCAAAGACGCCAAACAAAAAGCTCCACAAAAAAGAGTGGAAGCAAATAAAATTGTTAAATTGGTCGTTTGTAACGGTTATATACACCATTTTGGCTCTTTTGACTTAGTATGGCTTGATTATAATTCTTTTTGACTACAAAAAAAAAGGTTTTGTCATGCATAGCGTAATAAAATTAGACATTATCCCCAATCTTAGCGCGCTCAATCTTGCCATTAATAAAATCAACAAACAGACCTTGGGCCTTGGCGATACATTAACCACACCAATAAAGCAAGCAAAACAAGCCCTAAAAAACCTATCAAAAGAAGTAAACCCCGTATATGGTCCTAAATTTTCAAAAAAAACCCTCTTGGATCTCAAAAAACAAGTCTCCAATGCCACGGCAACAAAGTTAAAACTAGATGTGAGTGAGGCCTGCAAAAAATTAGATGACATGAAACTCCAAATCGCAGGGACAATAGGGAGTGTTTGGGCAATCAGTAAACCTATTTCTAAGGCGCTTAGTTTTGAGGGCTCTTTTGCCATGGTCAAAAAGGTGGTAGATTTGAGTCAAGAAGAAAGCGCCTCTTTGCAAAAGCAAATTTTTGCGCTTGCACGCCTTGTGCCCCTTAGTGCCAAAGAGCTCACTGAGATCATGGCAAGTGGTGGGCAGCTAGGGCTAGAGAAAAATCTCCTTATGCCCTTTACTGATGTCGTTTCAAAGATGGCCTTTGCCTTTGATATTTCCTCACAAGAAGCTGGAGAGAGCATCGCAGGAATCATGCAAAAGCTAGGAGTGGGCATTGATGAGGTCAAAGAGCTAGGTGATGCGATAAATACTCTAGGAAATAGTACTGCAGCAGCTCCCAAAGAAATCACCCAGATCCTAAGCAGGACAGCAGGGCTCATAAAGACCCTAGGGCTTAGTGCCAGAGAGGGCGTAGCAATCTCTGCATCTTTTGCCAATATGAAAATAGGAGCAGAGCAGGCAGCCACTGCTATCAATAAAATGCTAAATACTCTTGGCTCATCTTCTGCCCTAACAGATAGGGCAAAAGATGCCCTAAGTCAACTAGGCATTGACACAGAGGACCTCAAAGAGGCCATGCAAAATTCTCCCATGCATGCCATAAGGCAAGTGCTAGGCTCTATAGCAGAGGCAGAGGATGGCGAGAAAATAGGGATTTTGAAAAATCTCTTTGGCGAAGAAGCCGCACCTAAAATCGCACAGATTACTAGCAATCTTGCAAAATTTGATGAGATAGTTAAAAAAACCATGGACACAAAGCACCAAACTGGCAGCATGGAAAAGGAAGTAGAGACACTTGCTAATACCACACAAGGGGCGATGAAAAGGATGCAAAGCTCACTCAATGCCCTAAGCATAAGCCTAGGAAATGCGCTCTTGCCTCTTGTGAATTCTGTCTTTAATGGTATTAGTGAGATTGCTTCCTCTCTTGCACTCTTTAGCCAAAGACACCAAGGGCTAATCAAGGCTTTAGGCATTACAACGCTTGGAATCCTTGGCCTTAAGGTGGTGAGTTTTTTGCCTGCAGCATTTAGGGCGATTAGCTCCTGCTTGCTTTTGCCCATCAAGCTTATAGGGATTTTTTGTAACAAAGCCCAAATGACAAAAGTAGGCCTCATGGCATTAAAAAGCCCGATCACTTTAGCAAAAACTTCCTTTTCCCTCCTCACAGCACCGATAAATTTGACAGGGAGTGCACTTTTTGCACTCATTCCAAAATTTGGTAAAACTCGTTTTGAAGCATTAAAAACAAGCAGCCTTCTTGCATCTCTTAGGGGTAGTCTTTTAAAAATCCCGCTAGCAGCAAAAATTGCAAGTGTTGGGGTGGCAAAGTTTGGTTTTGCATTCAAAGCAACAGCAAAAATCATAAAAAGCGCTCTCATCTCCACAGGAATAGGAGCATTCTATATCGCTTTGGGAGAGGCCTTTGCCTATGTGTCTGAGAATTGGGAGAAGATTTTGGCATGGATGGAAATAGGGATTGAGAAAATTTCTTCCATGCTCTCCCCTCTCTTTGACTTTTTCTCCAAAGCCTTTACCACCTTGAGCGCCCCCATTACTTCCTTGCTAGAAAAATTAGGAGGTTTAAGAAAGCAATTTTCCCTCCCTAGCCCAATCAAAGTCCAAAGCATCCCCATAAGTCAAGGCCAGGCCTTGCAAAAAGCTTTGCAAGCCCCTCCCCTTGTCATGCCAAACCTCACGCCAACCACCCATGTCATGGCCCAGCAAGAATCTCGCAGAGATGCTTTCCCCACTAAAGGAGAGGGGTGGAACACAACAGGCCTAATAGACGCGCTTAAAGAAGCGCAAGCAAAGAACATAGAAAACAAAGGGTTTTCAGAAAAACAAAGCACACAAAAAAGCATTGTGGATAATAGGAGCTTTGTTTTTAACACAACCACAAACCCCAGGGAAATAGAAAGCCTGCTAAGAAGTAATCGCTACACTTATGCAGATTTGGAAGATGAAAACTAGAGGGAGCGCGCTTGCAGAGCTACTACCTCCCTTGCAAACCGCTTAAGCGCGTTACTTTTTCTCGATCTAGCCAGCATTCTTTTTGTCAAAAACCCACGCAGAAAACTCCCCAAAGCACCCAAGCCACATTGCGCTCACGGGCAAAATGATGGGGGTCGTGCTTAAGGGCTTAAGGATAAAATCAAGCCAAAAAAGGAGCTTTTTTGACAGCGCAAGAAAAGATAAAAAAGATTGATGCAGCCATAAATGAGGTTTTACAGAGCCTAGAAGATGGCATAGGAATCACAGAATACACCATCGATGGCATCTCTATCAAAAAGCAATCTACCCTAGAAATCCTTACAGAGCTTGGCAAGATGAAGGCACTGATTAAAGAAAAGCAAAGACCAGAGCGCGTGCAATTTGTTTTCAAAGGCTAGCCATGGGAATTTTTGATTTTTTTAAAAAAAGAGCTAAGAGAGCAAAGATAGAGAAGCATTTTTATAACTTCCCCTCCCTCTCTCCTAGTGAATTAGAAAAAAACGAACTCTTAGGACTCTTAAACAACGCAAATATCAACGACTATGCCAAAGCCATTTCGCATCAAGCAAGAAGCCTATCTGTAAACAATCCCATCATAAGCGGATATTTAAAAACCATTGAATCAGAGATTTTAGGCGATAGGGGCATCACTTTAGATCTATCCACCCCCAACAAAGAGCTAAACAAAAGAATTGAGGGCTCTTTTGCTCTATGGAGGGGGAGCAGCCAAAATGGTGAACTTGATTTTTATGACATCGAAAGCCTAGCCCTCATCTATCTTTTGCGCGATGGGGAGTGCTTTTTGCATTTAAGTGAGAGCCAAGAGGGCCTAAGAGTAGAAATCATTGACAATCACAATATTGCTAGCGATTTTAGTGATGAGTCCCAAGGGATAGCCTTTGGCATCAAAAAAGATGCCAAAAATAACCCCATCTCCTACTTTGTCTATGATGGGGAGGGGAGGCTTTTTGAAGTGAATGCTAAGGCCATCCTTCATTTGCACAAAAAGCTAGATATCAGACAGCACAGGGGGCTATCAGATTTTGCTAGCATCATCACCCCTGCCCATCAAAAAGATAAATTCAGAAGTGCGGAGCTAAGAAAAGCCAGACTGCAGAGTGAGATCACAGGCTTCATTATCAAAAACAATTCTGATCTTGCAGATGAGCTTTTAAATGGTGAAGAGGAACACAAAAAGAGCATCCAGACATCTGTTGAGGTGGGCAAGATGACCTACATCGATGAGGATGTCAAACCCATTTTCACAGAATCCCACAATGCTGCCAATATGGAGAGCTTTATCACCCAAACTGATAGGGAGATTGCCAAAGGCCTTGGCATCTCCTATGCCACACTCACAGGCAATCTCACAGATGTCAATTACAGCTCCATCAGGCATGGGGGCAGTGAGCAAAGAAGGCAGTTTAGAAGACTGCAAAATTTCCTAGTAAGAAAGATGCATAATAAAATCTATGAGCGCTGGCTCCTCAATGAACTCAAACTCTGCAAGCTTAGCACCAAGGAATACCAAGACGCACTTTTGTACTACAGTTTCAAACCCCAAGGATGGGAATACATCGACCCCTACAAAGAAACCAATGCCAATGCTCTAGCCATCCATACAGGGCAAAAGACTCTAAGTGAAATCCTAAGAAGCACAGGCAAGGAACTAGATACTCACATCGAAGAACTCAAAAAAGAAAAAGAACTCCAAAAGCTCCTAAAAGAGCTATGGCGGGGCAATGGATGAGGAGCGGAGTCACTGCTGCCTCCTTGATTCTCTTTTTTTGCACCCAGATCGCGGGCGAGAGGTTAGGAGCGTAAAAAATCAGTTTTAAACCCCTGTGGACCACTGCTAAAAAGATTTAAAAAATGGAGAGGGGAAGGGGCTTAAATCCCTTCCACTAAACTATGCACGAGCCCAAAATCCCCAAACGCATTCTTTGGAAAACTTGCCATGGGCTTTATAGTCAAAGGAGTAAAATGAATCCATCTAAGTATTTTGCACTAAGCCCCAAACAAAAAGCCATTGATACAGAGGCTGCTACCATCTCTTTTGTTGCCCTTTCAAAAGAACCTATCTTGCGCAAAGACTTTTTGAGCGGTGCGCCCTATTATGTGAGCATTGATACCAAAAACATCACCTTCAATGCCAAAAGATTCTACCTAGATCATGACACCAGCTTTGAAAATGCCATTGGCACCATCAAAGAAAGCAAGCTTGATGAGGGGGGAAATATCAAAGTAGTGGTGCAGTTTTTCCCCGAGCTTTCAAAAAGCCATGAGGCCTTTTTGAAATACAAAAACAATCTTTCAGACTCAGTCTCTGTGGGGTTTGGGGATTGGAAGATAGAGAAGCGCGATGCAATTGAGGGCATTGCGCATTTTCACATCACTAGCGGAGAGATTATTGAGCTCTCTGCAGTGTGGGAAGGCGCAGACAAAAGAGCCAAAATCACAGAATTTCAAAAAACCAAAGGAGTAAACATGAATGAAACACTACAAATCATAGAACTTGCAAAAATCGCAGGCAAAGAAGCACAAGGCCTTGAGGCGATTAAAAACAACACATCACTAAAGGATTTTTCAAAATCCCTTATAGAAGAATCAAAGCTCACACAAGCCCCTCCCACACCTGCGAAGAAAAAAGAGCTTTGCTTTTCACTGGCCAACTATGCAAAGTCTGTATTTGCAGGCCAAAGTGTGGGGGAAATTGAGTTTTCCCAAGGGAGCAATGGCTACATTATCCCCAATTCCTTCTACACGCGCTTTGAATCTACCCAAGCCACAACCACCACGCAAAACCAAAGACAGCGGGGGCGCTGGGGAGTGCGGGGCATAAATGCACAAGACATTCTCAAAACAGCAGGGAACACAAGCCTAAAAACAAAAACTCAAAAAACCCTCCCCAGGCTCAGAATTCCTAGCTAAACCAAAAATTTTAGAAATCCTCTTTTGCGCTCAAAAAATACCTTCTTCCCAAATAGGAAAATTCCAGGCTCCTAGCATGGAGGCAAAGATGTTTTTTTACCCCTAGCTTATCTTGCAAATATGCGCGTGCCAATTCCTCCTCCACACCATAGAGCGGCTCATTGACAATTTTATGTCCAATGCTTGCAAGATGCAGGCGGATTTGATGCGTGCGCCCAGTGAGGGGCTCAATCTCTAGCAGCGTCTGATTCCCGCGCACTTCTAAGGGGCGGATGATGGTGATACTGTCCTTGCCGCTTGCATGGATTTGGCATTTGATGCCAAGATCTTTGCTCTTGTCTTCTTTTTTTGGGAGTAGGATTCTTGACTCAATACAACGCTCATGCTCTATGATCCCCTCCACAAGTGCTCGGTAAATCTTGCGCACCTCACCCCTTTCAAACAACGTCTTTAACGCGATTTCTGCTCTCTTGTTGCGACTTATTAGCACCACCCCACTAGTCTCAAAATCCAAGCGATGCACCGGATTTGCCTGCATGCCAAATTGCATCTTAATGCTATCACAAAGGCTTGCGTGCAAAAATCTGCCCTTGGGATGGGTGAGGAGATTGTGAGGCTTTGCAAACACGGCAAAATCCTCATGTACAAAAATCGCACGCAGAGCCCCGTTTGGCACAAATTCATCCAAAAGCACCCGCCCACAAATCACCTCGCTTTTTTGGATCACACGACCATCAGGATAGCGAAGGCGGCGTTTGTCGATGATTCTTTGAGTCTCTTTTGAGGAATAATGCAGACAGTTTTCTACGAAAGCAAAGGCCTGCATCGCATGGGGCAAAATATATTCTTTTGTTACAAAGGGCATCTTGAGATTTTTTTCAGCAAAAGGGTGGGATGTTTGTTTTGCAGCCCTTCTTGCACAGAAAATTCCATGTCAATGACTTCATTCTCCTTGTAAAACTCCTTGCAAAAAAATGAAAGCGCACTAATTTGATGCTCAAATTCAAGCTTTTGATGCAACTCTTTGAAAATCTTGCTTTCTTTGATTTTGGCTCCGCGAATGAGAAACTGGGGTGGTGGATTCCCCTGACCATAGGGCTCAAAGCGCCGCAGGATTTCTAGTAATTCCCCATCAATATCCTGCAAGCAAATCTCACCAAGCACCTCATTTGGTTTTGGGCTAAGCACAAAACACTCCCTACTAAAAAGATCCATAAACCACGGGATTTTGTCCTCTTGTATGCAGATGCCTACAGCTTCGCTATGACCGCCAAAACGCAAAAAATTCCTTTCATGAGGCAGAAGGGTCTGGAAAATATCTATCTTCCCATCGCTCCTACCACTGCCCTTTAAACACCCCTCTTTTTGCGTAAAAACAAATGCGGGCTTTTGCTTCTCTTTGGAGAGCTTGGCAGCCAAGATCCCAAGCAGTCCCTCATTCCAGCTCTCTTTGTAGGCCAGGACACAATTCTCACTCTCCAAAAAATGCGCAAACATTTCTGATTCCATTTGCTGGGTTTGATCTTTGCGCATCTGATTGAGTTTTTTTAATGCCAAAAAATGCGCGGCAATCTCATCTTTTTTTGTGGCCAAGAAAAATTCACAAACCACGCGCGCATCCTTCATCCTGCCTGCACTATTGAGCAGGGGAGTGATGGAAAATGCCACATCTTGGGCGCTAAAATCCCTGCCCTTTAACAGGGATTTTAATAGGGAGTCTTGCATGCTATGAGAATCTTTTAGCAACTCCAGGCCCTTTTTGACAAAAAGCTTATTGACCTGGCACAGGGGCATCACATCTGCGATGGTGGCAATGGCTACATATTTAAGCAATTCCAATAAAGAAAAATTCTTGCCTAAAGCAATTTTAATTGCATTGCAAAAATACCATGCCACTCCCGCACCACAGATGCTCTTTTGGGGGAAAGAGCAGGTTTCTTGCTGGGGATTGATGAGCGCATCTGCTTGGGGGATTTGATGCTGCAAGGCATGATGATCTGTGATGATGAGTTTTCTTTTTTGTTCTTTGCAATACTCCCCCACATCCAATGCAGCAACGCCATTATCCACTGTGATGACAAGATCACTTGGATATTGCTCCAAGAGATGACGCTGCACCCCATATCCATCAGAGAAGCGATTAGGGATAAGGTAGGAGACATTTTCATATCCAAGCATGCCAAAAAACTTCATCATAATCACAGCAGAGAGTGTCCCATCTACATCATAATCCCCCACAATGAGAATCTTGCCTCCCTCTTGCATGATCCCTGCAACAATTTGGGCACCCTTTTGGGCATCTTTTAGTGAATGAGGATGGGGGAGATCTTGCAATCTAGCAAAAGAGTCATCACAAAATCGCGCCTCTAGCAAGGCTTGGATTTGGGCTTTGCTTAAGGTTGTCATTTTTTGTTGCCAAGCGCATGACGCGCAAATGCCAAAATAATCGCGTTGGGATTTTTGAGCCTAGAGGTAAATTCTGGATGGTATTGCACTGCCACAAAAAAGGGATGCTCAGGGATCTCCACAGCCTCGATGAGATTTTGGCACTCTCCGCTAATTTGCATTCCATGTTTTTGTAAGATTTCCCTGTATTTGGGATTGGCTTCATAGCGATGACGATGGCGCTCTTTGATACTTTTGACATTTCCATAGCTTTGTGCAATGAGAGAATTTTCTTTGAGTTGGCATTCATATTCCCCCAGGCGCATGGTCCCACCCATGGGAGATTGATAGGTTCGGATTTGATTCTGCCCACTTTGATCGATAAAATCCTCAATCAAGTAGATGGCTGGCTCTTTGGTGTGGGGATCAAATTCTATGGAATCTGCGTTTTTCACTCCAGCAACATTGCGCAAAAATTCTAAAATTGCCAATTGCATCCCCAGGCAGATTCCCAGAAATGGGATTTTATTTTCTCGTGCAAAAGCAATCGCTTTGAGCTTGCCCTCGATACCACGCTTGCCAAATCCCCCAGGGATCAAAATCCCATCCACATCATGCAATTCCAGGGTATCGCTTTGAGCAAGCTTCTCGCTATCAATCCACTTAATATCAATGCGCGTATCCAGATTGGCGCCTGCGTGAATCAATGCCTCTGTAAGGGATTTGTAAGATTCCTTGAGATCGAGGTATTTCCCCACAAAGCCAATGGTGATGCTGTGCTTGGGGGAGATGATTTTTTTTACCAAAATATCCCATTCATCCATGTTTGGCTCAATTGGATCTAGACAAAAATGCCTAGCAATGGAGGAAAGCACTCCTTCTTTAAGGAAATTAAGCGGACATTGATAGATGCTTTTGGCATCCTCTGCGACAATCACGCTATCATCATCCACATCGCAGCTCAGTGCTAGCTTTGCCTTCAATTCCTTGCTTAAGGGCTTCTCAGAGCGAGCGATGATGATTTGAGGGGTGATACCAATGCAGCGCAATTCCTTCACAGAATGCTGCGTGGGCTTAGTTTTGAGCTCACCTGCTGCCTTGATATAGGGAATCAAGGTCACATGCACACTGATGACATTTTGGAGTCCTAGCTCATGCTTCATCTGTCGCATGGTCTCCAGATAGGGCATCCCCTCAATATCCCCCACCGTACCACCAAGCTCCACGACAAGGAAATCATATCCCTTGGCGACATTTTTGATTCTTTGCTTGATTTCATCCACGATATGAGGAACGACCTGGATGGTTTTGCCCAGGTATTTGCCACGACGCTCATTCTCAATCACAGAAAGATAGACCTGCCCTGTGGTAAAGTTATTGCATCTAAGCAAACTCGTATCCAAAAATCTCTCATAATGCCCAATGTCTAGATCCGTCTCTGCGCCATCTGCAGTTACAAACACCTCTCCATGCTCCAGCGGACTCATCGTCCCTGGATCGACATTGATGTAGGGATCGATTTTGAGGATGGATACCTTAAAGCCTGAGGATTTTAACAAAGTAGCGATAGAAGAGGAGGAGATTCCCTTGCCCAGAGAGCTAAGCACCCCACCAGTCACAAAAATATATTTTGGTTGCATATTTCACCCTGAAAAGTTTCTGTAATAATATCCCAAGGCTTTTTAATTTTTGATAAAGTTTTGTAAAGATTTTGCATTTTGACAGCCTTGAAGAGATGCGCCAAAAAGCCCGCTAAGAGCATTTCAAAATGCTTTGATTGCAGTTGAATTTGCCTCTTGAAAGATTGAAAAATTCTCGAAAGAATTTGCGTGCAAATTCTAGGAATCATTTTGAATAAATTTATATTTTTGGCCTACACTCACAGTCCAGAACCAAACAAATTCATTCAAAAAATTAAGCCCTCAAGGATTAAAAAATGTTTCTTATTTTTTTAAGCGCAATTTTTATTCTATTTTATATTTTTCCAAAGATTTACATTGATTACAAACAACTTGGCTATGTACGTCAAAAACTACAATCCCCCGCAGTGATTCTAAGCAAAGAAGACTATCAAAAAGCAGGAGAATATACGATTGCAAAACTAAAATTCTCCATCTTTTCTTCGCTTTGGGAAACAATGGTGTTTTTCCTATGGGTTACTTTTGGATTCCTTGCACTCCAAGAACTCCTAGGACCCATCCACCATCATCACATCCAATATCCCCTCACCTATTTTGTTTTATTTTTGCTTATCTACACGATTTTGAACCTTCCCCTATCTTATTACCAAAACATGATCTTGGATAAGCATTTTGGCTTCAATAAATCCAGCAAAAAACTTTTTTGGATTGATGCGCTAAAATCCCTCGCTTTGATGGTTTTTTTTGCAATCTTCATTGGTTATGGATTGGTGTATTTCATCAATCATTTTACCTATTGGTGGATCCATGCATTTGCCCTTGTAAGCCTGCTTGTAATTGGAATCAATGGCTTTTATCCCACCCTCATTGCACCATTATTTAATAAATTCACTCCCTTGCAGGATACCCATCTCAAAAATCGCATCGACAAGCTTTTAAATCATGTGGGCTTTAAGAGCAGTGGGGTTTTTGTAATGGATGCAAGCAAAAGGGATGGTAGGCTAAACGCCTATTTTGGTGGCATCAGCAAAAGCAAACGCGTGATTTTGTTTGACACTCTACTTAATTCGGTTAGTGATGATGGATTGCTAGCGATTTTGGGGCATGAGCTAGGACATTTCAAGCACAGGGATATTTTGCGCAATCTCTTTATTAGCCTGTTGCTCATTTTTGCACTCTTTGTGTTTATGGGGATTTATTCTGCAAAAATCTTGCATCAGCTTGGCACAGATGCCAATAGTGGGAGCATTTTTGCATTGATGCTACTGCTTAGCCCCGTGCTTTTATTTTGGGCAATGCCCATCATCGGATATTTTAGTAGATGTGCAGAATATGCCGCAGATGAGTTTGGTGCAGAACTCACCAGCAAAACCACTCTGGCAAATGCGCTCATTCGAATTGTCAAAGAAAACAAAGCCTTCCCCTATTCCCACCCACTCTATACGTATTTTCATCATACCCATCCACCACTATTAGATAGACTTAGAGCCCTGGAGCATGAGATTTGAAAATCTCACAAGCCCTCCTTGAGGCAAAAAAACAACTCCTGCAACACAGCATCCCACGCCCCTTGCTTGAGAGTGAAATTCTGCTTGGCTTTGTCCTAAAAACCACTCGCCAAACCCTCCACGCCTGGGGAGATAGAGAGATTGCTCCTAAAGATCTAGATCATTTTTTTGAAGCACTAAACTTGCGCGAACAAGGCAATCCTATCGAATACATCACAAAAGAGGCGAGCTTTTATGAGCACATCTTTTATGTGGATCATCGCGTGCTCATCCCCCGCCCTGAGACAGAGCTACTCATTGATGCGGTAGATTTTTTGCTCCAAGAGCATGGGGTAAAAAACATCGCTGAGGTGGGTGTGGGAAGCGGGATCATCTCCATCACCCTAGCACTAAAATACAAAGACATCTCTCTCATTGCCACAGATATTTCTAAAGATGCCCTAGATGTTGCAACCTGCAATATCGCGCACTTCCATACGCAAGAAAACAACCTCAAAAACAAAATAAAGCTTGTGCACACTAACCTCCTTGATGGGGTCAAAAAAGATTCCCTAGATCTCCTTATCGCAAACCCTCCTTATATCGCAAGGAGCTATCCTCTAGAGCCCCATGTACTCCTAGAACCCCATTGTGCGCTATTTGGTGGAGAGAGGGGGGATGAGATCTTGCTAGAGCTCATTGAAGTTGCAAGCACAAACAAAATAAAATTTTTGGCATGTGAAATGGGATTTGATCAAAAAGAATCCTTGCAAGAAGCCCTAAAAAAGGCAGGTTATAGAGCAGATTTTTATCAAGATTATGCAGGGCTAGATCGGGGCTTTGTGGCAAAAAAAATCTCCTAGCAAAGCGCAGAGATTTGTAGTGACCGCGCAAGCTTCAAGGATTCTTGAGCACGCAGCGATAGGAACACGTGCACCAGGATTTGTAGTATAAAGGAGTGATTGCAGGAGTGCTGGGATTTTTAACAGGAGATGAAATCACGCGGTAATATTTTAGCTAGAGTTCGCAGGAGTAGATCTCACAAGGATGAGAGCTTTGCAGTGAAGTGCGAAATCCTGCAGAGATCATGAAAGCTCTCAAGCATCCGTTGTATTGGGAGATTTTTAGCCAATCCCATGGGTGAGGGCCTCAAAAATTTAGCGGCCGCCGCGGGTGAGATTTGCCCTGCAAAAGCACGGGAAAACTCAAAAAACACAAAATAAAAGCATCTCCCTCATCCCCACAAATTGAGTGCCGCGCAAAAAAGTGCAAGATAAAAGAGGGGGGCACTTAGCACCAAAACTCAGGAAGCGCCGCAAAACAAAATACAGTCCGCCGCGCGAACAAGGCAAAATAAGCGCGAAAGAGATTGTCAAGGATTTTGGGAGAATTTTTGCAATTCCTCTTGTGTTTTTTGCAATTTCTCCCGCGCAAGCCTTAAGCCTTCTTGATGATTTTCTAACACCTCTTTTGGAGCATTTTTGATGAAATTGGTATTATCAAGCAATCCTTCAAGCTTCATCACTTCCTTGTTTAATTTTTCTTGCTGAGAATAAAGACGTTTTTTGATAGCGCTAAGATCAATACCCTCTAGACAAATCAAGCTCTGGCAATAATCTCCTATATCTGCGACAGCATTGGGGATTTTGGCATCCAAAATCTCCACAGTTTGAGCCTTGGCACATTTGCTGACAAATTGCTTGAGACGCTCACTATCTGCAACAGGTTGATGCACAACAAGGAAAATTTTCTCAATATTGCGATCACCTAGATCTAGCAGGGTTTTTACACGACGTGCAGAGATGATACAATCCTTGATCACTGCAAATTCTCTAAGCATCTCTGCATCCTCTTCAAAATCACTGGGATAGCGAGAAATCATAATAGAATCGCAATCCCTAAGATCGCTATGATTGAGACGATGCCAAATTTTCTCGGTAACAAAAGGCATAAAGGGATGCAATAATTTCATCGCATCTTTGAAAATACTCCCCAATTCAAAAACTGCGCTTTTCTCAACCTTGGCAAGCTCGATCCCCCAATCACAAAATTCCATCCACAAAAAACTATAAAGGCTCATTGCTGCATCATTGAAGCGGTAGTTTTCTAACTCTTCTTGCACCTTTTTGCTCGTAGCATTGAATTGTGATTTGAGATAACATCCAAGATTTGTGTGATAATCCCCTAGATTCTCGCGATCTTGAAAATGTGTGAAATTTGGTTCTTGTTGCTTGGCATAGAGCTCGAGAAATTTCACTGCATTTTCTAATTTGATCAAAAAAGCCTGTGTGTCTTTGAGTTTTTTGAGAGAAAGCTTGATATCCCTTCCTTGTGCACAAAGCAGGGCAAGAGAGAAGCGCAAATTATCTGCACCATAGGCTTCAATCATACTAAGGGGATCAATGACATTCCCCTTACTTTTACTCATCTTGTTCCCAAATTCATCTCGCACCAATGCATGCAAATACACATCCCTAAAGGGCAGCTCTTCCAAAAGAGATTCTCCACTAAGCACCATGCGTGCCACCCAGAAAAATAAAATATCAAAACCCGTGATGAGCAAGGAATTGGGATAAAAATCCTGTAAATCCCTTTCTTGATATTTTTCTTTTTCTGCTCCCCTATTTCCCCAGCCAAGAGTGCTAAATGCCCAAAGTCCAGAGCTAAACCAGGTATCTAGCACATCAGGGTCTTGGAAGATTTTTGTACTTTGACAATGTTTGCAAGCCTTTGGCATTTCCTCTCTGCTAGCAAACACTCCCGCGCAATCCTCACAATACCACACAGGGATCCTGTGCCCCCACCATAATTGGCGACTAATGCACCAATCCCTAAGCTCTCGCATCCAAGCATTATAATTATTTTTCCATTCTTTGGGATAAAAATGCATCAAATCCTCTTGCACCTTTTGCATGGAAGTTTGTGCGATTTCTTTTTTGACAAACCATTGCTTGGAAATATAAGGTTCTACTACATTGCCACAGCGATAACATTTCCCTATTTGATTTACATAATCTTCGATATGATCGATAAATCCCTCCCTTTGCAAGGCTTGCACAATATCCTCACGCGCCTCCAATCGCTCTTTGCCCATGAATTTTCCTGCTTGAGTATTCAAAAATCCTTTTGCATCAAAAACCACAATGGATTCTAATTGGTGGCGTTTTCCCACTTCATAATCATTGACATCATGAGCAGGCGTGACCTTCACACAACCACTCCCAAATTCGCTATCTACACATTCATCCGCAATGATGGGTATTTCACGCCCCACAAGTGGCAGGATGATTTTTTTGCCAATGAGATGGGTATAGCGAGAGTCTTTGGGATTTACCATCACCGCAGTATCGCCAAAAAATGTCTCCGGGCGCGTGGTAGCGACAATAAGGGAATCTGTGCTATCTTTGATGGGATAGCGTAAATAATAAAGCTTTCCTTGATTTTCTTCATATTCCACTTCGATGTCTGAAAGTGCACCATCATGAGTGCACCAATTCACCATATAATCCCCCTGGATAATCAAACCCTTCTCATACCATGTCACAAATGCCTCACGAACTGCATTTGCCAGCCCCTTGTCCATGGTAAAGCGAGCGCGAGACCAAGCAGGAGTGATACCCAAAGAATACATTTGCTCTATAATCTTCCCCCCACTCTCCTCCTTCCACTCCCAAACTTTTTTGATAAACTCCTCTCTGCCTAGATCTTCTTTAACAATACCTTGAGAAAGAAGCTGCTTTTCTACGATATTTTGCGTAGCAATTCCTGCATGATCGAGACCTGGCTGATAAAGGGTGCGATAGCCCTGCATCCTCTTGTAGCGAGTGATGATATCTTGCAGGGTAAAGGTCAGTGCATGCCCGATATGCAGCACACCCGTGACATTTGGCGGAGGCATCATGATGCAAAAGTTTTTATCTTTTTGCTGGATTTTTTGATTGCCATCTAATTCAAAATATCCCCGATCTTTACATGTGAGATAAATATCGCGATCTGATAGTTGCATCGCTTCTCCTTGTTTGGTAGAGATTTTATTTTGGTATAGGTTTTGCTTGTGCTAAATTATATCGAAATTATCTAAGGAGTTATAATGCGCTATATTCTAAAATCCCCTATTTTAGGATTTGAACATATCACAGAAATAGAGCTTGAGAAAATCGATTCTTTGTTTGCTAAGATTTCCAATCAAAAAGAACAATTTGAAATCTTCCTAGCCAATCCCCATGCCCTATGTGAGTATTCTTTTGAGATTCCCAAATATGTCGAATTATTGCTGGATTTAGAGAAGGATTCCAGGCTTGAAGTCTATTGCGTGATGATTTTGCAAAAAGATCTAGAAAACTCTCTAGTCAATTTCCTTGCCCCCATTGTCTTTAACACAGAAAACAAAAAGGCTGCCCAAATCGCGCTTTCCATGCTAGACTATCCACATTTTAGCCTCCATGCCCCTCTCTCTTCATTTGTCACCAAAAGTGCATGATCTAAGCCTTTCTTAAGGCTTTTTGCTTGTTTAAGAGGGGTTTTTACACAAATTTAACCCCTCTTTTTTAGAGTTTTTTGGTTAGTAAGTTTTTTCTCTAGAGCCTTTTCCCCCCTCTAAACTCTATAAATAGCGGCCTTTCTTTTATGAAGGCGTCTTTTACATCATCCGGAGCGTCGTCCACTATTGTCACCTGCAAGAGCGAATCCATCAGCCTCTCTTTATTTGAGCCTATTAAACCTAGGCCCTAAACCCCTTTATTCACTGATTTTTTGATTCGTCTTTTTTAATTACTTTTTCTGTGCTTTGGTGACTTCTTTAGCTTCCTCATCTTTTGGTAAACCTAAGATTTTGTGTGGTTTTGAAATGCAGTTTTTGTGTGGTTTTCCCATGGATTGATAGGGTGCTGGGCTAGCAGAGGATTCTATTTAATATAGTTTTTTGCGTATCAAGTGAGTTTTGGGGGCTTAGCCCCCATCTTTTTAGTTTTTTTTTGAGGTTTGGCCAAACCCCTTCCTGTTTTGATTCCCCCTCTCTTTCTACCCTCCTCTTTATTGGCTCCAAATTTAAAGCCCCATATTTTTGATTTAGGCATGGCTCCCCATCCTATGCCTCCCTTTGACAAGCGAGCCCTGTTTTAAAAGGCTACTAGGACATCACTTAGTCACGATGGTTTTGACTCCATTGCGTGTGTACACCAAAATTCTCTTGTTCTTACCTCTGAAGCGATTGAGTGCACTGGTGAAATCTGCAGTGTTTTTTATGGTGATATTTTCAATCTGAGCAATAATATCCCCTTGAGAGAATCCTGCTTCTTGCGCTGGGGAATCATCTGCTACGCTTGTTACCATTACGCCCTGGATGTCGTTGCTGATATTATATTGCTGACGCATTTGAGGTGTAATGCTCTCCACTCTAAGCCCCTTTAGCTCGCCCTGATCGCTGCCTTTAGTAGAGACAGGAGAGTCTTTTTTGTGCTTATTGCGCTCTGCAAGGGTGAGCGTGATAGTATGCTCTCTTTTGTCGCGAAGGAATTTGATGGTCACTCGGGAATTGGGCTTTAATGTGCCGATGTAATTTTTCAAATCCGCAGCATTCTTAACCTTCTTGCCATTAACCTCTGTGATGAGATCCCATACCATGAGACCTGCTTTTTTGGCCGGAGAATCCTTCTCAAGGCTAATGACCACCGCACCCTCTTTGTTCTCATAGCTATCGCGCAAATCACTGCTCACATCCTGGATGCCCACACCAAGATAGCCGCGCACAATCTTCCCATCCTTGACCAAAGTATAGACCACATTTTTTACCATATCAGAGGGGATGGCAAAGCCAATACCCAAATTCCCACCAGATCGCGAAATGATTGCGGTATTGATACCCACAAGCGCGCCCCTTGTATCAATCAAAGCACCTCCAGAATTCCCAGGGTTGATAGAGGTATCAGTCTGCAAAAAGTTTTCATAATTATTGATCCCCATGCCATTTTTATTTAGCGCAGAAACAATCCCCTGTGTCACAGTCTCACCTACACCAAAGGGATTTCCGATGGCAAATACCACATCTCCCACCATAACATTGGTGCTATTAGCAAATTTCAAATAAGGAAGATTTTTTTTGTCGATGCGAATTACAGCCAAATCGCTATCAGGATCGGTTCCCACAAGCGTGGCAGTGTATTCCTTGGTGCTATTTGGCAGGGTGACTAGGATCTTATCGGCTCCATCAATTACGTGATTGTTAGTAATGATGTAGCCATCTGGAGAGACGATGACCCCACTTCCTAGCGCCCGCTCAATGCGATCTTTTGGGATTTGGTTGTAGAGATCGCCAAAGAATTGCTGAAAGAAGGGATCGCTAAACATAGGATTTCCCTGCATGGGATTTTTGATCTTTTTCTGCGTAGAAATATTCACCACCGCATTCACTGCATCCTTGATGGAATCATGATAGGACTGCACACTCGTGGGGCTGCTCTCTGCTGGAGAAATGCGCTTGGTCACATCTGGCATGGTCTGTATCTCAAATGCGCCCAGGCCAAGAGTGGTCGCAAGAGCAATGCTTAGCAAAAATTTTGTTTTCATTCTAACTCCTCAAAAAAAATAAATAAGGATTCTAACAAAGAAAAAATAAACAACCACAAAACAGATAAATAACCCAAAACAAACAAAGATTGTATGCGACAATAGGGCTGGTAATTGCGCAAAAATTTAGCATTTATGCAGAGAATTTGAGCAAGGGAGCAAGTTTGAATGAGAGAGGGCTGTTTGCAAGCAGCAAGGATGCTTCTTCTTTCTGGCGCTTCTTCTTTCTATTTGAATGGGATGTGCGGGTTGAATGGGATGTGCGGGCACTGAATGCTGTTTTGCTGCAAGGAGCTTTGAATGACTTTTTGTCAGAAAGCTTGAGGATTTGATAAAGATGCAAGAGATCTGCTGCAGGGGATTTATAGGGGGGGTTAGGGGGATGCATGGAGGTGCTCAAGTGATTTTGAAAATCACAACGTGCAAAAATGCAGCCCTCTCCCCCTGGAGTGTCATTTGTTATATAGAGCCCTAGCGTTTCAAACCATTGACGGTTTGCAACATTGCATCTGCAGTCTGGATGGATTTGGAATTAGCCTCATAGGCCCTTTGCCCCGTGATGAGATCCGTCATCTCTTCAACCAATCGCACATTACTAAGTTCCAAAAATCCCTGCTTAATCTGCCCCATGCCATTAGTACCAGCCACGCCAGTGATGGGTGCACCAGAAGCGCTGGTATTGAGATAGAGATTATCCCCTAGACTGTGCAATCCCGCAGGATTAATGAAATCTGCTAGCTCAATTTGCCCGATGGTATTGCTTCCGCCATTATTGCCCTGCACCACACTCACTGTTCCATCATTTCCGATGTTAATTTGTGTGGCATCTTGAGGAACGGTAATCTGAGGGATCAGGGCATATCCCTCTGAAGTCACAACATTGCCATTATCATCAAGTTTGAAATTCCCACTTCTTGTATAAGCCGTGGTACCATCAGGGAGCCGTACCTGAAAAAACCCCTTGCCCGTAATGGCCATGTCTAGATTATTCTCTGTTTCCTTAGGACTACCTTGAGAAAACATTTTTGCAATCGCACCAGGACGCACCCCCAAGCCCACTTCAATCCCTGTGGGGGAGAGTGTGGTTTCACTCGTGGCAGTGCCGGCGTATTGGAGATTTTGATAAAACAGATCATTAAACTCTGCGCGCTGCCTTTTGTATCCCACAGTATTCACATTTGCGATGTTATTAGAAGTTGTATCAATTTGTAGTTGTTGCCCCAGCATTCCAGTGGTCGCTGAGTAGAGAGAACGCATCATAGCCAAATCCTTTTGATATTTTCCCAATTAGGTAAGCAAAAAAGATTCCACAACTATGGCGCGATGAAACTCCTTCCCCCCACCTCATACACCTGCACAGGCATGCCATAGAGCTCGCTTAACTTCTCTGAGTCCATGGCCTCAGAGACATCCCCTTCATAGAGCTTTTGGCCATCTCTAAAAAAAATTGCGCGCGTGGCATACTGGGTGATGAGATTGGGGTCATGGATATTAATCAGTGCACAAAGTCCGCGCTTTTTAATCTGTGTGCAGAGCACCTTGAAAAATAAAAATTGATTTTTTAGATCTAGCCATGCAGTGGGTTCATCTAGCAATAATATGTGAGACTCTTGAAATAATGCCCGTGCAAGCGCTACCATCTGTCTTTGGCCACCACTCAAATGAAAAATCCCCCGCTCTTGCAAGGATAAAATCCCAAGCTCCTCTAAAATCGCCTTTGCTTTTTGCACAAGCTCTTTGTGAGGGACCTTCCAAAGCCCTGTTTTATTAATCCCTCCCAACAATACAAAATCCAGCACACAATAATCAAATGCACAGCTAAAATCCTGTGGCACAAATGCGATGATTTTTGATCTCTCCCAGGCATTGAGGGATTTCAAAGCCCTATCCTCAAAATACATCTCTCCACTGCTAGCAGTAAGTTCCCCTACGATGGTTTTCATCAAGGTGGTTTTCCCGCTTCCATTAGGCGCAAGCACAGCACACAAATCCCCGATTTTAAGCTCTAAACTCAAATCTTTAATAATTTCTTTGTTATCTATCTTGATGGTGAGATTTTTGATGCTAAACATTAAAACACCCTGCCTCTCATACCTAGCAAAAAACTCAAAAATAACGGAGCGCCAATAATCGCGGCAATAGTGCCTACAGGCAAGTCATTCCCTGTGATATTTCTGGCAAAAAAATCCATGAAAAGCAAGATTATTGCGCCCAAAAATACACTAAAGGGCAGGAGTTTTTGGAGATTTGCCCCCACAATCAAGCGAGCAAAATGAGGGATGATAAGCCCAATCCAACCAATAGTCCCACTCACACTCACGGCTACTCCACACATAAGCCCCACAACTATGATGCAAAACATCCTAAGCCCTGTAGGATTCACCCCCATACTCCTGCTTTCCATATCACTCAGTGCCAAAACATTGAGACGGTAGCGCAGTAAAAACAAAGGCACTCCACCAACAAGTAGCGCTAAAAATACAAGTTTTACATCATTCCAGGTTGCAAGGCTAAGGCTTCCAAGCAACCACACAACAATGGTTTGAGCTTTTTCAGGCGGAACAAAATACTTGATAAGTCCAGCAAGAGCACTAAAGAGTGTGGACAAAACAATACCAACTAACACCAAAGATGTCTGGGAGGAATTCACAAATCTAGCCAAAAACACAATCAAAAGCATCGCCATCATTGCTCCCAAAAATGCAAAAAATCCCAAAAAATACTGCCCCAAAAACCCAATAGACACAGCACAGCCAAATGCCGCGCCCGAGCTAATACCAAGCAAATAAGGATCTACTAGGGGGTTGCGAAAAATATTTTGCATCACCACCCCACTAAGAGCAAGGATTGCCCCTACTCCAAGGGCCAACAAAATCCTAGGCAAACGAATTTGATAGAGAATTAATCCATCAGAATCTAAAATTTGATGATGAAAAAAATGCTGATAAATTTGCTCTATGGCTTGCAGATACGACAAACTTCCGCGCTCAAAAAACACCACTAGCACAAAAGCTAGCAACACAAAAATTACGATGATAGAATTTCTCAACACATTAACTGCCTTAAACTTTGCTCTAAAGAGCTTTTTTTGTGAAGGATATTGAAAACCTCTTGGGCAATTGGGATATAAATCCCCTTGTCTTGAGCTATTTTGACAATAGCTTCTGTAGTTTTTACCCCCTCTGCTACCTCACCTAGTTCCAATAAAATCTCCTCGATACTTTTTCCCTCTGCCAATCCAATCCCAACGCGATAGTTGCGAGAAAGCTTGGAGCTTGCTGACAAAAACAAATCTCCCGCTCCTGATAATCCCAAAAACGTCTCCATATGCGCTCCAAAATGAGAACCAAAGCGATACATTTCAATTAATCCTCTTGCCAGCAAGGAAGCCCTAGCATTATTGCCAAGCTTTAATCCATCACAAATCCCACTAGCAATTGCAATGACATTTTTATATGCACCTGCAATCTCCCCACCAATGACATCCCCCTCCACATAGGCCTTGATAAAATCTGGCATACATTGTGCAAAAATTTTCGCCAAATCCCTGTTATGGCCATGGATAGAAAGCGCACAGGAAAGCCCCTCTAAAACCTCTTTGGCAAAGGAGGGTCCAGCAAGAAAACATAAATTTTGGGGCTCTAAAAATTCACAAGCAATATCACTCACAAATGCCCCACTCTCCACTTCAATACCCTTGCAGGCAAAAAGCATTTTGCTATTCTTGGGAAGTTTGTGAGCAATAAACCACTGGCGCAGGGCCGAGGTCGTAATCGCATTGACAAATAAATCCGAATCTAACGCCTCTTTAAAGCTAGATTGCACAACATTAAGACTGGGGGCCAGCGTTTGCAAAAACCCACTTAGATCTTTTCTTGACACAATTTTCAGGACATTTTTCTGCGCAAGAGCAAAACAAAGTGCTCTGCCCCAAGCACCGCCTCCAAAGACCGTAATTTTCACCCTATTTCCTTACATAAAAACAAACATAAAACAAAATCACAAATCCACTCGCCACAAAGACTCACACAAAAATCCACTTCGCTTCCCCACTGGCAATGACGCCATCTTGCATTTTGGTGTAAAATAGCCAAACATGTCTCTAAGCCATTGTGATACTCAATCCCAATAGAACCATGCAGCCGATCTATCTCAAAAACCCCAAATTCTTAAAGGCTCTAAATGGTAACGTTTTTTGATAAATAAGAATTTTTTCTGAATTTTCATCAGAACCAAAAAAGATTACCCACAAACATCAAAAACCACGAACCTGCAAGTTTGAAAAAAGCTCTTTGCAAAAATTCAAAAATTCAAAAAAATCTCCCCAAAATTGCCAGAAAAACTCTGTGATTTTGCTTGATTCTCGCATATTTTTTTAGCTAGAATTTGGGCAAAAATATTTTTCCCTGAAGGCAAGAATTATGGTGGATGAACAGAAGAAAAAGGCCATAGAATTGGCACTCAAACAAATTGACAAAACCTTTGGAAAGGGCGCGCTTGTAAGGTTAGGAGACAAGCAAGTAGAAAAAATTGAAGCGATTTCTACAGGATCACTGGGATTGGATCTAGCCCTTGGAATCAATGGCATCCCCAAGGGCAGAATCATTGAAATTTATGGCCCAGAGTCTAGTGGCAAAACCACTTTAAGCTTACAAATCGTAGCAGAATGCCAACGCAATGGTGGCATATGCGCATTCATTGATGCAGAGCATGCACTTGATGTGTATTATGCTAAGCGCTTGGGCGTGGATACCGAAAATCTACTCGTCAGCCAGCCAGATAATGGCGAGCAGGCGCTAGAGATTTTGGAGACGCTTACACGCAGTGGAGCCGTGGATTTGGTGGTAATTGATTCTGTGGCTGCACTTACCCCAAAGGCTGAGATTGATGGGGACATGGGCGATCAGCATGTGGGATTGCAAGCAAGGCTTATGAGTCATGCTCTACGCAAGATCACAGGGGTTTTGCACAAGATGAACACCACTTTGATCTTCATCAATCAAATTCGCATGAAAATCGGGACCATGGGCTATGGAAGCCCAGAGACTACCACGGGAGGGAATGCGCTGAAATTTTATGCTAGCGTGAGGATTGACATCCGCCGCATCGCAACACTCAAACAAGCAGACCAACAAATTGGTAATCGCGTCAAGGCAAAGGTGGTGAAAAACAAGGTCGCTCCACCATTTCGAGAAGCAGAATTTGACATTATGTTTGGCGAGGGGATCAGCATTGAGGGAGAGATTATTGATTATGGGATTAAGCTAGATATCATCGACAAAAGCGGCGCATGGCTAAGCTATGGAGACAAGAAACTAGGCCAGGGAAGGGAGAATGCCAAGCTCTTGCTCAAAGAAGACAAGACCCTTGCAGCAGAGATCACCCAAAAAATTCGCGAGCAAATCAATGCCACTGATGAAATCCTGCCACTACCTGATGAACCAGAAAATGAAGTAGAATAGCCTCAAAAAATCCATTAGGACACATTTGGATTGCACATAAGGAGAGAAGATGATCTATATTGAGAACATACAAGCCCAAGAAGTCATGGATAGCCGTGGAAATCCCACCATAAAAGCCAGCGTGTTGCTCAGCGATGGAGTGAGTGCCAGTGCGATTGTGCCTAGTGGCGCTAGCACTGGCAAAAATGAAGCCCTAGAGCTGCGCGATCAAGATCCCTCCCGCTATCTTGGTAAGGGGGTGCTAAAGGCTTGTCAAAACATCCAGGAAAAGATTGCTAATGCCATCATTGGTCTAGATCCCTATGCACAAAATCAAATTGATGCGATCTTGCAAGAAATTGATGGGACACAGAATTTTAGTAATATTGGCGCAAATGCCGCACTTGGCGTGAGCATGGCCATCGCGCGAGCAAGCGCAAAGAGCCTCAATCTTCCTTTGTATCGATATTTAGGCGGGAGCAATGCCCTCACCCTCCCTGTTCCCATGCTAAACATCATCAATGGCGGATCTCATGCAGACAACACTGTAGATTTTCAAGAATACATGATTATGCCGCTAGGGTTTGAAAATTTTGCAGAAGCACTGCGCGCAAGTGCTGAAATCTATCACCACCTAAAAAAAATCCTTAAAGATATGGGACATATCACAAGCATCGGGGATGAGGGGGGATTTGCACCAAATCTTGACAGCAACCAAGAGCCTATCGAGGTGATTTTAAGGGCGATTGAAAAATCTGGCTACAAGCCAGGGGAGGAGATTGGAATCGCGCTTGATGTCGCTAGCAGTGAGCTTTTAGAAAATGGACTCTATCATCTCAAGGGGGAAGGAAAGAAGCTCAGCGCAGAGGAGCTGGTAGAATATTATGAGCGCTTGGTGGCAAAATATCCCATTCTATCCATTGAAGATGGTCTGGGTGAGGAGGATTGGGAGGGGTGGAAACTCCTCACTCAAAGGCTTGGGAAAAAAATCCAGCTTGTGGGGGATGATCTCTTTGTCACCAATGCTAAAATCTTGCAAGAAGGAATCCACCAAAACATCGCTAATGCCGTGCTCATCAAGCCCAATCAAATTGGCACCATCAGCCAGACCATGCAGACTGTGCGCCTAGCCCAACGCAATCATTATCACTGCATTATGAGTCATCGAAGCGGGGAGAGCGAGGATACATTTATCGCAGATTTTGCAGTAGCTCTAAACACCGGAGAAATCAAAACTGGATCCACGGCAAGGAGTGAGCGCATCTGCAAATACAATCGCTTATTAGAAATTGAAAAAGATCTAGTTTTAGGTGATTACCTTGGGAAAACGCTCTTTAAAAAGTGAGAATGCTTTGAGGTTTCTTAGAGCACTCTATCATCGTCGTGTTTTTCTTATCTATTTTGTAGGGATCATAATATTTTGCTCTTATCTCTTTTCCATCACAATCAATGGAAAATACTCCATGCGCGTATTACTCGAAAACAAAAGCTTAGAGTCTGAGCTAAAAAATAAAATCCGCATTCTCAAAAATGAAAACGCAAATCTAAGAAAACAACTTTTTGAAATCAAAGGATTGGAACCATGAAAAGAATATTCACTACTCTTTTTGCATTATTTTTTTTGGCAGTGGCACGAGATAATCCCTTCGAATCGGCAGTAGATCCCAATATGGACTCTCAAACCAGCGAGGATAATATCAAAAAAAATTTTGAAAGCTTTGATTTTAAACTTCCCTCTACAGCAAGAATCCTCAAATCCATCACCATCACCTATCAAAATATCGATGGCAGCATCGAGCAAAAAATCCTACCTATCGAGAAGAGTGTTGATTGGCATTATCCCATAGCACTTACCCAAAGGGATGCCATTATCGACAAAGAGGAAAATACGCAGTATTTCTCCACCAAAAAAATGATCTTTTTTGCCAAGGATAGCAAGCTCTACATCACCACCAAGCGCAAGATGTTGCGCAATTTCATCCTACCTGAACCCTTCCGCATCATTATTGATCTAAGCAAGGATCCAAGCGATGGGGATGAAGTATTAGATCTCAAGCAAAAATATTTCTCCTCTGTTACCATGAGCACACATAAGAATTTCTTCCGCATTAGCATCACCTTGGATGGGCATTATCGATATGAGATCACACCCAGTGATGATGGATATATCCTGAGTGTGCAATAATATCATCCCCTCTAATCGCAGGGTCAGCAGTAGTGATGATGGAGGCATTTTAAGTGCGCAATAACATCATCCTCACGGGCTTCATGGGTAGTGGCAAAAGCACCATAGGCAAAATGCTCGCAGAAACATTGGATAAGAAATTTATCGATTCAGACTCTTTCATAGAGTCCCAAAAAGGCTGCAGCATCAAAGAGATTTTTGCAAGGCAAGGAGAGGGGGTTTTTCGAGAGTTGGAGAGAAATTTCATCACCCTGCATGCAGGGCTGTGGGGCCATGTCATCGCCACTGGAGGAGGGATGCCCATTTTTTTTGATGTAAGGAAGATGGGGTTTGTTATTTTTTTGGATGCAGGGTTTGAGGTCATTGCTAGCAGGCTTCATGGCAATATCACACGCCCACTCTTTAAAAATAAGCAAAAAACCAAAACCCTCTATGACATGCGAAAAAAAATCTACTTAGAAAGATGTGATATGGTCATCAATGCGGAGGAACCAAGGAAGGAGGTTGTAGCAAAAATCATAAAAAACCTTCCTCCAGATCCTTAGGGCACATAGATTCTAGCGGTGCTCTGCTATGTTCCCATCCTGAAGCGTTGCCTCTAAAATCTATTGCATAAGTCTGAAGAAAGGCGGGTTTAATTATAGCACAAAACCAAAAATTTTCTCCGCCTTCCTTGCAAATCCCCCCGTAGCCGCTTTTTGCAAAAACCCTGCGTTTACAAAATCAAAGGATGCCAAGGCAAAGCTCCAAAAACCCCGCAAAGGTGCACTAATCACAACGCCACTTTACAAAATCCCTACGCAAGGCACACATCACAATGTGCGCAAAATAGGTGCACAAAATCAACCGCAAAGAGTGTATACAAAAAATCATAAAACGCTTGGCGTGTCAAAAATTCCACGCACAAAGCCCAATGGCACATCCAATCTATCGAAAAAGACCCTTGAAATAGCCAAGGATTTTGAAAATCCATTTTTTTTCAATCATTCTTTTGAGATAGATTGCCATCTTACCCTTGAACTCCCTGCTTCCCACAATTCCGATTGCATAATGTTCTCCTAGAGAGCAAATGGTGCCCTCACTTTTGTATGCAAATCCCTGCACACCCCCACTACCTAAAATCCTATTCCTAAATGCCTGGGCTAAATACTCCCCCTGCTTCATAGCAATCTGAGCTGTAGGTGGATAAAATCTCCCACTGGAAGGATCTTTTAGCGCGGCACAATCTCCCAACACATAGATATTATGCATTTTTTCTTGATGCTCTTGGTTGGTTGGCTGGAGGTAGGCATCCACTTCTATTTTGCTGCGCCCTGAGGTAAAAAAAGGAGAATTCTCTACCACCCCATTGCCCTTCACCCCAGCAGTCCAGATGATCACTCCCGCCTCAAAACCATCCTCAATCTTGCTCTCCCCCTCTGTGCGCTCTACCACCACTTTATTCTGTTCACAACGCAAAATCTTGCAGCCCGTTGCCAACTTCACACCTAAGGTCTGTAGATAATTTTTTGCATCCTGAACTAGAGTTTGTGGGAACATTGGTAGAATCTCTGGCATTGCCTCGATGCAAATGAGATCAAGCAAACTAGGATCAACACCATGATTCTGGCATTCCTTTTTGAGATTGATGGCAAGGGATGCGATGGTCTCAATCCCGCTAAACCCACCCCCGCAAATCACAAATTTGAGATCTAGGGGATCTTTAGAGGTCTTGTATTTTCGGATTTGTGCATAGATTTGCTCTCTGAGAGCTAGTGCACCTTCAAAATCGATGATGGGGGTGGTGAATTCCTTAATCCCAGGAATGCCAAAGGTATCGCTCTGGAATCCCAGGCCAATGATGAGATAATCATAAGCATAATGTTTCTTCTCCCCAATGACCTCATTTTCCTCAATGCGCACAACTGTGTCTTTGATAGTGATGATATTGCGCGGCAAAATCTCACTGAGATGATATCTCACATCTACGCGCGCACCACTTGCCACTTCATGAAGCAAAATGCTTGTATAGTGATAATCCTGCTTGCTAATTAACACCACCTCATACGCATCAAGACCAGTTTGATCCAGACTTTTTAGAAATGCCAAAGATCCATATCCTGCGCCCAGTACAACAATTTTTTTCATCGCGACTCCTTAAGATTACTCCTGAAAGAGTAGCATAAACCAAGAGCACAAACCAATAAGAAAGCCCTTATTTTAGAATGTTAAAAATCTTGTCCGTGGCGATTCTTCCCCTTGCAGTTTTCTCCAAATAGCCATTGGCAAGCAAATAGGGCTCTATGGCCTCCTCGATAGTCCCCTCATCCTCGCTCATCGCCGCAGCGATAGTAGAAAGCCCGATGGGCTTACCCTTGGCGCTGCGCAAAATATCCAAATAGCGCAAATCCAGCGCATCAAAACCAAGGGTGTTAATGCCTAATTCATTGAGCGCATAGATTGTGGTGGCATGGGAAATACATTCTTCATTTTTGATTTCAGAAAAATCCCGCACACGCTTGAGTAAACGCAGTGCGATCCTAGGTGTGCCCCTAGAGCGCTTGGCAATCTCATCTGCGCTATTTTTTTCTATCCTCTTATCCAAGCGCTTGGCAGCACGCTCTATAATCAAAGAAAGCTCCTGTATGCTATAAAATTCCATGCGAAAACTCATGCCAAAGCGATCGCGCAAGGGATTGCTAAGCATCCCAGCACGAGTGGTAGCCCCGATGAGCGTGAAGCGAGGCAAGTCAATCTTGATGGTCTGGGCTGCAGGGCCTGAGCCAATGATAATATCTAAGCGAAAATCCTCCATCGCAGGGTAGAGAATCTCCTCAATGGCAGGGCTTAATCGGTGAATCTCATCGATGAAGAGAATCTCGCCCTCTCTGAGGTTTGTCATAATAGCGGCCAAATCCCCAGATTTTTCGATCATGGGTGCAGCGGTGACCTTGATCATGCTCCCCATTTGGTTGGCGATGATGTGGCTAAGCGTTGTTTTTCCAAGCCCTGGGGGACCAAAAAACAAAATATGATCCAAGCATTCTCCACGCTTTAGGCTTGCACGAATAAATACATCGAGATTTTTTTTGATTCTCTCCTGCCCGATATAATCCTCCCATGCACTGGGGCGAAGGGAATTTTCTTCTTTTTTCTCAAAGTCAATCCTCTCTACATTGACCAGACGAGAGTCTAGAGAATGCCTCTCCATTTTTAATAGCTTTCCTCAAGACTTGGGAAATTGCCGCTCTTAACATCACTCACATACTCAGCAATTGCATTTTTTAGCAATTGCTCTCCTTGGAGATAATGGCGCACAAACTTGGGCTTAAAAGCCCGAAAAAAACCAAATACATCGCTCCAAACCAAAATCTGTCCATCACATTGCTCCCCACTACCAATGCCAATGGTGGGAATGTGTAGGGTTTTTGTAATCTCTGCAGCCACCTCGCGCTTCACCCCCTCTAACACGATGCCAAAAACCCCTGCTTCTTGCAAAGCCAAAGCTTCTTCTTTGAGAAGTGTTGCACTTGCAGCATCCCTGCCTTTAATCTTATATCCCCCCTCACTTCTGGCAAATTGGGGCATCAATCCAATGTGACCCATTACCGCAATCCCCTCATCAATAATGGCCTTAATGATGGGCACACGCTTCATTCCACCCTCTAGCTTGATGGCACCAGCACGGGTTTGCTTATAAAATCTTGTGGCATTTTTCACTGCCTGCTTGATGTTTTGATAACTGCCAAAACTCATATCCCCAATAACCAAAGAATCCTGCACCCCACGACAAACTGCCTTGGTGTGATAAATCATCTCATCAATGCTCACCCCAAGCGTGTCCACTCTGCCCCCAAAGCTCTGAGAGAGGCTATCGCCCACCAAAATAAAATCCACCTCTCCATCAAAAATCCCGCCAAAAAGTGCGTCATAGGCAGTTATTGCAGTAATTTTCTCTTGATTCTTCTTTTTTTGCAGGCTTGTGATTGTTGTCTTCATTTACCACTCCAAAATCGTTTTGACTTTTTTAAGGGCTGCATAAGGATGGCTTTGCTTGACCCCATCATCTAGCAAAAAAGTGGCATGCTCTTCTTTGGCCTCGAGCAGCACTGCTTCAAATTCACTTTTGTCCTCTAGTCTCACGCGCACCCTAGTATGCAAGGAGAGTGCGAAATGGCGGGGAGTTTTTAGGATGCGCTCCACCCCAGGGGAACTCACCTCCAAAAAATAACTTTTTTGATCGCTAAGTGCCACATCCAGTAATGGAGAAAGCGCCTCACTTACCATCTGGCAGGCATCTAGTGTGATAGGCTGGTCTGCATGAGTAATGCTAATGCGCAGGATATCGCTTTGGTTTTCTTTCAAAAACACAATGTCATAGAGCGTGTAGCCTAGGCTTTGGATGAGATTTTCTATCCTTTCTTGGAGTTCTTGGGAAATCATGGAAGGGCCTTATTCATGGATTTTTGCAAAAATTTGATCCAATTGATTTGCGCGCTCAAGGGATTCATCGCTCTTGAAGGTAAAACGTGGACATTTAAACCATCCGCTAGCACTCAGCACATATTCGCGCAAAACCCCCTCTGCTTTTTGTAGGATTTTTAACAACTGCCTTTGCTCCTCTTTGTCTTGCCCATCAAATAGCACATACACCTCAGCATTATATTTGCCACGGGAGCAAACCACCTCTGTGATGCTTAGATGATTGATTCTCGTGTCACTAAGACTGGTGAGCGCCTCAGAGAGTAATTCCAACAAAAGAGACTCAACTCTTTGCTCTTTGATACTTTTCATTTCTAGATCTGCTGGGCTCTTTGCACTTGTTTATAAGTTTCAAATACATCACCCACTTGAATATCATTGAAGTTTTCTAGCATAATTCCGCACTCATATCCCTTATTTACTTCGCGCACATCATCTTTGAAGCGCTTGAGGGAGGAGATGATTCCATCATGAATTACCACGCCATTGCGAATAAGGCGAATCTTGATTCCGCGCTGAATGCTGCCATCTACGACCATACAGCCCGCAATTGTTCCTACTTTTGCGATGCTAAAGGTCTCGCGCACCTCTGCTTGCCCAGTATTTTCATCCTCAAGCACAGGAGACATGAGACCAGAAACCAGAGCCTTCATATCATCGATGAGTGAATAGATGATAGAATAGGTCTTTATCTCTACTCCAAGCTCCTTACTTTTGGTTTTCACAACCCCTGTAGGACGAATATTAAAGCCCAAAATCAAGCAGTTTTTACTCGCTGCAGCCAAGGTCACATCGCTCTCTGAAATCCCCCCCACTCCAAAGCTTACAAATTGGATCTGCACCTCATTATTGTTAAGCTTCTCAAGGCTTGCCCTGATGGCCTCTAGACTTCCTTGGGTATCTGCCTTGATGATGATGGGCACAGATTTGAGATTGCCCTTAGCCACCATTTCTGCAAGCTCATCAAAAGAGACCTTTGTGGTTTTACTAAGCTCTTTTTGGCGCAGATAATTCTTACGCTTTTGGGCATATTCCCTGGCAATGGCATCATTGCCCACACCCGCCAAAATACTACCCGCACTGGGGATATCTCCTAGACCTACCACAATGGCTACGCCAGAGGGACCTACTTCTTTGATGACATTGCCCTTATCATCAATGAGTGCACGCACGCGCCCATGGGTGGTGTCTGCTACCACAGAATCACCCACACGCAAAGTCCCATCCTGCATGACGATGGTCGCCACGGGACCCCTGCCCCTATCCATACTGCCTTCCAAAACCACGGCTTTTGCTCTTTTTTTGGGATTTGCCCTAAGCTCCAAAATCTCTGCTTGGATCAAAATCGTCTCAAGCAATGTCTCAATGCCCTCTCCTGTTTTTGCAGAAATGCCAATAAATTCATACTCTCCACCCCAATCATTGGGAGTAAATCCCAAATCCGCACATTCAGCCTTGAGTCTGTCAATATTGATATTTTCCTTATCAATCTTATTCATAGCGACAATGATCTGCACGCCAGCGGCCTTTGCATGATTAAAAGCCTCGATGGTTTGCTGCTTGACCCCATCATCAGCAGCAATCACGATGATGGCGATATCTGTAATCTGTGCTCCTCGGCTGCGCATCTCTGTAAATGCCTCATGCCCAGGGGTGTCCACAAAGGAAATCATACTGCCATTTTTTTCCACACTATAAGCGCCAATATGCTGGGTAATCCCACCTGCCTCCGCATTGACGATACGACTATTTCGAATCCTATCTAGCAAGGAAGTCTTACCATGATCCACATGCCCCATGATGGTCACCACAGGAGGACGCACGACAAAATCCTGCTCTTGATCCTGCTCTTGATCCTGCACATACTCAAGCTCATCTAGATTATTTTGCAAAGTGAAATTGATCTGAAATTCCTCACAAAGAATTTCAATAGCATCCCGATCCAAAAAATCATTTTTGGTCACCATCATCCCTAGATTCAATAGCACCTTCACCACTTCATTGAGCTTGATGCCCGCAAGATCGGCAAACTCATACACGCGAGCCTCTTCTGGAATAATGATGGTATCTCTCTTATCCTGATTTTCTTTTTTATCATTTTGGATAGGCTTGCTTTTTTTTCGATTTCTTCGTCCAATACCTCCCTCACTCATCCAAGGGTTTTTTTTCTGGACCTTGATTCGATCCACCATAGCCAGCTTTGTCTGGGTTTCTTTTTCTTCATCAATGAGTTCTTGCTCATGCAAATCAAAGAGCAAAATCTCATTATTGTCCTCTTCATCATCATGATCACCAATCTCGCGCTCCAAATCCATTTTTTGCTCATTGTGTTTATGTGAGACTTGAGGATGCTTGACTCTTGCTTTTTTGACAACCCTCTCCTGCCTATGAGGCTTTTCTTCATCTTTGAGATCATCAAACATCGACTGCACACTAAAATGGGTCTTTTTCACTGCCTTTGGACCCTCTGCCTCTTCTTCGTTATTTTTTTTGACGATGCGAATCCCAGTGCGACGCTGCAAAAGCTGCTGAGGGGCAGGGGCAGGGGCTTCTTTTATCTGCTCTTTTTTCTCTTGTATTGGTTCTAGAGATAGAGCTGCTTCTTTGGTCTCTTTTAAGGGAGTGGCTTTGGCAGGGTTTTTGGAAATGCTGGAGGATTTTTTTTCTGTTTTTTTGGCGGGGGTTTTTACAGGGGTTTGGCGCTCTTTTTGCCCTACAATCTGGATAAGCTCCTCTTTGGTAATCTTGCCCATATAATGATCCACAAAATGCTCGGCATATTTCTGATCGATGCTGCTCATTACAGATTTTACGGGAAACCCTAGCTCCTCAACGAGCTTTAAAACCTCTTTGGCCTGCTTCCCAACCTCTTGCGCAATTTCTGATATCTTCACTTTTGCTGACATTTATCTCTTATCTCCTGGATTCCAAACTGAATTTTTCCCCTATCCTTTGGCGCTTGCTTCACTTTCAAAAGACTTTGAAAAACCTTTTCTTTTTCAAGACAAGAAGAACACAGATAAAAACTCCTCCCAAAGCCATCAAAAAACACCAGCGCATCATCTTCAAACTTCAAACGGATTAGGCTTTTTTGCAAGAATCTCTCACGACAACTCACGCACATTCGCAGTCTTGTTTTGCTTTCAAAATCTCGAAAATTCCGCATATTATACCAAATTTTTAGCTTTCTTCAATTCTTATCCCCTCATTATCAAAACCAAGATCCAAAACCCTAAAATGAGGAAATCGCTCCTGCAAAATCCTAGCAAGTTTGGGCGAATCATCCTCTGCACAGAGATTGAAAAAAGACGAGCCACTGCCTGAGAGCGTGCTCATAAAAGCTCCCTGTTCTAATGCAACTTTTTGGATGGCAAAAAGCACGGGATATTGTTTCATTCGATAGTATTGATGGAATCTATCTTGACTTGCCAGACGAAGTAAATCCCATCTTTTCTGCGCAAAGGCTAGGCACATCAAAGAAGAGCGAGAAAGATTATATACACAATCTGGGCAGCTATAATGCCTTGGCAAGGCCTGGCGAGAGTATTTTGTAGAAATGGGACGATTTGGGATAACAATGACTGCGCGAATTTGGCTAGGAATCTCCTCGCGTAAATAATGCACCGCGCCATTCTCCACTACCGCTGCATTGAATCCACCAAAAACTGCTGGGGTGATGTTATCGGGATGATTTTCATAAATCAATGCGGTGTCTAAAATCTTTTGCTTGTCAAATTTTGCATTTTGTAGATATTGTGCAGCGCCAACTGCTCCAGTAATGATGGCTGAGCTACTCCCCATTCCCCTGGAAATAGGGATATTATTTTTGAATTCAAAGGCATAATTGGCCTTGGGATAACCCTGTTTTTTGAGCTCCTTTAAAAAAAGCTTCACAAAAACATTGTCCATCTTAATCTTGGGATGACTCTCACCCTCACCAATAATCTCTATACTCTGGATGCTAGCAGGAGTGATTTTGAAATAATTCCTAAAATCCAAACTCAACCCCAGGGTATCAAAGCCTGGACCCAAATTCGCACTCGTTGCTGGAACACTGATAATCATTTTTCTTCTCTATGCTTTTAAAACTTGCAAAGCGGGATTTTGCTGGATGGGCGGGACGATGTAGAGGGGTGTGCATTCTTGAGAAAAATCTCTCACACAAATCCTTTCTGGCAGGCAGAAATCTTTGGCAACATGTTCTTTCGCGCTTCTTAAAACAACTTCACTCTGCTCTTTGTAAAAATACTGATTCCCAAAGGCATGGATGGGGGAGTTTTGATTGAAGGCAAAGTGATCGGTGGCAAAAAGCCTGATGGGGCGTAAAATCCGCAGTGTGTGCACAAAAATATGCAAAAGCTTTAGCGCACTCAAACTCCCAGGCCCGCGTGCATAATAAATCTCAGAGATTTTATACTTTGCAGAAAGATTTTGCCAAATGCAAATCAAGGCATCCAGAGTTTTTTGCTCTTCTTTGCCCTGTTTTATCAGACAGGTATCTTGATAAACCCCCCACAGGATGTTTTGTGAGCTAGCCACGAGCAAAAGAGCTGCTTCTTGCATTATGCAAACTCTTTTGAGAATGCAAAAGAGTTTTCCAAGTCCTTGGCCTCAACCAATTCGTAAGCACCATTCTCCTCCAAAATCTTTTGAGTAAGCATGGCATTGAGCTTGTGACTACCCGCAAAGGAGACATAACTGCCAAGCAGTGGCATCCCCAAAATCGCCATATCCCCAATGGCATCCAAAATTTTATGGCGGACAAATTCTTCTTTATAGCGCAGGCCTCCTTTGTTTAAAATCCCACTTTCATCCAGCACGATGCAATTATTGAGATTACCTCCAAGTCCTAGCCCGATAGAGCGCAAATAATTTACCTCTTGCAAAAACCCAAAAGTCCTAGCCCGTGCGATCTCTTCTTTGTATCCCTCTTTACTAAAAACAAATTTGTATTTTTGCTGTTTGATGGCAGGATGAGGGAAATCAATGGCAAAATCAAACACAGTTTGATTGCTAGGTTCAATACGCACAAACTTCTCATTATCCCTGACTTCGATGGGTTTTTTGATGGCCATGATTTTTTTGTTTGCATCAAGCTCTGCGACTCCCGCTTCTTCTAGCAGCATACAATATCCTATTGCACTTCCATCCATGATGGGAATCTCTTCATTGTCCACAGAAATTCTGAGATTATCAATACCATAGGCATAGATGGAAGAGAGTAGATGCTCGATAGTAGAAACCTTCCCCTCGCCAAGGCTTAGGACTGTGGCCATTTGAGTATTGGTCACATTTTTTGGCTGCATGGGAATACTCACTCCCAGGTCACTGCGATAAAAAACAACCCCGCTATTCTCCTCCAATGGCTCTAGGACCATCTTCACAGGCACACCCTTATGTAGGCCGATCCCAACGAGTTCCACTTTTTTGCCAATTGTTTTTTGTCTCATTCTATTTCCTTGATTGTGATGCAATCGCCATTCCTGACAATTAATTTCAATTTATTCTGATTGGCATTGATTCTCTCTAACATCTCTTCTGAAAAAATCTGACCAGAAAAAATAATATGGTTTCCCATTATCGACTTCAAAATTAAATAATCACCCCCACACTCAATCCTCCCCTCACATTTTCCAAAGATGCTCAGATTTCCGCTGGCATACACGCGCGCCCCATTATGAATATTTTCCAAAATAATCAAATCCCCATCATGCTCCACTTCCTCCCCACTTCTAAGCTTTGGAAGCACCTTGAGGGCTTTTTTTTGCACAGGAGCATCTTTGGTGGGAAGAGAGCTTTGTGTCAAAGTAGTTTGTAAATTTTGCAAAGCATTTTGCAAAAAAACATTGAGCCCCAAATCTGTGATAAAACCACTAAGTGCTGGGCTTATGGGATTAACAAAAATCACCAAATAATCTCGCAGCAACACCGCATTTTTCTTCAAAAATTCTATGCATTCTCCATCATCATGATTTTCAATCTCAAATGCTCTAAGATTCCTCTGCTTGGCTTTAATCATTGTCTCCCCTCAATTGCATTTTGTGCGCGCTGCAACACATCAGTGATATTCCACTTAATCCATTTGGGATCCATCCACTCAATGACACGCACTGGATAGCCCTGGACATAGATCCCAAGATGCAGATGATCCCCAAACGCCCAGCCTGTATACCCAGTTCTAGCAATCTCTGTGTTAGCAGGGATTCTATCCCCTGTCTTGACTTCAAAGACAGAGAGATGCGAATACAAAGAAGAAAGTCCTAGACCATGATCAATGAGTATGGTATTACCATATACACCAAGAAGTCCAGTGAAAAGCACCCTGCCAGCGTTAGAGCTAAACACAGGGGCATTTTTAAAATTTGCAAGATCTAGCCCCAGATGCACAGATTTTGAAAATTTCTTATCCCTATAGAGATAGGTGCGATGATCCCCAAAACTCCCTACCACCTGGGCTTTTTTGAGCGGAGAAAAAACATTAAATACAAGGGGTTTGGCAAACCCTGGGTAATTCACATTACTAGTAATACCAAAAATGATATTTTCATCTTTCTCTCGGATGAGCTCATTGATGTATTTAAATTTATCTAACGCGCTAGTAAAGGAGCTAGGGGATCGCTCACCAATGATGTCAATCAAAGAATCCAGCTTCGTGCTTAGGAATTGGTCACTTACTTTGATGTCAGAGTAGCGATAGCGCACATTGGGATCTTTGATGATGGGAATGGCGACTTTTTTTGTGTTGAATGCCTTGTCAATGGCAGTGATACTACCATTAAACATTTTATTTTTGATGGGCCAAGCAATAAGCAGAGCATAATAGCCCTCTTTTAAAAATGGAAATGCCCTAAAAGAATCCACTCCATTGCTCACCCGCACTTCTTGCGTGCTTTTGTCTTCAACCTGAAAAATTAAAAGTGCGCTGCCACCATAAGAAATCTTATAAGAACTTGCCACCATATGCACCAGTGGCGCTTCTGTATCCAGCGCAAAATCATATTTGAGCTTGGTGATATTGCCACTAAAAAAATGCGAATTGCTCCAATCATTGACCGTAATCTCATAGGAAATCCTATCATTTTCCCTCAAAACCAAATCAGGCTTAGGAAGCGGGACCTTCAAATGCCCAGAGCGCTTGATGATGGCCTCTTGCTTATCAATAAGCACCTTCCCATCAGAGCTCTTTGCTAGGATGTGATAGCTTCGAATTCCGCTATCATCACTCATGTACAAAATCATATCGCGATAAGGATTCCAAAACCCACTGCCTGGCGCGACTTCTTTTTCTTCATTTCCAATCTGCACCATCAGACTCACTTTTGGCGGGTTTTTTTCAAAAAACTTGGAATGATAGATCCAATATCCAAAAAATCCCACACACAACAAGAGGAAAATCTGCAGCAAAGTCCTTAATTTCATTCCCGCCCTTCCTAAAATAGATAATTATAACTAATGATAAAAAAACTCGAACGAGAGAAGCGAATATCCCCTGACATCAATTGCTTACTCTGCCCTGTTTGCTGATTTTTGTAGATTGCTGGAGATTGTAGGCCTAGCAAAAGCTGCGAGATTGGGATTTTCATGCCCAGTTCGATGCGATGCTTTTGATACAGCGTGAGATTCACACCAACATTCACCATATAATCCACAGCCAGCAAATCATTCCACAACAAACTCTTACTCACATAGCCCTGAGTTTGCAGCAAGGAGGGCAGAGCACTTGAGCGCACCTTATCACTCAAAAGCATCAAGCCAAAGCCAAAGCCAACATATCCACCCATTTCTATGTCTCTGCTCACAGGAAAATCCACCATGCCATCAATGTTTAGTGCCCCCAGCATATAAGACACACTTCCCACGCGTCTTTTGTTTACCAAAAGAGAACCTGAACCAATGAGCGCATCCGCATAAATTCGCGTCCCAAAATAGTCATTGAAAAAATTCTGATAGCCGATCCTCCCGCCAAAAAGGGGTAGGTGAGAGGTGGTATTAAGGGGGGATTTTAAGACATCGGTATTTTGTGCACCTTGAACCTGATATTCGCGATTGTATCTTCCATCTTCATAGTGGTTATAAACAGTCCCCACCCCTGCAACCAATCCTACAAATAACCCATTTTTACCATAAAAAGATTTTGACTGCTCCCTTTCTCTTCTGGCAAGCTCAGCACTGATTGGCTCCTCGCCCCGCTCTTTGATCTCCTTTTTTACCTCATCAATGCTTTCATCAATGTTTTTGGGCGAAAACTCCTCTCTTAGGAGCATATTGGATTCATCAAATGTCTCATTTTGCGCATATCCAAAAAACATCATCAGAAAAAATGCAGAAATTCTCTTCATCATTGGCCTCAAAAAGTATATTGATAATTGACCATATAAACACTCCGAAATTTCAGGAATGAATTGATCTCCAAACTGCTAGGAGGGATTTTCATCTGCAGCTCGATGCGATGCTTGAGATTCAATACCACACCCACTCCAAGGTTAAAGGTCAATGCCCACTGCTTTTCAAGCTTGTTATTATTAAACCCAAACAAAGCCGCATCCCTAGAAGTGCGCTTCCCCATCAAGCTCCCCGCTCCTATACCCCCAGAAAAGCTAATCCCATAGCGCTTCTTTTTATCTAGCATGATATCCCCCACCACATCAATATTTAGAGTTGTTAATGCCGCCCAGATGGTTTGCTTTTGTTTGCCATAAAAAACATTTGCCATGTCTGCATAAAATCGCAGCCCAGCAGAAGTGCGCGGGAAAAATTGCTGATAGCCAATGCGAAAATTGAGCAATACAGGATAATCCAGCTTAGCATTATAATTAAAGAGCATATTTCCCACACCAACCCCTAGAAAAAGGCCGCTTTTTCCCTTTTGATTGACAGATTGCAAATCCTCCTCCTCAATTTGCTGCAACTGACCCTTTAGGAAATATAATTCCTTTTGCTTTTGGTGCAGGGCCTCTGCATCCTCTTTGGCATCATCCCCGTGCTCTTCTTGCATTGTTTTAAGTGTTGCAGAATCTTGGCTCTGTAAGGATGTTTGAGTAGATTTTGATGTAACTTCCTGCCCTGATTGTCCGCCTGGATCATTCTTTTGAGCACTTTGGGTGGGAATAGCCAGGAGGCTAGAGGCCAAAAGCGCTAAAACACAAAAAATTCTAGAAAACATAGCTATATCCTAGACCATAATATGCCTCAAGTCGGTCAAACTTGCCATTAGTCAAGAGCTTGAATTCAAAATCCAATCGATTGTGATGTAAGAAAAAAAACCCAATTCCAAGATTTGTCATAAGCGAAAGCGCAGAATTGGCACTGCCATTATAAATCATGCTTCCCACACCAACTCCATAGATGAACCCCAAATCAAAACCCTTAAATACAGGGATGTCAATCAGTCCATCCACCGCCAGGGCGATATTGGAGATTTTTTGAATACCAAAGAGTGTTCTTTGGGAGGGCATGGAGAAATATTGCACATATACGCGCATGCCAAAAATACCAGGGTAGGAGAGAGTGTCTAAGAAAGCGGGCAAAAAAGACTGATAGCCAAGCTTAAAACCATAGGAAAAAGATACCTTACTTAGGATGTCTTGTTCGACATTTGTATTCAATGCCCCTGTCATCAAGCCGATAAAAACCCCTGTTTTATGAATACCATTGTCCACATTTTTGACCAATTCCTCAATCTCATCGTCCTTGGTTTTTCCATAAAACATGATATAGGGATAGTATTTCAAATCCAACTTTGAATAATCAATCCCCCACAGCCTACCAAGAATCAGAAGAAAAAAGAGGATTTTTTTCATGCAAAATACCCCAAATCACTGTTTGCGCAAAGATTTCTCATCACCCCTCCCTTGCAAGTCTTTGGAATAACTCGCCCCTCTCTTTGTAGGAGCGAAATTGATCCAGACTCGCTGCAGCAGGACTAAGCAATGCCACTTCATTTTTTTGCAAACTTCTTTTAACCTTAGCCACTGCCACAGCAAGAGTCTCACAAACAAAAAACTCCACTCCAAAATCCCTAGCTAACCCCTGAAGTTTTTTTACATTGGCGCCGATGAGATAAAGCACAATTTCCAATCCATGCTCTTTGATGAAAGCAAATATGCTCTCTTGATTGGCACCCTTGTCCTCTCCTCCCAAAATAAGATGGATTTTTTGATCTTTGTAGCAAAGCAGGGCTGCGAGCGTGGCATCCACATTGGTTCCCTTGCTATCATCCACCCACAAATTTCCCTCTCTATCCCAAAACTCCTGCATGCGATGTGGGCCAATCTCATAGCCCCAAAGATCGCTCATATCCTTTTCTTTGCCAAGAAGCCTTGCGATGCAAAGTGCCATCACAGCATCCAATAAAAAAGGGCCCTTAAATTTGCTGCCCTCATTCTTGATGCCAAAGGCTTGTAAAAGGCTCTTTGAATCCTCATAAAAATAAATCCTTGCCCTAGAGTTTTGGCAGAGGGGGTGATGCTGCAATTCTTTTGGGATGAGTGCAAAATCCCCATCTCCCATACGCATAAGTGGACTGAGTTTGTCATCGACATAATGCGCAAAACCCCCATGCCAAGAGATATGATCCTCGTGCAAAGGCAGAAGGGCATAAATGTGGGGATAAGCAAATTTTGTGTAATGCAGCATAAAGGAGCTGGTCTCCAAAATCCAAATTTCTGGCTTTTTTCTTTTTTCTAGGGCTAGATTTGCAAGCGGGTAGCCGATATTACCCCCTGCCCTAGCATGATACTCTCTTAGCAAAAAGCTTGTCATTTCTGTGGTAGTAGTCTTGCCATTGGTTCCACTAATCCATACCCCACTTCCTTGTAAAAAATCCAAAAAATAATCATATTCACTGATGAGATTTGTGGCATTTTGGATCAGAAAATGTGTGGGAGGGATTCCAGGACTCGTGATACAAAGCTCATATTCTTTGGCATCAAAGGCACTTACAGGATAAAAGAGATTGTTTTTTTCATCGCTATGCTTACTAGAATTCAAATCATCAAAAATAGCACAGGTCTTCCCCTTGGAATTTAGCAAATCCACCAGAGGTTTTGTCGTGATGCCATAGCCAAAAATTGCAATCTTTTTCATCGAATCTTCAAGCTCATCAATGCGATAATGTTACTCAAAATGGCAATAATCCAAAAGCGTACGATAATCTTATTTTCTGCCCAGCCCTTCTTTTCAAAATGATGATGAATGGGTGCCATCAAAAAGATTTTTTTATTCCGCATTTTATAACTACCAATTTGCAAAATCACCGAAAAAGTCTCAATCACAAACACCGATCCAATCAAAATAAGCAAGATTTCATTATTAGAAACGATGGCCATATACGCGATAAACCCTCCAAGTGCCAAACTCCCGCTATCACCCATAAAAATTTGCGCGGGATGGCAGTTATACCACAAAAAGCCAAAAAGCGCCCCAATCAAAGCCATGGAAACGACAAAGAGCTCACCTGCATATGTGACCCTAGGCCACAAAAGATAATTTGCCAGTTCAAAATTTCCTGTGATATAGACAAAGATGGAAAGAGAGAAAAGAGCACAAATGCTTGGCACGGTGGCAAGTCCATCCAATCCATCAGTGATATTCACCGCGTTGGTGGTGGCCAAAAACACAAGCACCCAAAATGCAGTGGTCAACCAGGGCATCTGACTTAGATTTAGTAGAGGGTGCTTCATGAAGGGCAGATACAAACCCGAATCCAAATGCGTGATATAGCTTAGATAAAATGCCACAAACAAAGAAAGAATCAGCAAGAAAAACATCTTGACTCTAGGTCGCATGCCCGCATTATTTTTGGCAGCGATCTTGACATAATCATCGCGAGCCCCAATCAAAGCAAAGCCAAAGAGCACCAAAACTCCAAGTGCTACAAAAACATTGCTAAATCGTGCGCTAAAGAGGGCTGCGATAATGGCACTAAATACAAACACAATCCCCCCCATCGTAGGGGTGTTTCCCTTTTGTTTATGTGCTGGTACATATTCAGAAATGGGTTGGCTAGCATTATGTTTCTTTGCCCAGGCTATGAAACGGGGTAGCAAAAAAATACAGAGGAAAAATGCCAAAAAGAAACTAATCCCAGCGCGCGCGGTGATGTAGCGAAAGAAATTAATCCCAAGTTCTGAGTACAAAAAATATAGCATCAGCCTACCTCAATGAATCCGCGTATTCTAGCATAAAGCATTAAATAGCAGCATTTTTGGGTAATGTTTCTATATACAGACTCTGTGAAGGGAATGCAAAACTCAAGCCATTTTCTTCAACGATTTTCATAATCCTAAACATCACATCCTGTTTGATATCCAAAAACTCGCCCCACACCACGCTTTTGCTAAAGCAATACACCAAGATATTAATCGAACTATCATCAAAGGTATCCAACACAACAAATAAATCATCCTTATAGCCCAATAAATCCTGCATGGACACAATGTTTTGCCTGAATGCAAGCTCATAATGATCAATTTTTAGATCTTCTTTATTGTCTTTGGCGATATTGGGGTGGTCTAGAAGCATCTGATGGATGTCTTTGATGGTTTTTTGGATCTTTTCCATCGAGGAGTCATAAGTCACCCCAACACTTAGCTTAATCCTGCGGCCCACCTTTCGACGATTCCAATTCAAGATGGCAGCATTAGCAAGTGTGGAATTTGGAACAAGCACGAGCGCATTATCAAATGTCCTGATTGTCGTGCGGCGCAACCCCATCTCCACAACCATCCCCTCAATGCCATTGCATACCACCCAATCTCCTTGAGAAAAAGAATTCTCAAAAAGCAGCATGATGGAGGCAAAAAAATTGGCAAGCATGTCTTTGAGCGCCAATGCCACAGCAAGTCCTCCAATACCCAAAGACGCCATAATAGTAGAAATATTAAAGCCCATGTATTTCAAAGTAATGAGAATGCCAATCACGCAGATAAAAAAATAGCTGACCTTTAAGATCATGTTAATGGCTTCTTTTCGAAATCCATCTTTTTTTTGCAGGATGCTTCCCATGATCCCAACACCATAGGATTTGAGCAACGTGATAAAAAACCACACACCCACAAAAATATAAGAAACCCCAAACCACATTTGAATTTTTTGGGGAGATACATTGGGATAATACAAAATCCCCACTGCCACATCAAAGCTAATGAATAAAAGCGCATAGGTGATGGGCTTGGTGATGTCTCTGCAAATCTTATCTCCCAGGGAATTATTGCCATTGGAAAAATGCGCAAAAAAATTGATGCAAGAAAAAATCAAATAGGCAAAAAATTTCCTGCATGCGAGCAAAAAAGCTAGTGTGACAAAGGATAATAAAGCCTTTGCTACAAGCAAATCAGATCCGCCAATTGGCACAAAAGTTGCAATTTTTTGCAATACCCAACCCACCCCGATATTAATAAAGGCGTTTTGAGGTAGCAGAGTGCGGGGGTGCTTGGCAAAATAATCCATCACCTCCTGATAGGTAGTAAGCATTTTTTCATATTCAGCACTTTGCTTTGCCAATGCCTTGTTGGAAAAATGGGGCTGCTTTTGGAGCTCTTTTTTTGTGGATTGGATGATCTTGGTTACATCGCTTTCTTGTGAGAAAAGTCCGATGTTTTTTTGCAGATTGAGGACGAAGGTTTGGATGATTTTTTGCAAGTTCAAGGTCGCGTAAGTGAGCCTTTGAAACTCCATATCCTGCACATCATTATGCCTAATGTCTTGCTTGATTTTTTCTGTGATATCTGCCTGCTCATCGGCAATCCCTTGCAAATTTTGCGAAAAATCCTCTTTGGAAGCAATGAGCTCTAGTGTCATTTTTTTTAATTCATAGGTTTTTTGCTCCTCTAGAGCATCAATGCCATCGGAATTGCCATTGGCTTGAAGGAGTGCGATTTGATGATTGAGTAAAATCAATTTTTCTAAGGTGTCTTCAAACTCATTGCCCCATAAACAAGAGAGAAAAACTCCAAAAAAAATCAAAACACCAAAGAACTTTTTCATTTTTTTAAGGAATCTAGGACTCCATTAATGAGTTTGGGAGCCATCTCTTCGCCATAGCTTTTAGCCAGCTCTATGGCCTCATTAATCACAATTGGCTTATCAATCTGACAGCACAAAATCTCATAAGCCCCTAGTCGCAAAATCGCCCTCTCCATGCCACCAAGCTTTTTAAACTCCCAATCTTTGAGATGCCTAGTGATTTGCTCATCTAATAAATCGAGATTTTTTAATATCCCATCAAAAAGATCCAGAGCAAAGCTTTGTTGTTTATTGCGGATTTTTTTCTCTTCTAAGATATCCACTGCCATCTTTCTGATTTCAAGATTGCCGATGTCATAGGCATACAAGAACCCAATAACCGCCTCTCTTGCCTGTGATCTTGTCGCCATTACATCATCCTCTTTTGTTTTTTATCTCTCTATAAAGACTAATAAGCTCAATGAGTCCACTCATGGCCTCAAATCCCTTATTTCCCACCTTGCTTCCCGCGCGTTCAATTGCCTGCTCAATATTTTCAGTAGTGAGAACGCCAAAGGTTACAGGGGTTTGATACTTGAGCGTGGTGTTTGCAATACCCTTGGTGGATTCTGCGCTCACATAGTCAAAATGTGGAGTGGAACCTCGGATGATCGCACCAAGCGTGCAGATTCCATCATAATGACCGCCAGAGAGCAGACGATCTAGCACAAAGGGGATCTCATATGCTCCAGGGACTAGCACTAAATCCAGCCTGCTTTCATCTCCGCCATGGCGCAAAAAACTATCCTTTGCTCCTTCTATTAAGCGATCTGTGATGATATGATTGAAACGACTGGCAATAATTGCGATTTTTTCCTCTCCGCTAAGGGTAATCTTTCCTTCCAGGATATTCATTGGACAAGCTCCTTGATTTTTAATAATTCTTCTATTAAAGCTGGCATTTTTGCGGTGGGGATCATATTGGGCCCATCACTTAGTGCACTGCTAGGATCAAAATGCGTCTCTGCAAAAATCCCATCAATTCCCACGCTTGTTGCTGCGCGCGCAAGATAGGGCACAAAGCTCACATCCCCCGTGCTTTTGCCCCCAGCACCTCCTGGCATCTGCACGCTATGGGTTGCATCAAAAATCACTGGAGCAAAATTACGCATGATTACCAAAGAGCGCATGTCCACAACGAGATTTCCATAACCAAAGCTGCTCCCCCTCTCTGTCAGCCACACACGATGCTTTGTGCTTTCCTCATAGGTCGCCACACTTCCCCCTCGCGTCTTGATGGCTTTGAGCACAGAATATTGCATATCCTTAGGATTCATAAATTGCCCCTTTTTGATATTGATGATGCAATCTGTCTTGGCCACTGCGACGATGAGGTCAGTCTGTCGACAAAGAAATGCAGGAATCTGCACGATATCAGCGACCTTTGCAATGGCTTGTGCTTGATGACTCTCATGGATATCTGTGAGAATTTTATAGCCAAATTCTTTTTTAATTTGACCCAGCATTTCCAATCCTGCCTCTAGCCCTGGACCCCGAAAACTATCCAAACTGGTGCGATTGGCTTTATCAAAGCTAGATTTGAAATAAAAATCAATTTTTGGATGGTTTGCTAAGGGCTTTAACTCTTCTGCCACGCGTGCCAAACTCTCATAACTTTCAATCACACAGCATCCGCTCAATAATAGAAATTTTTGATTCACTTCTTTTCCTTGTTGATGGCTTTAAATTCCCTCGTAATCATATTATAATTAAAAATTTCCCCTGTAGCAATCATATAATACCAACCATAAATGCGCAGCTCCCCACGATCAAATTTCTCTTCTACGAAAGGATAGGTCATGAGATTTTCTAATTGCTGCTCTATGTTAATCTGTTCCGTAAGCCACATGCGCTTGATTCTGCTTTTGGGATGGAAGGCGAGCACCTTTTTTTTGACTGGCTCAAGCAGCTCCACCCATTTCTTGACATAGGGAGCCCTCTTTAGCATTTCCTCCCCCTCATAGATCGCAGCACAAGCCCCGCAATCGCTATGCCCGCAAATAATGATATTTTTGATATCTAATACATTGAGCGCATATTCTATAGCAGAAGTGGTAGAAAGATATCCCTCTCTCCTATGGGAACCTTCATGATATGGGGGCACGATGTTTCCCATATTGCGAATCACAAATAAATCTCCAGGCAATGTGTTGGTAATCAAGTTTGGCACCACCCTAGAATCCACACAAGTCAGAAATAGAGTATGAGGGTCTTGATGCTTTTCTAGACTTTTATACAACTCTTTGTATTGCATAAAATCATCTTCTTGAAACTTTACTGCTCCATCAAATAATTCCTTCATCACATTCCTTAACTTTTGTGAAAAAAATTCCGCCATTATAACACTGGAAAGACAAGGCTTGGAATTTGAAGGGATTTTAGCAGGGCTTTCTCGCCATTGTTTGGCGGAATTTTATCGCCGTGCTTTTGTGGTTTTTGCCCTGATTTTGATGGGATTTTGGCTGATTTTTGTTTGGTGGGAGATGTGCAAAATTCTCAAAACCTTTAAGACAGGCTTGATGGGGATTTTTGATTTTTTTGGTAAAATTTTGGCATTTCATCCCCAAAATAAACGCCACCCCATCAAAATTACAATCCCGGCCAGAAAACAGGGATTCTTCTTTTGGATGGCCTCTTGAGTGGATTACATGGGTGCAAAGATGAGCGCAAAAAATGAAAAAATCAAAAAAACCAAGCGGATTTAAAAAGCGACATTAAGGAGAAAAAATGCAACTCTGCCTAGCACTAGATCTAGAATCTAGGCAAAAAAACCTCAAACTTTTAGAAGAACTCAAAGATTTCCCCCATCTCTGGGTGAAGGTGGGTCTGCGCAGCTTTATCCGCGATGGAGTGGCTTTTTTGGAATCTATTAAAAAAATCAATGAGAAATTCCGTATTTTTCTTGATCTCAAGCTCTATGACATCCCCAACACCATGGCAGATGCGGCAGAGGAATGCGCAAAGCTCGGAGTGGACATGATCACCATTCATGCAAGCAGTGGCACAATAGCGATGCAAAATCTCATGCAGCGACTCAATCTCTTAGACAAACGCCCTCTAGTCCTTGGAGTGACCGCGCTTACAAGCTTTGATGCAAGGAGTTTTAGGGAGGTTTATGCAAGGGATCTAGAAACCTGCGCCATTGCTCTTGGAAAAATGGCGCATGAAAGCAAGTTGGATGGCGTTGTGTGTTCGGTTTTTGAAAGCAAACTTATCAAGCAAAATACCTCAGATTCTTTCTTGACACTCACTCCTGGAATCCGTCCTTTTTGCGAAGAGAGCAATGACCAGCAACGTGTAGGAAGCATCAAAGATGCCCACCAGCAAGGATCTAACTTCATCGTGATTGGCCGCCCTATCTACAAAGCACAAAATCCCCAAGAAGTGGTGAATAACATCTATAAGGAAATTGAAGAATGCAAATCCTAAAAACCCCGAAAGAATTGCAAGAATACCGCAAAAATCTAACATCTAACATCGGACTTGTACCCACTATGGGAGCACTGCATGCAGGGCATCAAAGCCTCATGCAAAAATCCCTCTCTCAAAATACGCATACCATTGTAAGCATTTTTGTCAACCCCACGCAATTTGGCCCTGGAGAAGATTTTGAGAAATATCCCCGCAGTTTTGATAGGGATTGTGCATTATGTAAAGAATTAGGCGTAAGTGCGATTTTTGCTCCCAAAGCAGAAAGCATTTATAGCAATAGGGATGAAATCACACTCAATCCACCCAAAAACATGGGCTATGTATTTGAGGGTTTTATCCGTGAGGGGCATTTTGCAGGGGTGCTACAAATCATACTCAAACTCTTCCATCTCGCACAGCCCACACATGCTTATTTTGGTCAAAAAGATGCGCAACAATTGCTGATTTTACAACGCCTAGTAGCAGACACCTTCCTCCCCATCACAATCATCCCCTGCCCCACACTACGCGATACTGATGGCCTGGCACTCAGCTCAAGAAATGTCTATCTCTCTAGTACTGAGCGCAACCATGCCCTAGAGATTCCAAGGAGTCTAGAGCAAATCCAAAAACTTGTAAAAAATGGCGTGAGCGATGCACGCATCCTGCTAGAATCTGCCAAGAAAATCTTGCAAAATGTGCAGCTAGACTATCTCGCACTAGTGAATTATGACTTGCAAGAAATCCCAGAAATCCTGCCATTACGCTCGCTTGTGCTCATTGCTGCAAAAGTTGGCAATACAAGATTGTTGGATAATCTTTGGTTTTAGGAGTATGGGTGAGGAAAAAGCTAGCGCTGCTTTGTGTCTGTGTGGGGTTTTTATGGAGCTATGATAGCATCGATGAGGCACTCAAAAATGGCGTAACAAAAGGGGATTTGATTTTTTATACAGATTGGCAGAAATTAGGCTCTGGGAGAGCTATGATCTTCCCCCTCTCCCAGCTTGCCACTTATGGGTATTTGGGCAATACGGGATATATACTGGGCAATATCAGGCTAGGCTATACCTCAGGATTTTATAAAAATATCCGCGCCTCAATTAGCTTTGCTGCAGCCCAGCCATTTTACAATCTCCACAAAAATCTCCACCTCCCCACTGGAAATCTGGATTCTAATAAGGATTTTTTCAGCACCTCTCAAGCCTCTATTGGCGAGAGCTTCTTGGAATATTTTGACGGAGATACAAGCATCAAGGGCGGGCGCATCGCCATCAAAAATGAATGGATCAACACACTCACAGATGGCATCTGGATCCGCAACAAAACCATCAATAAATTGCTTTTGGAGGCCTTTTGGGCGCGTACCTATGGGCGAATTGATTACCACCAAATGACCAATTTCTATGCAGTCAACCCAAAAAATGGCTTTGGCATTGCCAATCTAGGTGTGAAATACGAACCCCTTGAAGATTTGCTAACAATTAAGGCCTATAGCTACTTTGCTCCAAATATTTTCACCGCCTTTGGACTGCGCGCCACCAGCTCCTTTGCCACAGAAAAATTTTCCCTCGGTGGGGAGATTGGGGGCACTTATAGCATCGAACATGGTAAAAATGCTCCCAATGCCTATGAGATTGATGGGCATGTGTATGGAGGCTACAAGGAGATTGTACAGCTCACACTAGGATACATCCACACGGCAAAAAAAGCAGGCTGGGGGAGTCTAGAGAGCCTAGGAGATAGGGTTGCGCCCTTCTTTGTCTGGGGAGGGAAGGCAGTGCGAACCCAAAAAGATGCCAATGTTTTTTATGGTGCCATCAAGGTAAAAGTGCAGCGCTTCAACTTTTCCCTCATCTATGGGACGACTTCTTTTGTCCACAATGCAGGACATTTCCGCCAAAACGAACTGGATTTCACCACAGAAATCCGAATCACAAACAACATCTTCATGCTCATCAATCTGCTAAACACACACCTGGGATCTGGCGCCATCCCGACAGTCACTGAGGTCAACGGAGGAGTCCGCTTTAGGTTTTGATAATTTTTTTGCTAATATAGTTTTTTTTGTAACACCTAGTTGCAAATCAATTCAAAAAAAATGGAGCAAGAAATGAAAGAAAAAACCTTTTTGATGATCCCTGGGCCCACCCCCGTACCTCAAAGCGTATTGCAAGCCAGCGCAAGGCACCCCATCGGGCATAGAAGCCCAGAATTTTCCCAGATCCTACGGGAAGTATTTTTGGATCTTAAAGAGATTTTTCAGACCAAAAATCCTGTATTTGTCTATGCTGCTAGCGGCACAGGAGCGATGTGTGGGGCATTAGAGAATGTCCTCAACCCAGGGGATAGAGTGCTGTGCCTAGTGATTGGAAATTTTGGTGAGCGCTGGGTCAAAATTGCCAAAAGTCGCGGTGCTATGGTGGAAGTCTTGCAAGCAGATCCAGGAGAGGTAATTCACCCAAAAGATCTTGAATCCATGCTCCAAAAATTCCCCGACACAAAGGCTGTGACCCTCACACATAGCGAGACCTCCACAGGTGCTGCCAATGATGTAAAAAGCCTATGTGCAATCATCCAAAAATCTGGCGCACTTGCCATTGTTGATGGGATTACAAGCCTGTGTGCCATGCCCTGCAAAATGGATGAATGGGGTATTGACATCCTTGTCTCTGGATCACAAAAGGGCTTCATGCTCCCCCCAGGACTTGCATTTCTCTCTGCAAGCAAAAAAGCCATGGAGGCCAGAGAAAAATGCCTCTATCCTAGCTTTTATTTTGATTTTTTGGCTCATCAAAAAGCCCTAGAAAAAAACACCACCCCCTACACCCCAGCAGTCAATCTTGTTTTTGGTTTGCATGAAGCACTCAAACTCCTCAAAGAAGAAGGGATAGAAAAAATCAACGCCAGACACAAGCGCTTTGCACTCTCTTTGCGCCAGGCCATCCGCGCCATGGGGCTGGAGTTATTTGTCAAAGAGGATAAAAATGCCAGCTTTGCCATCACATCCATCCTCCCACCTAGTGGCATTGATGTACCCTCCATTCGCAGGGTCCTCAAAGAAGATTTTGATGTATTGGTTGCCAATGGACAAAATGCGCTGGAAAATAAAATCTTTCGCATCGGCACTTTGGGATATGTTTGCGAGCGTGACCTCATTAGCGCAGTTGCAGCACTTGAGGCTACACTCTATAAGCTAGGCCATTCCTTTGCTCTAGGCAGTGGTGTCAAAACCCTCATCCAAAACCTTAAAAATACTTAAAGGAAAATTCATGAAAGTTTTAGTTACAGACTCAATCAATCCTTGTGTGGAGAGCATTTTACGTGATGTGGCACGCGTAGATCTTTTACCCACGATGCAAGAGCAAGAGCTCATAAAAATCATTCCCAATTACGATGCACTCATGGTGCGCTCACAAACAAAAGTAACCTCTGCAGTGATCCAACACAGCAAACTCAAAATCATCGGACGCGCCGGGGTGGGCGTGGATAATATTGATATAGAGGCAGCCACACAAAAGGGAATCATTGTCACCAACTCCCCTGATGGCAATACAATTGCTGCAGCCGAGCACACCCTAGGGCTCATCTTTGCCCTCACAAGAAACATCCCCCTTGCCAATGCATCCGTGCAAGAGGGCAAATGGGAGCGCTCCAAATTTGTAGGCAGAGAGCTCTATGGCAAGACCCTGGGGATCGTGGGATTTGGGCGCATAGGCAAACATGTAGGAAGGGTTGCAGTGACTCTGGGTATGTCACTTTGCGTGTTTGATCCCTATGCCAGTCAAGACATCGTACAACAAGAAGGCGGGGAGTATTTCACTGATCTAGAATCTTTTTTGAAAAAATGTGATTATTTCACGCTACATGTCCCAAAGACCAAAGAAACCACTCATATGATCAACAAGGATACTCTAGCATTGATGAAAAAAGGGGCCTACATCATCAATGCAAGCCGCGGGGGGATCATTGATGAAATTGCTCTGCGAGAGAGCATTGATGCAGGTCATATTGGTGGAGCTGCATTGGATGTTTTTGAGAATGAACCAGATACACAGAATTTCCCATTACGCGGTTGTCCAAAAGCCGTGCTAACCCCGCATCTAGGCGCGAGCACGGAGGAGGCTCAACTCAATGTCGCCATCGATGTGGCCGGACAAATCAAATCCGTATTAAGCGGGGGTACAGCCCAATCTGCGGTGAATATCCCCTCCCTGCGCGCCGACAAGCTTGAGCCCATCAAAGACTATATGCCAATCGCCCAAAACGCCGGGGCTTTCATCGCCCAGCTCCTACAAGAAAAGATCGAAAGCATCGCCATCACTGCCCAAGGAGAGCTTGCTAGCAAAAATCTCGAATCCCTGGAGGTAGCCATCCTCAAGGGCATATTGAGTGCGCATTTTGAGGATGTGAATTATGTCAATGCACCCCTCATTGCCAAGCAAAGTGGCATCACGCATATGATCATCCAATCAAGCCTCCCTTGCAATTTCCCAAGCCTCCTTAGCATCAAAGCCAAGGGCAAAAATGCCGAGCATTCCATCAGTGTGAGCATGGTCGCAAATATTCCCAAAGTCCTGTGCCTAGATGAATATGAAACAGCCTTTAGCATCGGGCAGCATACGCTACTCATCCCACACCAAAATAAGCCTGCAATGATTGCCAAAATCGCAGAGATCCTAGGTAGCAAACATCAGATCAACATCAATCATATGAGCGTCACGCAGGGGAAAAATGGAGAATCCTTGATGCTGATTAGCACAGATGTAGCGATCCAAAATGAAGTGCTAGAAGAAATCCGCCAAACTGATGGTATCGGTAAACCCAGCTACATCTACCTAGGCCCAGCACAATGAAGCTTGCTATTTTTGATTTTGACTCCACACTCATGGACGGCGAGACGCTTAGCATCCTTGGAAAAGAGATGGGATTAGAAGAAAAGATCAGCGCCATCACCAAAAAGGCCATGGCAGGGGAGATGGATTTTTTTGAAAGCCTACTGCTGCGCACAAAGTTGCTGCAGGGGCTAGATTATGCGCAAGTTTTAGAGATCTGCTCCTCTCTTCCACTTATCACAGGGGCCAAAGAAATCATCCCAGCACTACAGAACTTGGGCTATGTTTGCATCTGTTTTTCTGGAGGATTTGACATCGCCACAGAGCCACTGCGCCAAAGAATTGGCATGGATGCGACATTTGCCAACACCCTGCATCACAAAGATGGCAAGCTCAGCGGGCTTGTGGGCGGGAGCATGATGTTTGCTGATAGCAAGGGAGTGATGCTCCAAAAACTGCAGCAAACCTTTGGAATCTCGCGACAAAACACACTTGTAGTAGGCGATGGTGCCAATGACATCAGCATGTTTTTGCATGCTAAGACACGCGTTGCATTTTGCGCCAAGCCTGTGCTAAAACCCCATGCAAACATCATCATCGACACTAAAGACCTCACCCAAATCCTCACCCATCTCTAAGTCCTAATTTTTAGCATTTTTGATAACTCTGGGCTTCTTGCTCTTTTTGAGTTGTTATAAAACCTTGCTACTTGGTTTATTTTCCCCTGATTGGGCTAATTTGGCTTTGAATCTTTTAGATTTTTAAAGCCAAATGGTTGGATTTTTCATCTCCTTGCATGAAAAATAAAAAGACAACACAGGAGATGCGAGTGATTTTCAGCATAGCTGCAATGCGCTGGCTGTGTTGTTTCTATAGGCAGGATAGGATCGTGAAATAGGAAATTATTACCCAGAAGCTAGAGAAAAATTTTAGACACCAAAGATTGGGGTATCAAGTTTCAAGCAAGGGAGTGATGCTCCAAACATGCCAAGTATTCCATGCAAAGGTCTAGGCCACAGGATTGGGGCAATGGGATTGTGGGGCATGTATGGAAACCTTGCAGCTTGAATTCCGCATGCGAATTTTATGGAAAAATATCAAGAGCAGATGCGGGTCATTTTGCATGAATTGACATTTTTAAAACGTGACTTCAGTAATTGCGAAGGGGTGAGACCGTGCTAAACCCACATAATCTCAAAAATCTAAAGGATGCTAAAAATCAAAGCTTAAAAATTCTCTGAAAGGTTTAAGGAAGTGGGGATACTAAAGAAAGAAGGAGAGGAATCCTCTCCTTCTTATTGGATTTTAATGGATTACTTGTCTTTTTTCTCCGACTTGTGCATTTTTTCTGACTTGTCCTTTTTCTCTGATTTATGCATCTTCTCTGACTTGTGCATTTTTTCCATTTTATGCATTTCTTCTGTTTTATCCATTTTTGCCAGTCTTTGTGTATTGTCTACACTATTGTCTACACTGCTCATCTTGTCTGATTTTTTAACCCTCTTGTCTGCTTTTTTGGAATCTTTATCATGTTTCATATCGCAACCATGCACAAAACCATCTTTCATTTCTCTTTTAACATGCCTATAAAGCTCACAAATTCCGCTTTTTTTGCACTCTTCTTTGCTCATGCCCTTCACTTTCTGCTCAAGAGCCTCCTTGATTTTCTCTCTCTGCTCGCGATACTCTTTTAATGTCATGTTGTCTGTGTTTTTCTCTCTGTATTCTCTGATTTCTTTAGCAAAATCCTTCATCTGGTCTTTAGACATACCATGCATTCTTTTGTGAAGCTCCATGTGATAGTCCGCAAAATCCTTAGCATCAACTGTACCAGCCATTTTCGCCAAGTCATCATTGCTCATCTTTGAGAAATCTGCACCAACCAACATGCCCATCAACATCAAAGCACCAAATACCTTCTTCATCATTCACCTCATAAAAAAAATTACCATAAATATGGTTGGCAGAATTCTAGTACAGAACCTTAAATATTTTAAAAATAAACTTTACTTCTACAAGATCTTAGGAAAAATTTTCCACTTATATCAGAGATATTCAACATATAGCACAAACCCTTGGCAAAAAAAGAATTTCTGCGCAAGAATTTTAGGATCCCTATTGCCACTCCCTGACAGCCACTCCCTGACAAAGGGAAGACTATCAATTTATTCATCAATTTCTAAGGAGGGATGTGAAATACTGCCCTACCCCTTCATGCAATATAGCTCTTGTGATTCAAAAAATACTTTGCAGAAAATTAGGGATGACCCACCAACACCACGGCGATGGAGATTTAAGAAAATTCCAGAGATGCAACATCACGCAATCTCACTAGAAGAACGCACTAAGCCCTTGTTCTATAGCAGAGAAAAATCAAAATGCCTTGGCAGATTTTTGAAAAGACCCCTCCCAAGAAGCTCGCCCACTCATAAAAGGCTTAGCGTCATCTTGCTTTTTATTTGTGTGTCTCTGTTTTTAAATCCCCTTTAGAAAATCCATGCTTTTATTTTTTAGAATCTTCCTAACTCGCACGCCTTGCTTCCTCTAGAATTTTGTGCTTACTCACACTCACTCAAGACTAGCATTTTTTAACACCCCCAAAAAATCCGGAAGCCTTTTTATTTTACCCCTCCCAAGTTCCCCTTTCCACCTAGATGACGCGCATTCCTCCCCTCTGGGTTCTTTGCATGTTCTTTGAGGAGCTGATGGAGCTTTTTGTACTCTTCTTTGCTCAAAAATCTCACCTTCCCCACAGGCAGAGCAGAAAGCGTGACAAACCCATATCCCACGCGTCGCAAATCCAGCACCTCCGCCTTAAAATGCGCAAAAAAACGGCGCAGTTCTCGATTTTTCCCCTCGGTGATGCGCACCTTGAGCTTGGAGAAATTTCTATCATTTTTCTGGATTTGATAAAAAGCAAAAGGCTTGAAGCTCATTTTTTGAATCTTGCTTTTTTCATGTCCTCCTGCGCGCGCATCTTCTAGCTCCAGACCATTTTCCATGGCTTCTTTCATCTTTTCTGTGACTGCTCCAGAAATTTTTAGGATATATTCGCGCTCCAGATCGCTTTGCATCAGAAAGTGAGCGATTTTTTTATCATCGCTAAGTAATAACAGCCCCTCGCTTGCAAAATCCAGTCTCCCCACGGGAGTAAAATGCGCATAACGCCTCCCAAGGCTATCAAAAATGCTTCTTCGCCCTCTATCATCACTCCGAGTCACCAGCTCACCCTTTGGTTTGTGATATACGATTACTGTGCTTGGCCCATCCTTTTTCTCGCGCAATTGTTTACCATCAACAAACACCCGCTGCCCCTCTTTGAGCTCCTGGCCTAGCACGGCCTTTTTTTTCTCCACATTCACGCGACCCTGAGCAATAAGCCCATCGGCCTCTCTGCGAGAATATTTACTATGATGGGCAATGTATTGATTGAGGCGCATCATTTCCAACTCGACCACTCTAGATCCGCGCATTCCTGCGTGATAGCAGAATCTACCTTTTTTTCTGTGATGAACATATAAGTCTCGTATTTATCCTTGATGATGATTCTTAGCTCACGATTGCCCTTATTGCGCTCAATGCTCTGGGCAAGGCTATCAAAAATATCTTTGGGGGCATTGTGGTCTAGATGCAAAACCAAAGGACAGCAAGAATCCATCTCCCCCTCCAATAATGCTGAATCCTTCTTATATCCCACATCAATCTTTTCTTCCTGTGCTTCTTTGAGGGTGAGGATCTTAATGATGCGCACCTGATAGCCCTCATCATCTCTTTCGATCTTACACTTCAAGACGATGGGCTGCTCTAGATCAAATTTTTCTAGCTCCAAGAGTTGTTTTTCAAAAAACATAATCTCAATTTTCCCATACAAATCCAAGAGATTCACATATCCATAGGGTTTGTTGCTTTTACTCATTTTGCGAGTAATCTCAGACACCTTCCCTGCAATCAGGCAATAAGAATCTTCCTCCACTTCCCCCAGACTCACACTGGGCACAAAGCCCTGTAGCCCCTCAATGCTCTCGCGATATTCCTCCAAGGGATGCCCTGAGACATAGATCCCAAGGCATTCAAATTCCAAATCCAGCAAATCGCGCAAGGGAAATTCCTCAAAATTTGAAAAATCAAAACGCACGTTTTGCTCCACCTCATCTTCTAGCCCTCCAAATAGCCCTTGGGCCATGCTTTCTTTGGCCTTGTCCTTGCGCCTCCCTGCCTCACAAATGGCATCAAGATTTTTTAACATACATGCACGACTATATCCCAGGCCATCTAGCCCACCAGATTTTATCAAGGGCTCTAGCACACGCTTGGTGATTTTAGAAAAATCAACACGCGAGATAAAATCCTCTAAGCTTTTAAAATCCCCTCCTTTTTCTCGCACAGAGATGATGTTTTGAATGGGTTCATCACCCACCCCCTTGATGGCAGAAAGCCCAAAAATAATCTTTTTAATCCCCATGCCCTCATGCTCAAAGTTTGCTACGCCAAAATTTTTTTCAGAAATATTTACATGCGGGGACATGAAATCCATATCCATTTTTTTCACTTCATTAATGTACTTGGCCACAGACTCAATCTTGCCAGATTCGCTGCTAAGCAAAGCTGCCATAAATTCCTCTTTGTAATAGGTTTTGAGATAAGCAGTCTGAAATGTGATCATTGCATATGCAGCAGAGTGGGATTTATTAAAACCATAGCCCGCAAATTTTACAATCAACTCCCACAAATCCTCTGCTTTAGCGCGATCAAAGCCATTTTTTTCTGCACCAGTGGCAAAATCACTCTTCAAGCGCTCCATCTCTTCTTTGATTTTTTTACCCATCGCACGACGCACAAGATCTGCTCCACCCAGGGAAAATCCCCCAATTGTCTGCACAATCTGCATAACTTGCTCTTGGTACACAATCGTGCCATAAGTGGGTTTGAGAATGGGCTCAAGTGCATCAAACATGTATGTAATCTCCTCTAGGCCATGTTTGCGATTGATGAAGTCATCCACCATTCCAGACTCCATGGGCCCTGGTCGCCCCAACGCAATGATGGCAATGATGTCTTCAAAATTGCTGGGCTTGATGCGCTTATTGAGTCCTTGGAACATCGAGGATTCGATTTGGAATATCCCGAGCGTATCCCCACTTTGAATGGTCTCATAGACTTTTTTATCATCCACATCCACGCTCAAAAAATCGATTTCTTTGCCATAGCGCTTTTTGATAAGCTCTAGGGCATCATGCACGACCGTAAGGGTCTTTAACCCCAAAAAGTCAAATTTGATTAAATCCACGGGTTCAAGATATTTCATAGAATATTGCGTCACCAAAGAATCATCACTTTTCCCTACGGTGCATAAAGGCGTCTTATGCCATAATTCCTTTTCAGAATCCAAAACAATAGCAGCTGCATGTTTCCCTGCATTGCGATTGAGACCCTCAAGCTGCAGGGCATATTCCCACACATCCCGTGCCTTTGGGTTTTGATTCATAAATTCCTCTATTTTTGGCTCTAGGGCATGTGCATCTTCTAGCTTGATTCCCAATTGATTGGGGATGAGCTTGGCAAATGCATCAGCATCTTTAAGCGGCATATCCAACACACGTGCCACATCACGGATTGCATTTTTGGCAAGCAACTTACCAAAAGTAATCACTTGTGCGACATTGTATTTTCCATATTTTTGGATCATATATTCAATCACCTCACCACGCCTGCGCTGACAAAAATCCGTATCAATATCAGGCATGGAAACGCGCTCAGGATTGAGAAAACGCTCAAAAAGTAAATTATATTTCATGGGATCAATATCTGTAATTTTCAAACAAAATGCCACCAAACTTCCTGCCGCACTACCCCGCCCTGGACCCACGGGGATATTTTGACTCTTTGCAAAATGAATAAAATCCCAAACAATGAGCATGTATCCAGGAAACTTCATTTGCGTGATAATCCTAATCTCTTCTTCTAGGCGATCGCGATAGATCTGATGTTTTTCCTGGGGAATAATTTTCAAATACTCTTCTAGCCCTTGCCTAGATTTGTAAGCAAAAAAATCTGCATCATTGTCAATCTCTTGACCCTCAAGCTTGGCATATTCTTTGGTAAAAATAAATGTCGGAGGGGTGGGAGGATTGGTTTTTTCATCTTTGAGCTCTATTTCAAGATTACATTTCTCTACAATTTCTTGCGTATTCCTCAATGCCTCTGGAATATCTGCAAAAATCCTTTCCATTTCCTCAGAAGACTTTACATAAAATTCAAACACTGTATGTTTCAAGCGATTGGGATCATTGAGGGTTTTTCCCTGCCCAAGAGTTTGCACCACCTCTTGCATTTTATGGTCTTTTTGAGAAATATAATGGGCATCATTGGTGGCAATGAGCTTAATTCCTGTTTCTTGCGAGATACGGATAATCAAATCATCAATATTTTCTTGATGATTGATTCCATGACGCATAATTTCTAGATAAAAATCCTCTCCAAAAATATCCCGATATTCTAAGGCCACTTCTTTGGCCATCTCTATGCCCTTAGCACCGCGCTTTTTATTGCGCTCGCTTGTATTTAGATGGAAATTCACCTCTCCACCCAAACAAGCAGAGCTTGCTACAAGCCCCTCGCTATGCTCACGCAAGAGCTTCTTGCTAATCCTTGGATAATAATAAAAACCCTCAATAAATGCCATTGAGCTAAGAAACATAAGATTCTTATACCCTACTTCATTTTTAGCATACAAACAAAGATGAAATCTCTGTTTGCCCTCCTTGGAATTTAGCTCTTCATAATTATGCACATAGGCCTCCATGCCAATGATGGGCTTAATCCCCTCTGCCTTCATGCTTTTGTAAAACTCAATCGCTCCAAACATATTGCCATGATCAGTCATGCTCACACTGCTCATGCCCAGTTCCTTGAGCCTCTGGATGAGATTCTTAATCTTATTGGCTCCATCAAGCATGGAATATTCTGTATGCAGATGCAGATGTGTATAGCTCATTTTCACCCCTTAAAACATTTCAAAAATCATAACATTTGTTACTTAAGACCAGATTGCATTTTTTAAAATAACTTTGCATTGATCTTCCCTCGCAAACTACGCGCCACACTCTCAAATTTGCTGGCAAAAAATTTATTTTTGGTATTTAGGGTCTCTATGACTTTTTGTAGTTGGGGGTTGCTAAGGCGATTGATTGCATCCATACAAACCATTTGAAATTCCGCATCCTCTACAGAGCGCATGCTCTCCTCAATCATCTGGACATATTTCTCTATGATGCGATGATCCCGCTGCTCTTCACGCATCTTTTCACGAATAAAATCACCGAGATTTCTCAATTGCTTCATGGTCATTTTTTTGAGTGTGTTGCGCGGATAGGAGTGCGTAAAAGACATGATTTCCTCAATGATTTTATTTTTTTCTTTATCTTCCTCATGGAGTGTTGCATAACTCTCCTCCAATGCCTCAGGGAGGAAATGCTTAATGACATCAAGCTTCTTTCTGGCAATCTCTACCATTTTTTGCAATTCTTTTTGATCGAAGGAATTTTTATAAATCTGATAAAGGCGGGAGTCTTTGTAATCTGGCTTTGTGTATTTTTCCATCAGCGTATGGCGCTCCTCTTCTGGCAAGGGGGCTAGATTTTCCTCGATTTTTTCTAGCCAAAAGATGCGGTATTGATAGGACTTAATCTGAATGACACGATCAACAATATTGGAGGGGATTTTATTGATGCCATTGAGGATGAAATATCGCAATTCATCCAAAGAAAAATCCTCAATAAAAGCATCAATGATGTCATAGACCTTTCGCACACTGTGATTCACCCTGCATATTTGCTTTTGAATTTCTTGAACTTTGGAATCAAGTTCCTTTTGTTTTTTGACCTGGGCAAAATAGCGAATGTCAATATTATCCAGCAATTCATGCTGAGATTCCTGCACCTCTTGCCTTACTTTTTTGCTATAGATCTCAAATAACTCTTCCTCACTCATAGCATCAATATGACTCTTGTCATAGCCATTGCCAAGCAAAAAGGTTTGCATGGATTTTACAGAGGGCTTATGCATGTCTCTCCTTGCTGATGCTGATAGGCTTGATAGATCTTTAGCAGATCCAAATGCTCCAAGGGATCATGCACACGCAAGATATTTGCGCCATTCAAAAGCGCCAAAAAATGCATGGCCAAGGTCCCGCTTAGGCTATCCTCTGGAGTCTTGTTAAGAATTTTTTGGATAGTGCTCTTGCGGCTTGCCCCAACAAGCAAGGGGAGGCCAAAACTCTCAAAATGCCTAAGGTGGGCGATGAGATCTAGATTTTGCTCCAAATTTTTGGCAAAACCAAAACCAATGTCTAGGATGATGTCATAGACCCCCATGTTTTTGAGTGCCGTGATTTTTTCTGCAAAAAACGCACTCATCTCCCCAAAAAGATGCTCATAATTTGTGAGATTTTGCATTTCTTTTGGACTGCCTCTTGTATGCATCAAAATCACTGTAGCCTTATAACTAGCTGCAAGCTCTAGCATCCCGGGGTTTTGGAAACCACTAACATCATTGAGGATGGCAAAGCCACTATCAAGCGCCGCTTTTGCTACCTCGACATTATAGGTGTCGATGGAAAATTTCTTTTGTAAATAAAGCTTTTGAGAAGCAATAAAATCAAAAACCTCCCTCAAGCGCAAAAGCTCCTCCTCTGCCTCTAGAATCTGACTGCCCGGGCGAGAGCTCGCACCTCCAATGTCAATCATCCCCACTTCCATCTCAAGCAAAGAGAGGATTTTTTGTTTGGCATCCAGGGCGTTTGATCTTGAATCCACAAAAAAACTATCGGGCGTGAGATTAATCACTGCCATAATCTGTGTGCCAAAGTCTTTGCGCTGGGATAGATGAGCCTTGAGTCTCTTTGCTAGATCCCCTAACCCAAAGGGCTGGGTTTTGAGTTTGTTTAGCAGTCTTTGGAGCTGTGCCTTTGTGCCAAAAAGCACACCATCATAAAAAGCATCCCTTGCTAGAATGCAATCCCTTGGAGTGGCAAAATCCCCACCCACACCAATGGCCTCTTGCTTCAAAATGAGGGTGGCACTCAAAGAAAGATGCGTAATCTCAAAGGCTAGGATTTGGGATTTTTTACCCATGATTGCACATCCCATAGCATCACTGCCAATGCGCGCAAATGCCTGAGGCAAAAAATCAGGATTTAGGGTTTTTATTTGTGTCATCTTTGATTCTTTTTTTCCAAAAGCATGAGCAATAAAGGCAGTAGCACAAAGGAGAATTGTTGGTGATTAAAGGAGGCTAGGAGGGCCTCATCAAAGCTTTGTAACTCCTCCTGGCTCAAAACATACCCAGCCTTCTTGGCGCTAAAAAGCAGAGATTGAATCTTTTGCTTGGTGTATTCATAGGAGTTTTCATGCCTCTGCTTGAGATATTCATAAATTCCCTGCAGGCTCAGAGCATTGAGATCCAGGGAAAAATCTCTGATTTTTGCGCGAATTCTTTTGTCCTCTATATGCAGGCGCGAGCGCACAGTTGGCAAAAAAGTATTTTTGTTTTTTCCTATCAGGACAAAGGTGGTGTTTTTTGGTGGTTCTTCCAAGATCTTTAACAGCGCATTTTGCGCAAAACCATTATAAAAACTCGCCCCCAAAATCAGTGTCTTTTCTTTGCTTGAGCTGATGTATGCCTCTGCAATCACTTCATGGGCATGCTCGATCTTGAATTCTTTCAAAACCTCTTCTTCCTGAGAGAGAAATACGCGACAAAATTGGGGATCTAGCAAGGAGCTTTGATAGCAAACTTCTTGCATGATGTCATTGCTTAGGATGATTCTACTCATCTTCACTCCAGAATGATATTCCCAAACATCGCGCCAAAGAGTGCTTCTTCAAAGATTTTATAAAGCTGGATGAGCTTGTATTCGATTTTTATTTTTTCTTTAGTGCTGAGATTTAGAGCCTTTTGCATAGAGTCATCAAGCAACCACAAAAAACTATCATCCTTGCTGAGCGCAAGCTTTGCTACATCTCCTTGTGCCCTGCCAATATACCAAAATGCAAAATCCTTATAACTCAAAGAAAGCATATCTAGCACCAGGGCTGGATCTTGGGATTGGATCTTTGGCAGGATCTCAGAAACCCCAAAAATAGGGACCAATGGGCGCGCTGTGATGGGGCGATTGATGTTTTGGATCACAAATTTCTCAAACCACTCCAAGCGATCCTCTGTGCATACAAGCAACGTCCCGCCATTAAGAACATGAGAAATCATGCGGGAAAGCAGGCTCACTAGAGTAAAGCGCTCAATCTCTAGCCAATCGCTATCAAGAGCGATTTTGTTATGCTCCTCGCGGATGTTTTTGAGCATCCAATCTGAAATCTCCATCATGCATCTAGCTCATAAGCGCCATGCAATGCACGCACCGCAAGCTCAGCATATTTAAGCGCAATCACCATGGAGACTTTAATCTCGCTGGTGCTAATCATCATGATGTTGATATTTTCTTTTGCAAGCGCATGAAATGCCGTGCTCGCCACGCCAGAATGCGACTTCATGCCCACTCCCACGATAGATACCTTTGCGATTTCACAATCCACATCCACGCCCCCAAAACGCTTCAATGCCTCGCGCGCCTCCTTGACCTCTGACTCAGGGATGGTGAAATCCAAATCCGTCTTGCCATCTCTCCCAATGGTCTGCACAATCATATCCACATTGATATTTGCCTGTGCCAAGGTGCCAAAAATCTCAGCGGCAATACCGGGGCGATCGCTCACATCCCCCATGCTTACACGCGCCTGATTCTTATCTAGCGCCACGCCACTTACGATTGCTTTTTCCATGATATTCTCCTCATCTGTGATCAATGTCCCTTCATCATCACCAAAAGAGCTCCGCGTGATGAGGGGGATATTCCATTTTTTGGCAAGCTCCACAGAACGATTGAACAAGACTTTAGCCCCCATGGAAGCAAGCTCCAACATTTCATCATAGCTAATCTTGTCAATCTTCTTTGCCCTAGACTCCACCCTTGGATCTGTGGTATAGATGCCATCTACATCTGTGTAGATCTCGCACAAATCCGCGTGCAACGCCCCAGCAATCGCCACTGCGGAAAGATCGCTACCTCCCCGTCCAAGCGTGGTCACCTCACCTTGCTTGGTGATCCCCTGAAAACCCGCAACCACGACGATATAATCCTCTTTGAGGAAATGCTGTATTTCTCTTGGGTCAATATGCGTGATCCTTGCTTTGGTGTGGATGTCATCTGTAAAAACCCTAGCCCTTCTACCACTCAAAGAAATGGCCTTAAATCCCATAGAAGACAAAGCAATGGCTAGCAATGCGCTGGTGATGCGCTCCCCAGAACTTAGCACCATATCACTCTCCCTTGGATTGGGAGATTCTCCAAAATACTTGGTGTAGCCCACAAGCGTATCTGTCACTCCACTCATGGCAGATACCACTACCGCCACAGAGTGCCCTGCTCTTTTTGTTTGCGCTACACGATTTGCGACGTTCCAAATCCTATCACAATCCCCCATGCTAGTTCCCCCATATTTTTGCACGATTAACATTACAAATACCCCTCCTTTTGAAAATACTCTAGCACTTCTTTATAGACATTTTTTTTAAAATGATTCACAAGGCTTAGCAGAGTGTTGTAGTCTACAAATCGATAGGCACTAAATTCTGGGTTTTTGGTATTGAGATTGATATCAACTTCTTTTTTAAGACGCACCAAAAAATATTTTTGGATCTGACCATCAAAGGGGTACATTTTTTTGGAAACTGTGTTGGGGAAATCATAAGCAATCCATTTGGGGCATTCTACAAGGATCTCCACCTCATCTGTGCCAATCTCCTCTCTAAGCTCGCGAAATAGCGCTTCTCTAGGATTTTCTCCCTCATCAATCCCGCCTTGAGGAAACTGCCAAACGCCTTTCATATCGCTTCTTTGACCAAGAAAGAATTCACAAACACTGGGATATTTTGAGGAAACGATGACAGCAGCAACATTGGGGCGATATTTTTTTTCCATGTTCTTCACTCAAATTGATTGGAAAGATTATAGTAAAAATCCGCTTAAAATTCTAGTGAGATTCATGAAGTCTAAGGATGGAGAAATTTCTGATAGCAGCGATTTTGGAAGGAAGGCTCTCTATTTCTGCCAAGTCCTGTTACTTGGATTTTCAAGGTCTATGAATCTAGGGATTTTGAGCCAAAACCAATTGAGACAAAACCCCGCCAAGCACCTTGAGAAAAACCCCTCAAAGAGCCAAGAAGGGAGTTTCTAAGTATCTCAAAATTGGGATAGAGATTATTTTTTGTCTTTGAGATCTGTGGAGATGTATTTGGCAAGACCCTTGATATCCTCATCAGATAGGGAGGCTGCCTGACCCCACATTGTCCCACCAAGTCCATGTCTGTTCAAGGTTTTTGCCTTATATCCTCTCAAATCTTCCTCGATTTGCTTTGCACTCAAAGTGTTCACGATGGCACTTTTACCAAGTGCGGCTTTTTCCATTTTTTGTCCATGACAAACCGCACATTTTGTCTTGACGATTTTCGCAGGATTTGCATAAAGCGCAACCACTCCCAGTGATAAAATAACCAAAGCTTTTTTCATTGTATTTCTCCTCTAATTTTTGAAATAGGAGCATAATTGTAGTATAGAAAGTATAAAATTATTCAAAAATTTTGAGAAAAATTTGATTTTATACATTCATATCCCTTTTTGCACCAGTCGCTGCGGGTATTGCACCTTCAATTCTTTTGAAAACAAGCATGCGCTCATCCCCGCCTACATCAATGCGCTCTGCACAGATCTAGCCTCTCATTCCACATCACAGAGACTAGATTCCATATTTTTTGGTGGGGGCACGCCAAACACCCTAGACCCCAGGGCTTTTGAGAAAATCTTTGCAACTCTGCATAGGCATTTTTCCCTTGCACCTAAATGTGAAATCACTCTAGAGAGCAATCCTGATTTGGTCACCAAACAATGGTGCAAGGACCTCCATACGCTTGGAGCCAATCGCCTAAGCTTTGGGGTGCAGAGCTTTTTTGCCGACAAATTAGCGTTCTTGCAAAGAGAACACAGTCAAAGAGATATCCATCATGCACTAGAATGTGCAACACGGGCAGGATTTCAAAATCTCAGCATAGATCTCATCTATGACACTCCACTAGATAATGAAAAACGCATAAAAGAAGAGACTTCCCTTGCAAGCGCCCTGCCCATCAATCATCTCTCTGCCTATAGCCTCACAATAGAAAAACAATCCCGCCTCCAAAAACAAGGAGTGCAAGAAGCAAAAGAGAGTCTTTTTGATTGCATCCGTCAAAATCTCGCTAAACACAACTTCACCCAATATGAGACTTCCAATTATGCTAGAGGCTATAAGGTTGCGCATAATCTTGCTTATTGGCGCAATGAGGATTATATTGGCTGTGGTTGTGGAGCTGTGGGGAAGAGGGGGGATGTGCGCAGCTACACCCATCAAAATCTAGAGGCCTATATTGCCGATCCCACCTATCGCAAAAAAGAGAGATTAAGCAAAGAAGATAAAGTCCTAGAAACATTATTCTTGGGATTACGCAGTGAGGTGGGGGTGAGTTTAGAGGTCTTTCAAATCCAAAAGACTTCCACCCAAAACATCGAGCAAAAAATCTCCTGGCTCTTAGAGGAGGAGAAATGCTACATACAAGATCACAAACTCTTTGCTAAAGATTACTTTCTAGCAGATGAAATTGCACTGTTTTTAAGCTAGGGGGCCTTTGGGCTAGGATTTTGCTTGCGCTCGCGCCAAAATCCAAAAAGCAGTAGCACTACCCCCGCATCAATCATGACATCTGCAAAATTAAACACCGCAAAATCAAAACCATAATGCCAATACACATAATCCACCACTCCTCCATAGGTGAAGCGATCAAGGAGATTGCTGCTACCCGCACCAAAAATCAATCCAAATGCAATCCTATAGGCAAAGAAAAACTTACGCTGCAAATAAAGCACAATCCCAATACCCAGCATAAAAACAATCTGTAGATATTTGAGCCAATCCCCAAGCATGGACAAAAAAGAAAATGCCACCCCTTTATTAAACACCAACATCAAAGAAAGCATCTTGCTATCCCACACCATGCAAAACTCCCTGCCCCCACATTGCTGCACAAAATACAACTTTATCCCCTGATCTAGCAAAAAAACCAAGAAAAAAATCCAATAAAACTGACGCACTCACAACACCTTGGAGAGGAATTCTGTGAAGTCTTGCATGAGGGTATCTAGCTCTTTTTTATCCCTGCCCTCAAACAGGATTCTAAGCTTATTTTCTGTGCCAGAATAGCGCACCAAATGGCGAATATGCCTGCCTTCTATCTCCTGCAACCACTCCCCATAGCCCTCAATTTCCTCTAAAGGCTTTTTTTGGCTCACAGGAAGATTGCACAAGAGCTGAGGGGTGAGCTCAAAGGGATGAAGGGCCTGGCTTGCTCTTTGCCCAATATGTTTGAGATATGCCACAACCTGCAATGCACTCACAAGCCCATCACCAGTCTTTGCATAATCACTAAAAATAATATGCCCACTCTGCTCTCCTCCAAAATTGAGATCTTCTCTTTGCATGCAATCACTCACATATTTATCCCCCACATCACAACGTATGAGTTTGATATCCATGCCATTTAGAAATTCTTCCAGTCCAAAATTACTCATGACTGTGGCGACAATCTTTTGATTTTTGAGGCGCCCTGTGAGGAATTGGTATCTAGCAAGTGCGCCAATAAGCTGATCGCCATGCACGATTGCTCCCTCATTATCCACCACCACCAATCGATCTGCATCCCCATCAAGTCCAAAGCCAACATCCGCGCGATAGGTTTTTACCGCCTCACTCAGAGCATTTGGTGCAATTGCGCCACATTGTTCATTGATATTATAGCCATTGGGCTGATTGTGGATCACAATCACGTCTGCTCCAAGCTCAGAAAAGATCGTAGGAGCGACTTTATAGGCTGAGCCATTAGCAGCATCTAGCACCACGCGGATCCCCTGCATAGTAAAATCCTTGGGAAAGGATTTTTTGATCTGCACGATATAGCGACCATTCACATCATCAATCCGCTTAGAGCTACCAATCTCAACATGGGTCTTAAAGCTATTTTGAATGAGATTTTCATTTTTGAAAATCTCCTCAATCTCTCGCTCCGCCCCTTCATCAAGCTTAAAACCCAGGCGATCAAAAAATTTGATGCCATTGTCTTCATAGGGATTGTGACTAGCACTAATCATAATCCCCCCATCACAGCGCATGTCTTCAGTGAGAAATGCCACTGCTGGAGTAGGCATGGGGCCCACTTGGATGACATCATAACCCACAGAAGTCAGTGCAGAGACCAGTGCATTTTCTATCATATACCCACTGCGACGCGTGTCCTTGCCCACCAAAATCTTATTTGTCACACTATGTTTACGGAAATACAATCCCGCTGCTATGCCCAGTCGCAGTACCAGAAACGGAGTGATATCACTCCCAGCCTTTCCTCTCACACCATCTGTTCCAAAGATTTTCATTACACACTCCAAAATAAAAGATTTTAAACCCATTTTAAACAAAATTTTGGCATAATTTTGCCTTAAAATTGACTATGAAGAGGATAAAAATTATGGCCAATCATAAATCCGCAGAAAAAAGAATTCGCCAGACCATCAAAAGAACAGAGCGAAATCGCTACTACAGAACAAGAATCAAAAATATCATCAAAGCGGTGCGCACAAGCGTGGCTGCCAATGAAGTAGAAAAAGCCCAAGAAGCTCTGAAAATCGCAAACAAAGAACTCCATAAGTTTGTCAGCAAAGGTATCATCAAGAAAAATACCGCTTCAAGGAGAGTAAGCCGTCTAAATGCCGCGGTGAAAAAGATCGCCCTATCTGCATAAGCACCAATGCTTATTTCCAAACTTCTACCCATCATTAAAAGACATGATGAAATCACTGCTCTGCTTGTCGATCCCGCCATTACTTCTGATATCAAGGCACTCACAAATCTAAGCAAAGAGCAGAGCGAAATCCAAGAGATCACACAACAAACCAAGGCCTACATGGCCACGCTAGATACCATAAGGGATCTAGAAGATCTGATCCTAGAAGACAAGGCCTTAGCTGGCATGGCCAAAGAAGAACTAGAGGTTTTAAGAGAGAGAGCAAAAAACCTAGAAGAAAGCATCAAAACACTCCTCATTCCAAAAGATCCCAACGATGGCAAAAACATCTATCTAGAGTTGCGCGCTGGAACGGGCGGGGATGAGGCTGGAATTTTTGTAGGAGATTTGTTTCGGGCGTATTGTCGCTATGCAGATCTCAAAAAATGGAAAGTAGAGATCATTAGCTCAAGTGAAAACAATGTAGGGGGCTACAAAGAGATCATCGCGCTCATCAAGGGAGAGGGTGTTTATTCAAGACTGAAATTTGAAAGCGGCACCCATCGCGTGCAGCGCGTACCCGCTACAGAGTCCCAGGGGCGCATTCACACTTCTGCCATCACCGTAGCTTTGATGCCAGAAGTGGATGAGGTAGAGGTGGTGCTAAACCCAAGCGATCTGCGTATCGAGGTCTTCCGAGCGGGCGGACATGGTGGGCAATGCGTCAATACCACAGACTCTGCAGTGCGCATCACTCACATCCCCACAGGCATCAATGTATCCATCCAAGATGAAAAATCCCAGCACAAAAACAAAGAAAAGGCTCTAAAAATCTTGCGCTCAAGGATTTATGATGCTCAGATGGAGCAGCAGCAGGTGCAAAACGCCCAAACCAGAAAAAACCAAGTGGGAAGCGGGGATAGGAGCGAGCGCATCCGAACCTACAATTATCCACAAAATCGCCTCACAGACCACCGAATAGGACTCACCCTCTATAGCCTGGAGGAAGTCATGCTATCAGGCAATCTTGACCCCATCATAGATCCGCTTACTGCACATGCCAGAAGCGTAGAACTCGAATAATTTCTTTGATTTTTCTAGCAAAGGATAGCGCTGGCACCACTCTTGATGCAAAAATTTTTGGTGCTTTAAATTCCCTATGCCCCAAATTTTTCAAACTAATTTTTCAAACTTGCATGCAAGAATCTTCAAGCCACTTTTTCAAAAATCATTGCTTAACCCTAAGAGCACCTCATCTCCAATTATCAATTTTTAGGCTTGGCTCGCAACTCTAGGTGATGTTTTCAAAAAAGATAGAGAGGGGATAGTTTCCACCATGACTGCGCAGATCCAAATAGGCTCGCACATTCAAAAATTCATTTTTTGGCAGGGAAGAGAGCTTTTGACGTGCGAGATCAAGCATCTCCAAATCACACAAGACATACAAATAACTATTTTCTGCCCTTTCATCAGCGGTGCAAAGATCTTCAAAAAACTTCAACCACTCATCAGGGGTGTAAAAATGCTTGGTTCTTTTTGCGAGTTTGAGATAATCCTCTGCATCAAATTTGGATTTCTTAAAAATCTGCATAAGATAATCATCCTCCACCTTCTTGCCTTTTTTTTGTAAAAATTCCACGATCGCAAAGCTCATTTCCTTATCCAGTGTCTCGACTTTTTCTAGTTCTAAGATCTTGTAGAGATCCTTTGGCTCGATACGCTCAAGGATCTGGAGGAAGACTTCTTTTTTTGCGCCATTTGGTATAGGCATCTTAAAAGCATTGATCCCAAATCGATAATCTTTTTTTAATTTATTCATGATATTTTTAATAAAAAAATCATTTTCATAGGGGAGATTGTATTTTTTGATATCCTGTTCATACCCTAGAGATATCTGCTCTAACACATCAAAAACCCTATCGATCTTCTCCACCCCACTGGATTTGGAATCTAGGCGCGGGCGCAGCTCAAAGCGACTAAGCACCCTAGAAATCGTGCCTAGATTTTGCTGGCGATACTGCGTAGGACTGACTGGCTTCCCCATAGATTGGTTCAGAAACTGATCCATGAGCGCAGAAAAATCCCGTAGATAATAGAAGGACAGAAATTTGGTGCGCAAAAAATCCCAGAAAAAAAACAGAAGCGACATCACAAAAAACAATGACAAGATGATGGCCACCCAAATGGCTACGGGCAGCTCCACCTTTTCATTTGTGGGCATAGCAAGAGTGAAATTCCCTGGCAATACAGAATATACATACACACTAATCCCTAGGACAAACACAATCGTAAAGCCCAAATAATATTTCAACTTCATCCTATTTTCCTGTTTCTTTGATCTTTCTCATAGATCTGACGACACTTGATACAAAACTCTGCATGAGGCTTGACTCTCAAGCGCTCGATATCGATCTCCTCCTCGCACATCTCACAGACTCCATAAACATTATCAGTAATTTTCTTTAATGCTTTGGTAATTTTCTCAATTTCCTGACCATGTTTTTGCATGATGATGGCATTGAGCTTATGCTGCAAGTCCGCAGAGATGAAATCCATCTCATCATTAATATTTGCCACATCAAACTTGCCTGCCTTTCTATCCAAATCCAGACTATTAAAAATCTCATTCAACCGATCTTCTAACCTTTTTTTAAACCCTGCTAACTCATCACTGTTCATAACTCTTCTCTTTCCTATAAATTATTTGTGGTAGGGATGCTTATGCAAAATACTAAGCCCCCTATAAATTTGCTCACAAAGCACAATCTTAGCTACCCCATGACTCAAGGTCAATGCACTCAAACTCAGTGTTTTTGTTTGTTTTAAAAAATTCTGCTCAAAACCAAATGCTCCTCCAATAAAAAAATTAATGTTTTTTGACTCCAAAAGTGCACTAAATGCCAGGCTGTCATACACCTTGGAATCCTTGTGCAATGCAATATCAAGATCTCCGCTCAAATAAGGAGAGAGGAATTTAGCATAGCTCATCTGCGCATCTTTTGGGTTTTTTTTCTGCGCCTGCAAAATCTCTGCGTGAAAAATATTATAGATCTCAAGCCTTGCACCAAATTGCCTACAAAGCCTCTGGTAATGTGCTACAAAATCATCTTCCCAATCTTTTTTAGCGATACAATAGAGGTTGATTTTCATGCGTAGAAACTAACATACTAATAAGATCGCTGAGTGTTTTTCTCATCTCCTTGCGAGGGACTACCATATCAATGAGTCCATGCTCTAGCAAAAATTCTGCAGTCTGAAATCCCTCTGGCAAATCCGTGCCAATGGTCTGCTTAATCACGCGTGCACCAGCAAACCCAATCATTGCCCCTGGCTCTGCGATGATCAAATCTCCCAAAAACGCAAACGATGCACTCACACCCCCAAAAGTAGGATCTGTGAGCAAAGAAATGAAGGGTAATTTAGCATCGCTTAGGGAGTTGAGCGCTGCGCTGGTTTTTGCCATCTGCATCAGAGAAAAGGTAGATTCCTGCATCCTAGCCCCACCGCTGGCAGAAACAATGACTAATGCCTGATGATTCTCCACGCAGCGATTGATGGCGCGCACAATCTTCTCCCCCTCCACAGATCCAAGACTCCCCCCCATGAAAGAAAAATCAAAAATCACCAATTGCACAGGCACTTTGTTAATCCTAGCAAGCCCTGCGATCACAGAGCTGGGTCTGCCTGTTTTTTTCTGGTATTTTTCGATGCGTTTTTTGTAGCTTTCTTTGTCGACAAAATTAAGCGGATCTATGGGAGCGAGATCCTTATCGTATTCCACAAAACTATCAGAATCGCAGAGAAAATTGATGCGATCCTGCGCGCTGATGCGAAAATGATAGCCGCATTTGGGACAGACATATAACTGCGCATAAACCTCCTTGTAATACATCAAAGAAGAACAACCCTCACATTTTACCCAATGAACCGAAGTGTCTTTTTTGGCTCTCACCGTATCTCTTTTGAGGTTTTTCAAAAAATCTATAAAAGACATTGCCAACCTTAATTTTTTTCTGGATTTTAGCAAATCTTTTGGATTTTGACCTCTTTGATTTCTGCAAGAAAAATTGATTTTGTTTTTTTGAAACAATTCTCATGCTTTTGACTGGCCATAAACCTGGCTCTTTGCAACTTCAATGTCCTTGGGGTCATGCGTGTTTGTTCACTCCAAAATTACTGTTCATGCCAAAAAATTTGGTTATAATGCCTGCATCCCAAAAATACGCAAACTCCACACAAATCATCCCCACATATTCAGAAAGGAAGGAAATGGAAAAAATTTTGGACATTATCGAGATCATCGCCTATGAAAAGGGTATTCCCTATGACATGGTCCTAGATATTGTGAAAAATCTCATCATCAAAACCGCAAAACAAGAAATCAATGAGGAAATACAATACAGCGTAGAAGAAAGTCCCAAAGAAAAAACCCTAAAGCTAATACACAATCTCACCGTCTGCTCAGATGAGGATGAGAAGGCAGAAAACGACAAGCATCATTTCATCGCACTCAAAGATGCAAAAAACATTGATGCCTCGCTCAGCATCGGTGACATCATCAAATCCGAACTCACGCTAGAGAATATGAGTCGAGGTACGGTGAATAAAATCTTCCAAGATCTCGAGTATCAGCTGCAGCGCAGCATGGAAGAGCAGCTTTTCAAATCCTTCAAAGAAAAGATTGGCAAGATTGTAAGTGGCGTGGTTTTGGAAGTGGATGCACAAGAAAACACCTTCATAGAGATCCATGACATCCGCGCCATCCTGCCGCTAAAAAACCGCATTAAAGGCGAGAGATTCCAAAATGGAGATACCATCTCTGCGATCTTGAAATTTGTCAAAATGGATAAAAATGGCATTTATCTAGAACTCTCGCGCACCACGCCAAAGATGCTAGAAGAATTGCTCATGCTCGAAGTCCCTGAGATCAAGGATGGTGAGGTCATCATCCAAAAAACAGCCAGGATCCCAGGAGACCGCGCAAAAGTCGCGGTCTTTAGCACAAATCCAAAGATTGATGCCATTGGATCGACTGTGGGCGTGAAGGGTGTGCGCATCAATGCAGTAGGAAGGCAGCTCAATGGGGAAAACATCGACTGCATCGAGTATTCAGACGTGCCAGAAATCTTCATCACCCGCGCCCTAGCCCCCGCTAACATCATCAATGTACAAATCAAGCAAGAAGAACTCATCGCAAAAGTCAAACTCATGGCCAGCCAAAAAAGCAAGGCCATCGGAAAAAATGGCGTAAACATCCGTCTGGTATCCATGCTCACAGGATATAACATCGAAATCGAAGAGATCGCTGAAGAAATCAAAGAAAACACTAAAGAGGAAGCAACCACCCACAAACTTGGCATTGGTGCACTGGAATCACTATTCAAAAACTAAAATTTAAATCAAGCAAGGCTTGGATTTTGCACAGCCCCTCACAACATGAGAGGGCTAGGGGGTGAGTCTATTCCCACATCCGCTAAATGGGTTTTATTTTTTCAATGAAAACTGCTCCCCTAGCTCCTCTGGGGTAGCTAGCCCATAGGCTTGATTATTCATTGTGGCCAGCAGGATTATTCACTCCATCAGGATTTAAAAGGGGAAGAGGGATTCAATGTCGTAAGTGTGAGCGAGAGTTTTTCTCCCACCCCAAGCTCGCTCCCCCGCCCCCTACTCACACAAGAAAAGACCCAGCGCAAAACAAAATCCGCGAGAGAATCAATGGCAAAAAGACTAGAGTCCTAGGGCTGCTATGAAGAGGGCAGCGCTCTCACTTCTAAGCACGATGCCCCCATCAATGCCCAGAATCTCATGCCCTAGAAATGCCCTCACCTCCTCTGCATCAAACCCCCCCTCAGGACCGATCATCACACCATGCTCAAAATCACCCTGCCCAAAGCACTTCCCGCCAAAATGTAGGATCTTAGCACTAGGATAGAGTGCTAATGCTTCTTTTGTATTTTTTAATATTTCTAACTCCATAAGGGTGGATCTGCCGCATTGCTCACAGCTTGCAATAAGGATTTTCTCTAAGCGAGGGAGGGAGATTTTTTCATTTCTTTGGGAGCGATTTGCATAAAAGAGGCTGAGCTTACGCACACCTAGTTGATTGAGTATGGGCAGGGTTTTCTCGATGTTTTTACTCTCTGTGATGGCCCAGAGCAGATGCGTTTTTTTGGGCAGCACGACATAATCCTGGCTAGATTGCAGAGATAGGAGCGCGCTTTTTTTGGTGATTTCTACCTGCACATAATGATGGAGCTTCCCATCCATGAGATTACAAAAAGCAAGTGGGGTTTCTTTTTTGGTGCGGCGAGATTTGTAGAGATGGACAAATAACTCCCCCTCTATACAAAGCTCATGGCTGCCGCTTTCTTTGTGATAACAAAAGCGCATCACCTACTCCAAAGCAAAGACCCCACAAAGCCAAGAACCAAAAAGCCCATAACCCCTCCTTGCACAGCCCCCATCTCTTACCTGCTCCAAAGCATAAAGAGAACCACAAAGATCCCAAATCCACAGCCATAATAAATCTTGCAAAAGCGCACATATTTTTTCATCCCCGCCAAACTGATACGCGATCTTTTTAGGATTTTGCTGCGCATGATCTCAAGAGAGAGAAAAACCACCCATACCGCACACATCTCAAAGATCCTCCCCTCAAAGACAAAACCCATCATCGCCCAAAGAGAGATGCCTAGCAAAAAGATGATGGCCAGCAGACAAAAAATCAATGGCATGAAAAACCAAAGCCTTTTGTTGAGGGTGGCATAGTTTTTTTGCGTCCACAAAATACCAAAATCCATCAAATAAATCCCAGCCAAAAGCAGGGCAAAAAATTTATGATAGGAGCGGAGTTGCTCGATTGCTTGCAGAGTCAAATTATCATCCATGAAGGGCTCCTTTTTGAAGGGATTATTCTAGCACATTTATTTACTTTGGCAGGGAGGATGTGGTAGAATTCCGCCAAAACTAAAGGATGACAAATACAAAAGGGTATTTTGCTTTTGAATATGGGAGGACCAAGCCACCTAAGTGAAGTGGAAGTATTTTTGAGAAATATGTTCAACGATCCTTATATTTTGTCCATAAAAAATCCTTTGATTCGCAAGTTTGTGGGATACAACATCATCAAAAAGCGCTTAGAGATTGCCAAAGATAATTACCGCGCCATTGGTGGCAAATCCCCCATGGTGGAGCTGAGCTTTGCGCTATGCCAAAATCTCAGCCAAAAAGACCCAGAGAATTTCTATTCCTATGCCATGCGCTATGCCCCTCCCTACACAGAAATGGCCCTGCAAGAGATGCAACAAAAAAACATCCAAAAAATCCATCTCTTTAGCATGTATCCCCAGTATTCCACCACCACCACGCTCTCTTCCTTCAAAGAAGTGGAAAAATGCCTAAAAAAGCTAAACTATAAGCCTGTAATTCACTTCACAGAGCGCTATTACAATGCCCCCACCTATCTTAAAGCCATTGCACAAAGCATCATAGAAAATCTAGGCAAAAAAAATGCAAGGGATTATACATTGCTATTTTCTGCCCATTCCCTACCCCAAAGCATCATTGATCGTGGCGATCCCTATCAGAAGGAATGTGAGGCAAGTTTGCAGGGCATTTGCAAAGAGCTAGAGAAGCGCGAGATTTTCTTTGAGAATGTATTGCTTGGCTATCAGTCACGCGTGGGCAAGATGGAGTGGATTGGTCCCAGCACCAAAGATCTCATCTCCCAACACAAAGACAAAAATCTCATTATCTATCCCCTAAGCTTTACCATTGATAATTCCGAGACACTTTTTGAGCTTGATATCCAATATCGCGAGCTGGCTGAACAAATTGGGGTGAGGGATTTTATCCTTTGTCCCTGCTTGAATGCCAGCGATGCTATGGCTGAGATTATTTTACATTTTTTGAAAAAGGAGTAAAGATGAGGTTTTTTTCTGGTTTGTTTTTGGCATTGGGGCTTTTCTTTGTGGGATGCAAAGATGACAAGAAAATCGATTCCAACGCATTTTCTTCAGGCAAGGAAATGCAACAGGATGCAAAAGACGCTGCCCAAAATATTGATAAAAAAAGCTATGCGGGCTTAGAGGGGGTCTTTCAAGACACAGGCGACATTACAGCCAATGGAAAATACCTCCTTCTTGTATTTGGAAAAAACAACTGCTCTTATTGCGAAAAGCTAAAAAATGATCTCAAAAAACACAAAGACCTGCAAGAAGAGCTAAAAAAAGATTTCTCCCCCTATTACATCAACATCAGCTATGAAAAAACCCATAATTTTTCCTTCAGCGATCACCAAAGCGCAAAAGTCATGACCTCCCAGCTTGCCAATAATATCTATTCCATTCGCGTCACCCCCACTCTCATTTTTGGCGAAAAAGATGGCAAAACCATCCTAGAGATCCCTGGCTATGTGAGGCCAGAAGAATTCCAAAAAATCCTAGCCTTCATCACTGAGGGCTCCTGGAAAAAGGCAAAGGATGCAAAAGAGAGAATGGGACTTTTGCGAAAATATCTCAACTAAAAAAAGAAAATTTCAAGGAAAAAAATGAAGTTACTAAAAAGTTTTTTTTGTTCTTTCAAAGTCGTTTTACCCATGATTGCCATCTATGCGATTGCCTGTGGGGTGGGGACTTTCATCGAAAATGATTATGGCACGCGCATTGCAAAAATTGTAATCTACCAAGCCTGGTGGTTTGATGCGCTAAACATCTATCTCCTCATTGCTCTGCTTTGCTCGCTGTTATTTTCCTCTTATTGGAAGGGCAAGAAATATGGCGCTATTATTCTGCATCTTTCTTTTGTCTTCATCATCATTGGTGCAGGGATCACAAGGATCTATAGCTTTGAGGGCACCATGCACATCAGAGAGGGAGGTAGCGTGGATTTTATGATATCCCAAGACCCTACGCTAAACATCATTGCCATCAACCAAAAAGGCCAGCAGCAGGCAAAATTCTTCCAACTCCCCCTGATGGCAAATGCCAAAATCAAACCCATCAAAACAGAGATTTTTGGCAAGGAATTGCAGTTAGAAGATTTCAAGATAGCAAAAATGACTGAGCAAAAAAAGGATGATTTATTGCTCATTGACCTCACTGCACATTATGATGGCAAGACTCATGATTATCATTTTGGCAATGGAAGGGAGTTTGATCGCGGAAGCTTTGGGGATATCAAAATCTTTGTTGGCTGGGGAAATCATCAGATCTTCCTCCCCTTCAAAATCAAGCTCCAAAAATTTGAGCTTGAGCGCTATCCAGGCTCCATGAGCCCTTCTTCCTACGCCTCTGAGGTAGAGGTTTTAGACAGTGATGGCAAGACCATCATGCCCTATCGCATTTTTATGAATAATACTTTAGATTATGAGGGTTATCGCTTCTACCAATCCTCCTATGACCAAGATGAAAAAGGCACCATCCTCTCCGTCAACAAAGACCCTGGCAAGAATGTCACATATTTTGGCTATGCCCTATTAATCTTGGGAGCCATTTGGGTGCTTTTGAGCAAAAAAGGCAGATTCCATCAACTCGCAAGATTCCTGCAGCAACAAAAAATCGCAAGCCTTGCATTCTTGCTTCTTTCCACGCTTGCCCTTTTCACTCCAAGCCATGCTACTGAGCAAGCAGAGACCACGCACGCTACCAAGAATGCCAAAAATTCCACCTCTATAGACTCTTCGCAAAAATCCACATCTCTTGAAGAGGGCACCCCACCCATCCTCAATGCAGAGCAAATGGCCAAATTCCTCATCAAATTCAGAGAAAATAGCGCGGTATATGCAGAGAAATTCTCCCATCTCCAGCTCCAAAACCCCTCTGGCAGGATCGAGCCCATTGATACCATTGCTACCAACATCGTGCACAAAATCACCAAAAAGGACCATTTTTTGGGCATGAGCAACAATCAAATGTTCTTAGGCATGATGCTCTATCCTAGTATCTGGAAAAGCTTGAAAATCATCTATGTCCACGATCCTGCTATCAAAAAAATCCTAGGCCTCCCACCAAAGGATAACTATGCTTCTTTCTTGGATTTTTTCACACAGGATTTTTCCTACAAGCTCCACAATTACATCGAAGAAGCCAACCAGACCAATCCTGCAAAGCGCAGCACTTTTGATAAAAATCTTCTCAAGGTTGATGAGAGGGTAAATCTCACTTATAGCATTTTTAGCGGCGGATTCCTCAAGATCTTCCCCCTCCCCCATACACAAAAATGGCTCGATCCCCTCAATCTTTTCCAAGAAGCAGATCAACACACTGCACACCAAATCTCTAATATCCTAAAGGAATTTTTCCAGGCCTTTGATGCTGGGGTGATGGATAATGACTGGAATGGAGTGGATCTTGTGCTCCAAAAAATCTCAGAACTCCAAAAAACCTCCACCCTCTATCTGTCCGAAAAAAAACTAAAAGCAGAGATTTTCTTAAATCAAAGCAATCTTTTCAACAAGCTCATTGTGCCCTATATCTTGCTAGGGCTCTTGCTTTTTGTCCTCATGCTTGTTTGCATCATTAAAGATCGCCCACTGCACAAAGTGCTAAATCTTGGCATCTATAGCCTGGCTTTGATTCTTTTGCTCATCCACACCATCGCGCTTTTGCTGCGCTGGTATGTGAGTGATCACTCCCCCTGGAGCAACGCCTATGAATCCATGCTCTACATCGCCTGGGCCAGTGGGGTGGCAGGCATGATCTTTTTAAGGAAATACAATCTGGCATTGGCTGCGAGTCTATTTCTCGCTGGCATCAGCCTCTTTGTGGCAAATCTAGGTTTCATGGATCCCCAGATCACTCCACTAGTACCAGTGCTCAAGTCCTATTGGCTCAATATCCATGTCTCCGTCATCACAGCAAGCTATGGATTTTTAGCACTTTGCTTTATCTTGGGGGTGATTACACTTATCTTGCTAATCTTTCAAAAATTTTCCAAAACAAGTCTATTGCAATTGCAAAAAAGCATCGCTTCTCTCACTGCACTCAATGAAATGGCCATGATCCTAGGTCTTTTGATGCTCACTGTGGGGAATTTCTTGGGGGGGGTGTGGGCTAATGAATCCTGGGGGCGCTACTGGAGCTGGGATCCAAAAGAGACCTGGGCACTGATTTCCATCGGTGTCTATGCTATCATCTTGCATCTGCGCTTCATTGGATTTCAAAACATGTCCTATGTCTTTGGACTTGCTAGCGTGCTGGGATTTTATTCCATCCTCATGACATATTTTGGAGTCAATTATTATCTCTCAGGCATGCACAGCTATGCTGCTGGCGACCCCGTCCCTGTGCCCACTTTTGTGTATTTTTTCATAGCAGCCACGATTCTTTTAGCCCTCCTTGCCATCCCAAAAAAAGACAAATCCCATGCTTAAAAAATTCACTCTTAGCCTCATTATTTTGCTCCTGCTTATAGGCGGATTTGGCTACCTGCTTATTTTCACGCAGATGGGCAAATTTTTCACCAAACCCTTGCTCCAAGACTACATCTCCACACATTTTTCCAGGGATTTGGAATTGCAAGATTTTCAGATGGGATTTGGGGATGTGGGCGCACAACTCCTCTATAAAGATCTACTAAAAATCCAAGTCAAAGGAAGCTACTCTCTGCTTAGCAAGAGTTTTGATCTCACCATCAAGGGCCAGAGCTATTCCATCAAAAAAAATTTCACCCTATCAGGCAAGATTGAGGGCACCACCAAGGATTTCCTAGCCAAATTCTCTAGCAACATCGCCTCATCTCAAAGCAGCCTCATCGCGCAGTTCAAAGACTCCCGCACAGAGCACTATTATTTCCAAGGCATGGGTCTACATCTAGAAGAACTCTTACCCATCCTATCCACGCAAGTTCCGCAGCTAAAAGGAATCGCAGACATCATCATCGACAAAAGGAAAAACACAGAGGGCAGCCTCTCACTGGATCTTAGAGGGGTTTGTTTCCTAAGCAAACCCACACATTTCTCCTTCCTCAATCAACTTCTAAAACAGAGCTTTGATGGCAAAATCGAGGGCAAACTCAGAGAGGATTTTGACATCCTTGCTCAAGGAGTGCTGCGATCTAGTGCCTATGAGGCCCAACTAGAAAACCTCAATCTAACCAAAGATCACCTCAAATTAGACTATAAGCTAAACCTCCCCCAAATCTCTGCGATCAACCCCAAAGCAAAAATCCACTTTCCAGTGGAAGGCTCTGGCTCCATCAGAAAGAATCAAAAAGAGGGATTTGTGCTAGATTTTGACACACAAAGCTTTGGTGGACAGATTCATGCAAGGGTGCAAAATCAAGATTTGAAAGCAGAATTTGAGCAGAGCGATCTAGAAAAACTCCTAGTCTTTATGAAGATCCCACAGAATTTCAATGGCAGGGTCGATGGGACACTGGATTATTCCCTGCCCACTGGCAAGGGCAAATTTGATGGGGTTTTGAGCGATTTTTCTATCAAGACCAATGTGTTTTTTGATCTCATCGCTAGATACACACACTTCAAAATCAGCTCTGAGCAATTTGATGATGCTCCGCTTCACATTGACTTTGACAAAAGACATGCGACCCTAAAAAACCTCTCCCTCCAAAGCCAAAACATGGGATTTCGCAGCGATGCGCTAGAATTAGATCTAGAAAAAATGACACTGGATGCACCACTAACCATGCGCATCAAAAATAGCTCCATTGGCTTCCATCTCCAGGGCAATATCAATAATCTCTACACAAAATTCGAACTCCGAGACATTTTGCGATTGGATCGAAAATAACCCTCCTTTAGCAAAAAAACGCTCTCAAACTCCCACACCACTGTGGGAGGAGTGATATCCCTGAATCCTCATACCAAGAGAGAAAGAAGGGCAACTTAGAGTAATGTGAGGGAAGCATTTGAAATCCTCCCCAATGTGGAGGAGGATAAGCGAGTAGAAAATTATTGCAGGAGGGAATCTGCTGGAGTGTAGGGAAGGTTGAAGCTCTGGCTCACGCCCTGGTAGGTGATTTTGCCCTGGTAGGTGTTTAGCCCCTGCAAGATTGCAGGATTTTTTAAGCACGCCTCCTTAGCCCCTAGATTTGCAATCATGAGCCCATAGGGTAGCGTGGTATCTGTGAGTGCGAGTGTGGCAGTCTTTGCTACAGCGCCTGGCATATTTGCCACACAATAATGCACAACCCCATCCACCTCAAAAACAGGATTATCATGGGTGGTGGCATGAGAGGTTTCAAAGCAGCCTCCCTGATCGATGGCCACATCCACCACCACAGCGCCCTTTTTCATAAATTTGAGATCTTCTTTTTTGAGCAGTTTTGGCGCCTTGGCCCCGGGGATAAGTACCGCTCCAATTAGCACATCTGTATCCTTGAGACATTCCAAAAGATTCCCGCGATTGCTAAAGAGAGTTTTTATGCGCATGTCAAAAATCTGATCAATATAGGCTAGGCGATTAACATCAATATCTAGCACACGCACCTCAGCACCAATTCCCGCAGCGATCTGGGCGGCATTAAATCCCACGCCACCACCTCCCAGGATGGTCACCTTGCCATTTTGCGTGCCAGGCACCCCGCTTAGCAAAATCCCACCCCCGCCAAAAGTCTTTTCACTATATTTGGCCGCCTGAATCACAGAGAGACGCCCAGCAATAGAGCTCATGGGTACAAGACAGGGCAGGAGATTGCCCACCTTGATGGTCTCATAAGCAATGGCTGTAATCTTTTTCTCCAAAAGCATGTCTGTGAGCTCGCGATCTGCAGCCAAATGCAAATAGGTATAGAGGATCTGCCCCTCTTTGAAAAAATGATATTCCTCTTTTATGGGTTCTTTTACCTTGATGATCATCTGGGCTTTTTCAAACAATGTCTTTTTATCTGTGAGAATCGCACCAGACCTTTCATAATCCCCATCCTCAAATCCAATGGCTACACCCGCACCCCTTTCTACATAGATCTCATGGCCATGCTCCTTGTATTCTGCAACATTTGCCGGGGTGAGCCCCACACGATATTCCTGATTTTTAATCTCTTTTGGACAACCAATAATCATTTATTCCTCCTAAACTTTGATGATAAATCCGCTGATAAATACAGCCAAAATCACAAAAGGGATGATGTATCTCACATATCCCAACCATATCCGCGCCAACATTGATGGCTCTTGCTTCCCATTATCAAGCTCTTTGATGGCTTCGCGATTGAGCACCCAGCCCACAAAGATACTCGAGCCCAACGCAGTGAGCACGAAAAAAATATTCCCGCTAATAAAATCAAAAGCATCAAAAATATTTCTGCCAAAAATTCTAATATCCTCCCATGGCCCATATGTCAGCACGCAGGGGATGTTTCCCAGCAAAAAAATTCCAATTAGTGTAGCATTAATCGCGCTATTTTTGGAAAAATGAAATTTTTCCTGCAGGACACTGATAATCACCTGATAGATGGTAATAGAAGTAGCCAGAGCTGCTGTCAAAAGCAATACAAAAAACACGATGGCAAAAAAGCTGCCAAATTGCATCTGCGAAAATGCGATGGGCAGGCTTTTGAAGACCAGCGATGGCCCAGAATCTGGCTCCAACCCCACACTAAATAGAGAGGGGAAGATCATAAATCCCGCCATAACCGCAATGATGGTGTTGATGATGCCTGTGATGGCAGCAGTTTTGAAGAGCTGTTCTTTTTTGTTGAGATGAGAAGAGAGCGTGATCATCACACCAAATCCCAGAGAGAGCGCAAAAAAGACTTGGCCTAGCACATACAAAAATATAGATGGAGTGATTTTGGAAAAATCTGGGATGAGATAAAACTTCACACCAGCTAGTGCACCATCTAGCGTAAGATTGCGCACCACCATGCCAATGAGACAGATGAGCAAAAGGGGCATAAGATACTTCATCGAGCGTTCAATCCCATCAATCACACCCTTCCGCAAGATAAACCAATTGATCGCTACAAAGATAAATGTATACAGCCCAATCATAAAAGGAGAATGCTCAATGCTCTCATAATAAAAAGCCGAGGTGGCCTCTTTGGTGATAGGGGTGGAGAGATCTAGGCTGCCTTGCATCCCAAACAGCGAGCCAGCAATATTTACGATGTAAGAGATCACCCAGCCTCCTAGCACCATGTAATAGGCCATGATGCCAAAAGATCCAATCATTCCCATATAACCCAAAATCTTCCATGCTCTTGTGATGGGGATATTTTGGGCTTTTGGGCCAAATGCATCCACAGAATTTGTATGCGCGCGCCTGCCAATGACATTCTCCACCAAAATCATGGGAACCCCGATCAAAATCATCGCGATACAAAACACCAACACATAAGCGCCTCCGCCATGCTCCCCCACCATATAAGGAAATCGCCAAGTCGCACCAAAACCAATGGTGGCCCCTGCCACCGTCAAAATATAGGTAAGTTGACTAGACCAAGTTTGTCGCTTCAAAATAAACTCCTTGAGATAGCAATTTGAATCAAAAATTCACTATAACCACAAAAAAAATCTTTACCTTTTAGAAAAAAGCTTTTTTACCTTCCTTGCATCAAAAATGTTTCTTTAATTCCCAAAATTTAGGAAAAAGTGCTATGATTCCCGCTTGAATCAATCTCAAAAAGGAGTAAAAATGAAAAAGCTTTTTACACTCATTATGACCCTATTCATGGCCCATGCCATCACCCCACAAGAAACCCTCAAAAAAGCCCTAGACACAGGACTCAAACCCATCCCTGAGGGCAAGACACTAGAGGACTATCAGCTGAAAAAAGCAAAAGAGCTCAACACAGGATACAAAAATCTCATGACCCCAGCCCAGATTGAACTGGGCAAAAAACTCTATTTTGATCCTCGTTTAAGCAATTCCAACCTCATCTCTTGTAATACCTGCCACAACCTAGGACTTGGCGGCGTGGATCTCATCCCCAGCGCAGTTGGCAACAAATGGCAGCCCAATCCCAAGAGCCTCAACTCCCCCACTGTTTATAATTCTGTCTTTAATAATTTCCAGTTCTGGGATGGAAGATCCCATGATCTAGGCAATCAAGCCCAGGGCCCGCTTCAAAACCCCGTAGAGATGGCTGCCAGCCCAGAACTAGTGGTGCAAAAAATCCTCTCCATGCCAGATTATGTTAAAGAATTCAAAAAAGCCTATGGCAACAAAGTCAAAATCGATTTTAAGCTCATCGCTGACACCATTGCGATGTTTGAAGAGACTCTAGTCACCCCAAGCCGCTATGATGATTTCCTCAGAGGAAATGTCAAGGCACTAAGCAAAGAAGAGCTTGAGGGTCTCAATCTCTTTATCGACAAAGGCTGTACAGGCTGCCACAATGGCATCAACCTAGGCGGAACCATGCAGCCCTTTGGCATCGTCAAACCTTATAAATTCGCAAATGTTGGTGGATTCAAAGGCGATAAAAACAACATGGTAAAAGTCCCTACGCTGCGCAATATCGCAGAGACCATGCCCTACTTCCATAATGGCCAATTCTGGGATGTCAAAGATGCCATCAAAGAAATGGGTGCCATCCAGCTTGGCATCAACATCAATGATGCAGACGCCAAGAAAATCGAAGTTTTCTTTGACGCACTCACTGGCTCCAAACCAAAAATCATCTACCCCATCTTGCCTGCTGGCCTTCCTAGCACACCCAAACCCCATCTCTAATGCCTTGCCCGCGCTGAGTTATTTTAATTTTGCTCGCGGGTTTAGCGCGTATGCGGGCGGGATTGATGGATACGTTACTGCTCTCCTGGCTAGTATTTTACGCTCCTGGCTATTTTTAGTGCTGCCCGTGGGCGCAGGTCTGAGTGTAAGTGGCTCATCTCCTCACAATCTCGCGCTACTGCTCTCCCTGTTTTATTTTTTCAAACTCCCCGCCGCCCTCCACTATCCATTTTATCCAACGCTGTTTTTTTTCATTCCTCTCCCCTCTCTTAGTTTTTGAAAGTCCCAGCTCAATTTTCAAAATCTCTACGCGCTTTTTTGCTTCTTTTTAGTAATTCTTCTCATATTTTAGAAATTGCAAAATGAAAATGTTTTGCTTTGATTTTTTTACACATGATAGAATCACGTGGCCCATTTCAAATCATTTCACAAAAAGGATAAAACATGAAAAAAATCGCATTAGCAGGACTGCTCTTTGCAGCGGCAAATGCAAACACCAATAGCAGCGGGTTCTTTTTGGGTCTTAGCGGAGGGATCCTCATTGGCACCAAGACCTATGGTGGCGCGATGGAAAAAAATCAAATGGTGCTACCCTCCACAACGAGCGTGGGCTGGAATGTAGGTGTGGATGCGGGCTACAAGCAGGCTTTTTCTGATCTCAATGGCTTGAAATACTACATCAGCTACAACTATGGTGCCAGCTATGGCAAGGGAGCAGGTGGGGACAACAATGTCATCCAAGTCAATGCAAACATTCAAGAGACCCTACTTGTCGCAAACATCGATTATTATCACCATCTATCAAAATCCCTAAGTGCCTATGTAGGCGTAGGACTGGGCTATCAGGCAGTCAATCCCATTTGGAAAGTGGCAGATAACAATCTCTTTTCAGCTTCAAATTTTGCCATTGGTGGCAGCGGACAGGGTGGCCTTGCCCTCCCCATCAATGTGGGCGTAAACTATGATTTCAACCAAAAGCATAGTCTCTCACTGGGAGCAAAGCTCCCGGTTTTAAGCCTGGATTATCGTCTGAAAAATGTACCAACGGGCTATGATGTCAAGACAAATGCTACTACCTCGGGGGATGGGTCTGTGAAATTCCGCGGCTACATCGTGCAAATCAGTTACCACTACAAATTCTAAACACCATGTGTTTTTTTGGCTTTTTCCCAACCCAAGGGGTTGGGTGATTTTTTTATGATTTTTGTAGCATCTGCTATTTTTTACACTTCTTTGCACCCCGTGCTTTTTTCATGATGCATGAAACTTGCGCCTGCACAAAAAAGAAAAGCTTTCAAGCAAGATTGAAAAAGATTAAAAAACAAAAGCCAAAATAAGAGCAGATTTCCCACGCAGGCCATGAGGCTGCGATATCCAAACAGGGGGAGAGTTATGACAAATTCCAAAAGCCTCATTTTGATTATATTATTTGCATGCATCACGCTATCCACACTCTATCTCTATCGTTTTTTTTTGGTAGATGCACTCATTGCGGGACTTATTTGTATCGCCACCTTTGGACTCAAAGAACGCCTCTATAACATCTTGCGCTCAAACCTCCTAGCCACGCTTAGCATTGAAATCTTCTTGATGCTATTCTTTGTCCTGCCTCTGGTGTTTCTCATCCAGCAGTCCATTATGTTTTTTTCTGCGCTCAAGGCCCAAGACATCCTCTATTATTTCCAGTCTAGCAGAGAGGGAATCAAGGAGATTCTTTCCAATTTCCCCATGATTACAGCCCATATCCAAACTCTGCTGCAAAATCTCTCTGCCCAGAAAATCGCTGAGCTAAGCCTTAGTGTTAGCTCTTATATTGGCAGCGAGAGTCTGCATTTTTTTATGGATCTTGGCTTTATTTTGCTGTTTTTATTTTTGTTTTTTTATCATGGTAGGAGCATCTATCTTGGCATCCTGCGCGCTCTGCCCCTTAATATCAAACAAGGTCATCATATTTTTGAGGAGGTGAGCAGTGTGCTCAAGATCGTTTTGCTAACCTCGCTTGTCAATATGATTTTGCAAGGCCTGGCCTTTGGCATCTTTTTGTCATTTTTCCATTACAAGCATGCGCTGATTTTGGGGATTTGCTATGGCATCGCTTCCCTAGTCCCTGTAGTGGGTGGAGCACTTGTATGGATCCCGGTGGCAGGCTTTGAGATCTTTTTGGGACATTTCCAGCATGCCATCATCATCTCACTCTATGCACTCATCTTCATCGCCTTTGTGATTGACAATGTCATCAAACCCATCATCATCACTTTCTTCAATCACAAATTACTAAGCAAGCCCCTCAAAATCAATGAGCTCATCATCTTTTTTGCCATTTTTGCAGGGTTTAGCACATTTGGATTTTGGGGGATCTTGTTAGGCCCTGCAATCACGGCGTTTTTTATCGCTCTATGGCGGTTATATCAGCGCCGCTTCAAAATTTAAGTGCAAAATTTGAATTTTCCACTATAATAAAAGCGCCATGAGTGTATACATGCTCATGGGATTGATTTACAAAAAAATTTTTAAGGATTAAAAATGAAAGTAAAATTTAAATCTCAAGAAATCTCTCTAGCAGGAGAACCAAAAAAAGTAAACGAAAATGCGCCTGAAGTCACTCTCGTAGGCAAGGATCTCTCCGAAGTAAAAATTGGTGGAGCGCAGGGCAAATATCAGATCATCAATGTCGTACCAAGCCTAGATACAGAGGTTTGCGCAATCCAAGCAAAAAATTTCAACAAAAAAGCCAGTGAACTTGAAAATGCCAGTGTCTTTGTGGTTTCGGTGGACCTTCCCTTTGCACAGGGTCGATTCTGCTCCACTGAAGGTATAGAAAATCTCACTGTAGCCAGTGATTTTAGAGATCATGCCTTTGGTAAAGAATATGGCTTGAGAATCGGCGAAGGCCCACTTGCAGGCCTGCTTACAAGAGCTGTGATCGTGGTGGACCCACATGGTAAAATCATCTATCAAGAAATCAGTGAAGAGATCACTCACGAGCCCAACTACGATGCCCCGCTAAAAGTCATCCACTGATTGCATGCCCTCTTCTCAAAGAGGGTTTTTGCATTTGTTACACCCACTATTTTTCCCATTGCACCCCAAACCCGCCGCATTTTTTATCGGGATAAAATTCCCGTGTATGCCTCATAAAATTTCGCCCAATTTCAGACACCTCCTCCCACAACCCTTGAAAAAGAAAATCAAACTCTCCAAAAATCCATCTTGAGCACAGAGGTCAGAAAGGGACATTTCTAAACTTTTTCTGGTAGTATAGGGAGTTTGGGTGGCCCCATGCTAGGGGAACATGGCGGCTCTCAGATGGGCCAAAGGAATTTGGCTGGATTTCATACAAAGGAGTGAACTTGAAAAAGATCTTGATATTTTTGGCATTTTTAGCCCAGACCTTCGCAATTCCACAAGAAAAAGGGCATAGCGATACATTTGATAGCAAGAGTCTCCATGGAGCAAAAGTCGCATATCTAAACACAGATAGTCAAAACCACAAAGACCAAAGAATCAGCACCAAACAAGCAAAACAAGAGAAGAAATACCAGGGGCAAGATGCGCACCATCGACAAAATCACGGACTTGAGCGCAAGCAGACAAGACAGGAGTTGGAGGCACAAAGAAAACACCAATACCAACAGCAAAGAGAGAAAAAAGAAGCACAGATACTACAAAGAGAGCGCAAGAAAAGAGAAGAGATTGCGCGAAAACATGCACAGATCGCTGAAAAAGAACACAAAAAAAGAGAAAAAAAATAAAAGATTGAATGCTCACACCACAAGGGATGCAGCCCATAGGCTCTATCTTACGGTTTTTATAAATATCCCCCTACTTTGATCGCGTGGGCTTTTCTCACGCGATCTGATTTTTAAGAACTCACCCCATAGACAGGGTATTTGGTATTCATAGACCTCTAACCTTGCAGTTTTTGCAAAATCACCCCTACTATTTTTTGTCTCTTTATTGTTTTCTTATATCTTTTATTCCTGCTTGGTATTATCACTTTCTTGGCTTTATGTGCTACTCTCATCTTTTTTGATGCTATTTGGTGTTTGCACACCAATCCTTGGTTTATATTTCTTATTCTCACCAAAGCTATAGCGATATCCCACATTGAATTGATAATTGGTGATGAAGGAGCCACCAAAGCTTCTCTCTAGGTCAATATAGACTCGGTGATGGTCTTTGATGAGGAAGTTAGTCCCCAGATTGAGCAAGAAGCCATTGCCTGAGACAAAGGGAGTGAGTGTAGTGGCAGAATATGCAGATACTAGGTTGACCTGTCCACCACTGATATAGGTACCTCTATAGAATGTACCTAGATAAATCTCAGATTTAAAGCCCTTGCCCTCTGTGAATTTATCAAACTTATAGCCAAAGCTAGCACCTGCACGAGTTCGCACTGTAATAATGGCTTCCTGCTTGCCAAAGAGAGTGTTATTATTGAGCGCTTGGGTGAATTGATTGCTATTGAAATAACCCAGTGCCACCTCTCCTTGTGGTGTGATATACCATTCATTATTCTCTCCTAGCAAGAAGCGATAACCAATCTCCTCTGAGAAGGTGAAGGCAGCATTATTGGTGTTGTATTTGTTATTCTGTCCTTGCATCTGCAGGGATGTAGAAATGATGCTTAGCTTTATCACACTATCACTATAAAATCCATTGAGCCATTTGGTATCTTTGCTTGCACCATCTTGTACATAGGAGTTATACAGTGCAATTTCCAGTGCATTGCTATTGCCATCCTTGAGTCCAAAGACTTGATTTTCAAACACAAAGTTCTTAGTGCTAGTGATTGCATTGGCATAGCTAATGGCAAATCCTAGATAGTTATTGGCTCCTTCACTTCCAAAGGCATAGTCATAACCCCCCTGCAGCGTGGTGTAGAGAGATTTACTATCTACTGCAAATCTTGTAACCTGCTCACCATTAAAGAGCCTAATCCATAGACCATTGGCATTGGGATTATTTCTAAGCTCTCCTAGGCGTTTATTGAGGCTATTGATATTGGCTAGATAGAGCTGATATCCACTAGCAAGTGCTGCTAGAGTAGCATCCCTTGCTCCTGCCATGAGGCTAATGGTTCTATCTGCTAGATTGGTGTAATAATAAGCATTGCCATTTACATCTTTGCGACCCAAAGTAAAGATGCCTTGATCAAAGCCTTGGATACTTGTGATTTTTGTAGTATCTCCTTGCTTATTCAAGCCATTGAAGATCACAGAATTTGCTGCGCCATTTTTGACTTCTGCAAGGACTGCATATTGGGGGCTCTTACTTGAGCTATTGGCATTAATAAATCCAATGCTAAGTGTCTCATTGAGCACATTTGCAGGGGTTTGAGTAGCTGAAGGCGCAGGGGTAGCTAGAGCGCCACTGACAGAGAAGGAGCCTGGCTGGGTAACAGAAATTCTCTGAAATCCATTCCCACTATCTGCCGCCTTGGTAGAATCACTAGCTCCACCATTGGGAGTGCTTGCAGTGCTATTTTGATTGGCACCTTCTATGATGATCCTATCACTTCCTCCAGCAACTACAACTGTGCTAGTACTGCCTTGAGTCTTGCCAGTGCCTGCTGCTGTGGTGGTTTTGCCAATATCCTCTATGCTAGCAAAGGCATTGTTTTTGCCAGTTCCTAAATCTTTGGTGGTGCCCATTACTTTGAAATCAACGTGATTTGCAGTGATGTTTTTGATGGTGAGTGTGCGGAAGGTGGTATTTATGCTTCGCTCTTGTTTATTTCCTGCTAGAGAGACCACAGCTCCATAAGTGTCCTTATCTGAGCTTAGGGTGTTGATGGTCCCACCCTGACCATGGATCTCAATCACAGATCTATTTACCAATGCCACATTGAGATTTGCATTATTTGCTGCCCCAAAGGCTTGTTGTGCTGTGATATTGAGCGTGGTGTTTGCTGCTAGGGAGATGTTAGTATTTTGTGCTGCATAGATTCCATAGTTATTGCTATCTAGGATTGTATTTCCTAGCTTAAATTGTGCATTAGCCACATTACCATAGAGGCTAGCCTGTGTATTATTGCTTCCAGTAGAGCCACTGCTATCTTTTCCATTCCCAGCAGTTGTGCTAAAGCTCACAGCACTAGTATTATTGCTGCCTACGATACTGACATTCTTGCCTACAATGAGGGTTCCCACACTTCCATCTACAATCACTGGGCCAGCACTACCGGCTTTAGTAGAAGTGGCATGAATGATGAGTTGTCTGACATCTGTACTTCCTGTCTTTGCTCCTGTGGTGCTTGCAGGACCTGCAGAGAGTTTGAGGGCACCGCCATCTGGATCGATCCCCCTAGCTGTATTTCCTATAAGCAGGAGTGCAAGATTGTCATTGAGAGTGATATTTCCACCACCCCTAATCCCTACCACATTAATATTGCTTGTTTGTCCAGCACCAGCTAACACAACAGCCCTAGTAGACTGAGCACCGCCACCTTGAACAACCGAGACAGTAGGATTTCCACTTACCGCAATCGCAGTAGCGCCTACAACATTCAATTCCGCCTTTGCTCCCGCCAAAGAAATCCCCGTAAAACTTCCACTTCCATTGCTATTACTAGCAGCATTTTTGACTTCTAGATTCCCGCTAATATCAGCGCTCTGTGCTACACCAAGCCCCACTAGCTTAGAGCTAGCGCCACCATTAGCAAGGATAACGGTATTATTACTACTATTTCCAAATTGATAGTTCGCACCTGAAAGATTGCTATAAATCACAGGATTCCCATCCTTAACACTTGGTCCTGCACTACCTGCGATGATGCGCACGCCTTCTTTGATGATGAGAGAACCTCCACCGTTAGTTGAGGGATCCTTTGTTGCGCCATTTGAAGAAGTTACATCATTGCCCCCCACTCCTACGGCAATTACTGCTCCATTGCTTCCAAGACTGGTAAAGACAATTGTTCCTCTACCTGCAAGGTTTAGAGTGTGATTCTCCTTCACTAAAACACCATAGCTATAAAATGGGGTAGCGCCATCGCTATTTCCTGCTGCATTGCCAGCACCACTGTCAGATTTCTCACCAGAGAGATTAAAGGTAAGTTGCGTTGGAATTGTTTCATTTTCCCCACCTAATACAAGCGTAGTGCTTGTATTAGGAATTAGCGCTGCGGGAGGCGCTACTCTCTCTGTTTGTGCCAAAGTAGTGGTAGTGGAATCTTGACTCCCTTGCGTAGTTTGAGCGGTCTGCCCGCTAGTTGCATCCGATCTTCCAGCTTCACCACTTTGAACTCCAGTGCTTCCACTACTTCCAGTAGGACCCTGATCGCTGGGTTGAGTTTGAGGTGCAGGAGCGGGTGTAGGCTTGCTCGCTGTGGGTGCAGAAGGAGGAGTAGCAACACCCAAAATACCAACGGCCACTCCCTTAGTATTAGCAACAGTAAACTCTGCATTTCCTTGGAAGGTTGTTTTGCCAGTACCTAGTAGCACACCAGCAAGACTTGGATTTGCGGGTGCTTTAGTAGAGCTTGCAGAATCACTTCCTCCAGAGGAAAGATCACTAGAAGAAAAGCTAGCAATGGTTTTAGCACTTCCACTACCAAAATCATAGATATATTTTCCCATTTCATCCTGGATGATTGCTTCAAAACCAGGAATTGGTTTTACTCCCACAGTAATCGTGCTATTTTGCATTGTGAGCGTGCCAGAGAGATTTTGGAGTACATATGCAGCGCCACTGCTTCCAGTTCTAGCCCCACTAGCACTTCCATCGCTTCCATTTCCAGTTTTTCCACCTTGCCCTGCTTCAAGGGTTCCAACTTGTATGTTAGAGTTTATAATCTTGCTATTTCCTTCATTAGAGATCGCAGTAGCATTGCCACCCCTCCCTCCCATCTGCCCACTTCCTCCATTTCCACCATCGCCACCCTTGACAATCAGATCAAATTTTCCACTACCAAGTGTCCCACCTTTGAGCGCGATGCCTATGGCACTTCCCCCACCTCCTCCAATTCCTCCTGTGGTGCTTTCACCTTTTACACTGCTCCCTGCGTTGCCAAGAAAACCATCTGCAAAAACATACAATATATTATCATTGCTTCCTGCTCTATCAGAGAAGAGTGCACCGCCACTATGAATGCTGATACCGCTGACCACTGTATTCTCCACAGACTCCGTTGTATTGGGTGCACCACCAGCTAAAAAATTTCCCTGAGCTTGCACAGCACCCTGAGTAATATTCATTCCGACCAAAGATCCGCTTTCTTTTGTTCTGATAACCAAAGTAGAATTTTTGCTACCAAATTGAAATTGAGAGACGAAAGAAGGATCAGTAGTATTCACAACAATCCCTGTATAGGTATTTGCATTTGTGCTTCCTGTTGGCATACTCCCTACAACAATCTGGGCACCATCCTCGATTGTCAGATTCCCCCCGCCAACATTACTATTCACAGGAGTGGGGGCTCCTCCACTAGCCCCACTGCCAGCAGTAGTTGTGCTATCATTTTTGATGATGTACACACCGCCATTTTTTCCCGTCTCTGCCCCTGCTGATGTATCCCCTTGCTCCATATGCCCAAAGAGAATCTGTCCCCTACCAGCAAGGGTAATGCCCTTGCTCTGCTCACCCAAAAAAATCCCAATAGCATTGCCACCATCACCACTAGTCCCTGTATTACCAGCGCCCCCATTGCCAGCAATGAGTTTTTCAAAAATAATTTGATTGGCCGTACTAGTTTGCTTAGTACCACCATCACTACTAGCAGTACCATTTCCAAAGTGAAGAGCTACATTCGAAGTATCATTACCCTGGATCCCAATAGCATTGCCTCCATTGCCTCCCTTGCCTCCATTAATCGCAGCTCCAGCATTCCCTCCTTGAATGTTTGCAAACTTCAGTACTCCAGAAAAAGTCGCATTATTTGCCATCCATACTCCGATGGCAGATCCTCCGCTCTCCCCATTTTGAGAATCGGGAGTAGTGGCAGTGCCAGGATTGCGTATTACACCCCCGCCTCCAGTTCTTCCCTCTTTTCCTTGGATGTTTGTAAAAGTAGTAGTACCAAAGTTGTAAATCAGGCCAGTTGCGCCATTGCTGCTGCCACTTCCTCCACTGCTAGCTGCTGGACCATTGTAGATCCCATAACTCGCACCACTAGCTAGAGTCCCTCCGCTAGCCCCAGCGGAAGAGTCTGCACTGCGTGCTTGGGGTTGTGTGGCAGTTGTGCTCTGCCCATCAACAGCTATAGAAACCTTATCAAAGGTCAGACTCCCTCCAGTAAAATTGATGATTTTATCCCCTGCTTTGAATCCTTTAAATAATATGCTGCCATCACTAGTGCTTGGGGTGGTGGCTGTGCCACCTCCTCCACTGCTAGTAGTATTATTTTTACCCGTAATGATAAGTCCAACATCGGATTGCGCATCACTAGCCAGGCCAATTCCTGTATTTGTCCCTGTAGTAACACTACTTGTCACTGTTACTGTAGAGGTATTTTGTTTTAAATGCGCTGTAATAGGATTTGTTGTAGCGCTTGTAGGTTTGAATTCAATGGCTGTTTGATTGGGAGTAGTGATATTAATCGTTTCAGGAATTTCTTTCTTATCAGAGTCAATGGTAATGGGGGCATTGCTTGTGGTAGTGCTTGCTTGAGCCAAAGCAGTTTGTAGAGTAAATGCCAACGTAGAGGCGATGAAGCAAGAGGAGCCAAAGGCCCTTAAGGGCCTTTTGAAATAGCCTATACTAGGAGCATTGGCTATATCTGTGCAATCATTTTTATTTGTGCTGCTATTTGCCCAGGTTTTCTCCGCCCAAGAAGGTTGATGGAATTTTTTATTCATAATGAGAAGTCTCCTCAGAATTAAATTTTTTGGCATTTTCCCATAACTTTTAGCAAAAATCAAGATTTTGGCGAAAGTTGTTGGAGGGGCAAGGGTTTAGTGTTTTGCGTGTGGTTATTCCTCTCAAGCAAACCTGATAGCAGCGAGAAAACCCACCTGCTAAGACACCTGCAAAAAACAGCGATAGACAAAAGTACAGTGATAGCAAATCTAGAAAGTGATACTTAAGGATTTAGGGTAATAGCAAAGCAATAAAAAGCAATAATAAATTTCCATTGAGGAGAATTTTTGAGATAAAAAATGTATTTTTATGCAAAAAATTCCCATTTGATAGAAATTTTTGTCATTTTTTTAAAAAAACTGGATTTTCTTTCAAAAAAGATTGCATGACTAGAGCTGCTATATCCCTCTGTTAGGGAGATGCAGCAAAATGCACCCCCCCCCCCCCCGCAAAACTCCTACAAATTTGTTTTCTGTTTCTCTATAAAACTATTTTGATTAATAATTATCAATTTCTTTTAATCTTTTTGTATAACTCCATCCATAACAACTTTCGCCAAAATCTTGATTTTTGCTAAAAGTTATGGGAAAATGCCAAAAAATTTAATTCTGAGGAGACTTCTCATTATGAATAAAAAATTCCATCAACCTTCTTGGGCGGAGAAAACCTGGGCAAATAGCAGCACAAATAAAAATGATTGCACAGATATAGCCAATGCTCCTAGTATAGGCTATTTCAAAAGGCCCTTAAGGGCCTTTGGCTCCTCTTGCTTCATCGCCTCTACGTTGGCATTTACTCTACAAACTGCTTTGGCTCAAGCAAGCACTACCACAAGCAATGCCCCCATTACCATTGACTCTGATAAGAAAGAAATTCCTGAAACGATTAATATCACTACTCCCAATCAAACAGCCATTGAATTCAAACCTACAAGCGCTACAACAAATCCTATTACAGCGCATTTAAAACAAAATACCTCTACAGTAACAGTGACAAGTAGTGTTACTACAGGGACAAATACAGGAATTGGCCTGGCTAGTGATGCGCAATCCGATGTTGGACTTATCATTACGGGTAAAAATAATACTACTAGCAGTGGAGGAGGTGGCACAGCCACCACCCCAAGCACTAGTGATGGCAGCATATTATTTAAAGGATTCAAAGCAGGGGATAAAATCATCAATTTTACTGGAGGGAGTCTGACCTTTGATAAGGTTTCTATAGCTGTTGATGGGCAGAGCACAACTGCCACACAACCCCAAGCACGCAGTGCAGACTCTTCCGCTGGGGCTAGCGGAGGGACTCTAGCTAGTGGTGCGAGTTATGGGATCTACAATGGTCCAGCAGCTAGCAGTGGAGGAAGTGGCAGCAGCAATGGCGCAACTGGCCTGATTTACAACTTTGGTACTACTACTTTTACAAACATCCAAGGAAAAGAGGGAGGATCTGCCATCGGAGTATGGATGGCAAATAATGCGACTTTTTCTGGAGTGCTAAAATTTGCAAACATTCAAGGAGGGAATGGTACTGCTAGTAGTGATGGGGGAGATGCTATTGGGATTGGCAACCCTGATGCAGCCAGCTCTGGCAGTGGTGGCACACAGCCTCTTGTAACCGCTAAGAGCGCCCCGTCACCAACTACCAGCAATCCCAAGCAAGCAGTGACTTTGACATTGAATAATGCGCAGGCTAGCTTCCATCTCGTAGGCGGCAATGGCGGAAGTGGCACAGCGACAGAAGGAAGTGCCACTGTAACTGCTGCAACCACAGCTAGCACTACCACAGGAGCACAAAATGGAAACGGCGGGAACGCGATTGGGATTGCTGGAAGCAGTGCTAGTGATATCATAGTCAAGTTTGGCAATGGTGGCAGCGTCATCACCCCTGATGTTGCTAAACCTGACTCTAGTCAAAACAACTCCCTTACCTTCACTCTCACTGGCGGTAATGGAGGCAAGGGCAATGGTGGCAATGCTATAGGCATCATGATAAACCAAAACGACAGAGGTGTTGTTTTAAATGGCCCTGGAAAAGTGATTTTCTCACAGCTTACCGGGGGGCAAAAGGGCTCTGGTGAAAATGCAACTGCGGGCAATACCTACGTCATCGACAACCAAAGCACGAGAACACAAAGTAATCCTCCTGGAAGTAATATGCCTACAGGACCAGTTCCTGGCAGCATCATCCTAGAGGGAGGAGCGCAGATCATTGTCGGCACAGATCCTAGCAGCACAGGCTCTAGTGGGGGAAGCGGCAGTGACACAACTACTCCCTATGCAGCGATTTTGGTCAATGACACTGGCAAGACTGCCAATTTCAATTTTGGCGAGGGCGGTGCCACCATGGTCACCAAGCTCCACCAAAATAGTTCCATCGAGGGTATGGAGCTCCAATCAGGGAATGCAAATGTTACAGGTAATTTTGCAGTCTTTGGCGGCCATGTCAAAGCAAGCCAAAATGATAACAATCGCGAGAACGCCATAGGTATCACCGTAGGCAATAATACCACCCTCACTGCAACAGGCAGCGGTCTCAATCTCGCCGTCATCGGAGGTACCGCGGTAAGCATCAATGCTCCTGGTGGCAGTGCTAATGGTCTGCATCTTGGCGCGAGTAATGCCATAGGCATTGCGCTCAAAGGCGGAACACTTGGAGGAGGTGTGTTCAAGCTAGCGGTAGCGGGGGGCAATGGTGCCAAACAAAACACTGGCAGCAATAATGGTGGCGATGCCATAGCCCTCCTTAATGAAGGGAATAGCAAGATCGAAAATAGCAACATAGAGATTAAACTCTCTGAGGGGAATGCGGGCATCCAAGTCATCAATCCAGTAGCCACCACAGAACAGCCCGTAGTGCAGGAACATAACAGTAATGATGGTATCGCATGGGCACTCCAAAACCAATCTGGCACACTCACGCTAAAGAACTCCACGCTCACTGTGGGTCGTGATTCTACCCCTAGCGTGCGTGCGATCATCGCAGATGGAGGTGGGGGAGATATCTATAACTTCGGAACCGGTGAGAATAAAACAATTGCCTCACTGACTCTAAGCCAACCCACCACGCAATCCCTAGCATCTAGCAAAGATGGTGCACAACAAACAGAGCCGACCAATGTCGCAGCCGTGGTAATCAATACGCTCAGCGACGCAGTCGTATTCCAGGGAAATGCTAGCTTTTCTGTGACCAATGACAAGACTGGCGATGCCTATGGCATCATGGGATCACAAAAAGAATTCAAGCCAACACCACCAGCAGCGCCACCAGCACCGAGCGCGCCAAAGGCACCGGCTGCTGTCGTCCTTGCCAGTGACCCAGCTCCTGCAGCACCTGATGCAAAAAACAGCGATCCCGCTTCTGTGTTGGTCTTTGGTATAAGCGAGAATTCAACCAAAGACAATAATGATGCTAGCAAGGTGGCAAATATCACCTTTGCAAACATTACCGCAGGCAATGGGAACAGCCAAACAAATTCCAAAAACGGCGGGCAAGCCGTGGGCATCGTTGGCAGTCAATATGGCAGCACTGCACTCATCTTTGAAAACAATAGCACTGTGACTTTCCAAAACATCCAAGGTGGCAATGGAGGAAGTGGCGGTAATGGAGGCAATGCCACAGGCATCCTAGTGGGTACGAACAACAAACCCGTAGTGTTGAGCGGCCAGGGCAAGATCATCTTCTCACAACTCACAGCAGGAGCGGGTGGGGCTAATGAGGCAAATGCCAAAGCAGGCACTGCTGGCATGACCTATGTCATCGACAACCAAACCACCCAACCCGCTAGTCCTCCCAATCCTCCAAAAGCTCCGGCAACTCAGAGTGATGGAAATTATGGAGTCGTGATTGAAAATGGTGCTCAGATTGTCGTTGGCACCACCCCCACAGAGCAAAACCAAGGCACAGATAGCACATCACCCTACACTGGCATCATAGTCAATACCAACGCCAACACAGTGAGCAACTTCAACTTTGGCAAAGCAACCACATCCAATTTTGACAGCGGCACATTCATCTCTAGCGAAGCACAAAATGTCTCCACAATTGGGATGGATGTCAAACAGGGCAAGGTCTACGCAAAAGGCGTCCTCACCGTAGGCGGCACACCCACTGGCACTGTGGATGACAAAACTGTCACAGGGATACAGCTCAGCGGTGGTACGCTCACCTCTGCAAGCCCTACTACAGAGAGTGGAAAGCAAGCAGACTCGCTCTCCGTCTATGCCGGTGGCTATGCTGGTGGTAAAGCTCCCGCACAAGAAAATGGCGCAATCACTGTAACGGCACCCGGAGCTATGGTGCAGGGGGCGAAAATGGCAGGGCAAGATAACTCCACTGCTACCAGCGCTGCTGCAGGCAACGGAAACGGTGCTGCTGCAGTAGGCATAGCCATCAATGCTGGCGCTACACTTGGTGGTGGTACTTTTAAATTTCACGCACAAGGTGGCAATGGCGGAAGTGGCACAGGCAATGGTGGCAATGCTACAGGCATCGCGCTCGAAGGCGGTAGCATCGATGGCAGCCAAGTCGATGTGATTGCCATAGGTGGCAATGGCGCCAAAGCCACTAGCGGGACCAATGGTAATGGAGGCGATGCCATCGCCATCGCAAACTCTGGCAATAGTACCATCAAAAATGCCATCATCAATGTCAATATAGCCGCTGGAAAAGAAGGCAGTCAAGTGCAAGACGCCCCCAAACCCCAAGTGACCCCACCACAAGCTAATGACTCTGGTACCTCAAACAGTCAGACTAGCGATAAATCTAACTCCTCCAGCACTCCTTCAGCGCAAACAAAGGGAGACCAAGCGACAAATAGCGCTGACACCTCACCCAGTAGCCCACCTTCCCCCGCTAGATCTGAAGACAGCCCAGCCCCACAAAGCCAAGTCAATAGTGTCGCTCAAGGCTCTAGCCATGACACACAAGCAAGCGGTGCTAGCGGAGAAAGTGGAGGAGATAGCACACAAGGGGCGAAACAAGCTAGGAGCACTGAGATCGTACTCGCAGCAAACACGGCAGAAAAGGATCCGGGGATTGATGCGGGAGTGGGGAGTGATGCAACACCTCCAAAGAATGCAGCACAAGATGCTACTGCAGGCAAAAATGGCTTACTCTATGTGATTAAAAACACATCTGGCACGCTGACTCTACAAAATAGCTCCATCAATGTCCCAGCTATAAACTCCACGCAGGCAGCAAATAACCCACCCAAAGCCATCATCACAGACAATCTAGGTGGCGACATCTATGACTTTGGCAAAAGCACGGTGGCCAGCTTCGTCGCTGAGACTGACAATCTGGCTGCTATCGTGCTTGGGGCTAGCACCAATATGCAGGGAAATGCTAGCTTTTCTGTGCATAGCAAAAGCGGCCTAGTAGCTGGAATCATAGCAAATAGCAAAGCAACTCCTAGCACTCCTGGGGTCAACGCAGTAAGTAGTGGCAATTCAACTAGCCCAAGCACACAGACTAGCCCTCTCACGCTCACACTTGGCGCTAGTACTGACACAAATGGCAAAACCACACCAGCCACACTAACTTTTGACATCGCAGGCGGTAATACTGCCAGCACTCCATCTGCAACCTCCGCTGCTTCTCCCTACAATGCCTATGGCATCCTAGTCAAAGAGCATAGCTTCAATCTAGAAGGCAAGGGGGATATTATCTTTAGCAATGTGGGGCAAAATGGAGCGATAATCGCTGTAGGCACCACTGTCCCTGGCATCAATAGCACTAGCACTACTTCCAAAGACGCTGTGTTACCAGCAACCACCACAGGTGCAACTCTCAATATCAAAGAAGGCGTGCGCATCATCGCAGGATCTGCCCCGAGCATGCCTAGAGGTAGTGGACGCATTGGCACGACTGTGATTTACAACAATCTTTCTGGCACAAGCTATGTATTTGGCGAGGGTAATAACTCTACTAATGTCCTGGCCAATGGCACTGGAAACTCCACGCTCACAGCCTTTGGTGCTGCACAGAGCGCTAATATTAGCGGGAATTTAGAAGTCAGAAATACCGACAGCTCTGACAGCCCCAATGGTACAGGGACTTTCACAGGTATAAGCATCAGCGGTGGCGTTGAGGATACGGTGCTAAATATTGTAGGCGCCACCAAGGTCAGTGTAAATGCCAACCCAGCTACATCTACACCCGCTCCTGCACCTCAAACTCAACCTAGCAATCAGGGCACTACTGGAAGTAGTGGAAGCACCTCTACTCCAACACCCTCCAAGCCAGCCCCACAAGCCGATGACACAGGCAAAGACACCACCAAGGTAGCCGACGCTGCAGGTAAAACCTCAGAAAGCCAACCCCAATCCCAATCCCAGCCCACCGCTGGAAGCACAGACCAAACTCAAGGCTCTTCCACTCCTGAAGTAAAATCCAGCGATCAGACCCAACCAGATCCTACCAAAACTATAGCGCTTGCAACAGTGTTAGCAAGCACTACAAATAGCCCTATCAATGTCGTGGGGATCGAGACCAAGGGAAATGGTGGCACCATAAACCTTGATGCAAATCTCATCATGGATCTTACAGGCAACACCGCCACAGGTATCAAAATCAATGGCGGTGCCCTCAAACTCTCTGCAGGTCCTGCAAGCACCACAGGAGCAAAGACAGGAAGTACAGATGTCAGACAACTCATCATTCATGCCACTTCTACTAAAGCCGGTAGTGCTGGCCCAGTGATTGTAGATGGAAGTGTGGGAACCCTCATTGTAGGCAAGAATGTCAGTATCGTAGGCAGCAATAATACTAGTGCTGTGAGCTTTAGCACAACTGCTGGGAATGGAAAAGATAGCAGTGGCTCTACTGGAAGCAATAATACACAGGCTAGCCTCTATGGTAATGTGGCTAATGCACAATTTAAGCTAGGAAATACAATCCTAGATAGCAATAACTATGGAATCTATGCAGCACAAAATACTAACATCTCCCTAGCAGCAAACACCACGCTCAATATCACAGCACAACAAGCCTTTGGGGCAGCAAATAATGCAAATCTCAATGTGGCATTGGTAAATAGATCTGTGATTGAGATCCATGGTCAGGGTGGGACCATCAACACCCTAAGCTCAGATAAGGACACTTATGGAGCTGTGGTCTCTCTAGCAGGAAATAAACAAGAGCGAAGCATAAATACCACCTTCCGCACACTCACCATCAAAAACATCACTGCAAATCACGTTGATTTCAAAGTAATGGGCACCACCAAAGATTTAGGAACTGGCAAAAACAATGCCTTTGCTAGCATAGAGGATATTGGCAAAACCACCACAGCAGCAGGCACTGGCAAGACTCAAGGCAGTACTAGCACAGTTGTAGTTGCTGGAGGAAGTGATAGGATCATCATAGAAGGTGCCAATCAAAATAGCACTGCAAGCACTCCCAATGGTGGAGCTAGTGATTCTACCAAGGCGGCAGATAGTGGGAATGGATTTCAGAGAATTTCTGTTACCCAGCCAGGCTCCTTCTCTGTCAGTGGCGCTCTAGCTACCCCTGCGCCTTCAGCTACTCAAACCCCTGCAAATGTGCTCAATGAGACACTTAGCATTGGATTTATTAATGCCAATAGCTCAAGTAAGAGCCCCCAATATGCAGTCCTTGCAGAAGTCAAAAATGGCGCAGCAAATTCTGTGATCTTCAATGGCTTGAATAAGCAAGGAGATACTACAAAAATCACAAGTATCCAAGGCTTTGATCAAGGCATCTTTACTTTGGGTCGCAAAGATGTAAATGGCAATGCTTATTATTACACCAATCTAGCAGATAGAACCATTAGCCTCATGGCAGGAGCAAGGGATGCTACTCTAGCAGCACTTGCTAGTGGATATCAGCTCTATCTAGCCAATATCAATAGCCTCAATAAACGCCTAGGAGAGCTTAGAAATAATCCCAATGCCAATGGTCTATGGATTAGGCTCTTTAATGGTGAGCAGGTTACAAGATTTGCAGTAGATAGTAAATCTCTCTACACCACGCTGCAGGGGGGTTATGACTATGCCTTTGGAAGTGAAGGAGCCAATAACTATCTAGGATTTGCCATTAGCTATGCCAATGCAATCACTAGCACTAAGAACTTTGTGTTTGAAAATCAAGTCTTTGGACTCAAGGATGGCAATAGCAATGCACTGGAAATTGCACTGTATAACTCCTATGTACAAGATGGTGCAAGCAAAGATACCAAATGGCTCAATGGATTTTATAGTGATAGTGTGATAAAGCTAAGCATCATTTCTACATCCCTGCAGATGCAAGGACAGAATAACAAATACAACACCAATAATGCTGCCTTCACCTTCTCAGAGGAGATTGGTTATCGCTTCTTGCTAGGAGAGAATAATGAATGGTATATCACACCACAAGGAGAGGTGGCACTGGGTTATTTCAATAGCAATCAATTCACCCAAGCGCTCAATAATAACACTCTCTTTGGCAAGCAGGAAGCCATTATTACAGTGCGAACTCGTGCAGGTGCTAGCTTTGGCTATAAGTTTGATAAATTCACAGAGGGCAAGGGCTTTAAATCTGAGATTTATCTAGGTACATTCTATAGAGGTACCTATATCAGTGGTGGACAGGTCAACCTAGTATCTGCATATTCTGCCACTACACTCACTCCCTTTGTCTCAGGCAATGGCTTCTTGCTCAATCTGGGGACTAACTTCCTCATCAAAGACCATCACCGAGTCTATATTGACCTAGAGAGAAGCTTTGGTGGCTCCTTCATCACCAATTATCAATTCAATGTGGGATATCGCTATAGCTTTGGTGAGAATAAGGACTACAAGCCGATAATTACCACACAAACCAACCACGTTAAGAAGGATGAAGCCAAAGACGCTGGAGAGAGGGAGCAAGAGCAGGAAAAAGAGACCCATCCACTCGATGAAAACATACAGAGCACACATGCTCCAGAGACTCCATCACAAGATGCTCCAAAGACTAAGGAGGGAGAAAAAGGAGCAGAAGGATCACCTATAGAGAATACGCCTACTAAGGATGCACAAACACCAGCAGAGCAATAACTCTGCTAATATCCCCCTACCTTCATCGCGTGGGTTTTTCTCACGCGATCTGATTTTTGAGAACTCACCCCATAGACAGGGTATTTGGTATTCATAGACCTCTAACCTTGCAGTTTTTGCAAAATCACCCCTACTATTTTTTTGTCTCTTTATTGTTTTCTTATATCTTTTATTCCTGCTTGGTATTTTTCCTTTTGAAAAGCCAACGTTTTTGATGAAAATTTTTACACGATTCAAATCCCAATAAAAACCACACCACCTACAAAACTTAAAAACCAGCACACAGGATGAAAAAAAGAAGATTTACATTCAATGAAAGTCTTTTGAGAGGGCTTAGAATAGATTCTAGGAAACCACAGGGAAAAATAAAATCCAGCTTTTTAAAAAACCAAAATGGCGACCCCTGAAAGATTTGAACTTCCGTGACTACCGAGAAAGGGTAGGATCCTTGGCCACTAGATGAAGGGGTCTTGTATATTTTCTTATTGAGATGGCGGAGCGGACGGGGCTCGAACCCGCGACCCCCTGCGTGACAGGCAGGTATTCTAACCAGCTGAACTACCGCTCCAAGAAGTGGTGGTCGCTATAAGACTCGAACTTATGACATCTACCTTGTAAGGGTAGCGCTCTACCAACTGAGCTAAGCGACCAAAAATAAAGTAAGAATAATGAAAGAGAAGTAAAAGTGGTGACCCCTAGGGGACTTGAACCCCTGTAGCCACCGTGAAAGGGTGGTATCCTAACCGCTAGATGAAGGGGCCACTTCTACACCTAAAATGGTGACCCGTGTTGGATTCGAACCAACGGCCCATTCCTTAAAAGGGAATTGCTCTACCGGCTGAGCTAACGGGTCTTATGGCAGTTTCATAGCTTCCATCTAAAAAGGCAAATTATATAGAGTTTTTTTTTCAAAGTCAAGGACATGGAGTGAAATTTTGCAGAAAAGAAAGAAATTCTTGCAAAATCATGGAACAGCCCTTTTGCTGAATCTGCACCCTAGTGCCAAAAATTCGAACTTGCAAGATCTTTTTTGCACCGCTTCTATGGAGAATGCCCAAAAAGATCTCACCCACCTTCTCCCCGCTAGGCCCAGCAAATCCACTGGATGCAAGCGCAAAATCGCTGTCAAAACAAAGCAGAGCGCCTCTTAGCATCTCTTGTATGCATTCCTCACTCACCGCACCATAGCGCGCCAAGGTCTCTGCTCTCACACCCAAAATCCGCATCTTTGCCTGCTCTGCATAACTCACCACTCCGCCTGCTAGAGCACTGGATGCCCCAGGGATCTGGCTGAAGTACTGCGTAATTAACCCTCCTGTAAAACTCTCTGCAATCCCCAGCGTGCAGCTTCGCCCTAGCAAATGCACTAAAATCTGATGGGCGAGTACTTGGGTATGGAGGTGGATTTGCGCGATGCTGGAATTTTTTTGCACAGCATGGCTCTTATGGATTGCAAGAAGGTTTTGATTCTTTTGGATTGTGCGGATTTGCGTGATGCGAGGCATTTGGATTGCGGGGATAAATTTGCGCACTGCTGAGATTGGCCCAAATCTCCCCTGCCCCTCCAAGCCAGAGGGAAAATCCCTATTTTGACCCTTCAAAAACTTCCAAATGTAGTAGGGGGATTTTTGCAATCTACATCCCCAAAGTAAGCACATTCCAGAGTCCTTGAACTTCCCTATCCTCTAGACTCAAGGTAGATTTTTGTGCTAGAAATTGCTCAATTGCCTCTTTCTCAAAACTCTGAGCGCTTTGCAGGCAGGAAGGATGGGCAGGAAGGAAGGCTCTAGCTAGCGCGATATGCCCCAAAAGCTCCTTCTCGCACAAAAAACAATGTCCCATCTTTGGCATCCTGCCCTCAAAATCTAAAAGCATCGCATACATCTCGACAACCACGCGCATAGGGTTTTGCAATTCCATCTTAGCAGCGGCATATTCGAGATTTTGATAATAAAAGCCATCCACATCCACCACATCATGGAAATGTCGATGCAATAACTGGAGAGTATGCTGCCAAATGCTTACGCGCTCCCTCTCGCGCTCCCAAAAAAAATTCAACCCCGTGACATTTCGCAATCTTGGCAAAAAATTGCCACTCATTTCCCTTTCAAAATCAATCTTTTTGCCCAGCTGGATGATGCTATGCCTAGCCCCATAAAATCGATACAGCTTCTTGATTTTTGCGGGCGTGAGAATAGAGAGAATGATGTCTTCATTTTTTTGCGGAGTGATGTTTAGGATATAGCCCTGCAAAAAACCCTCACTTTAGCAGATGCTGGGCTAAGATGACTCCATCCACACCCATTTTTGCAATTTCTTCAATTTCTTCAATTTCTTCAATAATACAAAGAATTTTTGTGTCCAAAAGATACTCCTCTGCGATTTTTTGATATTTTTCTGGAGATTTTTGCACAATCACATATTTTGCATTTAGGGCCGCATAAATCAAAAGCCCTTTGATATTTTCAATCCTCACAGCATAGGGGACATGATTTGCCAAGCAGTGATGGGAGAGCTCATACATGGCATCACTTTGAGCATCAAACCACACAAGACCCTGCGTGCCATCCACCTCTTCTAGGCTTTGGATTTTGTGAAATTCCTCACAAGCAATGGCATAATATCCAAAAATTAGCATTATGCTCCCTTTTGCTCACAAGCTTTTGAGCAGTAATGCTTGCCATTTTTTAAGAGCATTTCTTTGTTGCTAGCAAATACACCACATGCTGCACACTCTAGCATTTCCTCTTCATTTTTTTTGGATGAGACGATGGGTTTTTTTTCACGAAAAAAAAACCAAATCCCCCCAAGAATTAGCAAAAGCAATACAAAAAATTTCACGATTCCTTCCTTTCATAAAAATAAATCCTCTGCCCTCTGCGCGGATATCCCTCCACACTCCTGCCAAGCTCCTGGGAGAGATTTTCCCCTTTGTAAAAAAGATAATGGCCACCAACTTGCAATAAATGCGAACAGCTTGCAATGAGGCTTGGCGCATCCATCACCGCGCGTGAAGTAATGAGATCTACACATCTTCCCCCCACTTCTTCTATGCGCATTTTTTTGACCTGGATGTTGGAGAGACCAAGCTCTGAGCTCACATACTGCAAAAATGCAGCGCGCTTATTGCGTGGCTCTATGAGGAGAAACTCGCTCCGTGGGCAGCAGATGGCAAGAGGAACAGCAGGGAATCCCGCACCACTGCCCACATCAATACAGCGCGAAAAGCTCTGGATGAATTCTAGAGGATAGATACTATCTAGCAGATATTCCTCTGCAAGCCTTGGGGTGAGATTGCCACTGAGATTGTGGATCTGATTCCATTCTAGCAGGAGGTTTATGTATGTCAAAAAGGCCTCTTGATGCAAATCTCTCATAAAATTAGCATCCCATCACCATAGGAATAAAATCGATATTTTTTCGCAATGGCCTCTGCATAGAGGTTCTTGCAGGTATCAAGCCCCACCATGGAAGCCACAAGCATGATGAGGCTAGATTTTGGCAGGTGAAAATTGGTAAGCAGCGCGCTTGCTTTTTTGGGAGGATTGCCGCAATGCAAAAAAATATCACAATCCCCCACATAATCCCCCTCTTGCCTCAAAAGATCTCTTTGGGAGAGAAATTCCACCGATCGCAGAGCCGTGGTGCCAATGCACAGGATCTTTTTAGCCCCTTCAATCAAAGAGAGATTGGCCGCGCTGACCCAAAGCTCTTCGCTATGAATCTCATGCCCCCTGATATCCTCACTCTCCACACCCAAAAAAGTCCCAGCACCCACATGCAGCGTGACAAAGGCATGGGGATAATGCTGCAGGGCAAAATCTCTCATCCTAGGGGAAAAATGCAAAGAAGCAGTAGGGGCAGCGATGGCACCATGATGGGTGGCAAAGACGCTTTGATACTCTTGCTCATCTGCACTTTCATCCGCGCGCTTGAGATAGGGAGGCAGGGGGATGTGACCGATGGATTCAAAGAGGGGGGCAAGATCTCTGATGGGGCGGCCGTGGTACAAAAATTCCACGATTCGCATGCCATGATCGAGCAATGCACAGACCTTGGCGCTATAACCATGGGGGAAATGGATGTGCTCCCCTACCTTCACTCTGCCTCTAATCTGCACCAAGGCACCATCAGGTAGGCTTTTGTGATAGAGCAGCTCGATTTTCCCCCCACTACCCTTCTCTCCAAAAATCCGAGCCTTGATGACCTTGGTATCATTGAAAACCAAGGTAAAATCCCGCGGGATGAAATCAAAAAGGGCATCAAAATGTGTATGAGTGATTCCACCGCTTTTGCGATCATAGACCAGTAAACGCGCATCTTCCTTGCGCTCTAAGGGGTATTTTGCAATCAATTCTTGGGGCAGCGCATAATCATAGCTTTGCAGAGAAAATTCCCTCATGACTTCTTCTTTGAAGGGAGCTTCTTGGGTGGGAGTTTTTTGCTCTGTGGAAGTTTGATGGGCTCTTGTTCCCCTGCCTCCTGGGATTCTTTTTCACTCTCTGTGGCCTCTTTTTGGGGATCTTTTGGCGCGGGGTTTACCCAGGCTACGATAAGGATGGAGAGCCCATAGAGGAAAATCAAGGGGAGGGCCATGAGCACCTGAGAGAGGACATCTGGAGGGGTGATAATGGCTGCAATAATAAAAATCCCAACAATGGCGTATTTAAAATTTCTTTTTAGTGTTTGATCGGTGATGAGATCGATTTTTGCCAAGAAAAATGCCAAAACAGGCAACTCAAAAGCAATGCCAAATCCTAGGACAAAGCGAGTAAAAAAAGTAATATAGTTTGCTGCAGTGATATTGGCGGTAAATTCATCATTTCCAAACATCAAAATGTATTTGATCGCATAGGGAAAGGCCAAGAAATACGCAAATGCCACACCACAAAAAAACATCAAACTGCCAAAAAACACAAAGGGTAAAACGATCTTTTTTTCATGTTTGTACAATCCTGGGGCGACAAATGCCCAAATCTGCCAAAAAATCACAGGGATAGAAAGCCCCAAAGCAACAAAAAAACTCACCTTGAGTGCCACGATGATGCCCTCTGCTGGCGCAGTTTGGATTAGCATACCCTGGACCTGCCCATCAAAGGCCCCTTCGATGGGTTTTTTGATATATTCAAAAATCTCGCGCCAAAAATTAAAACATGCAATAAAAACGACAATGAGGGTCCCCACTGCGATCATGAGACGCTTGCGCAAATCCTGTATATGGGGTTTTAGATCTTCAAACATTATGCCTCTTTTTTATGATTTTTTAAGTTTTGGCGCTCTTTTGTGGCAGGATCTTTTGGCAATTTCTGGGTTATGATTTGTGTGGTGGATGGATCCTCAACAATAGAAGTAGCAATAGAAGTGGGCGGATCTTTTGTGGCAACTTCAGTAGTGGATTCTTGGAGCTTGGTGGCAGTGGATTCTTGGGCGATTTCTTGAGCTGTTTCAACAGCGATGATTTCCACAGCGGTGGGATTGGCGGGCGCAATTTCAGCTGTGACTTCCGCGGCTTTTTTGGCACGGGGTTTTCTTCCGCGGCTTTTGGTGGAATCAATGATAGTGGGCGTGGTGGCGACTTCTTGAGCTGTGATTTCAGTACGGGGTTTTCTTCCGCGCTTTTTTGCAGGCTGCTGGGCAGTCATTTCAGCGGTAGCTTCAGTGTTGGCAGCCTTTTTTATTCCGCGCTTTTTAACAGAATCAGCAGGGAGTTTTTTGATAGGCTTTGAAGAGGAGTCTACAGATAGGATCTGGGTTTTGAGATCTGTAATCTCTTGCACACCCTCACGTATCTCCTCTTGATAATCTTTGAAAATCTCATGTATATCTTGGAGCTGGATGTCTTTGGTAAGCTCCGCTGCTTCTTTCTCAAAATGGGCTTTGTATTCCAATGCTTCTTGCTTGAGTTCGCTAATCTGGAGTTCTTTGTCAATGGCTTCTTTTGCATCATCAATGCTGCGCTTGATGGTTTTGAAAAACTTCACCGTATCTGCAATGAATTTGGGTAGCTTTTCTGGGCCCAAAAAAATCACCGCCACAATCAAAATCACCAAGATTTCAAATAGATTCAAACCAAACATCTTGCACCCCATAAAAATACCCTAATTCTATAATATTTTTGAAAATATCAGAGGGAGGATGTGGGAGCGCTAGCATATTTGGCTAACCATTTAGCCAGAGGATTTAGACAGTGCTAAAAAACACAGACAAAAGCGTTAGATCAAGGTGGTGGGGTGCAAAATTGGTTTTGAAAAGGGGCTTTGTGAAAAGATAGGGATTTTTTGAAAAAGAACAAGAAAAAGGGATAAACCTTGTGTTGTTTCAAATGGATATACTTAGCATGTCAAATTTCACCAAAAGGAACAAACATGCGAGAGATTAGCTGTGAACATATCACTCAAACCATCAAAGACCTCTGCATAGAGGCCTGCTGCATTCAAACCCCTGATATCAAAAAAGCTTTTCACCAAGCTTATGAAAAAGAAAGCTCAGAGCTTGGCAAAAGCATCCTAAGCACCCTTATAGAAAATGGAAAAATCGCGCAAGAAAAGATGAAACCCATTTGTCAGGATACAGGGATGTGTGTGGTGTTTGTGGAAGTGGGTCAGGATGTCCACATCGTGGGGGGGAATTTCGAAGATGCCATCCAAGAGGGAGTGGCGCAGGGCTATATGCAAGGCTACTTGCGCAAATCCGTCGTAAATGATCCAGTTTTTGAACGCAAAAATACTACAAACAACACTCCAGCTGTGATCCACACACAAATCATCCCAGGAGATCAGATTCATATTATGGTGGCAGCCAAAGGCTTTGGCAGCGAAAACAAAAGCGTCTTGAAGATGCTAGTACCCGCAGATGGACTAGACGGAGTAAAAAAGGTGTTCTTAGAGGCTGTAAAGCTCGCAGGGCCCAATGCCTGCCCTCCCATGGTGCTAGGAGTGGGAATTGGCGGCACAATGGAAAAAGCAGCAATTCTTGCAAAAAAAGCTGCATTGCGTTCTATAGATTCTAAAAATCCCAATCCCCAATATGCAGAGCTTGAAGAAGAATTACTAGAGCTTGCCAACAAAACTGGCGTGGGACCCCAGGGGCTAGGTGGCAATACCACAGCCTTTGGCGTGAATATTGAATGGTATCCCACACATATCGCAGGACTTCCTGTAGCAGTAAATGTAAACTGCCATGCTGCAAGGCATGCACACAAAACCATCTAAGGAGAAGACATGGCGACAATAAAAATCCAAGCACCCTTTGACAAAGAGGTGATTAAGACACTTAAGGCAGGCGATAATGTGCTTATTTCTGGGAGCATCCTAGCAGCGCGCGATGCAGCGCACAAGGTGTTGACTGAGGCCCTAGATCGTGGGGAGAAATTGCCCATAGACCTCAAAAACCAAGTCATTTATTACCTAGGGCCAAGCCCAGCAAAGCCTGGCGAACCCATTGGATCTGCTGGGCCTACAACCAGTGGGAGAATGGACAAATATACTCCGGCTATGATTGATCAGGGTATCAGCGGGATGATTGGCAAGGGATATCGCTCTCAAGAGGTGATTGATGCTATCATAGCAAACCAAGTGGTCTACATGGTGGCGGTGGGAGGTGCAGCAGCATTAATCTCGCAAAGAATCAAAAAATATGAAGTGCTCGCGTACCCAGAGCTAGGACCTGAGGCAGTGGCAAAGCTCACAGTGGAGGATTTTCCAGCGATTGTGGCAATTGACTGTCTAGGGAATAATTTCTATGAGATAGGACAAAAGCCCTATCAGAGGATTTAGCCATTGGCCTTTTTGTATTCCATAATCATGGCATAGACTTCGTCTTTTAGGCGGAGTTTTTGCTTTTTGAGGCTTTCGATCTCTAGATTGCCCATCACCTCGATGCCATCTTCTGCATTTTTGATCTTTTGATCGAGTTCATTGTGTTCATTGAAAATTTTCTCAAAGTGGGCATTACTTCCTTTTAGTTTGGTGATCTCATTGCGATATTCATGAAACATTCTAAGCTCCTTGATTTTGATGCTGATATTCTAACACAGTTAAACCATTTTAAAATGACTTTTCCAAAGGCTGACAGAAAAGCATAAGCAAAATCCAAAACAAACAGTAAGGCATTGCGTGTGCTTGAAACAACCAACATAAAGCTAAACTAACTCTTAAAAACCTGGCATTTTCCTTGTTGATGTCTTTCCCATTTGCCTTCTTGTTTACTTTTTTTATTTTTTCAAAAATTACCCTAAATTTCCTACTTCCTTGCCGCTTGGTGCGAGTTTTGCACTACAATGAGATATCTAGTTTTGCCCTCTCGCTTAAGGAAGGTTTCATGCAAAGATATTTGCTCCCTTTTATTTTTTGTGCTTTTTTGATGGCTGACAACCCCAAAGATGGGGTTTTTGTGGAGGGGGGATTCATCATGGGTATGGTCAAGACAGAAGCGCGCATGATCCCAAAAACCACAGTCTTGGCACAGCAAAACAAAGCTACCTTAGCACCTCCTTCCATTTCAAACCCACAAAATCTCCTAGATCGCGCATTTGGAAACAGCGTCTCTGGCAGCGCGAAGACATCAGATTTTGGAATTTTTCTCAAAGGAGGGATTGGAATCTCTGCCAATGGAGGGTCGAGCGGGTTAAGCGGAGGTGGAGGAGCGCCCCCCACCCCAGGCGCGCCAAACCTAGGTGCTCCAAATCAAGAACTGCAAAATCAAATCATGCATGAAAAGATCACGCAAAACTACTTTAACCGCGCAAACAAAGCACCCCTCAAGATCCCAAATAGCAACTCTCGCATGAATGGGGGCGTGAATATCATGGCGGGCTACCAGCACTATTTGAATGATATCTTTGGGCTGTCTTATTATGGGATTTTGAAGTACAGCTATGCAGGTGCACACAAAACCGTCGGTGCGGTGGAGCAGGTAAGTGTGGGGATAGGCACCAATCTCCTCATAGATTTTCACAACAAATTTATCGTATTCAAAGACAAGGATTCTGAGCATGTTTACCGGGAGTTTGTGAGCTCCATTGGGATGTTTGTGGGAATCAGGGGGCTGTGGAATCGCTATAGCATGCTGGGCCGCTTTGCTAGTGGGAGCAATCTCAACCTGGCCACAGGATTCAGTTACAGAAAGGGGCACTCTAAATATAGTCTTGGGGTTTCTGTGCCCATGATCTCCTATGATATCAAAGTGAGAACATTGGGAAACAGAGAGATATCCATCAAAGAAGGCCCTAGTCATTTCAATGTCTTCTTTAACTACGGCTGGGTATTTTAGAATTTTTGAAGCACTGGGGGGTGTGTTTTTTGCGTTTTTTGCAGAGGTTCAACCTCTACGCCTCCGCCCATCACTTACATCTCATGTTTGGCCACTCTTCTTTTGAATTTTCCTTGTGTTGAAGGCGCAAATAGCAGTGGGAGGGGGTGGTGAGGATTAGCGCATACGATCTCTTGGTAGGAACAACATGCGATTTGCACTCAGGAAAAATAAAGCAACTCCAAAAATAATAAAGAGTCCCGAGACCCCTAGCACAGTGATTGGCTCAATCCCCTGAAAAGCCTTGAGCAAAAGCTCATTGAGATGATAAAAAACTGATGTCTTGATAAAGATTTGACCAAAACTAGGCAAATAATCTAGAGAAACAAACACATTACAAGACATCACAGCATAGAGATTGATAATATTGGCAAATCCCAAGATCCCCTGTTCATTTTGAAAGATCCTGGCTACAAGAATAGCCAAACAAAAACAAAAAAATGCACTGGAAAATACGGCAATAAATCCAAAAATCCATGTTTTAAAATTGAGCAGATGGATGATTCCAAGCGCATAAAAAGAGAGGAAAATAAAGACAAAAGCATATGCAACTACAATGATGAGTCTAGCAATCATCAGTGCTAGGGCCAATTGCTTGATGCTTGCTGGTGTTAGCAGATAAAACAAAAAAACATGATGGGATCTCGCACTTGCTATGGCCTGCGTGATGCCAAAGATCGCGCTAGAAATAATCAGTAACCCCATGAGACCTATGATGCTATGAAAATAAAAAAGCTCTGTGTCGTTTTTTGGAAAAACAAAGACCAATAATAAGAACATTAAAACAGGGTAGATAAATGTCCAAAATAATGCACTTGTATTGGTGAGATAAGATTTCATTTCAAGTTTTAGAATGCCTAGAATTGCACCCATTAGAAATCCTTTAACAATGCCAATAGGTCTTTGGTGGTTGGTTTTTTTACAAATTCAAAAGTTAGAGCCAGAGATTTCAATAGAGAATCCAAAGGCTCGTATGTAACAATGCCGCCATTTTTGAGGAATAAAACCCACTCACAACTCTCCAAAACCGTTGCATCATGAGTGGCAATAATGGTAGTAAGTTGCTTGGTGTTACGTAGCAGAATAAGCTTCTTAAGTCTTGCTAGGGCGTTTTGCTCTAGACTTGTCTCTGGCTCATCCATGATGGCCAATTGTGGACGGTGACTGGTAGCTAAGTCAATTTTTAGTCGTTGTTTTTGTCCATCACTTAGGTGTTCATAAGTTTTATCCAAAAGATTGCTATCAAACAAATCTAAAGCACAGTTTTTGTAAAAAAATTGATAGAACGTCAAGAGGTTCTTGGCACTTAGTCCAGGGGGATAGTTAAATAAACTAGAGACAACCCCTAATTGTTCACGCTTGGGAATAATATTATTTTGATAGGGGGTGTTGTTATTTTGTGCTTTGATGTCAAAGCCAGCTTTGATGCCTAGAATTGCATGAATCAGCGTTGATTTTCCTGCTCCGTTGGTGCCAATAATCGCCGTGCTAGTATTGCTCCTAAATGAAAAATCCTGTATGTTTAAAGCATTTTTAGTTTTTGTAGTTGTAATACTTATATTATAAATCATTGCGCTACTTTTCTCGTGTATTTTGGTGTGTATTTTTCTAATATTTCCATCATCAAAAGCGCATCATTCCCAATTTGTTCATCCTGTGTATTATGCCCAATTTCCAAAAGAATTTTTCTTGTTTGCTCTTCTACTTCTTCTTTGTTTTTAATTCGTTGCATATTTGGAAGATATTTGATCTACACAATCATTCTTAATGAGTTGCAATACATCCAATACAGCTTGCAGGTTAATTTTTCTTATCATAAGATCCTCCATGCCAAATCATATAGCATAAAGATTCTGTTTTAGAGTCAGCCTTGATGAGCGAATTAACTTTATCATCATAAAAACCCGTCCAATGCAATGATTTCATGAATGTCATTTTCATCGATGCAGAGCACTCCCGTATTAGTGAATAATTCAAACAAACGATCAGAGTTATATACGCCACTTTGTTTCATATGCTCAATCCAAGCATCTTTGTTTTGAGCACCTTGATAACTTAAGGTTCTAAATATTGCTTTTGCATTGTATTTTATCGTTAGGCACTGAGAGTTTGGAAACCGCAACTGGATCTTATCAGAGTCAACAATATTACATTTTAACGTAGGAAGAACCCGAAGGGTTTCTTTAGAAAACATTTATCCCCCTCCGCCGCCACAGCAGCAACAGCAGCTACTACTTGTGCTCAAACATCTTCCCGCACTAATAACCAATACGGTATCTTTAATGCGATAGTCCTTATCATTGCTACTATAATAGAAAATTGATGGGCTGCTAGAAACGGGTTTTCTGATAGAGTTTTTTAAATCTGTTTGCTTTTTCTTCATTGTGAAATCTCCTTTAATAAACCTTTGTAAAAATGACCTAGAAATTCTATTCCTAAATCATTGTATATCAAAAATCCATCTCTATGTGAGCAATTGGTACAACAATGCATATCATGGTTACAATTTATAATTAGAATCAAAGCGGATTGAGAAAATTTTTCACATAATGCTCCCATCGGCAGTGCCAAGCTGTAATCAAGATCCACGGAGTCTTTCCGTCTTGCCGCGGGTAGGCATCACACCTTATACTTCCTCTTAAAAGTTGGCAAAGTGCTGTGTTTTTGGTAAACAGTCGGGAGGGACTCTTTGAGACCTACAGACCCTATTGCTAGAATCTTTGGGCACACCTTATCGCGAACTTACGGTGTTAGTTTGCAGAGTCCCTCAAAGAGAGTTCTTTGACTCACTTGAGAGTACTCCTCTCTAGCTTCGCTCCTTTAGCAATCTCCCTATAGCCACACAAAAGAAACAACAAATCCCACCCAAAACCCCAATAACAGCACAAAAGGAATGTAAATAGACAAAAAGTCCCATTTCCCTATCTTCCAGCATGGCAAGATTTGCACTGGCAATGATGGGAATATTTTCCATGCTTATTCCTGCTGAAGCTATACTTAGAGTGATAAAAACAAACATGAATGCACCATACATTGCCACTCCAATAGCCTTCGCTCCCTAGCCTCAAGGAATTAAGCACCCCTGCTCCAAGCCCTGCTTTGCTAGCATCTACACTACTTAAGGCTAGATTATCAATCCCTCCAGCATGCAAGCCCATCCCCACGCCAATGATAAACAAAAGCAAAATTACAGGCAGAATTTGCCATTGTATTGGCAAGAAATACAAAACTAAAGCCAAGGCAATCAGTCCCACACTCATCAAAACGACATCATAAGAGCGAGCCTTTTTGCATCCCATCCAGAATTTAGCATTTTTGCAACAAGAAAGGGGCAAAAAAGCATGGGTGTGGTAAGGGCAAGCATGAACAGCCCGGAGATAGAAGCACTCAAACCCCAGATAGCTTGCAAAAAGCTGGGAAAATAAGTCAAAAGCACCACAAAGCTAAAGCCAGCAATCACAGTCACAAGGCTAAAACCAAAGAATCTTTTATTCTTAAGCACTTCTAGATCAAGGAGTGGAGATAAGCCTCTTGCACGGAGAGATTTTTGCTGCCCCAGAAATAAAGCTCCACAAACAACAAATACAATCAATAAAATAAGTGTTTGTCTATCAAAATAAGCTAGAGAAGAGATGAGTGCCATAAAAGAAAAGAGTAATGCTACAAAAAGAAATGCACCAGGTATATCAAAGGGGGTTTTTGCCAATTCCTTCGCATTATCTTTTGGCAAAACAGGACTTAGAAATAATACAAGGGTTAAAATAAGAAAATGAAAGGCAAAAATAGCACGATAGGAAATCCGCATATCCCCCACAAAGGTCGTAGCAAAAGCATCAATAAGAAGCCCAGAAATCGTGGGGCCAAAGGTGATACCAAGCCCCGCTGTCGTCCCAAAGAAAGCAAAGGCTTTAGCCCTCTCTTTGTCTTCAAAGTTCCTAATAAGCAAGCTTGCCCCACTGGCAAAGACACTCGCCCCACCAATCCCCGCACACGCGCGTGCTATATCTAGCAACAACAAATCTCGCGCAATGATGGAGAGCAAGGAACCTAGCACATAGATAGACACACCCAGCAAAAGACATTTTTTTGCACCAAATCTATCTGCCATCGCTCCCCAAATCAGCGTAAAACTTGCAAAGAACAAATTAAACGCATTCACAACCCACTGCAGGGTACTGGCTTGATTTCCCAGCTCTTGGGCGATAAATGGCAGGGCAATAGTAGTGCCTGAAATCGAACTTGGCACAACAAAAACAGCAAGCAAGATAGCAAAAAGCATGAAAGACTTATGAGATGACATGGTTATTTCTCCTTTTTGTCAGGGTTTGTGACAGGAATACTTTTAGGTCGGTGTAAAATTACTCCATGATCCCATTGCATATCCCTACTCGTATCAAGAACTAATTTGGGAAAAAAAGAATCTTTTGAGAAGAATCATTGTAATAACAATGTGCCCGAGGAAAAACAGCTGAAAGCAAAAACACATCCTCGCTATCTTTATAAGCATCACTTAAAAATACTTCACCCACAAATGATTTATGCACCAAATATTTGGAAACAATATAATCCAAATTGGGCTGCCAATTCTTTTTTTCTAAATTTTTATCAAACACATACCACTCCTCTTAAAATTATAGAGTTCTACACCAAAATACCGCTTGATGGTTTGATTGCCCTCATTTCTCTTCGAAAAAAATCCCAGTTCAGAAACAAAACCCAATAGCCACTGGCTAAACTTAAAGGCTTTTCTTAAAAAGACATCGTTTGATGTCGCTGCATGAAGGCTTCTCTTTACCAAGAAGATACTGCACCTTTATCTATCTTTTTCAACTCACCTACTTTTGACAAAAGCTACACAAACCCTCTTTTCTACTTTGACTTCGATGTAAATACTCCATATTTAATATTTTTTAAAAATTTGTAATAAGAGCAATTCTAACAAAAAAAACAATAAACAAAGCAAAAGTCAAAACCCATGGTAGGCCTGTCTTTTGGATAATAAAGAAGATTTTTGAACATTATAAACAGCAGTGCCAATCCTCACAACCAGAGAATCTGAGAATTAAAAACACATTCTAAACGTCTTCATACTTCGGATATACAAGATTGGGGGGTTGGGAGATGGGCGCAGGATTTTATGATTTTACAGGCTTTTGCAATCTTTATGAATTTTTGGGATTTCAAATGCACAAGGTCGCTTGAGAATCTTGAGAATTTTTTACTCATTTTCATTTTTGCAAAATCTATCTGGCAGCCATCCTTCTGCAAGGCGATGACTTTGAGACCTGATTCCTTAGCCCAAATCGCAATAAACCCATTCTTCTCTTAAGGTCGCCACATCAAATGCAGAGCTTTTATACGCATTTTAGATTTTCATCAATTTACACTCTCAATCATGCCAAGCTTTAAAAGAATTTTTCTCCTCCCAAAAGCATTCCTGTCGCAAAAAAATCCTAAGCACTCCAAGTTTTTATCGCGCACCATTGGACAGAAAAACCATATACTCAATAAAGCGGATAGCAAAGTTTTATCACATAAACCAAACGCTCAATTGGTATTGGTTGGCTAAAGATATTACTATACTTACACACCCAATCTCTCTAATGTAAAAAAGCATGAAAATCAACCACAAATGTCAGGAAACTCAAGAATGTTTAACTGGGAAGATCCACCCTTTTTCTTTCTTGGATCTATAAAAAATAAAGGAACAAAACGAAACTACAAGGAAAGAACAAAGGGTAACATAAAACTAAACAAGGAACGAATAAATAAAAGCAGATTCAAAAAATAAGGAGATTTCCCTAACCCTGCATCGACCTACGTTCCCACACCTGAAAGGTGCAGTATCATCAGCGAAGAGAAGCTTAACTGCCAGGTTCGGAATGGAGCTGGGTGTTTCCTTCTCTCTATAGACACAAGGAAAAGGGAATTAAAAACAAATCGCATTTGCTCTTAATTCCATCTTCCTTCTTATATCTAGGAAATCTCTTCATTGCTAAGCCTAAAAGAATAAAACCAAATACACTCAATAAGGCAGTGATAACAAATACTTAAGTCTTATCACATAAAAATAAGCCAAACGGTCAATTAGTATTGGTCAGCTAAATATATTACTATACTTACACACCCAACCTATCAAGCAAGTAGTCTTCTTGCGACCTTAGGGAAAGTTTATCTTGGAGTTGGCTTCCCGCTTAGATGCTTTCAGCGGTTATCACATCCATGCGTAGCTACCCAGCGATGCTCTTGGCAGAACAACTGGTACACTAGTGGCATGTCCATCCCGGTCCTCTCGTACTAGGGACAGCTCTCCTCAACTTTCCTACGCCCACGGCAGATAGGGACCGAACTGTCTCACGACGTTCTGAACCCAGCTCGCGTACCGCTTTAAATGGCGAACAGCCATACCCTTGGGACCTGCTCCAGCCCCAGGATGCGATGAGCCGACATCGAGGTGCCAAACCTCCCCGTCGATGTGAGCTCTTGGGGGAGATCAGCCTGTTATCCCCGGGGTACCTTTTATCCTTTGAGCGATGGCCCTTCCACACAGAACCACCGGATCACTATGACCGACTTTCGTCTCTGCTCGACTTGTTTGTCTTACAGTCAGGCTGGCTTATGCCATTACACTCAACTTGCGATTTCCAACCGCAATGAGCCAACCTTTGCAAGCCTCCGTTACTTTTTAGGAGGCGACCGCCCCAGTCAAACTACCCACCAGGCATTGTCCTGCTTGAGGATAACTCAAGCCAGTTAGCAGACAGAAACATTAAGGGTGGTATCTCAAGGATGGCTCCATCTCCACCGGAGTGAAGATTTCAAAGCCTCCCACCTATCCTGCGCATAATGCTCCCATCGGCAGTGCCAAGCTGTAGTAAAGGTCCACGGGGTCTTTCCGTCTTGCCGCGGGTAGGAGGAATTTTCACCTCCACTACAATTTCACTGAATCTCTCTTTGAGACAGCTCCCATCTCGTTACGCCATTCATGCAGGTCGGTATTTAACCGACAAGGAATTTCGCTACCTTAGGACCGTTATAGTTACGGCCGCCGTTTACTCGGGCTTCAATTCAAAGCTTCATCATTGCTGACTGACTCATCCTCTTAACCTTCGAGCACCGGGCAGGCGTCACACCTTATACTTCCTCTTACGAGTTGGCAAAGTGCTGTGTTTTTGGTAAACAGTCGGGAGGGACTCTTTGCTGAGACCTACTTTCATAGGCACACCTTATCGCGAACTTACGGTGCTAGTTTGCAGAGTTCCTTAAAGAGAGTTCTTTCACGCGCCTTAGAATACTCATCTCATCTACCTGTGTCGGTTTGCGGTACGGGCAACCATTGCTAAACTTAGAGGCTTTTCTTGGCACGACGGTATCAGTGACACTCTTATCCATCCGAAGACTTCAAAGAGCTCATCGAGCTTGTGATACAGGAGTGGATTTGCCTATCTCCCAACTTACACTCTTAAACTAACTATTCCATCAGTTAGCGCACTTAACCCTATGCGTCCCCCCATCGCACACAATGGTTGGTATGGGAATATTAACCCATTTTCCATCGACTACCCCTTTCGGACTTGTCTTAGGACCCGACTAACCCTACGATGACGAGCATAGCGTAGGAAACCTTAGATTTACGGCGAATATGATTCTCACATATTTTATCGCTACTCATTCCTGCATGCTCACTTCGCATCGCTCCAGCACTCCTTACCGGTATACCTTCAACGCAGATACGAACGCTCTTCTACCACTGTGCAAAGCACAATCTACAACTTCGGTGTCTATCTTAGCCCCGTTATATTTTCAGCGCAGAATCACTAGACCAGTGAGCTGTTACGCTTTCTTTAAAGGATGGCTGCTTCTAAGCCAACCTCCTGGTTGTCTGAGTAACTCCACATCTTTTTCCACTTAGAATAGAACTTGGGGACCTTAGTTGGTAGTCTGGGTTGTTTCCCTCTTGACGATTGATTTTATCACCCACCGCCTGACTCCCAAGATACGGTAATAGGTATTTGAAGTTTGACAGGGTTTGGTACCGCGGTGAGCAGCCCTAGCCCAATCAGAGCTCTACCCCCTATTACTATCACTTGAGGCTATACCTAAATATATTTCGAAGAGAACCAGCTATCACTGAGTTTGTTTGGCCTTTCACCCCTATCCACAGCTCATCCCAACCCGTTTCAATGGGTACGAGTTCAGTCCTCCATAAGCTATTACACTTACTTCAACTTGGCCATGGATAGATCACTCAGCTTCGGGTCTGCAGCATCTGACTAAGCGCCCTTTCAGACTCGCTTTCGCTACGGCTTCACGTTTGTTTAACCTTGCCAGATACCACAACTCGCAGGATCATTATGCAAAAGGCAGTCCATCACCCTGATACACCCCATAAAACCTTACGATCTTATGGAGACTCCAATGATATAATTATTGAGATACGCGCTATAAAGTAAAACTTTATGGGATGTATCATAGGGCTCTGAATGATTGTAGGCAGATGGTTTCAGGTTCTATTTCACTCCGCTCACTGCGGTTCTTTTCACCTTTCCCTCACGGTACTTGTGCACTATCGGTAAGAGAGTAGTATTTAGGGTTGGAGAGTGGTCTCCCCGGCTTCAGCCCGGATTTCACGTGTCCTGGCCTACTCTGGATCCTGCTACCTAGAAATCATCTTTCGTATACGGGGCTATCACCCTGTGTCGCCAAACTTTCCAGATTGTTCTACTAAATGATCTCAGTGGATGTCGCAGTCCTCAACCCCGAATGCAAGCATTCGGTTTGCCCTCTTCCCCGTTCGCTCGCCGCTACTAAGAGAATCTCATTTGATTTCTTTTCCTCCAGCTACTGAGATGTTTCACTTCGCTGGGTTCGCTCCATTAAAGGTAACTAGCTAGTGCTAGTTGGGTTGTCCCATTCGGAAATCTACGGATCAAAGCTTCTTGACAGCTCCCCGTAGCTTATCGCAGTCTAGTACGTCCTTCATCGCCTCTCTCTTCCAAGGCATCCACCATCTGCCCTTAAAAGCTTATTTTCACATAAGATCTAAAAGTTCTTATGATGCTCTTAAAGTATGGATAAAATAGTTAAGTATTCTAAAGTTATCACTGCCTTATTGAATGTATTTCTACTTCCAATAAAAACAGAGGTAATTGTAGTCTTATTACTATTCATAGGCTTAACAATAATAAATTAAAAAACACTTAGGCTTAGCCTAATGTAAATCCTATAGAGAATACTGTGAGATTAGAAAGATTTTTATTGCAAACTCTTTTCAAGCTTGCTTTTGCTTTTCTAAATCTCTTGATTCAAATCTCTTGATTCATTCTTAAGAGAATTTACATTAGACTAACAAAAAGATTCTATTGCTTTGAAGTAAGTCATTGGTGGAGAATAGCGGGATCGAACCGCTGACCTCCTGCGTGCAAAGCAGGCGCTCTCCCAGCTGAGCTAATTCCCCTCTAATGAATGGTGGGCTTAAGAGGACTTGAACCTCTGACCTCACCCTTATCAGGGGTGCGCTCTAACCACCTGAGCTATAAGCCCCTACAAGGACGATACTCATTTGATAGAATCTCTGAAAACTAAGCAAGAGTTAAAAATTCTTTTTACACTTATTTTTTATCAAGATAAACAAATACCTTGATCTTACTCTAGAAAGGAGGTGATCCAACCGCAGGTTCACCTACGGTTACCTTGTTACGACTTCACCCCAGTCGCTGCATCCGCCGTGGACGGTAGCCAATTTAGCATCCCGGCTTAAGGCGAATACAACTCCCATGGTGTGACGGGCGGTGAGTACAAGACCCGGGAACGTATTCACCGTGACATGGCTGATTCACGATTACTAGCGATTCCAGCTTCATGTAGTCGAGTTGCAGACTACAATCCGAACTGAGAGATGTTTTTGAGATTTGCTCCACCTCGCGGTATTGCGTCTCTTTGTGCACCCCATTGTAGCACGTGTGTAGCCCTAGGCGTAAGGGCCATGATGACTTAACGTCGTCCTCACCTTCCTCCTCCTTACGAAGGCAGTCTTCTTAGAGTGCTCAGCCGAACTGCTAGCAACTAAGAACGAGGGTTGCGCTCGTTGCGGGACTTAACCCAACATCTCACGACACGAGCTGACGACAGCCGTGCAGCACCTGTTTTCAAGGTCTAGTAAACTAGACACTCCGCTATTTCTAGCAGATTCTATCAATGTCAAGCCTAGGTAAGGTTCTTCGCGTAGCATCGAATTAAACCACATGCTCCACCGCTTGTGCGGGTCCCCGTCTATTCCTTTGAGTTTTAATCTTGCGACCGTACTCCCCAGGCGGAATGCTTAATGTGTTAACTGCATTACTGGAGTGACAAGCACCCCAACAACTAGCATTCATCGTTTAGGGCGTGGACTACCAGGGTATCTAATCCTGTTTGCTCCCCACGCTTTCGCGCATCAGCGTCAGTAATGTTCCAGTAGGTCGCCTTCGCAATGAGTATTCCTCTTGATCTCTACGGATTTTACCCCTACACCAAGAATTCCACCTACCTCTCCCACACTCTAGAATAACAGTTTCAAATGCAGTTCTGTAGTTAAGCTACAGGATTTCACATCTGACTTATTACTCCGCCTACGCGCTCTTTACGCCCAGTGATTCCGAGTAACGCTTGCACCCTCCGTATTACCGCGGCTGCTGGCACGGAGTTAGCCGGTGCTTATTCCTAAGATACCGTCATTATCTTCTCTTAGAAAAGGAGTTTACAATCCTAAAACCTTCATCCTCCACGCGGCGTTGCTGCTTCAGGCTTTCGCCCATTGAGCAATATTCCCTACTGCTGCCTCCCGTAGGAGTCTGGACCGTGTCTCAGTTCCAGTGTGTCCGATCACCCTCTCAGGCCGGATACCCGTCATAGCCTTGGTGAGCCATTACCTCACCAACAAGCTGATAGGACATAGGCTGATCCCATAGCGAAAAACTTTCCCCCGTAGGGAGTATCCAGTATTAATCACCGTTTCCAGTGGCTATCCCAGACTATGGGGCACATAACCTATGCGTTACTCACCCGTGCGCCACTAATCCACTTCTAGCAAGCTAGAAGCTTCATCGTTCGACTTGCATGTATTAGGCACGCCGCCAGCGTTCACTCTGAGCCAGGATCAAACTCTCCATAATGAAATGAAGGAAGTTTGAGCCCACATATAAATAAATGCAGACAAAAACTCTCCATAATGAAATGGAAATTCTTTCCCGAACTCTTAGCTTTTTCTCTCTATCACAAGTTTAGACTTAAAAAATTAAAGTATAAACAGAGTTGTAAAAAATAAAATTGCTAAGAAATTTAAATTGTCAAAATATCTCTGCAAAAACTCTTGAGAAAAGTTTTTGGGAAATAAGTGTAATCAAATTTAAAATCTCTTGCTTAGATTTCAAAGATCACCACCAAATAAAATATATTAATGCCAAGTAAGTTTTACTTCGAACATAAACAATATTAAATCTAGTAAAAGAACAACCTAAAATTCAACAACAAAACCGACAAAATGTGTTTTTCAAATTCTACTCAAAGCAAAGTTCTTTAAAAGGAATCACAAGATTTGGTAAGCTTTGTTTCGCTTTAGGAAGTGAAATAGTACACATTATTTCCTTAGATAATCCTTAAGCCAAAGAAATTTGATGGAAATTTTATGGAAAAAAGTTTTTTGCAAAGAAAGGGGATTTTCTTTAAATGCAAGAGAAGGCAATGCTAGAGCACGCAGGAATCGCGATATCAGCACTCCTGCAAGGGTTGTGCGCCGCGTAGATGTTTGTCGGATTAGTTCTGGTCTTAGCAGAGATTCCTAGCATGTATGGGATGCTCTGTGAATGGGAAGTCGCTTGGCATAAAGAAGAGTGACCAGGAATATGGAAGTGCGATTATGTCGCAGAAGGCTTAATAGAAAAAGAAAGCAAAACATAGCGGATAAGTGAGAAAGCCACAAAAAATATGATAACCGCTATAAGAATGTCTATGATTTTAATCATTTTCATAAGAATCTGACTTAATCTCAAAGCACCATACCCCAAACCAAAAAACCATAAGAAAGACGCAGCCAATGCCCCAGAGGCAAAAATAATCTTTTCCTCAGGGGAAAACATTAATGCAGAAGCACCTATTACAAAAACGGTGTCTAGATATACATGAGGATTTAAAAGGGTAACTGCTAAGGTTAATAAAATTGTTTTTTGAAGGGATAATTTATTTCCCTGAGAAATTTCAAAGCCTGATTGCGATAAAAAAGCAGATTTTAAAGAAAGAAATCCATAATACAAGACAAAAAGAATCCCAACTGATGCAATGAGTAAATTTAAGATTCTGTTTTTGGCTAAAAACTCCCCTACTCCAAAAACCCCAAGCCCCATTAAAATAACATCACAGACAAAACAAATTCCACTGACTATAAAAATATGATTTCGACTTATGCCCTGCTTGATAATAAAAGCATTCTGTGCGCCAATGGCAACAATTAAAGAGAGGGAGAGCAAGAAACCCTTAAAGAAAAGCAACATCAATTCTCCAATCCCTTAACTAAACTTAGTGCTTGTTTAAAATAATTTTTATCTACAAAAATATAATCGAAAGCTGACGCCACTAATACACTGATATTATTTTCTTTAAGGGGTTTCAAAACTTTATAGAGGATTCCACTCTCATTCAAATCATTTAATTCATCCAAATAAAATGCTTTAAAAATAGGGAAATGCTTTTGTTTATGGGCAAATGAAACAATACTAAAACCATCTACCTCTTGCATAAGACAAAAGATGTTTTTGTCTATTAGGGGTTTCTCTGCTGCTTTATAAATAAAAAATTCTGCTTCTAAGGTTCCTATTTTCATTGGATTATCTCTATATTAAAAAAACCAATGCTGCTTCTAAGAAGCAACCTCAGATTTTAAAGCAGCAAAATCCACTCCTATATCTTTATAATCAAATAAGAAGATGGGTATTTGAATATCCATGTTAGAGCATCCTTTGTTTGCAGATTCTATTCAAAGCAAAGAGCTTTAATAAGGAACCACGAATCACAAGATCTGGTAAGCTTTGTTTCGCTTTAGACAAAAAATACACATTCTTTCCTTAGGCAATCCTTAAGCATAAGAAATTTTATGAAAATTTGCAAAAAAGATCTTTTGAGGGGGGGGGTTGGGAAGGGGTTTGTCTAGCACCCCATGTATTGGTGTTTTTTAAATGTACATCCTAAGATGTTAGAGATTTTTGGGCCGCTAGTGATAAGATTCATCATGTTATAAATGAGCTTGAAGATCAAGCCACTATTTCATCAAAGTTGTGAACGCCTAAGCCAACATCTCACCAAAAGCATCAATGCTAGCATCACCCAAGCCAGGCTGCCAAGCTAGCTCAACACCCCGCTTAGTGCTTTTTGCTAAAAATTGCTTTGAATAAGCCATTTTGATATGCCACGGCTAGGAGCGCAACAATAACGCCAAAGATCTGTAAGACCGACAAGGTCTCCCCAAACAAGAATGGAGCGATAATCGCAACAGTAGCCACAGGGCTTAGGATGAGCAGCCCAGCTCCTAGGGTTGGGTTTAGCTTCACGCTGCCATATTGTGCAAAAGTCCACGCACATGCCTGACCCAAGACGCATTCCACAAGCATCCAAAACCAGCTCATACCATTGATAGGATCGCCCGCAGTCACAGGATGCAGAAAGCTTGTAAGCTGCTCAATTTCATCTTTTGGCAGGCGCATCTCCCTCAATCCTCGCAGTGTATCCCCAAAGCTCTGCGCTGCATCCACCATGACGCCGGCATGAAAATCAAAGCCATTGCCAGTGATCAAATAAGCCCAGATAGTAGGGGCTAGGAGCTGTGCAAAAGAAGCAATCATAATAGGCTGCACGACCTGACCTTGATTAATGCGAGCAGCCCTCCTGCTAGCAAACAAATACACGCCATAACAGCAGCCCGAAGTCAGACCAAAAATCGTACCCACTGCCATGATGCTCATGCCAAAGACTTCTTGAGGACCGTTGGGATCTACGATGCCATGCTCTAGCGCTCCTCCAGCCAAGACCACGCCCGCAAGCATGATGGGCGCTAGGATGTAGTAGCTCAGAGGGATCCTCTCCCTATCAACAAAAAACGCTAGCGCTGGCAAAATGATCACTTGAATGTTTAGCAAAATCGAAGCAATGCCAGAACCCACAAAGAAGATAGAATAATTCCAAGCAGTGAAATCAATGCCCAAAACCAATCCCGCCAGAACAGAAAGCCAAATGCCCCTTGCATTCAGCCAGCCCTTTTTGCCAGCCTCCATGAAAGCAAAGGGCACCAAAACTAGCGCCCCACCAAGACAGCGCAAAAATGCTCCTGTGGCTGGGTCAAAATTGGACATTTTCTGCCAAGGGGCCGTAAAGGACAAGAACAAAATCCCTAGGAGAAAAATCACATAAGTCATCGGGCCCACGCGCGTATTTGCATGATCCATAGAATCCTCCTTGCTTTGGTTATTACAAAACTTAAATCAGAGGGGGATTCTGCCACAAAAGCGCTTAAAAAACTTTGAGCTCATAAAAATCCCACAGAAATAAACTCCAATAATGCAGCTAGCTTGACATTGAATTTTACAGTCTGATGCACTCAGAAAATCACTCTTCACTTACAAACAAAAATCATTTAGCACCAGGCTTAGTGATTTGTCACATTTGGCTTTGTGTGGTTTGATTTGGCGGACACAGTTGATTATACTTAGCCATGTACAAGCACTTAAGCACGTGAGTTTTTACGCGATTTCAAAGTCTGTTGCCCATGGCTAAAAAAAATGATTTTACCAGTCTCATTGCAATTCTTTTCACAATATCATGTCACAAAAAGTACTACAAATGTTTACGCCATAAAAGGTGCTCACAAAAAAATTTCCTATTGGAAACAATTACAAATTTTCGCGTATTTTTTTATTTTTATTAAAATAATTCTAACAAATAACCAAGATAAATTAAATATTAAAAAATATTATTTCTCTTTTATGGATTGCAAAAACTGGAAAAACCCCCAAAGGCAGAAATGTTAAGCAAAAATAAGATAAGATAACAGGAAAAATATTTGCAAGGGTTTTTTGATGAGAATAAATTTGGACAGTGACAGCTACTTGGAGCAATATGATAGCGGTGAGGATTTCGCTACTATGTTTGAAGAAAGCCAAAAACAAGGCGAAGTGGGAGCTACAAAAGAAGCAGTGATTGTGAAAATCACTCCAGATTTTACCATGGTGGACATTGGAGAAAAAGTAGAAGGAAGATTTCCTACCGAAGAAATCAGAGATGGGCAAGGGAATCTGCTCTTCCAAGAAGGCGATAAGATCACTGTATACGTGAGCAGAGGCGGACACGATCGTTTCAGTGTTTCGCATAAAAAAGTGTTGCGTCATCAAAAGATTCAAGAAAAAATCCAAAGCCTAGGGGAGGATTATAAGGACAAAGTAATCGAGGCCAAGATTATTCGCAAAAACAAAGGCGGCGTGATCCTAGAAGCGGATGGGGTTGAGTATTTCATGCCAAAGTTTCATGCCTCTGCTAAAGAAGATAAGGGCAAGAGAGTAGAAGTTTGCATCATCAATGTCAAACCTGAGGAAAATAGTATTATTGTTTCGCGGAAGAGATTTTTTGACCTGGTAAATAGAAATCACAGCGAAAGTGCAAAAAAGATCATGGAAATCCAGAGTCCACTCGATGGCGTTGTCAAGAGGATCACAAGCTTTGGCATGTTTGTGAGCGTAGATGGAGTGGAGGGTCTAGTGCACTACACAGAGATCACTCATCGCGGCCCAGTGAATCCGGCGAAGTTTTACAAAGAAGGCGATAATGTGCAAGTCAAGGCGATTGCTTATGATGAAGAAAAAAAGCGCCTGTCCTATTCCATCAAGGCTCTACAGGAAGATCCCTGGAAGGAAATCATCAAAGAACTCAAGGTAGGCTATGCCATCAAGGCCAATGTCAGTAATATCGAGCCTTATGGTGCATTCGTGGATATTGGCAATGATCTAGAGGGCTTCTTGCACATCTCAGAGATTTCTTGGAGCAAAGACATCAAACATCCTCAAGAATGCCTAAACATCGGACAGGAGCTTGATGTAGAGATTATTGAAATCAATCTCGAAGAGCGCCGCCTTAGAGTTTCTCTCAAAAAACTTACCGAAAGACCCTTCGCAGAATTTGCCAAAAAATACAAAGAAGGCGATGTAGTTGAGGGTAGGGTAGAGACACTTACGGATTTTGGAGCATTCATCAATCTAGGAGCTATTGATGGATTGCTGCACAATGAAGATGCTTTCTGGGACAAGGATAAAAAATGCAAAGATCATTTCAAGCAGGGCGACATCCTCAAAGTAAAAATCATTAAAATCGACACTAAAAACGAGCGCATATCTCTTAGCATGAGAGTGCTTGAAGAATCTCCCGCTGATAGATTTGCCAAAAAATACAAAGTAGATGATGCCATCGAGGGAACAGTGGTGGATGTCAAGGATTTTGGCGTGTTTATAGAGGTTGAGGGTATCGATGCGCTCATCAGAAATGAAGATCTCAGCGGAATTGCCAAGCAAGACATCACCAAGGGAATGAAATTAAGAGGTGCCATTGCCTACATTGACCCCTCTAGCAACAAGGTCCGAGTCTCGATGAGGAGGCTAGAACGCCAACAAGAAAGAGAAGACATCAAGAGCTTTAATTCTAACAAAAAAATGACATTGGGCGACAAAATCAAAGGTCAGCTCTAATTCTCCAGAATGCCCAGGATCGCTAAAGTCTCTATCGTTTTTTTCATAGTCTTAGTGTTCCTAGGCATCACTTATGCTCTTTTGGCGTACAAAAACCACGTCATAGAAAATCAAAAAATCTATCAATATAACTATACAAGAAAAGATCGTGAGATTAAAACTTCCGCAAATAATGAAGAATGGCTAGACTCCTTATCCCAAAAAAAGGACTTCTCCTATCCCGTGGCAGAAGCAGATTTTGAAGTCAATTTCCTATCCTCCCCCACCCCATCTCATCGCTTTGTGATCGAAGGTCTAGATTCTTATGTCTTTTTTTGCCTGAGAGAAATCTTAGAAGAAAAAAAGATTCATTTTGCCACAAACCAAAGCGCCAAAAATCTTGATGTCATCCTCTATCTCCCCGAGCAAGAGGATCAAAAAATCCTAAAAATTCTGAATTATTACGGAATCCAGTACAAAAAAAACTAGGAAGCAATTATGAAAAAAGAAATCTTTTTATGCTCAATTTCCAATGTAAGTAGCGGAAATTGCCCAGAAGACTGTGCATATTGCACCCAAAGCGTGCACTACAAGACGGGAGTGCAAACCTATAAATTTAAACCCATTGACACAATTCTTTCTGAAGCAAAAAAGCTCAAAAGCTATGGGGTACTTGGATTTTGTCTTGTCACCTCTGGGAGAGAATTGGATTCTGATAAATGCGAGTATATTGCCCGCATTGCTAAATCCTTGATAAAAGAGGATTTAAATCTCCATCTCATCGCATGTTGCGGGCGCGCTAGCCAGGAATCCCTGCGCTATCTCAAGGAAAATGGCATTGCTAGCTATAATCACAACCTAGAGACTGCAGAAAAATTTTTTCCAAAAATCTGCAGCACGCATACATGGGAAGAACGCTATGAGACTTGTGAAAATACATTGAGGGTAGGGCTTGGATTATGCAGTGGCGGGATCTTTGGCCTGGGGGAGAGCTGGGAAGAGCGTATGGAATTTCTAGAAGCCCTGCATTCCCTGCAACCCCATACCACCACAATCAATTTTTTCATCAACAACAAAGCCCTGCCCATCACCCAAACCACCATTACCAAAGAAGAGGCACTAGAGTGCGTATCCCTAGCGCGCGAGTATCTTCCCTATGCACGATTAATGATTGCCGGGGGACGAGAACTTGTATTTGGCGAGGAACAAAAGGCACTTTATGAAAGCGGGATTGATGCCATCGTGCTTGGTGATTATCTCACCACCAAAGGACACACTCCCAAACGCGATATTGATAAACTGCAAGCCTATGGGCTAAACATTGCAACCACATGTCACTAAAGGAAAAATTATGAATATATTTGAAAAAATTATTAAAGGTGAAATTCCTAGCAAAAAAATCTTGGAAAATGAAAAGTTTTTGGCATTTTATGACATTGCCCCCAAGGCGCCAGTGCATATTTTGGTAGTCCCCAAAGCCTCCTACAAAGATTTCAACACCATGCCTCCACAACTCCTGGGAGAAATGAGTAGTTTTATACTGGAAGTAGTAGAAAAAGCAGGAATTAAGGAATCTGGATATCGCCTCATCACGAATATTGGAGAAGATGGCGGGCAAGAAATTCCCCATTTTCACTATCATGTTTTAGGTGGTGGTAAATTAAAGTGGGAGGAATTGACATAATATGAAAAATTTCACCGCTACCGCCTTTCGAGAATTATTCAATATTTATGGGGACAAAATCGACTGCGCACGAGAGAGCGTTATCTTAAAAAAGCATGCATTGTATTTTGATTGGGGCGCTTCGGGACTTGCTAGCACGCTGGTAGAAAATCGCATTGGTGAGATTCTACCCTATTATGCCAACACTCACTCAGACCACTCTAAACACGCAATGTTCATGCAAGAACTCTACAAACATTCCAAAAAAGTCATTGCAAAAGCCTTTGGACTAAATGAAGAATTTGCAATCATTGCCTGTGGCAGTGGGGCAAGTGGGGCAATCAAGAAATTTCAAGAATTATTGGGGATTTATATTCCTCCTGCTAGCAGGAATTTTGTGCAAATCAATTCTGATGCAATCCCCTTGGTGATTGTTGGTTCTTTTGAGCACCACAGCAATGAGATAAGCTTTCGCGAGGGGATTTGTGAGGTTTATCGCATCCCATTAGACAAAGATTTAAACTTTGATCTATCGGCCCTAGAGATAAAGCTCAAGGAGAACAAACATCGCAAAATTATTTTTTCCTACAATGCTCTCTCCAATGTCACAGGAAATTTTGCCCCCATAAAAGAAATCCATGCTCTTGCAAGAAAATACAAAGCAATCATTGCCATAGACATGGCAGCAAGCGGTGTGGACATGAGCATTGAGCCCTCTTATTTTGATGCTTGCTTTCTCTCTCCTCACAAACTGCTAGGAGGAGTAGGGGGTTGTGGGATTTTATGCATTCGCAAAAGTTTGTTAAATACCGCATTACCCCCTAGTTTTGCAGGAGGTGGAGTAGTAAAATATGTCGATCGCTTAGCACAGATTTACAGCAAAGATGAAGAGGAGCGAGAAGAAGCCGGTACACCACCAATCTTACAACTTTACCGCACCGCGCTTGCTTATCAATTAAGAGAAGAAATTGGTCAGGATCTTATCAAACAAAAGAAGAAAAGCTTAATGCGCATTTTGCTCAAAGATCTCTCTGCTTTCAAAGATATCGAAATCTATGGCACGCAAGAGCATTATGGAATCCTATCTTTTAATATTCAAGGAATCTCCCCCTTTGAGCTAGCGCACTATCTTAGTTACAATTACCAAATTCAAACTAGAGCGGGATGCAGTTGTGCAGGCCCTTATGGCCACGATCTTTTGCATCTAGAAAATGGGGTTTACCGTGGAGAAGATCACCTTTATGGCTGGCTGCGCATTAGCCTACACTACACACATACACGCGATGAAATTGCAAGACTCCTACACGCAATTCACGAACTTAACAATTTGCTCAAACCCAGATAAAAAGAGAAGAAATGAGAAAGGATTCCAGGATTTTTGTAGCAGGCCATCGTGGACTGGTGGGCTCTGCGATCTTAGAAACCCTGCAAGAGAGAGGCTATGACAATCTCTTAACACGCACAAAAAAAGAGCTAAATTTATTGGACATGCGCGCAGTAGAGGATTTTTTTGCCACCATGCAGCCTGAGTATGTTTTTTTGTGCGCGGCCAAAGTAGGCGGGATCATCGCCAATAACACCTATCGCGCAGATTTTATCTATGAAAATTTGATGATACAAAACCACATCATCCATTGCGCTTATAGATACCAAGTCAAAAAACTTCTCTTTTTGGGATCTAGCTGTATTTATCCCAAAAGTGCCCCCCAGCCCCTAAGCGAAGATTCTCTTCTCACCAGCCCGCTAGAATACACCAACGAGCCCTATGCCATCGCAAAAATCGCTGGAATCAAGATGTGTGAATCCTATAATCTGCAATATCAGACCAATTTTATTGCCGTGATGCCCACCAATCTCTATGGCAAAAACGATAATTTTGATTTACAAAATTCCCATGTCTTGCCCGCGCTAATCCGCAAGTTCCATGAAGCCAAGCTGCGCGGAGACAAAGAAGTGAGTATTTGGGGTAGCGGAAAGCCGCGCCGAGAATTTTTATACAACAAAGATTTAGCAGAGGCTTGCGTGTATGTGATGGAAAAGATTGATTTTTCTATGCTTACTCAAGGAAAAAAAGAAGTCCGCAATACACATTTAAATATTGGATATGGCAGTGATATTAGCATTGCACAATTAGCAGAATTGGTGCGCGAGATTGTTGGCTTTGAGGGGGGAATTGTTTTTGATACCAGCAAACCCGATGGAACCTACCAAAAACTCATGGATAGTTCAAAAATTTTTGCTCTAGGATGGAAGCCAAAAGTGGGGCTAAGAGAGGGGATAGAGAAAACCTATCAGTGGTATCTATCATGAAAAAAAATCACTTTTTTCGTAGCATTGCGCAGGTTTTATCCCTCATCACCAGACGCGATCGCTTCATTTTATTTGGGCTTTTTTTGGCCACCCTGCTTCTGACTTTGATTGAGACAGTGGGAATTGGTGCCATCATGCCATTTATCACGCTGGCCACCACTCCAGAGCTCATCTTCAATCAAAAAATCCCCCATCTCATTTATGAATTTTTGGGCTTTAGCAATACCACGCAATTCATGCTGGTTTTTGCCGCGATTTTGGTCGCATTCTACGTCTTTCGCGCAGGCTACAACATCCTCTACACCTACATGCTCAATCGCTTTGTCTTCCAAAAATATCATTATTTTTCCTACAATCTTTTTCGCAAGATTCTGCGATTTGAATATGAAGTCTTTTCCAAAAAAAACCTTGATGAAATCCGCCAAAAAATCCTCACAGAATCCTCCTATGCCTCCCAATTTCTCAATAGCTTTTTGCGCATCTTTGCAGAGGTTAGTGTCATCCTCCTGCTGTATGTAATTTTATTAATCATTAGTTGGAAAATGACCTTGGTGCTCACGGTTTTTTTGAGCATCAATGTAATTTTAATCATCAAGGGAGTGGGCAAGGCTGTAGACAAACAAGGCCAGGCAAGGAGCAAGAGTGAAGATGGATTTTTCAAGATGCTCTCCCAAACGCTCAGCAATTTCAAAATTGTCAAACTACGCGCCAAAGAGGAGGAGGATTTCAAGCTTTTTGAGCAGATTTCTCTCAAAAGATCGCGCGCCCAGATCCTCTATCAAACCTTTTTGAGCCTGCCACGCAATATTTTAGAGACCATAGGATTTTGCATCCTAATTGCCTGCGTGGGGTATATTTTGTTTATGCAAGGAGATGCAAAAGCAGTTTTGCCAATCGTCTCTATGTATGCGCTCGCACTCTATCGCGTATTGCCCTCTGTCTCCAGAATCTTGGATAATTACAACACCATGTGCTTCATGAGCAGGGGAGTGGAGCAAGTTTATGAGATGATGCAAAGCGAAGAGATTTTAGAGGGAGATGAACAGCTAAATTTTGAGCATGAAATCTCCTTGCGCGATGTTTGCTTTTCTTATTCGGGCAAAAAACCCTTATTTCGCGATTTTAATCTCAACATAAAAAAGGGCGAGAAAGTCGCATTCGTCGGGAAAAGTGGCGCAGGAAAATCGACCCTAGTAGATCTCATCATCGGGATTTTAAAACCAAAGGCAGGGAGTATCTACATCGATGATACTCCGCTAAATAATGATAACATCCGCTCTTGGCGCAAAAAAATTGGCTACATCCCTCAAAGCATCTATCTTTTTGATGGGAGCGTCGGAGAAAACATCGCCTTTGGTAGCAAAATGGACAAAAAACGCTTGATGGAAGTGGCAAAAATGACAAAGATTTGGGATTTTTTGGAGGAAAATGATGGCTTTAACACACAGGTAGGAGATGGGGGTAACCAGCTAAGCGGTGGGCAAAAGCAGCGCGTGGGGATTGCTAGGGCGCTTTATCGCAATCCTGATATTTTAGTATTAGATGAGGCTACCAGCGCACTAGATGATGCCACAGAAAAAGCCATAATGAAAGAAATCTATCAGATCGCCAAAGACAAAACACTACTAGTCATCGCGCATCGCCTAAGCACCATAGAAAATTGCGATCGCAAAATCTTCGTGGATCAATGCACAGTCAAATCCCACCCCACAAAAGAAGAAGTCCTCTCAAATCTTTCACACCTCTCAAGCACTTCGCATTCTTCCAATGAATCAAGTGCTTCAGGCCGTCATTCAAGTGCTGTTGCAAAAGATAAAGCACATCAACGCAAAAAGCATTAGAGAACAAAAATATAACCATGGCATCAAGTGCCCCGTCTTGATAATGGAATGAGAGAATAATCAAAGATAAAAGGCGTAAATAAGGAGCAAATAGGAAGAAGTGTCACAAAAAAAATAATACATAGAAGAAATATGTGAAAACTAAGAAATCCCACAAAAAAGTGTGGTTTTACTAAAAAATCACACTGACAAAAACCTATCACAAATACACAAAAAACAATAAAACACGGGAGAGAGTTGATGGGGGAAACTAGATTGAACATGGGGTGGTACGCCCGGCAGGAGTCGAACCTGCGACCTACGGCTTAGAAGGCTGTTGCTCTATCCAGCTGAGCTACGAGCGCGCAAACCAATGAGTTAGGTGGTACGCCCGAAGGGAGTCGAACCCCTAACCCCCAGATCCGAAGTCTGGTGCTCTATCCAATTGAGCTACGAACGCAATTGATTGTTATATGGATTCAATATTTATTAAAAATTAATGGGGTGGATGATGGGGCTCGAACCCACGACCCTCAGAGCCACAACCTGATGCTCTAACCAACTGAGCTACATCCACCATAATAACAAGAATGGTCGGGGCGAAAGGATTCGAACCTTCGGCCCCTTGGTCCCAAACCAAGTGCGCTAACCAGACTGCGCTACGCCCCGATATTCTGAAGTATCTAGGGCAGGATTATACTTAAAAAACAGACATTTTGTCAATATTTAAAGCGCGTTTTTTGTCTTTTTCCTCTTTATGTTTTTATGTTTTCCTCGCCAAAACATTCTCAAAGAATCAAATCCCACACATCCTCCCAGAAAAATCAAAAGTCTTTCCAAAGTCCCAGCCCCACCAAGTCTAAAAAAATCAAAAAAACTCTGTAAAATGTCAAAAATTTGGAACCCTCTATGATTGTTGAAAAATACTCTGGTAGCGGCAATGATTTTTTAATCACACATCTTTGCCAGCACCCCTCCCCAAAAGATCTTGCCAAAGAGCTTTGCCACAGGCATCTTGGAATTGGCGCTGATGGCTTCATCATCCTCAAGCCTCATCAAACCTATGCCTATGCCTGGGAGTTTTATAATTCTGATGGTTCAAGCGCGCTCATGTGCGGAAATGCCAGCCGCTGTGTAGCACACTATGCCAACAAACATCATCTAGCAAAGGCACAGCACATTTTTTGGGCAGGTGCGCGCGCCATAGAGGTGCATGTCAAAAAAAATACTGTTGCTACACATCTAGGCAAGCCAAGCACAGTAGAGACCCTCTCCCTCATCAGCTCCTATGCCTCCTATGCCTACAAAATTGATACAGGTGTGCCACATTTAGTCATCTTTGCCAAGAGTCAAAAATCCCTCCCTGCATATGCCACACAAGAGCTCAAAGATCTCAGAGAGGAATATAATGCCAATGTAAATGTCGTGTATGCAAAAAATCCAAAAACCCTTTATGTGCACACCTATGAACGCGGAGTGGAAGACATCACCCTAGCCTGTGGAACAGGTATGGCAGCAGCCAGTGGAGTCTATCATTTTTTGCATCCAGACCATTGCCTCTTTACCTGCCTACCACCTAGCAGAGAAGAGTTAATTTTGAAAGTAGAGGAGCAAAACATCATTTTTGAGGGCAAAGTGCGCCATATCGCCACTTGCTACATTGATGCATAGGCCACCATGGATAAAAAATCTTTGAAAACCCAATTACGCTGGGTTTTAGGGCCTGCTGCTTGGAATTTTCCTGCGGATGTTTAGAAATTTTACCCGCCACTGCCTTGGGATTTTGCTCACCGCTGCTACAGAAAAACCTTTACTAGATGCACCACAAGAACTTCGCTTTAGGACCAGAGTTTTTGCCGCAGTTCACCCCAGAAAAACCAAGAACATCCAAAAACAGAAACTAAAAAACAAAAAAAAGAAAACCTAGCTCTCGCTAGGTCTTGTATTCTTCCACTTCTATATAAATACAAATTACTAAAAGTATCAAAGGAGTTAAACAAACAAAATTTCAGATAAATAAATAAAAAGGTATCACTACTTCCGCGGGGGATGGACTTGTCCAAAATCCAGCCCCGCTCACCCACTATAACAAAAGAATGAATGAAAATTAATTTTTTTTTATAATCTCACCCCTATGATCCCCTGCTTTAGAAAAAAAGAAACAAAACCTACACATTCTTGAAAATCCCTGCGTAATCTTGTAATCATTTCAAAATATCAAACTCCCTGCCACTCACCATAAAAATCCAACAACCTCGTGCCGCACTCCCAAAACTCAAAGACATACCGCCAAAACCCCTCAAGGCATCAAAATAAAACGAGTATTATGGAACGCTTGTTGCTTGAATACCTACAAATTTCGATTAAGGATTTGAATATGTTACGATCACTTTGGTCAGGTGTTAGCGGCATGCAAGCACACCAAGTAGCACTTGATGTAGAAAGCAACAATATTGCAAATGTCAATACCACCGGTTTTAAATACTCTCGTGCCTCATTTGTAGATATGATCTCTCAAACCAAGCTCATAGCCACATCTCCTCACAAAGGCGGCCTAGGCGGGCAGAATGACGTTTCCGTGGGGCTTGGTGTGAATGTGAATAGTACGACGAAGGTTTTTTCACAAGGCAGCACACAAAACACAGATGTCAAGACGGATCTCGCCATTGAGGGGGATGGGTTTTTTATCATCAGCCCCGATCGCGGGAAGACTCAAAACTTCACCCGTGATGGAGAATTCCTCTTTGATGCCAATGGCAATCTTGTCACCAATGGTGGATATGTCGTGCAGGGATGGATGAAAGACGATCTCAGGAATGCTGAAAAAATCTCAGAGGATGACTTTTTCCGCGTGGACACCACAAAACCAATTCAAAATATTCAAATCGATCCTGCGATGATGATGCCCGCTCGTGCTAGTTCCAACATATCTCTCCGCGCCAATCTCAATGCAGGGAGACATGTAGATCAGGTGGCCAATGTTTTTGCGCTGGATTCCACGACAAAAACTCCAGTGGATGGAATAAACCCCATCTATGATTCTCATGACAATCTCACACAAAAGGCCGAGGATTTTGGCGCGCTCTTTACCCAAAGTGGAGATGCCATCGGACTGACAGAAAACCAAGGGATCTGGGTGAGCTACAAGACTTCTGAAATGGTTAATGACATCGAAGCCACCAGTGAGGAGAGTAGCATCGAAATCAATCATACTAGAATCTCTTTTACCAATGACTCAGCTGCCTCTGGGATCTCCTCAGTGGTCGCAGCGCAAAATGCAATCAATGCGCTCAAGCAAAAAACCGGAGTAGAGGCATTTGTGGACAATGGAATGCTACGCCTCCAAAATAAAAATAACATGGATGGAAATGCGGAGGTAAAAAATATCCGTATTACTGCTGATGGAACCGGGGCATTTGCAAACTTCATCGAGGGAGATTCTGATATCACAGCGTTTCGATATCGCTACACCACCTCAGCAAGCCCTGACTCTGGCACTGGACAGTTTCGTACCACAGAGGATCTCAGAGCTCTCATCCAATATGATGCCAACCTCATCAAAGATCCCTCCCAGGCCTATACAGACAGCACTGCGAGCGTCTCTGTGAAATTCAACAAATATGGCATGCTTGAAATCCAAAACAAAGACAATGGGGATGAGCTAAAACAAGATCTTAATATTTTTGTCAGCGGATATTCCTCAGAGAATGTCACTAACAATGTATTGTTCAAAGACACGATGAAGGGCCTAAACACCTCCTCTCTAGTAGAGGGTGGGGTATCCGCGTCCAGTGGGGTATTCACACATGCAGTGCATAGCACAAGCATTGACATCATCGATAGTCTAGGCACCAAGCATATGATTCGCTTTGAATTTTACAAAAGCGGAACATCAGAATGGAACTGGCGTGCCATCGTACCAGATCCAGCAGAACTCTATGGTGGATCTGCTACAAGACCCAATATCTTTGAGGGGGGAACTGTACGATTCAACTCTGATGGAAGTTTGGCTGGAATGAGCCCCCCTGTCTTGCAATTTGATCCCAAAAATGGCTCAGATTCCCCACAAAGAATTAACCTCTCCTTTGGGAAAAGCGGGGGATTTGGCGGACTTACCAGCGTGGATAAACAATCAGAGACCTATGCCATCAGCCAAAACGGTTACCAAGCAGGGAGTCTGGTGGATGTGCGATTTGACTCCAATGGCTCACTCCTTGGGGGCTTTAGCAATGGCAAGAGCATGGCACTGGCTCAAGTGGCGCTAGCAAACTTTGCCAATAACACAGGCTTGCAGGCCATCGGAGGCAATGTCTTCTCCACAAGCGGAAACTCAGGAGATCCCATCATTGGCGCGGCCAATACGGGGAGACGGGGCAGCGTAAATGGATCAAAACTAGAAATGAGCAATGTGGACTTAAGCCGCAGCCTCACTCAGCTCATCGTAGTGCAGAGGGGATTCCAAGCCAACTCCAAAGCAGTCACCACCTCCGATCAGATACTAAACACTCTACTCTCCTTGAAGCAATAACCACGCACCTAGGGCAATCGCCCTAGGAAAATCACAACCAAGCATGTCAATTTCTACCAGAAATTTTTGAGCAAATGCGCCAACCCTGCTTGGTTTTTTGCATGCATTCTGATTGATTTTTTGGCAAAATCAAAAAATCATCATGACACAGGCCACCCAGAGCAAAAATACAAACCTTCACCATAACCCAAAAATGCTAAAAACTTCAATCAGAAAAAAACTGCACTAAAATCAAAAAATGTCAGCCCTAAAAACCTTGCATAAAATCTAAAATAGATTAGTTTTTTTGAGACCATTTGCACAAGTGGTGTGGCCATTCTTGATGCAATCCTCATAAATTGCATGATTTTGCGCCAGCATATCGCGCGAGTTTTCTTGGTGATAGAGATGGTAGGCGATGCCTGCAAATTTCAAATACCGCACCTCGCCACCCGCATACAAAAATCGCGCTACAAATTCGCTATCTTCCCTTCCCCAACCTCTAAAATCCTCATTGAAACCATTGATTTTTTCTGCGTCTTTTTTAAAAAAACTCATATTACAACCCCGAATAGGCAGGAATTTTGTGAGATTTAAATGAGATTTGTTGTAGTGTTTTTTTTGGTAGATCTGATGTGCGAGAAACAAAATCCTAAAAGCCTTGAGCGCAAAAGTCTGGAAGGCTAGGGAAAAGTCTTTTTTTTTCAAGATTGCCTGGGTTTTTTCTTCATCCAAAAGTACCCGAATCCCCTGCAACAATACATTCTGCCGCGCAAAAGTGATGTGATCTCTCACAAAATCCCTATGCACAATCATATCTCCATCTAGAAAAATGACATACTCCCCACTTGCTTGCTGCAGAGCTTTGTTGCGGATTTCAGAGAGTCGAAATCCCATATCCTCCTGCCAAACATGCAAAATCTTTGTTGATGCACTAGCGATGTATTGCTCTATGAGCGCACGTGTATCCTCTCTGCTGCCATCATCTGCTATCAAAATCTCCGATGGCTGCACACTCTGGCACAATAAAGAATCCAGCACCAAAGCCAGCCTTTCTTTTTGGTTGTAGGTGGTGACAATCACACTTGTTTTAGGATACATAACCCCCCTTTACTCTCTCTTGTTGGATGACCTTCCACCACAGTGCAACTCCCATGCAGAGCAAAAAAATACTGACATTGGATTCCCAGATCTCTCCGATAAAGGAATTAGGAATAATACTAAAACAAAGCATGCTAAGCGCACAAAGTGTAGCGCAAGCAATCATGGGATTTTTCTCGCGCAGATAAGGAGAGAAGAGGCGAGCGATGCTATACCACACAAAAAGAATGGTCAAAAGCCCCACGATCCCGCGCTTGCCCAATGCATTGAGGAATTGATTGTGTTTTTTTCCCTTGTAATCCCATTCCTTGCGATCGATACGACTCTGGCTTTTTTGCATGATTTCCCTCCATCTCGCACTAGCCTCTGTGCTACTGAGGCCAAAAACTGGCGCCAACTCCCACATCGCAAGCGCTTCCTTCCACATCTCAAAGCGCAAGCCAATGCTAGTGTCCACATCCCCTTCTTTATAGGCCTTCAAGTCTGTATTTACAAGCTTTAGACGCTGTGCCCCTTCTTTTGGACTTAGCACACTCACCATACCCACCGCGATCACCAAAGCCAAACATCCCGCCATCACACGTTTAAAATACATGGGTTGATAAAATTTCACCAGCAACACCACAAGCAATGCACCAAACAAAACACTCAAAATACTGCCCCTTGTGCCAGTCATGAAACATGCCGCATAAGAAAAAACAATACTTCCAAACACAAATGCCTGCTCCTTTTTACTCCTAGCAAAAAGAAAAATCACTAGCAAAAATAGAGTCAAAATCCCACTTGCATCACCAAATTCAATAATGCCCCCACCCCCAAGACCCCTGAAGCGAGAAGTCCCACTCACACGATGGACATGGAGGCCTAGGCGCTGATATAATCCAATTAGGCCATTGAGATATCCCGAGCAGACAAATAAGACAAAAAGGAAATTCGCACTAATCCTAAAGTCTTTTTTCCAAAAAAGCCACGTGAGATAAGCTAACAGGAGGTATTTTGAAGGTTGGTCTAAATCAATGAAGGAAAATTTTTGACTCTCCAAAATCCATTTGGCACCCAGCGCAAAGCTAAGCAGGGCACTAGCAAAAAATCCTATCAATGCAAAAAGATAGATCTTTTCATTTTTTCCCAAGGCAGCATTGCTTGGGGCGGGATTGTTTTTTTGGAAAAAGCCTGAAACAATCAGCACTAGCAGCAAAAAAACGCAGCCAATAAGCGGACCAATGCGATCAAAGCTCAACAAAAAAGTAAGCGCTATGCCCACACTTATAAAAATCTCAAATGTATTTCTCTCTTGCCTCAACATTTCAAGCCCCATGTAATATTTCTGTACCCCAGCTCTATTGCCCTAAAAAATCTCCATCCTCAAAACCCCCTGCATCGCTTCCAAATCCAGGGGCCACAAATTGCTGTCATTTTTTGGCTACAAATCTAGCCAAAACCAAAGATTTACCAAGCTGACAAAAATTATCAACCAACTCCAAATACAAGAGGACAAAAAGCGCCATCGCATCAAAAATGTGCCTGCAAACCCCTTCATCCTCGCACAATCCAAACCCCTGCGGAGAGAAAACTTTGGAGAACTCTCAAACAATCCTGCAAACCTCACAGAGATTTGCAAGTGATCCAAAAACACATCGCCACCCCAATGCTAGTAACGTATCAGCCAAACTTGCATGCGGTCGCTTTTCAAGATTAAAAATCCCTGTGTGAATTTTAACAAAAAATCCCCATAAAAATAACGCAAAAACGTTGTTTCAAAGCGCCCCACCACAGGCCCGCACATTTCTTTTGTAGCCCCTCCCATCACCAACACCAAATGCCGCTGCTCCATAATGGCATATTTGCCAAAAAAATTATTGCATCCTACAAAACCAATATATTGGCCAGATTGAAATTCTACAAATGAATCCGTATAGGGCACATACACACGGCTCCCATCCACATCCACAGCCACGATCTGCCACTTCCCCAAAAATTTATTATCCACCAATGCCTGTGATACGCTCGTGGCCTGCAAAATCCCCAACATAGCCAGCAGCCAAAGAGCGATTCTCATGGATTTCCTTTTTACTAGATTCTCTTTTGGTACAATACCAGAAAATATTCAATTCTTAAGGAAAAGCATGGATTTTGTCAGCATCATTATGGGAAGCAAAAGCGACTACAAGATCATGAGCGAATGCATCGCTGTGTTGGAGGGCTTTGGCATTCCTTATGAGATGCTCATCTCCTCAGCACACAGAAGTCCTGAGCGGACAAGGACATACATCCAAAAAGCCGAGGCAAAGGGAGCCAAGGTCTTCATCGCTGCAGCAGGTATGGCAGCCCATTTAGCAGGAGCAATCGCAGGCATGACCATCAGACCTGTGATCGGAGTCCCCTTGCCTGGCGGTGCGATAGATGGACTTGATGCATTGCTTAGCACGGTACAAATGCCAAGTGGCATACCTGTAGGAACTCTGGCTATTGGAAAAGCAGGCGCGATGAATGCTGGCTATCTTGCCGCACAAATTCTCTCCCTTAACAATCCCATTCTCACACAAAAATTAAAAGAAGATCGAGAAAAAAAACTCGCTAAGCTAGAAGCAGATAGCAGAGAAATTGAAGTATTTCTTTGAAATGCAAGACCCTATTTATTTTTTGCCCTATAAAACACCATTTGGAGATTTTTATCTTTGCTCACAAAACGACAGGATTATTGCATTGGATACCTCTCCTCTTGGGCTTTTATCTCACACTCCACTTTTACAAGAAGCAAGCAAACAGCTTGATGAATATTTTCAAAAAAAGAGAAAAACTTTTTGCCTACCACTATTCCAAAGGGGAACTCCCTTTCAAAATCGCGTATGGGAAGCAATCGCAAAAATCCCCTATGGCCAAACTCGTAGCTATAAACAACTAGCAGAATCCATTGCTCATCCTCGTGCTTATCGAGCCACAGGGAGTGCTTGCGGGAAAAATTCCCTGCCTATTTTTATCCCCTGCCATCGCGTGGTGGCTAGCACACATATGGGAGGTTTTGCTCTAGAGCTTGGCATCAAGAATTTTTTACTCAAACTTGAATCCCAATAATTTTTAAAAATCCATTTTTGAAAGCTCTTGCAAGGATTTGTGCTGGTGAGTTTTTTGGTAGCTTTTTCATGATGCCATAAAATGTGGCATTCTCACAGAAGTCCCATTTTTTAAGTGGAGTAAAAATTGCCAACATTGGGAATTTTTACAAAATTTAAGCTGGGAGCAAAAAATGCTAAAAACTGTTTTTTATTTCGATGGGGTTTTTTTGAAGTTTTTTGATAGGTCTTTATTTTCATAAAACTTAATTTTTTAAAAATGTTTCTCAAACCTCGCACGCACCCCCTGCGTACGTTCACTGCGCGCGCTTATGTATTCCTACACGAACAAAATATTTGGCGCGAGGAATCACAATTAGGCCTGCATCTCTTCTAGTATTTTTTGAGCTTTTTGCAGATCTTCTTGCGTATCAATGCCAATGCTATCAGTCTCAACAATCTCCATCATGATAGGCTTTTGATGATAGATGGCTCGAAGTTGCTCGAGCTTTTCGATGTCTTCCCATGCACTTTTTTGCAATGCGCAAAACTCCTGCAAACTCCAGCCAAAAAATCCATACACCCCCAGATGTCCCAGATACTCAACCTCATCGCCCCCATCTCGATCATAGGGGATAAGGGAACGCGAAAAAACCACGGCTCTTTTTTGGGAATCCAGCACTACTTTGACAAGATTGGGATCCTTGGCATCTTCCTTGGCTATCTTTTTGGCAAGGCTGGCCATGAAGGGACTTTCTCGCGTGATGTTTTGCAAGGTCCTTATAAGCTCTTCTTCCAAAAATGGCTCATCGCCCTGTACATTCAAAATCATCTCACCAGAGCTCACGCCAAGCGTCCTGCATGCCTCTGCACAACGATCTGTGCCCGAGGCGTGATGCTCGCTTGTCAGAATCGCACGCACGCCATGGCGCTCACAAATCCCCAAAACCTCCCAATCATCGCAAGCCACCACCACATCATCAAATCTAGCAGCATTTTTTGCAGTGCGCACAATGAGAGGTAGGCCTCCTAGATTTGCTAGCATCTTTTGTGGGAATCTTGTAGATTTCAATCGCGCAGGGATGAGAATCATTTTTTGTCCTTTTTTGTGAGTTTGTAGCAAATCAGAGCCAGAAATATAGCAAAAATTGCATAAGAAAACCAAGAAGGAATCTTCTGCCCCAGCAGAAAATGCATACCTGCTAGCAGTCCCGCGACATAGGACAATCCCGCATAACGGTGAAAAATTTTTTTGGAAAAAAAGGAGAGAAAATCCAACCAAGCAATCAATAAAAACGCAATAAATCCCAATAAAAGATAGGAGCGCTTACTCACCTCAACAAAAAAATCCTGCCAAAAGATCTCGCTAACCAGATAGATAGCCAGGTGCAAACTCGCATAAAAAAGTACATATTGCCCAAGAATGGCTAAGAATTTTTGATATTTATTCTTAATTTTGGTAATCATGCCTAAAATTATCACACCAACTAACAAGACCACTGCCACATCGCCTAGGAAATGCAGTATGGGCTTATAAAATTCACTGTGATGGGCGATGTAATAACCCACAAAAGCAAGCGGGGATAATAGCACAAGATGAAACAATGCCCTATTGTACTTCAATTTACAATTTTCCTATAGATTTTCTCGTCTCCATTTTATTGCATTTTGTTAAGGGTTCCACCAAGATTTTATGACTTCAAAGCTAAAGGACTCGCATGAAAAAAATCTCGTTTATTTTTTTACTTTCTACTTTGTTTCTATGGGCAGGCACGCAGGAGAATCTCAAAGACCTCATCAAAGAAAAAACCAAACAAGATATTTCCATCGCCAAGGTTTATGATCTCAAAGGGGATAACCATCTAAAAATCGCTATTCTCAAAGATGAAGCCACAAAAAACCAAATCCCTGTTATCACCAATAAGGATGGGAACTTGCTGTTTGTACTGACAAATGTGTTTTTTAGCAAGAATGATGAGGATTCCAAATTTGTGGAAGAACTGCTTGGCAAAATCCAAAGCGATAATGACAAGCAGGTGAACTCCGCTGCGCTCAATAAGCTTTTTGAATCCATTCCTGAGGATTATGTCATCAAGCTAGATTCCACCACAAAAAACAATAAAAAAGTCACCTACATCGTCTCTGATCCGATGTGCCCACACTGTCAGGAGGAATTGCGAAACATCGACAAACGCCTAAAAGACAGCAATGTCTATATGGTGATGGTGGCATATCTTGGACAGGAATCCATCAAAAAAGCAGCAACCATCCTAGCAAAAGTAAAAGATGCAAAAAGCACCAAGGATAAAATTGCGCTTTTCCAGCAAGTCTACTCCATCGCCTACAGACCCTCAAGTGCAGACAGCAAGGCGGTCAAAAAGGTAGAAAACATCACCAAGAAAGTGGCAGATTCTGCGCTCATCAAGGGTGTGCCATTCATCTATGAGTACACAAAGCAATAACCACCAAACCATACAATAAACAACCATGGAGATAGGATTCTTTCAGGAATTGCAGATTTCCCGATTTAGCAGCAATGGGGCCTATCTCTGCGATGAAGAGAGTTCTGAAGTCCTGCTTCCCAACAAATTCCTCCAAGAAGAACATAAGCTCGGGCAGAAAATCCGAGTATTTGTAAGCACGGATTCTGAAGACAGGATGGTGGCTACCACACAAATCCCCTATGCCACAAGAGACCAAATCGCGGTTTTAGAGATCGCTTCTATAGAGGATTTTGGCTGCTTTTTGGATATTGGGCTGGATAAAGACATTTTCATGCCTACCAAAAACCCTAAGCGTTTTCATGTGGGGCAGAGGGTTTGTGTTTTTGTCACTCTGGATCGCACGGGCCGACTCATTGCAAAACTCGGAATAAAGGAGCGACTCAAAGCCTATCCCCACAAATGCAAGCCATACAACAGACTCTCTGCGCTTCCCTTTGAGCGCACTCCGCTAGGCATTGGCTGTGTGGTGGAGGAGCGCTATTATGGATTACTCTATCATAGCAGCCTTTTTTCTCCTCTCCCACTTTTCTCGCCCATAGAGGTACAGATCCAAAAAATCCGCACAGATGGCAGACTTGATCTCAGGCTTTGCTCAAGCAATGGGATTGAAAATTTCAAAAAGATCCTAGATGAGAAAAAGGTTTTAAACTTTCATTATGACTCCTGTCCCAAAAGCATTCAAGAGACCTTTGGCATGAGCAAAAAACTTTTCAAAAAAACTCTCACCGCCCTCATCAAACAGAAAATCATCAAGCTGGAAAATCAAAAAATCTACAAATTAAAATAAGAATGATTATTATCTGATATAATTCCAAAAAAATCCACAAAGGCTCTCCATGCAAAAAATCACCATTGTTCTTGTCGGTCAACCCAATGTAGGAAAAACCTCATTAATCAACTATCTCAGCGGGGCACATTTGAAGGTGGGGAATTTTACTGGGGTGACGATCGAAAAAGCAGAGACCTCTCTCATCTATGAAAATACTCTTTTTGAGATCATTGATCTGCCTGGAATCTATGCGCTAGAAGATTTTACGATGGAAGAAAAAGTGACAAAAGACTTTCTAGAAAATCAACATTATGATCTCATTTTGAATGTTCTAGATTCCACAAACTTGGAACGCAATCTCACGCTAAGCACACAAATCCTAGAGCTCCAAAGAAAAACCATCATTGCACTAAACATGTATGATGAAGCAAAAAAAGAAAATATCACAATTAATGAAGAGTTATTATCCATTCTTCTTGGGGTGCCCTGCATCACCACCTCTGCCACCCAAAAGGATAATCAAACCCAGCTTTTGGATTTGATTCTAAAAACCCACGCCCAACCATTTCATCCAGCAAAGCGCATCTATAGCGCACCCATCCAAGAGGCGCTGGATAAAATTGCTAATTTTTTGCAAACACGCAATTATGAAGAAATAAAAACCTTCGTACAGACGCATAATCCCAATTTCGCAATCAAAAATATCGCCTTCCTACTCCTCTCCAAAGATCCCAAGATTTATCAATTTTTACAGGATTGCCCCTGCTATGCTGAGCTCAATTCTTTTTTGCAGCCCATATTGCGAGATTTGCAAAAAGCCACCAATGAGTCCAATGCAAAAAGCATGCTGGTTTTTGATTCCCTCTCTTTTGCTAGAGGGGTGGCACAAGAATGCGTCAAGCAAAGGTCTGCAGGGCTTTTAAAAACAAGAAAAATTGATGATTTGTTTTTGCATAAATTCTTTGGCATTCCCATCTTTTTGTTTTTCATGTTCGTGCTCTTTGAGCTGACATTTTTTATCGGGGGATTTTTGCAAGATTATTTGCAAAAAGGGATGGATGCGCTAGGAGAGCTTAGCAAAAAACTCATTGACAATCCAGAGATTGCCTCATTAATTGGCAATGGGATCTTGGGAGGCGTTGGCGCGGTCATCTCCTTTTTGCCATTGATTATGATTTTGTATCTTGGGATTTCCCTGCTAGAGGGGACAGGATACATGGCGCGTGTAGCATTTTTGCTCGATGGGATTTTTCACCGATTTGGCCTACATGGCAAAAGCTTCATTCCCCTTGTCACGGGGTTTGGCTGCAGTGTGCCCGCTTACATGGCCACGCGCACACTCCAAAACAAAAATGAACGCCTCATTACGCTCTTTATCATTGGCTTTATGAGCTGCAGCGCCAGACTACCCATCTATGTGTTATTCATAGGAGCATTTTTCCCCAAAAACTATGCAGGACTCGCATTATTTTGCATCTATATTTTTGGTGCGATCATAGCAGTATTCATGGCAAAGCTCCTCAAACTCAGCGTATTTCGTGGGAAGGACGAGCCCTTTGTCATGGAGATGCCAAAATACCGCTTCCCAAGCTATAGAATCATTTGGTTTAGCATCTATACCAAATGTTTGATGTATCTAAAAAAAGCAGGAAGCTTTATTTTGTTTGGTGCCATCCTCATTTGGTTTGCCTCCCAGTATCCCAAAAACAAGGGAGCAGAGAAGCTTCATGCAGCAAAAATTGCTCAAGTCCAAGAAAGCCAGATGGAAGAAAAAGCAAAAGAAGAAAAAATTCTCTCCTTGGAGAATGAATATCAGGAATTATCCCTAAAGCAAAGCTATTCAGGGAAGATTGGCACCTTTATGGAGCCCTTATTTGCGCCTATGGATTTTGATTGGCGCTTATCTGTTTCTTTGATGACAGGATTTGCTGCAAAGGAGGTGGTGGTCTCCACCCTTGGCGTGCTCTATGCACTGGGAGATTCCCAAGATGAGAGCTCTCAAGACTTGCAAAGCGCAATCAAGGAGTCCATCTCGCTTCCCACCGCGATCGCTTTTATTATTTTTATCATTTTTTATATTCCCTGCTTTGCTGCTACCATCACCTTTGGCAGAGAAACAAATGGAATCAAAAGTGTGCTGCAATTATTTATCTTCACGAGCATCGTGGCCTATGTTTTTGCCTTTTTGGGTTTTTATGTCACAACTTCTATTTTGCATTTCTTGTGATAGATGTTTAGAGTTTTGGGCCAAGTCTTTGGCCTAAAACTCTAGCGGCCAAATTTGGCCAAAGATTTTTTGATTATTTTTTGCGGAAAGACTAATCTCAAATTTTGGCAAAAACCCTCACATCCAAGCATGCCCCCAGATGCCTAGCAAAAGCGCGCCAAGTCTGCCAAAAGCCTCCCCACACAAACACCACTAGTAAGCCCCATCCAAACTCCGCGCATCACAAAATCAACCAACCCTCCTTTTTTTGCTTCCAAACTTCTAATTTTTGCCCCTAAACTTCTAACCAACTCAAAAATATCGCTCAAATGCACAAAAACTAAGCTCAAGCCCACCTCCCCAAAAAATTAACTTCAAAGCCTGCCAAAAATTCCTATCAAAATTTATACACTACCGAAAGCTTCGCATTGAGTCCTGGCTCTGGCAATGCCTTGCGCACCTGATTGATATTTTCAATCGCGCTGCCATCTGCCTCTACCTTGAAGGGTGATGCCTGGCTAATATAATATTCGTTGAGAAGATTTTCAATCGCAAAATAGAGGGTGCAGTTTTTGTAACGCGGATGGGTGTAGTTGATATAAAAATTATAAACCTGATAGCCTGGCTTATCGATGTTTGCAAATTCATGATTATAGATGTCATATCCATTGTATTTCAAGCGCTGCACAAATCTACCCACCAAAGAAACATTCACCCCACTCTCCTTGAAATCATAGGCAACCTTGACTACATAGGTATTGCCCACGGATGCGCCAAGCTCATAGGTATCAGCAATCAGATGACCTCTAACCATAGGAAAGCTGCGAGAAAAAGAAAAACTCGCCAAGAAATTTTTGTAAAAAAAATCCGCTCCGGCTTCAAATCCATAGATATTTACTAGATATTTCAGATTGTCCTTAATGGTGTTATCAAATTGCTCTCCATTAAACACATACCCCCGCCCGATGCCATAGCTATTGATAAAATCTCTGATATTTTGATAAAAGGCAGCACCTCGAAGTGTGAAAAAGTCATGATTATACTCGAGATCCAATTCGATATTTTGTCCCTTTTCTGCCTTGAGATTTTTGGCAATAAAATGATGATAATCTGCTAGCAAGAGCGCATCTGTGGGCAGCACCCCGCGCGTCACATAAGAATAAGAAAGCTTCACATCCATGCTTTCCACTGGATTCCAGAGGATTACTGCAGAGGGTGAGAAGCCTTGGGTAAGGTGGTGTTGATAGTTTTGATCATAGTAGAAATAAAAGTCATAGCGTGTCCCCGCTCCGATGCTTAGATTTTTGAGCAAATAATAATTTGCCTGTACATAGCCCCCAATGATATGCGCACTCTCCTTTCCTCTCTGCGTCGCAGTGGGGACAAAATACCGATCTACTGTAGAGAGATTTTGATAATTAATCCCATACTCTAGAGCATTTTTCTTTTGATTGCCAAGGGCATGTTTGACCTCAAAGTCCATTCCAAAATTATTCAGAAAGATATCACGCGGGATGCTTCCCTCCTCATCCTTGGCGCTATTTGCAGAAATGGCATAGGGGGTGAGATGTACATTTCGTATATATCCATAGGTATTGACCTTCACATTGGGTCTAGCAAATCTCTCACTTCCCTTATGTTCATAAACACCAGAAAAGTTATTTCCGATATTTTTATGACGAAATAAAATCAGCGCAAAATCCACGCCATCATTGAGTGCTGGATCTGGGCGAGTAATGTTTGCGCGGAAGGGGCGCACCGCATCATCATGCACAAGACTATAAGAAAGCGTGAGCTTATCTTTGGCATTAAAAAATACATTGCTTTTGAATAAGAAATTATTTTGCATTGAGGGTGAGCCTAGCACCTTGTCTTGTGGCGCGGGATTAAAAAGATTTGTAAAAACATGCTTAGCGTCACGATAATAAAAAATATCTACAAAGTTATAAAGTGCGAGCATGTCAAAATATTTGCGATCGCTTCCATAAAGCGCTAGAGATTCCTTAATCCCAAAATTACTATAGGCTCCACTCTCAATACGAAAGCCAAATTTTTGCCCCTTTGCAAGTAGATCTAACGCGCTTTTTGTGGTGATGCTCACACTTCCTGCCAGCGCTCCAGGCCCCACAGAGGCATTTGCCGCACCCTTGATGATTTCCACACTTTTAATCATTGTGGGGTCAATGAGCAAGTTTCCCTGATGGTGAAAGGCATTACCATTTTGTGCAGCGCCATCAATTCGCACACGCAGCAAGCGATCTTCCATCCCTCGGATATAGAGCTTTTGAGCCATATTGCCGCCCCCTCCCACTTCTATAGAAGACTCTTTAGAAAACATTTGTGTGACATTATTGACCTGACGATCTAAGAAATCCTGACCTGAAATCATGGTTTTATTCGTAAAAGAAAACTCCCTCTCTGAGGTCGAAAGTATCGTTTCTATCATCCTTTCTTCTGGGGCTTTTTCTTCTGAGGTTTCTTGACTCTGCTTTTTGGTCTCTTGCTTCACCTCTTGGCCCTCTTGTGCCAAAATCATACTCAAAAAGAGCGCACTAAAATAAATTTTTTTTCTCATGATTCTCATCCTGTTGTAGTAGAGTGATCACGATTATAACACACACCAAAAAAAATTATGATTTTTATTCCTATTTTATATTTATGGATGGTCAAATCTTAACATTCAAAAAAATAACCAAAATTCTAGGGGGTGGATTTTTGTGGCGAGATGATGAGGGTTTGATTTTAGCAATCATGATTCATGGAATTGGATTGGCAAGGAGTTAAGCCTAAGGTTAGCGGGGGTTATGCTTTGTAGCTAAGAGGGTTTTTTGATTTGATAGTGAAAGGAGGGGAGGTAGGTTTAAGTGTTTTGATTTTAGAAAGCAGAAAAAAGCCAAAGAGCTTTGATTTTAACTGGGCTGTGCATTTTGATGAATACCAGCTCAAAGCTTCACTAAAAAATCTCTGCAAAATCCCCGCTAAAAAACCTTAAACCCAAAGCTGCCCTGACTTGCATCCCTCCAAAAAATTCACCCTCCTCCTCCAAGGCCTACCAAAAACCAATATCCTCAAAAATCCAAAAACTTACCAAAAATAAGGAACCAAATCACAGCACCTCATTTCAAATCTCCTCCAAAATCTCTGCAAAGATTTTCCTAAAACCTCCCCATAGCCCTGCTACTCCAAATACATCAAAGTAGGCAACAAAAACCCATCAAAACTTATAAACCAAGGCAAGTTTGGCATTCAAACCTGGCTCAGCAAGAGCTCTGCGCACTGCATTGATACTCTCAGATGCCTTAGCATCTGCTGATACCTTGTAGGGAGAGGATTGGCTGATGTAGTAGGCATTGAAAAGATTTTCGATCGCAAAATAAAGGGTGAAGTTCTTATGGCGCGGAGGTATGTAGGTGAAGTAAATATTATGGACCATATAGCCTGGCTTATCCACTTGTGAAAATTCATCATTATAGATGTCATATCCAGTGTATTTCAAGCGCTGCACAAATCTACTAAGCCATGAAATATTCAAGCCCACTCTTTTGAAATCATATGCAAACTTCAAGACATAGGTATTGCCCACCGCAGCTCCAAGCTCATAGGTATCATTAATCAAATGTCCTCTTACTTTGGGGAAACTACGAGAAAAGGAAAAACTCGCCAAAAAATTTTCATAGAAGAAATCCAACCCCGCTTCAAATCCAAAGATATTTACGGGATATTTCAGATTGTCCTTGATGGAATATTCAAAGCTTTCACCATCTGCCAAAATATAGCCATGCCCAATCCCATAGCTATTGATAAAATCCTTGATATTTTGATAAAAGGCCGCACCTCGAAGTGCAAAATACTCATGGTGATAATCAATATCAAGCTCTACATTTTGCCCCTTTTCTGCCTTGAGATTTTTGGCGATGAAATGCGTCCGATCTCCGAGCAAAAGCGTATCTGCAGGAATGGCTCCGCGTGTCACATAAGAATAAGAAACCTTCACATCCATGCTTTCCACTGGATTCCAGAGGATCACTGCAGAGGGTGAGAAGCCTTGGGTAAGGTGGTGTTGATAGTTTTGATCATAGTAGAAATAAAGGTCATAGCGCGTCCCTGCTCCAATGCTTAGATTTTTGAGAACATAGTAATTTGCTTGCACATAGCCACCAATGATGTTGGCATTCTCCCTCCCTCTTTGCGTCGCAGTAGGCACCACAAATCGATCTGCAGTGGCAAAATTCTGATAATTAATCCCATACTCTAGAGCATTTTTCTTTTGATTGCCAAGGGCATGCTTGACCTCAAAATCTGCACCCGCGTTATTCAGTACAAGGTCGCGCGGAGTGGTCCCCTCTTCGTCTTTTTGTCTTACGCTTGGATCATTGATGGAGAAAACAGTCAGGCGCACATTGCGCAAGTTTCCATAAGCATTGAATTTGATATTGGGCTTGGAAAATCTATCCGTCCCCTTATGCTCAAAGACACCAGAGAAGTTGTTTGCCATATTTCTGTGGCGGAACAAAATGAGGGCAAAATCCACGCCATTGTTGAGATTAGGATCGATGCGAGTGACGTTAGAGCGCAGAGGGCGCACAGCTTGATCGTGAATGATGCTATAAGAAAAGGTGAATTTATCCCTGCTTGTAAAATACACATTTGCCTTGATAAGACCATTATTTTGCATTGAGGGTGAGCCTAGCACCTTGTCATCTGGGGTAGGATCAAAAAGATTGGTAAAAGTATGCTTACCATTGCGATAATAGAAAATGTCCAAAAAGTTATAAAGTGCGAGCATGTCAAAATATTTGCGATCGCTTCCATAGATGGCCGCAGATTCTTTCACACCGTAGTTGGTATACGCTGAGGTCTCAACACGAAATCCGACCTTTTGGCCTGGATTTAGAAAATCTAGCGCGCTTTTGGTCGTAACAGTCATGCTTCCTGCCAGCGCTCCAGGCCCCACAGAGGCATTTGCCGCACCCTTGATAAGCTCGATATTTTTGATCATCGTGGCATCGATGAGCAAGTTTCCTTGATGATGGAAGGCATTACCATTTTGTGCAGCGCCATCAATTCGCACACGCAGCAAGCGATCTTCCATCCCTCGGATATAGACCTTCTGCCCCCTAGTTCCCCCACCACCGACGCTAATTGAGGATTCTTTTTCAAACATTTGTGTGAGATTGTTTACCTGACGCTCCATGAAATCCTGGCCAGAAACCATGGTTTTATTCGTAAAAGAAAACTCCCTCTCTGAAGATGCTAAAATCGTATTTAACTGTTTTTCTTCTGGAGTCTCCTCATTTTTTGCCTCCTTTTTTGTTTGTTGTTTTGTCTCTTTTTTGGTCTCCTGCGCTTCTTGTGCACAGACTAAACCCAAAAAGAACACTAAAAAATAAAAATTTTTTTTGGTCATTGTCAACATCCTTATATAAATTGAAGTAATGGTGAATAAATAACATAAAGTACTATTAAATCACAATAAATCACATAATATTTCATCAAGTATGACACAAAACGAAACACTACAAACCCATAAATGAGAAAAAATACAATTTATGGAAAATTTATTTAGAAAAGCATGGTCTAAAAATGAGAAAAAATACAATTAAATAAATTTAATTTTTAAATAAAATTACCAAAAAATATAATTTTAGAAAAAATATGACCAAAAATAAAAAAAATAACAATGTAAAAAGTCATAAATATGTATTTTAATTAATAAATATGGTCAAAAATTTAAAAATTAGATTTTTAAGAAAATATTCTAAAAATTAATAAATTGTGTTCAAAAAATTAAAATACATGAGAATAAGAAATTCATCAAAAAAAATATCAATGATGGCAGAATCGTTTTTAGTAAAAAATGAATAAAAATGCGAGCCAGGAGGGAGGGATGTGTCAGAAAATTAAAAATGTGGCTTGAAAATTGCGACAAAAATGAAAATATCAAAAAAAAATGACTCTAATAAAGCACTAGAGGACTTGATGCAAAAAATTAAAAAACACTCCAAAAAATCAAAAAAAACAGGCAAAAAAGCGCGTGTCAAAAATCAAGAAAATTTAAAAAATCCCCGCAACCCTATAACGCAATCTTGCAGGATATCAGGTTTTTTGATGCTGAGCGCACAGGAGAGAAGTGCGGGGAAGCGGGATTTGATCGCTGTGGCGAGATCTCTTAGCGCATATTCTAAAAGCAAATAACGCGACTCTTTGATATGCGCGACAATAAAATCTCTAAGCAAAACATAATCTAGATACTCCCCCTCCTTCCCCTCATACTCAAACTCGCCATGAAGCAGGATTTTTTGTGGGATTTGGCGCTCTTTTTCTAAGATGCCGATGATGGCACAAATCTCCAAATCCTCCAAAAGGATCTGGAATCTCATAAGACTTTTTTCTCCTCGCCCCTAAAAAGACGCTTGAGATTGGGGTAATGGGTATAGAGGATGAGCACGCCAATGAGCACCACAGGGACATGGGAATGGATCTGGGCAGTGATGTTGATACCTTGGGGCAGGGGCAAAACATAGGGCACAATAAAGGTGAGCGCGATGCCACTTAGCACGCCAAGCAAGGAGCTTAGAGAAGAAATCTTCAAAACTTTCCCCACCAAACCCCAAACCACAAGCCCAAGTATGCTCTCAACAGGAATCAGCAAGATTACTGAGCCAATCGCGGTGGCCACGCCCTTGCCTCCGTGAAAATTCAAATAAGGACTATAGCAATGCCCCAAAACCGCCAGCAATGCGATCATGTACTGCACAGAATAATCTAAGCCAAAAATCTTGGCGAGCAGCACGACAATAAATCCCTTGCTTGCATCAAGGATAATCGTGAGAATGGAGAACTTCTTGGCATTTTTCTCATCCACTTCCTTGAGTGCGCGATAGACATTTGTGGCTCCGACACTCCCTGAGCCCACTTGTGTAATATCGATGCGATAAAACAGCTTTGCAAATACATATCCAAAGGGAATTCCTCCAAAAAGGTATGCGACAATATAAAAAATCACATTGATATTTGTAATTGCATACATCAAATCATCAACCATTGCACTTCCTAATTTGTAAATTTTATTTTCTCCAGCAATTGGGAATCCTTCTTCATTCCCCCTCAATCCTCATTCCCCAATCCTCCTTATCTTCCACGGTTGGGAGCCTTCATTCCCATTGGCTAGGATTTTGATCCATCATTGAAGAACTCCACTTCCAAATCAACAAAAACACCCCGATTTTATCAAAAAGTTTTTTTTCAATGATTAATAAACCAAAATTCAACCCAAGCAAACAGAAATAACGCAATCTCACATCCCTCCAACCTGCAAGGATTATCTGCCCCTCCCCTTGATATGACAGCCATCTCCATCGCCACTAATTAGGACCATAGAGAGTGTATAAAATATTTCCCCTTCAATGTATGAAAATGTATAAATTTTGGAAAATTCCGCAAAGTTTTTGTGAATTTATGCCTATGGTTGAGAAAATATTAATAATGATTGGTACAATCGAGCACGTTATAATTCTACTTAACAAGGAACAAAAATGAACAAAATAACAAAGAAACTTATTTTACCCCTAGTGTTTGCAAGCAGCGCAGAGGCGATTCCATCGGGGATATTCGTCGGTGGAGACATCGGGGTAAATATAGGATTAGATACAGGCATCGCAAAAGCAAGGATTGAAGGAATCCCAGGCTACAAAGCCACCTCTTTCTTCAGTCCCACTTTTGGAGCCAGAGTTGGTTACATTTTGGCAATCAATAATTACAATGCTTTCAAATTTACCCTCAGCTACAATTCTGCATTTTATGATTCTAAGGCCTCTATGAAAATAGGGGCAGGGATTGATTATCTCCTATCCTTTAGCGACAAGCCTGATGCAGCAGGCCTTTTCTTAGGCGGTGGATATGACTTTGGGATCCATGATTTTGCCAAAGGCAGCAAATCCTATCCCAACAGCAAGAGCAATGCACCCTTTGCACAAATTGGTATTTTCAAATCTTTGGGATCTGAGGGTAGATGGATGCTACAATTTGGTGCAAAATATAATTTTGGCTCTCCCTATCATTATAAAAGTGTCACTAGCCCAGCTGCTGGCACAATAGTGACTCGCGAATACAAAGGCTCAGGCCTCCTTAATCTCTTCTTCAATGTCAACTACACATTCTAATCCCCTGTTGTGGCTTTCATAGGAGAAAGCCACAACACTTCATCTGTGAATCGTTGGTTTTGTTTTACTGGCTTGGCTGCCACCTCTTTAGCTTCGTTGATTTTTAGCTCTGCTGATTCTAGGCGAGAAAATCTTCTTTTTGAAGGGTTACGGTGCGCGAAAAAATCATGCCTAGTTGTGTAAAATCCTGAAAGCAAGGAGCAAAACAGACCCAAATATATTTTAGGAAATAAGGCGGAAAAAATTCGTACATAAAAAAAGGGAGAGAAGCCTTGGCCTCTCTCCCCGCTAAACCGAAGTTTTTGGTCTCGGGCAGCATTGTATCAAAAATGCATAAATTTTCTTGACTTTTTCATCATAAATATTGCGATTTTTGCCAAAGCAGCAAAACGAGAGGTGAAAAAGTTCTCTCTTATAAAATACTCTTTGTGTTTTTTGCACCTTTTGAGAAATGATAACAAATCCTTCATTCTTGCCCTCTTAAGAGTTCTAGAGTGGCATACCTCATCTAGCAAAAACAAAAGCCCGAGAAAATCATGCATAATTGGCGATGTACACAACTTTTTTCTAGTAGCTTGAGACACAATCTGTATTTTTGAAACCCTCCCATTTATATAACTACTTGGCTTAAAGTTTTTGTTATAGGGAATTCTAAGTGTGTTGAGCATGCAATTATTATGTGCTGAAGCATTGCGCAAGACTCTCGCACTAAAAGCTAATGAATAAATTTCTTTGGTTTTTTTGTCTTGAGAATATTTTGAAAAATAAAACTGAAAAAACTCCATAAAACTCCCAAAATCCAAAACTTCCAACAGATTCCACAAAGAAAGATTGTCGTTGTATTTTTCCAAGAGATTTCGGATAAAAGAGCTTGACTGACTCTTGTGGAGGATTTCATTTTGGACTCTGGGAGTTTTGCTTAAAAAATCCTCCACAATACTATATCCATCCTCGCTTGCATTGTTGTTGAAATGTCGCAATAAAGTCATTTTTAAATGATGCTCGGCATCCAAACTCCAAGATAAAACCAAGCGTCTAAAATGCAAATCAATGGTGGCAAACTCGATAAGGTAAGCAAAATCAAGATTACTATATCTTCCCCTTGAGGATTTTTCATAATTTTTTGCGTAAGACTTAATTCGAAAAACATAATTGTTTTGCTTCAGATACGCTTCTGCTTCTTGCTTGGAACACAGAGAAAATGCCACCCCTTTCTCCTCAAGTCTGCTAATTTGTTCACAAATGGAGAATTTTGGCTTACTTACTTGACCTGTCTTATTCATTGCTATGCTCCAAAATTTTGCACAATTTTATCGAGGTTTTTTTAGCTTGGGATGATAGAATTTTTCCGCGCAGTTTTGATGAGAGAGTAGAGAAGCAAGCCAAAAAGCAGCGTATAAACCCCGCCAATGATAGAGAGGAGATCTAAAATCTCCCTTTTTTCTGCAAAAAATCCTATTGCTGGAAACAGGAGTTTGGGAGAGATGGCAAATATCCCAACGGCAAATAGATAACCCAAAGGGATATAAATCCACCGGCTCCATTTGCAAGTCAAACCCAAAAACAAGAGTAAAAATATCAAGACAGAACCAAGGTTTATGCCAAAGAGATAATAGGGGTGATCATGAATCAAAATCCGAATATGTGAATCATAAAAAATAAACAGGGATGGGAGCTTGGAGAGATTCCATATTGAAAAATGATTATCAAAATAATATGCAACCCCCACCATAGCCCCAAAACTCAACCCACCAAAGAGAAAAACCAAGCACATCAGCGAGTTCCAGATCCGCAGCAAATCGGTGTGATGATCGGAGGTGTGGCGATAGAAAAAAAGCTGGTATTTTTCGATCCAATCCCTAGAAAATATTTTGGGCTTTTGAAAATCAAGCTCGATCTCTTTGCAATAAAGCTCTACTCTATGATAGTTTGAAGCATCAAGAGTGTTGTTATTTTTGATAAACCCATTTTTAACAGCACAAAAGCCATCTCTATAATCTTTGATAAAATCATCAATCTCTTTCGTATTATTAGGTCTTGAAATAGTTTCTGATCCATTGTCATTATGCAGCGTACATAAGCTTATTGCACTGCTACGTACCTTCTCAATAAACTCTGAGCTATTTAATCCTAACTTTGAACCAGTCATTGTTAAATGCTTAAAAACACAATTTGTAAAAAGTGGAGGTTGTTGGAATGTTGCGTAATAAAAGCTTGTCCTCTGATCAAAAAAAGTTTTTAAAATTGTTATTTCATCAAAGCTAGAATAATCAAAAAAAGTATCATCTTGAAATTTACAACCATCAATTACACAAAATCGAAAATTACATCTTTCAAAATAGGCTTTTTTTACAAAAGTAGCATGCTTTAAAATAAAGCTTTGATTGAACTTTGAATACCCAAACCCCTCTTCTGGATTTATTGAAGAATCAAGTCCAAAATACACATTTTTATCAAATGATGAACTTTCTATTTTCAATTGTTCAAGTTGATTTCCAAGAACAAAAACCTCTCCCTCAAAATGAGAATATGAAAAAGTTAAACTTTGATCCTTTGTGATCTTGCAAGCTTTGAAAGATAGGTCTTTTTTAAAACTGCTCTTATCAATCAAAAAAAGTTGCTCAAATATATTGTCCAAAAATATAACTTTTTCCAAGAATGTTTTATTGAATATTTTGCAATGCCCCAAAAAAGTATTACCCTTAAATTCAAGTTTGTGTGCAATTTCGTCGGAAAAATCAATATTTTCTAGTATACATTTTTCAAAGCAAAATAGATAAGGTAATTTTTTTTGAGGCTGAAGATACTTCTTGTAATTAGCGCTTAGATTATCCAGGCGATTTGACATATCTAGGAGTTCTTTTCCCAATCCCATTTGTTTTTCTAAATTTTGCAACTTAGTTAAAGAAGGTAATAACTTTTTTGAAATTTCTTCACATGGTTCTATTACAGATTTAAGTTTTTTGGTAAATTTCGTTGTTTTTATTTTATCCGGAAATTCCTCTAAACTTTTATCAATATCAATACAAACTTTTAAAATATCATCAACTTGTAATTCAACAATATAAATCTTTTCAAAAACAAATTTTTCAATCTCCAAATCTTGACTATCAAAATTTAACTCCAATAAACCCTCCCCCTCTATCATCTCACCGCAAATCATAACCCCTTTCTTATCATAAGAATAAACTTTGCAAACATTGCATCTTGCTAGATTGCTAGTTTTTTCCGACAAAAACCATTTTTTTCTATCCATTACTCTCTCCCTTCAATAATCTGATATGGGCAGATCAAACAAGCAGAATAAAGCCTTCATTCCCTCTTGTTTTTCATAAAATCCAAAAAATCTTTTTCCAAATCTTTGATGTCTTGATATCTTTCTTGGGTATTTGGATTTGTGCCTTTTTCAAGAAACTTGCATTTTAGGTGAGGATCTGGCACAGTTTTCCCCGTTGCGACAAAATACAAAACTTTTGCTATGGCATACAGTTCGTGATGCATTTCGTATTTTTTAAAGCCAAACCTAGAAAGATCAGAGAGATCATTGAAACTTCCCTTTATTTCCGTATCAGATTTTGTATTGAGACCTCCAGGAAGCTTGACCAAGCCAAAATCAGATATTTTTATCATCAAAGTATCTTCGTATTCCTTTACCAAAATATTTGTCGGTGCAATATCTCGGTGAAATATTCCCTTCTTTAATGTATATGCAAACCCCTTTAGAATCTGTCGTCCAAGGACAATTCTTTTTTCATCTGAAATTTTGTTATTGTTCTTATCTATATAGCTTTTCAATGTGCTTCCAATATATTCCATAATATAGCTTTGATCTTCCTCATCAAAGCAAAAAACTTCCAAGATAAATGGGCTTTTTAGTTCTTTCATAATTTCATATTCTTTATGAAATCTTTGTTTTTCTTCCTCGCTTAAATCCTTTTTTGCCCTTTTTTGTGCAAAACACTTGCCATAAAAAGTATCTTTGAATTTATACACATGGGCATAAGAACCCTCTCCTATTGGAGTCCTAGGATATCTTTCAGGAGATGAGGTTTGGAGAATACTATCTTTAAGTATAAAAACTGGTTTTGCACGGATCACTGGCACCTTGCTCGTGTTAGGAGGAATGGTGCTGCCACCACTTGGCTTCAAAAAACTCTGGCATAAATCGATGGTTTTTTGATATTCTGGGAGAATGTCAAATGAAAATTTTGTTTCGCTCAAATCTTTTTGAATATTGCATATCCCATCTATCAACGCCAAAAGCTCCCTACTTTTCTCCGCCCAAAAATGCTCCACATTTTCTTGTGTCGGAAGTCTTGAATTCAACGTATCAAAACTTGCATTCAGCTCATAATGCAGTATTGAAAAAAGTCTCTGTATATCTTTATTGGAAATATTGTCATAAAGAAATCTAAAGATTAAATTCCCCTCCCCAAATTCTTCATAGCGATCCAAAAACATGGAAACCAAATGTTTGATTTTATCATCCGTCATCTTTGCACTTCTCCCTCTATGATCTTAATTTCTTCCTCTGTGAGGTTGTAGAGGGTATAGACTAGGGAATCGATTTCAGATTCTAAGGCGCTTGTGTTGGTGGTGGAATCTTTGGCTTTGAGTTTTAGGATTTTATCTGCTAGAGTGATAAAAGGTTCTTGCTCTTTGGGCGCGAGATTGGGGATACAAAAATCTTGCATATAGATGGGCAGGCTCCTATAAAAACCCCCGCGCATTACAGAGCTCACCTGAGAGAGATGCCACCAAGTCAACTTTGAATTGAGAACAGCAAGTAAAAATCTAGAATCCAGATGTTCAAATTTTTCATTTTTGATGTAGCCATAGACTGTTGTTGTAGAATAAAATTTCCCTTGTCTATCCCAAGTGAATTGCATTTTGTCGCAAATATCAGGGCAAAGCAGTTTTTCTACACTTCCTGCACTTATCCCTTGTGCTCTCCCAAACTGATACCATTTATCTACATCAAATCTCCCATTTTCTCTTGCTCGCAAAACTTGTTCGCATTGCTTTAGATAGGCATAACCTTTGGGGAAATGTGTTTGCAAATCTAGTTCGCTATATAAGCTCATTTTTTCTTTGCCTTTAGAATCTACTTCTTTAAAATAGGGAAAAATCACTCTTAAATCAGAATCTAGCTTATCATAGCGATGAAAGCTATCTCCCTTAAGCAAGGGCTTGAGCAAATCATTTTCTATCTCCACAACTTCTCCTAGCTCTTTGGAAAACCCTTTTGTCATGCTCTCTCCTTCTTGACAATCATAGAGAAAATAAACGCTATCTTTGCTTGTAGCAATCCCTTGGAATATTTTTGAAAAAATCTCTTTAAGCGGAGTGTGGAGTGTGATTTTGGAGAAGATGCTTTGCTGGGCATCCCCTCCAAAATACCAAGCTGATTGAGCAAGGGATGCGGTAGGAAATGAGAGAAAATCACTTGGAGTAAGAGAGGTGAGAAATTTGCTCATTTCTTCACTTGTGGCGATTTCTTGAGGGGCTTGTGCATAGAGTACTTCATCACTCTCTTGCTTAAACCACTGCAGGGCTGTGTAGGTAGAGGCTTCAAAGATTTGATAATGTCCAAAAGAAATGATTTTGCTAATTTTGTCCTTTGTGAGCTCCCTTAGCCCTGCTCCAAAACTGGAGTTGAGCCACTTGTGAGGCATGATAAAAGCAATTTGTGCATTGGGAGAGAGGATCTTTAGGCATTTTTCTACAAAAAGCACATAGATATCATAGTTTTGACTTGCAGAGGAAAAAATCTTTTTGTATTGATTTGAGATGGCTCTATCTAGCCCCTGGATTCGGATATACGGCGGGTTGCCAATCACAGCATCAAAGCCTAGGAAATTCCCCTCCTCATCTAGCACTTCAGGGAATGCAAAGCGCCACTCAAAGGCATGGGAAGTTTTAAGATTCTCTAGTACTTCATAGCATTCTTTGATTCTAGCTAGTAGTTTCTCTGCCCTTGAATCTATGGGGGCTGGCTCTAGGCTTGTGAGTGTAGGGGTAAATCTAAAATTTTTGCTTCTTATAAGCCTTAGCATCTCCATGCCAAAGTCACTGCTTATATCAAAGCTAGAGTCGCCATAATCCTCCACAAAGCTCTCTAGCATTTTTAAAAGCTCAAGTTTTTCAGGCTTTTGCTCGATGAGATAGGAGATGAGGAGGGATTGGATATTTGTGATATCTTGCAGGATTTTATTCTTTTCTCCTAGGCCTTCTTTATAAAGCATTACAGAATCTTTGTAGCTTTGGATTTGGGTTTTGAGATTTTTGGAAAAGCTTAGAGTCTGGCCTATGGAAAGTTTGGAATCTAGAGGGAAATAAGAGATGAGAGAATTCCCGCATTTGATATTGATGTCAATATTGGGCAGGGTTTCTAGTGTGCCTGTGTTTTTTCCCTCTGCATCAAAGAGATAGTGGCTATATTTGAGCAGTTCTATCCAGAGCCTTAGCTTTGTGATCTCACAGGAGTTGGGATTGATATCCACACCAAAGAGGCAGTTTTCAATGATTTGTTTTTTGAGAGTAAAGAGTTCGACTTGGATTTGATGAGATTTTTGGATAGGAGAGCTGGGTTTGGTGTATTGATGGAGCTCATTGTTAGTTTTGATAAGGATTTCATCATTTTCTAGCTCTAGGGTGGATTCATAGAGCGCGGGAATGAGTTTGAGTGTGTAGGCGATTTGTATCATCTCATTGAGTGCTGAGACTAGGAAATGCCCACTTCCCACAGCAGGATCACAGATCTTTAGAGAGAGAAAAGTTTGAAAAAACTCTTCTTTATGCTCACGAAATCCTTTGATTCCCATCTCCTCTCTAAGCTCCTTTAAGTTTTTGCATTTCCAAGAATAAGTAGAGTTGAGTTTATCAAGGAGTGCTTGTGTGATGACTTCTTTGCACATATAGCTAGTGATAAAGCTTGGGGTATAGAAGGATCCTTCTTTGTAGCCATTGAGCTTTTCAAAGACTAGGCCTAGGACGGCTGAGTTGATAAGCCTGTCATGGTTTTGTTTGACTCCCTCTGTGATGTCTTTGGCTGTGGTGGTGAAGTCATAGGCATGCAAAAACTCAAAGAGATAGGCAAGCCAGGGGAGGGAGTGCGTGTCTTTTAATCTTTTGTCTTTTTTGAGGATGGATTGGGGGAATAAAACCAGCTCACTAGGATAGAGCCCTCCGATCATCTTGCCCTCTCTCTCCAAAGAAATGCGATCAAAGAGGCTGGAATTGAGATAGGGGATGGCGGCAAATTCAGGGATGAGCGAGGGGGAGCGGGCATCAGGCTCTTTAGCCAGCACTTCAAAAAAGAGATTTTGCAGGGTGCCAAAGTCTTTGATAATGGAGGCATCCAAAAATGGCTTATGAATATGCTTAAATCCTAAAAGCATGGATTCTAAAAGCCTAAGAAATAAAATGCGATTATTCCAAGTGGTGAGAAGTGTGAAGATCTCTTCCTCGTTGAGCTCATAGGCCTTGGTGATGGCATTTGAGAGGGTGTTTTCTACTTTGCTAGGCTTGATGAGGATCTTGCCACCCTCGCTAATCTCTTCTAGCCCCAAGAGATAGAGCAGCTCTTCATAAAAGCCTTGATTGAGTGTATTGGCGTCCAGCGTCTTTCTTGCTTTGAGAAGCACCTCCGGGCTTAGAAGCTGGTAGATGAGGGAGAGCCCCTCTGTGGTGAAATCATCTTTTAGTGCGAAATAGGTAAAGGCAAGCTCGCCTTTAAAGTCTTCTTTCAGGGTTTTTTCTAGGTCTGCGTAGAATTTCTGCGTCGAGGAGTCTGTGCCATTTTTGTGCTCGCAGTTCTCATAGAGCTTTTTGATTTTTGCATCTTTGAGGAAGACATGAAATCTCCTGGCATCAAAGACATAGAATTCACAAGGGTTGCAGAGGATGATGTGCCTGATGGAGTTGTTGTTATGTTTTTCTCTTTCTCTTAAAAAATAGAGAATCCCCTCACAAAGGGCTTTGCTTAGGGGGTTTTCTTTATCTTTGGGAAATTCTGCTTTATTTTTGAGCGCCTTGACTTCAATTAAGACCTGGGCTTCATTATCGACATAGATTGCGCTATCAATATTCCCCTTGGTATTGCAGTCATATCCATAGACTTTGTTTAGGAATTTATTGATTTCATTTTTTTGGTATTCTTCATCCTCTCTAGTTTGTGCCTTTTCTAGGAAGGTTTTTAGTTCTTTTTCAAAATCCTCTATGGTTTGCTTTTGGGGTGCTTTTGGATTGTGAGGAGCGAGGAAATCCTCTAGTGGTATGTGAGAAAAAGTGATCATAAAATGCCCTTGAATCTAGGAAAAATAGATTCCATTATACCACCAATGGGGTATTGAAAGCCCCACACAACCAACATCCCCCCTCCAAGGCCTTGAAGCTAGGAGATCCTAAGAAATCAACCTTAAGTCTGTGCCTTTGCTAAGAAATCCATCCTAAGGAAGCCAGAAGTCAATCCTCACGCGCCGCGGCTATAAAAGAAAATCCATCCTAAGAAAATCAAGAATTGCTCTTCTTTGTTTTCTTCTCCCATCTCCTTAGTGCTAAAGCCCAGATCTTGGAATGAAATCAAGAATCATTCTGTTATTTCTTCTTTGTTTTGTTTCTTCTCATCTCTCTTAATAGTCTGGCTAATGCTACCTGCTAAAGAGGCATATTTCTTGTTTTCTCCAAAGCTATAGCGATAGCCAATGTTGAATTGATAATCTACAATAATCCTGCCTCCAAAGCTTCTTTCAAAATCAAAATACACTCTGTGATTGTCTTTGATGGTGAAATTTGTCCCTAGGTTAAAGAGGAATCTTCCCGTAGAGCCTAGTGTCCTTAAAGCATTTACAGAACCTAGATTGGAGATGAGGGTGATATCTCCCCCACCAATATAATTCCCCACTCCATACAATCCCAAATAAATCTCTGGGTAATAGTTTTTATCTGCAGTGAATTGATAAAACCTATAGCCAAAGCTGCTTCCTATGCGTCCTTGCAATGTGAAGATGGAGGTTTGCACACCACTAAGATAATGGCTTCCTAGCACCTGTTTGAGATTGCTTTGGTTTAAATATCCCAGAGTGAGCTCCCCTTGTGGAGTAATGTACCACTCTTGATTTTCCCCTAGCAAGAAGCGATAGCCAATCTCTTGAGAAAAGGTAAAGCCAAAGTTATTCACACTGGGAGTGTTGTTATTCCCTGCAAGCTTGATTTTATTAGCAAGAAAGCTAAGCTTTATGATGCTATCACTATAAAGACCATTTTTAAAATTCGTGCCTCTTGTTGCACCATCTTGTACATAGGAGTTATAGAGTGCGATTTCAAAGGCATTGCCACTGCTAGATTTGATTCCTTTTTGTGCATGATTGAATGCTTGAGCCCTCATGAGAGAATCCATACCCGCATTGGCATAAGAGATTGCAAAGCCTAGATAATCATTAGCCCCCTCACTTCCAAAGGCATAATCATAGCCACCCTGCAGAGTGGTGTAGATGGATTTGGTTTGGAGCGCAAAGGTTGTGGTTTGCATACCATTAAATAGTCGGATCCACACACCATTGGCATGGGGATTATTTCTAAGTTCTCCTAGGCGCTTATTTAGGCTATTGATATTGGCTAGGTAGAGATAGTAATTACTAGCTAGTGCAGTGGCTGATGCAAGTTGGTTTGCCCTAGAAGTACCAGAAACCCCAGATTGCAAGAAATAAGTGGTGTAGTCATTTCCATGAATTCCACCCCCACTAGTGCCTCCACTAGCTCCAGCTCCACTAGCTCCAATAAGTCCATTGTTCTTTACCTTGCCATAGGCATCTGTTTTTATAGCAATGAGCTTGGTATCAAGCGCATCAAATCCCACAATTGTTCCTATGGTTTTAAAATCTACTAATGCTTTGCCAGAGGCATCATTTCTCACTGTTGCCACTCCAATATTTCCCTTAGTTTCTGTACCACCACCATGATATTTAATGCTTGATACATTGCCACTTGCTAGGATTTGGAGGTATTCTGTGAGAGGTGTGATGCTAGTTGCAGTGCTTGTACTTCCCCCAGTGCTTCTAGTGATTGTATTTCCAGAAGCACTGTTTTTGACATTATGAACAATCACCCTATCAGAATAAATATATCCATAAAGGCCGCTGCCATTAGAGGAGTGTTGATTATTCAATGCTGCTCCACTGCCATTATTGCTACCATTGCTTCCTTGATTGGCATTGGTATTTACATAGACCTTAAAGAGCGCATTACTTCCGCTAAGACCATTGGCTCCTAGTGCATTATTTGGGGTTGTGGAACCACCTGTTTGACTTGTATTGCTTGCACCTCCAGTTGCTTGTGCTATATTTGTGGGATCCTTTCCAATGCTTAGGAGATAGAAGGTATTTCCCTCTCTTGTAATATTATTGCTGCCACCCCCACTAGCAACATCTACTACGGTATTGTTTTGCAAAAGAGTGGGTGTTGCACTATCATTTTTATCAAAGGTGGCTGCTTGGATGGTTAGGTTTTCTAGCTGTGTGCTGGAATCTGCAATGAATTTTGCATTGTGTTCTAATACCAAATTTACCTTGGTGTGGCTATTTTGCAAATCCTTGCTAAAGCTTCCTAGGAAGATGCTTTTATTTTGCAGGTTAATTGTATAGGTAGAATTTATTGCTGCAGGATTTGTCGCATCAGAAGAGGAAAGTGCACTCACAGAGCCCACTGCAATACCACTTAATGTGATGGAGTTGTTGACATTATTTGCATCACCACTTTTTATTACACGGACATGGAGAGGAGTTGTGCTATTAGCTCCTAGTCCATGACTCATAGCAGTGGAGATAAAAGAGGTAGAATAAGTGCCATCCTTGCCATCTAAATTTATGCTTTTATCTTGGAGTTGCAAAGAGATGCCATCTTTGAAGCTTGCAGCCAGCTCTGTAGTAGAACTTGTGCTATTTACTGGGCTTGTATTGCTTGCTTGTGAAGCTGCCCTGGTTTGACTTGCATTGTTAGAGGGAGTTGTGCTAGGAGCTGTAGTGCCCTCACTTCTCTTATTGGCAAAGAATAGAGTTACAGTATTATTGCTGCCATCATAAACATAGGAATTCCCAGCAAAATGCCCTCCATAAGTGATGTTAGCATCTAGGGTCATGGGAGTTTGGAGGAGGATGGTGGTAGAACTATTATTGCCAGAAGAGATTGCATCAAACTTTGAGTTGGGGGTTGTGGAACCTGTGCCTGTGGAACCACCTGTTTGGCTTGCACTGCTTGCTCCTCCATCAGAAGTGGAAAAACCAATGGAGTTTTTGCCTCCTTCTTGTGAGAGGATCCTAGCATTTGTGATGCTTCCGCCATTTCTTAGTTCAATAGTATTGCTAGCATTATTAGCTGTGATTTGCACAATGCCTGTGCTGCCTTCAATCTTGCCATTTTTATAAAATGTCATAGTGTTTTTTCCACCATTTTCTGCTAGGAGATTTCCTTTGAAGGTATCTCCATTGCCAGTGAAAATGGTTTGTAATTTGCCATTGTCTGCAGTGCCATTGCCAGAGGCAGCAGGAGTGATGCCACCACTGCTGCTAGATCCAACTGTTTTGGATTCCTTTCTACCAAAAAATAACACATTCTCTCCACCACTTGCAGTGATATTCCCCTCATACACCACTCCATCTTGCAAGAATTGTACTTGATTGTATCCAGGGCTTGCATTGCTAAGATGCCTTGCTTCAATATTTCCCTTCATGGTTCCTGTTTGGAAGGCAACGATATTTCCCCCTTGTTTTTGAGAGAAGTTCCCTGCAGTAGTGGTTCCTCCAATCCCATAAGAGATGATATTTCCCTCTAGCCAAACCGTGCTTGCATTAGTAGTATAGGGAGAGACAGATGTGATAACCGCTTGTCTTGTGACATTGCCGCTGCCAAAGGATACGATTTTTTGTACATAGTCCTTGCCAGAACTAGGGGTTCCTGTTATGATATTCCCCTTCATTACCGCTCCATTGGAGAAATAGACATTGTAGGCCTTGGCATTAGGATTGATGTTATCATGCACGCCACCGATATTCCCCTGGAATACCCCATCTCCACTAAAATTGACCGTAGCGATACCTAGGCCACTGGATTCGTTATTTGTCTGATAACGATAGAGATTGGCATAGATTACTACTTGACTCTCTACAACACCAGGACTGCGGGGGAAAATGTCTGCTGGATTGAATCGAAATGTAGTAAAAGCACTATTATTTTGCCCCAAGATAATGCTCCCAGGTTTAGCTGCAGAATTCATATTCATAGCAAGAGCAAAGGTATTGGTTCCTTGGTTTTGGATGAGAATATTTCCCTCCATTCCTGAAGTAAATCTTCCGTCAAAAACTCCTTTTGTTGTGATGTTTTGTGCTGTTGCATTGGTTTCTGCGGGGTTATTTCCTGTATTGTCAATTTCGATATTGCCGACAAATTTATAACCTGCAGTGACAGTAAACTTCCTCTCAGAAGAAATGTCCTGGGAGCCAAAATCAAAGATCATGCTTTTATCTCCAAGATCAAAATGCCTGCGTTCAAAATTTGCATCACTAAAGCTAAGGCTATACACAGGTGGACGGATTTGGAAAAGTAACAATTTTTCTGTGTTATAAACTCCAACACCATTAGCACCGCTCACATTCATAAAAATAAACATAACATTTTTACCCTGATTCGTAGAAGGACAAGCGGATGTGGAAAGACAATTATTCCAGAAGGCGGTGTCGCTTGCTGGTGTCACCCATCTTGAAGTTGCAAAAAGATGATTTGAGCTAAGCGTAAAAGCAAGAGTGCTGGCAATGAAAAAAGAGGGGGAACCACGATGCTTTAGAGCTTTTTTGATGATTCCTATCCCTCCTTTTTTGTTTTTTTCTAAGTTAGATTTTTTCGTAATCATGATTTATTCCTCTGAAAAATTTAATATTCAATGGGTTAATGTTTCCACTTCAATTAGCAGAACATTAATTTAAGCATGCAACATAAATCCTGTGAGTATCTTAAAAAAAAGATTTTTTTAGTAAAAAATTTTAGGAATTGGGTTTTTTTGTAACCATTATGATAATGATGAGATGGTGTTTTGTTACCATTGGAACAACAATAGAGTAATAAAAAGGCAAATTAAAGGGGAGATTTGGGGGAAAGGAGTGGAGCAAAAAATGCTATTTCATGGGGAAGCGGATGCTTCTTTGTATTTTAGATAAAGGATGCTTTTAATTTTAATGATTGGCGAGGATTATGATGGCGGGGTTCATTGTCAAAGATTGCAAGAAATCAAAAAGCTCGGACTCCTTGGGTGAAGTTTCTGGGAATCGGGTTGGATTTGGTTGGTGGTTAAAAAGGATCCATCTGCTAAATGAAGAATTTCTTATTTTGTAATACCAAATCCCATTGACATGATGGAGCAATGATGCTAGAATCGCTGCTTGGTTCCCATTCTTAGGGGTCCCATTAAGATTTTTGGGTTTGGCTTGTCATTGGACTCCCATGCGCTACGTTGCTTTGGCTATGCAGGGTTTTGTGGTCCATGGGATTTGCCTTTTTGCAACCCGCTCAAGCATTGGATCCAATTTCGCGGGGCTGATTTGGCTTTCGACAGGAATTGTATCGCTTGGATTGCATGTCGGTAGGCATACCGTAATCCTGCCAGCTTAAATTAAACGCAAACAACAAAAATTACGCTCCAGCTTACGCAAAAGTAGCGTAGGTTTATCTCTGTTTTGGAGCCGATCTTTTTGCCATATCTACTAACAAAAAAGGTCGTTATTTCGTAGGTTGCGCTTTTTTGTGTCATCAAAAAAGCAAAGATAAGACTGCTTGCCTGCAAAAGATTTTGAAAGTTGAATCTAGCGGGCAAAAAGATTATTCAACTTTGCTAAGCATGTAGAGATCCTTGTAGATATAATTTTTGGACTGGGGTTCGATCCCCCACAGCTCCACCATCATCGCTTTTCATAAGGCTTTTTTCAGGAACGAAATTTTTTTAAAGGAATTTTCTTTAATGTCTTTTTAAGCTTCTTTTTTTAAGCTATAAGAAACATAACTAAGGTTTAAATAATGCAAATAAGGAATTCCTCAAGAAATAAAAAATTCTTCCGACCGCTCATTGCCAGCACTCTTGCATTTTCCCTTGCCTGCAGTTTTATGAATGCAGCAGATACGATTTATAATGAAGTGATTCCAGCCAATAAAAGCATCACCTTTCAATTTACAGATACCAATAGAAGTGGAAATGCTGGTTATGAAGAGAGCACAGCAGGCAATCCTATAGTTGTATCTGTTTTCTCCAAAATAGATAATCTCATTGTGAATGATTATTATTCTGCGATAAAAATTGGAGGCAATGCAATCACTTTTGATTTTAATGGGAAGGCAAGCACCGCCCCAAAAACCTTTACCCTTAATCTAAATCAAGGATTCATTGGAAATATTCGCATTATCAATACCACAAATTATGGTGATGCCAGCTCTAGTGAAAGCGGGGTTACTGGTTCTAGGGATCTAAGCACAAAAGGAACTTTTATAGGGACATTTAACAGGGCACTAACGGGGGATATTTTTATCGATGACCAAGGAAGCAATACCTTTTATCTTTATCAAAATGTAAATTCTGTAAGGAATAGCAAAAGCATTGTATTAGGACAACATGCCCTAGGCATAACCACCTTTAAGAATGCAGCAGGCATTAGCGGTCCTTTGGTCAATATTTATGCAAATGCCTATGGTTATAAAAACCCTTCTAATAGCCTTGGCAATCCGTCTCAAACTCCCCCTGTGGTGGTGTTTGATGGAGGGATAGACGCTGGGCATGCAGGATGGGCAGAAGGCGTAAATTCAAGCGCAAACGGATTAATCTTAAATGGGAATATCGGTGGCGTCCATGAGAATGGCAATCCTAACATCGAGGTATTTACCGCTAACTTCATTAATGGAGCCGCAATGAGGGGGGATATTATCACAAGGGATGAATTTTCTACAAATCATGTCACATTTGGGGGTTTTGGCGTGAGCCAAAGCTCCTTTAGTCCAAACACTGCTCTAAGGAATGTGGTTTGGCTAGAGGGAAATATCATCTCTTATGGAATTGGAGGAACCACTACTACAGGGAACTTCTCTCAAAAACAAGGGGGAAATATCGTTGCCTTCCAAACAGGAACCATGAAGGGAAATATTGAAGCAAGGCATCTTAGCAATGCAAGCCCTGGATACAATCAAGTACAATTCTTGCAAGATGGAGTGGTGTATGAGGGGAATATCACTGCAAGTGGTGGAGAGAATGTGTTATTTTTTGGTAGTCAGAAAAAAGCAACAGTTAATGGCATCCCCACTGCCAACGCTATAAAAACTGCAGGCAACAATGGCAGCCCCACTCTCTCTAGCAATGGCACTAGTGGTCAGCAATCTGCTCAGACAAAGATTGTCACTACAGGAAATAATGCTACCTTCAAAGGAAATCTCCTAGCAGAAAATGGTGGAAAAAACACTGTGACATTTTATAAAAATGGCAAGATTGGAGGAACTAGAGATAATCCCGTGACAATCACAGCCAACAATGGAGAGAATTTCATTTCTTTTAAAAATGGCGGACTGATTACAAATGCTACGGTTGTTGCACAAGAAGAAGGAAAAAACTCGATAAATTTTTCCACTTCTGATAGGGTGAGCAATAAGATTCTTTTAGCAGCGGATATAAGCACAAACGAGGCAACCAGCATTGCCACATTTTCTGATTCCACACCAAACAATAACGCGCTCAATCAAGGCGCACGGATGGATGCGATGCTTGATGGCATTGCATTTGCAGGAAATTTCATTGTAAGTGGGGGCTATAGTCGGGCAGTTTTTAGTAATGCTTACTGGGCTCCTAGCAACATCAAAAAGATGATGATAAAAGCTGGGGTTGTTAAAGATGATGGGAATGGTGCCTATGCACTCAGCGCGCAAGTAAGTAAGAATAGCGCGATGGATGCAAAAATCCAAGCACTGTATCAGTATGTATTTACAGAGAATAAAAGTAGTGGAAATATCATTGCTACAAATGGGGGAATCGGGTTGGTTGTCTTGGGAGGGAGCAGAACAAATCCTCTGCAATTTGAAAATATTCCCATTCCAGAATTTAATGTTGTTGTCTCTGATGAAAGCAATGCCACCATCCTCCTCCAAACTCCCATGACTCTAGATGCTAACATCACTTATGGAGGGCATTTTGCTGGGAATTCCTATGTTTATGATGGCAGCAATAATACTGTAACTCTATTCTTTGCCAATAAGAGAAGTGAGGGCACTACAGCTCCTAGCACAACTCCCTCTAACAATGCAAGTCAAACCAGGGCAGCTTCACAAATAAGCAATACAAGCCCAGTAAATAGCACAAGTTCTACTACAGAGCTGGCTGCAAGCTTCAAAGATGGCATCTCTTTGCAACTCCAAGATAAAAGCATAAATTTAGATGGCAAGGATGGCACTTATTCTACCTCTTTTATCTCCACTGCTATGGCTCATGGACTAGGAGCTAATAGCACAACTCCTCTCCATGTCCATGTAATAAAAAGTGGTGATGCAAATAATGTCAACAACTCCATCACATTAAGTGGTGTTGCAGTGGGCTCTGTAAGTGCACTTTCCTCTTCTGATGCGACAAATCCTGCAGCAATAAATTCTACCTATACAATTAACCTGCAAAATAAAAGCATCTTCCTAGGAAGCTTTAGCAAGGATTTGCAAAATAGCCACACCAAGGTAAATTTGGTATTAGAACACAATGCAAAATTCATTGCAGATTCCAGCACACAGCTAGAAAATCTCACCATCCAAGCAGCCACCTTTGATAAAAATGATAGTGCAACACCCACTCTTTTGCAAAACAATACCGTAGTAGATGTTGCTAGTGGGGGTGGCAGCAATAATATTACAAGAGAGGGAAATACCTTCTATCTCCTAAGCATTGGAAAGGATCCCACAAATATAGCACAAGCAACTGGAGGTGCAAGCAGTGCAAGTCAAACAGGTAGTACAGGTGGTTCCACACCCACAGGTTCCACAACCCCAAATAATGCACTAGGAGCCAATGGTCTTAGCGGAAGTAATGCGCTCTTTAGGGTCTATGTAAATACCAATGCCAATCAAGGAAGCAATGGTAGCAATAATGGCAGTGGAGCAGCATTGAATAATCAACACTCCTCTAATGGCAGCGGCCTTTATGGATATATTTATTCTGATAGGGTGATTGTTCATAATGTCAAAAACAGTGCTTCTGGAAATACAATCACTAGAAGCACTGGGGGAAGTACAAGCACTGCAACTAGCATCACACCTCTCACAGAATACCTCCAAATCCTAGCAAGTGGCAATGTATCAAGCATTAAATATCATGGTGGTGGTACAGAAACTAAGGGAAATATTGGAGTGGCAACAGTGAGAAATGATGCCTCTGGCAAAGCATTAGTAGATTTTAAAACCATAGGAACAATTGTGGGATTTGATGCGCTTGATACCAAGCTCATTGCTATAAAAACAGATGCCTATGGCAAGGTAAAGAACAATGGACTTAGTGGAGCTGGAGCTAGTGGAGGCACTAGTGGGGGTGGAATTCATGGAAATGACTACACCACTTATTTCTTGCAATCTGGGGTTTCTGGTACTTCTAGGGCAAACCAACTTGCATCAGCCACTGCACTAGCTAGTAATTACTATCTCTACCTAGCCAATATCAATAGCCTAAATAAGCGCCTAGGAGAACTTAGAAATAATCCCCATGCCAATGGTGTGTGGATCCGACTATTTAATGGTATGCAAACCACAACCTTTGCGCTCCAAACCAAATCCATCTACACCACTCTGCAGGGTGGCTATGATTATGCCTTTGGAAGTGAGGGGGCTAATGATTATCTAGGCTTTGCAATCTCTTATGCCAATGCGGGTATGGATTCTCTCATGAGGGCTCAAGCATTCAATCATGCACAAAAAGGAATCAAATCTAGCAGTGGCAATGCCTTTGAAATCGCACTCTATAACTCCTATGTACAAGATGGTGCAACAAGAAGCACGAATTTTAAAAATGGTCTTTATAGTGATAGCATCATAAAGCTTAGCTTTCTTGCTAATAAAATCAAGCTTGCAGGGAATAACAACACTCCCAGTGTGAATAACTTTGGCTTTACCTTTTCTCAAGAGATTGGCTATCGCTTCTTGCTAGGGGAAAATCAAGAGTGGTACATTACTCCACAAGGGGAGCTCACTCTGGGATATTTAAACCAAAGCAATCTCAAACAGGTGCTAGGAAGCCATTATCTTAGTGGTGTGCAAACCTCCATCTTCACATTGCAAGGACGCATAGGAAGCAGCTTTGGCTATAGGTTTTATCAATTCACTGCAGATAAAAACTATTACCCAGAGATTTATTTGGGATTGTATGGAGTGGGGAATTATATTGGTGGGGGAGATATCACCCTCATCTCCAATCTAGGTTCTGTAAATGCTTTAAGGACACTAGGCTCTACGGGAAGATTCCTCTTTAACCTAGGGACAAATTTCACCATCAAAGACAATCACAGAGTGTACTTTGATTTTGAAAGAAGCTTTGGAGGCAGGATTATTGTAGATTATCAATTCAACATTGGCTATCGCTATAGCTTTGGAGAAAACAAGAAATATGCCTCTTTAGCAGGTAGCATTAGCCAGACTATCAAGAGAGATGAGAAGAAACAAAACAAAGAAGAAATAACAGAATGATTCTTGATTTCATTCCAAGATCTGGGCTTTAGCACTAAGGAGATGGGAGAAGAAAACAAAGAAGAGCAATTCTTGATTTTCTTAGGATGGATTTTCTTTTATAGCCGCGGCGCGTGAGGATTGACTTCTGGCTTCCTTAGGATGGATTTCTTAGCAAAGGCACAGACTTAGGATTGATTTCTTAGGATCTCCTAGCTTCAAGGCCTTGGAGGGGGGATGTTGGTTGTGTGGGGCTTTCAATACCCCATTGGTGGTATAATGGAATCTATTTTTCCTAGATTCAAGGGCATTTTATGATCACTTTTTCTCACATACCACTAGAGGATTTCCTCGCTCCTCACAATCCAAAAGCACCCCAAAAGCAAACCATAGAGGATTTTGAAAAAGAACTAAAAACCTTCCTAGAAAAGGCACAAACTAGAGAGGATGAAGAATACCAAAAAAATGAAATCAATAAATTCCTAAACAAAGTCTATGGATATGACTGCAATACCAAGGGGAATATTGATAGCGCAATCTATGTCGATAATGAAGCCCAGGTCTTAATTGAAGTCAAGGCGCTCAAAAATAAAGCAGAATTTCCCAAAGATAAAGAAAACCCCCTAAGCAAAGCCCTTTGTGAGGGGATTCTCTATTTTTTAAGAGAAAGAGAAAAACATAACAACAACTCCATCAGGCACATCATCCTCTGCAACCCTTGTGAATTCTATGTCTTTGATGCCAGGAGATTTCATGTCTTCCTCAAAGATGCAAAAATCAAAAAGTAATGCTTTTATTGGCTGGGATCCTAAGAAATCAATCCTAAGTCTGTGCCTTTGCTAAGAAATCCATCCTAAGGAAGCCAGAAGTCAATCCTCACGCGCCGCGGCTATAAAAGAAAATCCATCCTAAGAAAATCAAGAATTGCTCTTCTTTGTTTTCTTCTCCCATCTCCTTAGTGCTAAAGCCCAGATCTTGGAATGAAATCAAGAATCATTCTGTTATTTCTTCTTTGTTTTGTTTCTTCTCATCTCTCTTGATAGTCTGGCTAATGCTACCTGCTAAAGAGGCATATTTCTTGTTTTCTCCAAAGCTATAGCGATAGCCAATGTTGAATTGATAATCTACAATAATCCTGCCTCCAAAGCTTCTTTCAAAATCAAAGTACACTCTGTGATTGTCTTTGATGGTGAAATTTGTCCCTAGGTTAAAGAGGAATCTTCCCGTAGAGCCTAGTGTCCTTAAAGCATTTACAGAACCTAGATTGGAGATGAGGGTGATATCTCCCCCACCAATATAATTCCCCACTCCATACAATCCCAAATAAATCTCTGGGTAATAGTTTTTATCTGCAGTGAATTGATAAAACCTATAGCCAAAGCTGCTTCCTATGCGTCCTTGCAATGTGAAGATGGAGGTTTGCACACCACTAAGATAATGGCTTCCTAGCACCTGTTTGAGATTGCTTTGGTTTAAATATCCCAGAGTGAGCTCCCCTTGTGGAGTAATGTACCACTCTTGATTTTCCCCTAGCAAGAAGCGATAGCCAATCTCTTGAGAAAAGGTAAAGCCAAAGTTATTCACACTGGGAGTGTTGTTATTCCCTGCAAGCTTGATTTTATTAGCAAGAAAGCTAAGCTTTATGATGCTATCACTATAAAGACCATTTTTAAAATTCGTGCTTCTTGTTGCACCATCTTGTACATAGGAGTTATAGAGTGCGATTTCAAAGGCATTGCCACTGCTAGATTTGATTCCTTTTTGTGCATGATTGAATGCTTGAGCCCTCATGAGAGAATCCATACCCGCATTGGCATAAGAGATTGCAAAGCCTAGATAATCATTAGCCCCCTCACTTCCAAAGGCATAATCATAGCCACCCTGCAGAGTGGTGTAGATGGATTTGGTTTGGAGCGCAAAGGTTGTGGTTTGCATACCATTAAATAGTCGGATCCACACACCATTGGCATGGGGATTATTTCTAAGTTCTCCTAGGCGCTTATTTAGGCTATTGATATTGGCTAGGTAGAGATAGTAATTACTAGCTAGTGCAGTGGCTGATGCAAGTTGGTTTGCCCTAGAAGTACCAGAAACCCCAGATTGCAAGAAATAAGTGGTGTAGTCATTTCCATGAATTCCACCCCCACTAGTGCCTCCACTAGCTCCAGCTCCACTAAGTCCATTGTTCTTTACCTTGCCATAGGCATCTGTTTTTATAGCAATGAGCTTGGTATCAAGCGCATCAAATCCCACAATTGTTCCTATGGTTTTAAAATCTACTAATGCTTTGCCAGAGGCATCATTTCTCACTGTTGCCACTCCAATATTTCCCTTAGTTTCTGTACCACCACCATGATATTTAATGCTTGATACATTGCCACTTGCTAGGATTTGGAGGTATTCTGTGAGAGGTGTGATGCTAGTTGCAGTGCTTGTACTTCCCCCAGTGCTTCTAGTGATTGTATTTCCAGAAGCACTGTTTTTGACATTATGAACAATCACCCTATCAGAATAAATATATCCATAAAGGCCGCTGCCATTAGAGGAGTGTTGATTATTCAATGCTGCTCCACTGCCATTATTGCTACCATTGCTTCCTTGATTGGCATTGGTATTTACATAGACCCTAAAGAGCGCATTACTTCCGCTAAGACCATTGGCTCCTAGTGCATTATTTGGGGTTGTGGAACCTGTGGGTGTGGAACCACCTGTACTACCTGTTTGACTTGCACTGCTTGCACCTCCAGTTGCTTGTGCTATATTTGTGGGATCCTTTCCAATGCTTAGGAGATAGAAGGTATTTCCCTCTCTTGTAATATTATTGCTGCCACCCCCACTAGCAACATCTACTACGGTATTGTTTTGCAAAAGAGTGGGTGTTGCACTATCATTTTTATCAAAGGTGGCTGCTTGGATGGTGAGATTTTCTAGCTGTGTGCTGGAATCTGCAATGAATTTTGCATTGTGTTCTAATACCAAATTTACCTTGGTGTGGCTATTTTGCAAATCCTTGCTAAAGCTTCCTAGGAAGATGCTTTTATTTTGCAGGTTAATTGTATAGGTAGAATTTATTGCTGCAGGATTTGTCGCATCAGAAGAGGAAAGTGCACTTACAGAGCCCACTGCAACACCACTTAATGTGATGGAGTTGTTGACATTATTTGCATCACCACTTTTTATTACATGGACATGGAGAGGAGTTGTGCTATTAGCTCCTAGTCCATGAGCCATAGCAGTGGAGATAAAAGAGGTAGAATAAGTGCCATCCTTGCCATCTAAATTTATGCTTTTATCTTGGAGTTGCAAAGAGATGCCATCTTTGAAGCTTGCAGCCAGCTCTGTAGTAGAACTTGTGCTATTTACTGGGCTTGTATTGCTTATTTGTGAAGCTGCCCTGGTTTGACTTGCATTGTTAGAGGGAGTTGTGCTAGGAGCTGTAGTGCCCTCACTTCTCTTATTGGCAAAGAATAGAGTTACAGTATTATTGCTGCCATCATAAACATAGGAATTCCCAGCAAAATGCCCTCCATAAGTGATGTTAGCATCTAGGGTCATGGGAGTTTGGAGGAGGATGGTGGTAGAACTATTATTGCCAGAAGAGATTGCATCAAACTTTGAGTTGGGGGTTGTGGAACCACCTGTTTGGCTTGCACTGCTTGCTCCTCCATCAGAAGTGGAAAAGCCAATGGAGTTTTTGCCTCCTTCTTGTGAGAGGATCCTAGCATTTGTGATGCTTCCGCCATTTCTTAGTTCAATAGTATTGCTAGCATTATTAGCTGTGATTTGCACAATGCCTGTGCTGCCTTCAATCTTGCCATTTTTATAAAATGTCATAGTGTTTTTTCCACCATTTTCTGCTAGGAGATTTCCTTTGAAGGTATCTCCATTGCCAGTGAAAATGGTTTGTAATTTGCCATTGTCTGCAGTGCCATTGCCAGAGGCAGCAGGAGTGATGCCACCACTGCTGCTAGATCCAACTGTTTTGGATTCCTTTCTACCAAAAAATAACACATTCTCTCCACCACTTGCAGTGATATTCCCCTCATACACCACTCCATCTTGCAAGAATTGTACTTGATTGTATCCAGGGCTTGCATTGCTAAGATGCCTTGCTTCAATATTTCCCTTCATGGTTCCTTGATCAAAGCTCACATTATTTATGCCTCCAAAGTTAAGAATATTCCCCCTCAATACCACTGTTGCCTGATTTGCACCAGTATTGCTAAATGTAATATGATTTGCTCCCGCACCACTTGCTCCCCTTCTTGTGGTGATATTTCCAGTCACAATCGCTTTATCAAAATTCGCATTAAATGTTGTGCCTGCATTTCCCTTTTGCAAATTACTGCCCCCACCTCCAATGACATTAACATTCCCAGTCAAGGCATTGGCCTGACCTGCACCCGTGCTACCAATATTTAGATTCAATGTTTTTTGACTACCTGAGATGTCACCAAAATCAAAGGTTAGATTTACTGGCTTTCCCGCACTCCCCACACCACCGCTTCCACCTGTTAGCGCCTTACCAGTCACGCTAAAAGTATTTATTGTATTTGCAATATTTACCACTATGTTTGTTCCCGTTGCAGTTCCTACGCCTGCGCTTGTAGCTCCATCTTGCACGAGACTGCCAGCACCATTTGTAAACAAAAAAGTAGCATTCCCGCCACTCCCACTTACTGCAGCAGTCTGTTTTTCAGCCGCTGGATTATCTACTGTTACTGTGATTTGACTTGCACCATCTGCTGCATTCCCGAAGCTAGAAGCAAGAGAGAACACAAAAGTGTTAGTAATGAATGGCTGGAAAATTTTTTTATAGTTTGAGAATTTTTGCATTATTTAAACCTTTGTTCTTATTTTTTTATCCTGAAAGTAAAGCAAAAAAATCTTGAGAAAAAGAATTTTTTGAAAATTTTATGAAAGGTGATTGATGAAGATATGCAAGAGGACTGCAGTCCACCCCACCGTAACCCAATGTATGAACAAAGTAGCAAAAATGTGACATTTCCACAACAAAGCCCTGCTTTTATAGTAACATTTCAAGAAACCACAAAAGGAGGCGACATGTTTGGCCCCTTCAAGACCGCAGCCCACAAACCCCTGCTAGCAGACGACAAAATTGACCCCGTGTATAAGCGTCTACGCTGGCAGGTGTTCCTAGGCATCTTCTTTGGCTATGCAGCCTATTACTTCACACGCTCCAACTTCGACCTAGCCCAAAAAGGTCTGATTGAAGCGGGACTCTACACCAAGACACAGCTAGGCATCATTGGCACGGGCATCGGTCTAGCCTATGGGCTTTCTAAGTTTTTTATGGCGGGCATCTCAGATCGCTCCAACCCCAAGATGTTTCTACCCACGGGGCTTTTTCTCTCAGGCCTTTGCATGACCCTCATGGGCCTAGTCCCCTGGGCGACTTCCAGTGTGCTCATTATGTTTTTGCTCATCTTTTTCAATAGCTGGCTCCAGGGCATGGGCTGGCCGGCATGTGGGCGCAGCATGGTGCACTGGTGGTCCAAATCTGAGCGTGGCTCCATCGTATCCATCTGGAACTGTGCACATAATGTAGGTGGGATGGTGCCAGGCATGATGGTGCTTCTAGCTAGCATGATCTATTTCAACCAATACGGCGTGCAGGCCAGTGCCAAAGACATCTGGCAGCAAGCGCTGTATTATCCAGGGATTTTAGCCATGATCGTGGCTGTGCCCGTGTTTTTGATCCTCAAAGACACTCCTCAATCCTGCGGCCTGCCCCCTGTGGAAAAATGGCGCAATGACTACCCCCCAAACTATGATGAAAAGACCTATGAGCACAACCTCAGCGCCAAAGAAATTTTTGTGACCTATGTGCTCAAAAATCGCCTGCTCTGGGCCATTGCGATTGCCAATGTCTTTGTGTATCTTATACGCTATGGGGTGCTCAAGTGGTCGCCTGTGTATCTGGGAGAGGTTAAGCATTTTGATATCAAGGGCACTGCCTGGGCCTACACCATCTATGAACTGGCTGCCATTCCAGGCACGCTTTTGTGTGGCTATGTCTCAGACAAGATTTTCAAGGGCAAGCGTGGGCTTACAGGGCTTGTATTTATGATTTTGACATCAATCGCCCTCATCGCCCTATGGCTAAACCCCGCCACCCCAGCAGATGAGCTTAGCAAATATGCCAATTGGTATGACAATCCCAATCAACTTGCAGATTTTATTTTGATGACTGCAATTGGCTTTCTCATCTATGGCCCTGTGATGCTCATTGGCCTGCATGCACTAGAGCTCGCGCCAAAAAAGGCAGCGGGCACTGCAGCGGGATTCACTGGGCTCTTTGGCTACTTGGGAGGGAGTGTGAGTGCTTCAGCGCTCATTGGCTTTGTGGCCGATCGCTTTGGCTGGGATGGGGGATTTTATGTGATGATAGTAGGAGGGGCATGCGCGATTGTCCTCATGCTTATCGTGACACTGGCTGAAAAGAAGCATAAGGCGCGATTAGGAGAGCATTATGGTAATTAGAGCATTCTTTTGGGCTGGGCTGTTGTTATTAGCCCTGGGTGCAAAACCCCTAGTGATCGCACACAGAGGAGCGAGCGGCTACCTACCTGAGCACACGCTAGAGGCCAAGGCCCTGGCTGTGGGACTTGGCGCGGACTATTTGGAGCAGGATTTGGTCATGACCAAGGATAATCATCTAGTAGTCATCCATGATGCATTTTTGGATGGGCTTAGCGATGTCGCCAAAAAATTCCCGCATAGAGCGCGCTCTGATGGGCATTACTATGTGCTAGATTTTACTTTGGCTGAGATACAAAGCCTAGAGATGACAGAAAATTTCAAGATACAAAATGGCAAGGAAGTGCCTGTGTATCCCAAGCGCTTCCCCCTTTGGAAGAGCCATTTCAAAATCCATACTTTTGAAGATGAGCTAGAATTCATTCAAGGGCTAGAAAAATCAATGGGCAAAAAAATCGGGATTTACCCTGAGATCAAGGCCCCTTGGTTGCATGCAAAAGAGGGCAAGGACATCGCGCTAGCCACGCTCAAGGTATTAAAAAAATATGGCTATGGCAAGCCTGGTGACCTGCTATATCTGCAAACTTTTGATTTCAATGAACTCAAGCGTATCAAAACAAAGCTTTTGCCTAGCCTCAACATGAAAGTCAAGCTAGTGCAACTGATAGCCTTTAGCGACTGGAAAGAGACGCAGGCTAAAAATGCGCGGGGAGAATGGGAGAATTATAGCTATGATTGGATGTTTGAAAAGGGAGCCATGCAAAAGATCGCTCAATATGCCGATGGTGTGGGCCCTGCGTGGTATATGCTCATTGATGCAAAGCGCTCACAAAAGGGGCGCATTGTTTATACATCCCTAGCAGCACAGATTGCCCGCTCCAAAATGGAACTGCATCCCTACACAGTGCGTCAAGATGCCCTGCCTGCTTTTTTTGAAAATGTGGATGAGATGTATGCTGCGCTGTTTAAGGGGGCAAAATCTAGCGGGGTGTTTACGGATTTCCCAGATAGCGCACGAGCCTATGTAGATCAAACTTATGGGCATTGATATGCCCTGCAAAAAATGAGAGGGGAGAGGAAGCCTGAATGTGCAAATAGGGACAAGAGCTTCTCTCATGCGCAAGCTGCCTCCCCCTTATTGATCTCCCACCCCTACGACGCTTTTTATCAATATTTTGGGAGCCTCTCACAGCAGCGCAAGCTGCCTGCAAGGGATTTTCAAGGCGCTTGAAGCAGTGAAGCGAGGGGGGCTTGGTGTTATGGTTTTTATCTCTTCATTGCCCGCATGCGGAGGCAGGGGATTTTTTCAAATGCTTCCCCTTCCTTGCAAAATTGCTGGGCTCTAGCTCCCTCATCCCCTATCCATGGGGCTAGGGGAGGGGTGAAATCTTTTGAAAAAAGCCCTGGGGCTAAAAAGCGAGCGGGATTTTTGGTGGAGGGTTTTAGAAATGATGCCTTAGGGGATTTTAACAGCGAGGGTTTTGAAAAACAGCTCCAAGAAATCAAAAATCTTGGATTAAATTTGCGCGATTTTATCCTGCACTCTTTCAATGATCCAATCTGGAGTCGAAGCTCCCGCAGTGATCCCACAGATTTTCTTTCCAGCAAACCACTGCATCTTTAAATCACGCTCATCTTCTACCAAATAGCTATCTTTGCAATACATCTGCGCGATGGTGAGCAGCTGCTTAGTGTTAGAAGAAGTCTTGCCTCCCACCACGATCATGATATCCACCTCTTGGCTGAGCTCCTTGACAGCTTCTTGATTGTCAAAAGTGGCATTGCAGATGGTATTGAAAATCCGTGTTTCATAGCAATTTTGCATCAGATAATTGGCAATCTCTAGAAATTTTTTCATTTGCTTGGTGGTTTGAGAGATGAGCGCGACCTTTTTCCCCAAAGTCTTGTCATAAAGCCCCTCTAGCGTGTTCACTACAATGGGTTCACTCACGGCATAGCTCATCACGCCCTGGATCTCTGGATGGCTCGCATCCCCAAATATGACGATGCAATATCCCTCTTTGCTCATGGATTCTGCAATCTGCTGGGGCTTAATCACAAAAGGACAGGTAGCATCGGTGATTTTGGTGTTTTTGCTTTTTAGAATCTCTAGATCTTGTTTTGTGATGCCATGTGTGCGAATGATCACACTTTGCCCCTCAAATACATTTTCGGTCTTATTTTCTATCCTCACGCCAAAGCCATCTTCCAAGCGCTTAATCTCACGAGGATTGTGAATCAATGGACCAAAAGTGATGGCTCCTGGACTTTTTTCTGCGAGCTTGATCGCGCGCTTCACACCAAAACAAAAGCCATATTTTTTTGCTAATTTAATCTGCATCATGCGCCCTTTTTGATTTGCTCTAAGATTTCCAAAAAATTGGGAAAAGAAATATTCACACAAGAAAAATCCTCGATCTCTCCTCCACAAAGCAGCATTGCCACCGCAAAGCTCATAGCAATGCGATGATCTCCATAGCTATCCACCCTCGCTGGTTTTAGCTCCCCACCAAGGATCTCAAAGCCATCTTCCCTCTCTGTGGCAACAATGCCCATTTTTTGGAGATTACTCACAACGGCTTTGATTCTATCGCTTTCTTTTACGCGCAATTCTTTGGCATTTTTTACCACACTTTTGCCCTTTGCCACTGCCATAGCAATCGCAAGCGCAGGCAATTCATCAATCAGCCATGCGATATGCTCACTCACCTCGATAGCACAAAGGTCGCTAGATTCTATAATGATATCCCCCGTGGTCTCGATTTGCTCTTTTTTATTTTCATAAGAGATTTTTGCCCCCATTTTTTTGAGCACTTCATAAGCTTGTATGCGCGTAGGATTAAGCAGGACATTTTTTAGTACCAGGTGGGAACCTGGCACAATCACTCCGGCTAAAGCAAAGAAAAACGCACTGGAAGGATCAGAGGGGATGGTGATGCTAAAGGGATCTAGAGGCCCCTGCAAGGGCTCTAGCTCTATGGTATTGGCACTTTTGGTGATTTTTGCGCCCATTTTTTTGAGCATCCTCTCTGTATGATCGCGGCTTAGCTCTGGCTCACTAAATCTACTCTCTGAGCTTGCAAAAAGGCCAGAGAGCAACATAGCACTCTTGACCTGAGCGCTGGCAATGGGGCTGGCGTAAGCAAAACCCTGCAACTTTGCGCCAATGATACTAAGAGGTGCATAGCCTCCCTCTCTTGCAAAAATCCTGGCACCAATGCTCTGCAAAGGAGCGATCACGCGCTGCATAGGACGAGCGTGCAGGTATTTGTCCCCACAAAGCACAAAATACCCCTTGACTCCTGCGAGCAATCCTGTATAAAGGCGCATGGCTGTGCCCGCATTGCCACAATCTAACAGCACATTTGGCTCTTTGATTCCGTTTTTTGGAGGGATGAGAGAGAGGGTGTTAGAGTTTTTTTGGATGACTTCTAATCCCAAATGTTGCGCGATTTTTAGGGTGTCTAGCGTATCACTGGCTTGCAGGAAATTTTGCACCTCACAGGCACCTTTTGCAAGCAGGCTAAACATCGCGCAGCGATGGCTGATGGACTTGTCAGAGGCGATGTTTTCTACCACGCCCTTGAGAGAGGTTGCAGGGGCAAAGCTCTTCATTTGAGTTTTGCACCAAAATTCTCTTCTAAGATCTCTAAGATCTTTTGCATGATAGCTTGGATATCTTCTTCTCTCAAGTTATTTTCTAGCGGGACAATTTCTACGCGGATGCTAAGGGCGATCTGTGTCTCATTTTCACTAAAAATATCCATGGGATAGAGATTTTTGAGATGCAAGATCCTAGCACTCATTAGAACATCGCGTATGTTACCAAAGGCGATATCACGATCGATCAAAACAGTGAGATCCCTCTGGCTTGTAGGGAGCTTGCTAAATGGTGAGAAAAGTGGATGTTCTAGCAAAAATGCGTCCACATCCAACTCGCAAATAAAGGCATTTTGAATCTCTAACTCTTTGGCGATGCTAGGGTGGAGTTTGGCGATGATGCCAAGCTTTTTGCCATCGCGCAGGACCTCTGCGCTCTGATAGGGGTGGAAGACATGGGGCAGGGCTTGGCTACTTTTTTGCAATGTAAATTCCCCCATGATTTGGGAAATAACCCTTGCAAAGGTATAAAAATCCCATTTCACTCCTTTGGGATGGGGGAAAATCTCACCCTCTAGACAACCACTGACAACAAAAGCGATCTTGGTGCTTTCTGTGCGCTCTCTATCATACACGCTACCAATCTCACAAAGCTTGATGTTCCTATAGCCATAGTTCTGATTTCGCGCTACAGAATCTAAGAGTGCTGGCAAAAGAGAAGTGCGCAGGGTATTGAGCTCAGAAGTGATGGGGTTTAGCAATTCTTTTTCTTCACGCAAAGTAGGGAATCCCAGCGCATGCAAGCGCTCTTTTTGATAGAAAAGATAATGAATGCATTCCAAAAATCCATTGGCAAGGGCGCGAGAAATCAGCGCTCTTTGATTTTTGTAGGTGGTGCAAACGGGGGTGATTTTAGAAATTTCACTCATTTTGTGAGGAACTGCAGGGATCTTGTCCACACCATAGATTCTCAAAATCTCTTCTGCCAAATCCTGCTCGGTAAAAACATCATGACGATAGCCTGGCACAACAATACTGAAGGAATCATCATTGGCTTTGACTTCAAGATAGAAATCCAGTCTTTTGAGAATCTCAGACATGATCTCACCATCAATCTCTGCGCCGATAATGCTAGAAATATTACTAAATTGCGTGCGTATGATATTTGGGGCGGCGTCTTGTTTGACTTCCTGCATGCCATTATAAATAAAACAATCATTATGCGCCCCAAGCAATAAGCAGAGATAATTCATTCCCATGTGCAGGTCTGGATTGCTTCCGCGCGTAGTTTTATAAACAAGCTCCTTGTCATGAGGAAAGTCCTTGTAGGTGTGAAGGAGTTTGGAAATTTTAGTAGGGGGTATGTAACTTGCCTCAAATACAATGGTTTTTGCATGATCGATATCTTGATGTATGACATTGCCTATGCCAATATTTGAGAGTCTTTCCTCTGCATATATGGTCTCAAACCCCTTCTCATCCTCGCGCACATGGAGCCACAAAATCTCATTGGCCTGGTTTTGATCTTTGCGCAGAGCATCTGCCTCATATGCATTTAGTATCACTCCTGTCATATAAGTGATATAGGCTAGATAATTCTCCAAGATTCCTTTTTTGAGTATCCCAGCATTGGCGAGTGCTAGCCCAAGCTTTAGGGGCAGGGTTTTGCTCTCAAAATCCACGACCTTATAAAACAAAGACGCACTTATTTTGTTTTCCATTGCCACTTGGAATTTGCGCCCCACTCCGATTTGATTGGTGCTCATGTATTCTCTGGATTTTTTAAGCTTGAGGCCAAAATAGGCCTTAAGCTCACGCGCGATGCCTAATACACAGAGGCAATCCCCGCGATTGGGGGTGAGGGAAATCTCTAAGTTGTACCCCTGGAAGCTCTCGTAGTCACATAACTCCCTGCCAAGATCTAGCTCCCCGATGCTGTGATCTAGCAGCATAATGCCTTCATTTATCTTGCCTAGGCCTAATTCTGTGCTAGAGCAAAGCATCCCATAGCTATTCACACCGCGCAGTTTGCTCTCTCCAATCTCTAGGACCCTCCCATCAAACTCTAGCCGCGCACCCTTCAAAGCCACAGCCACAAATTGATCTGTATCTACATTTTTTGCACCACAAACAATTTGCAGGCATTCCTTACCTACATCCACTTGGCAAACACTCAGCTTATCTGCATCAGGATGGGGGTTTTTCTCTAAGACCTTGCCAACCACGACATTTCTTGGCATTTGCACGCGGGTGAGGGATTCCACCTCCAGCCCTATGTTGTCCAAGACCTTGCAAATCTCTTGGATATCCAGATGGGAAATATCAATAAATTCTTCTAATAGATGGGTTGCTACTATCATTAAAATTGCTCCAATACTCTTAAATCAGTTTCAAAAAAGCTTCGCAAATCATTCACCCCACAAGTAAGCATGGCCAATCTTTCAATCCCCATGCCAAAAGCATAGCCACTCACCCCGCTATATCCCACCGCTTCAAAAACATGAGAATCCACCACTCCACAACCCAAGACTTCAAGCCAACCTGTATGAGAGCAGACTCGACACCCCTTGCCATCACAAAAATTACAGCTAATATCTACCTCAGCACTGGGCTCTGTGAAGGGAAAAAAGCTTGCACGGAATCGCACGCGCACATCGCCAAAAAGATATTTCAGAAAATCTTCCAAGGTGTATTTTAAATTTGCAAAATCTGCCTTATTTACCTCATCCACCACAAGCCCTTCGACTTGGTGAAACATGGGCGTATGAGTGAGATCATAGTCTCGGCGGAATGTAGGACCTGGACAAATCATTTTTATAGGGGGCTTTTGAGATAGCATGGTGCGAATCTGCACGGGAGAGGTATGTGTGCGAAGCAATAAAGAATCTCTAAAATAAAAGGTATCTTGCATATCACGCGCAGGATGATACTCTGGAAGATTTAGCGCTTGAAAATTATGAAAATCATCCTCTATCAATGGACCCACACAAAGATCAAAATCAATGTTTCTAAAATATTCTATAATCCTATCTTTTGTGTAATTGATAGGATGTCCAACACTGCGCTTTTGTGCATTGTGAAACAAACTGGGGTCGATTTTTTCTCCAAGCAGCGCTTCTTTGAGGGCAGAATCTTCTAGTTCTATCTTCTTGGTGTTAAATGCTTTTTCAAACTCCGCTTTGAGAGCGTTTAGCTCCTTTGCTAATTCTTTTTTTTGCTCGCCTTCTAATTCTTTGAGCATAGCAAATTTTTGTGTTATGCTTCCCTTTCTACCAAAAAATTCAATACGCACGGCCTCAAGTTCTGCGGTATTTTTTGATTCCCATATCCTTTGCAACATCTTTTCCACCAAATCACCTCACACCTAAATTAACAATATAAAACTACAATGCTAGCAAGGGTTATTCTATCTAAAATTTCAAAAAAGAGGAAAATATGCGAAATCATGGGCTTAAATACGGACAAATCAATTTGAAGGACTATATCTTGATTGACATAAGAGAAGAGGAGGATTACAAAAATTTTCACATCACCGATGCAATCCACCTGCAAGATATTGCAAAAATTAGCCATATTGCTAAGGAAAATCCTGATAAAAAAATCCTGCTGTACTGCTACCATGGCAATACCGCCAATTCTTACACCCAAGAATTAGTGCGATGGGGTTTTGAAAATATTTATTTTTTGCAAGAAAATTATGAAGAATTTGAAAGCCTGGGAATTCCTCTAAGCTTTCAAAAATAACACCTCTCTGTACTGGAGGGGCGTGGGAACCACCGGGTGGTGTGATGACTTTGGGTGCAGGATACTCCAATCTCTCTCCCCAGTCACCTATTGCCACCTTAGCATCACCTTCCCAATCATCTTTGTCCCCACTCTTTTAGCCACCCCTCCACGGAAATTATTTGACCACTACGTGGGGAATGATTTCAGGGATCATAAAGGCAATAAACAGCGTCCACAATCCAACAATAATCACAAATCCTAGCGAATATTTTATCGTGAATCTAAAAAGATCAGACTCCCTGCCTACAAGCCCAACTGCCGCACAAGCAATGGCAATACTTTGAGGGCTAATCATTTTCCCCACAACTCCTCCCACAGAATTTGCCGCCAAGAACAATGCTTCAGGAACTCCAAGCTTTTGCGCACTTACTTGTTGCAATGTCCCAAATAAGAGATTGGCACTGGTATCTGAACCAGTGAGAAACACTCCAATCCAGCCAATAATAGGAGAGAAGAATGCATAAGCATCACCAGTGTGAGCAAATGCAAGACCCAGAGTCGTGCTCATACCACTATTCTTAGAAATAAAGGCAAAAGCCACAACAAGCCCGATAGTAAAGCAGGGAATGGCCATTTCTTTGAGTGTAGCGCGGAAGCATTCTGCCACTTCCTCTGCCTTAATCTTGAGGATCAAGATGCTCAAAAATGCCGCGAACAAAATCGCCGTCCCTGCTTGTGCGACGGTTTTACCATTGATGAGGTCGATGTTGAGCCCTAATTTCAGAGGCTTGGAACCCTGCCCATCAACGATGGATGGACTTAGGATGGTTTGCGAAATGTTATCAAAATGCAACCCGATGCTCGTAAATCCCAAAATCGCGTCTTTGTGAAACAATGCCTTAAACCAAGGCTGCGTCCAAATAATGATGCAGATAATAAGCAAGATAAAAGGAGTCCAGGCACGCAACACGGTGCCAAAGCTAAGGGTGCTTTTTTGGTCGAAATTCTTTTCATCATCTAGGCGGAAGATATGCTTTGGTTTCCAAAACTTCAAAAAGACTGTGGTAACTGCTAGGGAGACAATTGCAGATATGATGTCAGGGAGCTCAGCACCCAAGTGATTGGAGCTCCAAAACTGTGTCCCTGTAAAAGATGCCGCTGCGACAAAAATCGCAGGGAAGGTCTCGCGTACGCCCCTAAATCCATTCATCAAAAACACGATAAAAAACGGGATGCACAGACTCAGGGGCACAAGCATCCTTCCCACCATCGCAGAAACAGCATGCTGCTCCACCCCCACAAGATTTGCCATGGCAATGATAGGGATCCCAACTGCACCAAATGCCACGGGAGCGGTGTTAGCAATCAGACAAAGTCCTGCAGCGTATAAGGGACGCAGTCCCAATCCCACAAGCAATGCCGCAGTGATGGCTACGGGCCCCCCAAAACCAATGGCCCCCTCCAAAAAAGAGCCAAAACAAAAGCCAATCAAAATCACCTGAATCCTATGATCAGGCGTGATGCTAATGACGCTTTGCTTGATGATCTCAAAAGAACCAGATTTCACAGAAAGCTTATAGAGGAAGATTGCTGCGATAATAATCCATGCAATCGGCCACATGCCATTAATGAAGCCCTGCACAAAACTCGCACCCACCAGATTCCATGGCATGCCATAGACAAATAATGCGATCGCGGTTGCGGCAATCACTGTCAAAAGCCCCGCTTGATACCCCTTGAGTTTGAAAAACACCAAACATGCAAAAAAACACAATATAGGCAGAAATGCCACAAGAGCACTTAGGCCTATATGATTTAGGGGGTCGTAATTCTGAATAAATTCCATAAACCACTCCTACAACTCAAACTTTAATCACTTCTCTCTAAAGGGAATAGAAGGCGTTATTATTTTTCCAAAAAACCCAAAAAATATCAAGGCATTTTCCAGCCAGCCCCACCCTCGCGAGTCAAAATGTTACGAAAAACTCGCAAAAAATATAGTATAAAATTCCCAAAATACCGATGTTTCACGCAGTTTTTTTCTATCAATAGAGAAAAATTATAAATCAAGATTTTTTCTCAAATATTTCAACAAAATGCTCATAAATTTGCTTCAATGGACTGCAATTTTGATCCATTCAAGGCCATCAAACCTCTTTCCAAGTTCTAGCAAACCACTCACCCCGCAATTATTTTTCTGGCAAAACCAGGAATTTTTCCCAAGCAAGCCCACAAAGCAAAAGCCTATGCTAAAATCACAAAAAAACAACCAGGCTGTGCACCATGGAAAAGATTGCAATAATTGATTCTTGGAAAGAATTGCTAAAAGAAGAATTTCAAAAACCCTACTTCGCACAAATCAAACAAAAATATATCACAGCAAAAAAACAAGGTGCAATCCTATACCCACCCGCTAAATTAACCTTCCACGCACTCAATCTCACTCCGCCAACGACTCTAAAAATCGTTATCCTTGGTCAAGATCCCTATCATGGGAGTGCAATTTTAGGAAATCAGGAAGTCCCTCAGGCTATGGGACTTAGCTTCTCAGTTCCACGAGGCATGCCCATTCCACCAAGCCTTCAAAACATCTACAAAGAACTTGCACAAAGCAAGGGATTCATCCCTCCAAATCACGGGGATTTAAGCAAATGGGCAAGCAATGGAGTGTTATTACTGAATGCAATTTTAAGCGTAGAAAGGGGCAGGGCAGCATCTCACCAAGATTTTGGTTGGGAGCAATTCAGCGATGCAATTATTCGCACCATCTCGCAAGAATTTTATGGCATCGTGTTTATGCTATGGGGCAATTTTGCCAAGAAAAAGGCTCACTTAATAGATCCTCAAAAACATGCCATTATCCCAGCCCCTCACCCCAGCCCATTATCGCGAGGTTTTTTGGGAAGTGGGGTATTTGTGAGGGCGGATGAGGCTTTGCAAAAATTTGGCAAAGCACCGATGGATTGGTCACTCTAGAGCCATCTCTATTTTCATTCTCTCCTCTATTTTGATGAATCTTCACACCTTCTTATGGCTTGATGCCTCATGGATTTTTTCACCTCGATTGCTTTTATGCATTGCCCTAGGGCTGTGTAATTTCATGCAGAATTCTTTTTATCTTGAGTTGATTATGCTTGCTATTTAAGATCTCTGCGGCCTTATCAGAGTTTTTTTTCATCCTCTTAATCTCTTCATGCGTGAGCGCGTTGATTGTGCTTGCAATCTCTTTGGGTGCATAACTGCGCGCTACCACACCATTTTGATATTTCTGCAAGATTTCTTGCATCTCGATGTTGGGGATTACCACAAGTGCAAGACGCGCCTGGATATATTCAAAAAATTTATTGGGAATGGTAAATTCTAGATTAAAATTTGCCTTTGGCAGAGCATAGAGCCCGATGTCATATTGGCTGCTAAAAGGCACAATTTCCTCAAAAGGCACGGGCGGAATAATGCGGATTCTACAGCCTCTTTTCTGCCGCTCTTCTACCATTTTTTGCAGCTTTTGTTGATATTTTGGATCCTGACACACAAGCATCAAATCCAGACTAAAGCGATTCTGGCAATAATCCATAATCTCAATAGTTTTTTCTATCTGGCGCTCAGGGTTAGCAGATCCATGATAGATTATTTTGATGGTGTTTTCTTCTATGGGGTGGGGCTTGAGGTCATAAAATTTACTCAAAGAATAAAACACCTCGCTATTAATGCCATATTGCTCCATATAGGCCTTTTGCAAACCCTGAGAAACAGTGAGGATTTTGTCAGCCTTTTTGAGATAAGTCTTGCACAAGAAATGATTAAAACCTGCAAATAAAATCCTCCAGCGCAAATTATTGCTGCACTGCTTGGGATAAAATTCCCGCGCATCAAAAATCACTTTTGCGCTTTTTTTATATGCCAAAACAATAGGTAGCAACACCAAATCATGGCAGATAATGACATCAAAACATCGCTCTTTGAGAAAATCAACGATTTCTAAGCGATTGTGCGTATAGACGAGGCGATCCCAGCGATGAAGAAATACATTGCAATATAGGCCAATTTCTTGCAAAAAATTACGCTTTTTATAGGGGCTATAGCTACGCACCAAAGCGCCATCTATAGACTCAGATGCAATCCCCATCGCGCTTACTTGATGTGCATCCTTGAGAAAACCCACCATGCGGGATGGGCGAGGATTTTTGGCAATATTGGCAGCACACAATACCAAAATCTGCATTATAGAATTTCCAAAAATGCCTTTTTGCCATCGCGCTCTTTGAGGGCATCATGAAAATTTTTTAGCAAATTCTGATAGAGCATTTTTTGCGCAAGCAAGCCTGCTTCCATCATGATGAGATTACAAGCCTTTTTGACATAATCCTGCATGTCAAAAGCCACAAAATCCTCATCTTCGCATACAAAAATTTTCATACTCTCTAGACTCACACCACTACCCTGCAATACCTGCACAAACAACCCCCTATGTTGAGCAAAAAAAGCATGCAGGCGACCCTTGCGCTGCTGTTTTGATTCTTGAGTAAGGATGAGCGTGGGCTTGCCCTTGGCAGCATATTCTGCCCTGCTCTCCCCCTGCTGCATGGGGAAGCTATCAAGCCAAAGATCTATCACATGCCCAAAGATTCTGCTATCCACAAAGCCGGGGAAATAAAAGCGAGAAAGCATGTCTTTATCAATCTGCGTGATTTTTTGCTGGATTTCTTCTACATTGCCAGCACCACAGGCTAAAAATATACAGGATTTATTAGCGCGCAAAATCTCAATCACGGTTTGCAAAAATGGCAGGGAATCAATTTTTACAAGCCTGCCCATATTTCCCAAAATCTTGGCATCCAAAGGATAGGGCGCGCGAGCCTGCCTTACCAAATGCTCTGGGATGCAAGGATTATAAAAGGCATTGTCCATTTTTACAGGAATTCCGACAAATTCATAGCCCTCATGCAGGATTTTTGGCTGGCCACCACAAATATGCGTCACCCTGCCATCAAGATAGGCATGATCATAGACAAAATTGCCATGGCTCCAAAAAATCTGCTTATGACACACGCGCGCAGCAAGCAAAAAATCACTGATTCCATAGCCATTATTGGGACTAATCAACACCTCTACTTGATCTTCAAGCATCTTTTGGCGCAGCAAAAGGGCTTTGGAGAGGTGGGAGTTGTAATAGAGCGCTTGATTTTGTTCCTTCAATATGTCTACGACCTCGATACCCAAATCACGATAACTCTGCAAAATGTCTTTATCATTATCGCTTTTTTCTAGAAAGCTCATCAAATAAAGCCTGATCTTATAGCGTGATTGAAATTTTTTATCACTAAGCAAGGTTTTTAAAAAACTATACTCCACCTTATAGGGAGAATTTTCCACCAACCTATCACGCAGGATGCCAATTACCCCACTATTTTGTGGAGTGGAGTTAGGCAGGGCAAACTGCTTGGCAAAATCACTATAGACCTTGGTTGCAGGCAGCGTGATCTCTTGATTAAATTCTCTCCATTGTGCCTGTGAAGAATAATTATTGCCACAAATATGATAGATAAAAAACTGCAGATACAGCGCAAAATCTATGCGTGCACTATCATCTGCTACAAGCTCCCTCATAAATTTCTCCTTCCAGATGGGATAGAATTCCAGCCACCCACGATGATTAAAAAAATGCTTGACATTCCAAAAGGTATGTAATTGCCAATTAAAAACAGAGCGTTTTTGCTTGGGAGTAAGGTCATCAAAACGCTCCTCCAACACCACGCGCAAATTCTTGGCAAAGACCTCAAAGGGGATTTTGCATTTCTCAAAAAATGGCAATAGGAACTCTATGTTTTTTTGGGCTTGTAGGCAGTGGATGTCTACAAGCATGATATTTTGCAAATACGCATCCATGGCCTCTTGGCATCTTCCCTCTAGAATCAAACACTCTGCCAAAAGCTCAATTAACATGACATTTTCATTATCGCTCACATTTTCTGCAAACAAACTTCCCCGCGCAATTCTTATCAAGGCATCTAGAGAATTTAGCAATTTTGGCTCCATTGTCTTTGAGAGTGCATCTGGCGCATACAAAAACAATGCATATAGGGCGAGATAGGAACAAGGAGCGATGTCTCCATGTGCAAAAATATGCGTATAAATTTTTTGAGAAAAGCCAGCCAAAATCTCTAAAGGGATTTCTTGCTTTAAAAAATCTGCATCATTTTCTAGTAATTGCATCACATAAAAAACTGCGCGATCTATGTCGTGTTTGTCTTTTGAAGAGCACAAAAGCTCTCTTAATTTTTCTATTTTTTCCATGATTCCTGCGCCTTTATTGTGGGTTGTTGTCGATCAATGAGAAACAAAAAAATAGGCGCTCTCTTGCTTGCATAAGCCTTGATACTAGCTGTGATATAGCCGCTGCTACTCATGACCTTTGTAATCTTTCCCACAGGAATATTTTGAATAAAAATCCCATCTAACCCGCTAGTCACCACTTCATCACCTTCATGAACCTCATAATTTTGTGGGATAAAATCTGCAAGAATCTCCCCCTTTTCCTCAGGATTGAAATGCACCAGTGCAGGCACTTTTTGCGCGCCAATAAACACGCTATAGCTGCATTTTTCATTTCCATTAAAAAGACCCAACAAGCGCCCCTCTTGCACCACTGCAATACCCAATGCCTTGCCATCGCGCACAATGCCAAAAATGCCATCACTGGGATAATCATTCTTGGTGTACAGCCACACGCGATCGTATTGAAAAAAATCCACATAAGAAGAGACCATTGCAGGGATAAAGATATTTTTGCTAAAGAGATCTAATTGCGGATAGATAGAGAGTAGCTCATCAATTTGATTTTGCTTCTCTTTGAGCTGCAATAAAAGCATCTCGTACTCATCATATTTTTGCTTATAAAATGCAATTGCCTCTGCTTGATTGAAAAATTTTTCATAGGCATTTTTCAATGAGGCTGCGATATTGTGATAATACACATTGATGGGATCTGTGAGGGTAAAAATCTCTTTGCGCACCTCTGTTTTGAATCCAAAAAACAAAAGAGAGAGACAAAAACAAACCAACAAGAAAACCCAGATTTTATAGCGCATTTTTTCCTTTAGTCATATTTGAGATTTTGCAACAAATCAAGATTTTCTAATGCCTCGCTCGTACCCTTTGCCACAGCAAGCAGCGGCTCATTTCCTACGGCCACAGGCAATTTTACAACATCTGAAAGATAGCGATCCAATCCACGAATCAATGCCCCGCCACCCGTAAGCACAACGCCATTTTCTACAATATCCCCTGCCAGATCTGGTGGAATCTCCTCCAAAATATTTTTCAATGTGTTGCCAATCTCTTGTAATTGATGCTTGATAGCCTCTCTGACATCTTCGCTACTTAGCTCGATGGAATTAAGCAATCCGCTTACCTGATCCTTTCCTTTGACCTGCAGAGTCAGTGGTGGATTTTGAGGATACGCACAGCCAATGGCAATCTTGATATCCTCGCCCGTTCGCTCTCCAATCACAAGATTGTATTTTTTGCGAATGTAGTCCACGATAGCATAATCAATTTTATCTCCTGCCACTCGAATGGATTTGCTAATCACAAGTCCACCCAATGATATCACGCCAATCTCTGTGGTCCCCCCGCCAATGTCCACAATCAAGCTACCCTGAGGTTCGCGGATGGGCAATCCTGCACCAATGGCTGCTGCCATGGGCTCCTCAATCAAAGAAACATCTCTAGCACCCGCACTCATAGCAGATTCTTTTACAGCCTTACGCTCTACGCCTGTGAGTCCATAGGGCACACATACCATCACGCGTGGACGAATGAGGGTTTTGCGCTTATGTGCCTTTTCTATGAAGTAGCGAATCATTTTCTCCGTGATGTCAAAATCTGCAATTACTCCATCTTTCATGGGGCGAATGGCCTTGATGCTTCCAGGGGTTTTACCAATCATCTCCTTTGCTTCCCTCCCCACAGCAAGGACATCGCCATAGCCATTGAAGCGATCGGTTTTGACTGCCACGATGGAGGGCTCATTGATCACAATTCCCTGTCCTTTTACTGACACAACAGTGTTTGCCGTCCCTAGATCAATGGCGATATCATGGGAAAAAAGTCCAATGAGTTTATCTAGCAACATTTCTGTCCTTTCTTTTTTTGAGTTTTTTTCATGAGCAAGGGTTTGGCACTTCCCTCTACTGCTTCTTGCGTGATAATCACATCATAACCCTTCAAACTAGGCAAATCAAACATCACATCCGTACAAATCTCCTCGACAATCGCGCGCAGGCCTCTAGCACCAATCTTGCGAATGATGGCAAGATCTGCAATTTTTTCTAGTGCTGCTTCTTCAAAGACAAGCCCCACATCATCAAGCGCAAAAAGTTTTTTGTATTGCTTAATAATGGCATTTTTGGGCTTTGTCATAATGCTCATCATGGCTTCTTTTGTGATCATCTCCAATGTCGCAATGACATGCAGTCTGCCAATAAATTCAGGAATCATCCCATAGGCAATCAAATCATCGGTTTCTACAAATTGCAAGATATTTTCCTCATCAAGCTGCTTTTCTTTTTTTTCTGTGCCAAAGCCTAGGACATTTTTTCCCAAGCGACGCTTGATAATCTCAGACAATCCATCAAATGCCCCGCCACAAACAAACAAAATATCACTGGTATCCATTTGGATGAAGTCCTGATTGGGATGCTTGCGACCCCCCTTGGGAGGAATGTTGACCACGCTTCCCTCAATGATTTTTAGTAGAGCCTGTTGCACACCCTCGCCACTCACATCACGCGTGATCGATCGATTTTCTGAAAGACGCGAAATTTTATCAATCTCATCGATGAAGACAATCCCCCTTTGCGCACGCGCCACATCTCCATCAGCTGCTTGCAAGAGCCTTGTAAGGATGTTTTCTACATCCTCACCCACATATCCTGCTTCTGTGAGACTTGTCGCATCACAGATGGCGATAGGAACATTCAATGCCTTGGCAATTGTCTGTGCCATCAAGGTTTTTCCACTTCCCGTGGGACCGATAAACAAAATATTGGATTTGGCAATTTCTACATCATCTTCTGCTGCATGTTGGCGACTTAGAATTCTCTTATAATGATTGTAAATTGCTACGGAAAAGACTTTTTTGGCGCGCTCCTGCCCGATAACATAATCATCAAGCTTTTGCTTGAGTTCCTTTGGAGTAAAGATGCGATCTGGCAAAAATTCTTCTTCAAGCTCATCATCATCAAACTCTGTAACCTTGCGAAATGTCTGGCAGAGCACAGAAATACAAGACTTGCAAATATATGCCTCGACCCCATTGGCACCGCGTATCCCGCTAATATACTGTTCTTTTTGCGTGCCTTGTTTGCCACAAAAATTACACTGCATCACTTTCTCACTCATTCACACCACCTTTTCTCAGAGGAATCCCACGCTCAGAATGCAAAATAAACTCACAGATTTTTTTTACAAGAGGATGACTAGGGTGCTGCTCTAGCTCTTTTTTTGCAAGATTGCCAACCAGATCGCTTCCACAAAAAAGACGCCTATACAATGCATTGACAAAATCAATGTCTTCACGCGATAAAAGCTGGCGCATACGATGGCGATTGAGTCCTCGGATCACGGCACGATTCCCCTCTGCGATGCAATAAGGAGGAACATCTTGAGAGAGCATCGATCCACCTCCCACCATCACACCATCACCAATTTTTGCAAACTGATGCACCGCACAAATCCCTCCAAAATTCACATGATCCCCCACCTCAATATGTCCTCCCAAAGTAGCATTATTAGCAAAGATACAGTGATTGCCAATAATGCAATCATGAGCAATGTGCACATAGGCCATGAAAAGATTATGGCTGCCAATGATGGTTTTGCCTCCTCCACCCTCCGTCCCAGGGTTGAACATACAATGCTCGCGGATGATGTTATGATCCCCGATCTCTAAAAATACCTCCTCACCATGATATTTGAGATCTTGGGGAATGGTACCAAGCACTGCATAGGGAAAAATGCTATTGTTTTTGCCAATGGTGGTATTGCCAAGGATCGTCACGCCATTGTATAGCCTCGTACCCTCGCCAATCCTCACCCCATCACCAATCACACAAAAATCATCAATAATTACATTTTCGCCAATGGTGGCGTGAGGAGAAATCTTTGCAGTCTTGGCGATTTTTTCTGTAGTTTCCACTTCACATCTCCTTTTTGTTTCTATTGTTTCTTATCAGCTACCATTGCCTTCAATTCCGCCTCTGCGACAAGATTTGCATCCACATAGGCCTTTGCATCTAGCTGCCATACAGGACCTTTGTTTTTGATTACACTGAGCTTGTACTCCAGCCTGTCTCCTGGGATTACGGGAATGCGAAATTTCACGCGATCAATGGTCATGAAATAGACGATCTTATCCTCTGCAGCATCAAAGTCCTCTCCCCAAGTGCTCACAAATGCTAAGATCCCACCAGCTTGCGCCATACCCTCAATAATCATCACTCCAGGATAGATGGGCTGAGAGGGGAAGTGACCTTGAAAAAACTCCTCATTTGTGGTGACATTTTTATAGGCATGAATGTCTCTAGATCTATGCAGCTCAATCACTCGATCCACTAACAAAAATGGATAGCGATGAGGTAAAATTTTTTTTATCTTGTTAATGTCTAGCATTCTTTTTGTTCCTAGTTAAATTTTAATCATTCAAAACTTTGGATTTTACCAAAAATAAGCTTAATTTTTATAGAGGCTCGATGATCCGAAAAAGATTTTCTTCCTGAAAGAGACTCTGCATCTCAAAAACAACACCCCCAGAAAAGAGATTTTCTACAATAACGATGGCATTGATGCTTTGATGTCCACACAAAAGCACACGCAGCTCCATCTCTCTCTCTAGATTCCAGGCATCAGAAGTCAAATCCGCAATTTTAAAAAAATGCGCATCAAAGATGAAATTGACAAAATCCAGTGACACAAACACCGTGTCATCCTTGCTAGAAAAGCCAATTGCAAAGTCCCCCTGCACATATAAAGACTGTTTCTCCTCATCTAACCTTAAGCGAGGTTTTATAAGATGAATTTGTGGAATTTTTGTGGATTTTTTGCTCGCAGAGTCTGCAAGCACATAATGGGGGATGGGATGATTTTGGCTATCTAGTAGGATGGAGCTAAGCACGCGGTGGATTTGATATTTACGCTGCATGAGCAAATAGGGCCTCTGCTCTTTTTCCAAAAAATTTCGAGTGGCAAATACTTCCTGCCGTTCCTCTATGCTACCCAGTGGCTTTTTATCAAAAAGATCGCTTAACATTTCCAAAGAAGTTTTTCCCTGCTTGGAGCGCTGTTTTTCTAATGCGAATTTGCATCCACAATAATTTTGCCGATAGAGATGATCTTTTTTTGCTAGCTCATTTTGCTTTTGCACCCCGCCATTGGCGCGGACATTTACCTTGATAAACTCCAGTCCATAGAGGCCAGCGATATGATCGCCCTCATGAAACAGTCTTTGTTGTTCTTTCATGGGACTAGAGAGTAGGGTGGTCGTGAACTGCTTTTGGCCAATTTTTTGAGACTCCAAAGCGCTACGCATCAAGCGCACATCAAAACATTTCACACAGCGCTCACCTTTTTCAGGCTCTTCCTCTAGTCCCCGCACCTGCTCTAGCCACTCCTCCACATCATATTCTCCCTGCAATAATTCAATGCCTAGTAGATCGCAACTACGCTGCACATCTGCTAGGCGCAAATCATGCTCGCTTTTGGGATGAATATTGGGATTATAAAAAAATCCCACAAATTTCTCTTGGGGGTAGAGCTTCTGCAACTCACTCAAAAAATAATGGCTATCCACAGAACAACAAATATGCACCAGCATTACTCACCCCTTGATCGCAGTACGATAAAAATATAATAACCTATGCCCACACAAAGCACGCCAATGACAAAAACCAGCAATAAAAAATCCAATAAATCCATCAATGCATTCCTTCTGCTTTCGATGTTTCACATGAAACTTTTGTTTCTTTTTCACGCAACTGCCCACAAGCTGCAGAAATATCAATCCCTCTAGATTCCCTAATTGTTGCAAGCAGCCCTCTCTGCACCAAAAAATCTGCAAATTTTTTGACCTGCTCCATCTCTGGACGCTGAAACTCTGAACCCTCATGGGGATTAAAAAGAATGAGATTCACCTTTGCTCGAATCCCATCAAGCAATTTCAGCAAGATTTTAGCACTTTTTAGATCATCATTCACATCTTTAATCACAAGATATTCAAACATGACTTTCTTCCTCGTATCTACGGGAAACTGGCGCACTGCATCTATAATGCTTTTGATATTATAAGCCTTATTCATGGGGATGAGACGAGAGCGCAGTTCATCATCCACTGCATGCAGAGAAATGGCTAGCTGCACGCCCAAATCCAATTCTCCTAATTTTGCGATCTTGGGAGCAATGCCACTGGTAGAAATGGTCTGCCTTCTTGGAGATATGGATAACCCATCAAGTTCGCTCATGATTCTAATGGCTTGTGCTACATTTTCAAGATTGTTTAATGGCTCTCCCATACCCATAAAAACAATATTCACTCGCTTCTCTGGGGCCAGGGAATTGTCTTTTTTGAGTTGGAGCACCTGCTCTACAATCTCTCCGCTACTTAGATTGCGCACAAATCCACCCTTAGCAGTGAAACAAAAAGCACAACCCACCTTGCAGCCAATCTGACTGGACACACAAAATGTATAACGACTTCCGTGAATAATCCTACCCTCGCAATCGATTTTTTCCTCACGCATTTTAATCAACACGCTTTCAAAGGTATGTCCATCCAAAGTTTTAAAAAGATATTTTTTTGTGCCATCGCATGAAGTCTCTACCTTCATAATCTCTAGGTGCTTGATGCGATAATCCTTAGAAAGCTTATTTTTTAACGCCTTTGGAAGATTGTGCATGACATCAAAGTCTTGAGCGTATTGGACATAAAGCCAGTGATAAATCTGTTTGGCTCGAAAAGAAGGCTCCAGCAAGCCCTCCAGCTGCCTCAATGTATAGTCATAAATATTTTGCATTTTTGATCTTTGCTTGGAGATGGAATGCGATCCATGGGGTTGCATGCGCATTCTTAAAATTTTGCAAATTCTAACAAAATTCTACAAGTTTTTGAGGGCAGAATCGACCTGCTTAAACCTCTTGCAGGATTTCAAGGGATTTTATTTCTAATTTTTGCATTGGAATATAGTATATTAAGGACAGGCAATTTCTACAAAATGGGATAGGGAGGATTTGAGAGTGAAAAAAATTCTTTTTGGCCTGGCGATCTTGAGTCTAAGCATCATGCGCGCAGAAGAAATGACAGTTTGTGAAGTGCAGGATAAGGGGGAGGGTGTATTTTATAGCTTCATCAACTGCTCTAATGGATTGGGGTATATGAATTTTTTGCAGGCATCCATGGCGGGATGGAAATTACTAGAAATGCGAGATAATGGGAATAAAAACTACACATTGATTCTCATAAGGGAGCGCTAAGAAAAAGCAATAAGTAATGCAGCATCCCTACTTATGCTGGCAATGCAAGTCAGTTTGAGCTGAAATCCACCCACTTGACCCCATCACAATCCATGCTTGTAAGCAAAATCTCCCCCGCACCTCTCTCACACACTTCACCAATCCACTCTCTCAAATCCCTATGCGCATCCTCGCGTCCCCCTTTGATAAATACCCCAAAGCCGCTTTTGATTAAAGGACGCTTATGGGATTGTTGCTTGGGGGCGCTTGAAGGCTCTTACCAGGGCAATCGCTCTAGCAGGATTTTTTGATGTTTTTTACAAACTCCTCTAGCTTTTGCATCACCAATGGATGATTTTTGAGAAATTCCTGATGTGCGTTGTTAGAACAGTGATTGCTCACACAAAAAATTCCCCTGGCAGGAATGCGAAATTTCACCGCCACACTGAGCACGGAGAAAAACTCCATGTTTTCTAGAAGGATTCCCTGCTGCAGCATTTTTTTGGCAGTTTCCTCATGAGTGTGAATGTAATTGCTACAATTCACCACAGCACTTGGCAGAGCATCGATGTGCTTGAGTGTTTCATGTGAAACAATGGGAGGGCTCTGGATCTTATTTTTTAGTGGCGTATAGCTCTGTCCATGCAAATGACTTGCTTCAATCTGTGTAGCACAACTAGCACAAAACAGCTCAAAAACCCCCACCTCCCTGCTATAACTTCCCGCACTCCCCACAAAAACCAAAAAATCCACATCCTCCTCTTTGCAGATCTGTGTCAAACAAATTGCACTCTCAACCAACCCTATACCAATACTCCTAGCAAAATCAAACTGCTCTGTATTCCCTGCACACAAAAACATGAGTTGCCTAGATCCTCATTTGGATACCATTTGCTTGAAGATATTTTTTTAGCTCAGGTATGGTGATGCTATCTTGATGGAAGATACTTGCTGCAAGTCCCGCATCTGCAAGCGCGCTGCCCCTATTATCGCTTCTAAAAATCTCTAAAAAATCCTGCATTTTTCCTGCGCCACCACTGGCGATCACGGGTACGCTTGCAGCCTCTCGCACCAAAGCCAGGCACTCTGTATCAAAGCCACTCTTGACCCCATCACAATCCATGCTTGTAAGCAAAATCTCCCCCGCACCTCTCTCACACACTTCACCAATCCACTCTCTCAAATCCCTATGCGCATCCTCGCGTCCCCCTTTGATAAATACCCCAAAGCCGCTTTTGGAATTTGGCACACGTTTGGCATCGATGGCCACGACGATGCATTGACTGCCAAATTTCTGTGCCCCCTCTGTAATAAAACCAGGATTTTTGATGGCAGAGCTATTGAGGCTTACTTTGTCTACACCAATGTCTAGCAACTGATGAATATGCTCTAATTCAGAAATCCCTCCCCCCACAGTGAGTGGAATAAAAATATTTTTTGCTACGTTGCGCACAGCTTCTAGCATGATGCCCCTCCCTTCAAATGACGCGCTAATATCTAGCAACACCAATTCATCTGCACCCCCATCATTGTATTTTTTTGCCAAGGTCGCAGGATCGCCCATCTCCCGCAGACCTTGGAAGTTCACACCCTTCACAACCCTGCCCTGATGGATGTCCAAACAAGGAATGATCCTCTTTACAAAATGCCCCATATTTGCTCCCTATTCATTAAAATCATTTTCGCAATCATACAGCACTTAAGTTATTTACAAATCATCAAAAAATTCGATAGAATGGAACGCAAAGTTTCGGAGATATTTTTGGGATACCAAGCAAAAAAGAAGTTTGGCCAAAACTTCCTGAAAGACAAGGATTGCATCCATAAAATTATCCAATCCATTCCCAATATTCACACAGATGAGCAGATTGTAGAAATTGGGGCTGGCTTGGGTGATTTGAGCGATGAGTTACTCAAACTCTATCCTATAAAAGCGTATGAAATCGATTCTGATTTATGTTCTTTGTTGAGAAAAAAATATCATAGCGCATTGGATTCTGCTAGATTAAAACTAATCCATCAAGATGTGTTGGATTTGCCAAATTCAAAAGGTTGGTTGCACCAAGAGCCCTATGTTTTGGTCTCTAATCTACCCTATTATGTGGCTACGCATATTATTCTCAAAATATTGAAAGACCCTTTATGTCAAGGATTTGTCGTGATGACACAAAAAGAAGTAGCACAGAGATTTTGTGCCAAAAGTGGCGAATCTCATTTTTGCGCATTAAGCATATTGACTCAAACATTTGGTCAAGTAAGTTATCTTTTTGATGTTCCAGCCATTGCATTTGAACCCGTGCCAAGGGTGACTTCTGCAGTTTTTTCTTTCAAAAAAAATATCGCTATGATTGATGAGGATTTTGAGAATATGCTAAAGATAGCCTTTTGTGCTCCACGCAAAAAACTACTAAAAAATCTCGCCACGCATTATGACAAGACAGTCTTGCAAAAAGTTTTTATGGAGTTACGCATTCCCCTAGATGTCAGAGCTCATCAGCTAGAAAATTCAAACTATCACCAAATTTTTGAGAAAATAAGGAAATAAAATGGAAAATAATCACAACAATGAAAACACTCCAAATCCAGAAACAAAAAAAAGAAAGTTTTTTAAACCCCGATTCAAAAAAGACCAGGGAGGTGCGACAGAGTCTGGTGAAAAAAAAGAAGGACACCCCCACACAGCGCATACAAAAGAAGAAAACAAAGAGCCAAACAAAAGAAGATTTAGCTTCAAAAACAAAAATGCACAAGAAAAAGATACTCCTGCAATCAATGGCACAAGAGATATCCAAAATGTTAATGAAAGAGGGAATCTGGGTTTCCACAAAGATCTCAAAAAAGGAGTGGAGGCAAATAACAGGATTCAAAAAAGCAGCCTAAATCCTCACTACAAGCTCAACCTCAACACCAAAGCAAAGGTGCGCATCACGCCACTTGGCGGATTGGGAGAGATCGGGGGCAACATGATGGTGATGGAAACAGAAAACTCTGCCATCATCATTGATGTAGGGATGAGTTTCCCTGAGGAGAATATGCATGGGGTGGATATTTTGATCCCAGATTTTAGCTACATCCATGCAATCAAAGACAAAATTGCTGGGGTAGTGATCACGCATGCGCATGAAGATCATATTGGCGCGGTCCCCTACCTTTATAAGCAGCTGCAATTTCCCCTCTATGGCACTCCATTAGCACTGGGGATGATTGGCAATAAATTTGATGAACATGGACTCAAAAAATTCCGCTCTTTTTTTAAAATTGTAGAAAAAAGACATCCCATTCCCATTGGAGATTTTGAGATCGAATGGATCCACATCACGCACTCCATCATTGATGCCTCCGCACTTGCTATCAAGACAGAGGCTGGAGTCATCATCCATACCGGGGATTTCAAAATCGATCACACTCCCATTGATGATCTACCAACCGATTTGCATCGCCTTGCTCATTATGGAGAGCAGGGGGTCATGCTTTTACTAAGCGACTCCACCAATTCTCACAAAACCGGTAGCACCGCATCTGAGGCGAGTGTGGGGCCGACATTTGATGCGCTTTTTAAATCCGCAGAGGGAAGGGTCATTATGAGCACCTTTTCCTCTAACATCCACCGCGTATATCAGGCCATCACCTATGGAATCAAATATAATAGAAAAATCGCTGTCATCGGCAGATCTATGGAAAAAAATCTCGATATCGCAAGAGAGCTAGGCTATATCGATCTACCCAGCAAGATTTTCATCGAAGCACATGAAGTGAATAATTATCCTGATGAAGAGATTTTGATCGTGACCACAGGGTCTCAGGGCGAGACAATGAGTGCACTCTATCGCATGGCAACAGATGAACATCGCCATATCAAAATCAAGCCCACAGACATGGTAATCATTTCTGCAAAGGCCATCCCCGGCAATGAGAGCTCTGTCTCTACTGTATTGAATTTCCTAATCAAAGCAAGGGCAAGGGTGGCCTATCAAGATTTCAGCGAAATCCATGTGAGCGGGCATGCGGCACAAGAGGAGCAAAAGCTCATGCTGCGACTCATTAAACCCAAATTTTTCCTGCCCATCCATGGAGAATACAATCATGTCGCTAGACACAAAGAAACCGCGATGAAGTGCGGAGTGCTAGAAAAAAATATCTATCTCATGGAAGATGGCGATCAAATCGAGGTAAATCCCAGCTATATCCGTAAGGTAAAAACCATCAAAAGCGGCAAGGTCTTCATCGACAATCAGACTTGCACAGAAATTGATAACATCGTCGTGAATGAACGCCAAGTTCTTGCAGACTGCGGAATCTTGATCGTGGTAGCATGTATCAACAAAACAGAACAAAAACTTCTCAAAGACACCCAAATCACTACGCTTGGCATCCTCAATCCCAAAGAGGAAAAGGCCTATGCAAAAGAGCTAGAAACATTGCTGGGGATGCATCTCAAGAATCTCAAACCCGAAGTAATAGGCAATGCCAAATTGCTGGAAAATGATCTGCGCAATATGTTAAGAAAAGTGCTTTTCAAAAAAACCAAGAAATATCCCACCATCATAATCCATACTTTTCTGAGGTGATTCATGGATTGCATAGATTTTGGCCAAATTGCCAAAAAAGTATTAGATGATGAGGCGCAAGAACTCTTAAGCATCGATACCACAAGGATTGATTTTCCTCACATTGTAAAAACAATCTTGCAGATGTCTGGCAAGCTCATCGTCACTGGTGTGGGAAAGAGCGGGCTTATTGGAGCAAAAATCGCAGCAACACTTGCAAGCACTGGCACTCCGAGCTTTTTCATCCATCCCACCGATGCCATGCACGGGGATTTAGGGATGATTGGCAAGGAGGATGTAATCCTTGCCATTAGCTATAGTGGTGAGAGTGATGAACTCATCTCTATCCTCCCTCATCTCAAGCACCAAAGCCATGCAATCATCACGATGAGCAAGGATGCACAAAGCTCGCTTTCTAAAATGGGAGATTTCTTCATCCCCATTGCTGTGAGCAAAGAAGCCTGCCCCATCAATGCTGCACCCACAAGCTCCACCACCCTCACCCTGGCCCTTGGAGACGCATTGGCAGTTTGTCTCATGCATGCACGAGACTTTTCCAAACAAGACTTTGCATATTTCCATCCTGGAGGAAGCCTAGGGAAAAGATTATTTGTCAAAGTCAAAGATTTGATGCAGACCCAAAACCTCCCCCTCATCCCACCAGAGATGCCATTAAAGGAGGCCATTATCAAAATGAGTGAATCGAGGTTGGGAAGCGCTATCTTAATCGAGGATGATAGACTCTATGGGGTACTAAGTGATGGGGATCTTCGCCGCGCCATGATGCAAAAAGACTTCAACCTAGAGTCTCCTGCCAAGCACTATGCCACCCTATCGCCAAAATATTGTGACAATCCACTCCTACTAGCTTGTGAGGCGCTGGAATTCATTGAAGAAAATAAAATCCAATTACTCATCATTACAGACCCTGCCAAACATATCCTAGGGGCAATCCATCTGCACACCTTGATTAGCGCTGGCATCAAGGCATAAAAAGAAGCCAGATAGCCTAGAGAAGCAATCCAAAAAGCACACTCCAAAACATAAAGCCAAAAAAGCCTTAGCAAGTCAGTCCCAAGCCAGGAAATCGAGGTATTGGAGAAACTAGAGGCTGACAGACTCAAACAAGGCCCTGAAATCAGAAAAGCCTAAAATTCCAAAACCCCCAAGATTTCCCCCAAAAACAAAAAAAGCCCAAAAGCCCAGCTTTTTTCAAGGATCATCCCGCAAGCTTTTTGGTATCCAGCATAATCATCAATTCCTCATTGGTCTGTATTGCAAAAACAGCAATCTTGCTATCGCTTGTGCTAATGAGCTCTGAACTCTTTTTGTTTTCCTCTTCATTGATTTTGACACCCATGTATGCAAGCTCTTTGCAGACCTGAGAGCGGAAATAAGAGGAATTTTCTCCTACCCCTGCAGTAAATATAATTCCATCGATACCCTTTAAGCTCACGCCAAGTCTTGCAATCTCTTCTGCGATGCGAAAAATCATAAAGCTAAGCGCACGCGCTGCTCCTTCATGAGTATCCTTATGACATTCCAAAGTATAAATATTAGAACTAAACTCTGAGAGCCCACTCACCCCTGATTTGTAGTATAAAAAATCTCGGATGTCATCTAGCTCATAGCCCTTATTCTCTATCAAATACAGCAAGATCCCCGGATCCATCGACCCTGCGCGCGTCCCCATGGGCACGCCCTCTAACGCAGTGAACCCCATGGTCGTCATCACAGATTTTCCCCCAAAAATCGCACAAAGCGATGCACCCGAACCAATATGGGCTACAACAAGCTTTTTTTCTGCCATGTCGGGATAATCTTCACGCATTCTATGCACAATATACGCATAAGATGTCCCATGCATCCCATACCTCCTCACACCCTCTTGATAGAGCTCATAGGGGATGGCATACATGGTGGCATTGCCCTGCATGGTTTGATGAAATGCTGTATCAAAAACCGCTACTTGCCAAAGATCTGGAAACATCTGTCTTATCAATTTCATGACACGTAAATTATGAGGTTGGTGGAGGGGAGCAAGAGGAACAAGAGCTTCAATATCAGCAATTACCCTATCATCTAGCAGCGCGCTCTGATGAAATTTTGTTCCCCCATGCACGACACGATGCCCACAGGCCTTAAGTCTATATTCTTTGAAGGTATCAAAAATCCACTGGAGCAAATACTCTATCACCAGCGCGTGATTATGCGACTGCAACTCCCCCCATTGATGCTCGCCAATCACCTCACCTTTGGCATCCTTGGCCTTAAAACTTGGGGCAATGTCAATCCCTTGAACCTGTCCTGCAGCAATCACACTCCCATCATCATGAAAAATCTTGAACTTTAAACTCGAACTTCCCGCATTAATCACTAAAATCATCTCTTCCATTGGATTTCCTTATCGTTGGTTTGTGGGTTATTGACTTGTGAGCACTGCTAGTGCTGAAGAAGCCACGCGCGCTTGTGCATCATCTGCTCTTGAAGTCAGGATAATGGGGACCTTTGCCCCCAGTACAATGCCTGCCACCTTTGCATGCGCTAGATATACCAATGCCTTAAATAAAATATTGCCAGACTCAATATGAGGCACGATCAAAATATCAGGATCTCCACACACAGGAGAATCAATTTTTTTAATCTTAGCAGCCGCGGCTGAGATCGCATTATCAAATGCTAGAGGTCCATAACATAAAACATCTTCTAATTCTTCTTGGGCTCTTTTAGCAATTTCTGCAGCCTCCATGGAGCTTGGTATTTTTTCATAGGGCATTTCTACTGCGCTTAATACCGCCACTTTAGGAGTTTTAATCCCAATTTTTTTTGCCAAAACCACGCTATTGTGCAAAATGCTGTATTTGGCCCTTGCATCTGGGGCGATGTTGATAGCTGCATCCGAGACAATAAGAGCCTTATGATAGGCAGGCACATCCATTACAAACGCATGAGAAACATGATGCTCTGTGCGCAATCCTGCTTCTTTTTTGAATACCGCACTCATAATATCATTGGTATGCAAATTGCCCTTCATCAATGCCTTAACAGCACCCTTGCTAGCAAGGGCCACTGCAGCATTTGCGGCCTCAATATCCGACCCCGCCTCAAGGATCTCAAACAAAGAGATATCTCTGCCAAGCTCCTTGGCAGCCTGGGCAATCTTTTGTGATTCTCCCACCAAAATAGGCTCAATCAAGCCCGCTTCAAAAGACTCAACCACACCCCCCAAGCTTGTAATATCTGTTGGCTGGGCCACAGCGACCTTGATCCTGCCTTTTTTCTTAGCATGCGCCAAAATATCTCCAAATACACTAGATTCTCTACCTTTTTGTTTTTGCATTTCGATCCCCTTTCATCAATTTTGATGATTTAGTTTTTTAAGATTTCTATTACTTTCTGACAGAAATCTTGTGAAAATTTTAGCAAAAAATACTTTTGATCTCAGTTTTGTTGCATTTTTTTAATACCATAATTCTTCTTTGATTTTCTTTGTTGCATTAATGATAAATGGGCACAATTGAAGCAATATTAAATCATTTTAGGACTATGAAAATGAAACATCTTTTAGGCATCGGAATCGCAGGGAATTTTGCCAATCATTTGGAGCAGGCAGGAGAAGCAGACGGCTTTTGTAACATCGCCATCGATGATGAAGATGGACCAAAGGGAATTTTTCCTTTTTATATCCCAGGTCATGAGAGATTGGGGCGGGATTGTTTTGACAATCATCAATTGGTGCTGCCTCAAGACCCTAGCCTCAATGTACAAGCAGAATCAGAAGTGGGGCTAGAATGTGAGATTATCTATGAGGGTGATGAGGTAGTGGACTTGCATCCCAAATTTTTCATGGCATTTAATGATGCATCTGTGCGCAACGACAAAAAAGCTACAAAAATCTCTCAAAAAAAGAATTTTTCACCTGGCTGCAAGGGCTATGGCAGCAAGATTCCCATCGACAAATTTGAAAGTGGGGGCATATGCGATCATTTCTCCATCGCTTCTTTTATAGAGATTGATGGGGCGGTGCATGCTTATGGAGAATGCTCTCCACTCACGGGATATAGCTATTTTTACAAGCGCCTCATTTGTTGGCTGGTAAATAAGCTCAACAACCAAAAAGATGAATTCATCCTAGAAAGCTTCAAAGACCTAGTCTTCAAACACCAAAAGCCAAAAACCTGCATCATTGCAATCGGTGCCACCAAATATACAGAATTGGGGGAAAAGCGGTTTTTACATGATGGGGATAAAATTTTTATCGCGGTGTTCCATAATCAAAAATACACCCAGCAGCAAATTCAGAACTTCTTTGCTAGCAAAGAATTCCCAAAAGATGAGGGGAATCTCTCTTTTATTGTGCAAGAAGTGGTAAAAAACTAGTATAATGCACGGAAAAATTAAGGAGCTCTAAATGGCAGACGTAAATATTACCCCTGAAAGCATCATGGAAAAACTAAAAGAGAAGGGGGCGAAGCTTTCTTGTCCTTCTTGTCATGGCAAAGATATCGGAATTGCACCTGGTTTCACAAATATATTATTGCAAAATAAAATCGATGGAAGCCTTAGTGTAAATGGCCCTCATGTCCCTGCAATTTACACAGTTTGCAATAAATGCGGATCCATGAATCCTCATGCCGTAGCAGTGCTAGGAATCCTAAACCAGCAATAATACTACTCCTGGCTTTTTTGTAAAGCTGGGCACTCCAAATCCACTACTTCTACTTTTCAAAAGTTTCTCGCTTCATAAATTTTCTCAGATTTTTTAAAGTTTTGTTTTTCGTCTTTACAAGTTCTCCAAATCTTAGCAGAACTATTTTGCAAAATTTTCAGACTGGATTTTGCGGGTTTTTTCGGGCAAAGGGATTTCTTGAAGTGAGATTTTCAAAAATTCATCCCGACTCAAAAGCTCACTAAATTCCAAAAATTTCCACGATGCAACAAATTCCCTCTAAAAATTAGAGTTTTTTACCGCGAGTGTATTCGATGAGGCCCTGGATATTTTGCACATGATTTGGCAGGGTCAATTGTGCAATCTCAAATACTTTCAAACAAATAAACGCATCGCTAAGAGCACGATGCTGCTTGTCAATTCCAATCCCCAAAAAAGCATTCAAATGACCCAGGGAATAGCGCGCAGACAAAATCCCCCTTCTGGCCAATTCCACAGTGCATAACCGCGGATTTAGCAAATAAGGCTCGTTGTATCTAAGCAGTCGATCGCTAATAAATCCATAATCAAACACGACATTATGCGCCACAAACACACTGTTTCCCAAAAACTTGCGAAATCTTTGCAGAACCTCCCGCTCACTGGGCGCATCGGCAAGCATCCCCGCATCAATCCCTGTGAGCTCAGTGATATTTTCTGGCACAGATTGACTAAATACAAGTGTCTCAAAGGTATCAATAATTTCTCCCCCATGATATTTGATTGCGCCAATTTCTATGATGCTAGAGTGATTAGGCTTAGATCCTGTGGTCTCGATATCTACGAAACAAAATACACCATCTTTGATGTCTTTTTGCAAGGTGCCAAGCTCAAGCCTATCCCCACTCTCCTCAATCCATAGGCCACAATCCCGCAATAATTCCAAAATCAGATCCTCATCAAAAACCCCCAAAATCTCACCCATGTAGGGGAAAAATTTCTCCCTTTCAATAGAATCTTTTTGGAACTTTGCATAAACTTTTTTATACATTATCGCAAAGAATCCACGGCTTTTTTGTAATCACTTTGGTTGAAAATATAGCTACCTGCCACCACCACATCTACCATGCTTTCTTTAAGCAAAGAAATATTTTTTTCATTCACTCCGCCATCTACCTCAATAAGGCATTTAGGATTGTATTCTTGGATCCTATGATGCAGCATTTTTGCTTTCTTGCACACACTTGGGATGAATTTCTGTCCACCAAATCCTGGATTCACGCTCATAAGCAATACCATGTCAATATCTTCTAAAATATATTTCAGATCTTGTTCGCTGCTATGGGGATTTAGCACCACACAGGGGCGTATGCCATGTTTCCTGATGCTCTCAATCACGCGGTGCAGATGCTTGACCTCCTCGATATGCACACTCATAAATTCTGGCTTCAAGGGCGCAAATAACTCCACAAAAAAACTAACATTCTCCACCATCAGATGCACATCTAGGGGTTTAGAGGCATATTTTGCAATCTGCTCCAACACAACCGGACCAAAGGTGAGATTTGGCACAAAATGCCCATCCATCACATCAATGTGCAAAAAATCCGCCCCCGCATCACAAAGGGCCCGGATCTCCTCTCCCAGCCTCATAAAATTGGCAGACAAAAGACTTGGTGCAACCAGCATTGCTCCTCCAAAAAATCCAAAATCACTCAGGGCGTATAATACAATAAGATATAATAAAATCCAAAAAAAATGGAGGTAGAAAATGCAGCAAATCTTTGATACTCTCAAGCACATCGCTTTAGAAATTCATGCCCTTTTACAAGATTCTAACACCACTTATTTGGAGAGCACAAATTCCACAGGAGACGTGCAACTCCAAGTTGATGTCATAGCTGATAAACTCATTGAAGAGAGACTGCTAGCACTGCCTAGCGTGCGCGGAGTGGCAAGCGAAGAAAAACCAAATGCCATAGAAAAAGCAGAAGGAGAGTTTTTGATTGCCTATGATCCCCTAGATGGCTCTTCGCTTGTAGATAGCAATCTTAGCATTGGTTCAATTTTTGGAATCTATGCACAGGATTTCCAAGGCAAAAATCTCATTGCTAGCGCCTACATCATCTATGGGCCGCGCACAGAGATCGTGTTCGCACACAAAAACATCTCCTATCAAAGCTACAATGGCAAGCAATGGATCCAAAAACCCACTCCCAAACTCCAAACAAAAGGCAAGATTAGCGCAACTGGTGGCACGCAGAAACATTGGAGCAAGGAGCATAAGGCCTTGATAGAATCTTTTTTTGCTGCGGGGTATCGCTTGCGATATTCTGGTGGGATGGTGCCAGATTTGCATCAGATCCTCATCAAAGGTGGGGGGATCTTTAGCTATCCTGCTACAAGTGATGCGCCCAAGGGAAAATTGCGCAAGCTTTTTGAAGTTTTTCCTTTTGCATATATTTATGAGCTTTGCGGGGGAGAGGCCATAGGAGAAAATGGAGTGCGTTTGTTGGATCTGCCCTGTGCGCATTTGCACGATACCACACCTTGCTATTTTGGCAGTCTTGAAGAAATTGCATTATTTAAGGAGAAAAAATGAGTGAAAATCCTGCAAAAGATACCTTTGCATTGCAGCTAGATCGGGCATTGCAGGACTTGCAAAAATGCCAAAAAGAGAGGAACTACGACTCCTGTCTGAAGTGTGAAAAATTTTTTGAATGCCCTGTGCGCAAAAGCTATGTCAGCGCAGTGTATAAAAGCATGAACAAAGGAGAGCAAGGGGGGTTTGAATTTTGATATGGATCGACATCACAGATCCCAAATATGTATTATTTTTTCGCTCCCTCATTCCCTTACTTGAAACCATAGATTCTGTAGTTGTTACCACTAGAAAAAGCAAAGATTATGAGGAGTGCTATGCTTTGCTAGAGCTGTTTCAGATTCCATCCATTTGCGTTGGCAATTACGGGGGCAATGAGATTTTTGACAAACTAGAAGCAAGGCTAAAACGTCAAGAGGGATTTTTGGAGCTTTTCAAACGCATAGGCAAGCCCAATCTTTTTATCACTGGAGTGAGCGTGGAGGGGACGCAAACTGCATTTGGCCTAGGCATCCCTATCATTCAATTTTCTGATACTCCACTAGCAAGTCATCGTTTTGAACTCTCAAAAATCACGGTTGTAGCCAAACTTACCCTGCCTCTAAGCAGTCTCATCTTCCGCCCCTTTGTCGTCCCTGAGATTTGTTATAGTGCGCTAGGAGTGGAGCCAAAAAACATCATTGCCTATCCTTTTATTGATGTGGCACTCTGGCTCAAAGACCTGCCTCAAGGAGAAGATTTTCGCAAGCGCTATCACCTCCCCACCACGCGCCCTACAATCTTGCTGAGAGAGGAAGAATACAAAGCCCATTATGTCAGAACAAAACTTCCCATAATCTATGAAAGCATTCCTCTTTTAAATGAACTTGATGCAAATTTGGTGATCATGCCCCGCTATGGAAGCGCGGAACTTCATAGACAGTTTTCTTCTCTCAAAAATCTCACAATCTTAGAAGAAAAACTCCCACCCCAAGACTTTTATCCCTTTATCGACATCCTCATAGGAGGTGGAGGAACGATGAATCTAGAATCCTGCTATCTTGGTATCCCCACGATCTCTACTCGATCTCTTTTTTTGTTTCATGATAAATATCTTTTGGACCATCATCTCATGCAACATCACACAGATTCCCAAGCGCTCTATCATCAAGTAAAAGCCTGGATTGCACAAGAGACAAAGCGCAAGAATCAGAGGGAATTTTTTGAATCTTCTCCTGCAAACTTTCAAGAAATCTTTGCAATTATCCAGGAGAGATATTACAAACATCAAAAATAGTTAAGGACTGGCGAACAATTTTTTTGACTAGATTTTTTGGGTTTTGGTAATGATTTAGGAGTAAATTGGTAACAACTCAATACCAAAAAAGCATGCAATGAAGCCATGTAGCCCCATTCTCATGGGCTTTTCTTTAAGAAAAAACGATAAAATCCAGCAATAATCGAGTCAAAAAAGAGGAGCGCAAATGAAAAAAATTCTATTGAGTCTGTTGCTGTTTCTTGGGATGATGCATTTGGCTCATGCTAGATTTTTTATCGGCAGCAATGGAGGATTTGGGTTTGGATTTGGAACAAAATCGATCCAAAACTTGGTCTATAGTTCTGAGTTGGGATATCAATTTTTTTTTGAACCCAAAGAGCGTGTAGGAATGCGTGTATTTGGGCAATTGGGGTATAACAATCTGCTCACCTCAGATTCTGTCATCGCCACGACGCAGCCTGCATTGGGATTAGACATGCTTTTTGAGGGCACCAAGGAAGATCATTTTTTTGCCTTTGGGGTATTTGGCGGGATACAAGCTGGAATCAACTCCGCCCTCCCCATGAGTCGCAAGGCCCTGGCACGGCTAGCAGGCCTTAGTCCTAGCGATCCCGTGCCACTGTATCGACTCAACTTTTTGATAAAGGGAAGGATTGGCATGAGCTTTATTTTTGTGGAGCATCACAGGGTGGAATTCTTTGCGCTCATTCCCATTGCACCACGATCCATCAACGCCAAAAGAGACTACATCCCCCAAACCTATAATTTCATGATGGGTTATAAATTTGTCTTTTGAAAACACTTGCACAAAAACCCAAAAAGCAATTCAAGCCCTCCATTTGAAAAGCCAAAAAAGCCGCTTCAAGAACCCAAACAAATAGCCAATCTTTGGCCAGGAGCCTTGAGGAAAAAATTAGTTCTTTTCCTCTCGCAAAAACCCTTCTTCCAAAGTAACAAAGGCAATTTTGGATGATGACAAAACCACACTCCTGCAATTCAAGAAGACTCCCCCTCTTTTTTCTCTCCAAGATAACGAGGGAAGGGAGCAAACATCTCTTTTGCAAGACCACTTGGAGTAAATTCTTAAAAATCCCTAATTAAAACGAAAGTGCTAAGATTTTTCCAAACAAAGTAGGAGCAAACAGTGATAAGAACTTTGGGAATCGACATTGGGATTGCAAGTATTGGTTGGGCTGTGATTGAAGGAGAATATACAGACAAGGGGCTGGAAAACAAAGAGATTGTGGCTAGTGGAGTGAGGGTTTTTACAAAAGCAGAAAATCCAAAAAATAAAGAATCTCTAGCCCTCCCCAGGACACTGGCAAGAAGTGCCAGGCGCAGAAATGCGCGCAAGAAAGGAAGAATACAGCAAGTAAAACACTATCTCTCCAAGGCTTTGGGCTTGGATTTGGAATGCTTTGTGCAAGGAGAGAAACTCGCGACACTCTTCCAAACTTCAAAAGACTTTCTCTCTCCCTGGGAGCTTAGAGAGAGGGCATTATACAGAGTGCTAGACAAAGAAGAGCTAGCAAGGGTAATTTTGCACATTGCCAAACGCAGGGGATATGATGATATTACTTATGGAGTTGAAGACAACGATAGTGGTAAGATAAAAAAAGCAATCGCAGAAAATTCCAAGCGCATCAAAGAAGAGCAGTGCAAAACAATCGGCGAGATGATGTACAAACTCTACTTTCAAAAATCCCTCAATGTTCGCAACAAAAAAGAAAGTTACAATCGATGCGTGGGCAGAAGCGAACTAAGAGAGGAGCTAAAAACAATTTTTCAAATCCAGCAAGAGCTAAAGAGCCCCTGGGTCAATGAAGAACTCATCTACAAGCTCTTGGGAAATCCTGATGCTCAAAGCAAGCAAGAAAGAGAGGGACTCATCTTCTATCAACGTCCGCTCAAGGGCTTTGGCGACAAAATCGGAAAATGTAGCCACATCAAAAAAGGAGAGAATAGCCCCTATCGTGCGTGCAAACACGCTCCAAGTGCAGAAGAGTTTGTCGCTCTAACAAAGAGCATTAATTTTTTGAAAAATCTTACAAATCGCCATGGATTGTGTTTCTCACAAGAAGATATGTGCGTTTATTTAGGAAAAATCCTACAAGAAGCCCAAAAGAATGAAAAAGGGCTCACCTACTCCAAACTAAAACTTCTGCTAGATTTGCCAAGTGATTTTGAATTTTTAGGACTGGATTATAGCGGGAAAAACCCTGAGAAAGCGGTGTTTCTTTCTTTGCCTAGCACCTTTAAACTCAATAAGATCACACAAGATAGGAAGACCCAAGACAAAATCGCCAATATTTTGGGAGCAAATAAAGATTGGGAGGCGATCCTAAAGGAGTTAGAGTCTTTGCAGCTTAGCAAAGAGCAAATCCAAACAATCAAGGATGCAAAGCTTAATTTCTCAAAACACATCAATCTTAGCCTTGAAGCGCTCTATCATCTCTTGCCTTTGATGCGAGAGGGGAAGAGATATGATGAAGGGGTGGAGATTTTGCAAGAAAGAGGAATCTTTAGCAAACCCCAGCCCAAAAACAGACAACTCCTCCCTCCACTAAGTGAGCTTGCAAAAGAAGAGAGCTATTTTGATATTCCAAATCCTGTGTTAAGGCGGGCATTGAGTGAGTTTCGGAAGGTCGTCAATGCGCTTTTAGAAAAATATGGAGGCTTTCATTATTTTCACATCGAACTAACTAGAGATGTCTGCAAGGCAAAAAGCGCAAGAATGCAGCTTGAGAAAATCAACAAAAAAAACAAAAGCGAAAATGACGCTGCATCCCAATTGCTAGAAGTTCTAGGGCTTCCCAATACCTATAACAATCGCTTGAAATGCAAGCTCTGGAAGCAGCAAGAAGAATACTGCCTCTATAGTGGAGAGAAAATCACCATAGATCATCTCAAAGACCAAAGGGCCCTGCAGATCGATCACGCATTCCCCTTGAGCAGAAGCCTAGATGATTCCCAGAGCAATAAAGTCCTCTGCCTAACTTCCAGCAATCAAGAAAAAAGCAACAAAACCCCTTATGAGTGGCTTGGCAGTGATGAGAAAAAATGGGATATGTATGTGGGTAGAGTATATAGCAGCAATTTTTCTCCCAGCAAAAAGCGCAAACTCACACAAAAGAATTTCAAAGAGAGAAATGAGGAGGATTTCCTAGCAAGAAATCTTGTAGACACTGGCTATATCGGAAGAGTGACAAAAGAATATATCAAGCATTCTCTATCCTTCCTGCCTCTCCCTGATGGCAAAAAGGAGCATATCCGCATTATTTCAGGCTCTATGACTTCAACGATGCGAAGTTTTTGGGGAGTGCAAGAAAAAAATAGAGATCATCATCTCCACCACGCCCAAGATGCAATCATCATTGCTTGCATAGAGCCCAGCATGATTCAAAAATACACCACTTATCTCAAAGACAAAGAAACCCACAGGCTCAAATCTCATCAAAAGGCTCAAATCTTGAGAGAGGGAGATCATAAGCTTTCCCTAAGATGGCCCATGTCAAATTTCAAAGACAAAATCCAAGAATCTATCCAAAACATCATCCCCTCCCACCATGTGTCTCATAAAGTCACAGGAGAGTTGCATCAAGAAACCGTGCGAACAAAAGAGTTCTATTACCAAGCTTTTGGGGGAGAAGAGGGGGTAAAAAAGGCACTAAAATTTGGAAAGATAAGAGAAATCAATCAGGGGATTGTGGATAATGGAGCAATGGTGCGCGTAGATATTTTCAAAAGCAAAGATAAGGGGAAATTCTATGCTGTGCCAATTTATACTTATGATTTTGCAATAGGCAAGCTTCCCAATAAAGCAATTGTCCAAGGCAAGAAAAACGGAATCATAAAAGATTGGCTAGAAATGGATGAAAACTATGAGTTTTGTTTTTCGCTTTTCAAAAACGACTGTATCAAAATCCAAACCAAAGAGATGCAAGAGGCTGTACTAGCAATCTATAAGTCCACGAATTCAGCAAAAGCTACTATCGAATTGGAGCACCTCAGCAAATATGCCCTCAAAAATGAGGATGAGGAGAAGATGTTTACAGATACTGATAAAGAAAAAAACAAAACAATGACAAGAGAAAGTTGCGGCATTCAAGGACTTAAGGTTTTCCAAAAAGTCAAGCTCTCTGTGCTAGGAGAAGTGCTAGAGCATAAACCAAGAAATCGTCAAAACATCGCCCTAAAAACAACTCCAAAACATGTTTGATGAAGCCTTTCGCACTCTTTTTATGAGCAAGCCCGCCAAGCTTTCTCATAAAAACAATAATCTCATCATCCATGGCAAAGAAGATATAGGAATCCCTCTTAGAGACATCCACACCATAGTGATTGATACCCCTCAAATCACCCTCACTTCTTCATTGATGAAAGAATTGGCCCAATACAAGATCCTTGTATTTTTTTGTGATGATTCCCATCTGCCCAGTGGAGTATTCTCGCCCTTTCTTGCACACTACCGCAGCTCAGCCATACTCGATTTGCAAATCCATTTTTCCAAACAAAACAAGTCAATCCTATGGCAAAAAATCATCCAAGCAAAAATCCAAAATCAAACAAATCTTTTAATGCAAGAAAACAAAACTTCCACAGCCACAAAACTCCAAGCACTGCAAAAAGCAGTCAAACTAGCAGATGGCACAAATAATGAAGCCAAGGCTTCAGCCCTTTATTTCCCCTCTCTTTTTGGCAGGGGATTTTCGCGCAAAGACTTCTCTCCCATCAATGCAGCCCTGAATTATGGATATGCCATTATCCGAGGCTGCATTGCTAGAAACCTCGTAGGTTCAGGGCTCATTCCCTCTCTTGGGATCTTTCACTCCAATCAATTCAATCCCTTTAATCTTGCAGATGATTTGATAGAGCCCTATCGCCCCTTCGTGGATTCTAGAGTGCTAGCCCTGAGGATAGAAAATGAGCTCACACTCTCCCATCGCGTGGAACTTGTCAATCTTTTGAATACAAAAGTTTTGCTTCAAGGAAAGTTTTACCCATTTCATCGCTCCATCACTCGTATGGTATGGAGTATTTCAAACTTTATTTGCGATAGAGGCAAAATGATAGAATTGCCTATCTTGGACAAGGAAAGCAATGGAAGAGAAGTTTATGAGAGTTTTAGTGATGTTTGACATGCCCACAAAAAGCAAAGAAGATAGAAAGGCAAGTGCCAAGTTTCGCTCTACACTTTTGAAAGAGGGCTATTTCATGCTGCAATTTTCTGTATATGTCAGGATTTGCAAAGGAGTCAAAAGCGCAAATACCTATCTTGAACGACTTCATCTCTATTTGCCCAAAAAAGGACATATCAGAGCCTTGATTTTGACAGAAAAACAATTCGATCACATGAAAATCTTGATAGGAGAAATTTCGCAAGCACAAAAGGTCCAAAAACCTACTCCGCTCACTCTGTTTTAGGCTCGGTTTGAGGGGATGCTAGGCAGTTACCCCACAGAGGACCGAAAACTCTTTATTTTAGCCACATCCCACCTCCTGAAACTCCCTTCTTTAGGGGATCCTCAAGAGGTGTATTTTAGCATAAACATATTTATGAAGTGGCTAAAACTATGCGGGTCTCTATGTAAAGTTTTTCCAAATTTTAGCATAAACATATTTATGAAGTGGCTAAAACAGACTCTTTCTACGTGTTGCAACTGCATCAATTTTAGCATAAACATATTTATGAAGTGGCTAAAACATGCTGTGCATGGGAAAGATAACGCTACGAATTTTAGCATAAACATATTTATGAAGTGGCTAAAACCGTTTAGAGTGGCATCAAAACCAAGAAGGGATTTTAGCATAAACATATTTATGAAGTGGCTAAAACGAAGATTAATTACAATATTGCAGGCGTTGAATTTTAGCATAAACATATTTATGAAGTGGCTAAAACCTAGCAAGTATAACGTGTGGGTGGAGCAAGATTTTAGCATAAACATATTTATGAAGTGGCTAAAACACATGCAGTTCATCGCCGCAAAACTTTAAAATTTTAGCATAAACATATTTATGAAGTGGCTAAAACACGAATGCTACCAATAATCAAGACCGCAGCATTTTAGCATAAACATATTTATGAAGTGGCTAAAACAAAAAGAATCTTTGCAATCCGTATAGCTCAATTTTAGCATAAACATATTTATGAAGTGGCTAAAACAGGAAAGAAAAAGAGAACTACTAACTCTAATTTTAGCATAAACATATTTATGAAGTGGCTAAAACGCTTGGCATGAAATACAAATCCTAGCTCAAGCCAAGCAATACCAAATGCTCCCTAGTCATTTCTGCGAGAAAAACAATCAAAACTCCAAAAACCTCCCTCAGCTTTTCCATTCCACAAAATTAACATACACAAGACTGGCCATCAATGAAAAAGTAAAAACAAGCAAGAAGCATCTATTTTCTTTCTAAAGAGTTTAGACTCACTAATCAGCAGTTTTTATTTTTGATTAAAAGAAAATTTTATTATTTAAATTAAGTGGGAGACAGTAAAAAGCAACATATATATCCACATTTTATTGGCTTAAGAGAGTATTTGTCAATAAATATACTTTATAATGGCAAGATTTATTTTCTTAGAAAGAGAGTATTTAAAATGTTTCAAAAATTTCTTATCAAGCAAGTTCTTAAAAAGTGGAATTTTGGGCGTTATGTGATCGAGTTTTGGGATGGGGAACAAGTCAAAATAGGCGAGGGGGAGCCTGATTTCAAAATCACTTTAAAAAAGCCTTTTGGGCTAAATGCCTTCTCCCAAGATCTTAGCTTATTTTTTGGAGAGGCCTATATGGATGGGAATATCGAGATCGAGGGGGATTTTGATGCGATTTCCTATGTGATGTATCAGTTCAACAACCACCATCATCTCAACAAACACAAACACATTACAAGCAAAATCCACACAAAACAAGAAAGCAAAAATATCAAAAGCCACTACGATCTAGGCAATGACTTCTACAAGCTTTGGCTAGATCCCACAAAAAGCTATTCTTGTGCATATTTCAAGAATCCCACGGATGATTTGCACCAAGCACAAATCAACAAAATCGAGCACACTCTCAAAAAACTCGACCTCAAAAAAGGCGAAAAACTCCTTGAAATTGGTTGTGGCTGGGGTTGGCTCTCCATCATGGCAGCCCAAAAATATGGTGTCGAAGTCGTAGGCATCACCCTCTCAGAAGAACAACACAAAGAAGCCACACAAAGGGTAAAAGACTGTGGTCTTGAGGATAAGGTCACCATCATGCTCAAAAACTACCAAGACTTGGAGATGGAGAATTATTTTGACAAGGCAGTTTCCATTGGAATGTTTGAGCATGTAGGGCGGGCCAACTTCCCTCTATACTTTAGTAAAGTCAAGCAGTGTCTAAAGCCTAGCGGAAGCTTTTTGCTCCATACCATATTGGCTTCCTTTGAGGGAGAGACCAATGCCTGGATCGACAAATACATCTTCCCTGGGGGATATCTACCCTCCCTAAGAGAGCTTATTAGCATTGCGAGTGAATTTGATTTTCACTTGCTTTTGGCAGAAAGTCTAAGATTGCACTATGCAAAAACCCTAGATATCTGGAGAGAAAACTTCGAAAAGGAGATTGAAGAGGTCAGAAAAATGTATGATGAAAGATTTATCAGAATGTGGCGCTTGTATCTCAAAAGCTGTGCTTCCGCATTCCGAGTAGGAAGTGCTGATATTTTTCAATTTTTATTGACCAAAGGAGTGGACAACAACATCGCCATGACACATGCAAGAATCTATCAAGACTAACTCCACCTTCATAGATATTTTGGAGGGATTCCCAAATCTCAAAAATCCAACACAAAGAAAGCAAATTCACCCCCAAAGAGCCTATGCCTTTGCGTTTTTGCAAAACTGGCCTTTTCCAAAATCATAGGCCTTTGCAAAAAGATAAAACATGGATTTAGAGGTTTGTAGAAATCCCTTCTGCAGGAGGAAATCTCATACGCATGATAGAGTCATCACAAACAAGCGCCAAATGATTCAGGGCCAAAAAAGAGGGGATATCAATCAAGGAAATCCTACAAGATGCAATGCAGGATGTTTCCTTTCAAGAAATGCCAGCAACAAACCCAAAACCCTCAAAATTCACTATCGCTTTGACAAAGCAGGGAATCTACTTGTAGAGACTCCAAAGACCCTTGGGAGGGTTGGGGTAGAATTCCAAAGCCATTCTCTTGCTTGGCTTGGATGCAAATGCAAGCTTCCTAGAACTTGCCTAAAACCCCTGAAGGCTTTGCTCCACCCATCCAGGCTATGCTTTTTTGCCATATTTTATAGCAATGCTTGCAAATGAAATCAAAGTCAAAGAATTATCTCACTTTGGCTTCAAACATAAATACACGCAAGCTCCCTATTTTCTCATTATCAAAAAGAAAAGCTACAAAATTTTAGAGCAACAGCTTTCTTTAAGGAAAATTTGATTAGTATCAGAGAGATATTCATACAAAATAATATTTTATGTTCCACTAAGGAGTCAAAATGAAAAAAATACTTTTAAGCGGATTGCTCTTAGGGGGGGGGGGACAGTAAACTTCGCGCAAGCAAGATTCTTTGTCGGTGTTGAAGGAGGGTTGACACAGGGCATGATTCAATCTAGTGGTAGTATAAGTTATAAGGGCACCTTTCAAGGGGTGACGCAAGAGCTCCATGGGTCTGCATTCTACAAAATGGATAGCTCCAAAAATTTCGGTCCCCTGGTCTCTGTCAATCTCGGGACAGAGCATCTCTTCTTTCAGGATATTTTTGGCTTTCGGTGGTCTATTGGGGTAGGCTATCAGTCTCTTGCAATAAAAGACAGGATTCTGCCCACATTTCCTGATCCTCAACTTAACGCTTACAATACTGCGATCAAAACGCTTGAAGGGCCGCGTTTTGATGCTTCTTTTGATTTGATGCTGAATTTTTTTCGCAATGAGAAATTTTCCTTTGGAATGTTTGGAGGAATCCAATACAACCTCTATCTAGCAAAATTTGCAACCAAAGATTCTGATTTTTCCAAAGCTTCTATCAAGATTACCAATGATGCTTTTTCCCTTGATCTAAAAACACAAGGCTTCAATGGGCAAAATACTTTTGGCAATGCTGCTTATCGGGTCGGATTGAGCATGATGTTTGCCAAGCATCATCGGGTAGAGTTTTATATAAGCAGAAACATTGCTAGCAATTCTTACAAAAGAAATAACGAGCGGAAAAATATTTATAGGCAGGGAAATTTAGAAGAAAAACAAGTATTTAAAATATCAGAAATGCTGAAGCTTGGCACAAATACCTATATGCTAAGTTACAAATATGTTTTTTGAAGAATCCATGATAAAAAATAGGAATGATAAGGAATTATTATGAGAAAGATAAAACAATCTTTAGCCCTCTTAAATGCCCTCTGTCTTTTAGGTAGTTCTGCTATCGCAAATCCCATCACGATTGACACCGACCATACAGGCCCATCTCCCACTTTGGGGAAAACAGACAATGGAGTGGATCTCATCAATATCGCAAAGCCCAATCAAGCAGGCATATCTAGCAATTTTTATAAAGATTTCAATGTAGAAAAAGAGGGTCTTATCCTCAATAACATCTCACAAAAAGAAGATCTTGCAAAAACTGTTTTGGCAGGATATATTGCTGCCAATCCCAACCTAGAGACAGCAGCAAAACTCATTTTGAATCAAGTGAGTGGCAATAAACTCTCAAATCTTTTGGGATTTTTGGAAGTAGCTGGCAAGCAAGCAGATGTCATCCTAGCCAATCCCAACGGCATTACTTGCCATGGCTGTGGTTTCATCAATATCGAAAACCTCACGCTAGCTACAGGAAAATTTTCACAAGATGAGTTCCATCGACTCAACCAACTCAAAGCTTATGAAGAACTAAAAACACTTTCTTTGGATATTACGCAAGGCAAAATCATCACTTCTGCCCTCAATGCCAGCAATACCAAGACTCTTACTTTCCTAGCCAAAAACATGGAAGTAAATGGCATCGTTGAAGGGGGAGATAAGATCCGAGCTCTTTTGGGAAGCAATCATGTGAATTTCTCTCCTAGCGTGTTGCTTTATGAACCTATCAAGCTTGAAGGAGAGCAACAAGCTCTGGGATTGGATGTCACTTATCTGGGAGGAGTTTTTGCCAAAAGTATTTATCTTGTGGCCACCAATGAGGGCATAGGAGTAAAAAATTCTGGGATTCTTGCGAGCACAGCTTCCCAAAATAGCGGGGATGGTGGATTTGTCATCGATGCAAATGGAACAATAGAGATTACAAAACCTCAAACAGCTCTGATAAAACAAATCCAAGCTACAAAAGATCCCCAAAATGAGGGAGAGAAGGCCCCAGCACCTAGTGCTTTGCCTCTCATCTTCTCCAATCAAAATCTAGATATCTCTGCAAAAAACCTAGTCAATCACTCCATCCTCTATGCAAAAGACAATCTCAACATAAAGGCAGAAAACATCCTCAATCAAGGAGCATTAGAATTTATCCAAAATCCTGCTACTAGGGAGAAATTTTATTCTAGAGATCCCAATATCAATGGCTATTTTGGAGGCAGTAAAACCTACTATATGACCTATGATTATACGATCAAAACCATCAAAGAAAGCATCCAGAAAGATACCTATTCTCCTGCAATGATGCTGGCAAATAATATTCATCTTCAATCCCAGACCACGACAAATGATAATGCCTTGATCCAAGCAAACAATGATTTCCAAAATGCAAGCAAGGAGTTTATCAACAAAGCCCCACAAGCCAAATCTACCACGAGCTATGAAGGCACAAAAACTCTTTATAATCGATATGGAAAATGTTTTGCAGGGGTAAAAATAGGTTTCAACTGCGCATCTACGAGGACAACCTCTGCCTTTGTTAGAGCAGATAAAGTCGAATTTACCGATGTGGAGCTACCAGAAATCACCTTGCAAGATACTTCTATCCTTTTGCAAGATACTCTGCAAAATACAAAAAGTAGCACCCCGCTTCCTACCCCCTATGTCCAAAACAAAGATGTCCTAGATCTCCTTGTAGCAAGGCGCATGCAAGATGCTCCCTCTACAAGAAGAGATATTATGGATTTCTCAATATTCCAAGGATCTTATCAAAAAAACCTTTTGCTAGGACTTCAAGCACATTCCATTGTCATCTCAAGCCAAAATACCTATAACTCTAGTGCTATCACAGGCAATGATATCACCATCACTTCTCAAGCATTGCTCAATGAAAATGGCACCCTCCTCGCCAGAGACACTCTCAAGCTAAAAGGAGAAGCAATCACCAATCAAGGAGGGAAAATCCTCGCGCAAAATATCAGCATTGATGCAGATGGCTTCACACATACCTCCAGCATAACAAGTCACAAAAAAGATCGCATTGTTTCTACCAATGTTTCCCCTCTGATTGCTGCAGTACCTGTAAGTAAATCTTATTCTGAAGTCTTTATGAAGCTTGCAGGTAGATCTTATTCTAAAACCGTTGTGATAAAGAAAAAAAATGAAGAGCTTAGCAGCACTTCTGAAAACACAAATCTTGCTTCTTTGGGAATCTTGGAAGGCAATCATATCATCATCAAGAGCAAAGAGACCCATCTCATCGGTGCCAATGTAGATGCAAAAGGAGATCTTCTCATCCAGTCTGATGCACTAAGCGTCAAAACTTTGGCATTGAAGGATAATTATGCAGATGTGGTAAATACAAGAAATCATACAAATCAGCAAGTTACTAGCATCCAAAGTGGTAGCGATATTGTAATCAATAGCAAACAAACTAATCTCATAAGCGCCAATATTGATGCAAAAGGAGATCTTCTCATCCAGTCTGATACTCTAAATGTCAAAACCTTAGCATTGAAGGATAATTATGCAGATGCGGTAAATACAAGAAATCATACAAATCAGCAAGTTACTAGCATCCAAAGTGGTAATCACCTCCTTATTGATGCTAAAAAACAAGAATATGCCTCAGTGAAAATGAAGGGTGATACCATAGCACTTACGGGGGAAAATATTCTCTTTGATACGAGTGTAAATAAGTCTGAAAACAAAAAATTGACTAGGGGAATACTTTCTCCAAAATTATCAACAGCCCCCACTACTCAACATATCGCAAATGAAATCCAAGGCATAAACCTAGCGATTCATAGCAAAAGTGATTTTACTGCCTATAATTTTGATGCCGATATCACAGATTCTTTATCTCTAAAATCTGATGCAAATCTTCTGATAAGCAATCATGCAGATAGCATACAATCTCCTCGCAACAACACAAACAAGTATTCTACACAGATAGATAAATCTATAGCTCAAACTGCCAAAAGTATTAAGTTAGAATCAAAAAATATTGCTCTCATCGGTGCTAATGTAGATGCAAAAGGAGATCTTCTCATCCAGTCTGATACTCTAAATGTCAAAACCTTAGCATTGAAGGATGATTATAGTGATGGAACAAATATAAGAAATCATACAAATCAGCAAGTTACTAGTATCCAAAGTGGTAATCACCTCCTCATTGATGCTAAAAAACAAGAATATGCCTCAGTGAAAATGAAAGGAGAGAATATCGCACTACAAGGAGAAAATATTCGCTTTGATACGAGCACGCTATTTGATGCGAGTACAAAGGAGAGTTTTTCTAAAGGCAAAAAATTTGATATAAAATCATTTTTTCTAAGACCACTTGTTCTTGAAACAACTACTCAACATATCGCAAATGAAATCCAAGGCACAAATCTAGCGATTCATAGCAAAAGTGATTTTACTGCCTATAATCTGCAGACAGATTCCCAAAATCTTGCCATCCAATCAGACAAAAATATCCTTATTAGCAATCATGCAGATAGCATACAATCTACTCAAGATAACATAAACAAGTACTCTACACAGATAGATAAATCTATAGCTCAAACTGCCAAAAATATTAAGTTAGAATCAAAAAATATTGCTCTCATCGGTGCTAATGTAGATGCAAAAGGAGATCTTCTCATCCAGTCTGATACTCTAAATGTCAAAACCTTAGCATTGAAGGATGATTATGCAGATGCGGTAAATACAAGAAATCATACAAATCAGCAAGTTACTAGCATCCAAAGTGGTAATCACCTCCTCATTGATGCTAATAAGCAAGAATATACTTCAGTAAAAATGAAAGGAGAGAATATCGCGCTACAAGGAGAAAACATTCTCTTTGATACGAGCACAAAGGAGAGCTTTTCTAAAACTAGGGAGAAAAAGACTAGCGGCTGGTTCCTTGATGGTAAAACTACCATTACTACTACCACGGCCTCCACTTCTCAACATATCGCAAATGAAATCCAAGGATCAAATCTAGCGATTCATAGCAAAAATGATTTTACTGCTTATAATCTGCAGACAGATTCTCAAAACCTTGCCATCCAATCAGACAAAAATATCCTTATTAGCAATCATGCAGATACAAAAAATGTCGTTGTAGATACAGAGATAAAAAAACGAAGTCTCTATGGCTCTATCAGTAAAGATAAAATTTCTGCAGGGCTTCGCACATCCAACACAAAGATCCATCAAGATACCAATGACAAAAATCATCACAATACCACACTAAAGGCTAATCACGCTTCCTTTGTCGCTCAAGGCAATACAGCAATACAATCCACCAATATTCAAAGTGATGATCTAGCCCTCCAAGGTGAAAGTATTGCATTAAAGGCTTTGCAAGATGAGCATACAAGTCTAGAAACCAAACATGTCACTTCTCACACCTTTGGAGTGACTATCAATAGACGGCCTCTTGAGAGGCTCGTCATAAAATATGCGAATTCTCTAGGTAGCAAACTAGGCATCAAAGAAAGCATCAAAGTACCTGAAAAAGAAGATATAAAAGCAGGTTTTTCGTATCAATATTCTGATGACTTCACCAAAACACAAAGCTATGCAACTAGCACAAGCAATCTTGCAATACAATCCAAAAATCTGCAAATGGATTCCAAAAATGATACGGTGATCACAAACGCAGATATCACCACGGATGTTTTTGCTGCCAAAAACAAAAATCTCGCGATAAACACCTTGGAAAATGTCAAAACAACCACCACGACAAAATATAATGACACCATCAATGCTTCTTTGAAGCTTTCTCTAGGCAAACAAACTGGCATCAAAGCACATGCAGATTACGCACACGATGGCAGCAAAGAAAAAAATACAGAAACTTCCCATGTTGCAAATCACTTCAAGATAGGCACGCTCAACCTGGATACAAAAAATGATGTAAAGATCCAAGGAGCCAACCTCGATATAAAAGAAGATGCCAATATCACTGCCAAAAACTTTGCCCTATCCTCTGTAAGCAATACAGAAACCAATGAGAAAACAGACAAAAAGCACAATGCTGCGCTAGATTTTACCTATAATGGAGGCTTTAATGTCGCTCTTTCTGGAGGCTATGGAGATTCTTCTAGCAAAGAGAACAAAGTCACGCAAGTAGCAAGCAGCCTTTCAGCAAAAAATCTCAATCTCAAAACTAGTGAGAAAACACAGATCCTAGGCTCACGTTTGAATATAGAAGAAGATGCTAATATCACTGCCAAAAGCTTTATCATCACTTCTACAGAAAACTCCTTTGCAAAGACAACGCATTCCAAAGATGCAAATGCTTCTCTTTCTGCAGGATTTGATGGTAGCCTTGATCTAGGAGCTAATGGTGGCTATACACAAAAAGTCACCACTCAATCTAATAATTCTGCATTGAGCTCTGATGTCTCTATCAAAAATCTCAATCTCCAATCTGAAGATACAAAGATCCTAGGCTCTAATCTCACTACCAAAAAAGCACAGATTACCTCAAAAAGTCTCTGGATTGGCTCCATACAAACCTATTCCAAAGATACAGAATCCTCGCTTGGCGCTCAAGCAGGGCTTGGTAACAAATCCGGAGTAAAAACTGCATGGGATTATAACAATAAAGCACAAAATAGCACAGGACAAACTGCCTCTCATGTCTCTTTAGGGGATTTTCAGATCGAAGTGAGGGGAGATACACAGATCAAAGGCTCCCATCTCTCTGGAGACAATGGTAGCATCCAGACCCAAAATCTCAATGTCCTCTCTTCTGAAGAAACACAAAAGAGTCATAACATAGGCCTAGGAGCAGGAAATACCAATCTAAAATTTAGAGGTAATGCAAGCCTAGATCTCCACACACAAACCACACAAAGTGCATCTAGCATAGAAGCTCAAAATCTCAAACTCGCTGTAAAAAATGACATGAATGTAGAGAGCAGTCAGATAAAAAGCGAGAATCTAGATGCAAAGATTGGCAAAAATCTCAATATGGTGAGCAAAAAGGATACAGAAGCAAGCTTTGGGGTAAGTGGATCTTTGGATATGGCTACCAAGAAAAAAGACTTTGGCATAAAAGGTAGCATAGCATCCCAGGTCAAGCAACAATCTAGCATAGAAGCTTCCAATGCAAATATCAAAGTGGGCAATCAAACAAAACTTGTTGGTGCGAAGATAGAAGCAAAAAAGGGTAGCTTTGATGGCGAGAAAGTCTCTAAAGAATCCCTGATTGATTATAAAGTGAGTTTGGATAAGAAGTCTGGTAAAAAATTGCAAAAGGATTTTGGACATGGTATCACAAAATCTCATATCAGCATCAACTAAAAAACGCACAAAAATCTGTCGATATGACAGATTGGTGGGCTTCCTTGAAAGCTCAGCATTCTATCATATTAAGGAGTGAAAATGAAAAAAATTCTTTTAAGTTTGTTACTCTTAGGGGGGCAATAAACTTTGCGCAGGCGAAATTCTTTTATAAATTTCTCTTCTAGTAATCAAAAGTTATGAGAATAAGGTTTTATTTTTTTATCATTTTCTTTTTGGGAGAAGCGCAAGCAAAAGACTTGTGCTTTCTAGTCAAAGAGATTACCTTATCTCCACTAGAAAACACTCTAGAAAATCAAAAAGCCTTCAAAAAATATTTTGGCTTTGGAGAAAAGATCGCCAAAGCCTATACAAATCAATGTCTCAACGAAAAATCCATCAATAAACTTTTGCAAGAACTCAATGAGAAGACGATAAAGAAAGGATTTTTGACTTCAAAGTTTGGCATCTTGCCTCAAGATCTCAAAAGTCAAAGGCTTGAGATCAAACTCGATATCGGGAGGATCCATCAGATCACCTACAATCACAATAATCTTTTCTTTTCTTTCAAAAAGGATTTTGATATCAAAGAAGGGGATGTCTTAGACTTGCAAAAACTGCAAGCAGGGATGGCCAATCTCAAAAAAATGACGCATATCGATGCCACGATGAAGATCCTCCCCTCAGATCAAAAGAACGCGAGCGATATTGTGATCCATGTAGAAAAGAAATCTTTTCCTTTTTCTGGAGTTTATATATTTGATAATGGGAATTTAAAATTTCTTTATCAGCATACCTTATTGCTTGCCTGGGAAAATCCTCTAAAATTGTCAGATAAATTGCAATCCTATCTTTTGGCATCTTTTTTCCATGACGAAAGAATCCATAAAAACTATAGTATCTATCATTCTCTTAGCTATGGTGTTCCCTTTCAACAATTCTTTTTCGAACAAAATTTAGCCTATTCTTTTAATAGCTTTCAAATCAAGCTTGCAAATTTTTCTCCCGTGTATACAGGATATAGCATCAACACAGATACAAGAATGAGCTATGTATTTTTGAGAACACAAGAGCATAGTCTTTCTTTTGGACTCAATTTTGGCGCAAGAATCTCTAAAAATTTCTTAGAAAATGTCTTATTGGTAACACAAAATAGAAAAGTATTGCTCTATTCATTTTTCTTACGCTATGCCTTGTCTCTTCCGACATTGCAATTCAATGTAGACTTCAGTGGATTGTATGGACATTCCTTGGCAAATGAATTTCTCCATGCTTATGATTATTTCATCCCGGTAGTCAATCTCTATCTTTATCGTCCCTTTAAGTTTTTCGGTCGTTCTCTCATCTATACAGGTGCGATAAAAACACAAGTAGGAAGTAATAAACTTTATGCAAATGATGCATTTATCATCGGAGGAAGATACACAGTGAGAGGATTTGATAGGCTAAATTATAGTGGGCAGATGGGGGTTTTGTGTAGAAATGACCTCAATTTATATATTCCCTTTCTCAAAAAGTTTCAACTTGTCCCTAGTATAGGATTTGATGTAGGATATGTAAAAGACTTGATGTCCAAAGACGATATTGCCTTATCTGGTGGTGGACTTGGGATCCAGTGGATACAAAAATACCTCAATCTTCAAGCATGGTGGTATTTTGCGATGTTTAGTTCCAAATCAAGTGTTCCCAAACAGAATTTTTTCTTTTCTATAGCATTCAATTGGTAAACCAAAAATTTTCTAAAGGGGTGATTTTGAAAAATGTTTTTGATTTTTTTAGAGATTTGCTAAAATAAAAATACTTAATACTTAAGGTAAAAATGATGCGAAAAATTTTTTTCCCTATTCTTTTTGGTTTTTTACTCATCAGCACCAAACTCTTTGCTAAAGAGGATATCGAGTTTTTCATCGGTGCAGATTATGGACGGATGGCACATATTAAAAATTCTGCAAAGTTTAAAGGAGGGCAAAATATCTACAATTTTGATGATCCTCTTTATGGACATCTCTTTTTGGGTAGTTTTGGTGTAGAAATGGGCATAGGAAACACAGAGATTTTGAGAAAAATCTTTCGATCAAGGGTTTTTATCGAAGGAGGCTATGGCAAATTTGGCACAAATCAAGGCTATGAGCTTGCTGGTGGTCTTCCTAATGTGAAAATCAAATCATTGGAAAATTATTATGTAGGTGGCGGGGCAGACATGATGCTAAATATTATTCCTTTTTCCTATTTCTCTCTAGGAGTATTTTTGGGTATGGGATATGATTTCGTCATTTCAGATCTCAGCACCAAAGGGAGCTTTTTAGGGAGCAAGGCCTCAGATTATAGTGGCGCTCAAATTTATTTGAGCGGATTTGATGGAAGATTTTTCCATAATGAAATTTATGGAAGACTGGGAGCATCTATAAGATTTTTGAAAACCCAACGTATCGAGTTTATTGTCAGGATTCCTGCGATTGAAAATCAAGGGTTTGCAAAGATCCATCGCACATTAAATAAGTCCAATGGGGAAGTTTATGCAAAAGAAAAACTCCTCATCACTACCCCTACTTGGCTTATCTCTTACAAAATTATTTTTTAAGGAGTAAAAATTGAAAAAATTTCTTGCTATCTTCTTTATTTTACTCTCTAGCACTTATGCTAAGGGAAGTTTTTTATTTGGTGCTGGAACAGACTACATTTATGAAAAAACCAAATACGACTCCAGTGGTCAAAAGGCACAGGACTGGGATGTATTTGCCACAACAAGACAAGAAATCAATGGCCTCAAAGCCAACATTAACATAGGATATGAATATTTATTTTTTGATATCATTGGATTCCGACCTATGATTACATTGGGCTATGGAGCTTTGTTTTCTTCCAAAGACAATATCGTTGATAGGAAACCAAGAAACAGTCTTTCTCTAGATTCATCCTATATCCTCAGTGCGCGGGCATGGTTGGATTTGCTCATCAATTTTCCTATTCCTGCACAAAATTTGGAAGTGGGATTTTTTGTAGGGGGTGGAGCTGGCATAGGATATGGCAATTCTACCTTCAAAGAAAAGGATCTCAATTCTCTAGAGACCATTCACTCCTTTAGTGAAAAAACCTCCCTCAAGCAGTTTCTTACAAGACTTGGAATTACTTTCAAAATCAATTCTCAGCACCGAGTGGATCTATTTGTAATCGCGCCTGTTTATAGTATCATCGATATCAAAAACTCAAGATATGGCGAGATTCACATCAGAGAAAGAAATGAATTTTTTCCCAATAGCGGTGGTTTGAATTATTATTTTTTGTTTTAAGGGATTGTGATGCATCTAGGATTGAATATCGATCATATTGCTACGCTTAGAGAAGCCAGAAAGATAAACGATCCAAATCCCCTAGAAGCGATTTTCATCGCAAAGAATTGCGGAGTTTTTCAAATCACCATCCACTTGAGAGAGGATAGGCGCCATATCCATGACCTTGATGTCAAAAGGATTTTGCAATCCTCCTTTTTACCCATCAATGTAGAATGTGCATTAGACGAAAATATCATCGAATTTCTCTGCGCACAAAAGCCTTACAAAATCACCTTGGTACCAGAAAAACGAGAAGAAGTCACTACAGAGGGGGGATTGTCTCTCAAAAATCCTTTGATCAAAGATGTCATAAAAACCTTCCACCAACACGGAATCTTGGTGGCGACTTTTGTCGATCCTGATGAGGAAGCCATCCTATTATCCAAAGAATATGGTGCTGATGGAGTCGAACTTCACACAGGTGCATATGCCAATGCTACCTTGATGCGCTATAGCAATCTTAGCCGCATGCAAAATAGTATTGTTTCTTTGCAAAATCTCTCTTCCAAAGATCTCAATTCTCTTATAAAGCAGAATCTAAAATCCTTGCATTTTGCTAGCGTCCTTGCGCACAAAATAGGACTAGAAGTCTATGCAGGGCATGGGCTAAACTATCATAATGTAGAGGCCATCGCCAAGCTTCCTCATATCACAGAACTCAATATCGGGCAGAGCATCATCGCAAAATCGGTATTTGTAGGGCTAGAGCGCGCCATACTGGATATGATCCAAATCATTACAACAACGAAAAATCAAACGACTTTGCTAAATAACACCAAGAAAAATCCCTTATGAGAAAAAAACCCAAAGTTGCTATTAGCATCGGAGATAGCAATGGAATCGGGGGAGAGATTTTGTTATCTGCGCATCAAAAAATCTCACAATATTGCATGCCAATTTATTGTGCCAAAAGAGAGCTTTTAGATTCCATGGCAGAGATTCTCCATGCCCTTCCATTGCCCAAAAACACTTCTTTTTCTGCACCCACTGCCCCCTTACCAGAGATAAATCCTGGATCAATTGCTAGTGATAGTGGACTTTATAGTTTTGAAAGCTTTGGGCTTGCTTGCAGTCTTGCAGATCACAAAGAAGTGGATTTCCTCACTACACTGCCTATCCACAAATACGCATGGAAAAAAGCAGGCATCCCCTTCATCGGGCATACGGAATATTTGAGAGAGCGTTATAAAAGTGAGGGGATCATGATGCTTGGATGTGAAAAAATGTTTGTCGCACTTTTTAGCGATCATATCCCCTTGCGTGATGTAAGCAATCATCTTACCACACAAAAACTCTCAACATTTTTGCTTGATTTTTTTGCCTGCACGCATTTCTCTCCTATTGCAGTATTGGGTCTCAATCCTCATTGTGGAGATAATGGACTCATAGGCAAAGAAGATAGCATGATTGCACAATCAATTCTCTCTGCCAATAAGATCTTAAATCGTGAGATATTTTTCGGCCCCTTTAGCGCAGATAGTGCCTTTGCTCCTTTGATGCGAGAAAGGTTTTCTACTTTTGTAGCGCTTTATCATGATGTGGGACTCGCTCCACTCAAAGCCCTGCATTTTTATGAAAGTATCAATGTCACTCTAAATATCCCAATTTTGCGCACCTCTGTCGATCATGGAGTGGGCTTTGACATCGCTTATCAAAACAAAGCAGACACACGAAGCTACATCAATGCTATACTTTTAGGAAATCAATTAAAACATAACAAAGCAGAATAAAAAGGAAGGAAATTGATGAAAAAGAAAGATTACGAAAAAATTATTTCTGATCAAAAATATTATATACAAGTCTTAGAAAGCACGTTGAATAGGGCATATGTAGAGCTTGCGGATAAAAAAAACCTTTTTGAACAAACCAATCAAAAAATCGAAAAACTTCATAATGATATTGATGATCTTTTGTATTTTATCATCCATCAAAATAATGAAAATCACAAAAATACGCCAATTAGCCTTCAAGAATATTTCCGATCTTTTAGTATCAAAGGGGGAAAAAATCTCATCTTCGGAATCCATATCGAACAAAAATTCATCAAAAACAGCTCCATTCCTACCTTGCAATACCATTTGTATAAAAATCATTGTTTCATACAGAAAAAATATTCCTTTTTTGGATTGGTTTCCAAAAATAAAAGAGATTTGCATTTCATTGGTAAAACCTTCTGTCAATATTTGGAATTTTGCTTCAAGCAGGCTTCAGAGAGCATCATTGGAATTATCACCCTCTCTTTGCAAGAGGAGGAGATTTTAATCGATTACTATGGGAATAGAGATATAGAGCGGGAATTTCAAGATTTCATCAAACTCTATACCAAAGAAGAAAGTTTAGAAAACTTATTTACCTGATATTTTTCTTACGACGTTCTATCGCCTCTGCCCAGCGCCGCTTTTCTATTTCTGTCTTGGGTTCAAACTGTGGGACGGCTACCTTTTTGCCCTGATCCACTGCTACCATAGTAAAATAGCAGCTATTGCAATGCGTTACATATTTGTTTTTGATATCTTCGCTAATCACCTTAATCCCGACTTCACAACTTGTCTTTCCTGTATAGTTTATACTCGCCAAAAATGTTAGTAAGGAACCAATAGGGATTGGATGCCTGAAAGTCACGCTATCTACTGCCATGGTCACCACACCCACACCACAATAACGAGTAGCACAAGCATAAGCCACCTGGTCTAAAATCTTTAGCAAATCTCCTCCATGCATTACCCCAGTAAAATTTGCCATAGACGGATTCACAAGTACAGACATAATCAAAGTCCTTGTATCAAAATCATATTCTTCCTGCATTTTTTGCTCCTTTTTTGATATTAAAAAGATTTGTTAATCTATCACATCTTTTTTACTTTGGATATAATGAGGACAAACAAAGGCGATTTTATGGAAAAAATTCTTGTGACAGGTGGTTGTGGCTACATCGGGTCGCATACATTATTGGAATTTTTGGAGCAGACGGATTGTGAGTTTTTACTCATTGATGATCTCTCCACAGGTTTTAGAGAAAATCTCGCTTTTTTGCAGGCAAAATTCCCGCATCGCATAGAGTTTTTTTGCCTCGATCTTGCCGACCATCATGAAGTAGAAAAAATCTTTTCCTCCCAAAAAATAGAGGGGGTTTTGCACTTTGCTGCTGCATTGAGTGTAGAAGAATCCACCAAAAATCCTCTCTTTTACTACAAAAACAACACCTTAAACACTACTTTCCTTTTGGAGCTATGTAGTAAATATCAAGTAAGCTTTTTTATTTTTTCTTCTACTGCTGCTGTTTATGGGCAACCAGATTTTGATGTCATTAGCGAAGATTTTCCCCTCCAGCCCATCAACCCCTATGGCGCATCCAAAATGATGAGTGAGAGGATCTTGCAAGATCTTAGCAATACGAGTGATTTGAAATTTGGCATTTTGCGTTATTTCAATGTTGCAGGAGCCAATAGTATAGGAGAGATGGGCCTAGGGCAGCGTAGCAAAAATGCCACCCATCTCATCAAAGTCGCAGTGGAATGCGCCACAAAAAAACGGACAAAAATGGGAGTGTTTGGGGATGACTATCCGACAAAAGATGGCACTTGCATCAGAGACTATATTCATATCAATGATTTAGCGAGTGCGCATTTGAGTGCATACCAATTCCTAAAACACACAGGGCAATCAGAGATTTTTAATGTGGGATATTCCCGTGGATATAGCGTAAAAGAAATCATAGAATCTGTGAAAAGAGTGACAAAACAAGACTTTCTTGTCGAGGAGATGCCCCGACGCGCAGGGGATCCCGCCAAGCTCATCGCCAATAATCAAAAAATCCTGCGACTTACAAACTGGCGTCCCAAATTTGATGACATAGAAATGATCATAAAAAGCGCATATGAATGGGAGAAAATGTTATAAATGTTTTTTGTGAGATATTTTCAAAAATCCTCCTGCTAGTCACTAAAAAACTAAAAATTCTTTGAATGAGAAAAATCCAAAAAATCACTAAAAAACCAAAATAAAAAATTAAGCAAAAAGAGCAAAACACCTATGCTTAAAATCTCTCCTCTAAATGGAAATCAAAAGCAAACTAGTCCTATACACCGTGGCTTTTAGGTCTTTTTAAGTCGATTTAATCCCTTCTCAAATGGCAAATTCTTAGGGCTGTAATGTCCCACGTTTCCCAAATAAACAGGCTCTCCTCATAGGAAAAAATACAATGTTACTTTTATCTCGATTTTATTATGAATATTGCACTATATCTTGACGAGAAAAAGGATTTTTGTTAGCGTGTATTTATCTTTGTGTTATTAGTAAACCAAAGATAAATAATCTTTATAAGGAGATAAAATAAAAGATTCTTTGTTTTGTAATGTTGCTCACTCTTGCAGGAATCAATGCCAAAGAAGCTGCTCTTTCCTCTGGGGATGCACAGGTCTTGTTTGGTCAAAAGCAAAGTGCAAATAACGTAACTATCCTTAATGACACAGAAATGAAACAAATTCAAGGAAAATTTTGGTGGGCAATACCACTTATAGGTTTAGCAACTTGGGGTCTAAATTCTTTATTGAATCATAAATGCGACAAATTTGATTCTATGTATTCTTTTTACTAATCTGTTCATTTTGGAGATTTTATGTTGAAGTTTGCAAAAATTTTGTTTTTTATTGGCATTTTTACAGATATGGCATCGGCATTTCGATGCCATAGCGATCGTTGTACAGATTTTCGTCTTGGATTAGGGAGCTATTATGGAAATTTCCAAACCCACTATGGGAATCTAAACAATGTAGGAGGGTTATTTTCTATAAGCTCAGAAACCTATCGAAAGTACTTTCATATTGGAATTAACGGCACTGTGACCTATAATTACCAGACAAATAAAAATTTTAATGCCCAAAGCTTCATCTATTTCATCTCTCCCTATATTGGTATCAATACGGGATCCTTAAAAACTCCCTTTTTGATCGGTTTGGTAATACCTATAGGATATTATAGTTTTGGCATAGGGAGCCCTCAAAGAGAGCTGAATGTTTCGGTATTTTTTGGAGGAAGGATCTATCAGAGAATTCCCCTTAGTGAAATTCATCATTTAGAGTATGATTTGAGCTACTCAATTGCTCCTTGGGTAAGGCATGCATTTGCAGGATTTAATAAGCTTGTTAAAAACGCTAATGTTCATCGAGTGGAATTTAGCTTTGGATATATCCATCGAAGGGATATTGTAAATGTCTATGCACAAGAAGACAGACTAAAAAGACCTGATTTTTATGCCAAAGTCAAAGGGATCTACTACCGACAAAATGAACTACATCTCACACCTAGTCTTAATTATCCAAGTGGAAATAATTTCGCCGTTATGCTAGAAATGGGTGTGAGTTTAGATACAACTTGGTAAGAATATGAGAATTATGAGGAGTTTATTTCTTCTTATGATCCTTTGTTCTTACTTATCTGCTGCACCAATTTCCATCAAGGAAACTTTGAGCGAAAAAACAAACTAAGATTAACAACGCAGTTTTCTTACATCAATATCAAAAACAAAAACACAGAGGCTGGCACGATTGCCTATCAACTCTCTGACAATAGCTTCATCCCAATTCCTATCCTAAATATGCAAGATTTAAATCAAGATTATTTAAATGCTAATTTTTCAATACGCTATGGGATTACAGATAGAATTGAGATTTTTAGCTCAGTCAATGGCTACTACCAACACACAAAAATTAGCAATATGAATAAGACATTTAGCTCTATAAATAGCGGAAATTTTGGAAAAAGAAGATCGCTTTCCTTCATTATTTGCTGGCTTTACAACAGACATTATGAAGACATCAACCTTCAAAAACAAAAGCAAATTAGATTCTTTCAGCGCATACAATGTTTTTCTCTCAAGTTTTTATACAGTGGATCCAATTGTGTTTTTCGTCCAAGCAAGCCTTTTTTTCAATCTTGACAATAAATTTCAAAATTCAACATTTGTCTATGGCAAAATCTTCACATTAAACCCTATGATTTATTTTGCTATAAATCCCTCTATCTCGCTGAATGTTGGAGTGAAGTATTATTACAAAACAGCAGACAAAATCAATCATAAAGTCATTGCAACTGAGGGTTCTTCTATCGGATATAACTTCGGCCTCTCCTATGAGGCCACCCAAAAATTATTTGTATTTTTCAATGTAGAAAATCTCAACACAAGCAGCTATATAAACAATAATCTCAACCTTTCCTTTTTGTATAAATTTTAATGAAATCCCTATTTTTCTTTTTACAATTCATCTCTCTAAGTTTTGCTCATACATTTTTTGACAACAATTTTTTCTTCTTTGAAAAACCCCTGCAATCTTGGGTAGAAATCAAAAGCAAAAATCTCATCAAACAGCAATATGATTATAGCTGTGGTGCTGCATCACTTGCGACTCTCTTTACCTACTATCTCAATACCAAAGTAGATGAAAATGATGTTTTGGACTATATTTTTGAAAAAAAGAATTTAGAAAAGAAAAAACAGCAAAAAATTGAAATTTCTTTTTTGGATTTGGCAAATTTTTCAGAATCCAAAGGATTCAAGGCTCTAGCATTGGGCTTAGATTTTGATACCTTATTGCAAATCAAAATCCCTGTGATCCTTTATCTAATGACGAGGAAAAGCCCTCATTTTAGTGTTTTTATTGGTACGGATAAAAAATTTATTTATCTCGCAGACCCAAGCTTGGGAAATATAAAAATCAGAATACAAAAATTTAAAGAGATGTTTGCTCAAAGAGATACTAAAAAACATTCTGGAAGTATTTTAGCAATTCTTCCAAAAGATGAGGGATCAAAAACAAGACTTAAGGAACCTCCCAAAAATCACGAAGAAATTTTCCAAGAAGCAATCAAAAATCAAATAATTCATCCCTTTTAATCTTTTTTGCTCACAGACCAAGCCAGGGCGATGATCCAGCCAAAAAAGGTAAAACCAAAACAAAGATTAATGATAAAAATTCCATAGCGGCTAATATGTTTTCTTTTGAAAGCGATGAAAGTCGGGATAAAATAGACCCAAACACCCAAAAACAAAGCAGAAAAAAACAAAAGCCAACCCCAAAATGGGGAACCCTTCTCCAAAATCTCTACGCCATCAATGATTGTAATTTTGTCCATCTAAATATCCAAATGTTTCACATTTTTGGCATTTTCTTGGATATATGCGCGGCGGGGCTCGACCTCATCTCCCATAAATAATGTAAAAATTTCATCTGCACTCTCTTCATCTTCTAGTGCGACCTTGAGTAATGTGCGATTACTCGGAGTCATCGTGGTCTCCCAAAGCTGCTCGGGATTCATTTCTCCTAGGCCCTTATAGCGTTGGATATAAGCACCTTTTTTGGCAGATTCTTCGATTTCTTCAAGAAGATCAATCAGATCCCGCCCCTCTAAAAATGATAGATCCCTCTCCATAATTTTGTTGTGAATGAAATAGGCCTCTTCAAAAAAAGTATTACTAAAGAGATTTTCATCAATTACCAATTCCACAAGCCCCGTTTTTGTCTGAATATACAGCGTAATTTGTTGCTCGCTAATATTTTTACTCAAAATATTGCAATCAATGCTCTGCAGGAATACCTCGATTTTCTCATAAAGCTCTGCAAATGGCAAGGAGATAAAATCTCGATTTTCAATCAAAAATTTAATCACCTCAATCATGGAGTAATGTTTTTGGATTTCTTTTAAAATCCCTCGATAATGAGAGATATAGCGCAAAATCTCCAAAAGCTCCTGTGAACCAATGCCCTGAAAATGAAAATTCTCAATCCCATTTTCTATGAGATACTCACTCAAAGCTTTTTCATCTTTGAGATAGATTTCTTTTTTGCCTTTTTTAAATCGATAGAGTGGAGGCTGAGCAATGTAAATATGCCCATTTTCTATGAGGGGTTTTAAATAACGATAAAAAAATGTCATAAGCAAGGTCTGGATATGACTACCATCTACATCTGCATCCGTCATAATGATGATTTTATGATAGCGAAGCCTCTCTATATCAAATTCCTCCCCAATCCCGCATCCAAATGCAGTGATCATATTTTTGATCTCATCACTTTTGAGAATTTTATCAAGGCGAGATTTTTCCACATTGAGGATCTTGCCTCTAAGTGGGAGAATGGCCTGATAGACTCTATCTCTTCCTTGTTTTGCACTACCACCTGCACTATCCCCCTCCACTAGATAAATCTCAGATTCCCTAGGATCTTTGCTCTGACAGTCTGCTAATTTCCCAGGCAATGTCCCTACACTGAGAGAATCTTTTTTCCTCGTGAGTTCGCGTGCCTTTTTTGCTGCCTCACGCCCACGAGCTGCAAGCAATGCCTTTTGCATGATTTTTTTTGCTTCATTGGGATTTTCTTCAAAAAACTTTGCAAGCTTTTCAAAAGTAAGCTTTTGAACAATGGGCTTTACAAAGGAGCTTCCCAACTTCCCCTTTGTCTGCCCTTCAAATTGAGGCTCCATGATCTTGGCAGAAATAATTGCCACAAGCCCCTCTCTCACATCCTCACCTTGGATTTTGGCATCTTTTTCCCTGGCACTGGCATTTGCCTCGATGTAATTTAGAATCGCCCGACTTAGCCCAGCACGAAATCCCGCCTCATGAGTCCCACCATCAGGAGTTCGGATATTATTCACAAAACTCAAAACCTTTTCATCATAGCCTTCATTATAGGCTAGGGCAATCTCAATTTCTGTGTCCTCTTCATTGGCCTTAAAGCTGATAATAGGAGAGATGAAGGGCTTTTTATTCATATCTTCTACAAATTGATGCAGGCCATTTTCAAAATGAAAAACTTGCTCTCTGCCTGTTTTTTCTTCTTTGAAAAATAAAGTCACATTTTGATTGAGATAGGCCATTTCTTTGAAACGCTTGATGAGAATCTCTGCATCAAATTCCAAGATTTCCATGACCTCACCATCAGGAAAAAATTCTATGGTAGTGCCGTGCTCTTTGGTTTTTCCGATGATTTCAAGATCGGTTTGTGGGATTCCTTTGGCAAATTCCTGACGGTAGATATACCCATTTTTTTTGATGGTCATAATCAGGCGCTTAGAGAGTGCATTTACCACGCTCACGCCCACACCGTGCAATCCTCCAGATACTTTATAAGTGTCTTTGTCAAATTTCCCTCCTGCATGCAAAACCGTCAACACAACTGTGGCCGCTGGGAGTTTTTCTGTGGGATGCATATCCACAGGGATGCCTCGCCCATCATCTTCAATGATAGCACTGCCCTCTTGTGTGAGTGTGATTTTGATCTGGCTGCAATGTCCTGCCATGGCCTCATCAATAGAATTATCCACCACTTCATAAATCATATGATGCAATCCATTGACATTGGTGTCACCAATATACATCCCAGGGCGTTTTCTAACTGCCTCTAAACCTTTTAGGACTTTTATATTACTCGCGCCATAATCTTTATTCTCCATAAAAATCCTTTAGTTGATAGGTAGAATCAAAGTCAAAAAATTCTCACTTTTCACGATGAAGGGAGTGGTTACCTCATTGATACAGATTTCAAAAATATTGGTGTCAATTTGTGCGAGGAAATCTAGGATATGACGGGAATCCACCCCAATAGAAATCTCTTCTTTGATATTTGTCTGATATTCAAATTGCGTCTGCGCCTGTTCAGAATTTTCTATAGAAATCGTTTCAAAAAATACCTCAGATTCCCTTAGAGTGATTTTAATTTTTTGGGAGAGGGAATTAATCAGTCTAATGGCTTCAATTACCTTGTCTTTTGGTAGTTGAAGTTGAATTTTTAATTCCTTTGGTAGGATTTTTTGATAATCAGGGAATCTTCCATTGATAAGCCTTGTAAAGAAAGAATAATATTCATTTTCTATGATGAGCTGGGTTTCATTATAAAAGATTTTTATGTTTTCAGAAAAGAGTTTAGAGATTTCGCTGATGGCCTTTTTTGGCAGGATAATAGAAAAGCTTTCAATAGATTGAATATCTTGCTTGATTAGGGCTAGGCGCCTTGTGTCTGTTGCTACAAAATGAAAAGAATAATCTTTAAATTCCAACAATGCTCCTGTAAGTTCTGGCTTTTGGTTGGTGCTATCAATGGCTGGGGTAATTTTTTTGAGAGATTGAATGAAGCTAGAGGTATCAAAATGAATTTCTGTTATATTTTTATCAACAATGTTTTTTGGATATTCATTGGCATCAAACATAGGAAGTTTGAATTTTGATTTTCCTTGTTTGATGTGGAGATTTTGAGAATCTGTCTCGATAGTGATCTCTCCTTCTTTGAGGCGTTTTACAATTTCTAGGATTTTTTTACCATTGACTGTGGCGTTTCCATCGATTTCTTTTTTGATATCTACTTTTGTCTCTAGGCCAATTTCATAATCTGTAGCTTTTAATTGAAGTTTTTCTTCTTTAGTTTCTAGATAGATGTGAGAAGTGATTTGTGAGGAGTCTTTTTTGTCTAAAAATGGCTGCAAGTGATTGAGAATAATTTCAAAATGATTCTTATTAACATGAAATTTCATCTTCATTCCTTCGATAATAGAATTTTAGTAGTATTAGTAGGGCCGTGAAAAATGTGAAAAACCCCTGAAAAGCCCCGATAATGGAGACGAAATGAAGGTTTTTGTTTTGCTCATTGATTCACATATTTTTCTGCTTGATTGTAGCAAAAAAATCTAATTATAGCTTGCTTTTAATTTCATTTATTGCCAGCTGGAGGGCGGGATCTTCTTTGAGTTCTTTGTTGATTTTTGTCCCTGCTTTGCTCACTGCACTATGATCTTTCATGTTGAGACTTTGAGCAATCATTGCCATGGAATGTGGGATGAGTTCTCTGGAGAGATAGATTACAATGCGTCTAGCTTGAGCGATTTTTGTGGCCCTGCTTTTTGAGGTGATCTCACTTGGTTTGATGTTAAATTCCCTTGCCGTGGCCTTGATGATGGCATTGATGTCGATGTTTTCACTGACTTCCTTGCGGATGTCCTTGATGGCATTTTGTGCCATAGAAAGCGTGATTGGCTGCCCGATTAAAAGCGGCAGCGCATTGAGTTTCAAGATGATGCCCTCAATCTGACGGATATTCCCTCCAATATTATAAGCGAGGCATTCGATGATGTCTTGATTAATCTCAACATGATGAATGATGCATTTTTGCTTGATGATTTCAATTTTGGTCTCAATCCCCGGGGGTTGGATATCTGCAGTAATCCCCCATTCACAGCGAGATTTTAGCCTCTCTTCTAGCCCTAGGATTTGCTTGAGACTCTTGTCTGCAGTGATTACGATTTGTTTGTTTTTGAGATGCAATTCATTGAAGGTATGGAAAAACTCCTCTTGGATTTGAATCTTGCCTGCAAAAAACTGAATGTCATCAATGAGTAAATAATCGCAATTGCGATATTTTTCGCGGAATTTCTCCATCGTGTTGCTTTTCAGTCTCTCTGAATAATCATTCAAAAACTGCTCTGAGGTGATGTAAATCACGCTTTTGTTTTTTTCGATGACCTTATTGCCAATGGCATTGAGGAGATGTGTTTTGCCAAGTCCTGTGCCTCCATAGAATAAAACGGGATTATAGGCCTTTCCTTGTTTTTCACAAATTTTTTTTGCGATTTCATAGGCAAATTTATTAGAGTCCCCTTGGATGAAAGTCTCAAAAGTATAGGAGGCATTGAGTGCAGCCTCCATCTTTTTAGCACCCTGTTTTAAGCTTTTCACATGACTTTTTTTCACCGCTGTGACGACGTGGATTTCTGGCGTGATATTGTAATGCTTCTCTAGGATCTCTGCGAGTCTTTGCAAGTATTTGGTCTTGATCCATTTTTCGATATAGACATTTGGAGCAATGAAGCTTACAACGTCGCTATTTTGGGGATTTTCTACGATTTTGATTTGAGAAAAAATGCTGTCATATTCTTCGATTTCAAACTCATTTTTGAAAATTTCTTGAAGATTTTTGTCTGTCAT